>CAVOQO010000012.1:0-150449 GCA_963698355.1 uncultured Gammaproteobacteria bacterium | reverse complement strand
CCCACATCTCTGCTGACCGGCTGAGGCTGACAGGGCTGGACACAGCGCGGCGAAGCTGGTGAAATCCGCCCCCATCACGACCGATGGGGAGAGCGCGGATGATGGAGGCACGGGTTGGCAAGCTGTGCGGACGGCCGCTAAGTGCGGTGGACCTGGAGGCGATTCGGCGGGCGGTGCGGGAAGCCCAGCCGCCGTTGCGTGCCGAGGTGGCGCGGCGCGTGTGCGATGCCCTGGGGTGGTGCGACACGCTGGGCCGCCCGAAGCTGATGAGTTGCCGGGTGGGGCTGTTGCGGCTGCACCGCGCGGGCCTGATCACGCTGCCGGCGGCGCGCAACGGCAACGGCAATGGTCGGGGATTGATGAAGCAACCCGCTGCCTGGCCGGCGCAGCAGCCGCTGGGCGGATCGGCCGGGCAACTGAGCGGTCTGCGCCTGGCGCCTGTGGTCGACAAGGCTGCCTCGCGGCTGTGGAACGGGCTGATCGCGCGCTGGCACTACCTGGGCTACACGCCCCTGCCCGGGGCGCAACTGCGCTATCTGATTCAGTGGGAACACGGGGTCTTGGGCGCGCTCGGCTTCGGGGCGGCGGCCTGGAAGGTGGCGGCGCGCGACCGCTGGATCGGCTGGGAGCGCCCCGCACGCGAGGCCCATCTGGGGCGCGTGCTCAACAACGCGCGGTTTCTGATCCTGCCCTGGGTGCAGGTGAAGAACCTCGCCTCGAAGGTCCTGGCGCTGGCCGCCGCGCGGGTCGGCGCCGACTTCGCCGCGCGCTATGGCGAGCGCCCGGTGCTGCTGGAAACCTTTGTGGAGACGCCGCGCTTCCTCGGTACCTGCTACCGGGCGGCCAACTGGCAGGTAACCGTTCAGACCCTCCCCTGTTAGAACAGCGGAAGAGACGACGCGCGCCAATCTCAAGGCGCTCTACGGGATCGAGCGCGCGCCGAGCGACACCCGCTTTCGCGAACGTCTCGATGAACTCGACCCGCGCCACCTGCGCCCGCTGTACAAAGCACTGTTCGGCACAGCTGCAGCGCGGCAAGGGGCTGGAGGGATTCGCCTACCTCGATGGGCATTACCTGCTCTCGCTCGACGGCACGGGATATTTCTCTTCCTCAACGATCCATTGCCCGCAGTGCGGGGAGAAGCACCACCGCAACGGCACCATCACCTACTATCACCAGATGCTCGGGGCGGTGCTAGTGCACCCCGATCGCAGCGAGGTGTTCCCGCTGGCGCCCGAGCCCATCCTCAAGCGAGACGGTGCACGCAAGAACGACTGCGAGCGCGACGCCGCCAAGCGCCTGCTGACGGACCTGCGCCGAGAACATCCGCATCTGAAGTTGATCGTCATCGAAGACGGCCTCGCCTCCAATGCCCCGCACATCCGTCAGCCGGCCACGCCGCGAAACCGCCGAGGCCCGGTGCTCGCCCCGCACTTCGCCTGCACCGTCGAGCGCATGGGCGCGCCCCCGACGGCACGTGCTCTGTGTCGCGGACACCAGTGATATCGACTACACCTCAGACCCTCCATGCAGGGCCCGCGCACGCTGGAAAATCGAGAACCCACCTAGCACCGTGTCTGCACCTCATGATGCTGGCGTCTGATCCCGATCAAATCCAACACATGGACTGCCGGTGTTTCAGGCCGCCGTACGGCGGCGCGCAGCCCGCCAGGAGGAGCGAGACAAATCTGAAGTAGCATGGCAACATCACGCCATAAGCAAGGCCGACGGGTGCCGGCGGGAAGTCTGCCGACCGGACCATGCGACTGACGCGACACGACCTCGTCCAACTCGACGACGCCTACCTCGCCGGGCTGGAGGAAGCTTCGTTGCGCGCATTGTCGGTGAAGCTGCTGGCGGACCTCAAAGAGGCGCACGAGCGCCTGGAGCAGAATCCGAGCAACAGCTCCCGCCCGCCGAGCAGCCGAGTGCCGTGGGAGACGGCGCAAGGGTCGAGCGGCCAGCAGAGCGGCGCAGCGCGCCGAGGAGTCTCCGAGGCCGGGGATGTGCAAGAGCGGGCGCCGCCCGAGCCCAGCGCTGAGCCCCAGAGGGAGGAGCCGAGTGATGCTAGGGAGCCGCGCCGCCCGGGGCGGCGTCCCGGTGCGCCGGGACATGGCCGCACCCAGTGCCTGGCCGTGCACGAGGAGCGCCATCATCACCCACCGGTGTGTGCCGTCTGCGGCAGCCCGTTGTCGGCTGCCGAGGCAGACGCGCACCGCCAGCGCTCACTACGTCATCGACCTGATCCCGCCCGAACCGGGGCGCACCGGCCTTGAGGCGATTCAGGTCAAGCATGTCTATCACGCCCACCGCTGCGGCTGCGGGCACTGGACCCAAGCCGAGCCGGCTGCGGGCGGCGAGGAGTCGGACTGGAAGGTGCGCTTGAGTGAGCGCCATCTGGCCGGCCCGATGCTGGTGGCGCTGGTGTGCGCGTTGTCCTTGCGCATGCGCCTGTCGCGCCGGCGCATCCGCGAGTTTCTCGCCGACTGGCTCGGGCTCTCGCTGAGCGCCGCGAGCATCAACCAATGCCTGCATGAGGCCGGACGGGCCGTCACCCCCGTGGTCGAGGAGCAGTTGCTCGCCGAGGTGCGCGCGAGCGATCTCCTGCATGTCGACGAGACCAGCTGGAAGGAGCACGGCAAGCTCCTGTGGCTGTGGGTCTTCACCAGCGCGACCACCACGGTGTTTTGCATTGGGCAGCGCTCCCAGGAACTGCTGCACAGCGTGCTCGGGCGCGTCCTCCACGGCTGGCTGATGAGTGATGGCTATTGGGCCTACCGCGACTACGACAACCGCTTGCGCTGCCTGACCCACCTGCTGCGCAAGGCCCGCGGGCTGGAAGAGAGCCTCGATGCTTCGGCACGGCACTTCGGGCGCACGCTGCGCGAGCACCTTGAGGCGGTGATGGCCGCCGTCTATGCCGCCCGCGAAGGCCCACCGGCCACGGCGCTGCGTGCACACCATGCCCAGGCCCTCAACGGACTGCTGGAGCTCTGCCTGCAGCACGCCGAGGCCACGCACGCCAAGACCCGCGCGCTCGCCCGCGAGCTGCTCAACGATTGGGATACCTTCTGGGTGGTGCTCGATCATCCCGAGCTGCCGCTGACCAATAATGCCGCCGAGCGGGCGCTGCGCCACTGGGTGATCGCCCGGCGCATCAGCTACGGCACCCGCAACGCGCAGGGGTCACGGGCCTTCACCGCGCTCGCCAGCGTCATCGACACTTGCCGCCAGCGCGGCCTCTCGCCGTGGAAGTACATCGCCGAGGTCCTGGGCCAGCGCCGCCAGGGCAATCCCGCCCCGGCGTTGCCGGCCGCCGTCGCTGCGTAACAAGATCAGCATGGCAGGCGGGGTTTCAGTGGCGGAGGGTCTGAACGCTTACATTCTGACTTGGCCGCACGCGTTTATCTACCGGCGTCGTTTCGCAACTCGGTGCACCAGAGCCTGCATCCCGGTGCGTCAATGATGGTGGCTGGCGCGGCTGTCACCGAAACCACGACGGACGTTCCACCCAAGGTTATCACCGGCGACCCGCAAACACTGGCAAACAACAAATAGCCAAAGAGCACGAAACGTGAAACACGAGGTTAAGTCTGCCTAATGAGAATCTAAAGCGCCGCTGCTCTGCGCAGCGCGCGTGCCTCGGATGAGCCCGGGATCCTTGGCAAACACCACGTTCATCCACAGCATGTATCCGAGTTCCGCCAGGCGCTGCCCACCTCGCTGCGAATCTGGTTCAGCTCTTCTATATCGATCTTGGCCGATCAGAGCCGCTCAATGCGTTGACTGCGGGAGACTGCAATGCGTCCTTTGCGGACAATCAAGAGGCTGGCCTCGAACGACTGCCGTGGGTCGGGTGTGGACCTACGAGAGTCGCACGCCACTGAGGGCCTCGACAGGCACTCGCCTGGTCGCCGGAGCCCAAGCGGGAGAATATTCGTCAACCGAGCGTCAATCGAACGTCAAGTAAAACAGCCCCTGACCACATTGGTTGACTGGTGACTTGGCGCCTCTGTTCGACAGCATCGAGCGTCAATCTAACGTCAAGTCCGGACCTGCTTGACGCTTGGCTTTTGTTTGAGATAGGCGGATGTTTATTGCCCCGGGAGAACGTCAAGCCAAAGTCATTTATCAGAACCCGGCACACAAAAAACTTCTATCGAACGTCAACCGCCGCGCAAACGACGTCAAGTCGCGCTTTCAGGGAAGAATCTGAAGTTTCCCGCTTTCCCTTACGCCACGAGCCGCATAACGGCGGCGATCAGCGGATTTCGCGTCGTTTTCTCGCTGGCACCGCAATCAATACCGAAACCCGTGCTCGGGAAATCCTTGGCCAGGGCGCGGCGCAGATCCGCGAAGGCATATTCGGTGCGCTTGGCCGTGGCATAGCGACGCGGCGGAGCCTTTTCCAGACGCGCGCCGTAGATCCAGGTCAGGGTGGTGGCGGCCATGCAGAAGTGCAGATGATTGATCACCGCATCGGGGTTGCGCGTTTGCGTCTGGGCGCTGCCGATCTCCTGCTTGATCTCGCGAAAGCCAGCCTCGATCTTCCAGCGCGCCGCGTAGTATTCAATGATCTGCTCCACCGACAGGGTCAGGTCGCTGGTGACCAGGGCGATCCACTGGGTGCGCCGGAACACCCACACCACGCGCACCTGACAGCGCAGCGTCTTGAGCATGACCAGGCGCTCGGCGGCCAATACCTCGCGCATCCCACCGTAGAGGTGCAGGGTATAGGGACGAGCGTCCTTGCGCAGCGCCGCGGCCAATTGGGCGACCGAGCCCAAGCGCGCCCCGTACTTGCGCGGGCGCCCGCACCGCCCCGGGGTCGCGGGCGCGCGATCGAACAGCACGGCGTTGCTGCGCAGGCGCGAGAGCAGCTGGGCACGCGGCCCCACCAACGCCCGCAGCGGCTGGAGCAACCCGTTGTTGCCGAACCAACTGTCGGTGACCACCAGGATCGGAACCTCGGCAAAGACCGTAGCCAAGCGACCGATCAACGCGACCGCCTGGGCAAACTTGGTTTCAAACACCAGCGCCTGGCGCCGCACCCGGATGCAGCGCTCGCTCAAGGTCTGACGGCGCAGGTAGAAGGCAAAGGCCAGCGGCACACAACTCCAGCGCCCGTGGATCAGCTTCAGCAGGCCCACCGTCACGATCGTCTGTGCCCACGGGTACTGGCTCTGATTGGTCTTAGCCGCGTGGTCGAAGCTGCGCTGACAGGCGAACACCTTGCGCCCGGTCTTGGCGTTGATCGAATCGTCCAAGGCCACCAGCAAGCGACCGTCGGTGAGCGGCGTGGGGATCGCCCGCCACAGCAGCTCCCACAACCGCGCCCAGGGCAGCTTCACCGAAGCCATGAAGGTGTAGTAGCGCGACTGCGCGATGCACACCCCGAACAAGGTCTCGATCGCCCGCAACAGGTTGGAGGTCCGCGAGGCGGTGATCGGAACCAGGATCGCCTGCAGGGTCAGGATGAACCAACGCCACCGCTCTTGGCCGTTGTTCGTGGCCGGAAACAGGGATTGGAATTGCGTGGCGAGAGCGGGTAAGCTGGACATCGAATGCGGGCTCGTTTTGGATGTTTAATCAATGGGTTAAGCACCTTCGATTATACTCCGAATAGAGTCCGCATTCATTATTAAGTCGCTGTACTTGCACCGCATTCGAATAACCGTATTCCCGATACCACCCAGATCCAACCGACCGATAAACCTTTATAAGCAATCACTAATGCGCGCGTCGTATTCGTGGTTGCTTAATTACTTATCTTATTAAAACCGGGAAACTTCAGAGATAAGAGTGCCTGCCTTTGAACGCCATGTGACTTTAAATAAGATAATTGTGTCCAAAATCAAGGCCATATATTCCTTGCTCGATCATGTAAATAGGCCGGAAGTCTTAAAATACGGTGATGAGGCTAGCTCTTTATACAGCCAACGCAAGAGATTCGAATTTGAACTCAGTGGTCATGAATATAATTTGGATGTCAGCGAAAACCCATTTTCTCAAAATTTTTATGATGTCGATAACAAGCTCCGAGGTTTCTCGCTTGTGGTTTCAATTGTTGGATTCATATAGGCCGGAAGTCTTAAAATACGGTGATGAGGCTAGCTCTTTATACAGCCAACGCAAGAGATTCGAATTTGAACTCAGTGGTCGTGAATATAATTTGGATGTCAGCGAAAACCCATTTTCTCAAAATTTTTATGATGTCGATAACAAGCTCCGAGGTTTCTCGCTTGTGGTTTCAATTGTTGGATTCATATTGTTATATGTTATTGCTTTAAACCCAGGTTACAAACTATCCATTGTTGCCTTTACTTTTATAATGATTTTTTTACCTACTTCCCAGTATCTTTTCAATTTTTTATAACTTAGTAATTGTTCAACTTCTGTCCCTGCAATCCAATTTCAACAGGGCCTACCTTTCGAGGCTGCAGTCAGTTCGTGATGTTCAAGCTCCCGCGTTTGCTAGGCCCCCAGAGTGCACCCACCGCTGAGAACTGAGCCTCAGGGCGGCCGGGCCGTTTACACCACGCAGAACTCGGTTGGTTACCTGCCCCGAGCAGTGGTATCGCTACGTGTCCGTGCCGAGCAATTGACACGGCTGGACTTTCACCAGCTGGATTGCAGCCTTGTCGGCTGCTCCTAGTCCCCGGTAGCCGTCGGCGCGGGCGTGGGCCCGGAGTGGCGAACGGGCGCGAGACCCGAAGCTGCGTAGGGAACATGCAAAGCGCATCCGACACGGCGTCAAGCCACCGTCGAAGGGCTGTGGCGCAGGCCGACCGCCCCCGCAGGGGGCAGGTCGTGCCGAAGCCGCGGCCCGGAGCGGGGCGCACCGGGGCACCAAAGGCTGTCGCCAAGGAGCGAGTCCGTCCGGCGGCAGGAGCCCCCGGACGGATTCACGAGCGACACGCGACACTCCTAGCTAGGCCATGGGCACCGAGGCGGCCGCCATGCCGACCACGATGGCATTGTCACCGGCGAGCACCAGGTCGATGAAGATAACCTGGACGAACGCCAGCATTTGGCTCATCAATTCGGATTCCATCGGGCACCCTCAAACGACCTCGGTCAGCGCGAAGGCCGCCAGAACCAGGAAAAAGACGCCGCTGATCTGGTGCAGCCGGTGCAGCGGGATGCGACTGAGCAGCTTGCGCCCAACCACGACGCCGAGCGCCGAGGTCGTGCCCAGGGCCAGGGTGGCGCCGATCCACACCGGGACCGCTGGCAGGGTACCGGCCATGCCGGCGACGGCGAGCTGGGTCTTGTCACCCATCTCCGCCAGAAAGAGCATCAGGAAGGTAGTGGCGAAGACGCCGTGCCCGCTGCGCTCCTTGACCTCCTCGCTCCCGTCGTCCTCCTCGGCGTGCAGCGACAGGACACCGAATACGGCGAAGAGAATGGCGACGACCGCCGCCAGCACGCGCTCCGGCACCCAGTGCGCGAGCCCGGCGCCGAAGACCACGGCCAGGACGTTGAGCACCACAAAGGCGGCGATGGCCCCTGCCAGCACCGGCCGGTGGTGGTGGCGGGCCGCCAGGGCGATGCACACAAGCTGGCTCTTGTCACCGATCTCCGCGAGGAAGATCAGCCCGAAGGTGGTCGCGGCGGCGGTCAGTCCCCCAACAACTGACGCGGAGGCTAACTGGTCCACTGGCGGCCTCCAATCGGCGCGGACCCAACCCACTGTCCCTCGATCGACTGTCCCAGCTGGCGTCCGGACTGCGGCAAGCCGGTTGCCGGCGTCGGGATGGACGGCGGCTAGGGCGGAAACCCTCCGGTCTGATCAATGGAAGCGAATCCAAGCAGGCCAGCGCCGAGACCGACACGCGCTGCTCCTGACCATAGCTGCAGATGCGCACCCCGGCTCCGCTCGGGGCGCTATATCTTCGTACAGTCGCCGCACGACGCGATGGGGCCGGCACGGGAGGAATGACGGCATGATGCGAATCCAGTTTCCCGAAGACCTGCTCTGGGGCGCTGCCACCGCAGCTTTCCAGATCGAGGGCTCACCTGACGCGGACGGTAAGGCGCCGTCGATCTGGGACCGTTTCACCGCGCGTCCCGGCCGTATTCAGGACGGCAGCGACGCCAGCGTGGCCTGCGATCATTACCGACGCTACCGTGAAGACCTCGAGCTGATGTCCGCTCTGGGGCTTGGGGCCTATCGCTTCTCGATCTCATGGCCGCGCGTGGTGTCGACGCCCGAGCGGCGGGTGAATCCGGCGGGGCTGGACTTCTATGAGCGGCTGGTCGACGGATTGCTCGAGCGCGGTATCCGGCCGTTCGCGACCCTCTACCACTGGGACCTGCCCTGGTTCGAGCAGCGGAGCGGTGGCTGGGAGGTACGCGACACTGTTTGGCATTTCGCCGACTATGCCGAGGCGGTCGCGCGCCGGCTCGGTGATCGGGTCAAGCACTGGGTGACCATCAACGAGCCCCTTACCATCGCCAGCGCGGGTTATGTCTCCGGCGACCATGCCCCGGGCCGTCGCAACCCGCTGCGGGCGTTTCGGGTCGCCCACCATTTGCTGCTGGCCCATGGCGCCAGCTTACAGCGATTGCGTGCACTGGTGCCCGACGCCGAGGTCGGACCGGCGCTGAACCTGTTTCCGGTCATCCCGCGCGGGCGCGCGGATGTCCGCCTGGCCGAGCGCATCGACGCCCTGGTCAATCGCCTGTTTGCCGATCCGATCCTGGCCGGGTGCTATCCGCGGCCGGTCCGGCGTCTGTTGTCAATCTACCGGCGGACCCTGCGTGCGGGTGATCTGGACCTGATCGGGCAGCCGGTCGATTTCGTCGGGGTCAATCACTATTCCCATATCATCGTCGAGCGGAGCTGGCTGCCCTGGGTTGGTTTTCGGTTGGTCCGCAGCAGCGATCCGAACGCCAGGCATACCGACATGGACTGGGAGATCGAGCCGCGCAGCTTTCTCGACACCTTGATCTGGCTGCGCGAGCGTTACGACAATCCAGCGGTCTATATCACCGAGAACGGCGCGGCCTTCGACGACCGCGTCGAGGCGGACGGCAGCGTGCGCGACGAGGACAGGCGGGATTACCTCGAGGCCTATCTGTTCATGCTGCACAGGGCATTGGATGCCGGAAGCGATATCCGAGGCTATTTCGTCTGGAGTCTGTTGGATAATTTCGAGTGGGCCTTGGGTTTGTCGAAGCGTTTCGGGCTGATCCATGTCGACTATCAAAGCCTCAGACGCACGCCCAAGCTCAGCGCGCGCTGGTACGAATCGGTTTGCCGCAGCGGGGGCTTCGACCTGCCCGAGCCGATGTATCGCTCGCTGCTCGCCACCGCCAGCGACGATTCATTGGACCTGATCGAAGACCATCAGCCCAACGGGGCAAAGACATGAAGGCAAGCGTGATCATCCCGACCTTGAATGAGTCGAAGCTGCTGCCCGGGTTGCTCGATCGGCTCGATCGGCAAACCTTTCGGGACTTCGAGGTCATCGTGGCGGATGCCGGATCGACCGACGGTACGCAAGACATCTGCCGCTCGCACGGCGTGATCCTGACCGAGGGTGGCATGCCGGCGGTCGGCCGCAACCGGGGCGGTGCTGCCGCGCGCGGCGAGCGGCTGTTCTTTTTGGATGCCGATGTACTGCCCCCGCCGGACTTTCTGCAGAAGGCGCTCGACGAGATGGACTCGCATGGCATTCGGCTGGCCACCTGTTGGTTTGAACCGGATTCGGACAATCGAGTCGACAAGCTGCTGTTCGAGCTCGCCAATCAGTTCGTCAAGCTGAGTCTGAAGACCGATCCGCATGCGGGCGGCTTCGCGATCTTCGTCGACCGCGATCTGTTCGGGCGTGTCGGCGGCTTCGACGAGACGCTTCGGGTCGCGGAGGATCACGACTTCGTCAAGCGCGCCGCTGAGCACGCGCCGCTGCATATGCTCGAGTCGACCCAGGTCCGCATGAGCGTGCGGCGCCTCGAAAAGGACGGACGCTTCAGCTATACCGCCAAGTGTCTCCAGGTCGAGCTGCACCGGCTGTTCAAGGGCGAGGTCACGGATGACATCGTCGACTACCAGTTCGGCTACGATCAGTCGAGCAAAGGGGACGGATCAGACGAGACGCTGAAGCGGCTGCTCAATCGACTGGATGAATGGCGGCAAGAGCATACGGCGATGCTCCGGCGGGTCTCTACGGAGATGAAGACCTCGCCGGAGGTCCGGCACGGGATGGCGAAGCTGAGAGAGAAGTTCGACGCCCTGAAAGACGCGGTGCACACTCACCTCTCGCGCTGATCCCAACGAGTCTGGTGTCCGGTCGGTGCGAGCGGACAGCAACAGCGGGTTTGAGCGCCGTCCGCTGCACGGCTGCCGTATGGCTTCATGAGGTCGTGAAGGTCCCTGGTGGTCAGAGGGCACCGCGTGCCATCGAGCAGCATGGAAACCGCCGCATCCTGCTTACGGCCCCGTTTCGCCGCCACGATTGAGTGGGCCGCACCACGCAACGTGAGGACCAATGACGATGGCTGCGCCGTGCTGACCGACAACGCGGCAGAGAAGCGGCACGCGCGGGATCGGGCGTGGGGTTCCGAAGGAACTCGCTCACCTGGTCCCCGTGCTGTGACACACTCCGAGCACCCCGACGCAAAAACCCCGGCACTAAGCCGAGGTCGTCTCCCGCTCGCTCTGGCGAGTCCTAGGCGGTGATCGTCACCGCCATTCGCGGCCTGAACTGTTGCGCCTGGCGCCCTGCCAACTGCGGGCGCACCCGCCGAGCATGGACGCGCAGCCCCGTGCCACGCGTGTCCCCGGCAAGGGTTGTCGGCGAGGTCGGCGGGCCGAGCTCGTTTGTGATTCCAGGGGAATGCCTCGAAATGGAGACGTTCACCTCGCACCGTCCACAAGCCAGGCATTGGCAAGGTGCAGGCTCAAATCGGCAACGGTCAGACCCAGTGCCGCGAACCCCAGCACCAGGGCCCAATGCAGACCCTGCCGGAGTCTGCCCAACCAGCGGCTGCGCCAGACCGTCGGGTTCCCGCGCGGCGGGGGCGGAAGGTGGGCAAACACGTCGACAAAGACCAGGCCCGTGACGGCCCAGAGGATGAGAATGATCGCGGGCATCAGGATCGCGTCACCCTCGTTGCCCGCCAAGGCGAACAGCCCAACCACCGCGCCCAGCAACCCGCACAGGAACAGACCGATCAGCCCCCGACGCAGGGGCAACAAACCATGGGCCAGGCGATGGATCTGTTCGAGCATACCTAACCTGTCGCGGATGACACCGGGCCAGAAAACCAATCGTCGATTCCGTCGGAATGCCTGGCAGCCAGGTCTTCACGCCCCCTGGGCCATTGTTCCCGTGGATCCCCCAAACAGCTCCAGTCGGGCCGCCTGACTTACCGCCACCACGCCTGCGTGGCGCAGGCGCCGTTCCGAGGAGATGGCGTAATAGCGCTCGCGCACCTCGTTGGTGCTGCCGATGGCCTCCACCCCGTGTTGCTGGGCGATCTCCGCATCGATCACGCTGGGCGACATGAACACACCCACGCCCGACTGTCCGAAGGCCTGCATGAGCGCCCGGTCCTCGAACTCGCCGACGATGTGCGGGCGGATGCCGAGCTGATCCAGCCAGTGCATCAGGGCGCCGCGCAGGGCCGTGCTCTCCGCAGGGACCAGCATCGGGGCGTCCTGCAGGGACCCGGGGAACCCCGCGCGATAGCGGGCAGCGAGTGGCGGGACGGCGAAGAAGGTGATGCCGCACTCCCCCAGCGGGTGGTTGAAGGCGCGCACGTTGACGCTGCCGCCCAGGGGGGTGTCCGCCAGCACCATGTCGAGCTTGTGCACCGCGATGTCCGCCAGCAGGGCGTCGAGCTTGCCCTCACGGCACAGGATGCGTACCGGCTCCTCCAAGTGTAGCGCCGGCTCCAGCAGCCGGTAGGCGACCAGCTTCGGCACCACGTCCACCACCCCGACCGAGAACTGCAGCGGCCGCCCGCTCACGCGCCCCTTCAGCGCCTCGCTCATCTCCGCCCCCAGGCGGAAGATCTCGTCGGCGAAGGTCAGGGCCAGCCGGCCCGCGTCGGTGAGGACCAACTTGCGCCCGGAGCGGGCGAAGAGCCGCACGCCGAGGCTGTCCTCCAGCACCTTCAGCTGGCTGCTGATCGTCTGGGGCGTGAGGTGCAGCACGTCCGCCGCACGCGCCACCCCACCCTCCCGCGCGACCGTCCAGAAGTAATAGAGATGGTTGTAATTGCTTCCCCGCATGCCTTTCTCGTTTCGAGTCTTTCGAACATAAATCCAGGAACGTTCGAATTATATTGTTTCACGTCTGCCCCCACACTACTCCCTGTCCGGGGCCTGATGGCCCCTGTCTTGGGAGTCATTCGCGATGAAACGTATCCTGTTACTGGTGCTGACCAACCTGGCGGTCGTGGCCTTGCTGTTTGTCACCGCAAGCCTGCTCGGTGTCGACCGCTTCCTCACCGCTCAGGGGCTGAACCTGGGCAGCCTGCTGGTGTTCTCCGCCCTCATCGGCTTCGGCGGCTCCTTCGTGTCGCTCGCCATGTCGAAGTGGATCGCGAAGCGATCCACCGGCGCCCAGGTCATCGTCAAGCCCCGGGACCGCACCGAGGCCTGGCTGCTGGCGACGGTGGCCAACCAGGCGCGGGCGGCCGGCATCGCCATGCCCGAAGTGGCCATCTACGACGCCCCCGAGCCCAACGCCTTCGCCACCGGACCCAGCCGCAACAATGCCCTGGTGGCGGTGAGCACCGGCCTGTTGCGGGGCATGACCCGCGACGAGGCGGAGGCGGTACTGGCCCACGAGGTCAGCCACGTGGCCAACGGCGACATGGTGACCCTGACCCTGATCCAGGGGGTGTTAAACACCTTCGTCATCGCCATCGCCAAGGTGGCGGGCTATCTGGTGGACCGCGCCCTGTCGGCGGCCAGTGACGAGGAGTCTCAGGGTCCGGGCGTCGCCTACTATGTGACCAGCATCGCCGCCGAGCTGCTGCTCGGCATCCTGGCCAGCGCCGTCGTGATGTGGTTCAGCCGCCAGCGGGAGTTCCGCGCCGATGCGGGCGGTGCCAGCCTTGCCGGTCGCGGCAAGATGATCGCCGCCCTGGAGCGCCTGCGTGCGATGCAGGACCAGCCCTCGCACCTGCCCTCCGAGATGGCCGCCTTCGCCATCAGCGGCGGGGTGGCCGCGGGGCTCAAGCGGCTGTTCCTGTCCCACCCGCCCCTGGAGGAGCGGATCGCGGCCCTGCGTGCCGCTGCCGTCCCCACCCGCTTGATCGTCTCACCCCGAGGTATCGAACGATGAATCAACAAGAGCGTGACATGATCGAAGGGCTGTTCCAGCGGCTCCAACAGGCCGAGGCCCAGGCCGGTCCCCGGGATGCCGAGGCCGAGGCCCTGATCCACGACCTCATGGCCCGCCGGCCGGCGGCCCCCTACCGGCTTGCCCAGGTGGTCCTGGTGCAAGAACAGGGGCTGCGCAACCTGCAGTCCCGGGTCGAGGAGTTGGAGCGGGAGCGGACCGAACGTCCCCAGGGCGGTGGTCTTCTGGGCGGACTCTTCGGCGCCAACCAACCCCAGACCACGGCCCCGCTCGGGCCCCCGAAAACGGCCCGTCGCGGCTGGAGCAACACCCGCGTCCCGGCCCAGGGGACGGTGCCCATGCCGCCTGGCACGCAAGCGGGCGCCCCGGGTGGCGGCTTCATGGTCGGCGCCCTGCAGACCGCCATGGGGGTGGCCGGCGGCGTGCTGCTCGGCAACGCGGTGGCGGGGCTATTCGGCAGCGAGGCTCAGGCGGGCGAGACCCCGGCCGAGACGTCGGCGGCGCTCCCCGAGGAACCGGAGACGCCCGAGGACCAAGAGGACGGGGGTTGGTTCGGCGGCCTGTTCGGCGGGGACGAGGACGAATTCTGAGCCGGCACCAGGCGCGGGCGGATCACTCCGCCCCGCCCACGGCCGTGCCGGGGAGAGTTCGTCGGCTTTGATCTGAAACGGTGGGGCCCCTGACTCGTCGTCAACGGGCCTGGACGCTCCGAAATCTCTCCGCGAGGAGATCGCCCGCCTCCTCGCCGCCTCAAAGCCTGGTTCGGGATCGCACCATGCTCGACTGGATTGCAAGCCCCGTGGCCTGGGTCGCCCTGGTCACCCTAACAGCGCTGGAGATTGCTGGGGATCGACAACATCATCTTTATTTCGATCCTGGTCGGCGTGCTGCCAGAGCAGCTGCGTAACCGGGCGCGGGTCCAGGGGTTGGCCCTCGCCATGATCACGCGCATCCTGCTCCTGCTGTCGCTCGCCTGGATGATGCGCCCTGACCGAGCCCCTCTTCACCCTGATGCCGGAGCTCGCCGCCAGCGGGGATTCCCAACTGCGCGATGCGCTGGGGATCTCCGGCCGGGATCTGATCCTGATCCTGGGCGGACTCTTCCTGCTGTGCAAAAGCGCCCACGAGATCTACGCGAGCATGGAGGGCGACCCGGAGGACAGCGCGGTGCGGGTGCCTTCCCGTTACTGGATGGTGCTGGCACAGATTGCCATCATCGTTGCCGATTCAAATTGTTTTGAAACGCCGCCCTGATTTTTTACTCACGGCTTCGGCAGGCTTGCGTTGGATTCGCGTAGCCGCGACCGGGTTCTGATCACCAAACTTTCGGTCATGGCTGCGCTCTGGAAGCCCTGGAAGGAAGACCGTTCAGCCAAGGTCACGCGAGGTCGAAACGTTCCGCGTTCATGACCGTGTTCCACGCCGCCACGAAGTCCTGCACGAACTTCTCTTGCGCATCGTCCTGCCCGTAGACCTCTGCGATCGCGCGGAGCTGGGAGTTCGAGCCGAAGATGAGGTCGACGCGGGTGGCGGTCCACTTTAGTTCGCCGGTTGCGCGGTCGCGTCCTTCGAACGCATCCTCGTCTTGCGAGGTCGCCTTCCACTCGGTGCTCATGTCGAGCAGGTTGACGAAGAAGTCGTTGGTGAGTGTCTCGGGGCGCTTGGTGAAGACGCCGTGTTGCGACTGTCCGACATTTGCGTTCAGCACGCGCATGCCACCGATGAGCACCGTCATCTCAGGCGCGGTCAGCGTCAGGAGCTGCGCCTTGTCGACCAGCAGCTCCGCGGCCGACAGGTTGTATTTGGCCTTCTGGTAATTGCGGAACCCATCCGCTACGGGTTCGAGCACGGCGAAGGCGTCCGCATCGGTCTGCTCCTGCGTGGCATCCGTGCGCCCCGGCGCGAAGGGCACCTCCACATCAAGTCCGGCGTTCTTCGCCGCCTGCTCGATCGCTGCGCAACCGCCAAGCACGATCAGGTCGGCGAGCGACACCTTCTTGCCGCCGGCCTGCGCGGCGTTGAAGTCCTTCTGGACGCCCTCCAGGGTCTTCAGCACCTGCGCCAACTGGACAGGCTGGTTGACCTCCCAGTCCCGCTGCGGCGCGAGACGGATGCGCGCCCCGTTCGCCCCGCCGCGCTTGTCGGAGCCGCGGAAGGTGGCTGCCGAGGCCCAGGCGGTCGAGACCAGCTCGGAGATGGACAGCCCCGAGGCGAGGATCTTGGCCTTGAGGTCGGCGATGTCGGCCGCGTCGACCAGCGCGTGATCGACCTGCGGCACGGGGTCTTGCCAGATCAACTCCTCTGCCGGGATCTCCGGGCCGAGATAGCGCGAGCGCGGGCCCATGTCGCGATGCGTCAGCTTGAACCACGCCCGGGCGAAGGCGTCCGCGAGCTCCTCCGGGTGCTCGTGGAAATGCCGCGCAATCGGCTCGTAGATCGGGTCCATGCGCATCGCCATATCCGCGTCGGTCATGATGATCGGGACACGCTTCGACGGATCGTCCGCGGCCGGCGCCATATTCTTGTCAGTCGCCTCCTTTGGCGTCCACTGCCAAGCACCGGCGGGGCTCTTGGTCAGCTCCCACTCGTTGCCGAACAGCATGTCCAGATAGCTGGTGTCCCACTGCGTCGGGGTCGGCGTCCAGCCGCCTTCGAGTCCGCTGCCGATCTGATCACCACCCTTGCCGCTGCCATGGCTGCATTTCCAGCCGAGGCCCTGCTCCTCGATGCCGGCCGCCTCGGGTGCAGGCCCGACCAGCGCCGCATCGCCGGCGCCATGGCACTTGCCGAAGGTGTGGCCGCCGACGGTGAGTGCGACGGTCTCGTAATCGTTCATCGCCATGCGCGCGAAGGTCTCGCGTACGTCCCGGCCGGAGGCGAGTGGATCCGGTTTGCCGCCCGGCCCTTCCGGGTTCACGTAGATCAGACCCATCTGAACGGCGGCGAGTGGATTCTCGAGGTCCCGGTCACCTTCGTGGCGCTTGTCGCCAAGCCACTCGGTCTCGGATCCCCAGTAGGTGTCTTCTTCGGGCTCATAGACGTCCGCTCGCCCACCGCCGAAGCCGAAGGTCTTGAGGCCCATCGACTCGATGGCACAGTTGCCGGCCAGGATCATGAGGTCGGCCCAGGAGAGCTTGTTGCCGTACTTCTTCTTGATCGGCCAGAGCAGTCGGCGCGCCTTGTCGAGATTCACGTTGTCGGGCCAGCTGTTGAGCGGCGCGAAGCGTTGTTGGCCCGAGCCTGCTCCGCCGCGGCCGTCCCCCATGCGATAGGTGCCCGCACCGTGCCACGCCATTCGGATGAAAAGCGGCCCATAGTGACCGTAGTCTGCCGGCCACCAGTCCTGCGAGTCGGTCATCAGCGCGTAAAGGTCGTTCTTCACGGCCTTGAGGTCGAGCTTCTTGAACGCCTCGGCGTAGTTAAACGCCTCGCCCAGAGGGATTGGACTGGGGGCAGTTCTGCTGGAGAAGCTTCAGGTTCAACTGGTTTGGCCACCAGTCCCGATTGGACTTCACTCCAACAGACGTGTGCATGACGGGGCACTTGCCCGCGGTCGTGTCGGTTTTTTCGGTCATCTTTTCCTCCGATCGTGGCTGCGATTGTCTTCAGGTTGTTTCGTATGGAACTTTCGGGATTCCTGAGCGTTGTTATCGACCAGGTCTCACGTGCCTACCTCGGCGTGAAACTTCAGCGCGAAGTCGCGCTCTGGAGGTTAGCTCGAGGCGCCCTGCATAGTATCTATCCGTCGCCGATGCGCATTCGTTGTTCAGAGGGCAATATCCTTTTCCACACGTCATGACACAACGACGCGCCTCCTCTCCCGGAATGGGAAGCTACAACGCCGCAGCTCTTTAGGCCGACGCCGATACATCAGACTGCCACACCAGCGCATCCCCCACCCGAATGCTCCCACCACGAATCACCTTGAGACACGCCCCACTGTACCTGCCCAACGCCTTGGCCATGCCCTTGCCGGCTACGGTGTCGATGTAACCGCAGGGTGGCCGGGGCTTGTGGTAGGCAAACAGGGCATCGCCGATCTGGAAACTGCGGCCAGCCAACTGCTTAGGCGTGACGCCGGCTACCACCAGGTTGCGCCGATGCTGGCCGCTGTCCACCGCCACCGTGCCAGCGCGGCGCACCCGGGCCAGTTCATGCTCGGTGATCAGGGTCAGCTGACAGCTGTCCACCCGGTGCCAGAAGCCGGCGTCCCGGCTGTAGCGGTCGCCGAGCAGGCCTTTGCCGCTGACCACCTCGGCCTGGGCGGTGGCGATCAGCGGCTCGCCGGCCGCCGCACAATGGTAGATGGCGGTGAGTCTGGGACGCGTGTCTGAAGGCCTGCCCAGTAACTGGGGCAACAGGGTCAGAGGATTTTTCACGGGCAAGGCCAGGGGTGGAACGGAGTCGGCCATTGTAACAAAAGGCCTGATGCCGGCTTGATCCGCTGCATGGGGCACCAGCAATTCCCGCTCGGGTCGAGCAGGGACAGGCGAACCCGGCGGAGGCCGCTGGCGAACGTTGGCAGACACAGAACGCCTCTCGCCGGCGCACGACGAAGGTGTAACGGTTGGCGTTCAGTCCCCTCAAGATGCACGTCGAGCACGCTCGGTCACGGCCGGCGGCTAGGACGTGTCGTGGCCCAACGCGATCTGCGGCGGCGCGATGATGGAGCGATAGAGGGCCTCCCAGTCGGGGATCAGGCAGAGGTCGAAGCGACTGCGCAGCTTGCGCCACAAGCGCCCTTTGCTGCGTGCCGCGCTCAAGGCGGCGTGGAACAGCCGGCAGCAGCGTTGCTGGATCTGATCGATCAGAAACGCCAGCATCATCAGATGCATCAGCACGGTGCTGAGGTGGCGGTTGCCGTGACCGAAGTTGTGCTCGAAGTGATCGCCTTGGTTCTTGAGGGTGTTGAAGGTCTCGTTCTCGATTTTCCAGCGGGCGCGGGCACCTCGCATCAGGGTCATGAGGTTGCTGTCATCGATCGGGATGTCCGTCACCCAGGCGAAGTGGGTCACGCTGCCGTCGGGGGCATGCTCCCAGTACTCGAGGAAATTGACCTCGAGATCGAAGTTGGCGCCGTTGAGCGGCGCACCGTTGAGGTGGCGGAAACGGTGGCGAAATCCCTGCTGGTCGGTGACGGTCGCCTCGGCGGTCTGCGCGCTGGCCTCGACCCAGTCGAACAAAAGGGCGTGATCGCTCTGCTTGGCGCCGAGAATAAAGCGTAGGTCAAGCCCTTGCAGATGACGGATGTGCGGTGCGTTGGAGGCGAGCGCATCTTCGACGACGATCAGCGTCAGGTGCGGATGCGCGCGGACCGCAGAGCCTGACCAGCTGCGCATTGTCGGTAAGGGCTGTCGCTCCCGGCGCATCGCCGAATGTCCGGCTACACCGTGCTCCCAGAGTTCGGACGACTTTTCCGAAGGTACTCTCTAGGCTTACTCGGCTCGTAAAGCCCTCCTGGGCCGCGATTTGTCATCATCGTTCCGGCCAGACTTGGCGGCGCCTTTGTTCGGGGCACGGACAACGACATCGCGTCTAGAGTCAGAAGGTGAAATCGATGCTTGCGAGCCCGCCAGCGGTTGGAACCAACAGGAACACGGATGCGCAACACCTCCTTTCCGTTATGCAGCCAGCGGTATTGGAGAGTTTCACCCTGCTGACCGCGCACCGACTGCCCGTGGGGTGTCCGCCGATAGGCATCCTCCCAGTCCCGCTTGCGGTTGGCGAGAAGGTCCGCCGGCAACAGCCCCTTCTTGTGCACCAGTCGCTCCAAGGCGGCCACGACATGGCCGTAATAGGTCGTGCCGTCCGCCGGATCGCCGGCGGCACAGGCTTTCTCGATCTCGGCGCCCAGCGTCTCGGACCATTCTGCGGTGCTGATGAGCCCCGCCTCCTGGAGCGCGATGGACAGGGCCAGTGCCTGCACCTGCCAGGGTTCGGTCAGCTCGGCGTCGGTCGGGAGGTTTTGGTCAGGCCGGCTCAAGGTAGCTCTCCCACAGATCGGCGAAGACCATGTCCCGGGCCCGCGTCATGTCATCCAACAGGTCCCGGGCACGGAAGCCGACGCAATACAGCGGCTCGGCCCGCTCCTCGCCATGGGCGTTGGCATCCGGCAGGACATGCCAGCCGCGCACCTGCTCCACGGTCCCGACGTGGCCGCGCAGATAGCGGGGCAACCGGGTGGCCCCGAGTGGTGCATGGAAGATTGTGCGTACGCGCTCGCCCGCCTTGAAGGCCGCCTCGCCCTGGGACGGGCGCCGACTGTCGATGCCGTGCTGGAGGAGCCCCGACACCGCCTGCGGTGGTAGCGGGTCGC
Organism: uncultured Gammaproteobacteria bacterium; assembly: GCA_963698355.1. Classification (GTDB taxonomy): domain Bacteria; phylum Pseudomonadota; class Gammaproteobacteria; order Chromatiales; family Chromatiaceae; genus Thiodictyon. The sequence goes on along the minus strand of CAVOQO010000012.1, from coordinate 130,813 downwards.
CCGCATCCATTGGCGAGTGGCCACGCCGTTACATCTGGTTACAATCCAATGGTTGTTACATTAGCAATCGCTGATATACTGATTCACATCGTCAAACTATTGTGACATCCAGGAGATACACCATGCTCGCACCACTTGCAGCACTTGCTTTGGCCTTCGGCCTTTTTGGGACCACGGTTTCAGTGGTCCACAATCACGAACTGGCGGCGGCTCAGACCCATGAGCCCGTTGTCGAGGTCCAAGCGGTTCAGAGCGCAACCACCCCTAACGCGTGACTTCGCAGGGCCTATCGGCCCGACACCGAAGACGACAGCAAGCCCCGGTCGCCTTAGCGGCACCGGGGCTTTTTCTTGGGCAGCATCACTCAGGAGAACATGGGGCTCGCCGTGGATCCGAACCCCTGATCGGCCCGACAACACTCAATCTGCTTGCCAGGGACCTTGTGCTTCGGCCCGGCCTGATGACTTCACGGAGCTGCGGCCTAGCGAAGGAGACAGAGTGCCTTAGGCCCTGAGGGTGTGGAAGTCATTGGGCAGCCCGATACGAGGTCGCACGCATATTGATCAGGGAATCGAAGATCCCGTGTTCTGCCATCCGGTACCCTACCGAGCCGTGGCTTGGGGGGTAACCCGGGGGTGCGGAGCGCTCGGAACACTGTAGCCTTCGCCCGATGGGCGGGCAGCCAAACCGCGAGGGGCCCAGACCAAGTACCCTAGCCCATCTTTGGCATTTCGGCCGTGCGTTCGGCCCAAAAACCCCGTTTTTCCGCGCTAGCGCGGCGCTCGTATCCCACCAACTCAATAGGTTAGTGATTCACATCTGCGTGTAGTGCCATAATCGCATATAGCCCCATTGATCGATGTCGGCCACACTGCTAGGGTTCTGGCGAATATATCCGCGGCACCATAAGTCACTGAGGTTTCACAGATGTAGTGCCCAAGGCCGCCACCGAAAATTTGTAACTGATTGAAATGAAATGGAAGTTTTGGGAAGGGTGCCAAAGATGGGCTAGGTGACCGGATACAGCGTTGAGTGGCCAGCCCCTGCCTCTCACGCTGCAAGACCCCTCGCTCCGCCGTGCCCCGCTGGGGCACCCGCCTGGTGGTTGTCCAGGACGATGTCAAGGTGCTCGCCCCGGGACGATGGCACAGGGAAGCTCCCGCCCCGACTGCTCCCCATGGACGAGGGAGGGCGCCGCCGCTTCGGGTGCTTTTGCGGAAACCGACAGCATGATCCTGACCGAGGTCGCCACCAAGCGGCTCATCCTGCGCCCCATCGATCTCTCGGACTGTGCACGGATCCAGGCCACGGCAGGTCAGCGCGAGGTGGCCGACACCATGATCTCCATACCTCACCCTTTTTCGGCGGGGGAGGCTGAGCGCTATGTCCGAACGCGGATCGGCCAGATGCGGCGCGGGCGCGGGTTGGCGCTCGGCATCCGGATGCCTCCCGAGTGGGACCTCTGCGGGTTGGTGGAGCTGCGTGCCGTCGACCGCGAGCACGCCTTGGCGGAGCTGAGCTTCTGGTTGGCGGTCGATGCCCGCGGCCGCGGGTACATGGGCGAGGCGATCGGTGCCGTCTTGCGCCTCGCCTTCCAGGACCTGGATCTCAACCGCGTCTATGCCTACCACATGGTCCGGAACCCAGCCTCCGGCCGACTCCTCGCCCGCCATCACTTCCGCGTGGAGGGTGTGTTGCGCGAGCGCGTCCGCAAGTGGGGCGTATTCGAAGACGTGGTCCTGCAGGCGCTGCTGCGGGACGACTGGCTTGCGGCGGATAGCGGTGGCCGCTGAACCAAGCGAGAGCGTGAAACGACATGCGAAGCCGGCTCCCTCTCAGGGACCGTTCGCGGGCGCGGCTTGGCGTGCGAGCGCGCCGGCCACCTTCCAGAGCATTTGGCCAACCTCCTGGACGAAACGGTTAGAGGCCGAACGTCGCCGCGAGCCAGTCCTGGATGCGGATCGAGCGCCGCTGGCGTCTTCAATCATCGTCCCAGTGGCGCCTTATGCCGGCCTTGATCATGCCAGCGCCGAGGGCCACCGCGATACACGACCACGGGTCGCTCCTAGCGCTCCACGACGACCGGCGCGGGTGCGTACCGCTCGATCACCACGGGTGCAGGCGCATAGCGCTCGACCACGACCGGGTACGGCACGATGACTGAGCCGATGAGGCCGCCGACCACGCCCCCGAACGGTGCCACCGCTGGCCGAACAGAGTCGCTACGGGGGCTGACTGCGAGAGGCTGCAAGCCCTCCTCTTCGGTCGGTCACAGGGCAAGCCTTAAGCGTCAGCAAATCGGCGTCTACCGGCCGCTAGAACGACTGGGGCCGGTGGCTGGTTCTGGCCGTCCTCTGACTCCCAGCCGCAAAGATCAGGAGTGTCTGAACCCACCGACCCTCCCCGAGATTCAGCTCGAACACGCTCACGGCTACCTGTCCGGCGCGGCGGACGTGGGCGATCACCTTGTCATAGCGTTATGGGAAGGGGCTTGGGCAGTCGATCCTCCGTACTGGCCGCAGTTGGTCATAACCACAGGTTGGAACATGTGGTAGTGCAGCGCGTGAACCATCGCATCGAAGGTGGGCACGTCTTTGTTTCACGCGGCGATGACCAAGCAGTCGGTCTTGTCCCGTAGAACGGCCGCGAGCTTGAGATCCGTCGCGTCGTGCCACACGCTCGACCCCGACACTGCGCGGGCGGATGACATCCAGCCGCGACAAATCCGCCCACTGGTAGTCTGGCTCCTGCGCTGTCCCGTTATCCTTCGCTTCAACCGTCGCATTGCGGCGACCGATACTGCGTGCCGCATACTGCTGCGCCATCGCCTTCGCGCCCGGCGCGGCAGACCCTAACGCCGGAACGACCGCTGCCAGGCCGACTGCACGGAACGCTCGGCCACCGCCTGCATCAACGGAACCTCCGCCAGCGGTGTGCCGCGTTGCAGAGCCTTGGCGATCACCACAAACGCAGGCCAAGGCATCGGGGGCCGGTCGTGCTGGCAGGCCGCCGACAGCAGTGCCATCCAAAGAAGGCGTTCGATCCAGACATCCCGCTTCGGTTCCAGGAGCCCGCTCATGAGCGCGCTCGCCGCCTGTGGTAGGCAAGCCAGCCACCGGTCCGGGCCACCAATTTGCTCCCGCAGCAGTGCTTCGATCCGGGCGTCGTCTTCGAACCATGATGCGGCGAAGGGCTCCGACTCGGGCCAATGCTTGGAAGCGGCCAGTACCCCCTGCTCGCGCTCGGCGATCACGGACGCCCGAAAGGCGGGGGCGAGCCGCTCGATTTCATCCGCCGACGAGACCAGTTCCGGCGTCCAATAGCCGCCGCCAGCCCACTCGTTGGTCGACAGCAATTGTGGCGGCGGCGGTACACCGCGCGACTGCCCCACCGCGATGAAGTGACCGATCATCCGGCGCAAGTAAACCCCGTCCACAGGGAAGGTCCCTACCCTAGTGCTCATCTGTCGGATCGCGCCCTCAAGCTCGCGCTTGGTCAGATCAGGCTGACTGAACGCCTCGCGCACGCCATAGCCCTGTCGAACCAACAGGCTCTCGATGCGATAGCGCCTGCGATCCTTGACCGCTATCCAGGCGGCCTGGGTACCGGACCCGTCGAACGGGGATGCATGCACCGCCACCAGTTCGGTACTCGGCAGGGGTGCCACAGTGACTCCCGCAACGCGAGTGGCCTTGATCAGTGCGTCGACCTCAGGGCGCTCGTCCACGGGCAGCCAGTTGCGCAGCCCGATCAGACGCCGCAGCCCGACGGGGCTCAGATTGCCCAGGCAAGCCGGGGCGCGATAAAGCTCCGGCAAGCGGGTGCGCACCAGTGGCTCGGGGTGCAACAGCATCAGCACGGCCAGGTCATGGAACACCGACTGCGATGATGCCAGCATCCCCGCCGCCAGAACGACCTGACCGTCGGTCGGCATCACCGCCATCTCAGCCAGTACCGGCTCGAGCACGTCGAAGGCATTCATCGGCTTGATCTCCCGGACCAAGCGGGTGAACAGGCCATCGAGGTCCGGTGCGCCTTTACCGGCGCTGAACCGGGCGTAATATCCCGCGACCTCGACAGCCTTCTCGCGGATGCTCGGATGCAGCTCCAGTTTGGCACCATGCAGGGCCATGATGAAGTCCTGCTGCACCCGCACATCCACCTCCGGCCTGAAGCCCTGCGCGGCGATCTCTCTCTGAAGCTGCTCGGCCATCGCGACAGCGGTCGGCCGGTTGCGCTCAACGGAGTAACGGATCTGGGTCAACGCCTCCTCCAGCAGACCCAGGCACACGGCATAGTCTGGCGGCAGGGTCTGCTGACGCCCATCGGGCGCGTAACGCGTCAAGAGCAGCCGCAGCAGCGGGAACGCCAGCACATGCTTAGCCTCGAGCGTCGCTTGAACCTCGGCTCCCCAGCGTGCCTCATGGCCTGGGCGCCGCCGCCAGCGGACCACTGTGGCGATCAGCTCCTCGGCCTGACGCGTCAGCGCCGGGTCGTCAGGCCGAGCACCGGTGGCCTGATCCGACAGGTGCGTCACCAGCGCGGGTCCGGAATCAGTGACAGCGGCGGCAGACCCCGCTTGCGGCTTGCCCTGACAGCAGCGCTTGTACTTCTTGCCCGAACCGCAGGGACAGGGGTCGTTGCGCCCGACCTTGGCTTCCCGTAGAGCCGGCGCAACCGGCACGGCACCTCCCGAGCCGCCCTCCAGGTAGGCCCCCAGCGGCGCCGTCACAGCAACACGCGTCACTCGGCCCGGTGTCTCGAAGGTTCGACCGGCATAGCGTCGACCCTCCAGCCGCTCTTTGAACTGCACGTAGTGGCGCTGCAGCCGTGCCAGATAGGCCGGGTCGCGATTGATCATATCCGTGAAGAACGCGAGCAGTTCCTCGGCATGGGGTCCCTGTGGATCCAGCGGGTCCAGGAACGGGCCGGCCATCTCGTCGTCGGAGTCGAACCCCAGGTTGATATGCGCAACGTAGCCCCGCTCCTGCTCGGAGTAGACGCCGATCATGACCCGCCGGCAATCGCAACCCATCCCGTCACAGTAGGCTTCGACGAAGCCATAGCGACCGCCGGGGAGACCGGTGCTGCTGCCGGGCTCAAAGGTTGCGGTCCGCAGTTCCGTCTCCGCAAGCTTGGGAAACAGCTGGTAGAAGTCGCTCATCGGCATGCTGGGGTTGGCTCCAAGGTCGTGGGCGGCAGGGCATTATCTGGCTGAACACAACCTCAGGACGGGGCGTCGCGGTGGGACCGGGCAATGCCGGTCAGGCAGGGGCCAGCGATCAAGGCCGCTGCACATCGCGCCGCCGCGAGGGTACTCGCTCAGAATCGTCCTCCTTCCCGCCAAGCGGCCGCCTCGCGCACCAAGGTAGTCACTCGCGACTCGACGGTCAGTGAGGGTTGTTGGCCGATTCCGGCTGTTACCTGTGTGCTCTCCCGAACGATCTGAGGTAGCCGTGACCGTACCAGGTTGCGGATACGGCAAGAGATTCCAGGCGCCGCGAAACGGAGTAGATCCAAGAATGCGCGGACAACAATACCAACGTCTCCTTTACTCGGCGATGTACACCATCCGTCTCCGCCCAGTCGACCCGATCATGCATGTTGGGTAACGACGCTACAACCGTTCGCACTTCGACTCGCCGAGGGCGGCGCGCACGCTTTCCTGTTCCAGTGTCGGGGACGGCTGCCAAGACCCGCCGCGGGCGACGAAACGGCTGCCGGCGTCGACCACTACCGTTTCCTTCGCCCCGAATCGAGGTATCACGCGACCGATGGCCAGGTCCGCCAGCGCCGCGTTCTGGCATATGAACGTGGCGCGGTCCAACCGCCCTTCCGCATCGAATCCGAGCATCTCATAGATGAGCCGAACGACTGCGCAGGGTGCCCGATCACGCACCTCCACGATGGTCTCGGCCATGCGCACGCGCTGGCCGGCGAAGCGCTCCAGTCGATGGCTCTCCGGGTCATCGAACATCCGGGAGAACTTCGCGCTCGCCAGCCCATACAGGATATCCTTCGGGCCGACAATGAATGTTCGAGTCGAGTAGCTCACGGTGCGCTTTCGTTTTCGCGGTCGCGTTTGCCATTAACGCCGCTGCGAACGAGCTTTTCGCGAAACGCCGCTGACATTGGTCAGCCTCGACACCTGGAGCCCCGAAGAGAAGCTGGTCTAGCCATGGTGCGCAGCAATCAACCCCGTCCTCGCCAGGGCATGGAGCAGATCTCTCCTCTCCCGAGCCAGGAGCTGGAGCCGTCGCGTTTTGTACGGTTTGACCTCCGCAACCTCAATCACGATGGCAGCTAGCTCAGCGATCCTGGGGTCATCCGATGCAGCCAGTGTCCTTAGTCGGACCGTGTTCTTCGCCGAGATGTGCGACTGCTTCAGGTAGTTGAAGATTTCTTCTTCCTGCTCAATCGCATCCCTGTTCGACTTCGGTATCCGAGCGCAGTCCTTGCAGACGTGGGTCCGATGGCCCCTGCCCGAAAACTTCTCGTTCGGCCTTGTCCTTCCGCAGATTCTGCAGTGGTGTCCCATCTTGTTTTCTACGATTGCCCGCCCGCGCAGGTACCCTATGTTTCGAGACTAGAAGCCGCCATCCCAGCGGCGCACTCTGGAGAAGCTATGTGCGGCCGTTTCGTGCAGTACTCGGACCCGGACCTCTACGCGAGCCGCTTCGAGCTGGACACGCTCTGCGCAGCGAAGCCCCGCTACAACCTCGCCCCGACCCAGTCGGTGCTCGCCATCCGCGAGACCGACACAGGCAAGCGCGAGCTCATCGCGCTGCGCTGGGGTCTGGTGCCGGCCTGGTCCAAAGGGCCGGATAGCCGGTACAGCATGATCAACGCCCGTGCCGAGACGGTCAAATCCAAGCCGGCCTACCGCCACGCCTTCAAGCACCGGCGGTGTCTGATCCCGGCCGAGGGTTTCTACGAGTGGAAGACGGAGCCTGGGGGGAAGACGCCGTTCCTGATCCATCGGCAGGATCGCGAGCCCTTTGCGATGGCCGGGTTATGGGAACGGTGGCATGGCGAAGACGGCGCTGGGATCGAGTCCTGCACCATCATCGTCACCCATGCGAACGCGCTCGTGCGGACGATTCATGACCGGATGCCCGTCATCCTGGCGCGGGAGCACTATGCAGGATGGCTCGATCCCGGTAACCAGGACGCAGGCGGGCTCCTGGACCTGCTCAGGCCCACCCATCCAGCGCAATGGGCGCTGCACCCGGTCTCGCGGCAGGTGAACAGCCCCCGCAACGACGGACCTGAGTTGCTCGACGCCGTGGATGCCGAGCAATAAGAGGCGTCCTTTCGGACCCCTGGGTTATAGGCGTTTCTGGGCATGGGCCACGGCGACACTGACGAGCGTTGCCAGGAGCGCCCCGACCACCGGCACGCCGAGCGCCGGCAGCGGCACCGGCAGAAACAGCACCAAGCCCACCAGGACCACCACCACGGCGATGCCGCGCAGCGCGTAGGCGTGGGCGAGCGGGCTCGCGTAGGCGAACCCCGACTGGCGAATGCGCCGGCGCACCCACCCGTCGCCCCAGGCGGCGGCGAACAGCAGCACGAGAAACGGCCACCAGGCCGCGAGCATGGCCAGGCGCTGCAGCGCCTGGTGGAGGGCCGCCCAGATCACCTCCAGGCGGCCCGCCACCCAGGACCACAGTGGCAGGGTGGCGAGCGGCGACAGCGCCCCGGCACGTTGGACGTCCGCGTCGCTCGGCAGGGTGATCCGGTAGCTGGTCTCGACCAGTCCCGGGTCGACGAAGAGCGTCCCGTACCAGTGCTCGGTGCGCGCGACGACGGCCTGTGCCGTGGCCGCGCCGAGCCCTTCGTTCAGCCACGCAAGCTCGGTGTCACGTACCCGCTGCGACCAGGCGGCCGGCACCAGGGCGGCGAACACGACGAGCTCCATCACCAGCAGGACGGCACCGACCAGCACCGCCCACAACCAGTTGCCGGTGCGCGCCGCGCCGTAGCTTCCCGCGTCAGACAAGGTCCTCCCCCGCCAGGCGCAGCGCCCGTTGCTGGAGCGGGCTCAGGGCGTCGGCGACCAGCGCCCGCTGAGCGGGGTCCGCCAGCGCCTCAGTGAGACCCACAACAAACGCGGCGAAGCGCCCCGGGTCACCGGCGCGCGCCTTGCGGGCGGCGCCGTAGGCGCTTAAGCCCCCGCAGAGGCACCGGCACAAACAGGCCTCGGCCTCCCGCGGGTTCTGTGCCGCCAGTGCCACGCCCAGTCGCGCCAGCAACGCCCGGCTGCCGGGCCAGTCGAGCTCCAGATCGCGCAGCAGCGCCACCTCGGCCTGGCGCACCCGCGCCAGGACCGCTGCCAGCATCCCCGCGCCTTCGGGCGGGATGTCGTGGGGGTTGGGCATCAGGCGGTCGCCTTCGGCGTCCCGAGGATCGGCAGGCGCCCCTTGACGACGCGCCCGCCGGCGAGGATCGCGAGGTACTGCAGATTGGGGAGCTGCCCGAGGAGCGCCGGCGGGAAGAGATCGCCCTCCTCCTCCCCCAGGCGCTCGCCGACGTTGCCGGTGTAGAGCAAGGGGTTCTGGGAGTGGGTGGTGCTGCCCTGGGTACGCAGAACGCTCTTGATCCGCGTCTTGGGCAGACTGTCGGTGACGTACTGCTGGGTCTCGGCGTCGAGCACACGCAAGGCAATGAGGTTGTTGATGTTGCCGAGCACCTGGCGGGCCTTGGCCTCGCTGCCGGTGCGGGCGGCGAAGTCGGCGAAGGTCTGGGTGGCCACGGTCAGTCGCAGGCCCGCGCCGCGGCCTTTGTTCAGGAGCTGGATGAAGGGGTCGTTGACCACCTCGGCGGCCTCGTCGATGAAGACGTTGACGGGCGTGAGATTCACCCCGTAGTTGTAGCGATCCCCCGCCACCGCCGCCAGGTCCGCCACCAAAATGGAGCCGATGGCGCTGCCGACCATGCTGTCGGACAGCGCATCGAGGCCAAGATACACCACCTGGTCGCGCTCGATGCACGCGGCCATCGAGGTCAGCCGGCGGGGGTCGCCGGTGTCGGCCGCATCGGGCGAGAGGAGCGGTCCCAGGTCCGCCGAGGTCAGCATGTTCAGGATCGGCATGAGCGAGGCGATCATCTTGGAGAAGTGCACCCGCTCGTGCTCGAAGAGGCTCGCCAGCCCGTCGACGACGGTGGAGGGGTGGCGGTTGCTCACCGACTCGCGGTAGTAGCGCACCAGACCGGCGACGCGGGCGGTGCTGTCGCGGGCCTGGCGCAGGAAGGGCTTGGCTTCGCTCTCCCAGCCCGCCACCCGTTCCGCCAGATAGCGCACCAGGACGCGCTCGACCAGGGACTCGGCACCGCCTTCCAGATAACGGCGCAGCGTGACCAGGCTCGGACGCTCCCCGACCGCCAGAATACCCTGCACCACGTTCGACATGGCCATCTGGCCGAAGGCCTTGAACGGGTCGTTGCCGGTCTCGCTCGGGATCAGCGCGGCCACGCGGCTGGCCACCTCGGTGGCGCGGTTGAAGCTGTGCAGGGGGTCGATGCGGGCGGAGTCCTGTGGGAAGGCGGGGTGGAAGTGGACGAAGCGCCCCGGCTCCCCGGCCGAGCGGCAGGCGCGCTCGGCGGCGTTGCGCAGGTCCTGATCCCCCTTGGGGTCGATGATGACCACCGCCTCGCGGCGCAGCACCGCCTGGGTGACGAGCAGGTCGAACAGGCGCGTCTTGCCGGCACCGGTGGTCCCCACCACCAGCAGGTGCCCCTCGGTGTGCACCAGGGGCAACCGCACCGCCCGCTCGCGCTCACCCAGGCCGTGGATCCAGTCCGCGCCGAGGCGCGCCGGTTTCCTTCCCGTCACACGGGCCGGACCCGCACGCAGCAGGTCGTGCACCAGCTGGGCATGCGCGCCGTTCCACTCGAAGCCCCAGCCGAGCCAGAGGTGCCGGCCGCCGCGCACCTGCCGCTGCAGGGCGGGCGGGGCGAGGAACGCCAGCGGCTTGCCGCTCAGGCGATGATGGCGGCGCCAGACGCGGAGCATCCCAGGCAGCCAGACACCGGCCATGGCCAAGGCGGCGAGGGCCAGATAGAGAAACGGCGCGCCGTGCAGATCCCAGCGGTCGGCCGTGGCCCAGGCGATCGCGGCCACGGCGAGCCACAGCCCCACGGCGGCGGCCTCGTAGTTGGGGCGCCAGGGGTTCTCGTAGCGGTCCACCTCAGGGCCTCTCGCGCACGGCGAGACCCCCCTCCGGGGTCACGCGGCAGCCCGGCAGGTGCCCGAGGGTACGGATCAGCACATAGATCGGCACGCCGTGCGCCTGCGCCCAGCCGCGCAGGGTCTCGGGTCCGACGCCCAGCCACCCGGGGGCCTCCGACACGCCACTGGGCAGGGTGGGGTCGCGGGCGCGGATCCGTTCCACCAGGGCTCGGGCGGCGCCGGGGTCCGCGGGCGGGGGGTTGCGACGGTCCGCTGGTGGAGCGGTTGGCATCGCCGGTTCCAGCCCCCCCACCTCGGGCGGGCTCGGCGCAGACTCCGCCGACGGCGCGTGCCGTGGCGCCCGTGCGTCCGCGATCAGGGCGAGTACCTGGCGGGACGCTTCCAGAGTCAGAGGCGCGCCGTGCTTGCCGTCGATCTCGGTCACCCGGCGCAGGGGTGTCAGCGGGTTGACGTCCAACAGGCCGGTACTCGCCAGGGCGTCGAGCTGCGCCTGCGGTGCGGCGCCGAGACCCGCGAGCCCGTCCGGGAACAGCACCACGAGCGGCTCGCCGTTCCGCCGGATCCGTTGATCCCAGGCGCGCGGGTCGGCGGAGAGCACCTCCGCCAGGGCGAGCAGCACCTCCCCACCGGCACCACGGGCGCGCAGCCAGGCGGCGGCCTTGCTTGCCGCTCGCCCAGGGTGCTCATCCGGGTCCGTCCCCTGCCCCCCAGGTGAGGCGGTGGGAAGTGACCGGGCTCCGGGACTCACCGAGGAAACGGCATCCGGCGTCGCTACGCCCCGAGCAACCGTCGCTGTTGGAAGGGCGTCCGGTTCTGCGGCTGCGTCTGCGGCAGACACGGCATGCGGGGTTGGCCGCGTGACAGCCGCCGCAAGAGTCCCCTCCTCCGCCGTGGCGATGGCCTCCGTAGGCTCATCTGCCGGCGGCTCCGAAGCCGTCTCCAACGGCGCCGGCTCCGACGCGAGCGCAACGCCGACCGGCGCGGGGGGTACCCCCGCGAGCACCAGGTCGGGCGAGGCCAGGCGCAGCATGGAGAGCATCACGACCTGACCGTCGCGGGCGAGCGGCTCCGGCGCCAGGCGCCAGTAGCGCTGGGCCTGGTTGCCGTCCCGCCTTGGGACCGCGAGCCCGCGCTCCAGGAGGATGTCGGCCAGGGTGTCCGGGTCACGGGGGATGCCGGGCACCCGGTCTGCCGCCAGCAACCCGACCACGTCCTCGGCCCCGGCCGGCCACACCAGGTGCAGGCCCTCGGCGAGCATCCACAGCCGCGCGCCGGGCACGTTGATCTGCCAGCGTCCGCCGCGCGCCAGGCGGCGCATGGCGTCGAGCAGGTAGCGGTCGACCGGCACCCCGAGCGCCGTCGCCGCGGGGTCGATGTGGTTCTCGCGCAGGTCCCGCTCCACACTCGCCCGGTCGGCGTCCGTCACCAGGTGCCCGAGCACGGCCCCGTCGTCGATCCCGGCGACAGCCGAAAGCAGCCCCTGCAGGATTTCCGGGTCGGCGTCCACGAGCCAGGCGGTGACCTCGGGGATGAGGATGCGCTCCAGCACCAGCAGCCCGAAGGTCTCGTGGCGGGCATGGCGGCGCTCGCGCCAACGGATGAAGTAGTGCTCGACGCCGTTGGCCTCCGCCCAGTCGCTGAGGGACCCCAGCAGCGGGCGCCAGGTGGTCCTCCCCTCGCGATCCGACACCGACAGGTCCGAGACGGGCTTACCGACGTCGTGGCAGAGCCCGGCGAGGCCGGCGGCCAGGCGCCAGCGCGGCTCCAGCTCGCGGCGCTCGGCCGGGCCGCGATCGAGGGCGAAGATCCGGCCCTGGCTCGCCTGGGCGGCGTGGAAGGCGACCTCCAGGCCATGGCGGAACAGCCCCCCGGCACCGCGGTGATGGTGTGCCTCGGAGGCCGGGAGCAGGTGGACGAACGCCGCGTAGCGCTCCACCACCGGCCGAACCAGGGTTGCGAAGCGTACGTCGGTGAAGGCCAGCCCGTCCTGCAGCCGGGCGATCAGCTCGCGCTGGGTCGCGACGATGCGCTCAGGTGAAGCGACCGGCAGCCCCTTCAGGAACGGCGGATAGCGCGGTAGCTCGGGGTCGTCGAGAGAAACCGTGCCGCTCCCGACGGGTGCAGGATCGGTAGCGGGCTTGCGGCGGCCCAAGAGTCGCATCCCGATAGGCTGCACCCGACCGAAGGGGCGCCGTGAGCGCGAAAGGTCACGGAAACCGTGCTCTTTCGACGCGTCGCCTTGACCCATCTCCGCGGACGGATGCGGCAACAAGCACTGGGGATAAACGAGGGCTACAGGCGCGGGGACGCGGCATCTCCCTGGTCGCCCGGCAGGCGGCTGCGCTCCGCGGCGGCTGCCGCCAAGGTGCGTTCGAGCTTCGCGTGCTGGCGCAAGGCCATCCGCACCCGCGAGACGCCACGCGCCAGGCGGCGGATCTCGGCGAAGCGCTCCTCCAGGGCATCGGCGAGCGCAAGCTCCCAGGGCTGGGCGACGCCGCGCAGGGTCGAGCGGGCATAGCGGTCGCCTTTACCGCGCGGGAGGTACGTCGTGAAGGTCCGCGCCCGGCTCCCGGTCCGGTTGACCCAGCGCCGCGTGAACCACTCGATGGAGAAGGCCCCGGGGGCGGCACGCTCCGCCCGCACCGCTCGTACCCGCACGCCAAGCCGGCCCCATTCCTCGCGCGGGCGCTCGCCGCGCTGCTGGGCCGCGCGCAGATAGAACTGGGACGCCACCTCGGCGGCCTCCGCAGCCAGCGCCTCCAGGCGCGCCCGCGCCCATGCCTCGACGGCTTCCTCGATCTCCGGCGTCTCCCGGGACATGCTCCGCAACCCCCGTGTTCCCACATATCTAACCAAAGTGAAACCCGCTGCCCGTTTCCGCCCGCACCCCAACGCCGGTCCTGGAGGGGCACTTCGGGGGCTTGCTTTCGCCCGCACCCTGACCGAACGGCCTGTTTTGGCCCGCAGGTTTTCGTGTGCTCAATCAGACGATTAGGTGCGCCCCGGATGCGGCCTGCATTCGCCCGCAGGCTTCGTCCGTCCGCTGCATTCGCCCGCGCCCCCGGCGACGGTGGCGTTTGCGGCCTGTATTCGCCCGCAGCCAGACAGAGGGGTGTGTTTCCGCCCGCACGCGTTCCTGCAACTCGATCAGATCGTTACGGGGCTTCGGCGCGACGGTGCTTCCGCCCGCCGCCTGGCACCGACACCTGTTTGCGCCCGCACCCCGGCGTCGCCGCGCACTACAGCACGGCCGTGGGAGCGCCACCGCGGCGAAAGCGCCCGGTTTTCGGGCGTCTTTCCCGGCGGTCGTGAGCGGGGATCTCGGGCATGCTCCTCTCGCGGTTGTGTACCGCCAGTGCACCTGGCGTGCACTTGCCGTCACGGGATTGCGGCGGCCGATTGGCTTCCCGGCCCCTTGTGTACCGCCAGTGCACTTTCTGTGATTGCGAGGACCGGATGACCGTCATTGGCCTGGATGTGGGCTACTCGAACCTGAAGATCGTCGTCGGCGCAGCCGGGGAATCGCCGCGGCTGATCGTCCGGCCCGCCGGTGCGGCGCCCCTGGATCGCCTCGGGGAGCGGGTCGGGAGCGGCCGCCGCCAGGACGCCATCGTCGTCGACATCGACGGGCAGCCGTGGGCCGCCGCCATCGAGCCGATGCGCCTCGAGGGGTGGCAGCGCTCCCTGCACGAGGACTACGCCGCCACCCCCGCCTACCGGGCGCTGGTGAAGGCGGCCCTGGTGCTCGCCAACCGTCCGGTGGTGGATCGACTGGTCACCGGGCTGCCGGTGGCCCAGGCCCAGGACCCCCGGCGCCGGGAGGCGCTGCGCCGCGCCCTGATCGGACGGCATGCCACCGAGGGGGGCGCCGTCGAGGTCGGCGAGGTGTGCGCATCGTGCCCCAGCCGGTCGGCGCCTTCGTCGACCTGTTGTGGACGGAGCTTGGTGCAGACACCTTGGCGTGCATCGAGGAAGGCACCGTTCTGGTGCTCGATGCCGGTTTCTACTCCTTCGATTGGGCGGTCATCGTGGCCGGGGAGCTGCGCCGGGGCGCCTCCGGGACCAGTCTGGAGGCGATGTCGGTGCTCCTGGAGCGCTCGGCCGGGCGCATCGCGGAGCAGCACGGCGGCCGTGCCCAGCCGCTCGCCCTGGAGGCGGCGTTGCGCCAGGGGCGCGAGCACCTGCTGGTGCTCGGAACGCGCGTGGCTTTGCCTCCCGTGGTGGAGCGCGCGGCCCAGGAGATCGCTGGCGTGGCGCTGGAGGCCCTGCGCCAGGCGCTGCGCCGCGAGGCCACCAACGTGGACCTGGTGGTGATGGCCGGTGGCGGCGGGGCGCTCTACGGGCCCACCGTCGCGGCCCTGTTCCCCGGCGCCGAGGTGCGTCTGGCCCGCGATCCGGTCGGCGCCAACGCGCGCGGGTTCTTCCACTATGGCCGGCGCTGAGGCCGGATGGCGCGTCGTCGTGCACATCGGCTCGGGCCAGCCGGAGCTCCAGGCCGCGCTCTCGGAGCTGCCGGCACGCGCGCGGGCCGAGCGGCTGCGCCAGCTCGCGCTGGTGGGGCTCTACAGCCTGCGCTGCGGGCCGGCCTCCGCAACGTCCCGCCCGGATCCGGGCGGCGCACCGGATGCCGCGCTCAGCGTCCGGCGGGAACGACTCCTGCAAGGGCTTCTGCAAGAGACCAACTGACGGAACCTGTTGATGCGTCTCTTCATGTCGGTTAAGCCACGCTTTGTTCGCGCCGGTGCGGTCCTGCTCCTGGCAGGATCGCTGCAGAGCCGTGCGGTCGACTTGACCGGCACGTTCTGGGAGGCGACCGCCCAACGGCGGGGACTCGATCCCACCTTGCTCTACGCGCTGGCCGTTCAGGAGACCCAGCGGCCGAGCGGTCCGGGTGCGGTCTCCCCGTGGCCGTGGACGCTGCGCAGTAAGACCGGTCCGCGCTTCTATGCGAGCCGGGAGGCCGCTGTTGCCGACCTCCGGGCGATGACGCGGGATACCCGCGACATCGACGTGGGGCTCCTGCAGGTCAACCTGAAGCGTCACGGCCATCGCGTCGGCGATCCGGCGACGCTGCTGGACGCGCGGATCAATCTGGTGGTCGCCGCCGACATTCTGGCCGATGCCATCCGCTCCGCCGGGGACGACCTGGCCCTCGGCATCGGGCGCTACCGTTACCCGAGCGAGGATCGCGCGGCGCGGGCCTATGGCCGCCGGGCACTGCGGTTGCGCGATGCCATACGCGGGCAGTCTTTCAAAGGGGACCCGCACGGCGTGCTCGACCTCTGGCGTGCCAGCGCGGTGCTCGACCTGGTGGCCGGCCCCGAGTCCCGCGGCAATTACAACGCCTGGTACGCCCACGCCCACCAGAGCCAGGTGCAGCTGGCGGATCTCACAGTCCGCGAGGTGCGCGCGCTGCAGGATCGGCTGGTGCGACGCAATGGCGGCTCTGCGGTCGGCCGTTATCAGATCATCGACGACACCCTGGATGGCCTGGTCGTGCGGTTGGGCCTCACGGGCAGCGAGCGCTTCACCCCAGCTTTACAGGACCGAATGGCCATGCACCTGGCCCGCGATGCCGGGCTCCAGGCGTGGCTCACCGGTGCGCTCAGCGACGAGCGTTTCGCCGCGAACCTGGCGCGGGTCTGGGCGGGATTGCCCGGGGATCATTCGGATCGGAGCGTTTACGCGGGGATCCAGGGCAACCGGGCGACACTCGGCTGGCGCACCGTGGTGGCCTCCCTGCGCGGCATCCGTTTCGACGGGACCAGGGAACCGTAACAGCGAGGGTTGAACGATGCGGGAGGCAGTACAAGAGCCCGTGGGCGCTCCTCTCCCCGAGGAGATCTTCCAATTGAACCTGTCGTACTTGTTGCTCGCCCAGCGCCTGGTGGCGCAGGACGAGCGCCAGGCGGAGATGGTCCTGGGGGTCAGGGAGCCCCTGACCTCCTGGTTGCGCGGCGCCACGGTGAGTGCCATCAGCGCGCTCGCCAACTCCCCGGTCGCCATCCATGCCTTGCGCCTTCCGCCCAAGGCGGCGGGCAGCGTGCTGGCCGCCTGCACCGAGGCGCGGTGGTTCGGTCCGGTCCATGTGGCCATCGCGGCCCTGGAGGTGGCGCATGGGCGTCCTCGATGACATAGCGCGGATCGAACTGGCCGTCGCGCTGCTCCGGCGCCAGGCCCGGGTGTCCATCGCCCATCACGAGACGGGGGTGCCGCGCGGGAAGCTGCGCGCCCTGCACTGGGAGCTGCACGGCCGCGGCGCGCCCTGCGGGCAGCTCCCGGCGATCGGCGGTGCGACCATCCAGACCCGGGCCCAGCAGGTCCATGCCGGACTCTTCGCCACGCTCTATGGGCGCTACGCGGGGCCTGGCCCGCGCCGGCAGCTGGCGATTCGGGCGGTCATCGCGGCCTACGACCTCTACCGGCTCATGGCCCTGCCGCAGGCCCTGCTCGACTTCAACGGCGCCTGGGTCATTGCCAGGGACCTGCGTGTGGGCACGTCCGAATTGCGCTACTGCGCGGCCTGCGAGCTGCACTACCTCGTCGCCAGCGCCAGCCGGCTGGCCCCGACCTGCCCCTTCTGCGCCCTGTATGCGCGTCGGGGTGGACGCACGACGGCGAGGATGATTCTGCCGCGGGCATGGGGCGGGCCTTCGGCGGACCCGGACGTCGCCACACGGCGTCCGCCACCGGGCGATGGCCGCTAGGACGCGGGTGACGTCCGCCGGCGCGGCAACCGAACGGCGGACCAATCGCCCCAACCGGGTGCCGCGCCGACCCCAGATGAGCGTCACCGCCCGGTTACCGAGGCGGTCCTGCTGCGGCAGCGCTTCGTAGGACCGGGTGTCAGGTTCCCAGGGCAGGCGGATCGCAGACCCGGCCTCCGACGCCGGAGAAATCGCGTCAATGGGTCGCATCGCGCGCGGCGACCGGCCATTGCGACGCTACCCTTAGTCGCACCGCTGGGCTCGTCGTATGCGACGATTGGGGGTGGGCGCGACCTGTCCGCTGTTGTGGGGACCAGCACGCCGTTCCAACCCGCCACGCTCGGGGCATGCTGATGACTGCTGAAATCCCGGGAGAGCTGCTGGCGTCGCTCCGCGGCGCGAGCGCCAGCATGGCGGATATCCGAGCGCTCGCGGAACAACTCGGTGAACTTTCCCCGGGACCGATCGAGCCGGTTCTCCAGGGGTTGCTCGACGCCGGCGAAGACCGTGCGCTGAGCCGGCTGCTGCAGGTGTGCGCGTTCGCCGAGGTGACGCTCGACCCGCAGGTGCTGTGCGGCTGCCTCGGGGTGTGCGAGGACCTATTCGATTCGCTCCCCTGCTTCGCGCTGCAGGACGAGAGCGCGATTGAACCCCTGCTGAGGGCCGCCGCTGCAGAGGAGTTGCCGCTCGAACGGCAGAGCTATGCCGCCCGGCTGGCCGCCGAGCTGACGGCCAAGTTCAACCTGGACCCGCAACCGGTCCGCAAGGTCCTCTGGAAGCTCGAGCATGCCGCTCGCGCGCCGGAGATCCAGCGCTTGCTTGCCCAAGCGTTGCTGATCCTGGATGAAGGACCAACCCCCGGCCACGCCCGCATCCCCCGCTGGAGCGAGCTGCAGCTCTCCGCGTTCCTTCCCGAGCACAGGCCCCGCCGCATCGTGGGCGGTGATTACACGGTACGGCGGCCGGTCGCCAAGCTCGGACGCAACGACCCCTGTCACTGCGGCAGCGGCAAGAAGTACAAGAAGTGCTGTTACGCCAAGGATCAGGACTTATTGCGCGACGCCTCCCCGTATGCCGGCACCACCAGGACCGATCTGAAGACCAGGCCCGGCTTGGTCGACGATCCGGCGGTGATCCTCAACCTGCGCGCGCACGAGTTGAAAAAGCTGGCGCCGGCCGCGCTCAGCGACGGCCAGCTTCCCAGCGGTTACCAACGCGCACTGGCCTTCGGACTGCGCGCGCTGGCCTTCGAGATGCTGGTCGAGTGGCAGCGGCGTTCAAATGAACAGGCATTCGACCAGGGGCATTTCGAAGATCTCATTGAGGAGGTCCTGCAAGCCGGTGACCTGGACCTGGCCCGCAGGATCAGGGATCACTGCGGGGATCAGGCCTGGTGGCAGCCAGACGCCATCGCATTCCGCTTCGACCTCTTGGAGAATCCGGAGCGTTTCGGGCCGCTGGAGCGCGACTGCCGCAAGGCCGTGTGCCAGGTCTCGGACGAAGAAACCGAGTTTGACGAGTCCTTGACCCGCCTCGCCCACGACTTTGCCCCGCGTCACCCGGCGTTGGCGATCACCTTTGCGCGAGCGGCGATCGCGAGCAACCCCGACCGGCACTTCGACAACGAGATGCTGCTCGATGTCATCGGCGACGCACGGGTCGACCTCGACCTGGAACCGGGGGGCGATCCAGCCGAGGCCCTGTTCGACTGGATCGAGGACCGCACCCAGCTCAAGGAGAAGGCCCAGGCGGAAAATCGGGAGATTGAACGCCTAACCGCCAAGCTGAACGAAACGCTTGCCGCCCTGGAGGACAAAAAGCAGGCCCTGCGCGAAACGGAACAGGCGCTCGGGACGGCCGGCGCGCAGTTGCAGCAGGCCCGCGGTTCGCACACGGCTGGTCCCCAGAAGTTCGAAGCAGCAGCGGCCTTTGATGCAGAGAAGGAGGCAGCGCTGCGGCGCTTGCGCGATCAGGTGGCGGGCCTGAAGGCGGAAATCGGTGAGCAGCAGACAGAGCGCCGGCAGCTGCGGAAGATGCTGACCAACGAGCGCAAGAAGCTCGCGGAACTGTCGCTACCGGATGCCCCGGCGGAACGACCCGGTGCCGCCGAGGAGGCGGCGGTCGTCGCACCCGCGGGCAGGCCGATCCTGCCGGAGTATACGGACGCCTTCCGCAAGCGTTTGGCGTCCCTTCCGCCACCGCTCGCCACCAAGGCGATCCTGGCCGCCGGGCGCTTTGCAGCGCATGAGACCGCCATCTGGCGGCAGACCAAGCCGCTCGAACGTCTGCCCGAGCACTATCGCGTCCGCCTGGGCCTCGATTACCGCATGATCGTGCACTGGCAGCCGGGCAAGGTGTTGCGAATCCTCGATGTGATCCCGCGCCAAGATCTGGAGTCCTGGATCAGGCGGCAGGGATGAGACGCAGCGGCGAGGGCAGGCGCAGAACCGGCCGATGACCGCAATCCTGGCGATCGACCCGGCTTGGACCGTCAGGCAACCCAGCGGCGTCGCTCTGCTCGTCAATGTCGGGGGGCGTTGGCGGTGCGCAGGCCTCGCGCCGAGCTACCAGCAGTTCGAGAAGCTCGCCGCCGGTGAGCCCGTCAATTGGGATTCGAAACCGACGGGCAGGCGGCCAGACCTCGATCGACTCCTCGCCGTCTGCCGCCAGTTGCTCGGTGGCGCGCAGGTGTCGACGATCGCGATGGACATGCCGCTGAGCCTCGAGCCGATCACCGGGCGACGTGCGGCAGATCATGCCGTGGCGCGGGCATTCGGCAACCAGGGATGCGCCGTCCATTCGCCGTCTGCTCAGCGCCCGGGGCCGTTGGCGGACGAGATTCGGGCATGCGCCGCGGCCCTGGGCTTCCCGTTGGCCACCGCATCCACCCCTGCAGGGGCCTGTCCATCCCTCATCGAGGTCTACCCGCACCCTGCGCTCCTCAGCCTCCTGCACTGCGATTTCCGCGTGCCCTACAAGGTCGCCAAGACGACGCGGTATTGGCGCGATGCGACGCTGCAAGCCCGCATTGCACGGTTGCAAGAGCAGCATTCGAGAATTCTCTCGGCGCTCGGCGCGTATGTCGTCGATGTGCCTCGCCAAATTGCCGACTCCGGCTCAGATTGGCAGCCTGGCTTCACTGAAGCCGCACGAGGATGCTCTGGACGCACTTGTATGTGGTTGGGTCGGGATACGGTACTTACAGGGCGAATGCCGCCCTTACGGCGACGAGAGCGCCGCAATCTGGATTCCCGAACCCGCCCCGACACCGTGACGAGACGACAGGGTCTCGGACTGGGGGTGGCACTTCCGGGAACGAGGTCGTCAGATTGACCGACCGCCGTATCTCCGGCGCCAGGAAGGATTGGGGTCGCAAAACTCGCTCGAAACGTCGCACTCAACACCGGTGACTTCTCCCCGGGGTGCGGCGACGTCCGGCAGGCAACACGGCCCCGGATCGTCCGGGCGGAGACGCTGGACGTGGAACCAATAAACTGCTCCCGAAAAGCGGCGTGCAGGTTCTCGTCTCAGGCCCCGGGGAGGTTCTGAGCGTCCCTTTACAGGGCGAGACCCTGCGGTGCGCTGAGGTGCGGAGATTGCCCGGAGTTGTGGTCGAGTGCAGAGCCAAGGACTCATGGTACCGAATCCTGACCGGTCGCTTTCGGCCTCCGGGAGACGGCTGACCGACAGCAGTCGGCCAGCTCCGGACACTCACCCGCCGCCCATGAGAGACAGCTTCATCCGCATTGCGGTCAGTGCCGGTCCTGGGCTGGAACAGGTCGAACCGATCCCTTTCTAGCGTCGCGTGAAAGCCGCGCCGAGGGGCTGCAGTGTCCCATTATGCAAAGCTTGCGATTATGCAAACTGGGGTTTGGTATCGCTCGCTGACCGCCGTTGGCTGGCGGCCAGGCAGCGTTAGAGGCTTTTCATAATCATAGCGTCTTCAGGAAGTCGATCAGGCTGTCAGGTAGCCGGTAGCGTTGGAGCGCTGTGTCCGGTTCGTGGAGTTTGGCCAGGGCTCGCTCCTTCATCGGCAGATCGGCTTCAGGGCTTTCGTGGCCGAGTCAGAGTGCGAGTCCCATAACCGGCCGTTTGTAGTTTCGTTATGTATGACGGGTTTATACGGATTGGAGACGTCTAGCGGCGAAAGAATACGATGCGGGCTAGACGCGAAGCGGACAAACATTCCGCTGAGAGCTCGAAATAGTGCTACGTCCCCGATTACTCCTGGGCCCTGATGAAGGCCTTCGGCGACCACGGCACCGGGGTGTTCACCTCACCCAGCGCCATGGAGCAGGATGTGCGGGAAAAGTATGGCGTGGCGCTGTGGCCCGAAGCGACGAAATTACGGAGTGTTTTTATGCCATCTCCGCGGAACGACGTATCCGACACCCGGCTGTTTCCGCTATTACCGAGAACGCCCGCAATGAGCTGTTTCGCTAACGTGTGTTTTGCCATGAGCTTGTAAACAGGCCGCAACCGGTCCTCTGAATCTTCCCTGAATCCGTGAACTGATACGCCGCCGTATACCGGAATCCCGCGAGCGATGCGCACGGGCATGAACGATGGCGTGAAGAGCGCGGAGAAGACCCGGATGGACACGGTCGCGGCCTTCGATTCGATGAGGAGAAGCGTCGCGCGGCAGCGCCGGAGGCGCGGAAGGCAATGGGCGACGGCCGCCGCGAGCGCGTCGCAGCTGTTGGGTCGGCGGGGGCGTTGCGGGGCGCTTAAGCCGTGGAGAGTTGGCTGTAGAGACGGCGGAAGACCGCGACGATGGGACAGCCGTAGCCGAAGGCGAGCTTCAAGCGCCGGCCCGTCGAGATTAGGCGCGCGGCGACGTACATCAACTCCTGCATCACGGTGCGCAGGCGCCGGCGCTTGGCCGGGTGCCGCGGTGGGGCGGGGGCCGAGCAGGCCACTCTGGCCGATCCAGCGCAGGATGTTGTAGGCCAACATGGCGCAGGCCAGGACCAGGGCGTTGGTGGGGCGATTTTACCCGAAGGCAGCCGCTCGACGTCCAGGTCGGTCTTGAATTCGGAATGGTATTGCTCGGAGGTGGCGTGATCGGCATAAAGCGCGACGATCGTCTCCTCGGCCAGCTCCAGGCTGGTCCACCAGCCTTCGACCTCGATCTCCGGGACCAGGAGGTGTTGGCCGCGCTTGTCGACGGTGCGCTCGACGACCCGCATGACGCGCCGCAGATCGTAGTCGAAGCCGCCGTGGGCACGCATTTCGCGTACCTCGAAGATGGCCACTCGCTTGCCTGGTCTGGGCTCGCTCCAGTCGCCGTGCGCCTCGGCGTAGGCCAGCCACTTCTCGGGACTTTCCCGACGCGGATTCCACTTGATCAGGTACTGGATAGGGACCGCCTGCGGGTCTTGCTCCCCGTAGGCCATGAACGCGGCGATGTTGTCGCGGGGGTCGTTTCCGCTGTCCAGGCCCACGAGCAGCGGCGCGTCGGTCAGCCGACGCGCGCTGCAGGACCCGTGTCAACAGCTCCGGGGTACCCTTCTGGCTGTGCTGGCTACCTTCGCGCAGCTCCAACTCCAGACAGGCCGCCATGGGCGCGAAGCCGTCGACGCCTTTGTAGGAGGTGAGCGACACGCCTTCCTTCTTGGTCTTGGCGTTGTCCATGGGGGTGACGTCGGCATCCAGCGGCACCAAGCCGTTGGCCAGCGGGGTAATCGGCGCCTGGCTGCGGCGCAGGAACGCGACGGACGCTTCGATCGCGACGTCCTTGAAGCTCGCCGCGTGGGCGTCCAGGCGTTGGCGCAAGGTCGCCGCCAAGGGGGCCCGATCCAGCCCCAGGGCTTCGAGGAAGTAGGGATCGCTGCGGAAGGCGTCGATGGCCTCGAAGTCGCTCTGGCCCAGACACCGCAGCGCCACGTAGCTGGCGAGGATGTCCCCATGGGGGATGGCGTCGCTCCGTGCCGGCGCCGCCGCGGCGGCATCCGCGATCAGGTTGGTGCGTTGGCGGATCGCCATCCCGATCAATCCCAATCCCGCGTGGGAGGTAAAATCCGCCTTGGATATCGAAATGATCAGCCGCCGCGCCGCGTCACCTGCCGAGTGAGTCCGAACGATGCGCCATTGTAACTCTACGCCGCTGTTTCTTCGAGATATTCCGCCCCGCCCGGCGTATTCAGTTCACTGATTCATGTCTTCGTTAAAGTCGAATTATTGATCGTATAGATTCGAATTATCCAAACCCTCAAGTCGTCCTAGCATGCAGGTCACCAAGCCACTGACTGCATATCGCGGAGGACGCCATGCAGATTGACATCAAGACTCACAGGTTTTCCCTGACCGAAGCTTTGTGCAGCCATGCAAGACGTCGATTGCATTACGCACTGAGCAGTATCGACGAGCCTATTCAACGGGTCATCGTGCGCCTGTCGGACGTCAACGGGCCGCGCGCGGGCATGGACAAACGCTGCCGCCTGCAACTGGTGCTGGCGGGACTGCCCGATGTGATTGTGGAGGACACCCAGGCCGACCTGTACGTCGCCATCGACCGGGCCAGCGACCGGGCCGGGCGCACCCTGTTGCGCAGGCTGGAACCTCGCAAAGCCGGTGCGAACCGGGCGGGTCGCCGGTTGCTCATAGATGCCCCCGAGCCAGCCTATTTGTGAACCCAAATACTTCAAACAAGAACCGCAGAGACGCAGAGACGCAGAGACGCAGAGACGCAGAGACGCAGAGACGCAGAGACGCAGAGACGCAGAGACGCAGAGTACGCTGAGAACACAACGGTTGCAGATCATTCGGGGCATTTGTCCCTGGAGAAGCCGAGTTTCTTCCGATCCTGGAATCAGCATTATTTCCAATTCTCTGCGCTCTCTGCGCATCTGCAGTGATTTGATCAGACTAACCCGCATCGCTCACCGCCTCACGGCGGAGCGAAGTCGGTCCGCCGAGCTATCCACCAGCCGGGTGCTTCGCAACACCTATGCGCTGCTGTCCATGACCCTGCTGTTCAGTGCCCTGACCGCCGCCGTTTCGATGGCGCTGCAACTGCCGCACCCGGGGCTGTTGCTCACCCTGGGCGGTTATTTGGGGCTGCTGTTCGCCACCATGAAGTTTCGCGACAGCGCCTGGGGGCTGGCCTTCGTGTTCGCCCTGACTGGCTTCATGGGGTACATCCTGGGACCGATTCTCAACAGCTATCTGGCCCTGCCCAACGGCGGCCAGGTGGTGATGACGGCCATGGGGGCAACCGGGGCCATCTTCCTGGGCCTGTCCGCCTATGCCCTGACCAGCCGCAAGGACTTCAGCTTCATGGGCAGCTTCCTTGCCGTGGGTATCCTGGTGGGTTTTCTGGCCGGCCTGGGCGCGGTGTTTTTCGAGATGCCGGGCCTGTCGCTGGCCGTCTCGGCCATGTTCGGGTTTGTATGAACAGCTGATAGTTCAGCAAGCTGTGAGGCGGGTAGCGGTTACCCCGGGCGTGCTTCCAAGTCGAGTCAGTGCATCACCAGGGGGGCACTACCCGCCTCATACGGAGGAAGCAACTGGCAGATGTTCGAGCACGAAGAATTGCGCGACAACGTTGCCTACCTGTCCATCAGTCGGCGACTGAGAAGCAGGAAGGCCAGCACCCAAGCCCCACGAAGCGGACCGCAAGACGCCTGCCCTTTTCGAGGTCCGGGAGACGCATCGAAAAAAACTGTCGTTAGAACCGAAAAAAACGATTCAGGGTCCAGAACCCGGGTCGCGCATCAATGTCCATAAATATAGTGCGGTAAATGGTCGCTTTTCATTCTTGCCGACCGGCGCCGGAGCGCGGGAGTCGGCGCGCGCCCTCCAAAGCGGACTTTCATGACGAAAAACTGGCACCAAGAAAGAGTAGAAGACGTACTTTCATCACTCCATAGCGGCATGAGCGGCCTTCAGGCCGATGAGGCTCGCCGCCGGCTTGCCGAACACGGCCCCAATAAACTCCCGGAGCCGCCCCGGCCCAGCGCCTGGATGCGCTTTCTGGCCCAGTTCCACAACATCCTGATCTATGTCCTGCTGGGCGCCGCGGCGGTCACCGCCCTGCTGGCCCATTGGGTGGATACGGCGGTGATTCTGGGCGTGGTAATCATCAATGCCCTGATCGGCTACCTGCAAGAGGGCAAGGCGGAGAAGGCCATGGACGCCATCCGCCGGATGCTGGCCCCGCGCGCCTCGGTACTGCGTGAAGGGGTGCGCCAGACCGTGGACGGCGAAGCCGTCGTCCCCGGCGACCTGGTGCTGCTGGAGGCGGGGGACAAAGTGCCCGCGGACTTGCGCCTGCTCAAGGTGCACGGCCTGCAGATCCAGGAGGCCATCCTCACCGGTGAATCCATTGCCGTGGACAAGCGCACCGACTCGGTGGCGGCCGATGCCGCCCTGGGCGACCGCAAGTGCATGGCCTTCAGTGGCACCACCGTCACCAGCGGCCAAGGCATGGGCGTGGTGGTGGCCACCGGCGCGCGCACCGAGATCGGCCGCATCAGCGGCCTGCTGGCCGGCGTGGAGGCCCTGACCACACCCCTGGTGCAGCAGATGGCGGCGTTCGCCAAGTGGCTGACGGTGTTCATCCTCGCCGTGGCCGGGTTGCTCCTGGGTTTCGGCCACCTGGTGCTGGAGCATCCCTTCGCCGAACTGTTCATGGCGGTGGTCGGTCTGTCGGTGGCCGCCATCCCCGAGGGCCTGCCGGCGGTGCTCACCATCACCCTGGCGGTGGGGGTGCAGGCCATGGCCCGGCGCAACGCCATCGTGCGCCGCCTGCCGGCCATCGAGACCCTGGGGTCGGTGTCGGTCATCTGCTCGGACAAGACCGGCACCCTCACCCGCAACGAGATGAGCGTGGCCAGCGTGCTCAGCGCGCGCCACCTGTACCGGGTCCACGGTACCGGCTATGAGCCTGCGGGCAGCATCGACCTGGACGCAGATGCGGTGACGCCGTGCGAGCATCCGCCGATCGGCGAACTGGCGCTGGCGGCGTCCCTGTGCAACGACGCCGAACTGCACAAACGGGAGGGCCGTTGGACGGTGGAGGGGGACCCCATGGAAGGGGCCCTGCTGGCGTTCGCCGGCAAGGCCGGGCTCGACGTGGGCGAAACCCGCGGCCGCTGGGCGCGCACGGACGTCATCCCGTTCGACTCGAAGCACCGGTTCATGGCCACCCTGAACCACGACCACGAGGGCAATGCCTTCGTGTTCGCCAAGGGCGCCCCCGAACAGATCCTGGCCATGTGCCGCGAACAGCGGGACGAGAACGGTGCTGGCGCGCCCCTGGACCGGCACTACTGGCTGGCCCGGGCGGAAGCGATCGCCGCCGAGGGCCAGCGGGTGCTCGCCCTGGCAGCCAGGCCCATGCCCTCCGAGCACACGGTGCTGGAGCACGAGGAGATCGACGCGTCCCTGGCCCTGCTGGGCATGGTGGGGCTCATCGACCCGCCCCGGGACGAGGCCGTCGCGGCCGTCGCCGAGTGCCACTGCGCCCACATCCGGGTCAAGATGATCACCGGCGATCACGCCACCACGGCGGTGGCCATTGGCCGGCAGATCGGCCTGGACAACCCGGACAACGTGCTGACCGGCGCCGACATCGACCGGCTGGACGACGCACAGCTGGCCGCCCGGGTGCTGGACACCGACGTGTTCGCCCGCACCAGCCCGGAGCACAAGCTGCGGCTGGTGATGGCACTGCAGTCCCACGGCCTGACCGTGGCCATGACCGGCGACGGGGTCAACGACGCGCCGGCTCTGAAGCGCGCGGATGCCGGTGTCGCCATGGGGCAGAAGGGCAGCGAGGCGGCCAAGGAGGCCTCCGAGCTGGTGCTGGCGGACGACAACTTCGCCTCCATCACCGCCGCCGTGCGCGAGGGGCGCACGGTGTACGCCAACATCAAGAAGGTCATCAGCTGGACTCTGCCCACCAACGCCGGCGAGGCCTCCACCATCATCCTGGCCCTGCTGCTGGGGCTGACCCTCCCCATCACCCCGGTGCAGATCCTGTGGGTGAACATGATCACGGCCGTGACCCTGGGCATCGCCCTGGCCTTCGAGCCCAGCGAACGCAATACCATGGCCCGCCCGCCCCGGCCTCGCGACGAACCGCTGCTGTCCGGCGACCTGATCTGGCATATCGCACTGGTGGCGGGGCTGTTCCTGGGCGGCGTATTCGGCATCTACCTGTATGCGGTGGAGCAGGGCTACTCCATCGACCTGGCCCGGACCATCGCCATGAACACCCTGGTAGTGATGGAGATCTTCCACCTGCTGTACATCCGCAACATGTACAGCGCGCGGCTCACCTGGAAACAGCTGCGCGGCACCCGGGTGCTGTGGGTGGCAGTCGCCCTGGTCGTCGCCGGGCAGCTCGCTATCACCTACCTGCCGCCGCTGCAGGAGGTGTTCGAGACCGAATCGGTCCGCTTGCGGGACGCCCTGCTCATCCTGCTGGTGGGGGTGGGCCTGTTCGTGATCATCGAGCTGGAGAAGCGCCTGCGCCTGTATCTGCGGCTGGCCGCTGGAGCACCGGAGCGCCTCGCCCGCAGCGCTGCGGCAAGGGACGGGGCCGGACCGGCTTAGACCGGCCCGCGATACAGACACTTCGTCGGCCCTGGGGAGCGGCGTCCGACCATGCAGGAACACTTCAGCGAACTGGCCCTGCTGCTCATCATCGCCACCGCCTGCGGGGCGGTGGCCATGCGGCTGCGCCAGCCGGTGCTGATCGCCTACATCGTGGTGGGCATCCTCGTCGGGCCGGCGGTGCTCGGCCTCGTCTCCGCCCACGACCAGATCGACCTGCTGGCGCAGATGGGCATCGCGGTGCTGCTGTTTCTGGTGGGCCTGAAGCTGGATCTGGCCCACGTCCGCCACATCGGGCCGGTGGCCCTGGCCACCGGCCTTGGGCAATTGGTCTTCACGATCGCCGTCGGCTTCGGCCTGGTGCTGCTCCTGGGCCGGACACCGGTGGAGGCCTTGTACGTGGCGGTGGCGCTGACCTTCTCCAGCACCATCATCATCGTCAAGCTGCTGTCCGACAAACGCGAGATCGACGCCCTGCACGGCCGCATCGCGGTGGGCTTCCTGATCGTGCAGGACCTGGCCGTGGTGCTGGCCATGATGGTGGTGAGCGCCCTGGGGGGCGGCGGCGACGGGCCCGCCGGGGTGATCCTGTCCCTGCTATGGCGGGTGGCCCTGGCGGCAGTCGCCCTGTACCTTCTGATGCGCCATGTGCTGCCGTGGGCGGTGGCCCTGATGGCGCGCTCCCAGGAGCTCCTGCTGATTTCCGCCGTCGCCTGGGGCGTCGGCCTGGCGGCCCTCGGTGAGTGGGCCGGCTTCTCCAAGGAGGCAGGGGCCTTCCTGGCCGGGTTCTCTCTGGCTTCCACCAGCTACCGGGACGCCATCAGCGCCCGGCTCACGGGCATCCGGGACTTTCTGCTGCTGTTCTTCTTCATCGACTTGGGCGCCAGGCTCGACTTCTCCACCCTCGGCGGCGAGCTCTGGCCGGCCCTGTTGCTGTCCCTGTTCGTGCTGATCGGCAACCCGCTCATCGTCATGGCCATCATGGGCTACATGGGCTACCGCAAGCGCACCGGCTTCATGGCCGGACTCACGGTGGCCCAGATCAGCGAGTTCTCCATCATCTTCATCGCCATGGGCATCTCCCTGGGCCATGTCGACACCGAGGCCCTGGGTCTGGTCACCCTGGTGGGCGTGACCACCATTTCGGTGTCCACCTACATGATCCTCTATTCTCACCCCCTGTACGAACGCCTCGCCCCCTGGCTGGGGCTGTTCGAGCGGCGCAACCCGCGGCGGGAGCTGGCCGCCACACAGGCGATGGAATCGGTCCGTCCCGCGGACGTGATCGTGCTCGGGCTGGGCCGCTACGGCGGCCGCCTGGCCCAGGGCCTGAAGGCAACCGGACTGTCGGTGGTGGGTGTGGACTTCGATCCGGAGTCGGCCCGCGCCTGGCGCGGCAGAGGGCTGGCGGTACGCTACGGCGATGCCACCGAGGCCGGGCTGCTGGAATCCCTGCAGCTGGCCTCGTACACCTGGGTCGTCAGCACGCTGCCGGATGTCGCCTCCAACCGCGGCCTCCTGCAGGCGCTGCGCACCCACCACTACAGCGGGGAGCTGGCCATTGTCGCCCGCGCCGAGGAAGACGGCCTGCAGCTCAAGCGGCTGGGGGTCCCGACGGTCATCTACCCCACGCGTAACGCCGTGGACTTCGCCGTGGACAACCTGGCGGGCATCATCAGGCGCGGCCGGGAGGGGCGGCGGTCCGATGATGCCGTAGACCGAGAGGACTGATCGTTTCGAACCGGAGGACGATGCGATGAACAGATTCCGAAACATCCTGTGCGTGGTCTCCGCCACCCAAGGCGATACCGCG
The DNA here is from genome assembly GCA_963698355.1 of uncultured Gammaproteobacteria bacterium. GTDB lineage: Bacteria > Pseudomonadota > Gammaproteobacteria > Chromatiales > Chromatiaceae > Thiodictyon. The sequence continues at coordinate 101,541 of CAVOQO010000012.1, read as the reverse complement.
GTGGTGGAGCGGGCGGTGGCGCTGGCGGAGCACAACCAGGCGCGGCTAACCCTGTTGGGTGTGGTGCCGCCGGTCACCGCCGGTATCGGAATGCCCGAAGGCGGTCCGATCTCGGCGGACCTGCAAGCGTGGCTGGTGAATGAACGTGAACAGTTCCTGTCCGGTCTGGCAGCTCCCCACGTGCAGCGGGTCGCCATCCAGAGCCGGGTGGTGATCGGTACCCCCTTCATCGAGGTCATTCGCCAAGTGCTGCGAGAAGGGTGCGATCTGGTGATCAAGGCGCCGGAGGATCCCGGCTGGCTCGACCGCCTGTTCGGCAGCGACGACCTGCATCTGCTGCGCAAATGTCCGTGTCCGGTCTGGATGATCAAGCCCCAGTTGACCGGTACCTTCGGCTGCATTGTCGCGGCCGTGGACGTGGCTGACAGCTATCCGGCCGATGAGGTCGAAGGCCGCCGGGCCTTGAACCGGCAGGTGATGGAGATGGCGACGTCCCTCGCCCTGTCGGAATTCGCTGAACTGCACGTCGTGCATGCATGGGACGCCGTTGGGGAAGGGGCCATGCGCAGCGGATTCATGGGTACGGACGAGGAAAAGGTCGAGGCCTATGTGAAGGCGGTCGAGCGCCACCATCGAGAGAACCTTCACGTACTGATGAGGGAGACGACCGACCGACTGGGTCCGGAAGCCACACGCTATCTGAAACCAAATGCCCACCTGGTGAAGGGTTGGGCACGCAAGGAGATTCCAGCCTCGGTCCGGCAGCTCGGGACGGACCTGGTGGTAATGGGCACCGTGGCCCGCACCGGCATTACCGGCTTATTGATCGGAAACACCGCGGAAATGATCCTGATGCAGATCGATTGCTCGGTACTCGCCATCAAGCCGGAGGGGTTCGTGTCGCCGGTTACCCTGGAATCCTGACGCCCCGCCCCGGCCTTGGGAGGTCCCTCGCCGGCGACGCCGGTGGTGCGGCCGGCATCGCCCGATGGGGTCGTTCATACCTCCGAGAATGCACAGCCGCGGCCGCTTCAGGTGCCGCGACGGTGACGCGATACCGCTCCTGGGTGCGGTAAACGAATTGATTATTCGGGGCAGCGTCCTTCCATTTCTTGCTCGACTGATAACCCCGGGCGATCACACACGCTAGCACCGGGGTGGCGCTGCACGGGCGACAACATCTTCTCTTGGGTTTGCTACGCAAGGGGGGATCACCACCTCGGCACCAACAGCTGTTGAACACATTGATTGTCTCCGGACGTGAAAACGGCCGCTGTGAGTGACAAAGCGACATGTGACCAGCAAGGTGTGTGTGACCGTTCCTGGTCGAAACCGGAATGTCAGGAGCATGACCTGCAGTGTCCGGAGCCAGCGTTTAAGGGCCCCCTCGTGATCCAGCAAAAACTGTAATCCAGGGAAATCTAATGCTTGCTGGGGATGCTTGATTGCAAGACCTCGGCGCCGCGTAGCCGTTTGGCCGGCGTCGTCCGGACGCCTAAGATCAGCGCTCTATCCGGTCTCGGATGGTTGAATTTCCTATTCGTTATTCGTGACTTCGCCGTTATACCCAGCTAATACCGGATTTTCGGTTTTTCATCGACCGGTAATTTCGAAGTTCTCCGTCAACAATAAGCGCAGCTCTGTTTGGTATTGCTGCGGATTGCTGAAAAATTCTTCGCAAGCCTTTCGGAATGTGTCGAACGACTCGTAGTATCGGTTGTACAGAACCTTTTTCTTAAAGAACTTCCACAACCGTTCAATGAGATTCAGATTCGGTGCATAAGGCGGCAGAGGAACGAGCTTGAGTTCCATGCCGGCCACGGCGACAGCCCGGCAACCATCGATAAGGAGGTCTTTTGGGACTCGGTCACGGTGGACGCGATGAAGCAATGGCGGGCCGTGCACTTCCCCATCACGCTGGCCTTCGGCGTTTTGGGGCTCGCGCACATTCTCAGCATCTTCCTTTTCTGGCAGTGGCAATGAACAAGCAGCTCGTCTTTCTCCTCGTCGCCGCCAATCTGGTCATTCTGATGCTGATTACGGTGTTCTGGCCGCAACGCATGGTCGAACCGGGGCCGGTGATGCCGGCGCACCAGGCGTTCGAGGCCGATTGCTTCGCCTGCCATCAGCCCTTCATCGGCAGTCAGCCGGCGTTGTGCGTGACGTGCCACAAGCCCGCGGAGATCGGACTGGTCACCACCACGGGGCTCGCGATCGCCCATGAGCGCAAACTCACCCCCTTTCATCAGGACTTGCTTGAACCGGACTGTATCGCCTGCCACAGCGACCACAAGGGGGTGAAGGCCTTCCGTCCCATCGGCCGGTTCTCACACGACCTGCTCAAGGTCGCCCGCCGCGATCAGTGCAGCGGCTGTCATCAGGCGCCCCTGGACGCCATGCATCAGGGCGAGATCGGCGCCTGCGGCCAATGCCATTCACAACGCGCCTGGACGCCCGCGACCTTTGACCACGAGTCCCTGTTCAGCCTCACGGGCGATCACAAGGCATCCTGCGACACCTGCCACGTCGGCAAGGACTACCGCACCTACACCTGTTACGGCTGCCATGAGCATAGCCGCTCCAAGATCCGCGAGAAGCATCTGGAGGAGGGCATCAGCGACTATGAGAATTGCATCGAGTGCCACCGCAACGGCGAGGCCGATGAGGGTGAGCATGACAAGGAGTCCGAGGGGCACGACGATTAGCGCCGCCCCGTCCCAGTCCGCCGCCGTTGGCGGCCATTCGCACTGACGCGGCGACGGCCAACACCATCGCTCGTCAGCGACGGACTCCAAGGCGCCCCGGTTCGCCCCGGAGTCTTCCATCCTTATCCAACCGGATTATGTCCTCAGGAGTTCTGTCATGATGAGATCGAAAGTGACCCTACTGCTCGGTAGTGTCCTAGCCCTCGGTGTCGCCTTGCCGTCCTTGGCGGCGAATTGGCAGGCCCTGCCCGATCAGGCCCCGTCCCCGGCAGACAACCCGACCAGTGAGGCCAAGGTCCAACTCGGCAAGACCCTCTTTTTCGACCCACGCTTTTCGGAGCACGGGACCCTGTCCTGCAACTCCTGTCACAACGTCATGGCCGCCGGCGACGACAACCGTCCCAACTCCATCGGCATGCATGACGCCCGCGGCGGGCGCAGCGCCCCAACGGTGTGGAATGCCGCCTTCTACTCGGTGCAGTTTTGGGATGGACGCGCCGCGACCCTGGAAGACCAGGCCAAGGGGCCGCTGGTCAACCCCATCGAGATGGGCATGGGGAGCCTGCAAGACGTGCTGGCTCGGATCGACAAGATTCCGGGCTACCAGCCGCTCTTTGAGGCCGCCTTCCCGGGCGAGGCCAATCCGATCACCGCCGACAACGCGGCCAAAGCGGTCGCCGCCTTCGAGCGGACCCTGATCACCCCCAACTCGCCCTATGACCGCTACGTCAAAGGCGACAAGACCGCATTGGGCGAGCAGCAGGTCCGCGGCATGGCGACCTTTGAGTCCTTGGGTTGTACCTCCTGCCACTCCGGCGCCAACTTCAGCGGCCCGACACTCCCGATCGGCACGGGCTTTTTCATGAAGTTCCCTACCTATCCGGGCAGCGCCTATGACACCCAGTACAAGCTGACCGAGGACCAGGGTCGGTACGAGGTGACCAAGCAGGAGACCGACCGCAATCTGTGGCGAGTCCCCACCCTGCGCAATATCGCGCTGACCGCACCCTATATCAGTAACGGCCAGGTGCCCACCCTGGACCAGGCGGTGCGGGTCATGGCCAAGACCCAGTTGAACAAGGACCTGACCGACGCCCAGGCGGCGGATTTGGTGGCTTTCCTCAACTCCTTGACCGGCGAATTCCCCGTGATTGCGATGCCGCGTCTGCCGGGGAGCCCCAACATGAGCGTGATCCCGCCGATTGATCCGCACCTGAAGGAAAAGCCGCACGGCTGACCGCGGGCCGGGGTGCCAGCCCGATGGTCCCAAGCGTCAGGACAGAAGCCGTCTCGCCTGGGAGGATGTGTGGGATGGGCTATCACCGGGCTGGGACCACGCGGGCGGCCCGGAGCCTGAATCCGAGCCAACACGTGCGCTTGATCGGCGCGGGCCGACCGCCTGCCGAGCGTGTCTTTGCAGCCGCTCGGGCGCGGCGAGTGGCTGACTGTTAAGGGTCGTTTGCAGACTGTGGCGGCACCGCATGTTGCGTTCTTCCGATCTGGCATCGTCATGCCGCGGAGGCACCGGTTGGCCTGGCGCAAACCGCGGCACCGCACGGATCGGCGAGGCGCTCAGGGATCGGGCGCGAAGCGCACGATGATCTTGCCGCGGTTGTGACCGCCTTCCATCGCTCGCTGCAGGGCCGGGACGTCCCCCGGACCGCCGATCCGGGTCACGACCGACCGGATCCTTCCCGCCGCAGCCAGGCGCACGAGCGTTTCGAGGTCGGCACGGTTGGGGCGCTCCATCACCGGCACGCAGCGTTCCTTCGCAGTGAGCCTGAGCCACCAGGACCAGCCGAACAGGACTGCATTCGGCAGCGTGTGCACATAGGTGCCGCCCGGAGCGAGCAGCCGCCGGCACTCGGGAAAGGTGGAGGTGCCCGAGGCGTCGAACACGATGTCGAAGCGCTCGTCGAGCGCCTTCCAGTCCTCGCGCTGGTAGTCGATGGCGCGGTGCGGCGCGAGGCGGGCGAGAAACGCCTGACCGTCGGTACTGGCCACGGCGGTCACCTGTGCCCCGGCGTCCTTGGCGAGCTGCACGGCGAAGGAGCCCACGCCCCCCGCGGCGCCCACCACGAGCACGCGCTTCCCGGCGGCGAGCCGCGCGTCGCGCAGCGACTGGACGGCGGTGATGCCTGCTCCCGGCAGCGCGGCGACCATCCGCGAACGAAAGGGACGGCGGCTTCAGGGCGGCGATGGGCCTGGGTCGCGCACACGCGCTCGGCCATCGCACCGTGGCGCGAGGTCAAAGGATTCAGCATGCCCACGACCGGGTCGCCAGGCGTCAGGCGTGTCACGCCCTCCCCGACCGACTCGACCACACCCGCATAATCGGAGCCCACGCCGCGCGGCAGCCGACCCGCCGTCATGAAGCGGAACTTCCCGGCGCGCAGCTTCCAATCCAGCGGATTGAGGGCCGCGGCGACCACGCGCACCACGATCTCGCCCTTGCGCGGCACGGGCTCCGGCAGCTCGGCCCATTCCAGCACCTCGGGGCCGCCATAGCGGCGAAAGATCCACGCCTTCATCGAGCCTCCAGAAGCACGGATCGCCCCAATAGAAGGAGATTCAGCCGTCCCAGGGCGAAACAGGTGGCAGCATAGCCCCGATGCGGAGGGCGGGCGAGGGGCCTCGCACAAGGCCCGTGGGTGCGGCACCGTCATTTGGCAAATGACGGGTTGATTGAACCCCAACGGGGTTTCTGGTCTGGTATCAGGTGCCGATGCGGCCCCGCTGGCTGCGGCCTCCCGTTGCCGACAAGCGTCGGGGTCGGAATCGTGCAACGGAAGGCGAGCCAATACTCCACCGGCACATCAGGAGCCCGATCATGCGGACCTTCATCGTTTACGCTCACCCCGAACCCCAAAGCTTCAACGGGGCGCTCTACCGCACCGCGTGCGACACCCTGCACGCCGCCGGCCACTCGGTGCAGACGTCCGATCTCTACGCCATGGCTTTCGACCCCGTCTCGGGGCGGCACAACTTCACCACGGTCCGCGACCCGGCCTACTTCAAGCAGCAGATCGAGGAGCTCCACGCCACAGAGGCCAGTGGCTTTGCGCCGGAGATCGAGGCGGAGCTTGGCAAGCTCGAAGCCTGTGACCTCATGATCTGGCAGTTCCCGCTGTGGTGGTTCGGCCTGCCGGCGGTGCTGAAGGGCTGGGTCGACCGGGTCCTCGCCATGGGCCGCACTTACGGCGGCGGGCGGTTCTACGACCAGGGCGTTTTCCGCGGCAAGCGCGCCCTGCTGTCGGTCACGACCGGCGGCCCGCCCGCGGCCTACGTCCCCGGTGGCTTCAACGGCGACATCCGGGCCATCCTGCGGCCCATCGAGCGCGGCATCTTGCGTTTCGTCGGCTTCGACGTCCTGGCGCCGCACCTGGTCTACGGACCGGCACACCTGAGCGACGAGCAGCGCAAGGAGATCCTCGCTGCCTATGCCGCCCGGCTGCAAGGCATCGCCGGCGAAGACCCAATCGACGTCGGAGAGTACTGATCGGCCCAGGCCGAGGGAGAACGCGTTGGGGACAGACTGGAACGACAAGGCCCATCACCGGGACGCGCCCATCGTCGCCCTGGTCACCGGTGCGACCGGGGCCATCGGTCGAGCGATCGCCAGGCGCATCGCCTCGCGCCATGGGTACGAGGTCGTGCTCCTCTGCCGCGATCCGTCCAAGGCCGAGGTGGCGGTCGCGGACATCCAGCACCGAACCGGCAACCCCCGGGTTCGCTACGAGGTCGTCGACCTGGCGCGGCAGGCCTCCATCGCCGCCCTTGCCAAACGCTGGGCAGGGCCCGTGCATGTGCTGGTCAACAATGCCGCGGTCGCGCCGCGCCGGCGCGAGGAAACCCCCGAGGGCATCGAGCTTCAGTTCGCCACCAACGTGCTGGGCTACTTCTGGATGATCACGGCCTTCCGAGAGCACCTGGCCGAGTCGGCGCCGGCCCGCGTGGTCAACGTGGCAAGCTACTGGGCCGGGGGCTTGGATCTGAAGGATCTGGAGTTTCAGCGCCGGCCTTACGACAACGATGCGGCCTACCGCCAGTCGAAGCAGGCCGACCGCATGCTGACCGTCGCCTTCGCCGACCGCCTCAAAGACACGGGCGTGACCGTCAATGCCTGTCACCCGGGGGACGTGGCCTCCACCTTGAGCCACAGCCTGGGCTTCGGCGGTCATGAGTCACCCGATCAGGCCGCGATCACCCCGGTGTGGCTCGCCACCGAGGCCATTGGCGCCGTGGCGACGGGCCACTACTTCGAGGGCCAGCGCGAGGTGCAATGCCCCTTCGGCGCCGACCGCGATGCCGTCGAGGCGCTGTACCGCGCCTGCGCGGACTATGGTTGAGGAGCGACTGGGCGAAGCCTGTTGCGACAGGGCCCCCGCGGTCGCCTGCGGGTGGTCGCCCTGCCCTGCCTCTTTTCGATCCGTCGCGGCCGATCCTGGAATCCAAGACAGCTCCGGGCGCGCAAGTGTCCGTCATGCGCGACGAGCAGGCCATCCTGATGGACACTGAGAAAAGGCGAACCGACATGGCGGAAACGACCCCCGAGGCCCTTGCGGACGTCAACGCCGATCTCACCCGGCGGGTGGTGGTCGACACCCGGCAAATGGCTTGGGAGCCGAGCCCGAGCGGCACCGTCTGGCGCAAGCCGCTGTATCGACAGGGGGGAGAGTTCGGGCCGGTGACCAGTCTGGTGCGCTATGCGCCGGGCGGCGCCTTCCCCGTGCATGCCCACCCGGAGGGCGAGGAGATCCTGGTGCTGGAGGGTGTCTTCTCGGACGAGCACGGGGACTACCCCGCCGGCACCTTTCTGATGAATCCCCATGGCAGTCGGCATTCACCGCACTCCGAGCCCGGCTGCACCCTGTTCGTGCGCCTGCGCCAGTATCCGGGTGAGGACCGGCCGCGTCTGGTGGAAGACACCCGCGCCCCAGAGGGCTGGCGGCCGGGTCTGGTGGAGGGACTGAGCGTCCGTCCCCTCTACGCCCAGGGCGGCCACCCGGAACAGGTGGCGCTGGTGCGCTGGGAGGCAGGTACTTATTTTCAGCGCCACACGCACTGGGGTGGCGAGGAGATCCTGGTGCTGGAGGGGGAATTCTGTGACGAGCACGGCCGGTATCCGGAGGGCACCTGGATGCGCAGCCCGCACATGAGCCAGCACACCCCCTTCTCCGAGACGGGGTGCCTCATCTATGTGCGGGTCGGGGGGCTTTGAAATGCCATCGACGCGGCGATCCATGGTCCGCTCCAACCCCGATGATTGGACAAACATCCCCGCGGCAGCGAGTCGGATGGGCGCAACGCGGTCCGGGTTGGGTCCCTCGGGGGAGGCATCCACTTCCAGTGATACGACTGCAGTAGCGCGCCGCCGCGCCGAGGTCCCCCACGGCGGCACCACAGGAGATCGTGAGCTCGCGGTCGAGAGTAACCGCAAGCGCCTGGCGCCTGCCGGCAATCAGGTTCAGGTAATCCTCTCCCAGGGGACACATCCCCCTCCCGGCCGAAAGCGGCGGCGCTAACCTGCCGTTACGACCATCATCTGCGGCCAACGAACAGCGGCATGAGGGCAAACACCCCCAGCATCAGGTAGTACACGGTGCCGGCCACGGGGTCCCGGGTCGCGAAGTAGGCGTCCAGCGTAAGCCCGCGGAGCCCGAGCACCAGCGAAAACTCCGCGACCAGCAGGAGGCCGAGGGCGAGCAACCCCATACCCAAGCGGAGAGACGGCTGGGCCGGCACGCGAAGGCGCCGAACCGTCCACCGCGCCGCGACGAGTATGACGCCCAACATGACGGGCATCTCGATCAGCTCGGCCACCCGGGTGCCGACATGGGGTGCGATCCACAGTGTGCGGATGACTCCCAGCACAAAACCGGCCCCAAAGACCAGCGCGAAATAGACGACTCCTGCTTTTCCCAACCGCATCACCTGTCCGTTGTCCCGAGACCCTGACGTCCACCAACAGCCTGCAGGCGAACGTCTTCAGCTGGCCCTGGCCCGCTCCCGTTCGGCGGACGGCAAAGCCCCGGAGCACCTTCCGCCGGCAGTCCGGCTTTCCAACCCCAAGCGATCGGGTAACAAGGAGGACCCATGCGTATCGTTGACGTCATTACCGGCGCCAGCCATACGGTCGAGCTCGCCGGCATCGCCGAGCATTTCGACGGGACGGACTTCTGGTAGGTTGTCGCCACGAGAATGACGGGTGCAATTACCGCTTTCTTGTCGCGGACTATGGCCTTCAGGACAGCTCGGGGCGCATATCGCCTTGGCGTTCGGCACGCTCGATCTCGCTGCAGGCACCCCTGCTGCTGATCCTGGTAGCGGTCATCCTGCTCCTCGGCTCGCTCGCTCATCGCGTCGACGCCCAAAGCCGGGCGGCTACACCCAAGCTGAGGTGCTCGGTCGTTGGCGCAGCGGAACCGGTCCCTCACGGGGAGAAGCAGGCGCTGGCGCATGCCCAGGGAAATGCACTGTCATCGCCGCAGAGCAACGCGACGGTGTCCGCACCTCGGTCGCGCTGCGGCTGCGCCCTCAGCTCTGGCGTATGACCCCGGTCACGATCCCGAGGATCTGCAGCTCCTCGTGGCGCAGGTAGATGGGCTCCATCGCCGGATTGGCCGGCTGCAGGCGAATCCCGTCCGCCTCGACGTAGAAACGCTTCAGTGTCACGCGCTCCCCGTTGATCATCGCCACCACCGATTCGCCATTCTCCGCGGTCTGGCGCTGCTCCACGATGATGATGTCGCCGTCCTGGATGTGATCATCGATCATCGAGTGGCCCCGCACCCGCAACGCGTAACTGTTCTTGCGCACCATGTGCCGCGGCACGGTGACGGTTTCCCGCTCCTCCGGGATGTCGACCGGCTGTCCGGCGGTGACGTAACCCAGCAACGGGATCTCGACGCCGGACTCGGCAGCCAGGTCCAGCGGTTCCAGCGCCGGGTTCCAGGCCGTGTGCCGGCGTTTGGGCAGGAGGTAGGCGACGGTCTGCATGTTGGTCTCCTGTAGCGGTTAGCCAGAACAACGCGCCGAGGGCGTGTTCTCTGTTTGTTCTCCACAACACTAGCATACAATGGGAGAACGAACAGGAAACAGCCAGACCATGCGACTCACCCGACGCCAACAACAAATTCTCGATGTCCTGCGCGAGAGCGCCGGGCAGCTCGAGCACCCGCCAACGCTGGACGAGCTCTGCGCGATGCTCGGGCTGCGCTCGCGTGGCTCGCTGCACAAGCACGTTCAAGCCCTGATTCAGGCCGGCTTCGTCGCGCCGATGGCGGGGCAGCATCGTGGCGTCTGCCTGATCGCGGACGAACCCACGGAAGATGGCATCCCGTTTCTTGGCAAGATCGCCGCAGGCCGGCCGATCGAGGCCCTGCCGCAACCCGAGCAGATCCAGGTACCGCCCCACCTGCGCACCGACAAGCCTTGCTACGTCTTACAGGTCGTCGGGGACTCGATGCGCGAGGCCGGGATCCTGGACGGGGACTACGTCGTGATCGAGCAGCGCGACCACGCCCGCAATGGCGAGATCGTCGTGGCGCTGGTCCGCGGCGAGGAGGCCACACTGAAACGGATCCTGCAGGAACCGGGGCGCACGATGCTCTACCCGGAGAACAGCGCCATGGCAGCGATGGAGTTCCATCCGGACGAGGTGCAGATCCAGGGGGTGCTGGTGGGACAGATGCGTTCCTATCGGAAACTGTAGGGGCCTGAAATCACGCCCGCTGGCGAAGTTCGGCCATCGGCCAGAGGACGGTAGGAACAGCCTGCACATCGGCGACTGGATCCTGTTTTCCACCGCGCCGGTGGGATCGAGTGGCAAAAGCGCTGACCGGACCGCCGACCCCTGATCGAGTGGCAAAAGCGCTGACCGGACCGCCGACCCCTCGTGGCCAGGCGACAAGCCAACCGTGACCGATCTGGACGCCCTCGCCGCGGACCCGAACGACATACCCCGTTGCGAAAAACAGGTTGTCTGGTACGTTCCAATTCGCGGCGCGGCGGCAAAGGTTCGGTCCCGCCGCGACTGAGAATTGGAAGGAGTGGGCATCCATGTCCGCGGGAAAAATCCCTGTTGGAAAGATCGTCGCGCGGACCGTTGAGGCCGTGCTTGCCGTGGCAATGTTATCGCTGGCGGTCGAACGCTTTTACGCTGGTAAGGAAGATGCTGCGGTCAACAATGCCATCTTCGCGGTGGCGGTAATCGCTTTCGTGGAAGCCTTGATGTGGCTGGTTCCTCGACTGGCAGCCTGGGCGGAGAAGAAATGGCACATGTCTTCGGATGAGGTCCTCTTCCGAGGGATTCAGGTCGTCATCATCGCGGCCATGGTCGCCGATGCAGCGTCCTGGTTGCTCACCGGGGAAGGGTTCGGCGTCCACCAACCCGGTTGCCTGCTGTCGGTCGTGATCCTCGAGGGCATCATCCGCCGGTTTGTCCGACCCGATCCCAGGCCGCCGATCCTGGCGCAGGCGCTCAAGGGCATCCAGACCAAGGTCAAGGTCTTCACCCACCTCCCCCCGGAGAAGGTCCGGGAGACGCTCGGCCTCGTGCGCGGCATCTCGGCGATCGAGGCCAGCTCAAGACTGGACTTCGAGCTTGCCGAACAAGAGGCTCTGTACTTGATGCTGCAGCATGCCTTGGAGCTCGGCGCGAACGCTGTCGTGGACGCGCGGCTAACCACCGGCACTTACGAAACCAACGGCTCACGGTGGCAAGTATCCCGCCCCGTCTACACCGGCACCGCTGTGCGGATCTAGCCCGTGCCTCCTGACGCTACCCGGGGGTGCATCAGGAGGCGCGGCCGGCGCGAATTCCACGCAGCGCGGCAATCACGGTGTTCCAGTCCACTGTCGCCCGGTTACCCTGGATGCCCTCGTAGTAGCTCTCGTTTGACTCGTCTCTGGGTAGCCCCGCCCAGACCTGAGAGAGGCTTTCGGCGAACCGCTCGTCGCTGATCCGCCCTCCGATCCAGTCCTCCATGCCGGCGTCGCGGGCAAGCTGCAGGGCCAACCGGTCCTGAAGCTCCGGGCTGAAGCGCTCGTTCCCGTTCAGGCCCAAACGGTCCACCAAGCCATCGAGCGTGTCATCGAGGAACTGGTACCTTCCAACGGCCGAGCCGCCGTTGGAGCGCACCAGATCGGCCTGGAGGTCGCGAACCTGATCGACGGTGAAGCCGGAGAGGTCCACCCGGTCCTGCGCTGCATTGCCATACCAGGCGTTGTAATTGCCGTGGGATTCCGGCGCGGCGATCAGGTCGAGCAACGCCCCGGACCACCCTCCGGAGACACTGCTCTGGCTCAGAGGGGGGGAAACCGGGGTGGTCCCGGTATTCGCCCGATTGTAGGCGCCGATGGTGCGCAGGTAGGTGTCGTCCTGGGAGATCGCCGAGCGTGTCAGCAACTCGGCGATGTGCTCACCGGTCTCGCCTTCCTCCCGCATCAGCGCCTCCCTCGCCTGCTCTGTGGCGCGCGAGGTGTCCGTGTCGAGCAGGTCATGAACCCCTGCGGGCAGGAACGACTCGCTGGTGGCACGGAAAAAGGCCATCTGCGCGTCCGTCAGGCCGTATCCCTGTACCTGGTCCATGCGGGTATCGATCAGCGCGTCACGCGCCTCCTGCCAACCGCTGCCCGCCGCTGTCAGCGCTTCGTCCCAGTCCCCGGTCTTTCTGTACGCGTCCGCGAGTTTCTCCACGATACCGCCGAGACCGGCCCTCGCCAGAGCCTCCGGATTGGGAGAACTTGGTCAGAAAGCCCCCGATCTCGTCCGCCGCGATCTGGGGATACGGACGCGGCAGCATCGCCTGCTCCCGCAGCATCTCCGCGTACCGGTCGCGCTTCTGCGCGCGCATGTCGTCCCTTGCGCCACCGCCGAAGGCCGCGGTGTCGCCGCGATAGCGTTCATGGGACCGATCCACCTCGGTCGGATCGTACCGCTCGCCCGTCGAGCGCCGGTGGTCGGCGATTTCTCGGCGTACCCGATCCGTCTGGGAGCGCGAATCGCGCAGGTTGCCGGCGTTGACCTGCCCCTGCGCTGCGCCATAGCCCGGGACCCGCCCCTCGAGGTCGGCGTTGCGCCCCGGTTCGATGCCGGCCGACCGCGGACCGCCGAAGGCAGTCGGCGAGAATCCCGAAGCCCGCCTCACGCGCCGTCTGCTGCTCCCGGGGCGTGAGCTGCCGATCCCCTTCCCCGTAGCCCAAGAGCAACGCCATGCCGGCCGCTGCATTGGCCTGGTCGCGGTCGGCAAAGACGTCGGCGTAGCTCCAAGAGCTGGCGAGCCGCTGGTGATCCCCGGTGAGACCCAGGCGGTCGAGTCGGTCGTACATTTGGTCCATCAGCGCGGGGTTGCCGGCGACCGCATGGCCGATCTCCACGGCGCGGTAGCTGCCGAGGGTGCCGAAGCGCTCGGCCATCGACTCGGAGCGCTCGAGGCTCCGGGAGGCCGAGAGCGTGTCGCTCGCCTGACGCTGCAGGGTCGAGCGCTCCTCCTCGGTCAACCGCTCGGCGAAGACGTTGCGGGCACCGGACTGCAGGTCGGCCTTGACCCCTTCGGCCATGCGGGCGGAGAAGTCGCGGTCGGAAGAGACACGCCGGGCGATGTCGTCGGCGATCTGATCCTGGAGCTGCTCGTTGGTGGCATAGGTGCCGGTGAGCGTCCCGCCGCCGCGCAGCGCGCCCTTGATCGCCTCGGTCAGCGCCCCCCGGTCCGACTTGTTCGAGGCGCCGATGCCGGCGGAGATCGCCGCGGCAAACTGCCGGGAGGACAGGCCGCTGTCGGCATAGCGGTGGGTCAGGCTCTCGGCCTCCTGGAGCAGCGCCCGGTCCGTCTGGCTCCCCGAGCTCTCGTAGCTCCAGCCCATCGCCCGCCCGTCGAAGGTCTCGCCCGCGCGCGAGGCCGAAGCTGCGGCGGTCGATGCCAAGCCGCTGGTGAACTGGCGGCTCGCCTCCTCCGCAACCCGCTGGCGGGAGCTCAGATCCCGCTGCACGCTCTGACCCACGTCAGCCCGCCACAGCACGTTGTCCGCGCCGGTGGTGGTCGTCCCGCGCAGGGGCGCATGCTCCATGATCGGGCTCATGGCGAGCGCCGGGGCCGGGCGCAGCACATCCGGGGAGGTGATCTTCTCGTCGATGGTGTCGCCGCCCTGGAGCCGTCCGGCGAGGTGTGTCGCGGTGATGGCGCTGCCGTAGATCAGCATCAGGCTGATGGCCGGCGTGCTCGCCGCCAGCAGGCCGCCGGTGGCCAGATAGTCCTGGAGCAGGAAGTCCAGCTTGTACAGGGAGAGGATGGAGGGCAGCGTCAGGTTGGCGGTGTGCTGCAGCGCATCCAGGTCGCGCGCGATGGCCATGTGCAGATAGAGATTGATGATGGCCATGATCGGCATCCACAGCTGGATCCACAGCGCGAACAGCAGGTACTTGCCGGTCATGGCGATGCCGGCTGGACCGAGCGCAATGGTGAAGGCCATGAGCGGGGTGATGGCGAAGATCAGCCCCTCGAAGAAGGTCATCATGGGGCGCACGATGCGGGTGAAGAGCGTCTGCTCCGCCGCCTACTGGGCGTTGCGCTGCTGGGCCGCCTGCTCGGTGGTGGCGGCCAGCGCCCACTGGCCGATGTCCTCGTGGGTCTGCACGATGCCCTTCTCGAGAAAGCCGACCATGGCCGCCATGACCATGGAGTTCTGGGCATCCACCCCGGCACCGGCGATGGCATCCAGGGCGAACTGGACCTTGTTGGTGACGTCCCCCGGGGCGGCGAGGCGCATCTGGGCCTGGAGGTTGCTCACCAGGGCCGGGGTGAACTCGACGGCGGTGTAGTCCGACAGCGCGGTCCAGGCCGCGTCGCAGGGCAGGAGCTGGGGGGCTCCCCCCAGCAGCAGCTCGGTGGTGGGCACGTTGAGGTCGCTGCGCAGCGCCGTGTCCCAGCTCGGGTCGCGCAGGACGTCGTCGATGGAGCGCTTGCCGATGTCCACCTCGTAGAGGGTGCAGTCGGCCACGTAGTTGATGAAGGAGCGCTCGATGTCGGCACCCGGGGTCGGGCTGTTGGCGGCACCCAGGGCAATGCGCGACAGGGTGCCCTTGCGCACGCTCATCAGGGTCTGCAACGGGTCGGCGAAGCCGGTGTCGGTCATCGCCGGGGTGGCGAAGGCCTGCTCGAAGAGCCGCGCGACCCCGTAGCCGACGTTGGACAGCAGCGAGCCCACGGCGGCCGGTCCCAGCGGGACGTTGTCCACCACCCGCACCGCCCCCGAGTAGGCGTCGTCGATGGCGACCCGGGCGGTGGGTCCGAACATCAGGGCGTAGAGCAGCCAGGCGACCAGGATGTTCTGGAAGCGGATGCCGCGCCCGCCCTCGAGGATGCCCTGGAACAGCACCAGCAGCACCCCGAGCAGGAAGCCAACCCCCGCGAGCTGGCGGAAGTCCCCGGTGCCGGTGATCATGGCCACGGCATTGAGGATCGCCGCCAGATAGGCCGAGTCCCCGATGGAGTAAATCTCCCACATCGCGTGCCCTACCCCGGCCTAGGGCTGAGTCGATTGGGTCAGAGGGGCCGCAGCCCCGTCTGCCCACAGAACCGTGCGTACGGGTCCGTACACGGCTCCTCACGTAAGACGTATCCACCGATCGACGTCAAACCAATGCGGTAGCTGCTTGTCGGAACGAATGACCTGCCCCATTTCCCCGATGAACCAGCCGTTCGGGTATGCCTTCGTCACCGCCCTGGTGTTGGAAAGCGCCCAGCGACCCTGATGGGAAAACGCGGCCCCTGCCGCCTGGTGGCGAGGAACGCCCCGCTTGACCAGTTTGTTGAAGAGATTGCGTCGACTCTTTTGTTGGTCCACCAATCGGGACCGCAGTCGTCGCCGGATATGCGCTTCGATCTTGCGCAACTGGGCCGGGTAGTAGGTCAGCGCAAAGTAGCTCGACCATCCGGTGTACCAGCCGTTGATCCGCTCGAGGCTCGTCTCCAGCGTCAGGTGGGTTCCCCTCGGGGTCAATTCCTTGACCTTGGCCATGGCCCCTTGCAGGGCCTTGCGCGAGATCGCAATGGTCGCGCCCACAACCGTCAGGCCGAGAAACTTGACCCGATCCGAACGCGCCACTTGGCTTTTCTCTCGGTTTACCACCAGTTTCAGTCTCTTCTCGATGTATCCGCCGACGCTTCGCATTACCCGTTCGGCCGCCTTCGGCGTCCTCACGAAAATGTTGCAGTCGTCGGCGAACCGGCAGAATTCAAGGCCCCGTCGCTCCAGTTCCTTATCCAGCTCGTCGAGGACGATGTTGCTGAGCAGGGGACTCAACGGGCTTCCTTGAACGGCTCCTTCCGTGGAGGGGGTCACCAGGCCGTTGGCCATGATGCCGCTGCGCAGGATCATCCCGATCAGACGCAGGATGCGCTTGTCGGGAATCGTTCGACCCACGCGTGCGATCAGCCGGTCGTGATGAATTCGATCGAAGAATTTCGACAAATCAAGATCCACCACGTAGGGCTTTCCCCCGGCCACGATCTTGCGCGCCGCCTCCACCGCTTGGCCTTGGTTCCGCCCGGGGCGAAAACCGTAGCTGTGCGCCGAGAACAACGGCTCGAAGATCGGTTCCAGCAGCAGTTTCAGGGTGGCGTGAACCACCCTGTCCCGCACCGTCGGCACTCCGAGTAAGCGAATGCCTTTCCCACCGGGCTTCGGGATCTCCACCCGCCGCACCGGTGAGGGTTTGTAGCTCCAGCTCTCAAGGTCCCCTTGAAGCCGAGCCAGCTCTTCGTCCAGTCGCGTCTCGAACTGCTCGATGCTCACGCCGTCGACGCCGGGCGATCCTTTGTTCTTCTTCACACGCCGGAATCCCGCGTCCAACCAGGCGGTCGTACACAGGTCCTCGAAAAGTCTGCTCTCGTCGGTCAATAGGTCTCTTTCGTTCATTTCACCCCGATCTTTGCACGGGCCTTTCCGCGACCATCGCACCCACGATCAAACCGATGTCTACGTCTCGGTCACTCGCCGGCTCCCGCTCGGGCTGGTCTCAGACCCACGGTCTTTAACAAACGTCCAAAACCGCTTACGTGTTCCGCCCTTCACCTCCGCCTTCCTTGGCCCTGACCCGATGGTTTACCCTCACCGACGTCACCGCCGGATCACAGGCACCGAGCTTTACGATTACTACGGCTTCGTCTGCAGGCCCCCGTCCCATCACGGATCACGTCTCCGCGTCGCTTAGGGCTTAAGGTGTCGTAGTTACACCGACCCGGAATCGGCGGCCTTTCACCGGGTAAGTCAGTCGCCTCTGTCTTCGCCCACCTGCCTTCTATACCTACAGGGACTTACGGGAAGAGTTTCGGGCTTCGGTGGTCCAGGGCACCTCGCCCGCCCCTGTCTGCCTAACCAAAGGTTCGCTCTCGCTCAGGTGGCGAATTTGGACTCCGGCTTCTTTCAGATCCCTCATTGGCTCCCGTCCAGTAGCGGCCTTGCCAGCTTCCTCTTCCTTAAGGCGCGGGGGGAGTTTCTTCGGGCACCCTTGCCTTCGCCTACATGTTCCCCTCTTCCAGGGGCCATGACTGGATTTGCACCAGTTAGCCGACGAACATGCCGGTCACACCCGGGGCGGCGTGCGCCTGCCCGGCGACGAAGTAGCACCGCCCCTTGATCTCCTCCACCAGGCCCTGGTAGTAGGCGAGCAGGGTCTGGGGGTTGCCGTAGCGGTCATCGAGCACCGCATACTCGCGAAAGAGCTGCGAGCGAGCCTGCTCGATCTGGGTCTGGAGCCGCTTGGCGTAGGCGTGTTCGTTCAGCGCCGCGGCGTGCTCGACGGCGAACAGCAGGTCGTTCAGGATCACCTGGGTCATCTCGATGGCGATGACGGGAGCGGCCTGCTCGACGAAGAGCCGCGCCATGCCCTCGTCGTAGCGCGCCAGGGTGCGGACGCCCGCCCCCAGCCCATTGGGTGCGTACTGCATGAAGGCCTGCTCGGCGTCGGTGATCGCCCCCTGGCCGAGGCGGAACTTCTGCACCAGGCCGAGCGTCTCGGTGCCCGCCGCCCAGGGGCGCACGCCGATGAGCACATCCTTCACCCGCTGGATCATGCCGTTGACGGTGTCCTCGGTGACCGAGGGCTCCAGGCAGCCGTTCTCAGTGCGGTCGATCGGCCCACCGGCCGGCCCGCACTGATAGAGGCGCAACCGATGGGGCCAGGCGTTGGCGAGCTGCGCGGCGTCCTCCCGCTCGCGCGTGCCGTTCAGGAGATCGCTGGCCTTCAGCAGATTCCCCGGCAGATAGGTGATCCGGTGGTTCTCCCCCTGCCCGTCCGCGGCCGCCTCCGGCGCCCCCACGATGACGCTGCCGGTGACGCTCATCATCGCCTCCAGCAGGGTGTCCTCCCCGGCGACGAACCAGCCCGCAGCACCCCTGCGCTTGAGCGCCTGCCACACCAGGTTGCCCTCGATCTGCGTCTTCTCCGCGGCCGGCACGTTGTCCTTGACCTGGGCGATGGGGTCCGTGCCCACTGGCCGAGGAGCGGGTCTCGAAGACGTCGCCGAGGCCCTTGACCATCCCCAGCAGCGAGGTGTTGTCCTTGTGCTTCATGTCGAAGGCGTCGGCCACGTCGTTCACCAGCCCCTTGGCGAGCTGGCAGGAGTTGGCGAAGCCCTGGTTCAGGGCCTGGATCTTCTTCTGCAACGTCTCCATGGTCTCCAGGCACTCCTTGCACATCGCCCCCAGGGCGACCTCAAAGGCGTAGCCCGCGGCGTTGGCCGCGATCGCCCGCAGCAGGGCCTGGAACTGCTCGGCGGAGATGAAGGAGAAGGAGCCGGCGAAGAGATCGATCCCCCCACAACCGGCGTTGAAGGACGGCGGCACGAAGTGCCACAGGGACTCGTTCATGATGCGGTTACGGGCATTGAGCGAGCCGCCGGTCAGCACACCCGCGGCGCTGCCCCAGGTGGGCGGTGGGGGCGGTGTAGTTGAGCAGGGTGTCGAACAGGTTGCTCATCTGGGTGCTGATCCCCGACCCCGCGGGATCGGCGGCGTGCGCGGGGGCGCAAGAGACAACCAACAGCAGCCAGGCAACAGCGGTCTTGGCCGGAAAGGACATGGGAACCCTCCTCAGTCCGCCGCCGGGGCGGTATTCGTTCGGGCGAGCGTGCGCAGAACCCCCAGCAGCGCCTCACTGTCCTCGGGGAGCGCCGCGGGCAGCTCGCGCGCGTCGAGTGTCAGATCGGCCGCGACGGGCCGGGTGCGGCTGTACTCGCGCTCGCTGATCCAGCCCGCCTCCACCGCCGCACCGATCACGCGCTCCTGCAGTTGCGCGAGCGAGAGGAGCCCCTGTGACAGGGGCACCAGGGCGTCAGGCGGACGGGCGAGGAACAGCGCCGGGGTGGAGACCACCCCCAGGGACTGCGCCTGGCCCTGATCCTGGCGGAACTGCGGGAACGCGCCGCCCGGCAGCGGCGCCCCGTCGAGCGAGACCGGCAGCACCGCGAAGCCGTAGCGGGCCTCAAGCCGCTTCAGCAGCGGGGCCTGGGCCTCGCAGTAGGGGCAGTCGGAGCGAAAAAAGAACAGCACCCCCGCGCTCCGGGCGATGCGCTGCAGGACCGCGTCGCGGTTGTCGCCGGTCTGGCGGTTGACCAGATTCGCGGCGAAGGTGGCGGTGGGCCGTTGGGTGATCTCGTCGAGGAAGGGGTCGAGCTGCACGGCGCGCTGGCTGGCGGCGGCGAAGCGGCTGGACTTGTCGAGCGCGACGCGCTGCAGGTAGAGATACAGCGCCACGTTCTGCGGCGTGGGGTCGTCGATGGCGGCATCGCGGTACTCCCCGAGGCGCTCGCGCAGCCATTGCGCCGACAGCGACTTTGGTCCTTCGGGTGTGGTCGCCGACAGAGGCAGCGCCGGACGAACCGGCTGGGGCGGCGGTGGCGCTGGCTGCGGCTCCGGCGGCTGCTCGGGCTCACGCTCGTACCAGAACCAGCCCTCCTGCGCGCGGAAATAGAAGCCGGCGGCTTCCGGCCGCAGCGGAAGCGCCAGCGAAAGACACAGGAGGGCAAACAGCGGGGCACGCATGGCGGCGATGGTGCCACCCGCTCAGCCACCCCGCCGCCGCGAAAGGTGCCGACTCATGGCGCTCTTTCGGGGGGAGTGGCCTCCCCTCGCCCGCCAGACGGCGGGCGAGGCGGTGGCGGCCTGCCCTCGCTGCGCTTGGTGTCCAGGTCCGCTCAGCCATGTGGGCGATGACTGTGCCAGGCGAAGGGGACTGTCACAGAGCCGAGCTCCCTTAAGCGGTCCAGGGTCCGCTCCCCCAGGTAGGCCTCAAGCTCGGCGGCGGTGAGGTTGCCGATCAGGACCGTGGGGCGCATCTCCCCGTAGCGGTCGTTGAGCACGTCAAACAGCATGGCGCGCCGCTTGGATGCGTTACCGATCGCCACCTCCACCTCGTCGAGGACCAGCAGGTCGGCGCGGGTGAGGAGCGCGAAGGCCTCGGTCTCCGAGCGTTGCCCGCGCGGCGAGTAGGCGTCGCGAAGGATCCGCAACGCCGCGGACACGGACAGGAATAGGCCGGTGTGGCCGGCGTGGATCACCTGCGCCAGGATCGCGCAGGCCAGGTGCGTCTTGCCGGTCCCGGGCCCGCCCAGGAGCAGCAGGCAGCTGCCGCGCCGGCGCACCTGCTCGAATCCGTCCGCGTAGGTGCGGCAGACCTCCAGCGCCAGGCGCTGCTCCGGTGTCTGCGCCTGGTAGCTCTCGAAGGTCCGGTCCACAAACCGCCGCGGAATCCCGCTGCGCCCGACGGCGCGCTCAAGCTCCCCCTGGGCCGCACGGCGCCGGTCGGCGGCGAGCCAGGCGACCTCGCGTTGGCCAACGGCGGCCAGCTCCTCAGCGGAGGGCAGCGGGGTTGAGCCAGGGGATCTGATCGAGCGGGGTTGCCCCGGTGCGGTAGTCCTTGTCTGCAAGTCGCGGCTCGGGTTCATGAGCTTGGTCGTTCGGTTGGCTGGCCTGCAGGGACTGCAGGCGGTTAATGAAGGTCGCATCCCAGCTCTTGCGGCGCTCCTCGGTGTCGCCCCAGTAGACGAGGAACTCCTCGATCTGGGCCTCCACCCAGGCGCGGGTCATGCCGCGCTTGACGGCCCAGTCGAAGACCCGCTCTCCTGGGCGCCAGTCCGGCGGGATGGGAGTCGCCTTTCGCGAATCCTTGGCCGTGGTTTTTTCCCGGTGCGCCGTGTCGTCGCCACACACTGACGGTTCACTTTCGGTTCTATGACGGTTCTTATGACGGTTCGGGTCCGTCTCCCGGACTGCTGCCGTCCGGCTTCCGGACGGCTGGGGTCCGGCTGCCGGACTGCTGGGATTCGGCTGCCGGACTACCGGCTCCCGGACCAGTCCGTCGGCCGGACCGCAGGGGTCCGTCTCCCCGACGGCTGGGGTCCGTCCCCCGGACGCCTGGAGTCGGTCTCCTGGACCGCTGGGGTCCGCCGGCCGCACTGCTGCTGTCCGTCTGTCGGACTGCTGGGGTCCGCCGGCCGGACGGCCGGGGTCCGTCTCCCGGACTAACGGCTTTTCGACGGCTCCGCCGGCGGGACCACCCATTGCGCCTTGCGAACGACGGCCGGTGGTGTCTTCCGGGGTAGCGCGTCCGACGCGCGATCGCTCCGACGCAGCGCCCGGTTCGCTGATGAGCAGTCGATACAAGGTCGACCTGCGCCCGCCGCCCCGGAGTCGGACGATCCGGTGCTCCGCCTCAAGCTGCTGGAGGGTACATGCGACGGTGCTGCGCGCCAGCCCGGTCATCCCGGTCAGGTGCGCGAGCGACGGAAAGCAGTTTCCGGCGTCATCCGCACGCTCGGCCAGCGCGGTGATCACCAGCTTCTGCACGGGTGTCACCGACAACGCCCAGGCCCAATCCCGTGCCACGCGGCCCACCTCAGACCGCTCTCGCGAAGGCGCGGAGCAACAGCGGCAGGACCGGGCGCGGGTCCGAGCGAAGCGCACTACGCATCCCCCCCAGACGCGCGGTCCACAAGCGCGGGAAGCCGCCGTTGGGATCGGCCCGCGGTTCGGCGGCGTTTCGGCGGCCAGCGGTCGCATCCGACGCGCGGCGCGACGCGCTTGACGGTGTCGGGCAGCGTGCCGTGCACCGCTCATACACACAGAAGGCTCGCTTTGCCATCCTTAGCGGCCTACTCCTCCTGGTCGTCACCGAGCATGAAGATCCCGGACTCCATCCCGGTCGGCGTGCCAACCAGCCCTTCCGGCCATTCCTGAACCAGGAGCGGATGCGCCGCGAATCCGTCGTCGCACCGAGCATCCCCCGAGCGGCTCGCCGCGGAACCAGCGACGGCTTGCTCGGTAGACGGGGGAACAACCGGGGTTCACCGGCCGCACGGACAACGGCCGCCGGGAGGATCGCCCTGGACAACGGCGGGTTGATCGATTCCATGGCCAGGACCTAGGCCAGCACCGCGGCCTCGCGGCCGCAGCACGCGCGCTCGGCGTGAAGCCGCTGCACCAGGTCGCGCATGGCGTCATCAGACTCGCCCCGGATCATTGCGGCGACAACGGCGTTGAGTTCGTGCTCAGGCCACGCCGAGGCCCGGCCGAGCTTGACGGGCTTCGTCAGAATGCCGTCGGAGATGGCGGCGTAGAAAGCCGATCGGCCAAGGCCGGTGCGGGCCATGCTCTCGGCGAGACGGACTAGACGATAGGATGGTTTCATTGGCGCCTCTGCGTATCCACCGGGATTTCGATGGACGCAGTATCGGGCGCGCCAGCGAGCCCGGTAGATAGGAAAGGCCGCGCATTTGCGAGTCCTTTCGGCCCGGCATCAGCATGAATCTATGCTATAGGGCTCTCGGATCGCTTCAGCAGGCGAGGGTCTGCGGGCGCTGAACCCTCTGGTTGTGCTGCCCACCGCGGCTGTTGAGCAATGCGCAGGTGACCCGCAGCCCGGATCGAAACGGCCCGTCGGAACCCCCCGGGCCGTTGATGGCGGGGGGCGTTCGCAATCGCGGGCCAAGAACCGCTGGACTACCGGAGCGCCGAGGTAACGTGCGGCGTCTCCCGCCCAAAGACGATGCCGTCTGTACCGGGCTGACCCGTCACAGGATCGGAGCGCGAAACGCGCCGGGAACAGCGCGGATTCAGCTGGGAAGAAACGGGGACCAAAACGGGGACCATTTTCATTTCCGGTCCACAATGGCGGTCCTATCAGATCGTATCTTATTGTTTTGATTGGAGCCGGCGAGAGGATTCGAACCCCCGACCCGCTGATTACAAATCAGCCGCTCTACCAACTGAGCTACGCCGGCTTGGCCTGTCACCCGCGCCGCGGCGGGTATCGTGACACAAGGTCGAAAGTTTACCGCCAACCGGCGGTCAGGCGAAGCCCGAGCCTTGTCCAATGACAGATGAGCCTGAAGGAGGGGCGGCGTTTCCAACGTGAGGTGAGCCTGAAGGCGGGGGAGAGGGCATCATGCGAGGATGATCGTGATGCTTCAGACCCAGGGGCTTAAGACCCTTGACGACGTTCGTGGCTTCCTGGCGGGCAACCAGGCGGTCGAGATTCAGACGCCGAACCGCGAGGCGGCCTACGCCTTCATCGCTCAGAGCCTGAGCCGCTTTAGCTATCGCCGCCTGGGCAAAGCCGACAAAGGGCTGATGCGGGCCTATCTGGCTAGATGACGGGGTTGTCGCGGGCGCAGCTCACGCGTCTGGTGGCGCGTCACCAGGGCGGGGAGCGGTTGGACGACCGTCGGGGGCCACCAGCG
This sequence comes from uncultured Gammaproteobacteria bacterium, assembly GCA_963698355.1. Classification (GTDB taxonomy): domain Bacteria; phylum Pseudomonadota; class Gammaproteobacteria; order Chromatiales; family Chromatiaceae; genus Thiodictyon. The sequence continues at coordinate 78,095 of CAVOQO010000012.1, read as the reverse complement.
CGGCCCTTTGCGCGGCGCTACACGCCCGAGGACGTGCGTCTGCTCGCCGAGGTCGATGCCTTGCACGGCCACCTCTCGGGGCCGGCCACGCGCAAGCTCTGTGAGCGCGCCTGGCGGGTCTTTGGCGATGCTCCGTATGAACGCCTGGCGGGGATCTCCAACGGCCACCTGTACAACCTCAGAGGCTCCAAGACCTACCAGCGATGCTGCGGGCGGGTGGACAAGACCCGGGCGGTACAGATCCGCATCGGCGAGCGACGCCGCCCACGCCCCGAGGGCCGTCCCGGCTTCCTGCGCGTGGACTCCGTCCACCAAGGCGACCTCGACGGCATCAAGGGGCTCTACCACATCAACCTGGTCGACGAGGTCACCCAGTTCCAGTTCGTCGGCAGTGTGGAGCGCATCAGCGAGCACTTCCTCCTGCCGGTCCTGGCTGCCCTCCTGGACGCCTTCCCCTTCGCCATCCTCGGCTTCCACAGCGACAACGGCTCGGAGTACGTCAATCACCGCATCGCCGCTCTACTGGAGAAGCTGCGCGTGGAGTTCACCAAGTCCCGCTCCCGGCGCACCAACGACAACGCCCTGGCCGAGAGCAAGAACGGCTCGGTGGTGCGCAAGCACTTCGGCTACAGCCACATCCCCGGGCGCTTTGCCGAGCAGGTCAACGACTTTGCCCAAGGGGTCCTGTCTCCCTACCTCAACTTCCACCGCCCGTGTTTCTTCCCCACCGAGGAGATCGACGCCAAGGGCCGACTGCGCAAGCGCTACCGCTACGAGACGATGACGACCCCCTACGAGAAGCTCAAGTCCCTGCCCGAGGCCGCCCAATACCTCAAGCCCGGCGTGACCTTCGATCAGCTCGATGCCATCGCCTACGCCATCAGCGACAATGATGCTGCCCAACGCCTCAACGCAGCTCGGGCCATACTGTTCCGTTCCATCAACCAGGCCCAACAACCTGCCGCTTGAACTAGGCGCTCACCCTCCCCCCTACAGGCTCATTTCTGGATTGGAAAGGACTGCCCGGCGATGTCATTGGAGCTGAAGAGCGGCCTGGGGTTACCTCGACTCTCCTGCCCACCGCTCGGGGGCTTTCCAATCGCCCCGATTGGGCCGATCATTCTCCGATGGACGTCTTTCCCTACCCCGTTGCCCGCATTGGCATCATCGGCGGCGGCCAGCTCGGCCGCATGATGGTTAAGGCCGCCAAGCGGCTAGGCTGCACCTGCGTGGTGCTCGACCCTACGCCCGGCTCGCCCGCGGGCCAGGTGGCCGGGCACCAGATCGTCGGCGACTACCACGACCCGGCGAAGCTGCGCGAGCTGGCGGAGTCGTGCACGGTCACCACCTTCGACATCGAGGACATCGATAGCGAGACCCTAATCGAGTTGGAGCGGGAGGGAAACCAGATCCACCCCGCGCCCGGGGTGCTGGCGGTGATCCAAGACAAGCTTACCCAGAAACAGGCGCTGGCGTCAGCGGGCATCCCCACGGCGCCATTCGCACCGATGCAGACGCCGGATCCACAAGCGTTCGCCGCCTTCGGCTATCCGCTGGTGCAGAAGGTGCGCCGGGGCGGCTACGACGGGCGCGGCGTGGTGGTGATGCGCGAGCTGGCCGACTTTGCCCGGCACCTGCCGGTGCCCTCGCTGGTGGAGCGCTTCATCCCGGCGACCAGGGAGTTGGCGGTGCTGGTGGCGCGCGGACGGGACGGGGACTGCCGCTGCTACCCGCCGGTGGAGATGTGCTTCCGCCCCGGGGAGAATGTGCTGGACCTGCTGCTGGCGCCGGCGGGGATCGACGCCGCGACGGCCGCCGCCGCGGAGGACCTGGCCAGGCGCACCGTGGAGGCGCTGGGCGGCGTCGGGGTGTTCGGCATCGAGATGTTTCTAACCGCGGACGGTGCCCTGCTGGTCAACGAGGTAGCGCCGCGCACCCACAACTCGGGCCATCACACCATCGAGGCCAATGTCACGGACCAGTTCGAGCAACATCTGCGTGCCGTGGTGGGCCTGCCGCTCGGCTCCACTGAACAGCTTTCCCCCGCGGCCATGATTAACCTGCTCGGCGCCCCGGGGCACCGCGGGCGACCCGTGATCAAGGGCATGGCGGCGGCGCTCGCCATCCCCGGCGTGTGTCTGCACATCTACGGCAAGGCGGCGACCGCACCCTTCCGAAAGATGGGTCATGTAACCGTGCTGGACCGCGACATCGAGAGCGCCCGGCGCAAGGCGGAGCAGGTACGTGCACTGATCGAGATTACCGGAGAGGACCATCCATGAAGGATCCCCAAGCCCAGCCCCTGGTGGGCATCATCATGGGAAGCGACTCGGACCTGCCGGTGATGCAGGAGGCCGCCGACACACTGAGAGACTTCGGCATCCCTTACGAAATGACCATTGTCTCCGCGCATCGCACCCCCACGCGCCTCTACGACTATGCCGGGCGGGCCGCCGAAAGGGGGCTCAGGGTCATCATCGCCGGCGCCGGAGGGGCGGCCCACCTGCCAGGCATGGCCGCCGCCATCACACCGTTGCCCGTGATCGGGGTTCCGGTCAAGAGCTCGGCGCTCTCGGGGCAGGACTCGCTGCTCTCCATCGTGCAGATGCCGGCCGGGGTTCCGGTCGCCACGGTGGCCATCAACGGGGCCAAGAATGCGGGCATCCTCGCGGCCCAGATCCTGGGCACTGCCGATCCGGCCCTTCGCGAGCGGGTGGCCGGCTACAAGCGGGGACTGGAGTCCATGGTTCTTGAGAAGGCGGCGCAAATGGATGCATCCGCGGAGAATTGATCCCACCCATTGGCATTGTCTCCCCCGACGCCGCTCGTACCGGCCTGCCACGCGCGGACGGATCTGATTGACGTGCCGTTCGTATGACGCCCGTCTCCATTCTGAAAGACAGCGTTTTCCCCCGCGCACCCGGTTGGGCATAATCCCGAGTCAGTTGCCGCGGGTGCACGCCCCCTGATTGGTCAAAGGTCCGCGCACCAGAGGGCCGTGTACTTCATGCGCGTGCCTCGGAGCGAGCTCAGTATGTCGCACCCCGCCCAGCGACGGGCAAGTCACATCAACGTGCCTTGGGCCTGGGCTGCTACCCTCCGTCGCGCCGCATCTCACTGCAAGGCCCTGGTCCTCGGCCGGCCAACCCCGACTGGCCCCGCCGACGACATACGCGATCCGCCAGGAGTCAACGTTGGACATCGCCGAACTGCTCGCCTTCAGCGTCAAGAACAACGCGTCGGACCTGCACCTCTCCGCCGGCCTGCCGCCCATGCTCCGGGTCGACGGGGACATGCGTCGGATCAACGTGCCGCCGCTTGAGCACCGCTCCGTACACTCGCTTGTCTACGACATCATGAACGACAAGCAACGCAAGGATTTCGAGGAGTTCCTGGAGACCGACTTCTCATTCGAGATCCCGGGCGTCGCCCGCTTCCGCGTCAACGCCTTCAACCAGAAGCGCGGTGCAGCCGCTGTGTTCCGCACCATCCCCTCCAAGGTTTTGAGCCTCGAGGAGTTGAAGGCCCCGGCGATCTTCAAGGACATCGTGAACGTCCCGCGCGGCCTGGTGCTAGTGACTGGACCGACGGGCTCGGGCAAGTCCACCACCCTGGCGGCCATGATCGATCACCTTAACGACCATGAGTACGCGCATATCCTCACGATCGAAGACCCGATCGAGTTCGTGCACCTGAGCAAAAAGTGTCTGATCAACCAGCGCGAGGTGCACAAGGACACCCTCGGGTTTAGCGAGGCGCTGCGCTCGGCCCTGCGTGAGGACCCGGACATCATTCTGGTGGGCGAGATGCGCGACCTGGAGACCATCCGTCTCGCGCTGACGGCGGCCGAGACCGGTCATCTGGTGTTCGGCACCCTGCACACCACGTCCGCTGCCAAGACTATCGACCGCATCATCGACGTCTTCCCGGCCGCTGAGAAGGACATGGTGCGGTCCATGCTCTCGGAGTCGCTGCGTTCGGTCATCTCTCAGACCCTGCTCAAGAAGATCGGCGGCGGGCGCATCGCCGCCCACGAGATCATGATCGGAACCCCGGCCATCCGTAACCTGATTCGTGAGGCGAAGGTGGCGCAGATGTACTCGGCGATTCAGACGGGTCAGGCGCACGGGATGCAGACCCTGGATCAGAACCTCAAGGAGATGACGCAGAAGGGCCTGATCGCCCGCAAGGACGCCCGCGCCAAGGCCCAAAACAAGGACGATTTCATGTAGGCCTCGAGGCGCGGACCGCCGGGGCCGCGGCAGCGTGCCGGGTTTCGCTTCCCTAATCAGACGCAAAGGAGGTCGGCGATGGACCTGAAGCAGGCGACGGACCAGTTGCTCTCGGCGATGGTGCAGACCAAGGGCTCGGACCTCTTCATCACCGCCGGTTGGCCCCCGAGCCTCAAGGTGGACGGGGTGATTCGCCCCGCCGGCAAGCAGCCCCTGACCACCGAACAGGCCCGGGACATGGTGCTCATGATGATGAATGAGCGCCAGCGCGCCGAGTTCGAGGAGCACAAGGAGTGCCAGTTCGCCATCATGCGCTCCAAGGCAGCGCGCTTCCGTGTCAGCGCCTTCGTGCAGCGAGACTCGGTTGGGGCCGTGCTGCGGCGTATCGAGACCCGCATCCCCACCCTTGAGGAGCTCAAGCTGCCCTCCGTCCTGCGCGATCTGGGGATGACCAAGCGCGGCATGGTGATCTTCGTCGGTGGAACCGGCACCGGAAAATCCACCTCCCTGGCCGCCCTGATCGGCTACCGCAACCGCCACAGCACCGGGCATATCATCACCGTCGAGGACCCCATCGAGTACATGCACGACCACGACGGCTGCATCATCACGCAGCGCGAGGTGGGTGTGGATACCGAGTCCTTTGAGGTGGCGCTCAAGAACACCCTGCGGCAGGCGCCGGACGTGATCCTGATCGGCGAGATCCGCACCCGCCAGACCATGGAGTACGCCATCGCCTTCGCCGAGACCGGACATCTGGTCCTGGCCACACTCCATGCGAACAACGCCAACCAGGCCGTGGACCGCATTATCAATTTCTTCCCCGAGGACTCGCGCAACCAACTCCTGTTGGACCTCTCGCTCAACCTCAAGGCCGTCGTCGCCCAGCAGTTGATCACCAGAAAGGGGGGGCAGGGGCGGCGCGCCGTGGTGGAGGTGTTGATCAACACCCCGCTGGCGGCGGACATGATCCGCAAGGGCGAGGTCCATACGCTGAAGGAGCTGATGAAGAAGTCCAGGGAGCAGGGCATGATCACCTTCGACCAGGCCTTGTTCGATCTCTATAAGGAGGGGGAGATCGGCTACGAGGATGCGCTCAAGTACGCCGATTCCTCCAACGAGGTGCGGCTCATGATCAAGCTCCAAGGCGGCGAGGAGCAGCAAGCGGCCATGGACCGCTCCATCGCTGGCATCTCTCTCGTGGATGACGAGGCCACGGACAGCAGTCTCCGGCTCTAGCCCGCACCTCGAAGGGGCGCATCGCCGACTTAGCGCGCCCTCGCTTTGCACTCGCTCGATGCCCCGCGTGCGGCGTGCGAGCAGAGTTCCCGTAGACTGTTGCCAACCCGCTCTCCTTTGCCCAACGACTTGTATCGATTATCGGATTCGCGTTATCGTCTCCGACTTCGCCTTTGAGCCAAGGCGGTTTCCCGAGCGGCGGAACCGCCTTTTTGTATTTTTGGACCTTCGTTGATCGATCCGCGACTGTCGAAGCTGGGGCACGCGCCATGAGCGAATCCTTGATGTCGACCTACAAACGTCTGCCCGTGGTATTCGAGCGGGGCGAGGGCGTCTGGCTCTGGGACGATGCGGGCAACCGTTACCTGGACGCACTGTCCGGGGTCGCGGTGTGCGGGCTCGGCCATGCACACCCCGCCGTGCGTGAGGCCCTCTGCGACCAGGCCGGCCGCCTGATCCATACCTCGAACATCTACCGCATCGGCGAGCAGGAGCGTTTGGGCGACCTGGTGACGGCCCTGGCGGGCATGGATCGGGTGTTTTTTGCCAACTCGGGCGCCGAGGCCAACGAAGCGGCGATCAAGCTGGCTAGGCTCCATGCCCACCGGCGCGGCATTGAGAGCCCAGCCATCCTGGTCACTGAAAACAGTTTCCACGGGCGCACCCTGGCGACCCTCACGGCGACCGGAAACCGTAAGGTGCAGGCCGGATTCGAACCCCTGGTGCAGGGCTTCGTGCGCGTCCCCTACAACGACGTCGATGCGGTAGAGACTGCGGCAGCCAACCGGAAGAACATCGTTGCCATCCTGGTGGAGCCCATCCAGGGCGAGGGCGGCGTCAACATCCCCGCGGACGATTACCTGCCGCGCCTGCGCGCCATCTGCGACCGCGAGGACTGGCTCCTGATCTGCGACGAGATCCAGACCGGGATGGGGCGGACGGGGCGCCTTTTCGGCTTCGAGCACGCGGGCATCGTGCCGGACGTCTTCACCCTCGCCAAAGGGCTCGGAAACGGTGTGCCCATCGGCGCCTGTGTCGCTCGTGGCGCCGCTGCCGAGGTCTTTGGCCCTGGTTCCCACGGGTCCACCTTCGGCGGAAATCCGCTGGCTTGTCGCGCCGCCCGGGCGGTGCTCGAGACCATCGCCTCCGATAACCTGGTGGCCAACGCGGCCCGGCAGGGGGAGCGCCTGCTCGGCGCCTTCCGCGAATCACTCGCGGCCCTTTCCAGCGTGGTGGAGGTTCGTGGGCGCGGGCTCATGATCGGTATCGAGCTGGACCGGCCTTGCGCGGAGCTGGTGAGTCTCGCCCTGGCGGAGGGACTGCTGATCAACGTGACCGCCGAGCGGGTGGTGCGCCTCTTGCCTCCGCTCATCTTGCAAGAGCCCGAGGCGCGCCAACTGACCGGGAACTTGAGCGCGCTGATCACTCGCTTCCTCGGGGCGAATTAGTCCTGCCGCGGAGAGCTGTACCGATGTCTTCCCCCGCGACCGTCTGCCGGCATCTGCTGTCCCTGCTGGATCTGAGCGCGGACGAGGCGCGCGCCCTGATCGCCCGCGCCACTGAGCTCAAGGCGATGTTGCGACGGGGCGAGGACTACCGGCCCCTGCGCAATCGCACCCTTGCGATGATCTTCGAGAAGTCCTCCACCCGCACCCGGGTATCCTTCGAGGCGGGGATGGTCCAGTTTGGCGGCCATGCCATGTTTCTCTCGCCCAGGGACACCCAGCTTGGGCGCGGCGAGCCCATCGAGGACAGCGCCCGGGTCCTGTCTCGCATGGTGGACGCGGTGATGATTCGCACCTTCAGCCAGGAGACCGTGGAGCGTTTCGCCGCCTACTCCAAGGTTCCTGTGATCAACGGCCTCACCGACCGGCTGCATCCCTGCCAGCTGCTTGCGGACATGCAAACCTTCCACGAGCACCGGGGCGACATCCGAGGCCGGCGGGTGGCCTGGATTGGTGACGGGAACAACATGTGCCAGTCCTACATGGAGGCCGCACGATTGTTCGACTTCGAGTTGCGCATCGCCTGCCCCGAGGGATTCGAACCGGATGCTGAGTTGCTGGCGGCCGATCCCGGCCGCTTCAGCGTGGTGCACGACCCGTTCGCAGGCGCCGAGGGCGTCGATCTGGTTGCCACCGACGTTTGGGCCAGCATGGGGCAGGAGGACGAGCAGGCACAGCGGATGGCCGTCTTCGCCCCCTTCCAGGTCACCGATGCGGTCATGGCCCGGGCCGCCCCGGATGCGATCTTCATGCACTGCCTGCCCGCCCACCGTGGCGAAGAGGTGGCAGCCAGCGTGATTGACGGCCCACAGTCAGTGGTATGGGACGAGGCCGAGAACCGGCTCCACGCCCAGAAGGCCCTGCTCGAATTCCTGATGGTGTCGAAGACTTGATGACCTATCCGGCCCAGTGGGCTGTGTTGTGCGCGTGGATCAACGCCGGCGCTCCCGCGTTAAGCACGAAAACCTGGCAACCAAGCCGGAAACAGGTGCCGCGCTGATTGGAGAACGTTCAGTGAGATCTCCCGCTGCCTTGCCGATCGTGCCCCTGGTGCTCTGTCTAGGGGCCGCCCTGGTTGTCCCCCTCGCCGCCCAGGCCGAATCCCGCTACGTCACCGACCAGCTGGACATTACGCTCCGCGCCGGCGAGAGCATTCGCTACAAGATCCTCCGCATGCTGCGAAGCGGCACCCCGCTGGAGGTCCTGTCCGTCAACACGTCCACCAAATACGCCCGGGTTCGCACCGAGGATGGGACCGTGGGCTTCGTGCTCGAGGCGCAGCTCCAGGACGAGCCGGCGGCCCGAGCCCAACTGGAGGAGATGCAGGCCCGGCTCGCCGAGCTGCAGCAGGAGCCGGACGCGCTCACCGCCAAGCTGGCCAGGCTCCAGACGGTCCACGCCGAGCTTAAGGACCGCTACGCCATTGTGGAGCGAGAGAAGCAGCAGCGCGAGCAGGAACTGGCCACGATCCGCCACGCCTCCGCCAACGTGCTCGACATCACCAACGATCGGGAGCGCCTGCGGATCCAGGTGGCGGAGCTGACCCGCGTGGGTGCGGACCTTGAGCAGGAGAATCGGGACCTGAAGAACCAGACCAACCGGCAGTGGTTCATGATCGGCGCCGGTGTTCTGGGCGCCGGGGTAGTGATTGGCCTGATACTGCCCCACCTGCGATTCGGGCGGCGCAAGAAGTCCTGGGGCTCGCTGTAGAGTCTTGAGTCTGCAGTGCCATGGCGACCCCCGCCGGCTGTTGCCCCGGGGTTAATCTCGCCCGTTGCCTTCGAACGCGCCGCAGCCCCGTGCCCGGGGCTCGGCACATCGAGAGCGCGGCTGGGATTCGCGGCCAGCAGACGCGGGAGTGCCGGACCATACTTCCTCCATGACCGCGCGATGGCCCAATCTGCTGCGCTTGACCGGCGCCTCCGACTACCGACTGGTGGCCTGGCTCTTCCTTCGGCTGCTGGGTCTGATCTATCTCGCGGCCTTCGCCTCGCTCGCTCTACAGATCGATGCGTTGGCCGGCAGCCAAGGCATCTACCCAATTGCCGAGCAGTTGACCCGGGCGGCGACGCGCCACGGCGCGCTGCGCTTCTTCGCCTACCCCTCCGTCTTTTGGATTGACTCGGGCGACTGGGCCCTCGCGACAGCCGCCTGGGCTGGCTGCGTGCTTGCCCTGCTGCTCACGCTGTGGCCTTGGATCCTCCGGCAAGGCGCCGGCGGCGGCACCGGAGACCGAGGCTGGTGGGAGCGGACACTCCTGGTCCTGCTCTACATTCTGTATCTCTCCCTCTATAACGCCGGCCAAACCTTCACGAACTTCCAGTGGGATTACCTCCTGCTGGAGGCGGGCTTTCTCGCCGCCCTGCTCCCCGGCGGGCCCAGGTTGACGGTGTGGCTCTTCCGCTGGCTCCTGTTTCGTTTGCGCTTCGAATCCGGGTTGTCCAAACTCCTGAGCGGCGACACGGGCTGGCGGGATCTCACCGCGCTGCGCCATTACTTTGAGACCCAGCCACTGCCGCACGCCGGCGCCTGGTACGCCCACCAGCTCCCGGATTGGCTGCTGCGACTCGGTACTGGGGGTACCCTGTTTGTGGAGCTGGTTGTGCCCTTCTTCATCTTCCTGCCCCGCCCCTGGCGGCTATTCGCGGCATGGGTGACGATCCTTTGGCAGCTGCTGATCATCGCCACCAGCAATCACAATTTCTTCAATCTGCTCACGATCTGTCTCTGTCTCTTCTTGTTCGACGACCGCGCCCTGAGCCGCTGGATTCCGGCGGGGTGGCGCCAGCGTGCAGCTGCCTCTCCGTTGCTTCCGCAGCAGCCATCGAAGCGACTCGGCGCGCTCGTGCTCGCCCTGGCCCTAATCCTGGTGCCTGCAAGCCTGGTCTCGGCTGCGACAATGGTCCTGGGGCATCCAATCCCACACTTGAGCGGTTGGGTGGAGTGGGTGGACCGGTTCCGGCTCGCCAATCGATATCACGTCTTCCCAACCGTGCGCACCGAGCGGATCGAGCTGGAAATTGAGGCCAGCACGGACGGTCTGAGCTGGGAACCGCTGGATTTCCGCTACCGCCCGGACGATCCGGCCCAGCGGCCCGCCTTCATCGTCCCCCACCAGCCGCGAGTGGATTGGATGCTCTGGTTCGTGCCCATGAACCCTGTCTTTCTCGATCTGTTCGACCGCTTCCTCACTCGACTGGTGGAGGGGTCTCCGTCGGTGACCGCACTGCTGGCCCATCCGCCAACCGGGGCCGACCCGCCCCGGATGCTTCGGGTGCGTGTCTACCGCTACCACTTCACCGCCCCGGCCGAGCGCGCCGAGACCGGCAACTGGTGGAGGCGCGAGGACCTTGGACCTTTCTATCCCCTGCCTCTTGTCGAGGGCTCGGCAAGGACGACTGAACACCTCGAATCGCCGCAGCCGTGAACGGACACTGGACCCGCGCTCGAACCAACCGCGCCTGGCCGACATGAGCGTCGCTCGGTCGGGGCCCCATGGACCCCGCTACGCGGAACCGGGGGACGAGAGGCGCTGCGGTGCGCGCTCCCTTGTGTCAGGAAACGCGAGTTCGTGGGCGACGGTGTCTTGAGCCAGATCGGGATTGGCCCATGAAGGGATTGGAGAACCCGGGCGGGAGGGTCATGATCGGGCTCTCGGGCGGGGTGGACTCGGCGGTGACGGCCCAGTTGCTGATCGAGCGGGGCCACCGGGTCGAGGCCCTGTTCATGAAGAACTGGGAGGAGGACGACGCCCCTGGGTACTGCGCCGCGGCGGAGGACCTCGCGGACGCGTCGGCGGTGGCTCGGTGCCTCGGCATCGAGTTCCACGCCGTGAATTTCGCCGCCGAATATTGGGAACGGGTCTTTCAGGCGTTTCTGGAGGAGTACGGGGCGCTGCGCACCCCCAATCCGGACGTGCTCTGCAATCGAGAGATCAAGTTCCGTGCCTTCCTGGACCATGCGCTCTCGCTCGGCGCCGACTGGATCGCCACCGGCCACTATGCCCGAGTGACCCGCGACGCCGCTGGCAGCCACCTGCGACTGTGTGCGGACCCGGACAAGGACCAGACCTACTTCCTGCACCTTTTGGATCAGGACCAGCTCGCTCGCAGTCTGTTCCCGCTTGCGGACCTCACCAAGCGCGAGGTTCGCGCCATCGCCCGCGAATTGGGACTGCCAAATGCGGACAGGCGCGACAGCACCGGCATCTGCTTCATCGGCGAGCGACGCTTCCGGGACTTCCTCTCCCGCTACCTCCCACGGGAACCCGGGCCCATCGAGACGCCCGAGGGCCGGCGCCTGGGCGAGCACCAAGGGCTTGCCTACTACACCATCGGTCAGCGACAGGGACTCGGGATCGGTGGGGTGGTCCAAGCTGCCGAGGCCCCCTGGTTCGTGGCTGCCAAAGACGTGGACCAGAACCGCCTCATCGTGGTGCAGGGGGGGGATCACCCGCTGCTCCTGTCCCGGGGGCTGTACGCCACCCGGCCGCACTGGATCGCTGGGACACCACCTGGCTCCGGGCCCTTCCCCTGCCTGGCCCGACTGCGCCACCGCCAGCCCCTGCAACCGTGCGAGATCGTCACACTGACGGAACTGGACTGTCGGGTTCGTTTCACCGAGGCCCAGCGCGCGATAACCCCGGGACAGTCGGTCGTCTTCTACTTGGGGGACGAATGTCTCGGGGGCGCCACGGTCGACCGCGCCTTGTCGGCCGGGACGGTCTGAGCCACGACCGAACCGTCGTACACCAAAGCCACTGGCCCCCGCGGCTGGTATCCTTTGACGGCATGGCGCCGCTTTGGCGCCCAGTCGACTCACCGGAGGACTTGCGAGCCCCATGGCCCACGACAGTCAGGAACGCGTCACCGCGCTTGCGGGGATTTACCAGGCGGTCGCCTGCGTGATGCGCATCGCCCGCTCGGGCAGTGCCGATGCAGCAGCCATGGAACCGTGCGTTCACAGCCTCTTCCAGGTGGATGCTGCAAGCGTCGCGACGGTCTACGGCCCCCCCGGGGCGGTCGCAAATGGGGCACGCCAGATCATCGCCCAGCTTACCGGCCGACCCGAGCGGGACCTGGAATTGACCCGCTATGTGGTCCTGGTGCTCAAGCTGGAACGTAGCCTGTCCCGCCGGCCGGACATGCTGGCATGCATCGCCAAAGGGATCGAGGCCGCGAGCGAGAAGCGCGAACACTTCGCCCTGCTGCACCCCAACCTGCTCGCCCACTTCGCGGACATCTACAGCGACACCGTCAGCCACCTGCAGCCGCGGATCCTGGTGCGAGGCGAGTCACTCCACCTGCAGAACCCGGACAATCAGAACCGCATCCGCACCCTGCTACTGGCGGCGATCCGCTCGGCCATGCTGTGGCGGCAGATCGGCGGAACCCGGCTCCAACTCCTGCTCGGTCACAAACGCCTGTTGCAGGATGCCCGCCAATACTTGGACCAGGCGGCGATACCCCGAGCGGAGGATTCCGCGAAATAGGGGCGTCACCCGCGCCAAGGCTCATTGAGCGGGGCAGAGGGGGGGAGAGGTGTCACGGTTGATCAGCCGCTCCAGCGCTTTCCCAACTCATGACGCCACCCCCGAGACCCCAGCGAAGATCCGATAGGCCGGGTTCGCGGTCTCATCCCAGTACTGGTAGCCCAGGATGTCGAGTGAGCGGCGGAAGTCGTCGTGCTCGGCAAGGGGCACGGAGGCCCCCATGAGCACCCGCCCGTACGCGGCCCCGTGGTTGCGGTAGTGGAACAGGGTGATGTTCCAGCGCCTGCCGAGGGACGACAGGAAGTCCAGTAGCGCACCGGGACGCTCGGGGAACTCGAAGCGAACCAGAGTCTCGTCCGCGATGCCTGCGGCATGACCCCCAACCATGAACCGGATATGGAGCTTGGCGGTCTCGTTGTCCGTCATGTCGAGGACTCCGAGTCCCTTCTCCGTCAGGCGGGCGATCAGCTCCGCCCGCTCCTCGTCGCCGCGCGAGAGCTCCACCCCGACGAACACCTGGGCGCGGTCGGGGTCGGCGTAGCGGTAATTGAACTCGGTGATCTGGCGCTTGCCGAGCACCTTACAGAACGTCAGGAAGCTACCGGGGCGCTCCGGGATCTCTACCGCCAAAAGTGCCTCGCGCCGCTCGCCGATCTCGGCCCGCTCGGCGATGTGACGCAGCCGGTCGAAGTTGACGTTGGCCCCGCTCTCGATGGCCACCAGATGCTCGCCGCGGATCCCGGTACGTTCCACATAACGCTTGAGCCCCGCCACCGCCAGGGCGCCCGCGGGCTCGGCAATGCCCCGGGTATCGTCGAAGATATCCTTGATGGCGGCGCAGATCTCATCGGTGCTCACCAGCACCACTTCGTCCACCCGCGCTCGTGCGATCCGGAAGGTCTCCTCCCCGATCAGGCGCACCGCCACGCCGTCCGCGAACAGCCCCACCTGGGCGAGCTCCACCCGCCGACCCGCCGCCAGGGCCGCGTGCAGCGTGGGCGCCTCCTCGGGTTCGACCCCAATGACCCGCACCTCCGGCATCAGCCACTTGACGTAAGCGGCGATGCCGGCGATGAGCCCCCCGCCGCCCACTGGGACGAAGATGGCGTGGGGCGGCTCCGGGTGCTGACGCAGGATCTCCATGCCGATGGTGCCCTGGCCGGCGATCACGTCCGGGTCGTCGAAGGGGTGCAGGAAGGTCAGGCCCCGCTCGGCCACCAGATCCATGGCGTGGGCGTACGCCTCGTCGTAGGAGTCGCCGAAAAGCACCGCCTTGCCGCCGAATGCGCGTACGGCCCGAACCTTGATCGCCGGCGTGGTGCGCGGCATGACGATGGTGGCCGGCACACCCAGCCGCGAGGCGCCGAGCGCGACACCCTGGGCATGGTTGCCGGCGCTCGCCGCGATCACGCCGCGGGCGCGGACCTCCGGGCCGAGGGCCATCAGTTTGTTGTAGGCACCCCGTAGCTTGAAGGAGAAGACCGGCTGGAGGTCTTCACGTTTCAGATAGACGGCGTTACCCAGCCGCTCGGAGAGCTGCTTGGCCCGAGTCAGGGGGGTCTCCACGGCCACGTCGTAGACACGCGCCTTTAAGATACGTTCGATGTACCGGTCCGGCATGCATGCTCCAAGAATCGGGCCAAGGCGGAGGGTCCCGTGGCCCATCCGCGAAACCTGCATTTTTCAGGAACAGGCGGGTTATGGCAACGACTACGCCTGCCGGGTCCTCCGCGTCGTGGAAAAGTGGAGGGCCGCCGCAGGACTTGGAGAAGACGTGGCGAGCAGAAGCGCGACTGACCTCAGAGCGCCAGGTCGATCCCCGAGACCAGGACGCCGGGCAGTAGGTAACTGTCGGTGCCGCGACCCTCGTAGGTCTGGGGGGAGATGATGAGGTCCCGCGCCGCAGTCAGCCCCTCCAGCCGGTCGCCGAGCAGGTGGTAGAGGCTGTCGTCGAAACGCATGACGGCGAGCGGGGCGACAATCTCTCCGTTCTCCACCCAATAGCTCCCGAAGCGGGTCATGCCGGTCACCCGGCAGTCGTTGGGGTCGGACCAGTTGCAGTACCAGAGATTGCCGATGTAGAGCCCGGTGCCCAGTCGGCTAAGGATCTCGGTGTCTCGCAGGTCCCCGGCCTCCAGTCCGACCGATTCCGGCGAGCCCCCGGCGGCGTTGACCGTCTCCCCATACTCCTTGCCGTCTCGGGCGTCCACCAGACAGCCGGTAAATCGGCCTCCCTCGATCAGGGTCACACTGCCGGGCTTCTCGAAGCCCTCCGGAGTGAATCGCGGTTGCAGGCCACGCGCGTGGTCCTCGCGGATGGTGACGGCAGGGTCTAAGGTTCGCTCCCCGCGGACCAGCTTGAGGAGCGGGGTCTGGCGGGTGCGGTGGCTCTTGAGGTCGAATCCGCCCCAGGCCAGCATGTCCATCAGCTCCGCGACCGCCGCGGGCGCCAGATAGGCGCGGTAGCGTCCGGGCTCCACGGTCCGCGCCGGTCGGTCCATGACCTCGAGCCCCCGACGCGCGGAATCGAACTTGTCGGCGAGGACGCGACCGTCCCAGACGAGCCCGCTGTAGCTGGACTTAATCGCCCGGTCACCGCTGAGGTAGCAGCTCCAGTCCAGGTTGAAGCTCTGGGAGGCGTGCCAGTGCCGATGGCCAATGGAACTGGCCAGGCCCTCCTGGATCTCGCCTGAGGCCCAGATTCCCACTAGATCGATGCCCTCTGCCGCCGCGACCAGGTCCGCGATGAGTCCGCGGGGGTCCGGCGGGGACTCCCCCACCCGCCGTTCACTCTCCCAGGGCTCCGTCGAGTAGTTGAGGTAAGGGTCCTCCGGGATGTGGGCGAGCCGCTCGCGCAGGCGAGCGATGAGGTCGCGGGCGCGGGCCAGGTTCGCATCGGAATCGCCGGCGAGGTCACAGGACGCCTCGGCTTGCCTGGCCCCGTCGATCAGGGTGAGCCCGAGCCCCGCCGCGTGGACAGTCCCCGCCTGGCGGATGCGCCCCTGGTTGATGCGCACGAAGTCGGAGGTCTCGCCGCCGAATGCGCAGAACAGGACCTCCTGGCCCCGGAGCCCGGCGTTGAGGCGCCCGGCCAGCTCGAAAAAGGATTGCGGCGTCATTCGCTGCCTCCAAACACCGCCACGTCGAGGAACAGGCAGGGCGGGGCCGCATGGCCGACGTAGACGGACTGGTTGGGCTCTCCCTTGCCGCAGTTCTGCACGCCGCGGACCTCCAGGCTCTCCGCGCCGCCAATCCCGTCGAGGTTGCGCCAGAATTCTGCCGAGATGCCTCGGTAACCGGGGTTGCGCACCAGGCCTTTCAGCTCGCCGTCCTCGATCAGACGTCCCAGCTCGCAGCCGAACTGGAACTTGTTGCGGCTGTCGTCGATGGACCAGGAGCGGTTGGTGTCCAGCAGTACGCCGCGCTCCACCCGCCCGATCAGTCCCTCCAGCGTGTCGCCATCGCGCCCGGGACCGGGCTCCAGGTTGATGTTGGCCATGCGGTCGATGGGGGGGCGATCCCAGCCCGATGCTCGGGCGTTGGCGGTGCCCGGCAGCCCCGAGCGGGCCTGGGACAGACGCCCTCCCAAGGGTCGCTCCAGGATGCCGTCGCGGATCAGGTACTCGCGGTTTGCCGGAGTGCCCTCGTCGTCAGCGACACCGGAGACGAGCTCGCCGGGGAAGCCCGGGTCGAAGGTGACGTTGAGGAGCGGTGAGCCGTAGCGGTAGCTGCCGAACATCTCCGGACTCACGAAGCTGGTGCCGGCGTAATTGCGCTCGTCGCCGAGGATGCGGTCCAACTCCAGTGGATGGCCGATGCTCTCGTGGATCTGGAGCACCATCTGGCTCGGCAGCAGGATCAGGTCGCGCCTGCCGTTGGGGCACTCCGGCGCGGTCAGCAGGGCGATGGACTCCTCCGCGATCCGCGGGGCATCCTCCAGGAACCTGACCCCAGTAATGCGCTCCAGACCCCCCTGCTGGGCCCAGTCCGCGCCGCCGCCGTGGCGGCGTTGGGTCTGGCTCCCCTCATTGGCGACGGCCAAGAGGCCGGGGCTCACGTACTCCAAGCAGTGGCCGATTCGCCCGCCGTCCCCGGTTACCAGGAGCTGAGTCACCCGCCGATACGAGAGCCAGGCCGACCAGTCGACGATGCGCTCATCGATCGCCAAGGCGCGGTTGGCGGACTGGAGCAGGTCCAGCTTGTCGGGCAGCGGGATGGACTCCCAGGGCTCGACGACCGGGGATCGATACTCGGCCCTCAGATGACTGCGCGGGTAGATGGCAGCGTCGAAGAGCCCCAGCCGGGCGTGCGTCTCCGCCCAGCCCAGCGCCTGCTTGGTCGCGGCAGCGAGTCCCGAGGGGCTCAGATCGCAGGTGGCGCCGTAACCGATGCCGCACCCCGAAACCACCGTGACCATGGCGCCCAGGGAGGAGGAAATGGCGCTCGGCTCGACGACCCCTTGGCGGACCTCCAGATGATCGGATTCCTCTGCCACCAGACGCAGGGTCCAGTAGTCGCAGGCGGGTGCCTGGGTGGCGAAACGGGCGGCAATGGAGTCGAGTGCATCCATGGGGCAGCGGCGGTTTTGATGGCGATGGCGTGAAACTGGGCGCGGCGGGCACGGTAGTCAACCGATGACGGGGTCATACTTCGCCGGGCTCAGGGAGGAGGCGCCTGCGAACCGGTCACAGGGCCGTGATACCATCCGCGCCCATGCTGACCTACCCCGATATTGACCCCATCGCCATCGCCGTCGGACCCATCAAGGTCCATTGGTACGGGCTCATGTACCTCATCGGGTTTGCCATCGCCTGGGCCCTGGGTCGCTGGCGAGCGTCCCGCCCCGGGTCGGGCTGGACCGGCGACATGGTGGACGACGTCATCTTCTACTGCGTCATCGGCGTCATCGTGGGTGGGCGGCTCGGCTACATGCTGTTCTACGGGTTCGACCAGATCCTCGAGAATCCCCTCAACCTCTTCAAGGTCTGGGAGGGCGGCATGGCGTTCCACGGGGGGCTGATCGGTGTCCTCGTGGCCATGGGGCTGTTCGCCCGGCGGCACCGGCTGCGGTTCTTCCAGGTGGGCGACTTCATGGCCCCCCTGGTCCCCCCGGGCCTGTTCTTCGGACGCATCGGCAACTTCATCAACGGGGAGCTGTGGGGCGACCGGACTGACCTGCCGTGGGGCATGCGGCTGCCCTGCGAGATCTTTCCCGGTCAGTGTGCTGATCAGCCGCCGGACGCCCTGCTGAGCCCGGCGGTGAATGCCTCTCAGCTCTACGAGGCCGCGCTGGAGGGGCTGGTCCTCTTCCTACTCCTGTGGTGGTTCTCCAACCGCCCGCGCCCCACGATGGCGGTCTCGGGGCTCTTTCTGCTGCTCTACGGGGTATTCCGCTTCGCGGTCGAGTTCGTGCGTGTCCCCGATGCCCACATCGGCTATCTCGCCTTCGACTGGCTCACCATGGGCCAACTGCTCTCCACCCCCATGATCCTGTTCGGCGCCCTGCTACTGGGACTGGCCTACGCCCGTCGACCGTCCGTGGCCTGAGCGGTCTCGGGGCGTGCCGCACCGCCCCGCGGCGCGCGGCGCTGGATCTTGAGCAGGGTCTCGAACACCGACTCCTTGCCGAGGAACAGCCGGTTGGTGAGCTCTGCGCTGGCCACCGCCAGCATCCCGGGGAGGATGATGTTTGGATTGGCGGTCAACTCCAGGAGCGCCGTCAGGGCCGCGAGTGGCGCGCGCAGGGTCGCCCCCATCATGGCGACCATGCCCACGGTGGCATAGAAGCCCGGCGCGGCGCTCGCAACGACTCCGGTCTGTGCAAGCACAAGCCCCATGGCCGAGCCCGCAGCGCCGCCGATGAACAAGGTGGGGCCGATCAGCCCCCCGGGTACCCTCAGACCCACGGACACGCCTGTGGCGATCGCCTTGGTGAAGATCAAGGTGACCACAAGCCCCAGCCCCAACTCATCGCGCAGAAGCCGATCCAGGGTGTCGTAGCTCACGCCCATGATCTGAGGCGTCGCCAGGGCCAGGACCCCGGTGCAGAGCCCGGCCAGGCTGAATGTCAGTGCATTGGGCCAGGGTTTGGCCCGCTCGGCGACCCGCTCGCAGAGCGTAATGAAGCCCGCGGCCATTACGCCCGTCATGACGCCCAGCAGCACCAGGAAGGGCAGCTCCCACTGGGAGTGCATGCTTAGCGGCGCCAGCACGAAGGCTGGCTCCGTGTGGACCACCAGTCGGCTCAGCACGGCCCCGACTACGGCGGCCACGATGATGGGAAGGATGCGGGCGACCTCGTAGCGTACCCGCAGGACCTCGATCACGAAGACCACACCGGCCAGTGGCGTATTGAACACGGCGGCGATGGCGGCCGCCGCACCGCAGGCGGCCAGGGTATAGTCCTCTTCGGCCGTGCATTTCACCGCCTGTCCGAGCAGGTTGGCGCCCGCGGCGCCGATGTGGACCGCAGGGCCCTCGCGGTCCACCGAGTGCCCTGCGACCACGGCGACGGTGGCCCCGAGGAACTGGACGACGAGATTACGCAGGGGAAGACGCTCGCCTCCGGGGGTCTGCAGCCGTGCGAGCACGTGCACCACCCCGACCTGGCGAGACTCCGGACGCAGTCGATCGAAGGCGAGCCCGAGCACGAGCCCGATGCCGGCAGGGAGCAGCAGCCGCCACAGGGGAGGCAGTGACTCGAAATCCCCCGGCAGCCCCGTGGGAAGCAGCAGGTGCTGCCCCAGGTCCAGTGCATGTCGGAACAGGAGCACCAGGGCGGCGGCGATGCCCCCCCCGACCATCCCGAGCAGGGTCAGGCGCAGCCATAGAACGCGGTCGCTGCTCATCCGGTCCTCATGGGCGTGAGCCGGCCAGGGCCAGATAGTCGCGGTGCAGCCGCTCCACCTGCGGCACCAAGGCGTCCGGATCCCCCTGGTTATCGATCACGTCATCCGCCCGGGCTAGGCGTTCGGCGCGGGGAATCTGGCTCGCGACGATGCGCGCGATCTCTGTCTCTGACAGGCCGCTGCGGCGGCGCACCCGCTCGATCTGGACCGCCTCAGGGCAGTCGACCACCAACACCCGCTCCACAAGGCCCTCCTGCCCGGTCTCGAACAGCAGCGGGACCATCAGGAGCGCATAGGGGGTGCCGAGCCGCACCGCCCGTTCCAGCATCAAGGCGCGGATGGGCGGGTGCAGGACGGCCTCGAGCCGGACGCGTGCGGCGGGGTCCGCAAAGACCCGCTCGCGCAGCCATGCGCGGTCCATGGCCCCATCGGCGTGCAGGAGGTCCGGGCCGAACTCAGCGACGATTCGGGCGAGGGTGGGGCTGCCGGGCTCGGTGAGCTCGCGGGCCAGCAGATCCGTGTCCACCACACCGGCACCCAGGCCGGCGAACAGATCCGCCACTGTGGACTTGCCGCTGCCGATGCCGCCGGTGAGCCCGACCAGAAGCAACCGCCCCCTACCCCAACCCAGAATAGCCCAGATAGGCGTCGTTGATCTGAGGCCCCCAGATCAGGCTGATCCAACCGGCCGCCGCCAGGTAAGGGCCGAAGGGCAGAGGCTTTCCCCTGTCGTGGCGGCCGGACGCGATGAGGATGGTTCCCAACAGGGCGCCGGTGACCGCCGACAGCAGGATGATCTGGGGCAGGTACTGCCAGCCCAGCCAGGCCCCAAACAGCGCGAACAGCTTGAAGTCGCCGAACCCCATGCCCTCCTTGCCCGTTGCGAGACGAAACAGCTGGAAGACCAGCCACAGGCTGAGATAACCGGTAGCGGCCCCGATGATGGCAGAGCGGCTGTCAGTGAAGAGCCCGAAGAGGCTCAGGGTCAGCCCGACCCACAGGATTGGTAGGGTGATGCCGTCCGGCAGCAGTTGGGTGTCGTAGTCGATGAACGCCAGGGCGATCAGCCCCCAGGTCAGGATCAGTGCGGCCGGAGTCTGCCAACTCACCCCGAAGTGCAGGACTACGATCAGGGTGAGGGTGGCGGTCAGCGCCTCCACAAAGGGGTAGCGGGGGCTGATGCGTGCCTTGCAGGCCGCGCAGCGCCCACGCAACCACAGGTAGCTCAGGATCGGTACGTTCTCGATCGGTCGGATCCGGTGGCCGCAGGCGGGGCAATGGGAGGCGGGCTTGGCCAGGCTGAGAGCGGCTCCGTCCTCGGGCGCGTTGCCGCCGGTGATCTCGGCACAGTCGCTGCGCCACTCGGCCTCCAGGATACGGGGTAGGCGCAGGATGACGACATTGAGGAAGCTCCCGATGATCAGCCCAAGGGCGATGGCCGCTCCGTAAAAGAGCGCGGGATTCTGCCGGAATACATCGAGCCACAGCATGTGTAGTCCTCAGCGGACAGTCTTCAGTCGATCGCTGAGGGTGCGTTGGGGGCGCACGCCGCAGTCTCCCGAGTCGTGCCCGGTGGGGGGACGGGGCCGATCAAACCACGGAGGCCATCTTGAAGATGGGCAGGTACATTGCCACCACCAGGCTGCCTACCAGACCGCCGATGACCACCATGATCAGAGGCTCGAGCAGGCTGCTCAGTCCGTCCACCGCATTATCCACCTGCTCCTCGTAGAAATCGGCCACCTTGGCGAGCATCTCGTCGAGTGCACCGGATTCCTCGCCGATGGCGGTCATCTGGATCACCATGTGCGGGAACAGGTCCCGCTGGCGCATGGAGAGCTGCAGGGCCTGTCCGGTGGCGACCTCCTCACGCATCTTCAGCACCGCGTCCTGGTACACCACATTTCCGGTGGCCCCGGACACGGACTCCAGCGCCTCCACCAGGGGCACACCGGCCGCGAACATCGTGGAGAGTGTGCGGGCAAAACGTGCCAGGGCCGCCTTGTTCAGGATGCTCCCGATGATCGGGATCTTGAGCGACGCGCGGTCGATCATGTCGCGAAACTTGCGCGAGCGCTTGAACAGGTTGCCGATTCCCCACACGGCCGCGCCGATACCCAGCAAGACCGCCCACCACCATTCCCGCATCACGTCCGAGGCGCCGATCACCAACAGGGTGAAGGCCGGCAGATCCGCCCCGAAGCTGCTGAACAGCTCCTTGAACTGGGGGATGACGAACATCAGGATGACCCCGGTCACGATGATGGCGACGATGATGACCGCGGTCGGATAGAACAGGGCCTTCTTGATCTTGCCCTTGATGGACTCGGTCTTCTCCTTATAGGTGGCGATCTTGTCGAGCAGAATGTCGAGCACGCCCGCCTGCTCGCCCGCAGCCACCAGGTTGCAGAAGAGATCGTCGAAATAGAGGGGGTGCTTGCTCAGCGCCTGGGCCATTGCGGTACCGCTCTCGATATCCTGTTTGATGGACAGGATCAGGTCCTGCATGGACGGGTTGTCGTGCCCGCGCCCGACGATGTCGAAGGACTGCACCAGCGGCACACCTGCCGCCATCATGGTGGACAGCTGACGGCTGAAGATGGCGATGTCCGCGCTGGTGATCTTACGCTTGCCGCGGCCCAGGAGCGGCTGCGCCTTTTTCTTCACCTTGGTGGGGTTGACGCCTTGGCGTCGGAGCTCGGCCCGCACCATGGTGGGGCTGGAGGATCGGGTCTCGCCCTTGACCCGGTTGCCGCGCCGGTCCATGCCCTCCCAGGCGAAGACGTGGGCCCGCTCGGGCCTGGGGGCCGGTTTGGAGACCGGCTTTTTCACTGCTGCGAGTGCCATGGGGATCAGTCTTTCGTCACGCGGTTGAGCTCTTCGAGGCTGGTGATCCCGGCCTTGACCTTACGCAGCCCCGATTGGCGCAGGTCCGCCACCCCTTCCTTCCGGGCCTGATCGGCCAGCTGCATCGCGTTGCCGCCCTCCATGATGAGCCGTCCAATGGCCTCGGACACCTTCATCACCTGGAAGATGCCAACCCGGCCCTTGTAGCCCTTCGTGCAGCGCTCGCAACCCACAGGACGGTAGACGGTGAGGCCCTCGTCGATCTCCTCCTCGGTGAATCCTTCCTCGAGCAGGGCCTCGCGCGGCAGGTCTTCGGGCTGCTTGCAGTGGGGGCAGAGCCGTCGCGTCAGGCGCTGGGCCATGATCAGCAGGATGGAGGACGCGATGTTGAAGGGCGCCACACCCATGTTGGCCAGTCGGGTGAGTGACTGGGGAGCGTCGTTGGTGTGCAGGGTGGAGAGCACCAGGTGGCCCGTCTGGGCCGCCTTGACTGCGATCTCCGCCGTCTCCAGGTCGCGGATCTCACCCACCATGACGATGTCCGGGTCCTGCCGCAGGAAGGCACGCAACGCCGCGGCGAAGGTGAGCCCTGTCTTGGGGTTCATGTTGACCTGGTTGATGCCCGGCACCTGGATCTCTACTGGGTCCTCGACGGTGGAGATGTTGATGTCCGGCTTGTTCAGGATGTTCAGGGCGGTGTAGAGCGAGACCGTCTTTCCGGAACCGGTCGGGCCGGTGACCA
Source organism: uncultured Gammaproteobacteria bacterium (assembly GCA_963698355.1). GTDB lineage: Bacteria > Pseudomonadota > Gammaproteobacteria > Chromatiales > Chromatiaceae > Thiodictyon. Next base: position 55,191 of record CAVOQO010000012.1, on the reverse strand, counting down.
GGACCATGCCGTACGGCTTGCCGATGCAGGACAGGAAGATGTCGCGTTGCTCGGGCTCGAAACCCAGGGCGTCGATGCCCACCTGGGCGGACGACGAGTCCAGGATTCGCAGCACCACCTTTTCGCCATAAAGCGTCGGCAGGGTGTTGACGCGGAAATCGATGTCGCGCGATCGGCTCAGCTTGAGCTTGATTCGCCCGTCCTGGGGCACCCGTCGCTCTGCGATGTTCATCCGTGACATGACCTTGATGCGTGCCACCAGGCGCCCGGCGATGTTGACCGGTGGGTTGGCGACCTCGCGCAGCAGCCCGTCCTGGCGGAAGCGGATGCGGAAGTACTTCTCGTAGGGCTCGAAATGGACATCCGAGGCGTCCGAGGTGATGGCGTCCACCAGGATCTTGTTGACGTACCGAACCACGGGTGCGTCGTCCACGTTGAGGTCGGTGTCGTCGCGCTGGTCCTCGTCCGTGCTTGCGATATCGAGGTGGTCCAGGTCCGCATCCATGAGGTCCGTCATGGCGGTGTCCTGGGCATCGATGGCGCGATCGATGGCGGCCGCGAGCTTGTCCTCCTCCACCAGCACAGCGTCGGTGGCCAAGCCGGTGTTGAAGCGGATCTCCTCCAGTGCCTGGTCGTTGGTGGGGTCCGAAAGGGCGAGGAAGATGCGGTTGCCGCGCCGGAACAGGGGCAGGGCCCGGTGCTTTCGGATCAGCTTTTCGTCGACCAGCCCGATCGGGCTGTCGATCAGGTCGATGGCGCTGAGGTCGAGAAGCGGCACCCCGAACTCGTGAGCGGCGGCGATGGCGATGCGGCGGCTGTCGAGGATCTTTTGCTCGACCAGGTACTGGACGAACGGCTGGCGGTGGCGTGAGGCCTCGGTGGAGGCGGCGGTCGCCTGATCTTCGGTGAGCAGACGGTCCCGCACCAGACGCCAGGGCAGGCCCGAGGGTTTCATGGTGGTTTGATTCGTCGCCATGGGATGCCTTGCCGGTCAGATCGGCCGCGACAGACTAGACCAGGATGGTCGGGCTGCGGGCGGCATCATCCGTGTCGTCGCCTCGTCGTTGCGGCTCGTGCCGAGCACGCCGAGCGGTCTTGGGCTCGCGGACCTCGCCCTTCGCAATGCCCTGCGCGTCACACTAAGCCATTGTCGGGGCGAATTCCCGGTAGGCCGTCACCCTTCCGTGCTCCCGAGGCCGGGGGCTCCTTGGGTCTGGGCTACGCAAGTGTCTTACCTGTTCACAGAAAAAGCGAGCCTGACGTTGCTCGCGACCAGGCCGTTGTCCTTCTGCTCGCTCTCGTTAACGTAGAACTCCAGGATGGTCTCCCGGTTACTCAGTAGCTCCTCCGTGACGTCCTCCGCCAGCTCGTTGACGTGACAGAAGACGCTCGCATAGGGGGACCCCTCGTCCCGTGGGTCCGTGATCCACAGGTCGGGTGAGATGTGGTCCATGATGCGCAGGAAGCCGTAGCCCTTGTCCGCAATCCACTTGGTACAGACCCCCCGCACGCAGGAGCCGGGCTTTCCCCAGACATTGCGGGGCTCGTATGAAATGGGCAGCAGGTCAGGGATGACGAAGCCCGAGTAAAAGGCGTCCACCTCCTGCTGGAGCTGGCGCGAGACGTTCTTGAAGCCGATCAGCTCCACCCGACAGCCCTTGTTCTGCAGGGCGCGCACCACCTGGATGAAATCCCCGTCGCCGGTAACCAGCAGCACCTGCTCCAGCTTGTCCGCCTGGAGCATGGCGTCCACCGCCATGTCGAGGTCGGCGTTGGCCTTGGTGGTGACGTTTCCGCTCTCGTCGGTATAGCGGCGCACGACCTTGACGGTAATCTTCCAGCCGAAGTCACGGACCATCTGCTGATACATGCGTGCCTTCTTGGCGTACTCCGAGTCCTCCCGAGCGCGCTCGGCATCGAAGGCCATGTAGGTGTTGAGGCGCTGCAAGACACCGCCCGCGCGGGCCGCGAACCGGCGGAGCACGTCGTAGCGCATCTGGTAGCCGCCGTTGTAGCGGACGTTTTCGGCGTCCACGAAGACGCCAACACGGAAATTGGAGCTCAATCAAACCTCGGTTTTGGGTTCAGGCGAGTAAGCGGGCGCCCCGCCACGGGGCGAACAGCCGGGTCGGCGGGAGTGACGCCTCGGCGCGACGACGGGCCCCGGCCTCCCGGTGGGTTGCCGGCACCTGTCGCCGCGAGGGCGAGGCTTCCAATGGGTCGTTATTGGTTGGCGCGGTTCTCGATCAGGTCATTGACCACCGTTGGGTCGGCCAGGGTGGAGGTGTCACCCAGGGAGTCGACCTCGTTAGCGGCGATCTTGCGCAGGATGCGGCGCATGATCTTACCGGAACGGGTCTTGGGCAAGCTCGGTGCCCACTGGATAATGTCCACGATCGCGATGGGACCGATCTCGCCGCGCACCAGGGTGATGAGCTCCTTCTTGAGCGCGTCCGTCCCCTCCACGCCGGCCATGGGGGTCACATAGGCGTAGATGCCCTGGCCCTTGATGTCATGGGGGTAGCCCACCACGGCGGCCTCCGCCACATGGGGATGGAGCACCAGGGCGGACTCGATCTCGGCAGTGCCCAGTCGGTGTCCCGAGACGTTGAGCACGTCGTCGATACGGCCGGTGATCCAATAGTAGCCGTCCTTGTCACGGCGGGCGCCGTCACCGGTGAAATAGTTGCCCGGGTACTGCTTGAAATAGGTGTCGACGTAGCGCTGGTGATCCCCGTAGACGGTGCGCATCTGCGCCGGCCAGGGCCGGGTGATGACCAGGGCGCCTTCGCCCTCGCCCTCGATCAGGTTGCCGGTGGCTGCATCCACCAGGGCCGGAACCACGCCGAAGAACGGCTTGGTGGCAGACCCGGGCTTCAGCGCGGTGGCGCCGGGCAGGGGTGTGATCAGGTGGCCGCCCGTCTCGGTCTGCCACCAGGTGTCGACGATGGGGCAGCGCTCGTCGCCCACCACCCGGTGATACCACTCCCAAGCCTCGGGGTTGATGGGCTCGCCCACGGAGCCGAGGATGCGCAGCGACTTGCGGGAGGTCTTTTTGACCGGCTCCTCGCCGGCGCGCATGAGGGCGCGTATGGCGGTGGGGGCGGTGTAGAAGATGTTGACCTGGTGCTTGTCCACGACCTGCCAGAAACGGGACATATCCGGGTAGTTGGGAATGCCCTCGAACATCAGGGAGGTGGCGCCGTTGGCCAGCGGCCCGTAGACGATATAGGTGTGGCCGGTGACCCAGCCTACGTCCGCGGTGCACCAATAGATCTCACCCTCCTGGTAGTCGAAGGTGTATTTGTGGGTCATGGCGGCAAAGACCAGATAGCCCCCAGTGGTGTGCAGGGCGCCCTTGGGCTTTCCAGTGGAGCCTGAGGTGTAGAGGATGAACAACGGGTCCTCGGCGTCCACCTGCTCTGGCTCGCAGACCGGGTCGGCCGCCGACATGGCCTCGTGGTACCAGACGTCGCGGCCCTCGGTCCAGGCCACGTTGCCGCCGGTGCGGCGTACCACGATCATCGTGTGGACGCTGGGGCACTCATCCAGGGCCCTGTCGGCATTCTTCTTGAGGGGCACTTGACGGCCCCCGCGCATGCTCTCGTCCGATGTAATGACCACTTGGCAGTCGGAGTCGAGGATGCGGTCGCGCAGGCTGTCCGGGGAGAAGCCGCCGAAGACGATGGAATGCACGGCGCCGATGCGGGTGCAGGCCAGCATGGCCACGGCCGCCTCCGGGATCATGGGCAGGTAGATACAGACACGGTCGCCCTTCTTGACGCCCTTGGACTTGAGCACGTTGGCGAATTTCGAGACGTCCGCGTGCAGCTCGCGGTAGGTGATCTTGCGATCCTCCTCCGGGTTGTCTGACTCCCAGATGATGGCGACCTGATCACCGCGCTTCTCCAGATGGCGGTCCAGACAGTTGTAGGAGACGTTGAGCTTGCCGCCTTTGAACCAGCTGATGTGCAGGTTGTCGGCGTCAAAGCTCCAGTCCGACACCGTGTCCCAGGGCTTGAACCAGGTGACGAACTGCGCGGCCTGCTCGGCCCAGAAGTCATCGGGGTTCTCCACCGAGCGCTGATACATCACCTCGTATTCATCCGCGTCGATATGGGCTCGCTCGGCGATGGCGGCGGGGACTTCGTAGACTTTTTCTTCCGACATGGAGTCGTCTCCTCTGCGTTGGGTGGTGGCGTTCTTGGGTGCAGCCAGCTGCTGTTGCTTGGTTCTTGGATGCCAAGGGGTTGGCAGGTGAGGGCTCTCAATACTAAACGGTCGGCCCCGTCCTTTCCACGCTAGGCCCGCGGGGGCAGGGCATCGGAATTAGATCAGGAAGTCGCTAAGCGGCAGTCCCTTGCCTCCGTCCCGGTGGGCCGCCTGGGCCAGGAACAGCTCCGCCGCGGCCAGCGAATCGCTCAGGGCGTTGTGCGCCCCGTAGCGCGGGAGATTGTATCGATCCCCCAGGGCGTGCAGCCGCAGGTCAGAGCCCTTGACGGGGATCTGGCGGCGCTCAAAGGTGCGGCGCGCCAACACCTGGGTATCCACCACCCGTGCGGGGAGCCCTGCATGCCACAGGCGCCGGCAGGCGTTACCCAGGAAGCCGCACTCAATGGTCGCGTGGTGGGCGATCATGACCTTGCCAGCCAAGCTTGCCAGCAGCTCCGCCATCACGTCCTCGAGCTCCAGCCCGCGGGCCGACTGATCGTCCGTGATCTGATGGATCACCGCGCTCGCCTCCGGGATGGAGCGGTCGATACGGATCACCCGGTGCCGGGCGCTCCCCAGGTCGACGCGATTCCCGTGCAGGGTTACGTAACCCACGCTCAGGATCAGATCCCGTTTCACGTCGAGCCCGGTGGTCTCCAGGTCGATCGCCAGGAACTCGGTCTGCCGATAGTCCCGACGCGGCCCCGGCAGGGGCTGGGCCAGATAGTCACGCAGCGGCCCCGCCACAGCGCGGCGCAGCTCCCAGCGGCGCCGCCAGTCGGTCAGGGACAACACGGCGTGCGGCTCAGGCGAAGCGTCCCGTCTGGTAGCGCTGGCCGAGCGACTCCTGCATGGTATTGATCAGGATGAAAGCATCCTTCAGGTGTCCACGTTCCAGGGGTGACAGCTCGTCAGGGGACAGGAAGTTGTCCGCCTTCTCGCCCCTGCGCAACTGGCGTGCCTGGTGGCGCATGCGCAGGGTCCCGATGAACTCCAGGGCATCGACCAGGTTAGCCCCACCTTCTCGGCTCAAGGCGTCGGTCTCGGCGGCGGCGCGGAGGCGATCCAGCGTATTCGTGTCGTCGATCCCGGCGGACAGTGCATAGACCCGCGCCAGATCGATGATCGGTACGGTGCCGCGATGCTTGATGTCGAAGGTGTGGTCGTGCTCGCCGCCGTGGATCAGTACGAAGTTGCGGAAGAAGCCTAAGGGCGGACGATGCTTCAGTGCGTTCGCGGCCATGTAGGCGATGAAGATGCGGTTGGCCTTGGAGTGGTCCAGAATCGTGTCGTGGATTTCCTCGAACAGGCCCTCGATGTCGTGCAGCGGGCGCAGGTCGAAGAAGACACTGGACAGCATCAGGGCCATGGGGTCCGGCCGCTCGATCCAGGTCGTGAAATACTTCTTCCAGATGCGCAGGGTCTGTCGCCACTTGGGATTTTTGGCCATCACGTCGCCTGGACAGTAGACGTACCCGCAGGCGTTGAGGCCGTCGTTCACGTAGCTTGCAAGGGCCGCGAAGTAGGCGTCGTCCTCCGGCTTCATGTGGTCCGCGATCAACAGCGCATTGTCCTGGTCCGAGTGCGAGGACTGCTCGCGGCGGGCCTGCGAGCCCCCCACCATCCAGGCATAGGGAACCGGCGGTGAGCCGAGCTCGGCCTCGGCCAGCTCCAGCAGTCGCAGGGTGATCGCGTCGGTGATGGCGCTGATCGCCTGACCCACCTGGTCCGCGGTCGCTCCGCCGTTCACCAGATGGATCTGCAGCTCGCCCACCTTGGTGCTGATCTGAACCAGGGTGTCCAGGTCCTTGGCCTTGTGGATGTCTCCCACCAGGTAGACCGCGTTGGAGCTCTGGAAACGGGTCAGGTCGGTGGTTGAGAGGATGCCGGCCACCCGCCCCTCGTCCAGCACCGGGAGGTGGTGGACATTGAGCCGCGTCATGCTGATCAGTGCCTGGAACCCGAGGGTCCCGGCGTCCACGGTGTGCAGGCTCTCCGTCATGATCTCGCGCACCGGCCGCTCCGTTGGGAGCCCAGCGGCGACGCAGCGGTTGCGCAGGTCCCGGTCCGTGATCATGCCCGCCAGTCGCTTGCCGTCCATGATCAGCAGTGAGGAGACCCGATGCTCCGACATGATCTGGGCCGCTGCGCGGATGCTGGTCTCGGGTGAGGTGCTGATCGGCTCGCGGCTCACCAGGTCACCGACCTGAACCGTCATGAGGCCGGAGCCCGAGTCTGGGGTGTCGGTCATGACGTCGAGGGCCTTGCGCAGCCGGTTGGTCACCGAGTGCTCGAAATGCTCCGCGAAGTTTGCGTTCCTCTCCCGCAGTTCGGCCAGGTCCGAGCAGGGAAGCAGATAGACCAGGGTGTCCTCGGCGGTGTTGCCTTGATAGGCGGACTCGGCCGTATCAGGCCGACAGGGCATCACGCACAGGTCGCCCTCCGCCAGTTTGCCGACCAGCTCCCCCTGGGCGTCGCGCAACTCCACGGCGCCGCGGCGGATGACGTAGAGATAGGATTGGTCCGCATCCTCTGGCGGAAAGGTGGAGCCGCGGCGGAAATAGCGAACCGACAGCCGCTTGGGGAGCCGCTCCAGAGTCTCGGCCGGGAGTTGGTCGAACGGCGGATGACTGGCCAGGAATTCCTGGATCTCGATGAGCTCGACGTCCATGGACCTACCCCGGGGTTGCGTAGCGACTGGGAAACATACACCAGCGTCCGTGCCGTGTCAGACGGGTTTCTCAATGAAAAGCCCCGCATGAGCGGGGCTTCCGATGCTTGCCCGTCCCTGGGCCTGATGCCGATCAGTGACCGGTGGCCATGCCGGCCCCCTTGGGCACGCGAATGTCCTCCACCAGATGCTGGATGTGCTCCGGCGGGGCCTTGGTGGCGCGGGACACCACGTAGGCGACCACGAAGTTGATCAGCGCGCCGACGGCGCCGATGGCCTCTGGCGAGATCCCCAGGAACCAGTTCTCCGGCTTGTTGGCTGCCATCTCGGTCCCGGGGATGAAGAACCAGCCCTTGAACCAGAAGATGTAGACCAGCGTGAAGATCAGGCCGGAAAGCATGCCGAGGATGGCCCCGGTGCTGTTCGCCCGCTTGTCGAAGATGCCCATCATCAGCGCCGGGAAGATGGACGAGGCCGCGAGTCCGAATGCCAATGCCACCACCTGGGCTGCAAAGCCTGGCGGGTGGATGCCCAGATAGCCCGCGACCACGATGGCACCGGCCATGGCGATACGCCCGGCCATGAGCTCGCCCTTCTCCGAGATCCCGGGGGTCAGCATGCCCTTCATCAGATCGTGCGAGATGGCCGAGGAGATCGCCAGCAGCAGGCCGGCGGCCGTGGACAGGGCCGCGGCCAGACCGCCGGCGGCGACCAGGGCGATGACCCAGTTGGGGAGCTTGGCGATCTCCGGGTTGGCGAGCACCATGATGTCGTTGTCGATCTTGGTCATCTCGTTGCCCTTCCAGCCGAAGCCCGCGAACTTGGTGTCCGCATTCGCCGCGACGGCCTTGTCGAAGGCCGCCTGGGCCGCCTCCACGCCCGCGTTGTCCTTCCTGGCCTGGGCCAGCGCGAGGGTCGCCTTTCCTAAGTCTTTGTCGCTGTAATACTGGATGCGCCCGTCGCCGTTTAAGTCCTGCCAATTCAATAGCCCGGTGGTGCGCCAGCGGTTCATCCAACCCGGCAGTGCGGCAATTTCCACGTTGGCCGTCTGCTCACCCACCGGACCGGTCTGGATGGTGTTGGTGAGGTTCAGGCGGGCCATGGCGCCGACTGCCGGGGCCGTGGTGTAGAGGATGGCGATGAACACCAAGGCCCAGCCAGCCGAGGAGCGGGCGTCCCTAACCTTGGGGACGGTGAAGAATCGGATGATGACGTGGGGCAGGCCGGCGGTGCCAATCATCAGCGACAGGGTCAGCAGGAACATGTTGAGGGTCGAGTCCTTCTGGGCCGTATAGGCCCCGAATCCAAGTTCCGTCACCACCTGGTCGAGCTTGTCCAGCAGCATGGTGCCGCTGCCGTCCGCCATGGCGCTGCCGAGCCCGATCTGCGGGATCGGGTTTCCGGTGAGCTGCATGGAGATGAAGATCGCCGGGATGGTGTAGGCGAAGATCAGCACCACGTACTGGGCGATCTGGGTGTAGGTGATGCCCTTCATGCCGCCGAGCACCGCGTAGAAGAACACGATGATCATGCCGACGATGACGCCAGTTTCGAAGCCTACCTCCAGGAAGCGGGAGAAGGCCACGCCTACGCCCTTCATCTGACCGATGACATAGGTGATGGAGGCGACGATCAGGGCGATGACTGCCACCAGGCGGGCGGCCTTCGAATAGTAGCGCTCGCCGATGAACTCGGGCACCGTGAACTTGCCGAACTTGCGCAGATAGGGGGCGAGCAGCAGGGCGAGGAGCACATAGCCGCCGGTCCAGCCCATGAGATACACCGAGGCGTCGTAGCCCTTGAAGGCAATCAGCCCCGCCATGGAGATGAACGAGGCGGCGGACATCCAGTCCGCGGCGGTCGCCATGCCGTTGGCCACCGGATGAACGCCCTTGCCGGCGACATAGAAATCACTGGTGGAGCGCGCGCGTGCCCAGAAGGCGATGCCGATATAGAGCGCGAAGGTCGCCCCGACGATGAGATAGGTCCAGAGTTGGAGGGACATGGTGGTGCGCTCCTATTAGTCTTCGTGCACGTCGAATTTCTTGTCGAGCTGATTCATCGCGAAGGCGTACACGAAAATCAGAACCAGGAATACGTAGATCGACCCCTGCTGGGCAAACCAGAATCCGAGCTTGTATCCGCCGAACTTGATGGCGTTGAGCGGTTCGACCAACAGGATGCCGAAGCCGTAGGAGACCACGAACCAGATGATCAGCAGAATCGTGAGAAGGCGTAGATTTGCCTTCCAGTAGGCGGAGCGGTTCTCGGGTGTCATTAGGTTTTGCTCCCTAAGGGTGACGTTGCACGAGTGGAAGGGGGTGACGCGGGATGCCGTCGGACCGGTCCTGGAGCCGGTCGGGCAGCCCAGCGGCGACAGAAGCCCCCCTCAGCGGTTTATTGTTCTGCAAGGCCGCGGTTTCTGCCGGGTCCGGCGGCCCGTGGCATTGTCTGGTTGGCTTGTCGGCAATGTCAACGCTTGTAAACCAATCCAACTCATTGGTTTCGGCATCAAGCTGTCGGGCGCCTGTCCCGAAAACCTCCTTCGAGGGCGTCGTCGTCCGGCGGATTTGTGGTCTCGCTCCAGGCGCTCCCCGCGGCTTCCACCCATGGCGGGTGGCTAAAAGCGGCGCTTCGGTGGGGACGGTTTTTGCCAAGTCCCCGGTCACTCTCTTACTATGAAACACTTGCCGCTTGGGCCCTGACGGCCCGGTGCGCCTACCCTCCGGGATCCTGACCCATGAACTATGTGAGTACTCGCGGCGGAATCGTGCCCGTCGGCTTCGCGGACGCGGTGATGATGGGCCTCGCCACCGACGGCGGCCTGCTGGTGCCCGCGGAGGTCCCCCGGGTGGACGCCGAAACCCTGCGCCACTGGGCCGGTATGCGCTTCCAGGACCTGGCGCACGCGGTGATCGCTCCGTACATCGGCGACGAGATTCCCGGGGAGGACCTGAGAACGCTGATCGAGCGTTCCTACGCCAGCTTCAGCCACCCGGAGGTGACACCGGTGGTCAACGCCGGCGGCCTCCAAGTGCTGGAGCTCTTCCACGGACCCACCGCCGCCTTCAAGGACGTCGCCCTGCAGCTCCTCGGCAACCTGTTCGAATATCTGCTGAAACGTGACGGCGGCCGGCTCAACATCGTCGGCGCCACCTCTGGCGATACCGGCTCTGCTGCCATCTATGGCGTGCGCGGCAAGGACCGCATCCACTGCTTCATCCTGCACCCCAAGGGCCGGGTGTCGCCCGTCCAGGAGCGGCAGATGACCACGGTGTTGGATGCCAACGTCCACAACATCGCCATCCGAGGGACCTTCGACGACGGTCAGCGCATCGTCAAGGCGCTGTTCAATGACCTGGGCTTCAAGTCCGAGTATCACCTGGGGGCCGTGAACTCCATCAACTGGGCGCGCATCCTGGCCCAGACCGTCTATTTCTTTTACGCCTGGGGCCGGGTGAGCGGGGGCGACCCCGATCGGCGGATCAGCTTCTCGGTCCCCACCGGAAACTTCGGCGACGTCTTCGCCGGCCACCTGGCTCGGCGTATGGGCCTGCCAGTGGACCGGCTGCTGATTGCCACCAACCGAAACGACATCCTCACAAGGTTCGTCCACACCGGCCAGTACGCTGCGGGCGAGGTCTACCAGACCCTGAGCCCCGCCATGGACATCCAGCTCGCCTCGAACTTCGAGCGCTATCTCTACTTCCTGCACGACCAGGATCCGGCGGCCGTTCGTGCCCTGCTGGACGACCTGACCCGCACCGGGCGCCTGACCGTGACGGATGATCGTCTCGCCCAGGTGCGCGCTGACTTCGACGCCGCTGCCGTGAGCGATCCTGAGACCCTGGAGCAGATCCGCGAGACCTACGAGCACAGCGGCTATATCCTGTGTCCCCACACCGCAGTCGGCGTGCGGGCCGCCCGTGGGCTGGCGAACGTCGTGTGCCTCGCTACCGCCCACCCGGCCAAATTCGTCGAGGCCGTGCGCGAGGCCATCGGCCGCGAGCCCCCCCCGCCTCCATCCCTTCAAGGGCTCATGGAGAAGGAGACCCGCTGCGCCGAGCTGGATGCCACCACCGAGGCCGTGGAGGCCCACATCCGCGACACCCTGGCCCGCTTGGGCGGCTTGGCCTGATGATGCCGTCGGCCCCGCTACCCGAGACACTCCGACAAGACCCGACCATGAACGAGACGCCCCGCTCCGTCCTGATCCTGGACACCACGCTCCGCGACGGCGAGCAGACCCAGGGCGTGTCATTCTCGCCGGACGAAAAGGTCAATATCGCCAAGGCCCTGCTCGAGCAGCTGCGGGTGGACCGCATCGAGGTGGCCTCCGCCCGGGTCTCCGCCGGTGAGCTGGATGCGGTGGCGCACATCATCGACTGGGCAGATGGCCGCGGCCTGGCGGACCGGGTGGAGGTGCTGGGCTTCGTGGACGCCGGACGCAGCATCGAGTGGATCGGACGTGCCGGCGGTCGTGTGCTGAACCTGCTCGCCAAGGGCAGCGAGAAGCACTGTCTCGGCCAGCTCGGCAAGACCCTGGACCAGCATGCCGCCGATGTGCGCGCGACCATTGCACTGGGCCGCGATCGCGGTCTTGCAGTCAACCTCTATCTGGAGGACTGGTCCAACGGCTATCGCGACAACCCGGGTTATGTCTACGGCCTGGTCGAGCGCCTGGCCGATTCAGGTGTCGGGCATTTCATGCTGCCCGACACCCTGGGGGTCATGACGCCGGAGGGGGTCACCTGCGCCGTCACCGACATGATCCGCCGTTTCCCCGGACTCAAGTTCGACTTCCACCCCCACAACGACTACGGGCTCGCCACCGCCAATGTGCTGGCCGCCGCCCAGGCGGGGGCCGCCGCCGTGCACTGCACCGTCAACTGCCTGGGCGAGCGTGCCGGAAACGCCTCACTGGCCGAGGTGGCCGTCAACCTGCGCGACCAGCTCGGCATGGCGATCGGAATCGACGAGACCCACCTGGTGCGGGTCAGCGAGCTGGTGGAGTATTTCTCCGGCAAGCGCATCGCCGACAACGCGCCCATCGTGGGTGACGACGTCTTTACCCAGACCGCGGGCATCCACGCCGACGGCGACCGGAAGGCCGCCCTCTACCACACCCGGCTCTCGCCGGAGCGTTTCGCCCGGCGGCGCAAATACGCCCTGGGCAAGCTCGCGGGCAAGGCATCGCTCGCCAAGAACCTGGAGCGCCTGGACATCAGCCTCACGGAGGAGAACCAGCGCCGGGTCCTCGCCCGAATCGTCGAGTTGGGCGACTCCAAAAAGACCATCACCATCGAGGACCTGCCCTTCATCATCGCGGAGGTCCTGGAGAGCAAAGACTACGACCACGCCGAGCTGCTGGCCTGCACCGTCTCTTCCAGCCTGGATCTGGAGTCCACCGCGAGCATTAAGATCCGGCTGCGCGACGAGGTGCACACCGCCGCCGGCAGCGGAAACGGCGGATTCGATGCCTTCAACCACGCGCTGGCCAAGGTGGTGAAGAAGCAGGGGATCAACCTGCCCGAGCTGCTGGACTATGAGGTCCGAATCCCCAAGGGCGGGCGGACCGACGCCCTGACCGAGTGCACCATCACCTGGTCCACCGACCACGGCGAGCTCAAGACCCGCGGCGTGCACGCCAACCAGGTCTTCGCCGCCATCGGCGCCACCCTGCGCATGCTCAACATCCTCATCCACCGCCAGTTGGCGGAACCGACCGCCGTCCCCGCCACGTCCGCCGCCTGATCGAGACCTTCTCGCCGACGAGATAGCCCCTGGTGGAAGTGGCGCCGCAGACGGGGGTCCCGCCGCAGCTCGGGATGGCGCTCGCGCAGATACTCCCCCGCGGCCACCAGGAAGCCGCAGGTGCCGGTCGCCGGGTCGCCGGGTCGCAGATTACGTCCTCTGGGGTCGGCTCGACCATCTCGACCATGAGTCGGATGGCGTGGCGCGGGGTGCGGAACTGGCCGTTCTGCCCGGCGGTGGCGATCTTGTCGAGCATGCACTCTTAGAGGTCGCCCTTGGTGTCGCGGTCGTCCATCGGGGCGCCGTCCAGCATCTCTACCACCTTGGCGAGCAGTCCCGGATTGCTGAACCCGAGTCGGGCGTTGTGCATTTGGCGGCCGTAGCTGGAGCCCTCGGCCCCGAGACTGCGCAGGAAGGGGAAGACGTGCTCGTCCACCACCTCCATCATCTCCCGCGGCTCGAAATGCTTGAACCGGGACCAGCGCATGTCCGCATAGGCGCAGCCCCTGTCATCGGCGCCTTTGGGGAAGATGCGCCGTTCCATGGGATGCCCAGCGCCTGGGACTTGTTCTCCTCCAGGGTGTGCAGGTCGTCCAGGCGCTTGATGAAGAGGAGGTAGGTGATCTGTTCGATTACCGAGAGGGGGTTCGACACCCCGCCGGACCAGAAGGCGTCCTAGATGGGGTCGACCTGATTCCTGATTTCGCCTGTCAGCACGGTTCGATGGTCCTCGTGTTGTCGTGTGTCCGATGGGCCCGCTGTGTGTCGGTCAGCACGGCGGTGGTGGCCAAGGCACAGCCGGGGCGGATCGAGCCCCTTCGTTCCCGGACTCAAGCGGAGCGAACAACGGCCCACGTAGCCCGCCGACTCAGCTACTGACGCTGCGCGAACCATCCATCCCGGCGCTGGGACGGTGCGCACGGCGCACCCTACGGTTGGTCCATACCTGCACGGACACAGCGCAGCAGGCCGTAATCGTACTTGCCCGCGAAGGCGTCGAAGACGGGTTTGAGGGCCATGGGTGCGTCTGGGGCCAGCTGGTCGAAGACGTACTCGATCGCGCCGATCTCGTCGTCGGAGAGGTTGGCGACCTCTCGGAGTCCAAGCTCCCCCTCCTCGATGCAGCGGGCCAGGTGGGTATAGATGGTGGTGTCCGCGAGGCCGCGGCGCTCGGCGATGGACTCCGCCGGGACGCCGGCGCGAAACAGCTCCAGGGTCTCGCGCACCGTGCTGCTCAGACCCGCGTCCTGCTTCCGGGTCTGGGGCACGGGGACCGACCGGATGGGAGCCTCGGGCAAAGGAGGCGTTTCCGCCGGACGCCCGTGCTCGGCGGCGTGCTCGGCCAGCACACTCAAAAAGTCCGTGCCGTAGCGCTCCAGCTTGACCACTCCGACCCCGCTGATACGGCCAAGCTCTTCCGCATCCCGCGGCCTGTAGGTGACCATCTCGCGCAGGGTCGCATCGTTGAAGATCACGTAGGGCGGCACGCCCTGCGCCTGCGCCAGCTCGCGCCTGCAAGTGCGCAGGCGCTCCCAGAGCGCGTGGGCCTCCGCGTCCATGGGCGCCTCGGCGCGGGCGGTGCGCTGCCGGGCGGACCCCCGCTGGCGCTCCGGGTCCCGGCGCAGCCGCAAGCTGCGCTCACCGCGCAGCACCGGCCGGCTCTGCTCGGTGAGCTTGAGGGCCCCGTGGCCCTCCATGTCCACCGCCACCAGACCCGCCGCGACCAGCTGCCGGTAGACGGACTTCCACTGATCGGCGCTCAGCTCCTTGCCGATACCGAAGGTGCTGAGCCGGTCGTGACCGAAGCGGCGGATGCGTTCGTTGTCCTTGCCGAGCAGCACGTCGACCAGGTAGTTGACGCCGAAGCGCTGCTCGGTGCGATAGATGCAGGACATGGCCTTCTGGGCCGCCAGGGTCCCGTCCCAGCTTTCCACCGGGGCCAGGCAGGTGTCGCAGTTGCCGCAGGGCTCCGGGAGCTGCTCTCCGAAATAGTTGAGCATCACCGCGCGGCGGCATTCGGTGGTCTCGCAGTAGCCCAGCAGGGCGTTGAGCTTGTGCAGCTCGACCCGCTTGAACCGCTCCTCGGCCTCCGAGTCCTCGATGATGCGGCGCATCAGGACCACGTCGCCGAGCCCGTAGGTCATCCAGGCATCGGCGGGCAACCCGTCGCGGCCAGCCCGGCCGGTCTCCTGGTAATAGGCCTCCAGTGACTTGGGCAGGTCCAGATGGGCGACGAAGCGCACGTCCGGCTTGTCGATGCCCATGCCGAAGGCGATGGTGGCGACCACGATCACCCCCTCGCCGCGCAGAAACTCGGCCTGGTTGGCACGGCGGGCCTCCGACGTCATGCCCGCGTGATAGGGCAGCGCATTGAAGCCCTGGCCGCGCAGGAGCTCTGCCGTCTCATCCACCTTGCGCCTGGACAGGCAGTAGACGATGCCGGAGTCGCCTGCGTGCTCGCCCCGCAGGAAGGCGATGAGCTGCCGGCGCGGCTGGTCCTTCTCGACGATGCGGTAGCGGATGTTCGGCCGGTCGAAGCTGGAGACGAACTGGGCCGCCTGCTCCAGGCCGAGCCGGGCGACGATCTCGTTGCGGGTGGGCGCATCCGCGGTGGCGGTCAGGGCGATGCGCGGCACCTGAGGCCAGCGCTCGTGCAGCAGGTTGAGCTGGATGTACTCCGGGCGGAAGTCGTGGCCCCATTGGGAGACGCAGTGGGCCTCGTCAATGGCAAACAGCGCAATCAGCACCCGGTCCAGCAGGGCCAGGAAGCGCTCCGTGAGCAGGCGCTCGGGCGCGACGTAAAGCAGGTCGAGCTCCCCGGCCAGCAGCGCCCGCTCAACCGCTTGCTGCTCATTCATGGGCAGGGACGAGTTCAGGAAGGCCGCCCGCACGCCGAGCTGGCGCAGGGCGTCCACCTGATCCTGCATCAGCGCAATCAGCGGCGACACCACCACCGCCGTCCCGGGCCGCAGCAACGCGGGGATCTGGTAGCACAACGACTTGCCGCCGCCGGTCGGCATCAGCACCAGGGCATCGCCGCCAGCCGCCACGCGCTCGATGACCTCCTGCTGGGCACCGCGGAAGCCCGAGTAGCCGAAGACCCGGCTCAGGATTTCCAATGGAGTCTGGGTCATCGTTGGACTGGAGCGATGGCTGCCTGCGCGGTGGTCTTGTCGATGGTGACAGAGAGCTCGCCGTAGGCGGGCTGGGGCTCGGCCTCGTCCCCGCAGCTGCAGCCGGGGACGATCTCCTCAAAGAAGATCCCCACGGTAATCTGCAGGGTGTCCCCTGCGTCCCGGGCAGCGATCAGGTTGACCGTCACGAAGCTGTCCAGCGCATACCCGGTCGTAGAGATCAGATGCAGGGGCAGGGCTTCGGGACCGAGCGACTGGAGCTCCGACGTGAGGGCGTCAGGGAAGCGATTAGTGCCCCAGGCGGCGAGAGATTCGGGCAGCCGGCGCATCAGTCGGCTGTCCCCGACCAGGCACGCACCGGGGCGAAGGTCAGCCGGTGCTCGGGGCAGGGCCCGAGCCGGCGCAGGGCCTCGCGGTGGACTTCTGTTGGGTAGCCCTTGTGAGCCGTGAACCCATAGCCGGGATAGTCCTGGTCCAATTGAGCCATCAGCCGGTCCCGAGCCACCTTGGCGAGGATCGAGGCGGCGCCGATGGCGGGGATGAGCCCGTCGCCGCCCACCACGGCCTGCGCCGGACAGCCGAAGTCCGTCGTTTGGTTTCCGTCCACCAGCACCCGCAGGGGACGCGGATCGAGTGCGGCAACCGCCCGGCGCATGGCGAGCAGGCTGGCCTGGAGGATATTGAGCCGGTCGATCTCCCGGGCGCTCGCCCAGGCGACTGACCAGGCCACGGCTCGGGCACGAATTTCCTCCTCCAGGCACTCCCGGCGCGCCGGGCTGAGCTTCTTGGAGTCATCGAGTCCGGCGACGGGCCATTCTGGGTCCAGGATCACCGCCGCGGCGCAGACCGGCCCCGCCAGCGGGCCGCGCCCGGCCTCGTCCACCCCAGCCAGCAGGAGGGTCCCGCCGTCGGGGGCACTGCAATCGCACCAAGGATGATTCATTTCTCCCCACTTTGCCCGACGTTATGTGATTGGTCGCGGGCGCCGCGGCCTGGACCAGACATTCGTCCCCGCCGATCCTCGACGGTCCGGTCTTTAGCCCCGGGGGCCGGCGCCAGGGAATCGTAATCGGACTCAAAGCCTGCCACCAGCAGCACTTCCCGTAGGGGCGACTCCAGGGCCGGCCGGCCGTCGATCTGGCGGATCAGGAGCCGCTTCCGCCCTTGGCCCGAAAGACTGCGCAACGCCTCAAGGGCCAGAGTCAGCTCTCCGCCCCCTGGGGTGCTAGACGCGGGAAAGCTGATCAGGGACCGTCCGCCCGCCGCCAGATAGAGCACCGGCCGGCCCGCCACCAGTATCACCCAGGCCCCATTGGTTCTCCGTGGCGCAGCGCTACCCTCGACGCCGGCGGCCGGGTGGGGCCAAGGAAGCAGGGCGCCAAAGGGGTTTGCGGGGTCGCTGGCGGCAAGCACTCGCACCGCGTCCGGCCCAAAGCCCCCGATGGGCGGCTCATCCATGCGGGCGGCCCTCAGCCGATCCAGGGCCCCCGGGAGGGCGAACTGGGCGCCTGAGAGCCCCTCCACGAAATAGCCCCGGCGCACCCGCCCGGTCTCCTCCATCTGCTTCATCACCCGATAGACGGGGCCGAAGCCGCCGGGTAGGGCCTCCGACTGGGCCGCCTCCCGGCTCACCACACCGTACCGGTCCAAGAGCATCCGTACCCGGGCGAGGGCCAACGCCGTGTCCCCGGCCCGGTCGCCCTGACGGGCCGCCAGATCCGCTACGAGGGACCAGCGCCCGCCTGCCAGGAACGGCTCGCGTCCATGGCGTCGGGTTCGGGCACCGCCGGCAAGACTGCGCAGGGGTGCGAAGGTGTCGTTGGTGACCAGCCCCGCCCAGACCAGGTCCCAGAGGGCCGGCTCGAACCCGGCCCGACGGGTGTCGAACCCCGCCCGCTCTGCCGCCTGCAAGAGGTCCAGAAGGAAACAGGCACCGCGCCCCAGGCGGTCCAACATTACCCGATGAATAGCAGCCCACTCCTCACCCTCCGCCTTTGTGTGTGGCCCCCGTTGGTCGGCCTGCCCGCCCTCCTCTGGGTGCCGTGGCACAAAGTCGGCAATAGAACCGCACGGGTACAAGAGGATCTTTCCGTCCTTCGGTCCCAGCGCGCCTCGCCCCACCCAGACGACCTGGCCGGTGGCGGCCAGCATGTCCAGGTCCTGGGGACGGTAGCCCGGCACCCGGGCGGGCAGCAGCACCCGGTCGAGCTGGGACCAGGGCAGGGCGAGACCTGCAAGCTGGGTCACCGCCTCGAGCAGCCGCTCGGGGCCTTTCAGGTCCTCACCGATCCCGTGCCAAGCGGGCAGGAAGCGCCCCAACGTGGCCCCATCGACCGGCGCCACGGCGTCCCGTGCGCGCGCCAGGGTACGCCGGCGCAAGCGCCGCAGGACGTCCGTATCGCACCACTCGGGCTCGCTGCCGGCCGGGCGGATCTCTCCGAGCACGAGCGCGCCCCGGCCCTCCAGCAAGCGCAGCACCGGCTCCACCTGGGCCGGACGCAGGCCGAACCGGGTCGCAGGCTCCCGGCTCAGGAAGGGCCCGTGGGACCGGGCATAGCGGCTCAACAGCCGCTCCAGCGGTGCCTCGGCGGGGGCGATGAAGCTGTCCGGGAGCCCCGGCGGGGGAACTGCGCCCAGGGCATCCCGGTAGAGTCCAGCGTCCTCGGCGGCGATCCATCGGGGCTCCCCGGCGATCCGGATGCGGGCCGCCCGGCGCTGGCGGTCAAGCAGAGCGAGCCAGGCCGCCGGTCCAGCGCCATGCGCCGCCTCAACCTGCTCGTAGTGTGCGCCGCGCGCACCATTCCCCCACTCGCATCGCTCCAAAATCTCGGCCTCGGTCAGATCCCCCAGACGCCGCAGCAGGTCGTGCAGCCCGTCCGCGTCACGCACACGGCGAGACTCGGTTCGGTGTTGGAGCTCCACCTCCAACTCCTCCAGCACCTCCGGGTCGATTAGCTCCCGCAGCTCCGCCTGGCCCAGCAGCTCGGCGAGCAGGCCACGATCCAGGGTCAGGGCCTGGGCGCGGCGTTCCGCGAGCGGGGCATCCTGCTCGTACAGGTAGGTCGCCACATAGGCGAAGACGAGGGAGCGGGCGAAGGGGGAGGCGCTGCCGGTTTCGACCTCGTGGACACGGATACCGCGGGAGCGGATGGCGGCGAGGATGCCCTTGAGCCCGGGCAGGTCGAAGACGTCGCCTAGGGCCTGCCGATAGGTCTCGATCACGATCGGAAAGGACGGGTAGCGGCGCACCGTGGCGAGCAGGGTCTGGGAGCGCAGACGCTGAGCCCACAGGGGTTGGCGGCCCTTGGGGGTCTTGCGTGGCAGCAACAGGGCGCGGGCGGCGTTCTCCCGGAACAGGGCGGCGAAGAGCGCCGTGTCCGCCAGCTGCTCCGTAACCCGCTCCTCCACTTCATCGGGATCGGGCAGCAGATCGGTGAGGTCCGGCAGGGCCTCCCCGTCGGCCAGGCGCAGCACGATGCCGTCGTCGGTGTACATGACCTGGACCTCGAAGCCCTCCCGCCGCCCCAGGTGCCATTGCAGGGCCATGGCCCAAGGGGCGTGGATGCGAACACCGAAGGGGCTCAGAATGCAGATGCGCCAGTCCCCCAGCTCGTCGCGAAAGCGCTCGACGACGATGGTGCGATCGCTCGGAACCTGGCCGGTGGCCTCCCGCTGCTCCCGGATATAGGCGGCCAGGTTGCGGGCGGCCAGGGCATCCAAAGGGGTCTGATCGGAGATCCACCGCTCCGCCTCCTCGCTCGCGAGCCTTGCCACCTGCCGGCAGAAGGCCCCGACCGCATACCCCAGTTCCAACGGCCGGCCAGGCCCGTCGCCGCGCCAGAAGGGGAGGCGGCCGGGCTCGCCGGGGGCGGGGGAGACGATGACCCGGTCTCGGTTGATCTCCTCCACCCGCCAGGTGGAGGCGCCGAGCAGGATGCAGTCGCCCGCCTTGGTCTCGAAGACCATCTCCTCGTCCAGCTCTCCCAACCGGGGCCCCTCGGCCCCGAGGTGGACCCCATAGTTGCCGCGATCCGGGATGGTACCGGCGTTGAGTCGGGTGACCATGGCCGCCCCCTTGCGGGCGCTGAGGGTGTCCGTCGAGCGGTCCCATGCCAGCAGGGGCCGCAGCTCCGCGAAGTCGCTGGACGGGTAACAGCCCGAGAGCATGTCGAGCACCGACTCCAGGGCGGCGCGGGACAGCTCCCGGTAGGGGCCGGCCCGGGTCACCATGGCGTGCAGCTCGTTCACCGTCCGATCGGCCGAGACGCAGTGGGCGGCCACCTGTTGGGCCACCACGTCCAGCGCGTTCCTGGGGCAGCGGAAGGGCTCCAACTCCCCGCCGAGCATGCGCGCGGCGATGACCGCGCACTCCAGGAGGTCCCCCCGGAACTTGGGGTAGATGCGCCCGCGACTCACCTCACCGACCCCATGGCCGGCGCGTCCCACCCGCTGGAGCCCGCGGGCCACGGAGCCGGGGGACTCCACCAGCAGCACCTGGTCCACAGCCCCCATGTCCACCCCCAGCTCCAATGAGCTGGTGGCGACGATGGCCTTGAGGCTTCCCCGCTTCAGGGCCTCCTCGATCTCGGATCGCTGTTCGTGGCTGACGCTCCCGTGGTGGGCACGCACCACAGGCTCGGCGGTCGTCCCGCCCGGCGCCAGGGCCTGGCCGGATGGAGGCCCGGCGCCGTCCGGATCCGCTTGGGCCGCCAGGTCGTTGAGTCGCTGGCACAGCCGCTCGCACAGCCCTCGGCTGTTGACGAAGCAGATGCTGGATCCGTGGGTCTGGATCGCGTCCAACAGGGCCGGATACAGCGCGGACCACATCCCCTTCTCGGCGGGCGGCCGTGCCACCTCGCGCGAATAGAGCGCGGCGAGGATAGGGCCGCCTTCCGGAACCAGGTTGCTCACCGCCCGGGGCGGCTCGGGCGGATGCTCCATGTCCGGAACCGGCACCGAGACCTGGATCTGGAGCAGGGGTGGCGCCGCGGCGTCCACGATCTCCACCGGGCGGTCGCCACCCAGAAAGAGCGCGGCCTCCGCCAGGGGCCGCACGGTGGCGGAGAGCCCGATGCGCTGGGGATCCGACTCGCAAAGTGCGGCCAGCCGCTCCAACGACAGGGCCAGATGGGCCCCACGCTTGGTGGGCGCAAGGGCGTGGACCTCGTCCACGATCACGGTATGCACCCCCTTGAAATGCTCCGCGAAGCGCGAGCCGAGCAGCAGATAGAGCGACTCCGGCGTGGTCACCAGGATCTCCGGCGGCTCCTTCAGCTGCTGCTGCCGCTCCCGCTGCGGCGTGTCGCCCGTGCGCATGGCCACACGCGGGGCCACGCCCGTCGAGCCCATGGCCTCGGCCTCCCGCGCCACGCCGGCGAGGGGCGCGCGCAGGTTTCTCTCGATGTCGTAGACCAGGGCCTTGAGCGGCGAGATGTAGACGACTTTGGGCCCGGGATCGGGCACCGGGGCAGCGTCCTCCAGGCGCATGAGCCGGTCGATGGCCCACAGGAAGGCCGCCAGCGTCTTGCCGCTGCCGGTGGGTGCGGTGATCAGGCAGTGGCGCCCGGCGGCGATGACCGGCCAGCCCTTTGCCTGGGGCGCGGTGGGCGCCGGGAAGTTCTGCTCGAACCAGCGGCGGGTGGCGGGGCTGAAACTCTCCATCGGCGCAACATAAGGCCGGCGTCCGGGACTCACCATGCGATCCTCAGAATCCCCGCCCTAACGTCCTCAGCGCCCTCGAGTCCCAGCACCTGATCGCTGCGGGTCACGGCGGGCCCCGGGCCTTGCAGCGTGCAGGCGACCGAGTCGGCGCGACATCGAGGCGCGGGATACTGAAACCTGCACCGTGACGGCGCGCCGCCCAGCGCCTTGTCTCTTCTCGGTGCAGCGAGCTGCAACTTGCAATTTCCCAACTCATTGTTTCTATTGAAACGGCTTCCTGGCTCAAATCTTGTGTGAAATCGGCATCTGGCCCTTCGCCCATGAGCGTCGGGCCCCCATCTCGGTGTCATTGAGCCCATTCGACCGCCCCGAGCAGACGCGCTGCCGCAATCGGGCCCCGGGCCGACACCGCATCGGAGACCTGTCATGTATCGATTCGTCAAAGGAGCAAAAGAGGACCTGTACTGAATCCGCCGGGTTAGCGGAGATCGAAGGCGTGGGCCTTCGCTCCCCTCCCAAGTCCTGCGTGCCTCCATCCCCGGACCGAGGCCACCAGGCGGGTGCCGAACGCCCGGGTTCGGCTTCGCCTTCTTGTCCAGGCAGTCGACCTGAGCGGTGTAACGCCGAGCAAACGCCGCCGGCCCGACTTGCCGCCCTGCCAACGCGTGGGCCCTTCGAAGCACCTCGGCTGAACCCCTCCAGGGACTGTCCGCCCGCGACCCAGGGTCGTGCGCGGCGATCCTGGGCGCCCGGGGTCTCCGCGTCGACCGATAGGGTCCCACCCCGAACGACCGGACTGATCCGGGAGTCAATCCATGGACACACACAATCGCGTCCTGGTCGCCTTCGACTTCTCCCCCGGCTCACGCCGCGCCTTGAGCACGGCGGTGCGCATCTCTGGGACCTTGGACAGGCGCCTACATGTGATCCACGTTATCGAGAGCCGAGTCGTGGACAGCCTGGCCGGTCTGCTCCGCAAGCCCCCGACTGAGGTCCGGCGCGTGGCGTTGGCGAAGGCCCGGCTCGCCCTGGGAGAGCTGGCAATGGAACAAGAGACCCCTCCCGAGACCCGGCTCCATGTGACCATCAGGGAACCGGTACCTAAGATTCTTGAATGGGCGGACCGACTCGATCCGGACTTCTTGATCCTCGGGGAAAGTGGTCTCGAGCAGCCGTCGTTCCGTTGGGACCCGCAGGCAACTCAGGTGTTTAATGCCTCATCGACCCGGGTCCTATTGGTCGGTGAACAGGGCGAGTTGGCGCGATGCCGCCCTGCGGCGCGGGTTCAGGCTGATGCAATCGTGATGTTGCGGCAGCGCGTTTCATGGACGAAGAAGGCGGCGACCGACGCCAGTAGGGCAAAGGCGCAGGAGAGCCAAAGTCCATTGCGGTAGTCTGAGAGTGCGTAGCGGCGCACCCCGTCCGTCAGGGTGCCGTCCCAGGTGAGATCCATCACCCAGCCAAAGACAGGCTGCATGATGGCGGCACCCAGGAAGAGCCCGGTGTTGACCAGGGCGATGGCCATGCCCGCGACGCCCGGGGGCACCACCTCCTTGGCGGCCGCGTAGCCAACCACGAAGCCGCCTGCGCAGAGCCCCAGCAGGGCGTAGAGACCGAACCCGCTCAATCCGGGTCCCCAGGGGAGCAGGATCAGCGCAAGCCACGCGAGCACCGAAAGGACACAGGCCCCGATGATGACCGGCTTGCGCCGCCCCAGATGGTCCGACAGCCAGCCCATCACGAAGCACCCGACGGCGAAACCCGCAAGTGCCGCGGTGGTATAGAGGGAGGCCGCGGTACGGTCCAGGCCGTAGACATCGCGCATCAGCGGCACGCCCCAGAGCCCGGCGAAGGCGAACAGGCTGCCGGTCACCCCGAACATGACGAAGAAGCTCGGCCAGACCGCAGGGGTGGCGAAGACGCCGCGCAAATCCAGGAGCCAGTGACGGTGCCGTGGGGGATGGGCCGGCAGACCCTCCAGCTCCCGCACGGACGGCAATCCCGCGTCCTCCGGGCGGCTGCGCACGAAGAGGGCAACCGCCATCCCGATCGCCAGCGACGCCAGGCCGATGCCAACGAAGACCGTTCGCCAGGAGACCGCAGTGAGCAGCACCGCCAGCGGTCCGGCGGCCAGGATCGAGCCGACGTTTCCCAGCAGCAGGGTGAGCCCGCTGATCCGCCCGTACTGGCGCTCGCTGAACCATTGCGTGTTGGAGCGCATGAGTCCGACGAAGACCACCGAGACCCCAAGCCCCACGAGGAATCGCCCGGCTGAGGCCAGTTCGAAGGTCTCTGCCAGCCCGAACACCGCCGATCCGGCCCCGGCCACCAGGCAACCCAGGGCAACGCTGATGCGAGTCCCCAGAGTGTCCGCCAGAACCCCCGACGGGATCTGCATGGCCGTATAGATGTAGTAGTACATCGCCGCCAGGGACCCGAGCGCCGCCCCGCTGGTTCGAAAGGCCGCCATCAGGTCCGCCGCTACCACGCCGGGCGCCATGCGGTGGAAGAAGACCATCATGTAGGCGACCACCAGAATCGCGTAGATGCTCCAGCGCAGGCGCTGGAAGCGCCGCCGGTCGGTGGGCGAGATTATGGCCATGGGACTCCTGAGGGGCTGGGTCAGGTCGTCTTGACCCTGGTGCGGTGTGGGGTACCGCGGGACTGGGACAGGATGCCATAACCCGAGCGTCCTCGGGGGCCGGCAGTCTCAATGGTAGGACTACCCGGATTGCCCGGGGCCGACAGCTTTAGGCGGTTGAGGGAATCAAGACTCGCCAACAGGCGCCGCTTTAGATTGGCCCAGCCTGCGCCTGCCCCTTACGGCGGACACACTGACCGCCTCCGACCTCGGGCATCCAACCCGGCGCCCCGAGACCCGAGGAGATCACCTACAAGTCTTCGAGAACCGGCGGTTGAACCGCATCAGGCCCAAGCCCACTGGAGCGGCAGCGAAAGTTAGAACCCCTTGGTGCAATGGTTGGATGCGAGCGGCTCATTCGGCCAAGAGCTGTCGCCCGACTTGGCCCTGCCGAGCGATAATTGAGCGATGTCTTCGGTCATTGCCGACGCTGAGCTTGAGCGGGCGGAAAGGACCCTACGCAGCCCCTCGATCAGTGACCAACCTCGGCAGCACGGCGACCCAGTGCAGTGGTTGCACAGAGAGAGACCCGAAGGCAACGCACCCTAAATTACGTGGTCTGTCCCAAGTTTCCCTGATGCCTCGGATACGATATATGAACGCAGCCTATTAAGCTGGATACCTAAAGTTGTGTGCAATGGGATGCAACAGACGACCGCCGCAGCAGGAACGCTGCGGCTAGTGCTGCAATTCATTGCGACACTAGCCGATTCAACAAGGGCGGCTTACTTCTTGCCCTTCTTCCCCTTTTTCTCCTTGTCCTTCTTTCCCTTTTTCCCCTTTGCCTCCTCCGCTGCGGCTTCGGGCTGGGTTTCCGCGGTTGCCGTCGGCGCCGGCGCGCTCTCGGCCGCGGCTTTGACAACGGCTTCTTCGGTCCCCGCGGTGGCTTTCGCCTTCTTTTCTGCATTCATCGGTTGATTTTCCTCCACTCTATTGGCGTGCGGGAGTATTCACCAGCGCAGATGCGGCGACAAGCGATTTCGTTCAGTAATGGATCGCGCGCGATTTCGAAGACGAAGCGCCCGGCGCTATCGTCCTGCCGGGGGTCGCCGTTGAACCGGCAGTGGCGGGCGGCCCGCTCCAGCCCGGCGACACAACGCAGCACCGTGGTCTTGCCGCAGCCGGAAGGACCGAAGAGGGCGGTGATCCCCGTCGGCGGCGCCTTGAAGGCCACCTCAAGCCGAAAGCCGCCCCGGTCCAGATTCAGGTCGTGATCCAGCCCGCTCATCGGCCCTGCGGCATACGCCGCAGGCGCGCGCCGAGCAGATTCATGGCCAGCACCACCAGGAAAGCAAAGAGCACCATGCCCCCAGCCAGCCAATGGGCCTGGGTCCACTCCAGGGCCTCCACGTGTTCGTAGATCGCCGCCGACAGGACCTTGGTCTCCCCGGGGGATACTGCCGCCGATCATCAGGGTGACCCCGAACTCACCTATGGTATGGGCGACGGCCAGGATGGCCCCCGACAGGAGTCCGGGCAGGGCAAGCGGCAGCGCCACGGTGAAGAAACGCCCGAGTGGGGACGTGCGCAGGGTGGCCGCCACCTCCAGGGGCCGCGCCCCCGTGGCCTCGAAGGCGTTGTGGACGGGCTGGACCAGAAACGGTAGCGAGTAGATCACCGAGCCCACCACGAGTCCCGGAAAGGTGGACGGCAGGGTGTCGAGCCCCAGGGAGTCGGTGAGTCTCCCCACGGGACCCGCAGGCCCAAGGAGCAGCAGAAGGTAGAAGCCGAGCACCGTGGGCGGCAACACCAAGGGAAGGGCCACCAGGGCGGAGACCACAGGCTTGAGGCGCGAGCGGGTTTGGGCCAGCCACCAGGCGATCGGGATACCGATCAAGAGCAGGACCGCGGTGGTCGACGCCGCCAACCTGAGGGTCAGCCAAACGGGGGTCAGGTCGACAGCGGTTTCTGGGCTCATTGGGCGGCGGTCTCGGAGAGAGGGGCCGGAGATGACGCGGGCACCTCCTCAGGTACGCGGCCGGTAGCGTTTGCGACCTGGCCCCTGCACCGGCAATCCTGCCTTATGCTTGGTGTCTGAGCCAGCCAAGGTGCGGGCATTCACTCGACGTGAGACATTCAACGAGGACCGACTCCCATGCATTACCGCTTCCCGCAGGGCTTCGTTTGGGGGAGCGCCACGGCGGCGACCCAGATCGAAGGGGCCGTGGATGCCGACGGGCGCGGTCCCTCGGTGTGGGACCGCTTCTGCGCAGAGCATCCCGAGCGTATCTTTGCCGGCGCCACCCCACAGGTCGCCTGCGACCACTATCACCGTTGGGCCGAGGACGTCGCCTGGATGCAGGAGATGGGTCACACCGGGTACCGGTTCTCCGTCGCCTGGCCGCGTCTCTTCCCCGAGGGCAATGAGCGCTTCAACCCGGCCGGAGCGGCCTTCTATGACCGCCTGATCGACGGGCTGCTGGAGGCGGGCATCGAGCCCAACGTGACCCTCTACCACTGGGACCTCCCGGCGCCGCTGGCAGAGCGGGGAGGTTGGGACTCCAAGGCAACCATCGACGCCTTCCTGACCTACGCCGAGCGCGCCCTCCGGCTTTACGGCGATCGGGTGACGCGCTGGGCCACCCTGAACGAGCCCGCCTGGGCCACCTTGAACGGCTATGTCACGGGCCTGCACCCGCCGGCTCGGCACGACTATCGGGCAGCGATCCAGGTGGCCCACAACCTGCTGCTGGCCCATGCCCGGGCCGTGCAGCTGTTCCACCGGCTCGGAACCGGCGGCGAGATCGGACTGGTGCTCAACATGAGCACCGTCTACCCCGCAAGCGACTCACCGGCGGATCGTGCCGCAGCCCGCCTGGCCGACGGCATCCTCAACCGCTGGTTCATCGATCCCGCGCTGCTCGGGCGCTACCCGGTCGACGTGCTCACACTCTACCGGGAGTGCGGTCTGCTGCCCGACTGGGACGCGGACGAGCTGCTCGCCTTCCAGGAGGACACCCTGGACTTCGTCGGGGTCAACTACTATTACCCCCACTACGCCAGCGCCGACGCGAAAGAGACCGCCTTCGCCCTCAACACCAGCGGAGAAGCGGCCGACAAGGGCGCCTTCTCCATCGCCGGGCTCTTCCGCTTCGTGCGCAACCCGAGGGGCCGGTTCACGGACTGGGATTGGGAGATCGACCCGGAGGGACTCTACGACCTCCTGATGCGCGCCGAGCGCTACCGGCCCGGGATCCCGATCTATGTGACCGAGAACGGCATCGGGCTGGTCGAATCACCCGATGAGACCGGCCGCATCGACGATCAGGCCCGCATCGCCTTCGTGCGCGACCATCTCAAGGTGGTCCACCGCGCCATCGTTGACGGCGCCAATGTGCGCGGCTACTACATGTGGTCCCTCATGGACAACTTCTCCTGGGTCAACGGATACAAGAAGCGCTACGGCTTCCTCTACGTGGACCGGGAGACGCTGGAGCGTCGGCGCAAGGCGTCCTCCTTCTGGTATCAGCAGGTGGCCGCCAACAACGGCTTCGGGGACGAGTAGCCGTCCAAGTCACGAGGGCGTTTGGGCCCGGCGATTGGCCTCCGCTCCCGTGTTGGACTTGCCGGCCCTGATATCCCATCAGCTCGATTGCGCTTGAGCAAGTCCCGGCGCCGCTGGCGCGGCTATGATGGACGTCTACCCGGACGACACGTTCCACCCCCAGCCGCCATGATCGAGCCCAACGCCCAACCCACCAGCATCACCGGAGCCTCCCTGTTCTTCGACGTCCTGACGGACCTGGGCGTGGAGGTCATCTTCGGCCACACCGGCGGGGCCGTGATCCCGCTGCACGTGGAGCTGAACAAGCGCATGCGCCGGGGCGACCCCTACCCGCGCTTCGTGCTGTGCCGGCAGGAGGGTGGCGCGGGACACGCGGCGGAGGGCTATGCCCGGGTCAGCGGCCGGGTGGGCGTAGCCTTGGCGACCTCGGGGCCTGGCGCCACCAACCTCACGACCCCGATCGCCGACGCCTATAAGGACTCGATCCCGACGCTCTTCATCACCGGCCAGGTGCCGAGCCCCGCCATCGGCTCCGACGCCTTCCAGGAGGTGGACACCGTCGGCGTGACCCGCCCCATCTCCAAGCACAACTACCTGGTCAAGGACGTGGCGGATCTGGAATGGGTGCTGCGGGAGGCCCATGCCCTGGCCATCGGCGGGCGGCCCGGGCCGGTGGTGGTGGACATCTGCAAGGACGTGCAGCTCGCCGTACGCACCGTCGCCAACCCGGCGCGGCGGCGGCATCGTGAGCCGGTGCCCTTCGACAACGCACGGGCGGACGCCATCCTCACGGCGCTGGAGCGGGCCCAACGGCCGGTGGTCAAGGCGGGCGGCGGCATCATCCATGCGGAGGCGTCCGAAGCCCTGCGCCGCTTCGTCGAACGGTTCGACGTGCCGGTGACGACCACCTTCAACGCGCTGGGCGCGGTGGCCTTCCAGTCGCCCCACTTCCTCGGCATGCCCGGTATGCACGGGAGCATCCCGGCCAACTATGCCCTGCGCGACGCGGACCTGATCCTGACCCTGGGCGGGCGCTTCGACGACCGGGTAGCGGTGCGCGGATTCGCCGACGGCAAGCGCATCGCCCACGTCGACATCGACCCGTCCGAGATCGACAAGACGGTGACCACGGATCTGCACCTGGTAGCGGGCCTGGAGGCCTTTTTGGACTATGCACTGGGGAGCGGCCGGGACTCCAGCCATCCGGACTGGATGGCCCAGATCGCGGACTGGCGCCGGCAGATGCCCAAGCCCTATCTGCCCACCCTGGACCATCTCAAGCCCCAGGCGGTGATCGAGGCCATCTCCGAGCAGACGCGGGGCGACGCCACCCTGGTCACCGGGGTGGGCCAGCACCAGATGTGGGCGGCTCAGTACTACCGCTTCCAGCGACCCCGCCAGTGGGTCAGCTCAGGCGGGCTAGGGACCATGGGGTTCGGGTTGCCGGCCGCCATCGGGGCCTGGTTCGCGGACCCCACGCGGCCGGTGGTGCTGATCGACGGGGACGGCAGCTTCCAGATGAACATCCAAGAGCTCGGCACGGTCGTCGCCCACCGCATCCCGCTCAAGATCTTCGTCCTCAATAACAGCTTCCTGGGGATGGTCCGGCAGTGGGAGGACATGATGGACGGCGGCCACCACTACGAGACCTGCCTCGCCCGCACCGCCGAGTGCGAGCCCGACTGCACCAACATCGACCAGGACTGCCGGCGCCAGATCCCCAACCTCACGGGCCTCAAATATGTCTATCCGCGCCTGCACACCCTGCGGATCCGAAGCCCCGAGGAGCTGGAGCAAGGTGTCGCCGCCGCCCTGGCCGACGACCATCCGGTGGTCGTGGACTGCTGGGTGGACAAGGCGGAGAACGTGCTGCCCATGGTGCGGCCCGGCCACAGACTGGAGCAGATGATCGAAAGCTGATGAACCAACGGCCCTCAAGCAGTCCTGACCGACTCGGCTTGTGGGGCCTGATCCGACCCCTGGTCTTTCGGCTCGAGCCCGAGCTGGCCCACGAGCTGACCCTGGGCCTGCTGTCCCGCTGGTCGGCCCTGTTCGACGGGCGGCTGTCCGAGCGCGATCCGGCCCGGGCGCCGGCCCTGCGGCGTCAGCTCATGGGGCTGGACTTCCCCAACCCGCTCGGGCTCGCCGCCGGACTCGACAAGGAGGGTGCAGCGGTGCCGGCCTGGCAGGCGCTGGGCTTCGGCTTCGTGGAGGTGGGCACGGTCACGGCCCTGGCCCAGCCGGGCAACCCGCGGCCCCGCCTGTTCCGCCTGCCCGCGGACCGGGCCATCGTCAACCGCATGGGGTTCAACAACAGCGGCGCGGATACGGTGGCGGCGAAGCTCATGCGTCTCCGTCAGAGAGGCTGCCTGCAGGTCCCGCTCGGGGTGAACCTGGGCAAGTCGAAGGTGACCCCGGCGGAGCAGGCAGCGCAGGACTATCGGGCGAGCTTCGAGCGGCTTGGAGAGCTGGCTGACTATGTGGTGGTGAACATCTCGAGCCCGAACACTCCCGGCCTGCGGGACTTGCAGACGGTGGAGGAGGTGCGGCGCATCGTCGACGCCATCCAGGGGCCCAACCAGCGGCTCGAACGACCTCGGCCCCTGCTGGTGAAGCTGGCCCCGGACCTAGCGGACGCGGATGCGGTCGACTGCGCCCGGGCGGCGCTGGAGTCGGGCTGCGCTGGTCTGATCCTGACCAACACCACCATCCGATTCGGGGGGCTTACGAGTCCGACAGAGGGACTGAGCGGCGGACTTTCCGGCAACCCGCTCTTTCGCCGCAGCACAGCGCTGCTGAAGTCCGTCCGGGGGGGCCTGGGTCCCGGGCCCGTCATCGTCGGGGTCGGCGGGATCATGGACCCCGAGGGTGCGCGCACCAAGCTCGAGGCCGGTGCCGACCTCATCCAGGTTTACAGCGGCCTGATCTATGGGGGGCCGGGGCTGCCGCGCAGGATCCTCCGGGGACTCAGGGGCGCGGAGTAGTTGTTCGCGACACGGCCCCTGAGCCGCGCGGACTCACTCGGGCTTGAACGGGGCCCGGTGATGATCGGCGCTGTCGCGCACGACCGAGTCGTAGGGGAAGCGCACATGCCCGAAGCGGATCACCAGCACCGCCAGGGCGATCACCAGGATAGCCGCGGAGGTGGCGACAATGGCCCACTCGCTCATCTCCTTCATGTCCAGGATCAGGTGCCGCGCCAGGGCCACCATGGCGATGTAGAGCGGCATCCGGATCGGCAGGGCGCCGGACTCCAGATATACCGCCACCATGGTGAGCACCTCCAGATAGATGAACAGGAGCAGCAGGTCCGCCAGGGTCACGGTACGGATGGAGATCATCTTGGCCACCTCGTCCACGCCGGCCACCAAGGTTGCGATGGCGATGACGACGAGTCCGAGCATCTCCAGATAGGCGAGCGAACGCCCGGCGGCGCGGGTCAGAGTTGGATGGGCAGTGGGCTCGGACATGCCGCGAGCTTATCCGAAAGGCCGCAGCGCGGCCAGGTGGCGAAAGCGGACCGACTTGGCCTCGCGCCAACTCCCCCCAGCATCCGCGGGGTAGGGAGTGCCGGCCCGCCATGCGCACGGGGCAACATAGTTGCGGAGACTTGGAGTCCTGATCGATGAGTGAACCACTACGTGAGGCGGTGGCGCGCCAGCGCATGCTGCTCCAAGGCCGGCTGGCCTCGCCGTTGGAGCGCCTGGCCCGCCAGTGTGCCGCGGTTTGGCCCCGACGCGAGGCACTGGAGCAGTGCCTGACGGAGGCCTTCCCCCATCTACCCTCCTGCAAGTATCTCTACGTCCTTGATCACGAGGCACATCAGCTCACCGCAAACTGCACCCCCCGCGATCGGCTGGCCGAACATTTTGGGCGCGACCGCGGCGAGCGCCCCTACCTCGCCGAGTCCCTCGCCGGGCAGCGCTTCAGCCTTTCCCAGGCCTACATCAGCCGCAACGCCCGGCGTCCGTCCCTCACCGCGATCCAGCGCATCGAGTCCGCCGACGGCGCGCACCTGGGCTTCCTTGGCGCGGATTTCGACCTGCGTGAGCTGCCATTGACCCGGGAGCTCTACCAGCAGCCCGAGCAATGGGTCCAGCTCAAGGGCGACCCGGCGATCCGCGGCGGTCTCTTCGCCCAACAGCGGGTGGAGAGCCTGATGGACGCCCGCATCGACGAGGTGCTGGACCTGCTCACCGAGCTGGTCGCCGTCCATGGCGTCTTCCACGGCAAGCTCCACTTCTCAAGCTCCCGCGCGACCCTGTGGCTGATCGACGACCCCTACCGATTCCGCATCCTCGACATCGAGGACCTGACCGACCCGGGCATCTGCCTCGCCTATCCGAGCCGGCCCTACCCGGACGATGCCGCCGTCCCGCTGGAGCGGGTGCGCGACGTCTTCAAGACCTTCAAGGCACTGCGCTTCATGGACGAAACCATCTATCTCCGCGCCGGATCACTCAACATCTTCAACGGCATCGTCGGGCTCAACTTCTCCTGCGACGGCTCCCACTACATGCCCTGGCACGAGTTCGTGGCCAAGAGCCTGGACTTCTGGATCGGCACCGGCGAGACCTGCGCCGTGGAAACGGAGAGCTGATCCTGGGGACCTGCCCCAGCCGGTCGCGCGGGCAAATTCAGCTCCCGCTCGGGAGCCGCGCGCAGAATTCGCCACCAGGTCCAACATCGGATCGGGAGCGAAACATCGCGAACAAGACCCCCGCACTCTGCCTGGCCCTGATCCTGGCCTCCGCGCCAGCGCTTGGCGGTGAGTTCGGAACCCACGCCGCGATCGGAGCCGCGCGAGGACTTGGGTGAGCCTGTTCGTGCGTTTTAAACTCCCTGACAAGGCTCACGCCATCGGCTTTCAGGGCCGCAAGCGCGGATGGCAGCAGGTTGAGCCCCTGCTGGGGCTGGGTAACATTTTTTCCAGTGGAACGATAGTGAAGCGTCCGGAACACCATGGTCCTGCCGGTGCCCCAGAGGCCTAGGGCGCAGGCGAGCAAAAACGTCTGTTCGCCGCCCCGTTCTGTGTACTAGTCCCGAACGGGCGATCGCTTTACTCAGGCCGCCTTGATTCCGTCGCCCGGTCCGCGGGTGCGCCGTACCCCGACCCCCCATAACCGGGACCGCCGTCCGCCGCCGTAGCCCCAGCCCGGACCGCCGTAACCGTAGCCGGGAGCGCCGCCCCAGCCGGGGCCACCGTAACCGTAGCCGGGACCGCCGCCCCAGCCGGGGCCACCGTAACCGTAGCCGGGACCACCGTAGCCCCACCCGGGGCCGCCGTAACCGTACCCGGGACCGCCGTAGCGTCGGTCGTCGTAGTCACGGTCCTTACTGCCCCCCATCCATTTCGAGGGGTTCATCATGTCTCCGAAGTTGATCGCGAAGGCGCTGCTCCCCCCGGTGGCCAGGGTCAGCCCCAGGATCAATGTCGCCGTACTCCGCATGGTCATCTCGCCGGCTTTCATATCTACTCCCTCGACCGTATGTCGTTTAGTGGCCTCAAGTGGATCAATCGTATCGTCCTGACAGACGGCGAGCGCCAGGCAGGCGTTGGTAGCTTACCAGACCCTGGCGGAACCGGAGTTACAGCGTGCCTCATGGTTGAGAACCAAGTGTTCGGGACGAAACGCCGCTGGAGGGAGCACTTGCGATTTTGAACCGCCAGTACCAACGTCCCTCACCTGCGTCGATCAGCCGACCACGGCCTTGGCCTGGGCCCGCGCGGGCCGAAGACCCCTAGGTTCCATAGACGAAGCTCTTAAGCTCGTCAACCTTCGATTCGCAGTCGCTGAGAATCCCGGCGACGACATCGCCGATCGATACGATCCCACTCAAGCTGTTGGCGTCGTCAAGGACCGGCAGGTGGCGGACGCGCTTTTCCGACATGCACGACATGCACTCAGGGATCGTAAGACCCGGAGTAACGCAGCAAGGATCGTGCGCCATGACATCTCTTACCAAGGTATCCAGAGACGTCCGTCCCTCCAGGATCACTCTGCGTGCATAGTCCCTTTCCGAAATGACTCCCACAACGCGCCCTTCGTCGGTGACGACCAGCGCACCGACGTCCTTTTCGGCCATCTTGGTCAGTGCGTCGCGCACTGTGGCACTCGGTTCAATTGTCCAAACGGTTGTGCCTTTCTTGTCGAGAATGTCTCTGACGATCTTCATGAGGCTGATCCTCTGGATCTATCTAGCTAGGAGCGGCATTGGGTGTCGGTAACCGGATTAAGAATGCTCAACCGCCCCGGCACCAGACAGAAAGAGGCTAGTCGCGATATGGGCGGAGAACAAGGGCGACGGAGGCGCCGTCTGACGTCCCGCTTGAGCGTCTCGGTCTACCCAGCTCCTCTGACAACTCGCGCAGCTGCGCCGCGACGGCGTCGACCGTGATCGCCAAGCCGGAGAGCGCGCCGGGAATGATCGCGCCCCGCCAGCTGACCCCCGCTCCTGCACCGCTGTTCTGTCCAACCACCCCATCCTATGGGGCTAGCTCCCGTTGAGCGATGGGCTCGGCCTGGTCCCGGGCGAAAACGTTTAGCCAGCCGCAACGGGCAAAATGGTTGCCGGACTGCCAGGGGGCATCGGGCTGGGTGATGTCAGACTCCCAGCCGGGGCCGTTGGCGATGTAGGACTTGACCTCGAACCAGCCGTCCGCGGTCTGTGAGCAGTCCATGTCCACGTCGAGCATCCAGTAATGGTCACCCCAGGTGTTCAGCGGCTCCTCCCCGTAGCCGTCCTCGGCTACGGTGCGCCGGGCGCCCCAGTCAGCGGGCCAGGCATTGGTGGTCCAGTCGAGCGGCGTGCCCTCGGCGGGGGCGCCCGAGGAGGAGAGCTGCTGGCCAGGTTCGGCGCCGTACCAGTCCAGGTACCGGTCGCCCTGCTTCCAGGTGCGGGTTGTCTCGTTCAGCAGGTTGCGGTGGCGGATCGGGATGGCACAGGCCAGATTCTCCGGGGTGCAGTCCCGGCCCAGGGCGGAGCCGGCATGACCGTGATCGATACCGCCGCGGACGAACAGGTCCTGTCCCGGCTGGGTCTCGCCGCGGATGAAGACCAGGGTGCGCCGCCAGTCGCCCGCCGAGGGGTCAGCTTTGGCCTGGACATGGATCATGGCCGCGGCCATGGGCGGGACGGCGAACAGCGCCCGGCCGTCCGCCCCGACCCGGATGCCCCCGCCCTCGCAGGTGCCGTCTGCGGGCCCGCCCTCCCAGAGGTTGCAGTAATCGCCCTCGGGGAGTCCGGTCTGGAGTCGTTCTTGGAGCGGGCGCTCACCACGGTTGATGACCACGAAGCCGAGTTTGCCGCGCCCGAAGGCGATCTGGTTGCCGCCGTTGTCCCACCAGTGGTCGACGGTCTGGGTCGCCCGGGTCGCGGCGCGGAATCCCACCATGCGTTGGATCGGACCCCAGCGGTGCTCGCACACCCAGTCGCTGCCGCAGCGGTCGCCGCCGTCCTCCCGGTAGACCCGCCGGGTCGCGCCCTGGTCATTGGGCGGGCCCTGGTCGGACTGCTCGAAGGGGTAGCTCGACATGAGTCGCGGCGTCCCGTAAGGCCAGGCGAGCATGAAGACGTTGGCCAGCGTGTAGAGGGCCGGGTCCTTGTGGGTGAGATAG
The DNA here is from genome assembly GCA_963698355.1 of uncultured Gammaproteobacteria bacterium. Lineage (GTDB taxonomy): Bacteria > Pseudomonadota > Gammaproteobacteria > Chromatiales > Chromatiaceae > Thiodictyon. Next base: position 19,994 of record CAVOQO010000012.1, on the reverse strand, counting down.
TCACCGCCCCCGCCGTGGCCGCGCTGCTTGTCGTGGTTGTCGACAAACACCAGGGCCTGATCTCCGGGCATCAGCTCGTACCAGACGGAGCCGAAGCCCCACAGGCCGGCGATATTGGCGTTGTGAAAGAATTCGCCCAGCTTCTTGCCGTAGTCGAACTCGGTGACCAGGCCGTAGGGGAAGTATTCGGCCCCCTGGATCGGCTCGCCCGGTGCCTCGATCACCTCCTGGTAGACGAGGGGATCTCCGTTCACCCGGGCGAGGATGGCCCCCAGATCCGCCGGGGCCATGTGCTTGGCCGCGTCGATCCGGAAGCCCGCGACTCCCAGCCCGACCAGGTCGTTGAGGTACGCGGCGACGGTGGCGCGCACGTGCTCGCCGCCCGTGTCCAGGTCTGCGAGCGAGACCAGGTTGCAGTTTCGGACCCGGTCAGGGTCCTGGTAGTCGTCGCCGATGTCCTCCCGGCAGGGGTGGAAATCCTCGGGGCCGTAGTCCGGGTACCGGTAATAGTCGTAGTGGCTGCCGGCGCTGCCGGTGCCCCACAGCGGATCATCGGCAAAGCGGGACCCAGTCATGTGGTTGATGACCGCGTCCACGTAAATGCCGACGCCCGCGTCCCGGCAGCGACGCACCATGTCGGCGAAGGCGGCCCGATCGCCACCGCGGCTGACCAGGAGGTAGCTCACCGGCTGGTAGCGCTCCCACCAGGGGCGTCCCGCCACCAGCCGATGCTCGTTGGGCGGCGAGACCTGGACCCCGTCGATCCCCGCCGGACCCAGTACCCGCTCGCACTCCAGCGCGACATCCACCCAGGGCCACTCGAATAGATGCACCATAACCGCTGGAGGCTCGGCAGCGATGAGACGGCCATTCCAGGCACAGGCGGCCACGAGCATCGGAATCAGCAGGCGTCGTGCGGTTAGTCGATTCGCCATCGGCTTCTCTCCGGGAGTTGGATGAGCGGCGCCAGGACAGCACCTGGTGGTGCCTGATCGATCGCAGGATAGTCCAGTCAGCCCTCGTCGGCCCGCCGCCGCGAAACACCCAGCCAGCGCGACGCGGTCCACCACCGCCGAGGAGTCGAGCCCTCCAGGCCGACCGACGGTGGGGTAAGATGGTGCGGCCTGCGATCCGCTCGGCACCATTTGGGCGTGGATGCGCGGTTCGAGGTACAAGGCTCCCGATGGCCGATCGACGGCGGTTCCAGGGAGCGTGTCCCGATTGATGCCGGCAGCCCCGCCCCCCGATCGACCATGCCGATCCCGACGCCCATTCCTCCAGACGCCCGCATCCTGCTGGTGCGACTCTCCGCCATCGGCGACGTCGTGTTCGCCTCGCCCCTGATCTCCGCCCTTCGCCGTGCCTGCCCGAATGCCCATATCGCCTGGCTGGTGCAGCCCGAATGCACCGCCCTGCTGGATCATCACCCGGACCTGGACGAGACCATCGTTTGCCCCATGGGGCACTGGCGGCGGCTCTGGCGGGAAGGGCGCTACAGCGAGCTGAGCCGGGGCGTGCGCGCCCTGCGCAGCACCCTGCGCGAAGGCCGCTTCGACCTGGCCATGGACCTCCAGGGTCTGCTGAAGAGCGGGTTTCTCGCCCGGCTCTCCGGCGCCCCAGTCCGCATCGGTCTCGGCTCCCGGGAGGGCAGCCAGTGGCTCATGACCCGCGTCGTTGCGCGGGGTGGGGACTCCAAGCGGATCGGCTCGGAGTATCACTTTCTGGCCGAGACCCTGGGCCTGCCCACCGACCGGTTCGAGATGAAGGTCTATTACACCGGGGCAGACGCCGAGTTCGCGCAGGAAGTTGTCGCCCGCGAGCGCCTCGCCAGCGGCTACGCCGCCCTCTGCCCCTTCACCACCCGGCCCCAGAAGCACTGGTTTGAGGAGCGCTGGGCGGAGCTCGCCGCACGCCTGTGCGCGGAGCTGGGCATCACGCCCGTTCTGCTCGGCGGGCCCTCGGACCACGAGGCGGCGGAGCGCATCGCCGACGACGCGGACGGCCGGGTGGTGAATCTCGCGGGGCGGACCAGTCTCACCGAGGCGGCCGCACTCATCGACCGGGCGGATCTGCTGGTGGCGGTCGACACGGGCCTGGGCCACATGGGAATCGCCTGCGGCACCCCGTCGCTGCTCCTCTTCGGCTCCACCTGTCCCTACCTGGACAGCACCCGCGCCAACGCCCGGGTGCTCTATCACCGGCTCCCCTGCTCACCCTGCAAGCGCCGGCCCACCTGTGGCGGCGCCTTCACCTGCATGCGCGAGATCGGCGTCTCAGAGGTGCTGGCGGCGGCCCGCGCCATCATCGGAACCGAGCCGTGAAGGTGCTGCATGTGGAGGGCGGGCGCCACCTCTATGGCGGGGCCTTCCAGGTCCTGCACCTGGTGAAGGGGCTCGCCGCCCTGGGCCATGAGAATTTGCTGGCCTGCCCCAGAGGCTGCGACCTGGCCCTCGCGGCGGCGCCCTACGGGGACGTGCGCGGCCTGCCGATGCACGGGGACGCGGATGCGGCAATCGCCTGGCGGTTGCGCCGGCTGATCGGGGAGACAGGCCCCGAGCTGGTCCATCTGCACAGCCGAATCGGTGCGGACACCTGGGGCGGCGTCGCCGCACGTCTGGCCGGCGTGCCAGTGGTCCACACCCGCCGGGTGGACAACCCCGAGCCCCGTTGGCTGGTGGCCCTCAAGTACCGGCTCCACGACCGGGTGATCGCCATCTCGGAGGGGATCGGTCGGGTGCTCCTGGCCGAGGGCCTGCCAGCGGAAAAGCTGCGGGTGGTGCGCAGCGCGGTCGACTGGCGGCGCTATGCCAGACCCTGTGACAGGCGAGATGCGGCGGCGCGGCTCGGCATCCCGGCGGACGCCCTGCTGATCGGCGTGGTCGCCCAGCTGATCGGGCGCAAAGGACACCGGTTCCTGATCGAGGCCCTGCCCCCGCTGGTCGCGGATCACCCAACCCTGCGCGTCATCTTTTTCGGCCAGGGGCCCATGGAAGCAGATCTGCGCCAGGCGGTCTCCGCGGCCGGACTGGAGGGCGTGGTGCAACTCGCCGGGTTCCGAGATGACCTCGAAGAGATCCTGCCCTGCCTGGACCTGTTGGTGCACCCGGCCGCCATGGAGGGACTCGGCGTCTCCCTGCTCCAGGCCGCGGCCGCAGGCGTGCCCATCGTCGCCAGCCGCGTCGGCGGCATCCCAGAGGCGGTGCGCGACGGGGAGAACGGCATCCTGGTCCCGCCCAGCGATGTTCAGGCACTGCGTGCTGCAGTCGGCGCGCTGCTCACCGACCCCGGGCGCCGCCGGCGCCTAGGCGCGGGGGGGCGTGCGCTGATGGCCCGAGAATTCTCAATCGACGCCATGGTGCAGGGGAACCTCGAGGTCTATCGGGAGCTGGTCGGCGCCCAGCAGTTTAGGGGCCCCGCCTCACACTAAGCGCACAGCCCGCGGGGTCACTGGTGCGGCACGCGCACCGGGGGTATCCTCGCGCCGGGCGCGGTCCCTCGGGCTCCGATCAAATCACCGCCGCCGTTCCCCACTCCATAGGCTCCGGGACACCAACACCATCAGGCTGAAGGAGAATTGCGATGACAACAAAGGCCACTTTTTCCACCGACGAATGGAACCTGTTGAGATCCGTTCCGGCGATCCTGGCCGCCGGCGTCAGCACCTCGGACCCGAGTGGACTGTTCGGCTCCCTCAAGGAGGCGGCAGGCGGCATGCGCGGAATGATCGAGGCGCTCAAGGAGGCGACGGGCAGCGAGCTCGCGCAGGAAATGCTCGCCGACCGGAGCATGCCGGGGATGCCCGATCCGAAGAGCCTGCTCGGTGAAGGCAGCCGCGAGGAGCAAATGGCGAACTTCCGAAAGGCATCGTTCGAGCAGGTGCAAAAGGCGGTTGACCTGCTCGGAGCCAAGGCGACGCCCGAGGAGACGAGCGCCTACAAGACCATGCTGATGAAGGTGGCGGACACTGCCGCCAACGCCGCGAAGGAAGGGGGTTTTCTCGGATTCGGCGGCGAGCGCGTCAGCGCGAACGAGCAAAGCTATCTCGACGAGCTCAAAGGCGTCCTCATGGTCTGAGCGACGCTTTGCCAGCAAATCATTGCGACCGCCGCCAGGCGGTCGCGTTGTTTCTGCCGCTAACGTCGAATGAGACCAGATCAACGGTTGCAGCGGTGGGGTCATCCCTCGGCCGACCGGGAAAGCCTGCCTGGCTCATCCGTGGCGGTATTCGACAGGCACGAGGGACGACAAGGCTTTCCCGCTGAGCTTGTTGACTCAACATCTCATTCGATGAGGCTCAATGTCGTCAATAAAGTTGCGCAGAAGGTATGGCGCCCGTTCTTGCAAAGCGCCGTCGTTGTTCGCGTTGCGCTTGCTCGCCAGTCGCATCCGCTGGTATTGTTTTCACGGTCGTGCAAGGGCTGCGAATTGGATCCCCGGGCAACCGGCAAGCCGGGCAGCCACCACGGGCGGGACACGCCCTAATCTCCGATAATCTCCTGCTATGTCTCTAGATCGTTGGCATATTCCCACCACCGACGACGAGATTGTCGGCGTGTTCCTGGAAGAAGTGGAAGAGCTCCTCGCGAATATCGACAACCATCTAAAAATCTGGCGAAATCATCCGGGGGACAAGAAATCCCTGACCGAGATCCGCCGAAGCTTTCATACCCTGAAAGGCAGTGGTCGCATGGTCAAGGCGCTCGACCTCTCCGAGGTGGCCTGGAAGATCGAGAAGGTGCTGAATCAAGCGATCGCTGGCACCGTCCCGGTGTCCGAGCCCGTCCTGAGGCTGGTCGCAGCCGCCCGCGCCCAGCTTCCGAGGATGGTGGACGCCTTCAAGAATCGGCGTTCGATTGCAGGGATTGGCGATATTGAGAGCCTGATCGAACTCGCGGATGACCTTGCTGCGGGACGAAAGCAGGTACCTGCCGCCCTCGCCGCCACCAGCTCTTGGGATAAGCAACGCGATGGACTCAGGGAGCTCAATCTCAGGCTGGAGCGCTGCATGCAGCGAGCGGATGAGGCACTGCACCGTTCAGAGATGGCCTTGCAGGAGGCCCGCCGGGTCTCCGCCCTTGGCGAGGCCGCAAACTGGGGGGCTGGAGAGCGGGATTGTCTCGCAGAGGTGGATCGGCTCGGCGAGCTCGTAAAATTGATCTCCAAGGACGTCTCGGACTTACACCTCGAGTCCAAGAAGACCCAAAGCGAATCAGTTCTTCGCCGCAGCGAGCTGAGTCACCTGGTCGACGAACGGGTGCGCGCGAAGCTGGCGCCCGGCATGGTTCGTCTCCGCAGCGAAGTCGAGCGGGATATGGAGGAAAACCGGACAGCCATCGCCAATCGTCGCTTCGGGTGGTTGGCGCTCATCTTGAGCGCCTTGTTGGGCGGTTTGATCGCAACCGGACTGTTCCTGTCGGTCCTTCGCCCAGGCTGAACCCGTGGTAGGCAATGTTGACGCGTACGATGCCTTTAATCAGGAGTTCCGCCAACGGACCAACCACCCGGCTAGCCGACGATCTGCAGGGCGAGCAAGAAGACGTCCGCGTACAGGGTCTGACAGCGCACGACTCTGCAGGAGGTTCTGATATTTGCGGTTTCCTGCCAGACCACCTGGCTGTTTAGCTCAACGGCCGCCCCCACATACACGCAGGCTAAACCCCCGTGGCTTTCATTCACCATCAAACCCGTGATGGGCTTTTCCGCTTCACCGTCCGTGATGTAAAGGCGCAACGTTGTGCTTTCCGGATCTCTATACCGCAGGTACGCTCTTCTGTCTGCATCACGCATGCTGGCTGCCACCCTTCAAGATGACCCTAGGCTGGAATAAGCGATTCTTTGCGGCATGAATCAGGCTCACCGGTGTACTCACTCTGCATCGGACCTCGGATCTTCTCTTGCTCCGGCAGGAATGCAGGAATAGGAAATGCGCTCCTCCCACGCCGGGATGGGTAAGAGGTTAGCCCCGATACGGAGCGCGGGCAAGGCCGCCGGAGGCGCTGTCTGGCGCTTTGAGGTTGCCTGCTGGGGCAGGACGAGAGTGAAACAGCGTAGGTTGCGGAACCGAGCTCGCGATGTGCGAATGGCCGTGCAACAAAGTCCCTGGGCACTCGCGTCCATCGACCAGATTGTGCATCGTGACAAAGGGTGCTGACGAGCTAAACGTTGCACGCACCCGTCTCGCGACCATGAAAGCAGTGGACCCCCACGTTACACCTCCCTGCTCCCTCGCTGGCCGACCTAGATGACTGACCCCCTAAGCCTCCAGATGGTGGCGAGCAAAGAGCTCGGCGGGGCTGAACGGTGGTTCGTCCGCTTCGCTGCAGCCCTCTCGGAGCGAGGGATTCCGGCGGAGCTGGCAATCCGCCGGGGCGGGGGGCTCGACGGGCACGACTTTGGCCGGCTGCCGGTCCATCGTCTGCCCTATCTAACGGTCTGGGATCCCGTCTCGCGGCGGGCGGTCTCCGACCTCATTCGACGCCTGAGACCCGACATCGTCCAGACCTATATGGGCCGGGCCACCCGTCTAACCCATCTGCCTGAGCGCGGGCGGCCGGGCGGGGCCGTCCACTTGGCGCGCCTGGGCGGCTACTACGACCTTCGTCCCTACCGCCACGCCCACGGCTGGATCGGCAACACCCGGGGGCTGTGCGACTGGATGGTCCAACAGGGGCTGCCGGCGGAGCGGGTCTATCACATCTACAACTTCGCGGATCCGGCTCGGCCGGTGGGAACGACCCGGATCGCGGAGCTCCGCGCGGGGCACGCCATCCCGGACGACGCCTGGGTCCTCGCGACTCTGGGACGGCTGGTGCCGGTGAAAGGGCATGGCGACCTGATCGAGGCCCTGTCCCGGCTGCCGGCGACCATCGCGGGACGACCACTGCGGCTGGTCCTGGTGGGGGACGGTCCATTGGGCGAGAAGCTGCGCCGCCGGGCTGCGCAACTGGGCCAGACGGGCCGCATCGTCTGGGCCGGCTGGCAGAGAGACCCCGGACCCTACCTCCAGATGGCGGATCTGGTGGTCTTCCCATCCTTGGACGAGGAAACCCTGGGCAACGTGATCCTGGAAGCATGGGCGTGGGGCCGACCCCTGGTCACCACCAGTTTCCGCGGCGCCCGCGAGCTGGCCCGCCACGGGGAGGACGCCTGGTGCGTGCCCTGCGAGGACCCGCAGGCCCTCGCCGACGGCATCGCCGCCGTGCTCGCCGACCCCGGCCTCATGGCGGACATGGCCGAGCGTGGCGGAGAACGGGTGCATCGGGAGTTCAGCCGCGCCGCCGTCATGGACCAATATCTGGACCTGTATCGGCACCTAGCAGGGGGTTGACGAGCAGGCTCAAGGCATCTGGGTTTCCTGGGCGCCCGATCGAGGCGGAACGTGTCTCCCGCACCAGCTGGCGCAATCGCCCCGCCAAACTGGCCCGACCACTGCCGAAAAGACTTGGCGCTTTGGGCGGTCAGCGGTTCAATGGCCTTCCGCAAGCCGGGCGGTCAAGCACGCTCAGTCGCCTCGAAGGACAAGCCCCATCCCATGGCCGACACCAGCCGGATCTCCATCCTCATGTACCACCAGGTGGGCAAGTTCCAACCCATGCGGAGCCATCGGGCGAATTACTGCGACGAGGGCCGATTCACCCGCCAGATGGACCTCCTGGCCCGGCTCGGGTACCGGGTGCTCGACCTGGACACGGCACTCGCCTGCCTCGCCGGCGAGCTGGCCACTCCCCGGCGCGCTCTCGTCCTGACCTTCGACGATGCCTACGACAATTTCGCGGACTCGGCCCTGCCGGTGCTGAGGCTTCATGGCTTCCCCGCCACCGTCTACGCCATCAGCGGTTGGCTGGGACGACGCGCCGAGTGGTTCAACAAGGATCCCGGCCGGGACGTCCCCGGCCTGATGTCCGCCGAGCGCCTGCGGCAGGTCCACGCGGCAGGCATAACCGTCGGCTCCCACACGGCGAATCATGTCAAGCTCGGCGAGTCAGACCCCGCCGTACAGGAGCGGGAGGTCATAGACAGCAAGGCCGCCCTGGAAGACGTGCTGGGAGTGCCCGTGCGACACCTCTGCTATCCGTTCGGAAGCTTCGACCACAATGCCGTCCGCGCCGCCGCCAGGGCGGGCTATGCCAGCGCCACTACCTGTCTGCGCGGGGCCGCGACCCACGCCGACCACCCCCTGGCCCTGCCCCGCATGGCCATCTCCTACGGCGACAGCCTGGTCGGCTTTTGGTGGAAGCTCGCGGTCAAGCACAGGCCCAAACCGGCCTTGATCGACTGGCGCAAGCGGCTGACGGACGGGCCCCGGGCATAAAGGCGCAAGCCGCGACCGGCCCGCGCACGTCGGTCTGACACCCCGGCCAACGCTGGTGGCGCATCCATCACCCGCGCAAGCCAGTTCCGGTATCCTGTGCCGTCACTGCTCCGTTGGAGCGCCATAGCCGGCGACCGAAGCACCCACACCGTTAGACCGCTACCGCCGAGCCAAAATGAACAGAAGCACCCGCACCCCAAATCCGCGAATCGGCCTCGCGAGTCTCATCATCCTGTATGCAAGCGCCTGGGCCGGTGAGTCCGGGACTGCCACGCTGTCCATCAACGGCAAGGGCGCCGAGGTTCAGGTTGAGCTGGCCGGCCCGGCAGCCAGCCTGGTGGGCTTCGAGCGCGCCCCACGTTGGGCCGCCGAGCGGGAGACCCTGGCCCTGGCGGCGGAGAACCTGAAGACCGGCGACGGGCTAGTGCGCTTCAGCACCCCGGCCGGCTGCCGTCTGGAACAGGCGAAGATCGACGCCGATCCGGCCCCCAAGGGCAAAGGGCCGGCGGACCTGGGGGCCAGTTACCGGTTCCATTGTGACCGGCCGGAGGCGCTCGACTCCGCGGCGCTCGGACTCTTCATGGGATTCCCGGCCCTGGCCCGGGTGCACGTGCGTTACGACCTGTCGGGCGTCCGCGGCGAGGCAGCGGCGACTCCGAGCAATCCCGTGGTCTCGTTCATTCCCCTGCAATGACGGCCTAGCCGACCCGGAACACCAGACGGTGCCGGTAACGGCCTACGCCGGTCATCCCCGCGGTCACATGAACGGTTAAGACGGACGGACGCGAGATCCCCAGCCGCGACTGGGCGAGCGCGACCTAAGCCGCAACCCGAGCGGGAAATCCCTGGTTGGTATCGACCGACAGTGGTCGGTCACAACCACGGGCAGGGTGAACACAACCGCGCGACCGCGCCCGCCCCAGGCGTCGGAACCGCGCCAAACTCGCACCGGAACGGTCTTACCCAGCGCCTCTCCGCCATGGCGCAGATCGTGCGTGCTGCGTGCCTGACGCCGGCGAAAACCGCAGTGGGCGGACGTCGGCTCAGGTAACGTCATCCAAGAAACAGACTTGGCGTCGTACCTTTTGAGCCCCAGCGCCCGGTAGGCGTCGTCAGCCCGGAGCCGCGCCGCGGTAGCTCCCTTAAAACAGGACCCGCACCGGCTTCCCCATGATGGGCTCGTCGGGCCGGGGCGTTTCTCGATGTATTCGTTCTCTAACGGCGGTTGATCAGGAGGTTACAATGTTCGCAGCACTCGCAGGCGTTGCACTGGCATTGGGTTTGGCCGGCACCGCGGTCGTCGCAACGGAGTCACACCAAGTCGCGTCCCACAGCGGAAACGAACCTGTCGTGACCGTTCACGCAATTCAAACCGCAGACCAGAAGACAGGCGCGCACAACACGCGCTAACCGGAAGCTAGGCCTCGACAACGAGGCCTCCTTTTCAAGGAGGAGTGAGACCCGCTTAGGGATTAGCCGACTCTGCCACATTAGGACGTTAGTGTTCTAGCCCGACTTCGACTACTCGACCCAGGAATTTGCCATTTTGGGGCCATTCTGGCCCTTGGTTGTGCTGTAAGTGTCTGAGTGAACGAGGCCAGGTTGCGCGAAAGCGTCTGTAGTGCCGACCTTGGTCCTTGAGCCGGGTGGCGAATCTTCCGACACTGTCGGCATGTTCCTGCGCTCCAAGACCCGCAAGAAGGACGGTAAAGAACACCGCTACTGGAGTGTGGTGGAGAACCGTCGGGTAGCGGACGGGCGGGTGGTGCAGCGCCACGTCTTGTATCTGGGGGAGATCAACGACGCCCAGCGGGCGGCGTGGTGCCGCTCCATCGAGGTGTTTGACGAAGACCGGGGCGCCTCGGCCCAGATGGCCCTGTTTCCGGAGGACCGCCGGGCACCCGAGTTGGCCTGCGCGGTGGTGCAGGTCAAGCTGAGCGGGCTGCAACTGCGCCGCCCGCGCCAATGGGGCGCCTGTTGGCTGGCGTGTGGGTTGTGGGACCTGTTGCAACTGGACAGCTTCTGGCAGCCGCGCCTGCCGCCCAGCCGCAAGGGCACCCGCTGGCTCAATGTCTTGAAGACCCTGGTCGCCTATCGCCTGATCGACCCCGGCGCCGAATGGCGCCTGCACCGCCACTGGTTTGACCACAGTGCCCTGGGTGACCTGCTTGGCGAGGACTTTGCCATCGCCCACAGTCACACCCTCTACCGCTGCCTGGATCATCTCGTGGAGCACAAACAGGCGCTGTTCTCATACCTACAGGAACGCTGGCGCAGCCTCTTCGACGCCCGCTTTGACATCCTGCTCTACGACCTCACCAGCACCTACTTCGAGTGCGACCCACCGGAGCATGGGAAATGCACCTTCGGTTACAGCCGCGACAAACGCTCCGATTGTGTCCAGGTGGTCATCGCCCTGATCGTCACCCCGGAGGGCTTTCCGCTGGCCTACGAGGTGCTCCCGGGCAATACCCTCGACAAACCCTCACCGACGTCCTCGCCAAGATCGAAGGCCAATACGGCAAGGCCGAGCGCGTCTGGGTGATGGATCGCGGGATCCCCACCGAAGCGACCCTGGCCCTGATGCGCGGCTGCGACCCGCCGGTGCAGTACCTGGTGGGCACCCCCAAAGGGCGCTTGAGCAAGCTGGAGCGGTCCTTTCTGACCAAGCCCTGGACGGCGGTGCGCGAGCAGGTCACGGTCAAGCTCCTGGAGCAGGACGGCGAGCTGTATGTCCTGGCCCGCAGCGCCGGGCGCCAGGACAAGGAACGGGCCATGCGCCGGCGCCGTCTCAAACGGCTGTGGAAACGGCTCCATGAGCTGCAACGCCAGACGCTCAGCCGCGACGCGCTCTTACTGAAGCTCGGCGCCGCCAAGAAGGACGCCGGACGGGCCTATGGGTTGGTGCGTATCCAGGTACCAGCGTCCGATCAACCCGTCACGGCCGCGACCTTCACCTTTGCTCTCGATCACAAGAAACTGCGCCAGGTCCGCCGTCGCGAAGGCCGCTATCTCCTGCGCTCCAACCTCACCAGCGACGACCCGGCCCAGCTGTGGACCTGGTACATCCAACTCACCGAGATCGAACAGGCGTTCAAAGAGCTCAAGGGCGACCTGAGCATTCGCCCGATCTACCACCAACTGGACAGGCGCATTGAAGCGCACATTTTTGTCGCCTTCCTCGCCTATTGCCTTCAGGTCACCCTCAAGGCCCGGCTGCGCCCCCTGGCCCCGGGACTCACCCCCCGCTCCGTCCTGGAGAAATTCGCCGCCATCCAGATGGTCGATGTGCATTTACCGACCACTGATGGACGCACCCTGATCTTGAGCCGTCACACCGAGCCGGAGCCCGAGCAGCAACTGCTGCTCGAGCAACTGCGTCTGCAACTGCCCCCGCAACCCCCACCGAGGATCACCGCCACCCTGGAAGCCCGCATCCACTAAGTGTCTTGTAGTGCCGACCTTGGCCCCTGCGGTAACAGCCAAACAAGGGGTTACGTGAAAAATGGGCGCGAATAGTCGAAGACGGGTTAGGCTGCACGCAGCCTAGCACCCAAGCGTCCTACACCGTTTGCTCACCCGTACCTGGCCGGCCCCGTCCCAAGACCTCCCAATTCGAGCGTCCCATGCCCGACCGGTGCCGCGGGTCGATCCGCCGCCCCACCTCCCCCGAGCTGAACCAGCACCTGCATCCCCTGCGGCAGCACCTCCACCGCTGCACCGGAGGCGATGAGCTGGTCAGCCTCCATCACCTCCAGGACGGCGGTCAGGAGCTCGGGGTCGTGCTTGGAGATTTCATTCAGGGCATCTCCGACCACTGATGGGCGGGCGGCGGCGGCCTCCGCCATCTTCTGGGAGACCTTGTAGGCGGTCTGGCTCTTGATGAGCCCCACCCGGTTCTCGCCGTCCTGCTTCATGGCGCTGGTGACCTGCACCAGGCGCTTGACCACCTTCTCGGTGATGTTGTCGACCATCTGGCGGTCGGTGAAGGCGACCTTGCGGATGTAGACGGACCCGAGCTTGTAGCCCCATTTCTCCGACAGCGGCGAGACCGTGGCCCGGACCTGATGGCTGAGCTGGTGGCGGTCCTCCAGCATCTTGTCCATCTCCAGATTGCTCAAGGTCGAGATGGTGGAGCTGGTCACGTTGGCCTGAAGGGAGCCCTCCGGGTTGGCGTTGCTGAAGAGATAGGAGACCGGGTTGCTCACCTGCATTTCGTACCAGATGCCGACGCCCATGGGGGTGCCCTCCTCGGAGTTCACCATGAGGTCGCGCAGGTAGTACTGGCGCAGCGCGGTGTTGACCAGGTGGCGCTTTCCGAACCAGGGCACCAGCAGGGCCTTGGGGCCGAAATGCAGGATGGGCAGGCGCAGGCCGGCCTCGTCGAGGGTGCCGATGACCTTTCCGAACAGCGTGTAGACCTGGGCCTGGCGCTCCCGGACGATGGTGTAGAGACCGAGTGCGTTGGCCACCAGCATGATTACCGGGATGGCGAGCAGGCCGGCGACGAAGGCGCCGATGGGTGCGGAGGGATCGTCGAAAGGCATGGTGTTTCTCCTTACTCCTTAGGCGCGATTGCCGGTCGACAGCACGATGCGCCGGGCCTTGCCCAGCAGTGGGATGCGCATGTTGCGGACATAGGCCCGCAGGGCCTCGCTGCCGCCCCCGGCCTTGACCTGGGCCAGGGTGTCTGCCAGCTCCTTCAAGGGGGCCACCTCCGCCTGGGCGTTGTTGGTGGCGATGTCTACCGCCCGCTTGCTCATGGTGATCTGCTGCTCGGCGTCCGCCCGGGCCGTGCTGATGTCCGCGGCAACCTGGTTGCGGGTGCTGTTGATGGCGGACAGGGCCCGGTCCACCTCCTGGGGCGGGTCGATCTGGGTGATCAGCGCCGCGTCCAGCTCGATCCCGTAGCGGGCCCCTGTGGTGCGGCACTGCTGCTCCATGTAGTCGTTGAGCAGCGGCAGGTTCTTGCGCAGGTCATTGATGGAGACGCCCTCGGACAAATCCGCGGCGGCTGGGCCACCCTCACTCTGCAGCTCGCCCTCTGTGAGCAGGCTCTTACCCTTGGGATCGGAGAAGGTGGCGATGCGCTCGCGCAGCACCGCGATGAAATAGCCCATGACATGCTGCATCGGGTCGTCCACCCCGAAGCAGTAGCCGTAGAGGTTGTTCTCCGAGATGCGGAAGCGAATCTGACCGTTGACCCCGGTGGTGAGGTTGTCCTTGGTCACCGCCTCGATGGTCGTCTGGCGCTTGGTGGGGTCCCAGGTGAGATCCAGTGCCTGGGTGGCGACATCCACCTTGTGGACCTCTTGCCAGGGCCATTTGAAGTAGGGGCCGCCGGGGCCGATGACGTGCAGGCGCGGGAATCGGTAGCGTTGCTGCTCCTCCTCGTTCATCAGGACGTCGGAGACCAGCTGATCTCCCATGCGCTCGGCGCGCCCGAACGATGTGATGACGGCCCGCTCGTTGGGCTTGACGGTGTAGAAGGCGCGAATGACGACCCGGTAGATGCAGTAAAGCAACAGTCCGAGCAAGAAAGCGGCGGTGATCGGCATCGGTGGCTCCGGTCAAGGGAGGAAAACGGGATCGGACGCCGGGGATCGACGCCCTGTCCGCGGTTAACCTTACCACCGACGGTCTGGGCCGTTCGGTGCCTGGATCACTTGCCTGGAACCGCCCGTCGCGGATACTCCGGCTCTCCACTAGATGGCGGCACTCAGCGTCGGTCGGCGGCCGGCTCCATCCAGGTCTTCCGCGCCATCGCGACGGCGGCGCGGTCGGGCGGTGCGGGTACGCCGCTGGGTGCGACCGGTCGGGGTGCGGGCGCGCCGCGGGCGGGCGATTGCGAGGGCCTGCAGCCTCTCAATCAGGGCGCAGGTGAGGCCGAGCACAAGATAGAAGCTGGACAGGAACAGCAGGATCACGAACAGGTTGAGGATGGACTCCATCGTCGTCTCCCGGGCTGGTTGGGGATGGTGAAAGAGATCATGCGCCAGGCAGTGGCTCATCCCGTGAGTCCGCGAACACGAACAAAGGCGGAAGCGCTGGTATGTTAGGCACCTCCCGCGCGACCCCAGGAGGCCCAGATGTCGATCAAGCTCCCCGCCCCCTACAAGCCTGTCCCGCTCGAGCGCATCCGCGCCATCTGCGAGCACTATGGGTTGACGGAGCTGTGGGCCCTGATCGAGTCGGATCCCCCGCGCAATCCCTTCAGCAGCGACGGCTGCTCGGGCTTTCCCAACGCCTGGATCGACGGCCGCGACCTCTACGAGGGCTGCTTCATCCACGACCTCTTCTACTGGGCGGGCAAGCCGAACGACGATCTTGGCCGGCTCAAGGCGGACGTCTGGCTCATGCTCTGGGTCGCCGAGAACGTGGAGGTGCACCTGGGTGTGCTGATGTTCGGCGGCGTGCGAGCGGGCGGCTCCGAGAAGCTACCGATGCCCTGGCGCTGGGGATTCGGGCGGGCCTAGCGCCCCGGGCGGTGCCAGAGGGTGGCGGCTACTCGTCTCGCAGGGCCGCGATCGGATCCAGCGCCGCCGCGTTTAACGCCGGCAGCACGCCGGCTGCGAGACCGATCAGTCCGGCGGTGAGCTCGGCGACCAGTACGAAGTCCCAGGCGGTGTGGGTGGGCAGGGCCGGCACCGCCGCGCCGATCAGCCAGGCCCCACCCGCCCCTATCACGAATCCGACCAGCCCGCCCAGCAGGGCGAGCACCACCGCCTCCAGCAGGAAGAGAGCGAGGATCTGGCCCTGTGCCGCACCCAGTGCGCGCAGGAGCCCGATCTCCCGCCGGCGCTCCTGCACCGCGATGGTCATGATGGTGAGGATTCCGATCCCGCCCACGACCAAGGAGATTCCGCCCAGGGCACCCACCACCGCGGTGAGCACGTTCAGCACCGAGCCCAGCACGTCGAGCATCTGGTCCTGCGTCGTGACGGTGAAGTCCTCGCTCCCATGGCGACGCTTGAGCAGGGTGCGCACCCGCTCGGCCACGGCGCTGCTGTCCGCGGAGCGGTCGTAGAGCAGGTCGATCTCCATCAGGCTGTCGCGGTCGAACATGGCGAGCGCCCGTTCCACCGGGATGAAGACGGTGTCGTCCAGGTCGAAGCCGAGCATCTGGCCCTTGGACTCCATGACCCCGATCACCCGGTAGGGCTCTCCCCCGACGCGCACCCGCGCCCCCAGCGGCGACGAGCTGCCGAACAGCTCCCGCCTGAGCTTGGACCCCAGCACGGCGAAAGGTCGGGCCGCCTCGGACTCCTGGGGCAGGAAGCGACCGATGGCCGGGGTCATGGCCCAGATCTCCGGCACCCGGGACCCGGCGCCGAGCACCATGGTGCGCCGGCTGGTCCCGCCGTACTCGACCGCCGCGTTTCCCTGCACCACGGGAACCACCGCCTCCACGTCAGGGACCTGCTGGAGGGCCCTGGCATCCTGCAGGCTCAGGGGCCGCACGTTGGAGATCATGGCCCCGGACATACCGAAGGTGGTGGTCTTGCCCGGATTGATCGCGATCAGGTTGGTGCCGAACTGGGTGAACTCCGCCAGCACGAATCGGTGGATGCCCTCGCCGATGGCGGTGAGTAGCACCACCGCCGCCACGCCGATGGCGATGCCGGTCACGGTCAGCAGGCTCCGGCCGCGCTGGGAGCGGATGGCGGTCAGGGTGTAGGCGGCCAGGTCACGGGTGCGCATGGATCGAGTCAGCGTCCGGACAAGGCCACCACGGGATCGAGCCGGGCCGCCCGGCGGGCGGGGAGCAGGCCGAAGAACAGCCCGGCGGCCAAGGAAACGGCCGCGGCCGCCAAGGGCGCCCAGACAGGGATCACCAGCGCGAAGGCGTCGAACTGCCGGTTGACCAGCCACACGCCCCCAAAGGCCAGGGCCAGTCCCGCCAGGGTTCCCGCCCCGGCGAGCAACAGGGCCTCGGTGAGGAAGAGCCCGAGCACCTGACGTTGTCCGGCCCCCAGGGCCTTGAGCAGACCCACCTCCGCGGTGCGCTGCGAGACCGCAACCAGCATCACGTTCATGATCAGCACCCCCGCCACGGTGAGGCTGATGGCGGCGATCCCCGCCACCGCCAGGGTAAGCGCGCCGAGGATGCGGTCGAAGGTTCCGAGCATGGCGTCCTGGGTGACGACGGTGACGTCGTCCTCCCCCTCGTGACGGGCTCGGATGATGGTTCGGATGTCGTCCGCTGCCGCGTCCAGGGCCTCGCGGTCCTTGGCCTGGACCAGGATGCGGAACAGCGCGGGGTTGTCGAAGAGGGCCTGGGCGGACGCCACCGGGATCACCGCCAGGTCACCCAGGTCGTCCCCCAGTGAAACACCGCCCGACGCGAGCAGGCCGATGACCCGAAAACGCCGGTCGCCGATGCGGACGAAGCGCCCCACGGGGCTCGCGTTCCCGAACAGCTCGCGGGCCAACTTTTCTCCGAGCACGGCTACGGGTCGGGCGCGCGCCGCCTCTCCCTCGGGCAAAAAGCGGCCCGAGGCCATCTCGAGGTTACGAACGTCGAGAAAGTCACTGGTGGACCCCAGGATATTGACCTCGCGGTCCAAGCTCCCGCGTGAGACGCCGGCGGACCCGATGGACAGCGGAGCGATACGCTCGATGTAGCGCGAGCGCAGCAGGGCCAAGGCGTCGTCGAGGGTCAGATCGCGGGGGGTCTCTCCCATCAGCGGCGGGGGGCCACCAGTCGTCTCGTTGCGACCGGGGAAGACGATGAGCAGATGGGTGCCGAGGCTCGTGAACTCGTCCAGCACGTAGCGCCGCGCCCCCTCGCCCAGGGCCGATAACAGCACCACGGCGGCAGTGCCGAGCGCCATGGCGAGCAGGGTCAACCAGCTCCGGCTGGGGTGCGAGACCAGGGCGCGGGCAGCGCTGTGCAGGGTGTCGGTCAAGCGCATGGTGGGCAGGATCTGAGCAGTGGTTTCGGCGACCCAGATCGGGGGTGGTCTCAGCCCCTCGCGGTCGTCCCTAAATCTCGTGGTCCGCCGCCGCCCCAAGCAGTCCCTGGTAGACGGCGAGGTCCGAAGCGGAGAAGCAGCAGAAGATCACCTCCTCAATCTCCGGATGGCTGGCGCTGGTCGCACGTACCGTATCGACTGCGATCCGGGCCGCCTGAGCCACGGGGTAGCCATAAACCCCCGTGCTGATCCCCGGAAAGGCGAGGGAGCGAGCCCCTTGGGACGCCGCCACCTCGACGGAGCGGCGGTAACAGGAGGCCAGGAGTCCAGGCTCTCCGTGCTCGCCCCCGTGCCAGACCGGACCGACGGTGTGGATGACGTGCCGGGCAGGCAAACGATAGCCGCGGGTGAGCTTGGCGTCGCCGGTCGCACACCCGCCCAGCAGGCGGCATTCCGCGAGCAGCTCCGGCCCGGCGGCGCGGTGGATGGCCCCATCCACGCCGCCGCCCCCGAGGAGGCTGGAGTTTGCCGCATTAACGATGGCGTCCACGTCGAGTGTGGTGATGTCGGCCTGGATGGCGCTGAGTCTGGCTGACATGGCGTGATTCTCCGTTCGCGTGGTCTGGACGCATCCAAGCTAGTCCGATCCGGGCTCGTCCGCCACCACGGCCCCATCGGCCATGCGGATTTGGCGGCGGGCGCGGTCGCCGATGACGGGGTCGTGGGTGACCACCACCAGGGTGAGCCCTTTGGCGTTGAGTGATTCCAGGGTCCGCATCACCTCCTCGCCCGAGGCGCGGTCCAGGTTTCCGGTGGGCTCGTCGGCGAGGATCAGACCAGGCTCCATCACGGTGGCGCGGGCGATGGCCACCCGCTGTCGCTGGCCGCCGGAGAGCTGATCGGGCTTGTGGTGGGCGCGCGGGGTGAGGCCAACCGCGTCCAGCATGCGCTCCACCCGCGGCCGTCGCTCGCGCGGCGCGAGACCGGCCAGCACCAACGGCAACTCCACGTTCTCGAAGGCCGTGAGGCGCGGGATCAGGTGGAAGGACTGGAAGACGAAGCCGATGCGTTCCCGGCGCAGACGCGCCCGCGCCTCCTCGCCCAGAGTGCCGGTCTCAACGCCGTCGAGCCGGTAGGTCCCGGAATCGGGCCGGTCGAGCAGACCCAGGATATTGAGCAGTGTGGTCTTGCCGGAGCCGGAGGGGCCCATGACGGCGACGTACTCGCCGTCCTCCAGTGTCAGATCCAGGTGGCGCAGGGCATGCACGGGCTGATCGCCCACCTGGAAGACCCGCTCCAGGGCAGTGAGCTCGATCACCCCCCCTTGGTCTCCTCGACCACCGCGGGGGCCCCCTCCTCCACGCCTTCCCGGTCCAGGGACAGGATCACCTTCTCTCCGGCCTCCAGACCGGCGGTCACCTGGGTCTGCTCCCAGTTGGAGAGCCCCGTCTCGATCTCCCGCGACTCGATGAGCCCGGTCTCGGGGTCGAGCAGCAGCACGCTCGGCTGGTCACCTACCCGGACCGCCGCCGTTGGAATGCGCAGCACGTCCTCCCGGCGCTCGATCACGATCTCCACGTCCGCGCTGTAGCCGGCCAGGAGCGGGCTGTCCCTGGGCGGGTCGGCGATCTCCACCTCCACCTCCACGGTGCGGGCCTGCTTCTCCAGGTCGAGGACGTAGGGTGCGATGCGGCGGACTGTCCCTTCGAAGCTGCGCTCGCCGAATGCATCCAGGGTGACGCGAGCGGTCTGACCCAGCCGCACCTGGGCGGCATCCACCTCGTCGATCGGGGCGGAGATGTAGTAGCAGCTGTCGTCGATCAGGTCCACGGCCGGCGGGGTGGGGATGCCAGGGGGCGAGGGGGTGACATACTCGTTGAGCTCACCGGAGACCTCGGCGATGACGCCGTCGAAGGGGGCGGTGAGCCGTGTGCGGTCCAGTTCCGCCTGGGCCACCCCAAGCCGGGCACTGCCGACCCGGGCGGTGGCGCGGGCGGCCTCGCAGTCCGCCTTGCCGGCCGCAGCACCGGTAATGGCCCGATCCACCAGCTCCTCGGAGGCCATGCGCCGCTCCTTGAGCTTCTCCTGGCGGTCGGCCTCTCGCTGGGCATTGTCGGCGTTGAGGCAGGCGGCTCGCGCGCGCGCCTCGCCGGCGTCCGCCTCCCGTTCAGCCAGAGTCACCTGGGCACGAAGGTCCTGGTTCCACAGCTCCAACAGGACCTGGCCGGAACGCACCCGATCCCCCTCATGCACCAGGAGCCGGGCGATCTGACCGCCGGTGCCCGGGGCCAGCTTGGCTCGGCGGCAGGCCTTGACGGTGCCGGCCCTGGTGTTGGAGACCATCTCCTCCACCAAACCGATCTCTGCCGCCTGCACCCGCACTTCCACCGGTTCGGGTTTGGTCAGATACCAGTAAGCAGCGGCAGCGGCGCCCGCAACACCAAGGAACAACAGGGATTTAACGGGGATCGCCATGACGGTGCGGAAAGATTTGGCCGCGAATGAACGCAAAAAGCGCAAGAAAGCGAGATGTGCGATGTCGATTCGTCCGACATTCTCAGGGTGCGCGATGTGCGCTATCAAGTCCTTGCGCTTTCCCTGGATCCGTTAGGCCTCTGCGACTCGACGGCTGTTTCCGGAAGGACGAGCATCGCAAAGGATGGGGCAGTAATGGCTGCTGAATATCGATAGCCTAAACCGCGGTTCCCGTCGCCGACCCGCCCACCCACCCACCTGGGAGCCATGCTAGCGGCACAGCGTCGCCAATG
>CAVOQO010000011.1:0-30155 GCA_963698355.1 uncultured Gammaproteobacteria bacterium | reverse complement strand
CTTCCGGGCAGGGCGGGTCCCGTTGAGAAGCGGCCGCTCGCGCGAACTCGCGTCGGGCCGGAAGCACACTTGGTTGCAGGCAGCCCGCGGCGATGGCCTGATAGGCAAGTCTTGACCCAAGGCTCCCGCTGGCGAGAAGAGCGAGGGAGGTTGCTCAGCGATCCACAGCGGGCGTTTATGGCGTCATGCCATTGTCGGCGAGACGCGGGCTTGGCGCTCGAATAACCTGGCGCGACCAGTGACCCGTCACGGCCGCTCATGGTTACCCCTGCCCGAGGCTGCCCGCCTGGGGGTCGCGCCCGTGCTAGTGTCGGACTGCGACCTCCGCGGTTAGTCCGAGCCCGATTTCGAGTTTGACCAGCGCATCTCTTGGTAACCGCCATCATCGACGATCGGTGGCGCACCTGCCCTGTATCTCCGCTCTGCCCGTTGCGCCGCGACATCTCCCAACACATGCACCGAAACTGGCGCTTAGGCCTCTCGATCGCTCCGCAAGCATCCTCGTTGCGTGTTGCCGACGTTCCCTCGTTAGCCTCTTAAATCAGATCGTCCTAGACTCACAGGGCTGCTTGGATGTCCTTCCGTTGGGACTACTACGAGAGCATCGGTGGCGGCATGGGGGCGGGAGCCCGGGGCGGCGGCCATTCCGGCGTTCAGACCCACATGACCAACACTCTGAACACCCCCATCGAAGTGCTGGAGACCCAGTATCCTCTGCGTGTCACCCGCTACGCTTTGCGGCGCGGCTCCGCAGGCGCCGGATTTTGCGGAGCGGCGACGACGGCCTGATCCGTGAGTACCAGTTTCTGGCACCGGCCCAGGCCTCCCTGCTCACCGAGCGCCGTCTGCATGCTCCCTGGGGGTTTCGGGCGGCGGGAGCGGCCAGTCGGGCCGCAACCTGCTCAACGGCGAGCCGGCGGCGGGAAAGGTGGTCCTGGAACTGGGGCCGGGAGACCCTCTCACCCTAGAGACGCCCGGGGGCGGGGGCTACGGCAAAGCGATGGGCTGACCTTCTGCCCGTTCAACCGGAAGGGACGAAGCCTTTCGAAATAGAGTTCCGGAATAATCTCCAGTGCGCTGTCGTCAGTCCTGACGGCTTGGGCATTTCACGGACCCGGAATCGTAAGGAGCATTCATGAACACCCATCGGCTGATATTCGCAGGACGATTGCTGGCAGCGGTTGCGACCGCCGCTTCGATCAACGCCACCGCCGCGGGCGGCGGAGCAGCGCCCCCGGGCGCGGGAGGCAACCAATATGGCGCCCCATCGGTGTGGGCCAGCTCGATGAAGCAGGGGATCGGCACCTCGTATGAAAAATACGACCCGGCCTTGAGCGTGTTCGGGCATGCCGACACCGGCACCGTGTCCAGGGTCTGGTTCTCGCTGGCCGAAGGCATCGTCACGGAAACCGCCTACGGCTTGATCCACGAGGCCCAGCTGAAGGACATGGGCTTTTTGATCACCGGCACCTCCGGCGGGGGCTGGTTCGACGAGGAGCGACTGCACACCAATCACTCGGTGTCCTATCTGCACACCGACGCGGCGGGACGCCCCCTGTCTCCGGCCTATCGGATCGTGAACACCGATGTCGAGAACCGCTACCGCATCACCAAGGATGTATTCACCGATCCGGGTCGGCAGAGCCTGTTCATGCGGGTCAGCTTTCAGGCCTTCGAGAACGGCATCACGCCCTATCTGCTGGTGAACCCCCACGTGGCCAACACGGGCAACCAGGATGTGGGCTTTACCGGCGGCGACTTCCTGGGCGCCAGAAACGTGGCGGACAACCGCTACCTGGTGGTCCGCAGCAGCAGCGGCTTCGTCAAGACCTCGGCCGGCTACGTTGGGGTGAACGACGGTTGGAGCGACCTGCATGCCGACCGGGCCATGGACTTCGAGTTCGACTTCACCGAGGGACATCCCCCCCAGGGAAGAGGCAACGTGGCCCTAACGGGGCAGTTGGCCGGCGTCAATACCGCGACCGTGACTTTCGACATCGTGATCGGATTCGGCGACAGCTTCAACGAGGCCGATGCGAACGCCCAGGGCTCCCTGGGTGACGGCTACCAGGTCCTGCTGGACCGCTTCAACGGCGTCGGCGCCGTCACCGGCTGGGAGGACTACCTGGCCGGTCTGTCCCAGCTCGGCTCCCTGATCCCGGCCACCGGAGACAACGGGCGCCTGCTGCACAGCAGCGCCCTGATGCTGAAATCCATGGAAGACAAGACCCACGCCGGCGCTCTGATCGCCTGCCTGTGCGTGCCCTGGGGCGAGTCGGTGTCGGCGGATGACTTCGCCACCGGCTACCGCGCCGTGTGGGTACGGGACTTCTTCCAGGTGGGCATGGCCCTGCTCGCCATGGGCGATGCGGATACCGCAAAGGTCGCCTTCAAGTATCTGCCAAAGGTCCAGGTCCGCTCCACCACCCCTGGCGTGGGGGCCGGCAACAAGCCGGGTTGGTTCCTGCAGAAGACCCATGTGGATGGGACCCTCGAGTGGATCGGCCTGCAGAAAGACCAAGCCGCCATGCCGATCATGTATGCCCACAAGCTGTGGAAGGCGGGGGTGTTGAGCGATGCGGAGATGACGTCCTACTACCACTCTATGCTGAAGCCGGCCGCCGAATTCCTGTCCAACAGGAGTGCCGTGGACATCGTCGGACCCACCCATCACAACACCGGCGAATACGCCATCGAGGAGACCCAGCAAGAGCGTTGGGAGGAAGAGTTCGGCAAGTCGCCTTCCACCAATGCTGCGGTCATCGCGGGCCTGGTAGCGGCCGCGGATATCGCCGACTTCATCGGCGGGCCGGAGGGCGGCGCCGCTGCCTGGTATCGGCTGCAGGCCGATGCGATCTACCGGGCCCTGGGCGACATGTACACCACATCGGGCCATTTCGGTGACGGGGAATATCTGTACCGGATCGAAGACGGCAGTGACAAAACCTGCATCAACAACGGCGGAACCTGCGTGGACGACAAGGCGGTGCTGGACGGCGGCTTTCTCGAACTGGTCCGCTACGGCGTGCTGGAGCCGGACGACAGCCGGGTGCTGGAAACTCTGGAGGAATATGACGATACCGGGCTGGCCCATGTGGACCGCGTCCGATACGACTTCAACTTCGGCGGCGCAAGCTATCCGGGGTGGAGACGATACTCCCAGGACCGCTACGGCGAGCGGCGCGACAACTGCGCGAACTTCGCGGGCGACAACTTCGAAAACCGGGGCCGGGTCTGGCCGTTTTTCACCGGAGAGTACGGAAGCTACGTGATCGACCAACTGCACAAGACCCATCCCGGCTCCATCCCGGCCGGCGATCTGCAAGCGGTGAGAGACACCTACGTGCGGGGCATGGAGCAGTTCGCCAACGATAGCTACCTGCTGCCCGAGCAGGTCTACGACGGCGTGTGCGCCGGCGGCGGCAGCCGGTTCAGGGTGGGCGAAGGCACCAACAGCGCCACTCCCCTGGCCTGGCCCCACGCCGAATACATCAAGCTGGTACGGTCGGTGCGCGACGGGGAGAACTTCAGCAAGCTGCCCGTGGTGGACCAGCGCTATCCGCTGTCCGACGGTGGCGGCACCGTCCCGGTGACCTTCGAATGCTCCCAGGGCCACACCACCTGGGGAGAAAGCGTCTACCTGGTTGGCAACATCCCGGAACTGGGTAACTGGGACCCGGGCGCCGGCCGAATCCTCAAGCCCACTTCCTATCCCACCTGGCGCGAGACCTATGCCATGCCGGCGGGTACCACTTTCGAATGGAAGGGCATCAAGCGCGGGGAGAACTACCCGAACAATCCCGAGGTGATCTGGGAACCGGGCTCGAACAATGTCACGACGACGCCGGCATCGGGCTCCATGGTTGTGAACGACTGTGGTTTTTGACGTCGCTCTGAAAAATCCCAGGAAGGGATTTTTCTCGGGAGATAGGAAGTAGGTCCACGCCGTCCTCGGCAGTGCTTCAAACGCCTCGCCCATGATGCGCCGGGTTGGCCGGTTGGGATCAGCCATTTCCGAATCCCCCACCCGACCCCAACGGCCAGCCGAGCAGCACCCAGACGCCGAGCAGGGCCGACCAAAGGGCTGCGAAGACGAGCGTGCAGGGCAGCATCAGCGAGAGCAGGGTGCCGAGGCCGGCGTCCGGCCGGTAGCGGCGGATGAAGGCGAGGATGATGATCAGGTAGGGGTTGAACAGCGTGACCTGTTGGTGACGGAATCCCCCACCCGATAGGCCGCCTGGGTCAGTTCGGGGCTGATGCCGGCCTGCATGAACGTGGGCACGAAGACCGGCGCGAACAGGGCGTATTTCGCCGACGCCGAGCCCAGCACCAGGTTGCCGACGATCACCACGACGACGAAGGCCACCGCGAGCCCGGCCGCCGGCAGCCCGAGGGAGGCCAGCCAGGTGCCGCCGACGACGGCGAGCATCTCGCCGAGACGTGCGTGCCCGAAGCAGGCGATGAACTGGGCGGCGAAGAAGGCGAGCACCAGGTAGGGCCCGATGGTGCGCAACGTCTCCCCCATCATCGCCACCGCGTCCCGGTCCCTGCGCCGATGCCAGTCCTTTCCAATCCAGAGATGAGCCTGAAGGAGGGCGGTGAGGGTCCTGGTTAGGCCGCGGGTTGTTGGGCTTGGTTGATGGAACGGAACAGGATGGCGCGGGCCTCGTCGTTCGCCGAGACTGATTCGGCGTCGTGAGAAAGCGGACATCCGGCTTCGTCGCCGCACGGGCGGCTCTACGCGCATAGCGGACGCCGAGCTTTCGACCCAGGAGCAAACGCGGACCCCTCATAGCGGACACGACCAGCCTGCAGCCAGAGGTGTCTGGCTGCCGCAACAAGCGGCGCTACGGATGCGCTTGTTGAAACCGACACCTTTGATTCTATCCAGATGCTGAGCTTTTAGCGGAGACCGACCGCTGAGTTCCATGAGCAGACATCGAGCTGGGGTCGGTCGGCAGACGACCACGGACACGAACCGCCACTGATCTCGGTTCCGCCCGCGTCTGCTTCCATGGCCGATGCTGCCGTCGTGCGCGCTTCGAACCAGTATCTTCGATGGATGCAGGCCGTCCCCCGGCGCCGATTCCTCGCGTTCCTACCAAGAAAAACGCCAACACGGCGCACCCCGGGGGAGTTGCTCGCCGCCACCACTCGGCCGCGGAGAACGCCCAGGAGCCGACTGATGGTCCTCGATCTAGCCAACCTCTGCACATTGCCGGGGGACAGCGCAGGAGTGTCGCGTGTCGCTCGTGAATCCGTCCGGGGGCTCCTGCCGCCGGACGGACTCGCTCCTTGGCGACAGCCTTTGTCGCCCCGGTACGCCCCGCTCCGGGAGCGGCTTCGCCACGAGGTCGCTGCGACGCAGCTGCTCGGGCTTCGCCACTCCCTTCGCGAATGGCTTGACGGCGTGTCGGATGCGCTCTGCATGTTGCCTCCGCCGGCTTCGGGTCTCTCGCCCCTTCGCCACTCCGGCAACACGCCCGCGCCGACGCCTACCGGGGACTACGCGCCTTCGCTTCGCTCTCCATGGCGCGCAGCGTTCGTCGTTCCCGACGTCCTACGCGGCACCGCGGATTCGCGGCGTCAGCCACGTTGGAGCTAGCGAGTGACACCGGCCTCATGTCTTGACGAGGGGCCAGAGCATACCGCGGTGGTATAGCAAAACAGCCGAGCCGGCGCAGTTCTCGTACTGGAGAAGTTTCCCGTCCTAAGCGGCCCCCCCTAATTCGGTTGCCAACAGTGCGCGGGAACCTTGTCCGCATCTCCGGGCCGTTCGCACCCGGGCCTGTCATTTCTGCTCACCACCCCGGCGGGGTGATCGACCGGAGCGCGCATCCTCGGGTCGGAGAGTGGCCCGATGTGGCCGGCGGCAAGCCCGCCCGTTGCGGCGCGGGCGTTCGCGCGGCCCGCAGGGGTGACCTCAACGCGGTGCTAACCATCACCGCAGGATGCCACGGCCCGGCCGAAAAGACGCTGGCAGCCCACACCGGGGGCAGCAGCAACGGAACGGCGTTCTACCGTTCAGAGGTAACGGTCTACTGCACAGCGGCTGTAGGCGTCTAGGTCGCGGGTATCCGGGACGAGATACCGGATACCCTGGGCATCCTGGATCATCGCGCTGAACGGCCCTAGCCGGCGCACATCGTCCTCGCTCTTGAGCACGAAGCGGGTGCGCCCGCGATTGGTGTCCACCGCCCATTCGGCCGGCTCGAGATAGCTCGAGACCTGGAGCACGCGCTGGATCACCGGGACGAACTCCCGGCGCGCCAGCTCCTCTTCAAGGAGCTCACGCGTCTCGGGCGTGAGTACCTTGAGGTCGGGGACGCAGGCGAGCTCCCGCCCCTCGGCATCACAGAGGGCCACCCAGTGTGCCGGGTCACTGATCGGAAACGCCCGCACCGGGATGACACCCTGATGCACGATCCCGTCCCCCAGGATGAGGACAAGGCGACCCCAGGGGTCATGCGCCAGCTTGATGTCCGGCTCAGCCAAGCTCGCCACCCCTGCGCCCGAGGCTCGTCGACATCTGTCCCCTCCTCAGAAGCTTAGGTGCTGCGTCGCCTGCTCGAGCTGGGCCTGGTACAGGCGCGCGTAGGTGCCTTTGCGGTCGAGCAGCGCTTGGTGGGTGCCCACCTCGGCGATGCGTCCGCGCTCCAGCACCACCAAGCGATCTGCGCGGCGCAGGGTGCTCAGCCGATGCGCGATGGCAATGGTGGTCCGACCGCGCGTCAGGTTGTCGAGCGCGCCTTGGATCTTGCGCTCGGTCTCAGTGTCCACCGACGAGGTCGCCTCGTCGAGGATTAGGATTTGGGGATCCGTCAATAGGGCTCGGGCGATCGAAATGCGCTGGCGCTCGCCCCCGGAGAGTGATTGGCCCCGCTCCCCGACCAGCGAGTCATAGCCATCCGGCAGCCGCAGGATGAACTCATGGGCACTGGCGGCCCGCGCGGCCGCGATGATCTCGGCCGGCGTCGCCTCGGGGCGGCCGTAGGCAATGTTCTCCGCGATGGTCCCGAAGAAGAGGAAGGGCTCTTGCAGCACGATCCCGATGTTGCGCCGGTAGGCCTCCAGCGCGAAGGAGCGGATGTCCACCCCGTCGACTAGGATGGAGCCCTCGGCGACGTCGAAGAAGCGGCAGATCAGGTTCACCAAGGTCGTCTTGCCCGCCCCGGTGTGGCCCACCAGCCCAACCAGCTCGCCCGGGCGGATCTCGAGATCGATGTCGTGCAGCACCCGGCGCGGTCCGTAATTGAAGGCGACCCGGCGCAGCTCGATGCGGCCCCGGACCCGTCCCGGATCGACCGGGTCGGTCGGCTCGGGCACGCTCGGGACGCGGTCGAGGATCTCGAGGACACGATGGGTCGCCGCGGCGGCCCGCTGGATGGCTCCGACCATTCGGCTCAAGGCATCGAGGCGCGTGTAGAAGCGCCCCATGTAGGCGACGAAGGCGGTGAGCACCCCGACAGTCACGGCGTCCCCGGCGACCAGCCAGACGCCAAACGCCCAGACGAGCAGCAGCCCCAGGTCGGTGAGGAAGGTCACCGTGGGACCGAAGACGGACCACAGGGTGTTGACCCGCGTATTGGCCGTGACGACGTTCTCGTTGGCCTGGGCGAAGCGGTCAATCTCCCGCCGCTCCTGGGTAAACGCCTTGACGACGCGGATGCCGGGGATGGTGTCGGCGAGCACGCTCACCATGTCGGCCCAGGCCCGGCTGCTGCGCTCGAATCCGTGCCGCATGCGCTGGCGCACCCGCATGGTGAGCCAGACGATGACCGGAAAGGGGATCAGGGTCACCAGCGCCAGCTTTACGTTGATCGAGAGGAGGATGCCGGCGACCATCATGATCATCAGCAGGTCGGTCACCAGGTCCAGCAGGCTCGACGCGAGGAAGGTGCAGATCCGGTCGGTGTCGCTGCTGACCCGGGCGATCAGATCCCCGGTGCGCTTGCCGCCAAAGAACTCGAGGGAGAGCATCTGCAGGTGGCCGTAGGTCTGGGCGCGCAGATCCGCGGCGATCCGCTCGCTGACCTTCGCCATCACCAGGGTGCGGCCCCAGCCGAGAAGCCACGCGAGCAGGGCCGCCCCGCCGAGTCCTCCAAGATAGAGTGCCGCCAGCTCGGCATCCACGGGCGCCCCCCCGGTCTGGTGGGGAATGAGCACCTCGTCGACCAGCGGCATTGTCAGGTAGGGCGGGACCAAGCTCGCCGCGGTGCTGGCAAGCATGAGCGCGAAGCCGAGCCCGATCAGCCGCGCACGCGGTCGGGCAAAGCGGGTCAGGCGCCAGAGGGAGCGGCCTGGCGGGGGGAGCGGGGGCGCGGCGCAGAAGGCGCAGGCGCCCTGCCCAGGCTCCATCAGAGCGCCGCAGGTGGGGCAGACGGTCGCCTGCTCATACGCCGACGCCGGCGGCGCGCCCGAGCGCCGCGCGATCGCGAGGTTGGCGCACTCGGCGAAGCGCTGGGCCGCCGGCAGCCGAGCGGCCGTAAAGCGCCACACCGCGAGCCGGCAGGTGGCGCCTAGGGCCTCCAGAGTGCCCGCCCCGCCTTGATCGGCGGCACGCAGGCTCCTCAGGTCCTCGAGCGGCCAGGACTGCCATTCTTCCGGCGCGGCGGGGGGGCGGGCGAGGAGGCGCCGATCCGTCAGACAAAGGTGACCAGTCGTGTAGTGCAGCCGGTCGTCGAGGTCGGGCTCGAACGCCGCGACCAAGCACTCCTCCGGACCCAACCATGCCCGACAGGGGGCGGGCGGCTCCGGCGCGAGGCGCTCATCGCGATCCCCCGGCGTTTGGGCATCATTCATCGGGTTTCCCGCGGCAACCAGGTGAGGATTCGAGCGGGCTCGGCAAGGAGCTCGCGACCCAAGCTGTCGATCGGTTCAATCGCGCCAGATTGAGGCGCGCGACGCGGCATCAGGAGTCCCAGTCGCGCGGCACCGTCTGTCGGCTGGGGGCACCGCTGGCGGGCTTCTCCCGCCGGCTGAGACCCCCTCGACTTTCCGCACTGCCTACCATAGCATGATCGCGCTGGCCCCCCAGGCACAGCGCCAAGACCAATCTCCCGGTTTGTCGCCAGACCCTGGCCGCAGTGAGCGCCTCCGGTGAGCAGAGCGAGCCCGCGGTCTAGGACCCGACCACCACTCGCGCTGCGATGCCCGCGGGCCTGCCAAGCCTGGTGGGATCGGCGGCCCCGACGAAAAGAACGAAGATGGACGTCCTGAGAACCCGCCTGCTGGGCGGACCCAATGTCTGGGCCGATCATCCGATCGCCGAGGTCTGGCTCGATCTCTCGGGGCTCCCCGACGATGAGCTGCCAGACCTCGCCCGCCGCATTCGCGTGGCGCTTGGCCCCCGGCTTGGGCGACACGACCTCCCGCGGCGTGCGAGCGGGGTCGACCGGGTTCGGCAGTCCCTCTGGCTGGCGCGCTGCTTCGCTTGGACCATCGGCGAGCTGGCGGCGGGACTCGGGCACCGACCCAGCTTCAGCCGAACGCGACCTTCCCCGGAGCCCGGCGTCTTCCTGATTGCGCTGAGTCACGAGGACGACGACGTCCCGGAGGCCTGGGCCGAGACCACACTGCGGATCTTCTGCGCACTGAGGACAGACCCCGACAGCGACCCTTCGGCCCTGATCGAAGAGCTCCGGGCCGCCGCGGCGCGGGCTCGGGCGTCGCGCACGGCGGCCGCCCTGGGCCAGGCGGCCAAGGTCCGCGGCATCCCGGTGCAGCGGGTGGGTGCCGACGTCCTGCGGTTGGGCCAGGGCATCCATCAGCGTCGCCTCCGCGGGACGCGCAGCGATTGCACCAGCCCGGTCGGGGATTGGGCGGCGGCGGACCGCGACCTGCTGCAGGCCCTGCTCGCCAGTGTCGGCGTTCCCTGTGCGGACGAGCCGCTGCCCGCCACCCAGCATCGGCTGCTGGTTGCCGGCGGGCGGCTGGTGGCGGCGCTGCACTCGCAACCGGCCGTGAGTGGTCTCGAGGAGTCGCTGGTGGAGGTCAGTGACCTGGTCCACCCGGAGCTGACCGCCCGCCTGGTCGACGCCAGCCAAGCCCTGGGTCTCGACGTCGCCGAGGTGCGCGTGGCCGCCGACCTGACCCAACCCTTGGAAGGTCAAGGCGGCCAGGTCTGCGAGGTGATTCCTGCCCCACCGCTCGACTGTTACCTCGATGCCGCCCCCCAAAGACCGATCGCGGACCGGGTCCTGGAGGCGATCGTTCCGCCAGGGGAGCCCCGGCGCGTCCCGGTGCTGGCGGTGACCGGCACCAACGGCAAGACCACGGTGACCCGCTTCCTCGCCCATGCCCTGAGCCTCACCGGACGCTTCGTCGGCATGACCTGCACCGACGGGATCTTCCTCGCGGGCCGCTGCATCGACGCGGACGACTGCAGCGGCCCGCGGAGCGCCCGACTGGTCCTCGCCAACCCACGGGTGGAGGCGGCCGTCCTGGAGACTGCCCGTGGCGGTATCTTGCGCGAGGGCCTGGGCTTCGACCTCTGTGACCTCGCCGTCGTCACCAACATCGGCGAGGGCGATCACCTCGGTTTGGGCGGGATCACAACCCTCCGAGAGCTCGCCGAGGTCAAGCAGACCGTCGTGCGCAGCGTGGCCCCTTGGGGCACGGCCGTGCTCAACGCGGCCGACCCGCTGGTCGCCCGCATGGCCAGCCGTTGCCGCGGCCGGGTGTTGTTCTTCGCGCGAGACGGTGCCCACCCGCTCCTGCGGCGGCACCGGCGCACGGGCGGCCGGGTGGCCTTCGTGCGGGATCAGTCCCTGATCCTCGCGGAAGGCGCCGAGGAGCGGCCGCCCCTCCCGCTCAGCCGGATTCCGCTCACGCACGGGGGGCGCGTGGGCTTCCAGGTCGAGAACGTCCTCGCCGGCGCCGGGGCGCTCTGGGCCTTCGGACTGCCGCAGGAGTCGCTGGCGCTCGCGCTGGAGACCTTCGGCGCCAACCTCGATCAGGCCCCCGGTCGCTTCAATCTACTGGAGCTCGGTGGTGCCACAGTCGTCTTCGACTATGGGCACAATCCCTCCGCCCTGCTCGCGATGGTCGACGCCCTGAGCCGCTTCCCCCATCGCCGGCGTATCGCCGTCTACTCGGCCGCGGGAGACCGGCGCGACACCGACATGATCCGCCAGGGGGAGATCCTGGGGCAGGCCTTCGACCAGGTGATCCTGTACGAGGATCACTACACCCGTGGCCGCCTGCCCGGCGAGATCATGGCCCTCTTCCGCCGGGGCTTGGCGGCCGGCCAGCGGGTCCAGCAGGTACAGCCCATCCACGGTTGGCGAAACGCCGTGGACGCTGCCCTCTGGCTCGCGCAACCGGGAGACCTGCTCATGATCCAGGCCGACCGGATCGGTGAGACGGTCGCCTACGTCCGCGAGCGCCTGGCGGCGGACGCCCGCTGTAGTCCCCCGCCCGCCTTGGAGTTAGCGCCGGCAGCGACAACGTCAAGAACAACGACCGACCAGCCCCCGGTACCGGCCTACGTCCAGGTATAGGCGTCAGCAGGTATCAGGCATGTTAGAGATCCAGCGCATCTGGACCCTCCGCGGGCCCAACATCTGGGCGGACTACCCGGTCCTGGAGGTCGAGGTCGACCTGGGCGAGCTGAGCGAGCGCTCGTCCGATGAGA
Organism: uncultured Gammaproteobacteria bacterium; assembly: GCA_963698355.1. Taxonomy (GTDB): domain Bacteria; phylum Pseudomonadota; class Gammaproteobacteria; order Chromatiales; family Chromatiaceae; genus Thiodictyon. Next base: position 18,520 of record CAVOQO010000011.1, on the reverse strand, counting down.
TTCCCGGCTTCAACGAGCGGCTCAAGGCCTGGCTCCCCTCGCTCATCGAGCACCGCTGCAGCGTAGGCGAGCGCGGCGGGTTCTTCCAGCGCCTGGACCGTGGGACCTACCTGGCCCACATCCTGGAGCACGTCACGCTGGAGCTGCAAACCCTCGCCGGCAGCCCAGTCGGTTTCGGACGTGCCCGGGAGACCAAGGTCGACGGCGTCTATCGGGTGGCCATCGAGTTTGACGAGGAGCCGCTGGCCCACGCCTCCCTTGCCACCGCGCGTGCCCTGCTGCTCGCCGCGGTCGAGGGCGCGTCCTTCGACATCTCGGGGGAGCTGGAGCGGCTGCGCGGGCTCTGCCAAGAGGTGCGCCTGGGCCCGAGCACGGCAGCGATTGCCCGCGCCGCCCGCGCACGACAGATACCGGTGCGTCGGCTCAACGCCGACAACCTGTTGCAGCTCGGCTGGGGGGCGCGCCAGAGGCGGGTGTGGACGGCCGAGACCGACCGTACCGGGGCCATTGCCGAGTCGATCGCCCAGGACAAGGAGCTGACGCGGAGCCTGCTGCGCTCCGTAGGCGTGCCCGTGCCCGAGGGGCGTCCCGTGGACAGCGCCGGCGATGCCTGGGCCCTTGCGCAAGAGCTCCGGGGACCGGTCGTGATCAAGCCCCGCTTTGGCAATCACGGGCGGGGTGTCACCGCGAACCTGCGCACCCGCGAGCAGGTCGAGCAGGCCTACGCCGCCGCCCGCGAGGAAGGATCGAGCATCGTCTGCGAGCGCTATGTCCAGGGACAGGACCACCGCCTCCTGGTGGTCGGCGATCGTCTGGTAGCCGCCGCCCTGCGCGAGCCGGCTCAGGTGGTGGGGGACGGCCGATCAACCATCGGCGAGCTGGTTGCGCAGGTCAATCTCGATCCCCGTCGCAGCGACGGTCACGCGACCAGCCTCAGCCTCATCAAGCTCGACGCCATCGCCCTCGCGGTCCTCGCCGAGCAGGGGCTCGACGCCGACGCCATCCCGGCGCCGGGGACCGAGGTCCTCCTGCGGCGCAACGCCAACCTGAGCACCGGAGGCACCGCCACCGATGTGACCAGCCAGGTCCACCCCGAGGTCGCGGCCTGGGCCGTCGACGCCGCCCGCGTGGTCGGGCTCGACATCGCGGGTGTCGACATCCTCGCCGAGGACATCGCCCGACCACTGGAGACGCAAGGTGGTGCGGTGGTCGAGGTCAACGCCGGACCCGGGCTGCGCATGCACCTGGAGCCTTCCGTCGGCGGGCCGCAGCCGGTCGGCGAGGCCATCGTCGATCTCCTCTTCCCGCCTGGCGAGGACGGGCGCATCCCGGTCGTCGCCGTCACCGGGGTGAACGGCAAGACGACGACGACCCGGCTCGTTGCCCACATCCTGCGCGGCGGTGGGGCCCTGGTCGCCATGGCGACGACCGACGGACTCTACATCGGCGAACGGAGGATCGACCCGCGCGACTGCGCCGGGCCGCAGAGCGCGCGGGCCGCCCTGCTCCACCCCGGGGTCGAGGCGGCCGTGCTGGAGACCGCCCGCGGTGGGATCCTGCGCGAGGGACTGGGCTTCGACCGCTGTCGGGTCGGGGTGGTGACCAACATCGGTCAGGGTGACCACCTCGGCCTCCGGGGTGTGGAGACCTTGGAAGACCTGGCGCGGGTCAAGCGTTGCGTGGTCGAGGCAGTGCCCCGCACTGGGACCGCCGTGCTCAACGCACTGGAGCCCCTGGTGGCCGAGATGGCGGCCCGCTGCCGCGGAACGCTGTACTGGTTCGCACGCGACCCCGAGTGCGAGATCGTCCGAGAGCATCGCGCCCGCGGCGGTCGCGCCGTCCTGGCGCAGGACGGGTTCATCGTGCTGGCAAGCGGCGCCGAGGCGGAGCCTCTCGTGGCGCTCAGCGAGGTCCCCATGACTCTGGCGGGGCAGATCGGCTTCCAAGTCGAGAACGCCCTCGCCGCCACCGGCGCGGCCTGGGCGCTCGATCTGCCCCTGAGCCAGATCCGGGCCGGCCTCAGGGACTTCCTCAGCGAGCCCGACCAGTGCCCGGGGCGCTGGAACCTGTTCCAGTTCGGCGAGGCGACCGTCGTTCTCGACTACGCCCACAACCCCTCGGCGCTGGAGGCCCTGGTCGCCGCCCTGGATGGCCTGCCCGCCAAGCGCCGGTTGGCCGTCTTCGCCGGGTGCGACCGTGAAGACACGGCCGTCGTCGAGACCGGCCGCCTCCTGGGTAACGGCTTTGACCGGGTGACCCTGGTCGAGGACAAGGGCTTTCGCGACCGCGTCGACGGGGAGCTGAACGCCCTGCTCCGTCAGGGCCTGGGAGAGGGCCGACGGGTCTCCCAGATTGCCGAGGCCCCGGACGAGCCAGCGGCGATCACCGCCGCGCTCGACGCCCTAGAACCCGGGGACCTCTTGGTTATCGGGAGTGAGTACGTGGAATCCAGCCTCTCACTCGTACAGAGCCGCCTGGCCGGCCCCCCGGTCCGGCCTGCGGCTCCCCGCGCGACCGCCCACGGGTAGTCGTCGGCGAGGCGATGCCAGCGACTAAGACGCCGCGCTCAGGCTAGGCTCCGGCCGTCCGATGCTCAGCGCCTGCAGGCTGGTCTGCGGCCCTGTCGGAGGGCTGCGGACTGCTGCCCGAGGGCGGCGTCGATGCGTGCCTCAAGGTCCGCGTGGCGGCTCTCGTGCGAGGGGTGGGTGGAGAGGAACTCCAGCGGCTGCCCGTCGCGCGCCGCCGCCAAGTTGCGCCAGAGCTCGAGGCTCGCGCGGGGGTCGAAGCCAGCGCGGGCCATAAGATCAAGGCCGATCCGGTCGGCCTCGGTCTCGTGGGTGCGGCTGTAGGGCAGCAGCACACCATACTGGGCCCCGAGCCCCAGGGCCTTGCGCAGGACCTGGTGACCTATGCCCCCCGGCTCATCCGCCAAGAGATCAACCAGCATCAGGCCGCCCTGGACCGCGAGCTCCTGGGTAAGGCGCTCGTTGGAGTGGTCCGCTAGCACGTGGGCGATTTCATGGCCGATCACGGCGGCAAGCTGGTCCTGGCTGCGCGCCACCTGAAGCATGCCCAGGTTGACGCCGATGCGACCCCCGGGGAGGGCGAAGGCATTCGGCGTGGGGTCGTCGAAGACCGCGATCTGCCAGCGGCCGGTGTCTTCGGGCAGGACCTCGACCAGGGCGCGGGTGACACAGCCGACATAGGCGAGGATGTCGGGGTCCTCGACCAGCGGCTGGGTGCGCAGCAGCTCGGCGAAGGTCCGCTCGCCGATGGCCGCCATCTGGCCGTCCGGCACCAGGGCGATCTGATTGCGGCCCGTAGGGGACTCGTCGCAGGCGGTGGCGAGGACGGCGAGCAGCAGCGCGGAGAGACGAAGATATCGGTTGAGCGCCACGGGTCTTTCTCCGAAAGCGGGTGACGGCTCGCCCTTGGAGCCAGCGCCATTGTACGAGGTGCCCTCGCGTGCCGCGCTGAGGCTCCCAAGGTGGGGTCGTTCGCCGCACCGCGATCGTCCCATGCGGCGGCCGGTCGGAACGGACGACGCCGTGCGCAGACGGCACCTTCGGTGCTAGCGCGTTAGGCCGACCACCCGGCGCCGGGACGAAGATCCGCCCTGGGGGGAGACCTCCTTCACGACGCTCGACCGCACCCTCAAGCGGCTGCACGCCCACAAGGGCGAGCTGCTGCCTGGTCCTCGAACGCCCCGATGTGGTCCTGCACACCAACGGCAGCGAAGGCGATATCCGCGGCTTCAAGCAGCTCGGGTTGATTTCGCCATTCCCCGATCTGATTCGCCAGCGCGCCGCCTCTTCGGCGGCACCCTGAGTTATTGAGAAGTTACGCTCAAGACGACGCGCAGGCCGCCGACTGTCTGCTTCAGGCGCTGGAGCGCCCCTGCACCCGGCTCGCCACGCATCCCCACTTCGGCCGTGCACGTCCGGACATTGCCCCGGACCTCCAGGACTTTCCGGTCGGCAACGACCTGATCCTCTATCGGCTTCTGCCCGAGGGCATCGAGGTGGTTCGCGTCGTGCACGGCGCTCGCCGACTCGACAGCCTGATGTGACCTGCCCCGATTCGCCGCCGCGCCGATGAGGGCGGCGGGGAGACTGCGACCCTCATCGGCGCGGCCTGAGATCGACCGCTTACTCCCGCAGGAGGGAGCAGGAAGTTCCATCGGAATCCAAGGAGAAGCCAGGAGCGGAACTGCGGTCCATGCGCTGTGGATGGAGCCTGTGACGGAGAACCCTACGGTGGGTGATACGGAGGTCTGGGAGTTCTACAACACCACCGGGGACGCACACCCGATGCATGTGCACGAGGTGGTGTTCGAGGTGGTGAACCGCGAGGGGTTGGTGCTCGATCCAGTGACTGGAGACGTGGTCCAGCCGATTCAGCTCGACGGCGTGATCACTTCGCCGGAGCCCTGGGAGACCGGCTTCAAGGACACGGTGACGGCCTACCGGGGGCAGGTCACCCGCATCCGGGCGCAGTTCAACACCCCCGGACAGTACCTCTGGCACTGCCACATCGTCGAGCACGAAGACAACGAGATGATGCGGCCATACCGGGTAGGCCCAGAGCAGCCAGGTCAGCCCTAGCTCGCGGCTGGTAGCCGCGTAAGCGCCAGGGCCGCGCTGAGCGCGGCCCAGTCTATTTCGGTAGAACCCGAGATATCGCCGCTTTCGCGCCGTACGTTTAATGTTACTGGCGGACAAGCCACTCGGTTGCCGCGCGACCGGAACCGAGTAGCTTCAAAAGGGTTGCCACCACATCCTCGCCATACTAGTCGAGGGGTCCACTCTAATTTTCAGCCGCTTACGCGACTGAACATGGCGGCATAACCCTGTGCCGCGGGGAACCCTGGACTGTCCAGTGCCTCCCTAGGCGGTCATTTGGTCAATGGCTGCAACGAGCGCCGCGCACGCCTCGCCGCACGCCTTGCACTCGACATGCTTGTCCTCGTGTTTGCGGCACTCTTCCTCGCAATCCTTGCATGCCTGCCGGCAGACCGCCGCTAGCGCCTTGACATAGGGCGAATTGCTCGCGAGCTGGTAGGAGAGGGCCTTGCAGATCGGCAACATCTCATTGACCTTCCTGGCGCAATCGGCGAGGGTGGTGTCACCCTCTTGGAAAGCGACCAGGCAATGCGCCGCGCATTGTTGTCCCTTGATCACGCAGTCGTTTACCGCCTCGAGAACGTCAGGGTGCTTCGGGGCATGATCCTCGTGCCGATGGCCGGGGGCATCACCCGCGACGCTTACGCCCGTAACGAGGGCGGCGCCTAGGACACTGGCCCCAACCAAGAGGGCTCGTCGGCTAAGCGCGTGGGAGGGGACATCGGCATTGTCACAGTGGGGTTTGCTCATGAGCTTCACTTCCTCTCTTCGGTCGCGGTTATCGGGAGCTCGACTACCAAAGCCTTACGTAACGGCACGGTTAGACGACGGGACATTGGCGTTAATGCCGCTGCGTTTCAACAGGCGGCCGATCGGCAATGACCAAGGCGTGCGAGTCCACCCCGTGCCGGTCGCTGATTGCCCGGCCCGCGCATCTCCCCGACGATGCACGCGAAAGGTCGAGGCCCATAGCGGCGGCCCAGGTCTTCGTGCGCCAGAAACAGACCTTGACCCGCTTTGACGGGGTTTCCCGAAGCTCCCTGGGTTCATCATCCCCCACTGCCTGTTCGACCCAGACGCCAGTGCCGCCACGCGAGCACCAGGAGCGTCGCCCCGAGCAGCGGCAGCACGATGCCGCCCATGGCGGCGCTGTAGCCGGTTAGGGCGTCGTGCCCGCTGGCGCGCAGGACCAGGTACAGCGTATAGGCCGCATACAAGGCTAGGAACAAGGCACCCTCCCAGCGGGCGATCTCGCTTCCGGTGAAGAAGATCGGCAGGCAGGCGACGGCCACGGCCAGCATGATCGGCAGGTCGAAGGCCAGCATGGCTGGTGCCACCGGCAGGTCGGCGGGCGCGACTGTAGCGGAGATGCCGAGCACGGCCAGGATGTTGAAGATGTTGCTGCCGACCACGTTGCCGACGGCTATGTCGCGCTCGCCACGGATCGCGGCCAGGATGGACGTGGCGACCTCCGGGCAGAGAGGTTCCAGCGGCGACGATGGTCAGGCCGATGATCAGCTCGCTTACCCCAAGGTAACGAGCGAAGTGCACCGCTGCCTCTATGAGCCAGCGGGCGCCGAGGACGAGCATGGCCAGGCCCGCCAGGATCAACAGCATCTGCACGCCCCAATGGGTCTCCCAGCCCTTGGGGGTGCTGCCGAAGGCCTCCTCGTATTCCGCCTCGACCTGCGCCTTAGCTGCAGCGGTCTCGCGGCGGCTCTGGCGGATCAACATCACCGAGTAGCCGAGGACCAAGGCCGTCAACAGCAGGCCCTCCCAGCGTGCGATGCCCCCGTCCGCCGCCAGGGCCCAGAGCAGCAGGCTCACGGCGATCATGATGGGCACCTCCTGGCGGATCACCTGCTGATGCACCACCAGAGGCACAATCAGGGCGGATGCACCCAGGATGAACAGGACATTGAAGATATTGCTGCCGACGACGTTGCCCAGGGCAATGTCCACCCGACCGACCCAGGCGGACTGCACCGACACGGCCATTTCCGGCGCGCTGGTGCCGAAGGCGACAACGGTGAGGCCGACCACCAGGGGCGAGATTCCGAGCGAAAGCGCGAGCTTCGAGGCGCCCCGGACCAGCAACTCCGCACCGAGCACAAGGGCCGTCAGACCCACAGCAAACCACAACATGGAATTTCTCCGTTCAACCTGGAAACGGCACTTGACCGCGTTGTCTCGTGGCTGGCTAGCCGCCCCGTGCGACGCCCTCCAGTGGCCGTCCAACTGCCCTTTCTAGGTTCAACCGAGCGCGCGCAGCATCTCTTCGACCTCGAAACCAAGCACCAGCAGCCAGGCGAGCATGGCAATGCCCACGGCCGCCGCCGCGATGTCCTTGATCACGCGAATCTTGTCATTGTGGCGGGTCTCGACGAAGTCGCACAGGGCCTCGATGGCGCTATTGAAGAGCTCGGCCGCCAGGACGAAGGCCGTGGCGATGAGGATCATCAGCACGTCGAGCCACTCTCGCAGGGGCATGGAGACACCCAGGACGACCAGCGACAGCACCAGCTTCCAGGCCACGCTGAAGTCGTACACGACCGCGTAGTGCAGGCCGGAATAGATGGTCTGCAACTTGCGCAACGGGTGGTAACCCGGCTCGCCCGTGCCCAGGAATTTGTTGCGCATGGCTCACAGCCCGGCGGGGTCGCGTGGCGACCCCAGCAGCAATCGGTTCAGCCCTGCCACCCAGAGGGCGGCGGCGAGGCCCCCGGCGATCACGTCCGTCGGGAAGTGCACCTGCAGGTGGACGCGCGACCAGCCGATCAGGGCGGCGAGGGTGAGGAGTAGGGCCCCCCAGTGCGCGCGGTCACCCCTCAGCGCCAGAAGGATCGCCAGGGCGGCCGCAACCGCCTGCATGGTGTGGGCGCTGGGGTAGGACGCATCCTCGGGCACGGTGGTGAGGGCGGTGTAAAGGTCGGGTCGGGGGCGGGCAATCCAGAGCTTGGCAAGACTTGCGATGCCTGCCGCCCCGAGCAAGGAGAGGACGAGGAAGGCCGCCTCACGGCCCTGCCCATACCAGGCCAGCGCCACGCCCGCCAACCCCATTAGGGGCGCTAGCACCCACAGGGAGCCGAGCCAGGTGATCGCCTCAAAGAAGGCGTCGGCAGTCTCGCTTCGCCATGCGTTCGCCAGGGTCAGCCCGACGCGGTCGATCCACGTCGGGCCACAGAATCCGCCAGGGCATACCCAGGCCCCACCTAAGGCGAGGACGCCCAAGGCCAGGGCCCAGGACAGGAACGTCAGTCGCATCAGCCCGTTTCCCCCCATACCACATGCCGCTCCCGTCCGGAACGGCAAAAGCGCTCGCCTTTCGTCTGCGTCCGCCCCCGGCCTGTCCGGGCGGAGCAGCAGCCAAAGCCCGCGGTTCTTGCCGGATGGTCAACGCGGGAGTGGCTGCCCGCCGGATTCGACCTCGACCATGACCTCGTTGCGTCGCAGGAACCAAATGGAAAAGGGCGAGTTGTCGCGCATAGACTGGCGCGCCCAGGGGCTTGAGGCCCGCCTGCTCGACCGCGGCGAGGAGCTTGGCCTCGTTGTCCCGGTAGTTGGCTTCGGTCCAGCGGCCCGCGTAACGCCGCACGGCCATCAGCCGCGCGGGCTCGGCTCGCAGCCGTATCCTCTGGTCCGTAGGCTCGGGAAGGGTCTCCAGCCGATAGCGCGAGGGCATTACGAAGCTGATCATATACCGCCCGGGCGTTTCGCCCGCGGGCCGCTGTGTGTCCGGGGCCGTCATCTCGATCCGCTCGCCGACGGAAGGAAATTCAAGCGCCTCTGCCAGCCCAAGGCGGCCCAAGGCGGGTGGCGTCAGGACGAGAGGCTAGCGAGGGCCAGAGGGCTGGTCAAGGCGCGACCGAGAGCGCCTCGAACCTCTCTAATGTGTCGGAACGCGCTCGGCGGGGTTTGGGAGGAGATTGCAGGCGCAGCGGGCAGGCGTGAGATCAGGGGCGGCGGCACCCTCTGTGGTAGAGGATGGCGGTTACCAGGAGACGCGCTGATCAAACTCGACGTCGGGCTTGGGCTGTTTGAGGAGCGGAGGTCCCAATCCGGCATCGGCTCGCGAGCATCCTCTCACGCGGGCGGTCCCCGGCAGGCAGCGATCGGCGGCTCCGGGTCGGGAACGGCCTGTTGCTACAGCGGGAATTTCCGGAGCGCCACAAGGTGATACCGTCCGCGGGAGACCGCCGCGCAACGTCCGCTTTGTGGAACCTCTTCCGGATCGTCGCTTCGGCGGTCAGTGACGGCAATGCGTCCAATGCGGACACCCAGTTACCTGATCCGACGGGTCGACGTTGGGGTCATCCGCGGGCGAAGGAGATTGGCGGCGAGAGCCGCCTGGTAACGGCAGTCAGTGGACCGTTGTCTTGTCAACCGGCACCAGGACCTCCAGAACTGGCCCGTCTCGTTGCGGCACCAGAGTCCATCTTCCGGCAGTTCGCTCAGACGCGCGACGCATTGCTCGAACGCGGCCATGGCCAACAGGACGTCGTTAAAAGCCAAGAAGGGGCTCGTCCCAATCAGCGAAAATATCGAGAACCGAGCGCCCCTGGGCCAAGTTCCTCGACAATTGGCAGGCATAAAAAAAGCGCGACGGGGGGGTCGCGCTTGAAAGTTACCACCAAAGGAGGATGGAGGAGTGCACTGAATCTGAGAGAGATTCGGTACATCATTATTCTCTAATATATCACCCGATCTGTCAACCGCCGACTCTGAGGGTCACCGTAAAGTGGACCACGGGCGCGGGCGGGCGCTCGACAACATCTTCGTCGAGCGCCTCTGGCGCAGCGTCAAGCACGAGGACATCTACCTCAAGGGCTATGAGAGCCTACCCGAGCTGCTGCTCGGGCTGACGGAGTACTTCGCCTTCTACAACGGCGAGCGGCCCCACCAGGCCCTGGGCAACCGCACCCCCGAGGCGGTGTACCGCACGGGGACCGGCGGCGGGGCGCGCATCGTGGACCGTTTCGGCGAAGAACTGGGGCAGCGCCAACCCGCGGCGATTCAAGCAGGCAGTGCAGCTTAAACTCGGGGCAAAACTGTCCTGGACATGGGGTCCACTAAAGGTGGCGAACTGAAGCTCGATGCCCTCGGGCGTTTCCTCGCGTCGGCGCGGCGCGACCGCGGCATTGTTGACCAGCGTATGCACGGGCCCTGCCCAGCGTTCGGCCAGGGCTGCGATGGAGTCCTGCTGCGCCAGGTCGACGAGCTCGTAGCGAACCCGGGGGTTGCCGGTCCGGTGCCGGATGTCCGCGACCGCCACCTCGGCCTTGGCCGGGTCGCGGCAGAGCAGCACGACCTCGTACCCAGGGTGGGAGGCGGTGCGCCCGGCGATCGCTCTCCCAATGGCCCCGGGCGCACCGGTGACCAGGGCGACGATGGGCGAGTCCCGGTGAAGGACCTTGTCTTGCCAGTCCGTCCTCAACGCGTTCCCGCTCGGCCTGGGCCGATCAGTATTCTCCGACCTCGATTGGGTCTTCGCCGGCGATGCCTTGCAGCCGGGCGGCGTAGGCAGCGAGGATCTCCTTGCGCTGCTCGTCGCTCAGGTGTGCCGGTCCGTAGACCAAGTGGGCGGCCAGGACGTCGAAGCCGACGAACCGCAAGATGCCGCGTTCAATGGGCCGCAGGATGGCTCGGATGTCGCCATTGAAGCCGCCGGGCACATAGGCCGCGGGCGGACCGCCGGTGGTGACCGACAGCAGGGCGCGCTTACCGCGGAAAACGCCCTGGTCGTAGAACCGCCCGCCGCCGTAAGTGCGGCCCATGGCGAGGACCCGGTCTACCCAACCCTTCAATATGGCCGGCAGGCCGAACCACCACAGCGGGAACTGCCAGATCATCAGGTCGCAGGCTTCGAGCTTACAAAGCTCCGCCTCGATCTCCGGCGCAAAGCCACCGGCCTCCGTGGCGTGGAGCTCCTCGATCTGCTGCTTGAAGTAGGCCGGGTCGCGGACCGCGGTGAAGTTGTGCCGTCCCGAGACGGGGTTGAACCCCATGGCGTAGAGATCGGATGTCTGCAGCGAGTGGCCGGCCGTCTGCAGGGTGTCGCACGCGGTGCGATAGAGCGCCCCGTTGAAGCTTTGGGGTTCGGGGTGGGCGTAAACGATGAAGGTCCGCATGATCGGGTTGTTGATGCGCTGGTGGAGTATTGGCCGGCCTTTCTTGGCACGATGTCAACCCCGACGCCGCGTCGCTACGCGTCGGCAACGCAACAGTCGGCGGGAGGGGCGGCCAGCGGCAGGCCGCATCGGTACCTAATACCAGACCAGAAGCCCCATTGGGGTTTCAATCAACTCGTCAGGCGCAAGCGACGGTGCCGCACCGAGGGTGCCGGTTGCGACATCGATCGCTCGCCAACACCTCTTGGCTAGGCGCACATCTGTTTCGTCCTGGGGCCGTTCAAGCTCCTCATCCGTGGTTGTGGAGGCTCGATGAAGGCGTGGATCTTTCGCCGCTACGGTGGACCCGAGGTGCTGGAATGGACGGAACTGGCGGAGCCAGTGCCGCGCAAGGGCGAGATCCTGGTGCGGGTGGTCGCCGCGGCGCTCAATCCGTTGGACTGGAAGCTGCGCGCCGGGCACGCCGATGGCGCCTCGCTGCCCGGAGCGGGCATTACCGCCGTCCAGTCGCTGCGCGACGCGCGGCTCGCCGCCGGGAAGCGCGTCCTCGTGGTGGGTGCCGCCGGGGGCGTGGGCTCCTTCGCCGTGCAGCTCGCCAAGGACGCCGGAGCGCAGGTGACGGCCGTGGCCAGTACCGCGGCGCAGGCGTTTCTCGCCCGCCTCGCGCCGGAGCGCACCATCGACTACCAGCGCGAGGACTGGAAGGCCCTTGGCGAGCCCTTCGACATCGTGTTCGACGCCTCGGGCACCTCCACCCTTCCCGAGTGCCGGCGGCTGCTTGCTCCGGGCGGCACCTATGTGCACACGCTGCCGAATGCGGCGCTGTTCGGCTGGTCCTGGTGGCTCAAGCTAACCGCGAAGGAGCGTTGCGTGCCGGTGATGGAGCGCCCCAACCGCGCCGACCTCGAAACGCTCGTGCGCCTGGCCGCGGCGGGAAGGATCCAGTCGGTCGTGACCCGAACCGGCCGTCCGGAGGACGTCCCGGCCCTGCAGCGGGCGATGGAAGGCGGCCATAACCGCGGCAAGATCGTCGTGCGCTTCGCACCCGATCCGTGATCCGCGAGGCGAACCGCTCGATATCACGGCTAGATGCCACTCATGCGGGCGTCCCCCACTCGACCTTAGGAAGGAAGACAATGCCAGGAGCTATCGTTGGCCGTTACCGTACCGAGATTCTGGCAAACCCCTTTCGATGGGATGTCGGCCAGCCCGGTCGGAGGCTGGGTACGGCCGGGCGCCCGGCCCATTGCCGGCAAACGATCTAAAGGAGGCACCGCGATTTCCTGGGCCACTGACCGAAGTGTCCCAGGTACTGCCACTGCCAAGGGGGAAGCCGAGCGTCTCCTTAACGCGCATTGCTGCCACTGGCGCCCGGGAGAATCGGTAGGCCTGCGGAACCGTAAACGGACACCCGATCTAGCCCGACTTCGACTATTCGCCCCGGGATTCTGCCATTTTTGGCCCATTGTGGCCCTTGGTTGTGCTGTAAGTGTCTGAGTGAACGAGGCCGGGTTGCGCGAAAGCGTCTGTAGTGCCGACCTTGGTCCTTGAGCTGGGTGGCGAATCTGCCGACACTCTTGGCATGTTCCTGCGCTCCAAGACCCGCAAGAAGGACGGCAAGGAGCACCGGTACTGGAGCGTCGTGGAGAACCGGCGCGTGGCGGACGGGCGGGTGGTGCAGCGTCACGTGCTTGTACCTGGGCGAGATCAACGACTCCCAGCGCGCGGCGTGGTGCCGCTCCATCGAGGTGTTTGACGAAGACCGGAGGCGCCGCGCCCAGATGGCCCTGTTCCCGGAGGACCGCCCGGCGCCCGAGCTCGCCTGTGCGGTCGTGCAGGTGAAGCTGAGCGGCTGCAACTGCGCCGGCCGCGCCAATGGGGCGCCTGCTGGCTGGCCTGCGAGCTGTGGGACCTGACTGCAGCTGGACACCTTCTGGGCCGCGCCTGCCGCCCAGTCGCAAGGGCACCCGCTGGCTGAATGTGCTCAAGACGCTGGTCACCTACCGGCTGCATCGACCCGGGCAGCGAATGGCGCCTGCACCGGCACTGGTTTGACCACAGCGCCCTGGCCGATCTGCTCGGCGAGGACTTTGCCATCGCCCAGCAGACACACCCTCTATCGCTGTCTGGACATCTGGTGGAGCACAAGCAGGCGCTGTTCTCCTATCTGCGCGAGCGCTGGAGCGATCTTGTTCGGTGCCCGTTCGACGTCCTGCTCTACGATCTGACCAGCACCTACTTCGAGTGCGACCCGCCGGAGGATGGGACATCGCCGCTTCGGCTACAGCCGCGACAAACGCACCGACTGCGTGCAGGTGGTCATCGCGCTGATCGTCACGCCCGGACGGTTTTCCGCTGGCCTATGAGATGCTGCCCGGCAACACCGCCGGACAAGCACGACCCTCACGGGGCTTCCTCGCCAAGATCGAGGCGCAATACGGCAAGGCCGAGCGCATCTGGGTGATGGATCGCGGCATCCCGACCGAAGCGACGCTGGCGCTGATGCGCGCGAGCAACCCGCCGGTGCAGCTACCTGGTGGGCACCCCCAAAGGGCGGCTGACCAAGCTGGAGAAATCCTTCCTGACCAAGCCCTGGGCGGCGGTGCGCGAGGCGGTCACGGTCAAGCTCCTGGAGCAGGACGGCGAGCTCTATGTCCTGGCGCGCAGCGCCGGGCGCCCGGACAAGGAACGGGCCATGCGTCGGCGCCGTCTCAAACGGCTGGGAAACGGCTCCATGCGCTGCAACGCCAAACGCTCAGCCGCGACGAGCTGTTACTGAAGCTCGGCGTCTTCGACCTCAAAGCCTAGGTTCCGCCACCAACATCTGCCCCGGAGGGCGCTCGCGGACAGGCTCAGTACCGAGCACCAGAGGGGCCAGGGCGGGCTCCAGGGCCTTGATCACCTGGGTCGGCAGGGCGCTGGTGAAGCGGTAGTGCTTGGCGTTGGGACCGGGCACATGGGCGGTTATCACACCGAAGAAGCGGTCCCCCAGGAAGAAGGCGAAGGCCGCGCTGCGGCTGACCTCCTTCTCCTTGCCGGCGGCGGTGCCCGGTCCGTAGTGCTCGGCCAGCTCGTCGCCGGTGCCGGTCTTGCCGCCCACCACCAGGGGCTTGCCCTCGGCGTCCTTGTAGACACCGGCCAGGCGTTTGGCGGTGCCGTTGGCGACCACGTCCGCCAGGGCCCAGCGCAGAGCCTGCGCGACCTCGCTCGGCAGGACCCGCTCGCCGGCGCCATCGGCGCGGCGCAGGTGCGTCTCGAAGGGGGTGCCCTCCGCCAGGTGGATGCGCGCGATGCGCTCGGTCGGCAGCCGTATCCCGTCATTCAGGATGACGCCAATGAGTTCAGCCAGGGCCGCCGGCCGGTCGGCGGAGGTGCCGATGGCGGTGGCCAGGGAAGGCACCAGGGAGGCGAAGGGGTAACCCTGGCGCCGCCAGGAGGCATGCACCTTCTTGAAGGCGTCCTCCTCGGCCATGATGCGGATGCGGCTGTCCGCAGCCTGCTTGCGCTTGGACTTGAACAGCCACTGGTAGACCGCCTGGCGCTCGTCGGCGCTGGCGGCGACCACCTCGCTGCGCTTCGCGCCCGGGTGGGTCTGAAGATACTCGACGAGCCACAGCTCCAGGGGGTGCAGGCGCGCGATGTAGCCCCGGTCGTGGAGGTTGAATCGGTCCGGGCCGTACTTGTCGTAAAGGGCCTGGACCTGCGTGTCGAACAAGCGCGTCTCCGGCAACCGCGCCGCGAGAAAGCCCCCCAACGCCGCCACCGGGGCAGCGGGCCGCACGGACCGGAACACCACCGCGAGGCGGTGGGGGACCGGCCGCGACCGGCTGGCGAGCAGGCTCAGGGCCGCATCCGGGTCCAGCTTGGCGTAGCGCTTATAGAACCGGTCGAGGAAGACCTTGCCCTCCATGTTCGCGAAGCGCTCCAGGTAGGCGCGCCGGGCCGGGTGGGCCGGGTCGGACAGCACGTCCTTGACCGAATCCGGGCCGTCCGCCTGATAGTACTTGACGATGTCGCGCATCATGCGGATGAACACCAGGTTCACCGAGTGGCGCAGGGCCTCGGCCACGGGCATGAGGCCGTTGTGGCGCTTGTCGAAATTCGCGAAGGTGTGGTTGCCGCGGCCGGTGAAGAAGGTCTCGCCGGTGCTCGCCGAGTACTTGCGCTGCATGGCCGCCTCCACTATGGCCCCGAGCGAGCGGTCGGTGGAGCGCGCCAGGTAGTCCACCGCCCAGCGCGTCAAGGGATCGGGCGCATCCTCGGCGACGGCCTTGAGCTCCGCCTGGCTGTCGGCTGCATAGCGTCCGTGCAGCTCGGCGGCGATTTCAAGGTAGGTCGTCAGGGTGCGCAGCTTGGCGGTTGAGCCCAGGTCGAACTTACCCCCTTCGTTCAGGTCCAGGGGGCGCTCCATGTTGTCCGCCTGCACCCGCACCAGGTTCGCGGTGGGGGTGCGCTCGAACAGGGTGATGCTGTAGACCACGCCCGCTGGGTCGCCGGTCAGCAGGCGTTCCCCGTACAGCCCGGCCTCTTTGGCCCCCTTGGCGTCCATCATCCGCCGCAGGCCATCGGTCACCGCGTCCTGGGTCGCGGTGTCCAGGGTCGTCTCCACCTCCATGTCCAGGCGGTCCAGCTCGTAGAAGCTCTTCAGGCGCAGCAGGGACGTGAGGTGGGCACGCATGGCGTTCAGGGCCTTGCGCTCGAAGAAGGAGGCAGCCGCTGGCGCCGGCGGCTGCTCGCGGAAGACCAGCGGCTGCGCCAGCGCCGCGTCGCGCAGCCCCGCGTCGATGATCCCCGCCTCGGCCAGCAGGCGCAGGTGGTCGTCGGTGAGCGCGCGCAAGTCGTCGCGTCCAGCGAGCAGGTAGTGGGACGGCCGGCGCTGGGCGAGCAGCAGGCTCAGCACCTGCTTGTAGACCGCGGCGCGCCCTGCCCGCGCCGTGGCGTCGGCGGGTGGCTCCGAGAGCCGGCGCACCAACTCATCCAGGTCGGTGCCATACCAGGCGTGCAGGCCGTCACCCAGGCCGATCACCTCGCCGAAGCCGGGCCGCGCGGACAAGGGGGTGGAATTGACATAGTCGACCACGATGCGCCGGCGCGCCGCGCTGGTGTCGCTGCCGTCCCGATAGGCGCGCGCGCTGGCGGAGACGATCTGGCGCAGCTTCTCCACCGGCGAACCGGTGCGACCCTCCGGCGAGTGGCGGTACTTCTCGAGCTGGGTGGCCAGGGTCGAGCCGCCGAAGCGCTGCCCGGTGCGCAAGACGGTGCTGGCCAGGGCGTTGACGCTGGCCGCGGCGAAGCGGTCCCACTCCACCGCCGGGTTGCGGGTGGGATGGGTGAGGTCGAGCAGCTCGCGGTTCTCGACGAACAGCAGGGTCGCCACCACCACGGGGGGTATCGACTGGAAGCCGGAGAATACCCGCTCGGGGTGGCGTACCCGATAAATCTCGCGCTCGGAGCTGTCGAAGATGCCGAGCCCCGCCTGCGACTTCTCCCGGTAGACCGGGAAGCCGCCAAGGTCGATGAAGGTGACGAGGGACGACGACAGGCGTGCCTGGCGGTCGACCACAAAACCGGCTTTCCCGAGCGCCCCCAGAAAACCGGGGATCTGCGCATAGCCCAAGCGCTCGTCGTAGGGACCGAAGCGCGGGAACCGCGCCTCGGGACTAGGACCCGGCTCCACCGAGACGGAGAAGCCCCGCGTCAGGCGGGTGAAGAGCCAGGATTGCAGGGGGGAGGACTCCAGCTCCCGATGAACCGCCCAGACCAGGGCGGGCAAACAAACCGCCGCCGCGAGAACGATCGACAAGCGATGCCGGCCGACCCAAGAGGCCCGACCCGACCCGACCATGGTGTACCACCCAACACAAGCGCAGGCCCGACGCCAAGTAGCCGACACCCTCGCAGGACCATCCCCTGGCGAGACCGGGACGGCAGCGATGTTGCACTGATACCATATCCCGCAACGAGCGCGAAAATCTGGAATTCCGTCGCGGAATACGACGCGGGGTGCTATTCGTGAATCTACCAGCGGCCGGAATAAATTCAAGTATGAGCTAAAAACCAATCCCTAACGCGTTGATATAAAAACTTTCTGCGTGTCCGATATAGCGAAAGGGACCTAGGGGGACGCCGGCGTCGCAACCACGCGTGACCGCGTGCTCGCGCGTGTAACCGACCCGGATCTAGTGCATCTGCGTTGTCTTTTCCCAACACCGGGTGCGTCCGGACACAGGGAGCGCCTGATTCACTTCCCACCAACGATTCTTGATTGAAGGCGTGCTGATTTCGCTGTCCCGCTGACGTTCCTTGAGCGGTCGCTCATTTGCCCGGCAGCTTGTGTATCGGCGGTTCGTCGGCGACCTCCGATCCGACCCACAGCCAGGGTCAGCAAACAGCGTGGATCTGCCGCCGGTTTTCTGCGGGCGAGTGGCCGCAGATGGCCGGCAAGAGTCGCTCACGGGGTCGACTGCGAGATCCGCAATGCGTCCGTCGCGGTCAGCCAAGACTTCGATCCTGAGCGTCAGCTTCCAGCGCAGAGGGACCGCCCCCTCTGGGGCTCCTCGACCTCCCCACCCCTCCTCGCGGTTCTGCTATCGCGCCTCCTGCCCACCACGAGCAACCGAGAGGGAGAAGTCCGATGGCAGACCTGGACGATTTCGCCGCTTACAGCCGCCTCGCCGACAGCCTCATCGAGCGTACCACCAAGGAGCAACTCGCCGACGGCGCCCGGTTGCTTGCCCTCAACTGCGGCTGGTGCCAGTCCTCAAGCTGACAGACGGGTTGACTCCCGGGATCGATGGACCTTCCAGTGGTAGACGCGGTGTGTAGACTTCTATGTGAGGTCCGAACTCAACAAACGGACCCACTGCCGGAAGCGACGCACGATGGACACCGCCTGCAATGAACCCTCGCTGAGTGGTACCCACTCACACCACGATGAGGGCGTTGGGTAGGCAGAACGAAGAGCTGCCGTTCATCCGGCTACGAGATCTCCCGCCGAGCGGTGTAGTCGCATGGAGCGCCGCCGCCGCGAGCGAATCCCCTTGTGTCTGGCCTTCGACGTCTTTGACGGGGGCCGCTACCTGGGGCGCTTCTGGACCCGTGACGTCAGTCAAGAAGGCCTGTTTCTGAAGGCGGACGACCCCGAGTGCTTGAGCGACACAATCCTGAGCCTGCGATTTCACGCTGACGGGGTGGAGTACTGCCTTCGCGGTATCGCGATTCGCAGGGTCCAGGGCCAGGGCGCGGGGATACAGCTTGCGTTCTGGCGCCACGCGGATGACGACGCCTACGCGGCCTATCGGAAGCTCATCCAACCCGATCCCCATGCTGGGTAGGTACGCATGCCCTAGCCAGCAGGCATCAACGCGCGGACCTCACTGGACTTTCAGCGCAGACCAACCCGCTGACAGCGGTTCGGTCGAACCTGTGGTGGTGAAGGTGCCGGAGAAGAGGAACGTCGACTGGTTCTCAGCCGGCTGGGCGGTCTACATCGGGGCGGCGCGGGGTGCGGCCGACTTTCCGCCCATGGACAACATGGAGGCCCAGCGGTGGTGGCTTGGCGGCTTCGGAGCCGCTTGGACGGAAGACATTGGCGACCGAGGGCATCGGGCGGCGCTCAACGACGAGGGCATCGTCGGTGAATCGGTCGACGAGGCCCTCGCGCGGGCCTTAGCCGGGCGCGAGGAGCTGCTGCGGCAGCTACGCAGTCACCGATAGGGTTGGGGAACCCGGACGCTCCAGAAATCGCGGCCAGGAGCGCCAGGAGCGCGC
>CAVOQO010000010.1:0-19163 GCA_963698355.1 uncultured Gammaproteobacteria bacterium | reverse complement strand
TGGAGGTACGCGTGCCTGCGCCGTAAGGTCTCGCACCAGATTTAACACCAAGGGAAACACTGATTTAATCCTCGACCCCACCGAAAGGGCGCGAGTGGTAGAATCGTGCATCGTCTGCCAGCCACAGCGAGTCTCCCGATGAAGCAGATCTCCTTTGCCGATGCTGAGTTTGCCGCCAAGAAGCGGGTGACGCGCCGGGAGCGCTTTTTGGGCGAGATGGAGCAGGTGGTTCCGTGGGCGGCGCTGCTGGCGGTGCTGGCACCGCACGACTTTCCTGGGGCTGAGGGACGGCGCGGGCGCCCCCCGATCGGCCTGGAGCGGATGCTGCGCATGTACTTTCTGCAGCAGTGGTTCGGGCTCTCCGACGAGGGGTTGGAGGATGCGATCTACGACTCGCAGGCCCTGCGTGGCTTCTTGGGGCTGGATCTGGGGCGCGAGGCGGTGCCGGATGCCACCACGCTGCTGGGGTTTCGCCATCTGCTGGAGGCGCAGGGGCTGACCGAGCGGATCTTTGAGACCGTCAACGCGGGGCTGCGTGCGCGCGGGTTGATGCTCGCCAAGGGCACCGTGACCGACGCCACGATCATCGCGGCGCCCCCCTCGACGAAGAACCGGGACAAGACCCGCGATCCCGAGATGCACCAGACCAAGAAGGGCAACCAGTGGCACTTCGGGATGAAGGCCCACATCGGTGCGGATGCCGACTCGGGGCTGGTGCACAGTCTCACCTGCACCGCGGCCAACGTGGCCGACGTCAACGAGACCGAGCACCTGCTGCACGGCGCGGAGGAGGTGGTGTTTGCCGACGCCGGTTACATTGGCGCCGAGAAGCGCGAGGCGCTCAAGGAGCGCCCGGTGAAGTGGCACATCGCCATGAAGCGGGGCCGCCTCAAGGCCATGGCCGAGGGACCGCTGAAAGACCTCACCCGCCGTGCCGAGCGGCTCAAGGCCCAGATCCGTGCCCGCGTCGAGCATCCCTTTCATGTGGTCAAGAACCTCTTCGGTCACCGCAAGGTCCGCTACAAGGGGCTGAAGAAGAACACCGCCCAGTGTTTCACCCTGTTCGCCCTGGCCAATCTGGTGATCGCCAAGAAGCACCTCTTGGCCTGATGCACCCAAGGTGCGCCCAGAGCCCGGGAAACGGGCCGGCCAACCCACGAAATTGACCTCGGAAACGCCCAAAATCGCCTATTCGACCAGCCCCTTTTGAAACAATGGCCCTCGGGGGCGACACAAGACTGGAAAACTCGCTTTGATCAGCGCTTCCCTAGGTAGTGTTGACATTTCACATGATATAGTTCCCCCAACTTGCTGACGGGCGAACTTATGCCACGCCTGAACCTGCGCGATGATCAATGGGAGCGGATGGCACACCTGCTGCCGGGCAAACCGGGTGACCGCGGGCGCATCGCCGCGGACAATCGCTGGTTCGTCGAGGCGGTGCTTTGGATGGCACGCTCGGGAGCGCCTTGGCGCGATCTGCCGGAGGAGTTCGGCCCCTGGAACAGTGTCTATAAGCGGTTCGCACGGTGGCAGAAACGCGGCGTGTGGGAGCGGGTCTTCTCGGCACTGGCCGAGGATGCCGATTTCGAGGAAATCTTCATCGACAGCACCATCGTTCGTGTCCATCAACACGCGGCAGGCGCCCAAAAAAAGATGGCGCGCAGGCGATTGGCCGCTCGCGCGGCGGGCTGACAACCAAGATCCATGCCTTGGTCGAGGCCCTCGGCAACCTCGCGCGCTGGCGCCTGACAGCCGGACAAGAGGCTGACGTGACCCAAGCCGAGCCGCTTCTCAACGGCGTCGCGGCCCAAGCGGTTGCTGCCGACAAGGCTTACGACTCCCAGGCCTTGATCGACACCATCGTGGCCAGCGGCGCGCAGGCGGTCATCCCCCCGCGCGCCAACCGAACTCAGTCGCGCACCTTTGATCGCCACATCTACAGGAGCCGCAACCTGGTCGAGCGCTTCTTTTGTCGCATCAAACATTTCCGCAGAATCGCCACGCGCTATGACAAACTCGACACGCGCTTCGAGGCGTTCATCGCCATCGTTGCCGCGTGGATCTGGCTCGCCTAATGTCAACACTACCTAGGGCTCCCAGCCCAAACTGGTTCGTTCTTCTGCGATTGTCGGCTTTGGGGTGAACCGGCGGCAAATACGCAATCGTGACCCGTCGGTGGTTGACCCCTCCGGGCGGTCACGACTACCCTGTCGACTGACCGCCATTTGGACACAAGAGCCACCGACAACGGCTTGGCCCAATGACCGGGTGAGTCGTAACCGGTCTATCCGGAGCGTGACCGTCGGCGTCCGCTATGCGCGTTAAGTAGACGCTCGGCTTCCCCCTTGGCAGTGGCAGTACCTGGGACACTTCGGTCAGTGGCCCAGGAAATCGCGGTGCCTCCTTTAGATCGTGTGCCGCCAATGGGCCGGGCGCCCGGCCGTACCCAGCCTCCGACCGGGCTGGCCGACATCCCATCGAAAGGGGTTTGCCAGAATCTCGGTACGGTAACGGCCAACGATAGCTCCTGGCATTGTCTTCCTCCTAAGGTCGAGTGGGGGGACGCCCGCATGAGTGGCATCTAGCCGTGATATCGAGCGGTTCGCCTCGCGGATCACGGATCGGGTGCGAAGCGCACGACGATCTTGCCGCGGTTTTGGCCGCCTTCCATCGTCCGCTGCAGGGCCGGGACGTCCTCCGGACGGCCGGTTCGGGTCACGACCGACTGGATCCTTCCCGCCGCGGCCAGGCGCACGAGCGCTTCGAGGTCGGCGCGGTTGGGGCGCTCCATCACCGGCACGCAACGCTCCTTCGCGGTTAGCTTGAGCCACCAGGACCAGCCGAACAGCGCCGCATTCGGCAGCGTGTGCACATAGGTGCCGCCCGGAGCAAGCAGCCGCCGGCACTCGGGAAGGGTGGAGGTGCCCGAGGCGTCGAACACGATGTCGAAGCGCTCGCCAAGGGCCTTCCAGTCCTCGCGCTGGTAGTCGATGGTGCGCTCCGGCGCGAAGCGGGCGAGAAACGCCTGCGCCGCGGTACTGGCCACGGCCGTCACCTGCGCTCCGGCGTCCTTGGCGAGCTGCACGGCGAAGGAGCCCACGCCCCCGGCGGCACCCACCACGAGGACGCGCTTCCCGGCGGCGAGCCGCGCGTCGCGCAGCGACTGGACGGCGGTAATGCCCGCTCCGGGCAGCGAGGCGCCATCGGCGTACGAAAGGGACGGCGGCTTCACGGTGGCGAGGGCCTGCGTCGCGCACACGCGCTCGGCCATCGCCCCGTTACGCGAGGTCACGGGATTCAGCATGCCGACGACCGCGTCGCCGGGTTTCAGGCGGGACACGCCGTCGCCGACCGACGCGACCACACCCGCATAGTCGTAGCCCACGCCGCGGGGCAAGCGACCCGCCGTCATGAAGCGGTACTGCCCGGCGCGCAGCTTCCAGTCCAACGGATTGAGCGCCGCGGCGACCACCCGCACCAGGATCTCGTCCTTGCGCGGCACGGGCTCCGGCAGCTCCGCCCATTCCAGCACTTCGGGGCCGCCGTAGCGGCGAAAGATCCACGCCTTCATCGGGCCTCCGCAACCACGGATGAGGAGCTTGAACGGCCCCAGGACGAAACAGATGTGCGCCTAGCCAAGAGGTGTTGGCGAGCGATCGATGTCGCAACAGGCACCCTCGGTGCGGCATCGTCGCTTGGCGCCTGACGAGTTGATTGAAACCCCAATGAGGCTTCTGGTCTGGTATTAGGTACCGATGCGGCCTGCCGCTGGCCGCCCCTCCCGCCGACTGTTGCGTTGCCGACGCGTAGCGCCGCGGCGTCGGGGTTGACATCGTGCCAAGAAAGGCCGGCCAATACTCCACCAGCGCATCAGCAACCCGATCATGCGGACCTTCATCGTTTACGCCCACCCCGAACCCCAAAGCTTCAACGGGGCGCTCTATCGCACCGCGTGCGACACCCTGCAGACGGCCGGCCACTCGCTGCAGACATCCGATCTCTACGCCATGGGGTTCAACCCCGTCTCGGGACGGCACAACTTCACCACGGTCCGCGACCCGGCCTACTTCAAGCAGCAGATCGAGGAGCTCCACGCCACGGAGGCCGGTGGCTTTGCGCCGGAGATCGAGGCGGAGCTTTGTAAGCTCGAAGCCTGCGACCTGATGATCTGGCAGTTCCCGCTGTGGTGGTTCGGCCTGCCGGCCATATTGAAGGGTTGGGTGGACCGGGTCCTCGCCATGGGCCGCACTTACGGCGGCGGGCGGTTCTACGACCAGGGCGTTTTCCGCGGTAAGCGCGCCCTGCTGTCGGTCACCACCGGCGGTCCGCCCGCGGCCTATGTGCCCGGCGGCTTCAATGGCGACATTCGAGCCATCCTGCGGCCCATTGAACGCGGCATCTTGCGGTTCGTCGGCTTCGACGTCCTGGCCGCCCACTTGGTCTACGGACCGGCACACCTGAGCGACGAGCAGCGCAAGGAGATCCTCGCTGCCTACGCCGCCCGGCTGCAAGGCATCGCCGGCGAAGACCCAATCGAGGTCGGAGAATACTGATCGGCCCAGGCCGAGCGGGAACGCGTTGAGGACAGACTGGCAAGACAAGGTCCTTCACCGGGACTCGCCCATCGTCGCCCTGGTCACCGGTGCGCCCGGGGCCATTGGGCGAGCGATCGCCGGGCGCACCGCCTCCCACCCTGGGTACGAGGTCGTGCTGCTCTGCCGCGACCCGGCCAAGGCCGAGGTGGCGGTCGCGGACATCCGGCACCGGACCGGCAACCCCCGGGTTCGCTACGAGCTCGTCGACCTGGCGCAGCAGGACTCCATCGCAGCCCTGGCCGAACGCTGGGCAGGGCCCGTGCATGCGCTGGTCAACAATGCCGCGGTCACGCCGCGCCGACGCGAGGAAACGCCCGAGGGCATCGAGCTTCAGTTCGCCACCTTTAGTGGACCCCATGTCCAGGACAGTTTTGCCCCGAGTTTAAGCTGCACTGCCTGCTTGAATCGCAGCGGGTTGGCGCTGCCCCAGTTCTTCGCCGAAACGGTCCACGATGCGCGCCCCGCCGCCGGTCCCCGTGCGGTACACCGCCTCGGGGGTGCGGTTGCCCAGGGCCTGGTGGGGCCGCTCGCCGTTGTAGAAGGCGAAGTACTCCGTCAGCCCGAGCAGCAGCTCGGGTAGGCTCTCATAGCCCTTGAGGTAGATGTCCTCGTGCTTGACGCTGCGCCATAGGCGCTCGACGAAGATGTTGTCGAGCGCCCGCCCGCGCCCGTGGTCCACTTTACGGTGACCCTCAGAGTCGGCGGTTGACAGATCGGGTGATATATTAGAGAATAATGATGTTCCGAATCTCCCTCAGATTCAGTGCACTCCTCCATCCTCCTTTGGTGGTAACTTTCAAGCGCGACCCCCCCGTCGCGCTTTTTTTATGCCTGCCAATTGTCGAGGAACTTGGCCCAGGGGCGCTCGGTTCTCGATATTTTCGCTGATTGGGACGAGCCCCTTCTTGGCTTTTAACGACGTCCTGTTGACCATTGCCGCGTTCGAGCAATGCGTCGCGCGTCTGAGCGAACTGCCGGAAGATGGACTCTGGTGCCGCAACGAGATGGGCCATTTCTGGAGGTCCTGGTGCCGGTTGACAAGACAACGGTCCACTGACTGCCGTTACCAGGCGGCTCTCGCCGCCAATCTCCTTCGCCCGCGGATGACCCCAACGTTGACCCGTCGGATCAGGTAACTGGGTGTCCGCATTGGACGCTATGCCGTCGCTGACCGCCGAAGCGACAGTTGGGAAGAGGCTCCAGAAAGCGGACGTTGCGCGGCGATCTCCCGCAGGCGGGTTCACCCTACGGCGACCCAGGAATTCCCGCTGAGGCAACAGCTCGTCTCCGACCCCGTGGACGCAAAGATGAGCGCTGCGTGGATCACCAATGCCGCTCCCGTCGAGCGGATTCTCGTGGCTCTCGGTGAGCCGTCACACCCGCCGCCGATCGCCCCCGCGCGCGGACCGCCCGGCTGGGACGATGATCTCGGGCCGGTGCCCGACTGGGACCTCCTCGGCCAGCCCGCGCCCGACGTCGCGTTTGGTCAGCGCATTGCCTGGTCGCCGCTTCCTCCTGCAAGCGAGGCTGCAACCGCCCCTGTGTGCCGCCTGTCCGCTGGGCCCCGGGGTCGCGTTCCAGCGCTCGGCAACACGGCATGTCTGCTCCATCGTGAGGCCGCTGAGCACCCAGATGGCGCCTTGACCGATCGCCAATCCACCGCTCGCTTCAACGCCCAGGTGTCGCCCCGGGCGTCGCCAGGCGCCCAGAGGCCGTTGGATTGCCTATCCGTCAGGCTGCCAGCGACAGCAGTATGCAGCCGGCCGCAAGCATCAAGCGTGTGTAATGGCTGGTGTTCAAGTTTCCTGCCCGCCATGCTCGATGTAGCGATCGATAAGGGTCTGCATGACCGGCTCCCCGGTCGAAGTCTGCTGTAGCAGCGCACGCACGTCGCCCTCGTCCACCCTCTGCGCGCCTTGGACACAGTAGCGCAGCAGGGATTCCAGGAACGCGGCAGCTGCAGCAGGGTCCAGTGCTCGGGCCGCTCTTGTGCGCGAAGAGCACATAGATCGACAGCGGGCCATCGCGGTGGCGAACCCGGTAGACGAGGTCCGAGTACGCCGAGCGGAGGTCCGAGACGACATAGGTGTCCTTCGAGATCTCCAGTGTCCCCGGGTCGATCGCACCCAGTAGCGCGGCGGGTAACTGGCAGCGCAGGAAATCGACGGCGATCTCGCGCCAGCCGAAGCTCTTGCGGAAGAAGGCGTCGTGGGGGGTGCGACGTCCTCTATGGCGATCGAGGCTAACGCGCAGCCGTGTACGAAGCAACCTTGGGGGACTCCAAGCGCGTTCTGACCGGAAGTGGCGGACACGAACCCCGGCGATCAGCTCCTCGGCGCCACTCGCGCCCCGTCCTCGACCTCGTCACTCGGGTGCACGATGACGACCTCCCCTTCGGCCACTCCCTTCAGGATCTGCGCCGTCAGACCCGTGCGCTGCCCGACCTCGACCTCCCGCAGCCGCGCCCGCCCATCCTCGACGCCGAACACCGCCCAGCCGTCGCCATGCCGGAACAGGCTGCTGGCCGGCACCTGGAGGACATCGTCCTGCTGCCACAGCACGAACCGGGCCTCGACCCGGTAGCCATCGCCGAGCCGCTGCCAGCGCTCCGGCGGTGACGTGAAGTCGGCGATGACCAGCACCCGCTGCTCCTCGACGCCGAGGGCCGAGATCTTCGTGAAGCCGACCGGCTCGACCGTGCGGACGACGCCCTCCAGCGGCTCGTCGCCACCCCAGCGGTCGAACAGGACCTTGCCGCCGGGCCTGACCTTGACGGCATCGGCCGACAGTAAGTCCACCTCGACCTCCAGCCGCGACGGGTCGCCGACCGTCAGCAGCACGTCGCCGGTCGTGACCGGCCCCTCGCACTCGTGCTCTACCGCGAGCACCCGGCCATCGATCGGCGAGCGCACCGGCACCCGCTCGGCGGCCTCGCCGTGCTCGCTGGCGGCGGAGTACTTCAGCGCCGTCTCGGCGGCCTCGAGCTCGAAGCGGACGACGTCGACGCCGAAGCGCGCCGAGCGCAGCCGGGCCTGGGCCGCGGTGACGTCCATCCGTGCCTTGTCCAGGGCCTCGCGGGCGACGACGCCCTGCGCCGCCAGCGGCTCGATGCGGCCGCGCTCGGCGGCGTAGAAGTCGGCCTCGGCCTCGGCCGCCTCGGCCTCGTGGCGCGTCGACTCCAGGGCCGCCCGGGCGGACTCGACCCGCGCCTCGGCCTCGGCCCGGCTGCGCGGGTCCAGCACCCGCGACTGGCGGGGCGTGATGCCGAACAGCACCTCGCCCTCCTTCACCGGGTCCCCGACGTCCAGGTCGACGCGGCAGGCGACACCGTCGACCGGGGCGCTGATGTCATAGCGGTCGATGACCCGGGTGCGGCCGTCCTCCTCGATGGTCACCGTCATCGGGGCCCGTGCCGCCATGACCGTCTCGACCGCGACCGGCCGCGGCCAGAAGCCCCAGGTCAGCAGCCCGGCCACGGCCAGGGTCAGGATCAGGATTCCCGGGCGCTTGAATGGCGCCGCGCCGGCCATCGGCATCACTCCTTGCTCTTGAGGACCGCGACCATATCGAGCCGGCCCAGGTTGCGCCAGATCATCAGCCCGGAGGCGACCGCCGACAGCAAGACCACCAGGGCCGCCAGGGCATAGACGTCCCGGTTCAGGACCAACGCGATCCGGTACAGATCGGTCTCGAACTGCCGCGCCAGGTACGCGCACAGGCCGTAGCCGAACAGCAGGCCCACCGGGATCGCCGCCAGCGTCAGCAGGGCCAGCTCGCCGAGCAGGATGTAGGCGACCTCGCCCCGCCGGAAGCCGAGCACGCGCAGGCTGGCCAGCTCGCGGTTTCGCTCGGACAGGGCGATGCGCATGCTGTTGTAGACGACTCCGAAGGAGATGGTCGCGCCGAGCAGGGTCGCGATCAGCGTGAAGAAGAGCACGCTCTGGGCCAGGGTGTCGTAGAAGGCGCGGATCGCGGAGCGCTGCTCGACGATGCCGGCGATCCGCGGCATGCCCTTCAGCTCGGCGAAGACCTCCGCCCGGAAGCGGCCGTCGACGGTCAGATAGGCCCCGGAGATGGCGTCTCCCTCCCGCAGCAGGCGGCCCAGCGCCGCGCGGTCCATGTAGGCGCCGACGCCCAGGTACTGCTCGGCGGTCGCGACCAGCGGCACCTGCAGCGTCCGCCGCTCGCCCTCCAGCACCTCGATGGTCAGCTGGTCCCCCGGCCGCGCGCGCAGCAGCTCCGCCAGGTAGTCGGTCAGCACGATGCCGTCCGGCGGCATCCGGATGGTCTCCAGATCCGTGTCGAGCAGCCGCATCAGGCTGCCGTCCGGCGTGATGCCATCCAGCGCGGTGCGGTAGGAGCGGTGCTCGAAGCGCAGCCGAACCGGCACGCTGCGAAAGCCCTCGACGTGCTCGACACCCGGCAGGCTGCGCAGCGAGTACAGGGATCGCGCCGACGTCGGCTCGGTAAAGGTCGCGATCAGGTCGCCGCGCTGGCTCAGGTTGAACTGGACGTCCACCATGTAGTCGATCGAGCCCTTCTGGAAGCCGCCGATCATCATGGTGCCGCAGGCCATCGCGATGCCCAGCGTCGTCAGCAGCGACTTCAGCGGCCGGCGCTCGATGTGGCGCAGCACCATCCGGCTCGGCTGCGAGAACCAGCGCTGCAGCCCGAGCCGCTCGACGATGGTCGCGTGGTAGACAGGCGGCGGCTCCGGGCGCATCGCCTGGGCCGGCGGCAGCCGCGCCGCGCCGCGCACCGCGTGCAGGGTCCCGAGCAGCGCGACCGCGATGCTGATGGCCGCGCCGGCGGCGACGACGCCGGGCTTCAGCACGTAGATCATGTACGGGAAGCTGTAGAACTCCCGGTAGATGTGGCTCATGCCCTGGCCGAGCAGCACGCCCAGCCCGATGCCGCCGCCGATGCCGAGCAGCACGATCATCAGCACCAGCTTCGCGTAGTGCAGGCCGATGGCCAGGTTGCCGTAGCCGAAGGCCTTCAGCGCGGCGATCTGCTCCCGCTCCAGGCCGATCAGCCGGCTGACGACGACGTTCAGCAGGAAGGCCGCGACCCCGAGGAAGATCACCGGGAACACCGTCGCGATGGTGCGCTGCTGCTTCAGCTCCTCCGACAGGAAGCGGTGCGAGAGCTGGTCCTCGCGGGCATAGGCGCCGGTGCCGCCATAGGGCGCGAGCAGCGAGTCGAGCCGGTCGATGACGTCCTGCGCATGGGCGTCGCGGGTGATCGTCAGCGTCACGTCGTTGAAGGCGCCGTCCATGTCGTAGGCGACGCCGAGCGGCTCGCGGCCCATCCAGAGCACGCCGTAGCGCGCGTAGTCCGGGAACATGGCCCCCGGTGCGATCTGGTAGATGTACTCCGGCGACTGGGCCAGCCCGACGATCCGCAGGCGCTCGCGCCGGCCGTTGATGGCCGCGTGCAATGAGTCGCCGGGCTCCAGACCGTGGGTGGCCGCCAGCTCGATCGAGATCAGAACCTCGTCGTCGCGGCCGGGCTCCGGCAGCCGGCCGGTGTGCAGGAAGACGCGGTTCAGCAGCGACGGTCCGCTCTCCGGCAAGGACACAAGATGCGCGCTGACCGGCTCGGGAAAGCCGGCGATGTCGAGGTTCACGTAGGCCAGGACCCTCGTCTGCACCCGGTCGACCCCGGGCAGGTCCCGGATGCGCACGGCCAGCGACTCCGGTGCGCGCTTCAGGGTCGCGAAGACGTCGGCGAAGTGGTTCTCGCGGTAGTAGGTCTCCAGGGTCCGGTCCAGGGAGCTCAGCGTGCTGAGGGCCATCACGAAGATCGCGATGCCGCTGACGATGACGACCGCGATCGCCAGCGCCTGGCCGCGCATCGCCCAGAGGTCCCGCCACAGCTTGCGGTCGATGGCCCTCATCGCCGGCTCACCAGCTCAGGTCCCGCGGCGCGAGCTTGGAGGCGTTGCGCGCGACCTCGGTGATGCGCCCGTCGGCGACGTGGATCACCCGGTCGGCGATCCGCGCGATGCCGGCGTTGTGCGTGATCACGGCGGTCGTCGTGCCCAGCTCCTGGTTGACCCGCTGCAGCACCTCCAGCACCAGGATGCCAGTCTTGGAGTCCAGCGCCCCGGTCGGCTCGTCGCACAGCAGCACGTCCGGGCGCTTGGCGACGGCGCGGGCGATCGCGACCCGCTGCTGCTCGCCGCCGGACAGCTGGGCCGGGAAGTGGTCCAGGCGCTTGCCGAGCCCGACCAACTCCAGCGCCGCCTGCGGTGTCATCGGGTCGCGGGCGATCTCGGTGACGACGGCGACATTCTCGCGCGCGGTCAGGCTCGGGATCAGGTTGTAGAACTGGAAGACGAAGCCGACGTGGTCGCGCCGGTAGGCGGTCAGCTCGCCGTCGCTGGCCTGGGTCAGGTCCCGGGTGCCGTAGAGCACCTGGCCCTCGGTGGGCGTGTCCAGGCCGCCGAGGATGTTCAGCAGCGTCGACTTGCCGCTGCCGGAGACGCCGAGCAGCACGGCCAGCTCGCCCGCATAGAAATCCAGGTCCACGCCGCGCAGGGCCTGGACCTGGATCTCGCCCATCACGTAGACCTTCGTCACGCCGCGGCAGCGGAACACGACCGGCCGCTCTCCGGGCCCCGCGGGCTCCGGCGGTCGATCGGGATCTCGAGCTGAATTCGCCACACGCGGCCCTCTGATTGCGGTGGCTGTCGCGGCATCGCTGCCGGACGGCAACTTCGAAGTATAGTGGTAGGGACCGGGGCGGATCGACGCGGCGCCGCGGCAGGGCAGGCGCACCAGGGCGCCTCATGCAAGGGACGCGGACTCTGTCCGTCGCGCAACGCCCGGCTGATGGCAAAGACCGCCGCGCACCTGGTCGATCACGTCTTTCCCCCATTGCCGGTACGCCAGTGGGGTGAGGAGCGACCGATGGTCCCGTGGACAATCGCAGCGCTCCGAACGGCCGGACAGGATGTCCGGACTGGGCTCCGGCACCAGGGACGGTTCCAGACCTCGGCGGTGACACAGCGGCGTTTTTCTTGGAGCGCGAGCCGCGGGCGATCAGCGCCGTGCTGCACATCCTGCTGCGCGCCATCGCGGCCTATCTGCGCCAGGGCAGCGGCGCCGGCTCGCACGCGCGCCTCGGCGCGGTGAGCTTCATCCATCGCTTCGGTGCCTCCCTCAACCGCCACTTCCATTACCACTGCTGGGTCATCGACGGGGTGTTCGAGCCGGTCGAGGATGCCGCCGATGTCCCCGAAGCTGTCCGCTGTCGAGGCGGAAATGCCAGAGAGAGTCCAGAAAGCGGACGCTACCCGAGTGGCTTCACCTCTGGTGCGGTCGCTCTCCAGCCCAGAGACCTCTCCGCGTCGGCGATAGGCTGTTCCCGAGCCAAAAGAGACATTCGAGCATTGAACGAGGATGGCGGCAACAACAGTGCGGATCGCAGATGCATCATCGCTCTTATCACCGATGCCGCGCCCGTCGAGCGGATTCTCGTAGCTCTCGGTGAGTCGCCACGCCCGCCGCCGATCGCCCCCGCGCGCGGACCGCCCGCCTGGGACGATGATCTTGGGCCGGTGCCGGACTGGGACCTCCTCGGCCAGCCCGAGCCCGACGTCGCGTTTGATCAGCGCATCGCCTGGTAGCCGCTTCCTCCTGCAAGCGAGGCTTCAACCGCCCCTGTGTGCCGCTTGTCCGCTGTGCCCCGGAGTCGCGTTCCAGGGCTCGGCAACACCGCATTTCTGCTCCATCGTGAGGCCGCTGAGCGCCCAGATGGCGCCTTGACCGATCGTCAATCCACCGGTCGCTTCAACACCCAGGTGTCGCCAGACGCTCAGAGGCCGTTGGATTGCCTTCTATGAGGGATTCGTCGTCAACCCCCAGCGATGGGTCTGACTAGTCGACTTCTTGCTCGCTCTCGATTTGCGATCCCTCCTTCTGCATCCACTGCCGTAATGCGGGATCAGTTGGGCGGTTCTTTAGGGCATTCAGGCGAATCTGCCTGTAACCACCTTCTATCCGTGCCGGCTCTGTAGGAGCCGAGCACCCAATTCTGCATGCGCCTGCGCATGAGAGAACCGCTCGGGCAGTGGACCCCCTCTATACGCACGGTATGCCTTGCGCGGCAACCCAGGAAATTCACGGGCACTGCCACCGACCGGCTTGCTCGCCATTGAAGAAGTCTCCCTTAGCTCGGCTTCAATTGTGCGCCTTCCGGGACCACGCCCTGGTCGACATAGCGCCACAACGCGATCAGGAGGCGACGCGCCAGGGCGACGATGCCGATCCGCCGCAGGCGCTTACCTTCACCAAAGCGCTCGCGAATCCAGCGGCTCAGCTCGCTCTCGGGCTGGTAACGGAGCCAATCCCAGGCGAGCTGCACGATCAACCAGCGGATACCCACGTTCCCGGCCTTGCTGATGCCTTGCTCGTGCTCACTGTCGCCGCTGTCATCGGGGGCGCCCGTGAGGCCCGCCGCGCAGCCGACTTCGCGCCGGTTGCGGAAGTCGCGCCAGCCAAAGAACTCCATCACCAGGATCCAGGCGCCTGTGCGTCCAATCCCGCGCAGCCCCATGAGGTGCAAGATCGCCTGCATCTGTGGGACCTGCCCCTGTTCAAGGCGCCGCTGCTGCTCGTCCTCGAGCATGCGCAACTGCGCCTCCACCAGCTCCAGGCGGCTGCACTCGCGCTCGAGCTCGGCCTTCAAGTCGCTACCCAACGGATTGCCATCCCAGCCGGTGAGCTGCTCCAAGCGCTGGCGAAAATCGCTGCGTACTTTCAGCGCAATGCCCTGCGTGATGAGCAGCGCGGTGATCCGCGTCCGATGGGCTTTGCGCTCGTCCTTCAGCCGCAACTGCTCGCGATGCAGCCGCCTGGCGTCTTCTTGGTCCGGCGTGGGCACCCGCACCACGTGCCGCTCCTCGGTATCGCCATCGAGGTAGCGCAGCCGCTGTATGAGCATCCGCTCCACATCCAGGCGATCGGTCTTGGCTCGGCGTTGGCGCCGGTCGATCTTGATCGAGGATTGTCGATGCCGCAGCTCACCAGGTAGCGATGCAGCCAGAAACCGTCACGACCGGCTTCGTCGCAGCTGAACACCGGTGCCTCCACCGGCAAGTCAAAATGCGCCTTCGCCAGCCAGATCTGCTCCTGCAGGGCCGCGAGGTTGCGTGCCTCAACCGTCACGCGGCGCATCTTGTGGCGCCGATCGGTCAAACCGAGCTGTCACTGCCGATGGCTCAGCTCCATCGCCAGGTACAGTCCGCGCTGCCCTGCGCTATCCTGTCCTCCCAAGGGTGTCTCGGGCCGTCTCATGTCACACCTCCGATCTGGTTGAGTTACCCCCTCAACTGGAGGTTAGCCCGAGGCGCCCGGCATAGTATCTATCCGTTCCGTAATCCACCATCCCGGGCAGTGCGTTGGCTGACGGCGGGAAGGGAGTACAACGCGATAGGCGAGGGCTCACAGAGCGCGCCTAATCCATCCTACGGAGACGGGATAGCGACCGTAGGGTGGATCAGGGAAGCGAAATCCACCGGCCCGCGGGCCGGTGGAGCAGGACGGCTAGGGCGCGCCGACACAGTTCTGCAGGCGCGTTCTCGACCGTCACCGCCTCGCCGATGAGATCACCACCGACCCTGGCGGCGACGGTGCAGGGCGCCTTTTTTGCGGGCATCGAGCGCTCCGCCTCAAATGCGCCGTCGGCATCGGCTCGCATCTGGAGCACCCACTCGTCCGTGACGCCATTGACGATCTCGACCCGATCGCCGGGGTTCGCCTTGCCGGCGATCGTGAGCGTGCCGTTTTGCGCGTTCTTGGCCGTCCACGAGGCCGTCGTGATCCCCTCGTCATCGGGCGCGATCCGCGGGTCGTCCGCATCCCAGATCACCTCGCCCGGGGCGTAGCCGAGCACCTTCCAGTTCTCGACCCCCTCGGTCACCGGCTCGAGGACCGGCATCCATTGCCCGCCCGACCACGTCAGGTCGGCCGTCGTCAGCCCCGTGCCCGCAAGCGCTAGCGCGGTGTTGGCCTGGAGGAAGCACACCACGGGGTCGGTCTGGCTCGTCTGGTCCTCCGGGCAGGGCGCCGGCCCGAACCAATTCAGCACCATCTCCTGGCCGCTCTCCTTGACGAAGTTGGGATCACCGCCGATGTCGATATCGGCAGGATAGTCAGGATCGTCCGGGTCGACCACGGCCTCGCTGCTCGTGGTCAGACCGAGGTCGATCAGGGCGTGGACCTTGTAGTACTTCCACTTGTAGACGGGCAGGGGCAGGGGATCGGTCCCGAAGCCGTCGACGACCACGTACTTCTCCTTGCTCACGGGGACCCGGCTCTCGAGCACGCCGCCTGCCACGTGGCACTGCTGGCACCCACCTTCACGGCCGCCGGCGCCGAGGGCGTTCTGCTCCGGATCGGGCGTGACGCCGTGACCGCCGAGAGTCACGCCGTTCGAGAAGGCGGGGTAGTTTCCAATGAGCTGCTGGATCGTTTCCATGTCAGCGCCCGCCGCCATCTTCAATTGCATCGCAAGGAACAGCTTCATGAACTTGCCGTCGGGCAGCTTCATGGTGGCCACGTTGGAGACGTCGTCGAAGGATGGGTACCATTCATAGGTCGGCGGCAGGAACATCGGCTGGTTGAAGCCGCCGAACTCCATCAGGCCCGCGTTAACGGCATTCTTCATGTCGAACAGGTACGAGGAGCCGGCATCGATGACGCCGTTGCGGTCCGCGTCGGCCGAGGATCCAGCCAATGCGGAGCTCACCAGATAGTGCTCGTAGCCATAGGCCGTCTTGCTGAAGTTCATCAGGTTCGGGAAGGCCTGCATCATGGCCATGGTCTGCCGGCTCGGGTTCTTCGGGTCGTTGGGATCCGTCGGCATCAGATCGGAGAGCTTCGTCAACCGGACCTCCTTCGGTGTCAGACCGTGGACGATGGTGTTGCCGAAGTTGTCCTTGACGTCACCGAGCAGTCCCAGGGCCGTGAAGACCTCGGCGTTGCCGTAGAGGCCATCGCCGTCTTCGGGGTCGTCGCCCTCTTCGGGGCATATTCCGGGATTGGCAGGGTCAGGGTGGAACAGTCAACCGCGTTGGCGTAGAAGCGGTACATCGAGTGCGCGTTGTACGGGAAATTTGCCTTATTGAGCAGATATTCCTGATCGGTGAAGAACTGCCCGTCCATCACCATGCCGTTGGCCATGGGCTTGAAGGGCGTGATCTTGGCGTTCGGGGCGCCGCGGATGGCCAGCGACTGGGCCAGGAACGAGGTCGAGCCGTTGAACCACATCATTACCGGCGTGAGCTTGTAGGCCGCGAAGTCAGCGTCGACGTCGCCCGGATCGGCCTCGTCCGCCACCATGTGGTCGAAATTGATGAGCTTGGTGTCCTTACCCTCCTCGTTGCGGCCGAACGAGACGTGACCACCTTGCCCGTACAACGAGTAGGTGATGCCACCGCTCTTGGTGATGTGGCAGGTCTCGCAGGCGATCTTCTCCAGGTGCGTGTCGGTGTGAACCCCGTTGTTGTCCCGCTCGGGGAGCGAGTCCGGGCTGTGGCACTGCACGCAGGTCAGGTGGGTCGGGTCGTTCGGGTCCGCCGGCTCGCCGGGAGGCGGCGGCGGATAGTCGGCCGCGGCCAAGTCGCCACCGACCAGGTGACCGCGAACAAACTTGTGCACGTCCTTCAACCCGTCGCCGTCGTAGTCCTCGTTCAGGGTCACGTGGCAGGAGGTGCAGGTGTTGTGCTCGCGGCAGTTGGGGTCGTCCGCGGTCAGGTTCGGGTTCGGGAAGCAGACGTTCGCGTGGGCGTCGTAGCCGACCCGGAACAGGGTGCCGCGCTTGTAGCCGGTGCGGGCGTGCTCGTGGCAGCGCAGGCAGGTGTGCTCATCGGTCCGGCCGACGGACAGGACGGCATCGACGGAGCGGTCCTGGCCGACCGTGGGCCAGCCGCAGATCGGCTCGCCTTCGGCATCCATGCCGATCGGCAGGCAAATGTCGGGTTCGCCTTCGCCGGTCAGGTCGACCAGAAGGTCGTACTCGCCATCATGGTCGAAGTCGGTGTTATCGCGCGTGAGCTTGCCGTAGCCCTGGGGAGAGGGCGAATCCTCGCCTTCCGGGTTCGCATAGCCGGCGAGCTCATGGGTGCTGTAGATCGCCGACCCATCGGACCAGTCGAGGTCGTCGCGCACCGACAGGTACGTCTCGGCATGGCAGATCAGGCAGTCCAGCCCGCCATTGACGATGTTGGCGGCATTGGTCGCGGCCAGCTGCTTCGCGGCCTCTTCCTCCATTCCGTTGGCCATGAACATCTGCATGAAATTGCTGGTGAAGGCGCCCTCCATGGGCGGGATGAACCGCCCGACGTGGCACTTGCCGCACTCGCCCAGGTTGACGTTGCTGTTGTAGTTGATCAGCGCCGTGGTGCCAGGCAGGCCGCAGGCGCGGTCGAGGGCGCCGTGGGCGCCGCCGCCGGGGAACAGGATGCGCGGGTTGCCGCCCTGAACGCTGAAGTGCACGGAATTCTTGAGCTGGGCGACCGCGTCCTTGTGACACTCGCCGCAGAGGACAGTGGAGAGGCTACGTTCCACCTCGGCCTCGGGTACACGCCGAACGCCGCCCCCCGCGCCACGCAGCACGTACTCGCCCTTGCCGGTCGTGGCGTCGTAGACGTACTGGATGAATCTGTCGTGGCTCCTGGTCGGCCCGCTTCCGTCGTGCGGGCCGTCCCCTCCGGCCCCGGAGCCTCCCGGCCCTTGGCCAGCTTGCTGCGCGAGAGCGAGTGGTGTGATCAAGAGTGCAAGGATGGCTGGTCTCAGGAACTTTCGGCGTTGTCGCAAATAACGAGTCACGGCAAATTCCTCCCGATCGTGTTGTCTGACTCTTCTGTCGAGTCGGCCTGCGTCTAGTACGCGGACCGGCGTTTACCCCTCAGCTGCCGAAGGAAAGTTCGGACGAGGTGCACTTCCTACCTATGCGCCAAGTCCATAAGCTTAGTATGGATACTTTTGGGGCCGTCGCCCGGCCTAAAGCTGAGGTAAATCATTAAATGCTTATTTTAGAAACTTGACTTTGCCGAACGGCGCTGATTCGCGCGGGATGGCCTGTTACTGGCTCACAGTCCACGCAGCGCGACGGGTCGGAGCTCGATCCACACACTTAAGGAGCCGGTCGGGACCCGGGTTTCCGGAAGGCTCTGTTCGCGTTAGCTGTTGATGCCGTCATGCCGCGATCGCCAGCGCCAGTAGCGAGGGGGGTGGAGCGCCGGTTTGGGCGTTTCGGTCGAGGGCGCGGAACCAACCGAGGTAGTTTTCTAGGTACGACGTGGCGACGCCGTGGAACCGAATCATCCGAGTCTTCCAGCGGCTATGGTAGGCATTGACGTTCTGGATGTGCCACGGGCGGCGACGACGCTCGCCGCGAGCGATGTTGACGGCCTGATGCTCGAGATGGCGGGCTCTTGCGGCGGCGGCCAGTGCAGCGCTGGCGTCGGTGCAGAGGACGGCGTCGTCGGCCAGGGTCTGCGCGAGAACCGGCCCGATGTGCCCGGCGTCGGCTTGCTCCAACACGAAGTCCACGGTCTGCCCGGAGCGGTCGCGCAGGACCAGCACCGGAACCTGCTCCGCGGACAGCCCCCGCTTGGCGGCCTTGCCGCCGCGGCGGCGAGGCGCGCGTGCCTGCCCGGCCCACAGTCGACGGCGCTGCCCCTTGTAGGAGCGCCAGGTGTAGGTTTCGTCGGCTTCGGCAACACCGCCCAGCGCGCTAGCGCGCACGCTGGCGGGCAGCTTCAGAAACCGGTGACGCCAGCGAAACGCGGTCGTGCGGTGCACGCCCATCTGCGCCGCGGCGCCACGCACGCTCAGGCCGTCCTCCAATGCCGTGGCTTGTATGAGCCACTTCTCGCGCTGGCGCAGCCGCGCCAGCGCCGTGCCGGTCAAAGCATTGAACGTCCGCCCGCAGGCGCGGCACTTGTAGCGCTGCAGCCCGTTGGCATGGCCGTGGCGAACCACAGGGCCGCCGTCGTCGCATCGCGGACACCTCGGCTGCGCTGGCACACGCCCCTCGATGATCGCCAACACCGCTTGCGCCTCGTCCCCAGCGGCGAGTTGCCACTTCAGCTGTGCGAGCTGCTCGACGCTCAGCGTCGTGATCACGCCAAGCAGCCGCCTGAACTCGTGTGCCTTCATCTCGACCTCCAAAGCCCGCGACCGCGGCGGGCGATGGGTCGAGTGGGCGCCAGCCCCAGGCTCAGATCGCGAGCCCGTCATCAGCGAACGCGAACATAGCCTTCCGAAAATCGCCGGTCCGCGCCGCGCCTCGGTCGGTCTCGCGCTAGGCACGATTGAGATTGCAGATGACAACATGCACCTGGCTCGGAAGCGCAAACAGCGAGCTATGGTCAAGACTGGTGTTGACCTTGGGGCCAGAGCGTCGAGTCAGGCGGCCTCCCGTTGTTGCTCCGGTGGGTCGTCGATCACCGGAGTACCATCTCCGTAGCGGGTTCCCGCGAGCATTCGCGACCTTCTCCGGGGCGCGGATGCGCCGCCAAGACTTCGCCGCTTCCTCGGCGAGCTTGAGATG
>CAVOQO010000009.1:0-9866 GCA_963698355.1 uncultured Gammaproteobacteria bacterium | reverse complement strand
CTGCCGCCCAGCCGCAAGGGCACCCGCTGGCTGAATGTGCTCAAGACGCTGGTCGCCTACCGTCTCATCGACCCGGGGAGTGAATGGCGCCTGCACCGTCACTGGTTCGATCACAGTGCGATGGGCGACCTGCTCGGCGAGGACTTTGCCATCGCCCAAAGCCACACCCTGTATCGCTGTCTCGATCATCTGGTGGAGCATAAGAAGGCGCTGTTGTCGTAC
Organism: uncultured Gammaproteobacteria bacterium; assembly: GCA_963698355.1. Classification (GTDB taxonomy): domain Bacteria; phylum Pseudomonadota; class Gammaproteobacteria; order Chromatiales; family Chromatiaceae; genus Thiodictyon. The sequence goes on along the minus strand of CAVOQO010000009.1, from coordinate 9,644 downwards.
CTGCAGGAACGCTGGCGCGGCCTCTTCAATGCCCGCTTTGACATCCTGCTCTACGACCTGACCAGCACCTACTTCGAGTGCGACCCACCGGAGGATGGGAAACGCACCTTCGGCTACAGCCGTGACAAACGCCCCGACTGTGTCCAGGTGGTCATCGCCCTGATCGTCACTCCGGACGGTTTTCCGCTGGCCTACGAGGTGCTCGCAGGCAATACCCTCGACAAGCAGACCCTCACGGCCTTCCTCGCCAAGATCGAGGCAATACGGCACGGCCGAGCGCATCTGGGTGATGGATCGCGGCATCCCGACCGAAGAGACGCTGGCGCTGATGCGCGCGAGCAACCCGCCGGTACAGTACCTGGTGGGTACCCCCAAAGGGCGGCTGAGCAAGCTGGAGAAATCCTTCCTGACCAAGCCCTGGGCGGCGGTGCGCGAGGCGGTCACGGTCAAGCTCCTGGAGCAGGACGGCGAGCTCTATGTCCTGGCGCGCAGCGCCGGGCGCCAGGACAAGGAACGGGCCATGCGTCGGCGCCGTCTCAAACGGCTGGGAAACGGCTCCATGCGCTGCAACGCCAAACGCTCAGCCGCGACGAGCTGTTACTGAAGCTCGGCGTCTTCGACCTCAAAGCCTAGGTTCCGCCACCAACATCTGCCCCGGGGGGCGCTCGCGGACAGGCTCAGTACCGAGCACCAGAGGGGCCAGGGCGGGCTCCAGGGCCTTGATCACCTGGGTCGGCAGGGCGCTGGTGAAGCGGTAGTGCTTGGCGTTGGGACCGGGCACATGGGCGGTTATCACACCGAAGAAGCGGTCCCCCAGGAAGAAGGCGAAGGCCGCGCTGCGGCTGACCTCCTTCTCCTTGCCGGCGGCGGTGCCCGGTCCGTAGTGCTCGGCCAGCTCGTCGCCGGTGCCGGTCTTGCCGCCCACCACCAGGGGCTTGCCCTCGGCGTCCTTGTAGACACCGGCCAGGCGTTTGGCGGTGCCGTTGGCGACCACGTCCGCCAGGGCCCAGCGCAGAGCCTGCGCGACCTCGCTCGGCAGGACCCGCTCGCCGGCGCCATCGGCGCGGCGCAGGTGCGTCTCGAAGGGGGTGCCCTCCGCCAGGTGGATGCGCGCGATGCGCTCGGTCGGCAGCCGTATCCCGTCATTCAGGATGACGCCAATGAGTTCAGCCAGGGCCGCCGGCCGGTCGGCGGAGGTGCCGATGGCGGTGGCCAGGGAAGGCACCAGGGAGGCGAAGGGGTAACCCTGGCGCCGCCAGGAGGCATGCACCTTCTTGAAGGCGTCCTCCTCGGCCATGATGCGGATGCGGCTGTCCGCAGCCTGCTTGCGCTTGGACTTGAACAGCCACTGGTAGACCGCCTGGCGCTCGTCGGCGCTGGCGGCGACCACCTCGCTGCGCTTCGCCCCCGGGTGGGTCTGAAGATACTCGACGAGCCACAGCTCCAGGGGGTGCAGGCGCGCGATGTAGCCCCGGTCGTGGAGGTTGAATCGGTCCGGGCCGTACTTGTCGTAAAGGGCCTGGACCTGCGTGTCGGACAAGCGCGTCTCCGGCAACCGCGCCGCGAGAAAGCCCCCCAACGCCGCCACTGGGGCAGCGGGCCGCACGGACCGGAACACCACCGCGAGGCGGTGGGGGACCGGCCGCGACCGGCTGGCGAGCAGGCTCAGGGCCGCATCCGGGTCCAGCTTGGCGTAGCGCTTATAGAACTGGTCGAGGAAGACCTTGCCCTCCATGTTCGCGAAGCGCTCCAGGTAGGCGCGCCGGGCCGGGTGGGCCGGGTCGGACAGCACGTCCTTGACCGAATCCGGGCCGTCCGCCTGATAGTACTTAACGATGTCGCGCATCATGCGGATGAACACCAGGTTCACCGAGTGGCGCAGGGCCTCGGCCACGGGCATGAGGCCGTTGTGGCGCTTGTCGAAATTGGCGAAGGTGTGGTTGCCGCGGCCGGTGAAGAAGGTCTCGCCGGTGCTCGCCGAGTACTTGCGCTGCATGGCCGCCTCCACTATGGCCCCGAGCGAGCGGTCGGTGGAGCGCGCCAGGTAGTCCACCGCCCAGCGCGTCAAGGGATCGGGCGCATCCTCGGCCACGGCCTTGAGCTCCGCCTGGCTGTCGGCTGCATAGCGTCCGTGCAGCTCGGCGGCGATTTCAAGGTAGGTCGTTAGGGTGCGCAGCTTGGCGGTTGAGCCCAGGTCGAACTTACCCCCTTCGTTCAGGTCCAGGGGGCGCTCCATGTTGTCCGCCTGCACCCGCACCAGGTTCGCGGTGGGGGTGCGCTCGAACAGGGTGATGCTGTAGACCACGCCCGCTGGGTCGCCGGTCAGCAAGCGTTCCCCGTACAGCCCGGCCTCTTTGGCCCCCTTGGTGTCCATCATCCGCCGCAGGCCATCGGTCACCGCGTCCTGGGTCGCGGTGTCCAGGGTCGTCTCCACCTCCATGTCCAGGCGGTCCAGCTCGTAGAAGCTCTTCAGGCGCAGCAGGGACGTGAGGTGGGCACGCATGGCGTTCAGGGCCTTGCGCTCGAAGAAGGAGGCAGCCGCTGGCGCCGGCGGCTGCTCGCGGAAGACCAGCGGCTGCGCCAGCGCCGCGTCGCGCAGCCCCGCGTCGATGATCCCCGCCTCGGCCAGCAGGCGCAGGTGGTCGTCGGTGAGCGCGCGCAAGTCGTCGCGTCCAGCGAGCAGGTAGTGGGACGGCCGGCGCTGGGCGAGCAGCAGGCTCAGCACCTGCTTGTAGACCGCGGCGCGCCCTGCCCGCGCCGTGGCGTCGGCGGGTGGCTCCGAGAGCCGGCGCACCAACTCATCCAGGTCGGTGCCATACCAGGCGTGCAGGCCGTCACCCAGGCCGATCACCTCGCCGAAGCCGGGCCGCGCGGACAAGGGGGTGGAATTGACATAGTCGACCACGATGCGCCGGCGCGCCGCGCTGGTGTCGCTGCCGTCCCGATAGGCGCGCGCGCTGGCGGAGACGATCTGGCGCAGCTTCTCCACCGGCGAACCGGTGCGACCCTCCGGCGAGTGGCGGTACTTCTCGAGCTGGGTGGCCAGGGTCGAGCCGCCGAAGCGCTGCCCGGTGCGCAAGACGGTGCTGGCCAGGGCGTTGACGCTGGCCGCGGCGAAGCGGTCCCACTCCACCGCCGGGTTGCGGGTGGGATGGGTGAGGTCGAGCAGCTCGCGGTTCTCGACGAACAGCAGGGTCGCCACCACCACGGGGGGTATCGACTGGAAGCCGGAGAATACCCGCTCGGGGTGGCGTACCCGATAAATCTCGCGCTCGGAGCTGTCGAAGATGCCGAGGCCCGCCTGCGACTTCTCCCGGTAGACCGGGAAGCCGCCAAGGTCGATGAAGGTGACGAGGGACGACGACAGGCGTGCCTGGCGGTCGACCACAAAACCGGCTTTCCCGAGCGCCCCCAGAAAACCGGGGATCTGCGCATAGCCCAAGCGCTCGTCGTAGGGACCGAAGCGCGGGAACCGCGCCTCGGGACTAGGACCCGGCTCCACCGAGACGGAGAAGCCCCGCGTCAGGCGGGTGAAGAGCCAGGATTGCAGGGGGGAGGACTCCAGCTCCCGATGAACCGCCCAGACCAGGGCGGGCAAACAAACCGCCGCCGCGAGAACGATCGACAAGCGATGCCGGCCGACCCAAGAGGCCCGACCCGACCCGACCATGGTGTACCACCCAACACAAGCGCAGGCCCGACGCCAAGTAGCCGACACCCTCGCAGGACCATCCCCTGGCGAGACCGGGACGGCAGCGATGTTGCACTGATACCATATCCCGCAACGAGCGCGAAAATCTGGAATTCCGTCGCGGAATACGACGCGGGGTGCTATTCGTGAATCTACCAGCGGCCGGAATAAATTCAAGTATGAGCTAAAAACCAATCCCTAACGCGTTGATATAAAAACTTTCTGCGTGTCCGATATAGCGAAAGGGACCTAGGGGGACGCCGGCGTCGCAACCACGCGTGACCGCGTGCTCGCGCGTGTAACCGACCCGGATCTAGTGCATCTGCGTTGTCTTTTTCCAACACCGGGTGCGTCCCGATACAGGGAGCGCCTGTTTCACTTCCCACCAACGATTCTTGATTGAAGGCGTGCTGATTTCGCTGTCCCGCTGACGTTCCTTGAGCGGTCGCTCATTTGCCCGGCAGCTTGTGTATCGGCGGTTCGTCGGCGACCTCCGATCCGACCCACAGCCAGGGTCAGCAAACAGCGTGGATCTGCCGCCGGTTTTCTGCGGGCGAGCGGCCGCAGATGGCCGGCAAGAGTCGCTCACGGGGTCGACTGCGAGATCCGCAATGCGTCCGAAGCCGCCTCCGGCCGTTCGGGTCAGCGGAGGCCGGAACATGCGCTTTGCGGTCACCCACGGCGCTCGTGCTAGGCGCAGGCTTCCGACCCGAAGCGGAGGGGTCCCGCGAGCTGCCGCCCGTCCGCACTGTGAGGTCGCTCCCCGTCAAGACTTGAGGTAGACGCAGCCGTAGTGGGAAGGCACGGGCACCTCATGCCACTCGCTGTCGAAGGCGACGCTGATGTCCGGGCGCGGGTTCGACTCGGCCTTGTCGATCTGCTCGACCCAGGTGCCCTGCTCGGGGAATGGCACCCAAACCCGCCGCTCTGCGCCGGAGACGTTGATGAAGGCCATCAGGATCTGCTCAGGCTGGATGCCCGCGGCGGGTGCCTCTCGGCGGATGACGATGACGCCCTGACCGTAGTGGGCCGGGTCGTTGTAGTAGTAGAAACCGGTGCGGCTGCCCAGCGCGCGGAGACTACGGCGCAAGTTGCCCATGATGCGGTGCAGGCGCACCAGGGCCTGGCCGTAGGCGTCATAGAAATACTCCCAGCGCACCGGCCGCTCGAACAGGTTTCGCCCCAGCCCCCAGGGGGCCATGCCCCAGTTCTCGCCGATCTCCTGGCCCTGCCAGAGCATCGGGATGCCCTTGCCGACGTACAGCGCGATCACGTAGGGCTGCAACCGGTAGAACTGGCTGCGATCCCCCCAAGGCTCTCCGATCAGATCGCGCAGTCCGCTCGGTGCGATGCGGGCCAGGAGCCGCGGATTGTCGTGGGATTCTAAGTACTGGAACGGGGCCACCGGGAAGGTCTCACCCGTGCCGGGGTTCGCATAGGTCTGCGGGTATCCCTGGAGCTGGGGATCGAGCAGCAAGGCCAGGGCCGGGTCGGCATATCCCCAGTACGCGCTGTTGGCGACCTTGTCCATCAGGCCGTTCTGCCAGCAGCAGTTGGAGTAGGTCTCCCTCAGGATGCGCTGGGGCTCCGGCAGGTGCTCGGCGCACTGGATGATCCGGCTGAAGCCCGCCGGGTCCTGAAAGCGCGGGATGGGCTTGGAAATCTGGTAGGTGTGATAGGTCAGGGCGGCGTAGCCCGTGCCCGTGCCACCGTCAAACATCCCCGGCACATAGTCGTAGCGGAAGCCGTCCAGGTGGTATTCCTCGAGCCAGTAACGGTTGAGGGTGAGGAAGTAATCGCGGGTGAACGCCTTCGCGTAATCGGTGCCGGGAAGATCCGGGAAGAACTCGCCCTGGAAGGGCCCCATCATGGGATTGGGCTCTCCGGTGGCGTTGTAGACGAGGTTGTAGGCGAACTCGGGATGGGCGTGGGCGTAGACCGCGTCCAGGATGACGGCGATCCCCCGAGCGTGGCAGGCGTCCACCAGCCGCCGGAGGCCAGCCGGACCGCCGAAGCGCTCGTCCGGGGCGAAGTAGGACAGCGGCGTGTAGCCCCACTCCGCGGTTTCCTTGACGTTGGTGAAGGGCATCAGCTCCAGGGCGTTTACGCCGAGCCCAGCGAGGTAGTCGAGCTGGGTGACGACACCGTCAAAGGTGCGGTTGAATTCGCCCACGTGCAGCTCGTAGACCACCAGGTCGTCCAGGTGCGGGGTGCGGTAGGCCGCGTCGGTCCAGGGGAAGGGGGCAGCCGCGGGGTCCAGGGCGAAGGCCGACAGATTGCCGGTCGCGCTCTCTCGACCGAAGGGGTCTGAGAACCAGAAGACCACGGGCCGGCCGTCGCGTAGGAGCTGGAAGCGGTACAGGTGCCTGCCGGTCTGGCCGAAGTGGGTCCCCACCTCTGAGTGTAAGGTCGATGGTCGCGCGCCACAGGCCAAAGGGCGAACCGGGAACTGGGGCGAGGTCGAATGCCTGCGCCGGGATTGAGCGCACGAACTGATCCGTCTCATGGATGATGCGCACCTTGAGCACGTAGCCCTTCTCGGGCGTGATCTCGGGCAGGTAGATGCCGATGCGCACCTGCCACTCGCCGTTCGGCTTCAGGGTTGGGTATGCCCCCACCTCGCTGAGATCGATCATGCCTCTGGCCTCCTTCCGGCTTGGCGTGCCCGGGAGCCTCCCGGGTCGTCCGCCGCTGTCGAAGCCTCGATTATGGACCCTAATCTTTTCGGGAGAATGTAGGTGATCCATCAACCCCGCGTAGCGTGGTGGCCGCGGATCGGGCCATCCTCTCCGGAGGACGGCGGAGTGGAGGGTGACTTAGAGATGCGGCGGGTGGGCGATATGTGTGAGCGGGAGCGCTTTTGGCTGGAGCCATGTTGTTGTCGCTCACTTTATTCCACGGGAATTTCTCAGAATAATCCGCGCTGACCCTGCCGGATTCGTCTACCGCTGTTGCCGAGGCCTGCGCGCCGGACGCCTTGAGTCGGTCGAGGCGCCCAGAGGGCACCCTACCAGCGTCTCCGATGCGTCCGAAGCCGCCGCCAGGCGTTCGGGTCAGCGGCGGCCGGAACACGCGCATTCCTGACGCTGGCCGGGGGTTGAGCGGAGATCCCTTAGGACCCTTTGTGGTCATTGGCATCGCCGCGGCGCACGGCACAGAAAGCCCCTCACACCGCCAATTCCATAGGGAACGGACGGCAGAGGGGTGCTTTCCGATCGGTAGTGGATTACATCGTGGCAAAGAGGCGCACCATGGCGAAGGCGAGTACCCTCAGTCAGGAGTCGGTAGCCAGAGGAGTCCGGACCGGGTGATCAGCCCCCTCCGCAGCGTTGAATAGGCCGAATGAACTCCTCCATGAACTTGTCCGCTTCCTCCTCGCTGTAATCGATGAATTTCAGCGTGATCTCTTCCATCGGCAGATCCAGCGATCCGAGATGACGGATCGGTTCGTCCCGTATCTTGATCTGGACCTCTCGGCCATCGTCATGGACGATGACCCGCTCGCCGATGATCTCGTAGGGTCGCTTTGCACAGGCGATCGGTAACTCTCTGAGAAATTCCGCGTGTGTACACTGCATCTCGAGTGTGCGAACCGGGCTCATCAGACGTTCTCCTCGTAGCGGATTGGTGGGTAGATAGAGCATTGCCCTGACGACGGGCTGTGTCCCTTTTGTAGCCGTTGGCTCCCTTGGTACCCCCCGTGTATGCCGCCGATCGGTTGCGGACGAGTCCGTCAGAGACGGGGCGCGTCCCGGCAGGGCGCTTTTCGAGTGAATTCGGCTATAGAGCCAGTATAGACGGGCAACTCCCGAAGATAGCGCCATCCCCGAGGAGTCCCCGGCGGCGCAGCCACGCACCGCTTCACCTTCCTGTGTGCTCGTGACCTCTCGAGTGACTTGAGACACTTGGCCAACCGCGCCGAACGGCCGGGAAGCCACGGTAGCCCATCTGCCACCCCCAAAAATCGGTGTCGGGATTCCGCGTTCAGCCGTCGCCGGACGAGAGCATGTTGACCGCCAGCGGTGGGTCGACAAGAGTCGCTCTGACGGTTGACTACCACAGGCTGCAATACCTTTGCGGTCGCCCCGCTGCCCTCGTTGCCGGCTCAATGCGCAAAGCCGACGGTCAGGATTCGTTGCGCCATAGGCGGCTCTACGCGCTTTGCCGACGCTGGCGCTTACGCTTCGGATAGGAGGGTTACGACCCAAAGTAGACATCGCGAACGCTGAAAATGCTAGCGCTTGGTAACCCTCGAAACTGCTTTTCCGACACTTGATTTCGCCCGTTCATTCAGAACTGCATCATCGGTCGCCCCAGTCCTCTGAGACCGGATATTGGTGCGGGTCCGGTCCGATCCGCTCCAAGATTGTCCCGCTGGGCAGAGATGCGTCTGCTTTGGTTGATCTCATTTTCGTAATTTCGAAGATCCAGTCATCACCGAAATCGAACCAGTAGTAGAGTTTCTTTCTGTCCAGCGGCCAGATGTCCCTGAGCTTGATTCTGTCGAGAGCGTCAGCCATCTCGTCCCAGTCCTCCGTTACTGCTATCCGGTGCCTTTTCGCCCAAGGCGATCCACTGTTGGCTGTATAGAAGGTAAATAGATGATCACGATCAAATGACACAGCATCTTGAATGATATCGTGCAGGTCGTAGAGCGACGACGCGTCGTCCATAGCAACAACACGAACGCACTCATCGCGCAAAGATATGCCGCGAATGCACGCGATCTTGAGTTTCACAATCACTTATCGTACTCCGCGAGCGTTTCTATAAGCCGACCTGCTCCTGCGTCGGTGATAATCCGCAACCGACACGTACCGGAAATTTCGGGGCGCCTCTAACGCTAAGCCTCAGCCGTTGGCTACAAGCGCTCGTTAGGCGCTTCGCTGTTTCTGAATTTCAAACAATTTATTTCTCTGTCTTTCCAAAGAGGCAAGTCTTCTCTTAATGCTGTTCATTTCCTTATCAATCATTTTCAACTTATGTCCTATTTCTTGTTCATCTGCGGCACTATCGCCATGTAGTTGTCGAGCTAATGTTTCAACTTCGACTCGAAGTAATCTGAAATACGGATTACCATGAGCATAGTTCTGCCGGTATTGCAGCTTGCCTTTCTTAATGGCTTCAATCACTTCGTCTTCTGAAAGACCAAATTCCTTGCACGCATTCTTATGGCTTAGCGTAGCCCCTAGTTTTCCCCACAGTGATTCTGACATTCTCAAGTATTCCATCTTGTTGGGCCTACAGTGAAATCGACTGATTTCCACCTTGACTGCGCTAGACGGAGATCAGCCTATCTCGACTAATTGGAGCACTCCCCCTCTCCCAGTGGGTCCAAGCGTCCAGCGGCCCCTGATTATAGCTTGATGGCGGTTGGGGTTCGGGAGCTTAAGGACCGCTTCTGGCCGGCTGAAGCCCCTCGCCGGACCTAACGCGACAGGCGGCAATGCGTCCTTAGCGGTCAGGCAGGGGCCAGACTCGGGCGTCCGCAACCAGCGTAGAGGGGCCGTCCACCCTTGTTTCCCCAGGCTGACCGTGGACGAGCTTACGGCCCGCATCGGGGAGGCGGGAAGTCGTCGAGGGTGTTTGCCGCGCCCATCTTCGGAGGGTAGTTCCCTGCCAGGCGCAGGGGATGAGACCAGACATTTGCCGCGATTGGCGCGCCTGGAGGGACTCGAACCCCCGACCGTCGGCTTCGAAGGCCGATGCTCTCTCCATCTGAGCTACAGGCGCGAGAGATCTCGGAAGAAGTCTAGCAGTGCCGCGTCTGCGGTTCTGTATCTGCGGTCCTGTGTCGTGCGTGATGAGCACTGCCAGGAATTGAGAACCGCTGCGACCTGGTTGCGTACCCGAGCCCGCGGGTCGCCTCGCTCGCAACCGCCGGCGAGCAATCGACCAGGGAATGTTGTGCGGAATCGCGCACAGCACGCCGAACGGGTGGCGAACCTGGCAC
>CAVOQO010000008.1:0-27510 GCA_963698355.1 uncultured Gammaproteobacteria bacterium | reverse complement strand
GGGCCGAAGGCCGCGGGCGGAAACAACCACCGTGTTTCACATAGATAGGTATGTGGAAACACAGGGCGCGCGGAGCATGGCGGAGAAGACACCCGCAGATCGAAGAGACCGTCGAGACCTGGGCCCAGGCGCGCCTCGAGGCCCTGGCCGCGGAGGCGGGCGAGGCCGCCTCGCGGTTCTACCTGCTGGCGGCCCAGGAGCGGGCCAAGCGCCCGCGCAGCCAATGGGGCCGGCTCGGGGTGCGGGTGCGTCCCCTGCGCGGGGCCCGCTCCGCTGCCGGTGCCTTCGCCATCGAGTGGTTCACCCGCCGCTGGGTCAACCGGACCGCCACCGGCGCGCAGACCTTCACCACCTACATCCGCCGTGGCACCGGCGACCGCTACGCCCGCGCGGCCCTGGCCGCCGTCGCCCAGCCCTGGGAGCTCGCCCTTGCCGAGGCGCTGGAGGAGCGCTTCGCCGAGATCCGCCGCCTGGCGCGCAGCGTCGCCCGCGTACGCATGGCCTTTCGCCAGCATGCGAAGCTGGAACGGGCGCTGGCCGAGCAGGGCGGCGAGGAGGGTCCATAGCCGGCGCGGCGACTGCGCAGACCGCCCGCCTCCCGCTCGATGAGCAACGTGCACGGGGCATCCGGCAAAGCGCCGTGGATGACACGGCAGGTCAAGGCGAGGGCGCTCCGGGCGCGCGAGGGAGGCGCTTATCTCGGGGTCTCCTTGCGTCTGGTATCGAGCCCTGGGGCAAAAGATTCGGAAGATTAGCAGAAGCTAATACACAGTATTGCTTTCCTGTGACGACGCACAGGCGCCTCGTCGCTGCCGGCTGTCGGAATGTCGTGAAAGCGGGCTGTTTGCGCCGTCGTTTTCGGGCCATGGGGTGTGCCGGACGGATGCAGCATGTCCGCATGCGATTCTTCGACCGCCGCAAGGCACCGCGCCCATCCGGATTCGGCGGCACCGCGGACGGGCCCGCCGACGACCCCGAGATCCCCCGCTATCCGCCCTTCCTGAAGGGCCTGCCGGTCGCCGCACCGGCGCGCATCGTCGCCACCCAGGGCGCGCTGATCGCCCGGCTGCAGGACGGCCTCGCCTTCACCGACGCGCGTTTCGCCGCCCTGGTGCGTCCGGTGGTGGAGCGCTACGCCGCCTTCGTCCATCTGCTGCCGGCCTCCGAGGCGCACCACCACCGTGGCGCCGGCGGTCTGTTCCGCCACGGGCTGGAGGTCGCCTTCCACGCCGCCCAGGCGAGCCAGGGGCGGATCTTCGCCCTGGACCGCGGCCCCGCCGAGCGCCGGGAGCTGGAGCCGCGCTGGCGCCTGGCGGCGGGCCTCGCCGGCCTGTGCCACGACGTCGGCAAGCCGGTGTCGGATCCTGTCGGTATCCGATCGCGAGGGCCGCACCACCTGGCGCCCGCTGCTCGAGTCCCTCGCCGACTGGGCGACGGCCAACGGGGTGGAGCACTACTTCCTGCGCTGGCGCGAGCGCCGCCACGCCCGTCACGAGACCTTCGGCCTGCTGGTGCTGGAGCGCATCCTCACCCCCGAGGTCACCGCCTGGCTGGTGGATGCCGACCCCGAGGTCCTGCAGGGCCTGCTCGCCGCCGTGGCCGGGATCGACGACGGGGCGGCGCTCGGGACCCTGGTGGCGGAGGCCGACCGGGCGAGCGTGGAGCGGGACCTGCGCGAGAACCACATCGACCCCGCCGCCGCGTCCCTGGGCGTGCCGGTGGACCGCTACCTGCTGGACGCCATGCGCCGCCTCGCCCGCGGGGGACGCTGGCAGATCAACGTCCCGGCGCGCGCCTGTGGATGCTGGACGAGGGGCTCCACTCGTGTGGCCCGCTGGGTCCGAGGACATCGTCGGTTTGCTCGCGGCGGACAGGGTGCCGGGCATCCCCCGCGACCCGGACACCCTCGCCGACATCCTGCTGGAGCGGGGACTCGCGATCCCGCGACTGGAGGGAGCCCACACCCACCGCTTCTGGCGCCTCGCGCCGGCGCCGCTCGCCCGGGACGATCAGGTCGTGACCCTGTCCATGCTGAGGCTCGCCTCGCCGGATCTGGTGCTGGCGGGGGCGCCTCCGGCGCCGGTGGGGGTGGTGCTTCCCTCGGAGCAGTCGATGCGGGGTGGGGCAGGGCCGTCGTGGGGATGGCCGTAAGCGAGACCCCTGCGGAAGCGGGCGATCCGGTGGGGAAGGGGACATCCCGGGGAGTCCGGCATCAGCCGATCCCGAGCCTGCGGTTCCGCCAGGAGCGGGGCAGCAGCGAGGCTCCGTCGCGGACGCCCTCACCAATCGGACCTGCTGACGCTGCCGGGGAGGGGATGGACCTAGACGCCCAGCTTCGGGAGGCGGAAACGAAGGCGAGGACGTGGCTGCGCGCCCGGGGTGCGGGTGGCGAGGCGCTGCTTTCCGTGGCCGGTATCCTCTCCCGCGATCCCGCCACCTGGGACCAACGCATTCGCCGGAAAGGCGAGCAGCTCGTCGTCCTGTTCCCGGACGGCCTCGCAGGTCTGGGCGCGACGCCCCAGGCGTTGCTGGACGCCCTCGCGCAGAACGGCCTGCTGGACCTCAACCCACTCGCTCCGCTGCGGCGCGTCATCGAGATCGATGGCCGACACGGCGCGCCCCTCACCATGGAGGCCTCGCGCCAGCTTCTCGGCCTCATCTCCGGCGACGGTTCGGGACCGCCCAAACCCCTAGCGGCAACGCCGGCAGCCGGGCAGTCGCCGGTGACCAGAGCGCGGCACGACCGAGAGCCAGCCGGCCCGACCAACGCCCCTTCGCATCGTCGACACACCTCCCCACCCGACCCCGCTCGTGCCCTGGTCGACCGGATCAAGGCCCATGACAAAACCCTACCCGACGGCGTGTCCGATGCTGATGGCTGGCTCTGCGTCAGCAGCGAGACCATCCGTGCCTGGGCGCAGGCGAATGACATTCAGCCCTACGTCCTGATCCGCACCCTTGGCCACCTGCCCGGCTGCCGTGTCACGCCGGACGGGGGCGTCAGGGTGCGCGAGGCGCCCTGAGGTGGGCCGCTACGAGAACCCCTGGCGTCCCAACCACGAGGCGGCCGCGGTGGGGCTATGGCTCGCGGTGGGCGCGACCGCCTGGGTCACGGCCGACTGGTGGGACCTGCACGCCGCTCCCTTTCGCTATCTGGCCGTCGCCGCCCTGGTCATGGCCGTGCTTTGGCTTCCCGGCACACTGCGCGTCTGGCGCCGCCATCACCGTCTGTGCGGCAAGCCCCTGGCCTTCATCGCCCCGCCCGCCCTGGAGCGTCAGGTGGGCCGCGGCACGGACCTCTGGCTCGGCTGGGGCTTCGACTGGACCGGGGAGCATGCCCAGCTGGTGCACGACCTGCTGCGCGTCGGCCCGGCCCGGCTGACCGGCCCCAAGTCGGCGCGCCTCGGGGCGGACTGGATTCACGGCCTCGGTGCCCGCGAACGGGTCGTGCGCCTGCCCCTGGTGCACACCGAGGGCCACCTCCTGGTGGTCGGGACCACGGGCGCGGGAAAGAGCAGGTTCTTCGACCTCTTGGTCACCCAGGCCGTGCACCGCGGCGAGGCCGTGGTCATCATCGACCCCAAGGGCGACCAGGACCTTGAGTTTGCCGCCGAGCGCGCCTGCCGCTCGGCGGGAGATCCGGGGCGCTTCGTCCACTTCCACCCCGCCTTCCCGCAGGACTCCGCCCGCATCGACCCCCTGCACAGCTTTAACCGCGCCACTGAGGTGGCGAGCCGGGTGGCGGCCCTGATCCCGAGCGAGACCGGCAACGACCCCTTCAAGGCCTTCGGTCAGATGGCCATGTCCAACGTGGTCCAGGGGCTCCTCGCCGTGGGCGAGCGCCCGAGCCTGGTGACGCTGCGGCGCTACCTTGAAGGCGGCGCCGAGTCCCTGGTGGAGCGCGTCCTGGTGCGCTACCTGGCCGAGCAGGTGCCGGGCTGGGAGAGCGAGGCCAAGCCCTTCCTGCGCCAGGCCCGCGACAGTGCCGGCCGGGTGGCGGGCCTGGTGCGCTACTATCGCGAGTCGGTGAGCCCGCGCCACCCCTCCACCGTCGTCGACGGGCTGGCGAGCCTCTTCGAGCACGAGCGGGTGCACTTCTCCAAGATGATCGCCTCGCTCATGCCCATCCTGAACATGCTGACCGCGGCGGACCTGGGGCCGCTCCTCTCGCCTGATGCCGCCGACACGCGTGACCCCAGGCGGCTCACCTCCATGGCCGAGTGCATCGAGCGCGCCCAGGTGGTGTATCTTGGCCTCGATGCCCTCTCCGACAGTATGGTCGGCAGCGCCATCGGCTCCATCCTGGTCGCGGACCTGGCCGCGGTGGCGGGGGACCGCTACAACTACGGCGTGAATCTCACGCCCGTGAACGTCTTCATCGACGAGGCCGCCGAGGTGGTCAACGACCCCTTCATCCAGCTGCTGAACAAGGGCCGCGGCGCCGGGCTGCGCCTGACCGTGGCGACCCAGACCTTCGCCGACTTCGCCGCCCGCACCGGGAGCGAGGCCAAGGCGCGGCAGGTGCTCGGCAACATCAACAACCTGATCGCGCTGCGCGTCCTCGACGCCGAGACCCAGCAGTACGTCACCGACAGCCTGCCCAAGACGCGCCTGAAGAGCCTGCTCCTCACCCAGGGCAGCACCACCCACTCCCAGAACCCGCTCCTCTACACCGGCAACGTCGGCGAGCGGTTGGGGGAGGAGGAGGGGGATCTGTTCCCGCCGGCGCTCCTGGGGCAGCTCCCCAACCTGCACTACCTGGCCGTCCTCGCCGGTGGGCGCATCGTCAAGGGGCGCCTGCCGATCCTCGGCACACCGAAGGGGACGGCCTGATGCCGATCACGACAGACATTTCCCCCGAAGGCGCGCGCCTGCTCGACGCGGCCCTCGCCGAGGTGCGTCCGACCGACTCCCGGATGCTGCGGGACCTGGAGCTCGACTGGCCCGGCAGCCGGGCGCTGCTGGCGAGACTCGGCGTGGCGCTCGCCGCCCAGGAGCCGCAGCGGGCGCACGTCGTCCTCGGCCAGTGTCTGAGCGGCGGGCTCGGCGCCTACCGCGCCGCCCGCCGCGCGCGCAGCGGCGACCAGGCGCGCTTCGCCGCCTTCGTGACGGGACTGACCGAGGCGCTGGCGGAGCCCCATCGGCAGGCACTCGTGACCGACGCGCTGAGCCCCCTTCAGGAGCGCGCGCTGCGGCTCGGCGGCGCAGGCGATGGCTGAGGCGGGGACCTACAGCGAGGCGCGCACCGGCAACTGGCTCTGGACCCTGCTGGTCGGCGCGATCCTGCTGGTGATGGAGCTCATCCTCTTCGCCGCTCTGGTTCCGGCCACCTGGTCGGAACGCGTGCGCGACACCGAGCTGGCCTGGCTGCACCAGGGTCTCGGCCCGACCACGGCCAACGCCGTCATCGAGCGCGCCGAGCACTGGTACGGCGCCCTCTTCGTCGAGCCGGGGCTGGTCGAGACCAGCTACCGCATCACCCTGCCGAACGAGGAGGACGTCGCGCGTGCCGGTGCCCTCTCGCCGCTCGCCGCGCTGCCGCTGTGGACCTGGGTGGCGGGTCGCCTGGAGGTCATCTGGGCGGCGTTCTACCAGGCACTCCAGCGATTGGCCATGCTCGTCGCCTGGTGGCCGTTTCTCCTGCTCCTCCTTGCCGCCGCCTGGGGAGACGGCTGGGTGCGCCGTCGCATCCGCCAGGCGGGATTCGCCTATGCGAGTCCCCTCGCGCACGCCTACGCCCTGCGCGGGATTGTCATCATCGTGATGCTGCTGGGTCTGGTGCTGTTTCTGCCGGTGCCGCTTCCGGTGCTTGGCGTGCCCGTCGTTGGGGCGCTGATCGGACTGTTGGTAGGCGCAGCCGTGGCCAATGCGCAGAAGCGGTTGTGACCATCAGGTTGGGTCAGACGCGACCCGTCACCCCGCGGCCTCCACCGGCTCCAGCAGGTCGGGGCGATCGTTGCGGGGACTGTTCACCTGCCGGGAGACGGGATGCACCGTCCAGGGTGCCGCATCGGCCGGCTTCAGCATGGCCAGGAGGCCGTCCGCGTCCTCGTTGGCGGGATCGAGCCATGCGGCATGGTCCTCCCGCCCGAGGATGACGGGCATGCGGTCGTGGATCCCGTGCACCAGCGCGTTGGCGTCCGTGACGAGGATGGTGCAGGACTCGATCGTGTCGCCCTCCGCACCGTGCCAGCGTTCCCAGAGCCCGGCCATGGCGAACGGCTCGCCGTTCGCCCTTCGGATCAGGAACGGCGTCTTGCCGCCTTGACCGGCCTTCCACTCGTAGAAGCCCTCGGCCGGAATCAGGCAGCGCCGGTGCTTGAAGACGTTGCGATAGGCGGGCTTGGATTTGACCGTCTCGGCCCGTGCATTGATCATGCTGTAACGGTTGTCCGGTCCCTTGGACCAGGAGGGAACGAGTCCCCAGCGCAGGGGCACGAGCTCGCGCTTACCTGCATCGGTTTCGCGGATGGCGAGCACCGGCTGCGTCGGCGCGACGTTGTAGCGCGGGCTCGCCTGGCAGATGACGTCCAGCTGAAAGTGGCTGGCGTAGATCTCCGGATCGGAGTACTGCACGAACCGTCCGCACATCGCGATCTCCTCGGGCGATGAATGACACCCGCGCGCCTTGAAAAGCTAGCAGCTCACTCGAGGTCCCGTCAGCGGGCACGCGGAGATTCATCCATGCGAAGGGTGCTGATCACGGGAAGCAACCGCGGCCTCGGGCTGGCGTGGGTGCGCCAGTGTGCCGGGCGGCACTGGCGGGTCTTCGCCACCTGCCGCGATCCGGAGTCGGCGGTGGATCTGCGCGACCTGGCAGATCATGGCGCCTCGGTGAGCCTCCATCGGCTCGATGTGACCGACCCGGGCCAGATCGGTGATCTTGCGCAGACCCTGCAAGACGAGGCCATCGACCTCCTGGTCAACAACGCCGGGGTCTACTTCGAGCGCTGGGGTCAGGACCCGATCGGCAGCATCCGTTACGACGACTGGGAGGAGACCTTCCGGGTGAACACCCTGGGCCCCGTGCGGGTAACCGAGGCGTTGCTTCCACACCTCGCCCGCGGTGCGCGTCCGCTCGTCCTTGCCATCAGCAGCCACATGGGCAGCATCGCCGACATCGAGGCGCCGCGCGACTACGCCTACCGCTCCAGCAAGGCGGCGCTCAACGCGGCCATGCACGGGCTCGCCCACGAGCTCGAATCCCGTGGCATCGGAGTGCTCCTGCTGCACCCCGGTTGGGTGCGCACCCGCATGGGCGGTGCCTCCGCACCCATCAGCCGCGAGGAGAGCGTTCGGGGCATGCTCACCCTCGTGGACCGTTACGAGCCGAGCCTGTCCGGCGGTTTCTTCCGCTTCGACGGGGCTCGGATGCCCTGGTGACCGATGCGGTACGCTTCGTACGAACCCATGGTCCTGGAAAGACGGTCAACGTGAGCTACTCGACCCGCACGTTCCTCCTCGGTCCGGACGACACCCTCTACCGGCTGGCGAGCGCGAAGTTCTCCCGCATGGTGGATGATCCCGAGAGCCATCGCCTCACGCGCTTCGCCGGCCAGCGCGTGCGTATGGCCGAGGCCATCGTAGAGGTGCGTGATCGGGCACCCTGTTGCGGTCGTTCGGCTCATCTGCGAGATGCTCGGGTTCGATGCGGAAGGGCGGTTGGACCGGGCCGCGTTCATTCGCCAGAACGCGGCGCTGGCGGAGCTGGCCATGAGTCCCGTGATCCCTCGATTGGAGGCAGAAGAGACGGCAGTGATCGACGCCGGTAGCCGCTTCGTCGCCCGCGGCGGGTCCTGGCAGCCAACGCCGGCGCAGGAGCGGGAGATCCTGCGCGCCGCCCTCGATGAGACGCCGTGCAAGCGACTCTAGCGTCGTCGGGCGCCAGTGTTTCTCGCGTGGAGGGCGGGCAGGGGGCGGTCACAACACACGCGTCTGTCAGTCCCCGATCGGGTGTTCTCGGGAGATGTTGATCCGGGCGGTAAGGCCCGAGGACACCGAGTCCTGGCTCGTCATGCGCCTGGCGTTGTGGCCCGAGACCGATGAACCACAGCACCGCAGGGAAATGGCCATGATGCTGTCCGATGACGAGCGGTTCGCGGTCCTCGTCTGCCAGGACCCGAACGGGGAATTGGACGGTTTCGCCGAGGTATCGCTGCGGGCCTGGGCCGAGGGTTGTGAGTCCTCCCCCGTGGGCTACCTGGAAGGCTGGTACGTGGCGGAGCATGCCCGGCGGCAGGGGATCGGCGCTGGACTCGTCGCCGCCGCGGAGGACTGGGCGCGCTCGCGCGGCTGCACCGAGATGGCGTCGGACACGGAGCTCGCCAATCGCGTCAGCGAGGCCGCTCACCTGCGCCTCGGCTATCAAGTCGCCGCCAGGGTCACGGCGTTTCGAAAGCGGCTGACATGACCGCGATCCTTCTGATGGCACTCCTCCTGCTCGCCTCGGTCGTCGCCTGTCACGCGATAGCGAAAAGGCGCGGGAGAAACCCGGTCTTCTGGGGCCTGATGGGGCTGCTGTTCGGTCCCCTGGCAATCCCCTTCGCCCTCCTGGCAAGGCCGAAGCGCCGCGAATAGACCCTGGCTCAGGTGCCGCTAGTCGGCTCGGATGCCAGGCGGCCAGTCGAATGTCCCGCCTCAGAGGTCCGGATCCGTTGACCTCCCCAACTCATGCATCGCGCTTGTTCATCACCCCTTTGATCGCGGCGACGACCCTGTCCTGCAGAGACTTGGCCCAGGCCGGCTGCGGCAGGTTCCAGCCGATCAGGATGCCCACGCAGATCCAGAAGAGGGTCGACCACATGGCTGCCTCCGAGACGCCTCGATGTCGGTAACGTTGGTGCGATGATGGCGGAGAAGGATTCTCCTTCGAATCTCGGTGTTCATGAACACGAGCGGGAAATCCTGCGCGCGGCCCTCGGCGAGTGGAAATGGGAACGTCTATCGTGTGGTTGTCCGGTCGAGATGGGGGTGTACAGTGTCGAAGACGCACTCGCGAGCGCAGGGCGGACGCAGGATGCGAAGAAAACATGACGCTCGGGTCCGCGAGACCGATGTAAGCCTGGCTCGACTGCACGGGAGCCAGGACCGTTCGGGGGTAAGATGAAGCTACTTGTATTCGGGTCAACAGGCGGCACAGGGCGTGAGCTGGTCAAGCAGGCCCTCGCGCAGGGCCACGAGGTCACGGCCTTTGCCCGCAACCCGGCCAAGCTCGGCGACATGAAGCACCCAAGCTTGCAGGTGGCTCGCGGCGACGTGCTGGATCCGGCGGCGGTGGAGCAGGCCGTCCCGGGGCACGACGCCGTGTTGTGCGCCATCGGCGCCGGCGCCGGGCGGACCACCCTGCGCGAGGACGGGACACGCAACATCGTCCGGGCGATGGAGAAGGGCGGCGTGCGCCGCCTCGTCTGCCAGTCATCCATGGGCGTCGGTGACAGTCGCGGCAACCTGGGTTTCCTCACCAAGTACGTGATCGTCCCGGTCCTCCTGCGCCATGCCTTCGCGGATCATGAGCGCCAGGAGGCTGTCGTGCAGCAAAGCGGCTTGGACTGGACCATCGTTCGCCCTCCCCACCTGAAGGACGGTCCGCACACGGGAACCTATCGGCACGGCTTTCCCACGACGGATACGGCAATCCAGGGCAAGATTTCGCGGGCCGATGTTGCCGACTTCATATTGAAGCAACTGGCCGACACTACCTACCTTCATCAGACACCCGGGGTGTCGTATTAGTCGAGATGCGATCCCTCGACGCGGCGCGGACGAAGAACAGTCTTCACCCGAGCGCGCCGTCCGGTGCGGCGCGGCGTTGGGTTATTCCGCGTGAGGAGCAAAGCGAAGCGCTGGCTGGGCATAGGGGCGCTGATCCTGACCGCCGCGTTCGCTGGGCTGAACGCCTTGGCGTACAGTCATTCGGAGGCCATGCTGCGCTTCTCGGATGACGGGCTACGCACCATGACGCCGGAACGGCTCGGCCTCCTGTCCAGGATCAATTTACTCCTTGCCGGGGTGAATATCCCGCGGCCCCGGCAGCATCTCCCCCGCGTCCTGGTACCGCGACCGCGGTCGGGGAATACCGGTGGTCATCCTCTTTCACGGCTATTGCGGGGAGAAGAGCTCGCTCTTGTGGGAGGCGAGGGCGTTCCTCGATCTGGGTGCGTCCGTGCTGCTGGTCGACTTCAGGGGCTCGGGCGGATCGTCGGAATCCTACACGACCGTGGGGGTTCACGAAGCGGAGGACGTCGCCGCCGCCATACGCGACGCCCGAGAACGTCCGTCGCATGGGAACGTCTTTCTCTTCGGCCGGAGCATGGGCGCCGCAGCCATCCTGAGGGCCGTCCGCGCCCACGCCGTCCAACCGGATGGCGTGATGCTGCGTCAAAGTTCAAAGTTGGATGCTCGTAGCGCCACACACGCCGACACTTCGAACTCCGAACCTAGCGCGATCTCGACCCGGGGTCCGGACTGGGCTCGCTGGCAGCACCGCCATCACGATCGGCTTGTTCGTACTGGCCCTCCTCGTTCTATAGCGCCCAGATTCTCAAACCCGAAACCCGATCCGACGCGCACGAACGCGCCCCAGCCGATTGGGAAGACCGGAGCTGTCAGAGAATCCGTCGAGGGCATAGCCTTGGGCATTGACCCGTGCCCCCACGCGGTTTCGCTCCCCGTGACAAGGCCTCGGGTCAATGTCGAGGGCGTTTCAGGGGCGCACGGAACCCCGCCGACCCGAAGGTCGGGGTTGCTCGGCTGTCGCCTGGCGCGCCTGTTTCAGGCGACCTGCTTCAGGAAGTTTGACTTGAACGCCTCTCGTTGGGCCTTGTCCGCCGCGTCGTACCCGGCCGCGTGCATCTTCTCCCGCAGCCATGCGGGAAGGGGCCCCTTGCTGTAGGTGTGCGCGGGATTGTCAGGATCGACGAAGTGGGGCCTGCTTTGGCCGCGGCGACGCGAAGGCCCGCGTCTTCCCTTCTGGATGAGGGCGATCACCTCGTCCACGCGGTAGCCGCGCTCGGCGATCTGTTCCCGTACGCTCTCAGCAAACTCCATCAAGTCAGCCTGGCGCCGCTCCGCGAGCGCCGCTTCCAGCTTTTCGCGGTCCACTTCGATCTGCGCAAGCCGTTGCTGCATCTCGGCAATGCTCGGCGGTACGGGTACCTCTTTCTTCTTCGCCATCGTTAATCTCCAATGCAAGTGTTGTCGGAGCGCGGCCGCAATCAAGTCATTCGATTGGACGGCGCGTGCGAGAATAACAGACGGCCGAGAAAAGAGAACGTTCCCGTGACCACGAATGCGAAGACAGGCGCAGGTTTTGACCGCGTCGTACCATGTCGGCGAGTCGCTGCGCGGGTTGTTGACCTCTCTGGAGACGGGAGTCAGACGCCGGGGGATGGTCGGCTTCAATACTCCCTAACCGTCGGTGTCCCTATTCGTACGTGATCCAGCTGAGGTGCGTGTTCCACCCGCCTTGGTCTTCCCTTGGCAAAGGCAAGCGGCGGGGGATCGGGTAAGGAGATACTTGAGGGCGTTATGGTGGGCGGGGTTGGTCCCGCATAGAGCGCCGAGGCGGAAGTGGCTGGCGTAGACTCTCGGCTTCGAGCACCCGATGAAGCGGCCGCACTTCCGCTCCTGGCGCGCTTTCACCTCGGTACGCATGCGCAACCGAAGGCCATCCGGGTACGGCTTGACCACACGGTGTGAGGATGTCCTCCTACGACCACCAGACGAAGGCGGGCAATGAAGGGGACCTGGTGAAGCACCCGGCCCTGGTCGCGGCGCTGCTGGGACTCCTCACCGATCACGGGGGGCGATTCCGCTACGCCGACGCCTTCGCCGGACGGTGGGACAACCATCTCGGCGCATCCGATGGCTGGAGGCGAGGCATTGGCGCGTTCGCCGCACGCTGGCACGGTGAGAACCCAGACATCCAACGTTGGCGCGGGCTGTGGGCCCCTGAGTCGGGTGCCCCCTATCCTGGCTCCACCCAGATCGCCCAGAGGATTCTCGCCGCGCACGGTCCCGACGCGATCCGCGCCTACGAGACCGTCGAGGCGTACGCAATAGGCCTGCGGCGTGGCTTGGGCGAGGGGAGCGTCTACGCCCGTGCGGCGAGCGCCTCCGATTGGCACGGCTGGCCGCCTGACCTGCTCTTCCTCGACCCGCCGGGACTGCGCAGCCCGGCGAATCCCGCCTATCCGACGCTCGATGACCTCCTGATGTCTGCCGCCCCGGTGCCGAACCTGCTGCTGTGGCTCCCCCTGTTCAGGGATGCTGCGAGCGGCGGTCCCTTTCCACCACCCCCGGACCAAGCCGCGATCGGCAGGCTGACCCGTGACGGGCAGGGACTGCGGGCCCTCGCCGTTTACTGGCCCAGCGGCAGAGCCTTCTGCGGCTGTCTGCTCGCGTATCGGTGCGCCGCGGCAACCGCCGAACGTTTGGCCATCGCCGTGCGCGCTGTGGTCACGACCATGGGCGCTGGGTGGCAACTGGTGGGAGAATCCTGAAGGTCCCGGTCGCTTCGCACGTCCGGTTGCGCCGCCGCCCGCCACGACTTCGCGATTGAGGAAAAGACGTCTGGCATGGTCAGATTCCGTGATGAACCCCTTTGCGCCCATCCTTGAGCGGCTGTCTGCGAGGGGTTACCGCAGCCCCGCAAACCAGCACCGCCTGGTGACCGTCCTCAGGCTTCAGGGGGAAGGGGTCTCGCCCGAGCGCTTGCTCCCCGCCGTCTTCGACGCCTTTCGCCCGGGCGACGAGGCCCACCCCGCCCGCCTTTCCGAGTGGTGGGCCGATGGCCGGCTCAAGATCCAGCGCCTGCAGCTCTGGGAGGGGGGCGAGCCGGACGCCAAGGGCGTCTATACCTGGCACGGCCCCAAGGCCAAGACCCTGGTGCACCACTACACCCTCGCCACGCACTTCGGCCCGGTGCGCTTCGCCGGGGCGGTGGAGCGGGCCACGGACCCGGCGCGCGCCGGGGCAGAGCTGGAAACCGCGGTGCGCATGGGCGACCCGCGTGACCCGACCCTCTACGGGCCGGGAGGCATGGTTCCGCCAGCCGCGCTGGACCTGGTGAGCGACTTCGAGGGCACGCAGTCCTGGCGCTTCAGCCAGCTCAGCGATGGGGTGCGGATCGTGCACGTCTCCGAGGGCCGGCGGCTCGCCCGGGACGCGGCTCTCTTCGCGCTGTTCGGCCCCGCGGCCGCGCTGTTCTTCCGGTTCCTGCACGACCTTGCGATGCACCGTGGTCTGCGCCCGCTCCCCGGGTACCTGCAGCGAATGTTGAATGATCCGAACGCATGTATCACCCTGAAGGTCGAGCGCACGGGTGGGCGCACCAGGGATAACCACAGAGGCACGCCACGGGCCGCCTGATCCTGGACGTGGATCGCTAGGCCTCTAGCGCCGCCGTCGGGCCCGGCGGCGTTTGGCGGTGGCCGGGCGCCGACACGGTCGCTTGTAACAATGCGGTATGGGTGATGTGGATGGTGTTCAGGCCCACCGGCTTCGTCCTCGGGATGGTCTTACTTGCCATCGCCGCCGCGTTCAGCGGTACGCTGAACGTGGTCCAGGCAGCGGGCCAGCCAACAGCAGCCGCGGTTGAGCAGGATTCCACCGCCCCCGCGGCTACGGACGCGGACAACGTTCCCGTACCGGAGCCATCGGCGAAGGCCCGGCGCTACTACCACAGCGGCAACGTGCTCTGGGTCGCGGCGACCCTCTGGGGTCTGGCCGTTCCGGCATTGCTGCTCTTCAGCGGCTTCTCGGCACGGCTGCGCGATTGGGCCGGCGCGATCGGCCGCCGGTGGTTCGGAACCATCGCCGTCTACGCCATGCTCTACCTGGCGCTGGTCTATCTGCTTGATTTCCCGCTGAGCTACTACGCTAGCTTCGTGCGCGAGCACGCCTATGACCTCTCGAACCAGTCCTTCGCCCAGTGGCTCGGCGATTCCTTGAAGGCCCTGCTGGTGACGATGGTCATCGCCGTGGCGACGCTGTGGGTCCCCTACCTGCTGCTGCGCAGGTCGCCGCGGCGCTGGTGGCTCTACACGGCACTGGCCGCGGTCCCACTGCTGGCCGTGCTGCTCTTGCTTCAGCCGGTCCTGATCGCGCCGCTGTTCGATGACTTCGGGCCGATGCAGGACAAGGCCCTCGAGGCTGAGATCCTGGCGTTGGCCGATCGTGCCGGCATCGAGGGCGGGCGCGTGTTCGAGGTCAACAAGAGCGAGGACACCGAGACGGTCAACGCTTATGTCGCCGGGCTGCTCGACACCAAGCGCATCGTGCTGTGGGATACGCTGCTGACCAAGCTCGACCGGGACCAGGTGCTCGTAGTCATGGGCCATGAGATGGGCCACTACGTGCTCGGACACGTGTGGACCCTGTTCGCGCTGCTCTGTCTCCTGGTGCTCGCGACGCTCTATGCGGTGCACCGCAGCCTTGGCTTTCTGATCCGACGCTACAGCCACCGGTTCGGCTTCAGCGACCCGGCGGATGTCGCCTCGCTCCCGCTGCTCGTGCTGCTGTTCTCCGCCTACTTTCTGCTCGCACAGCCGATCGCCCTGGCCTACAGCCGCCACATCGAGCGCGCGGCCGACCGCTTCGGGCTCGAGATCACGCGGGACAACCACGCCATGGCGACGGCCTTCACGATCCTGCAGCACACGAACCTGGCATATACCCGTCCTGGCCCGCTGTATGTCCTGTGGCGCTCTCGGCACCCGTCGATCGCCGAGCGCATCGAGTTTGCCAACCGCTACCGCCCCTGGGAGCAGGGACAGCCGCTGACCTATGGGCGCTACTTCGGCGAACACTAGTCGAACCGCGGGCCACAGCGCGGCCTCAACGGGGATCGCAGAGCGCTCTGCCGTCCAATCGGCCGGCTGTTGATCTGCAATGGGAAGGCGGCGGCGACCACTGCAGAGCCCGGCACGCTCTCGGCAGGTGCCTTCGGAAGCAGGTCCAACCGCCGGCCAACGACGGATTGCCGCACGGCTGGTCCGCGTGGGGAGTCGGACAGGTAGCACCCTCGTCTACGCCACCCGCCGGGGGGCCAGGAACGCGGGCTACACGGAGCCCGACGGAAGCCGGTTTGTCATCACTCCGTCCTGAAGGGCCATCGGGGGCCGCGTGGCGCGGACGGCGGCTGTTTTCGAGCCCCGCCCGGCAGCGGGGCTAGACGGATGAAACGACGACGATCGTACCGAACTCCACCACTGGGGGTCGTCGGCATCTACTCCCCCGAATATGAGCGCGACCCCGCGACGGTGGCCGCCAAGAACCGGGAGCTTGGCCTGCACCATCCGGTGATGATCGACAACGACTTTGCCCACTGACGCGAACCTTGAGCAATATCTACTGGCCCGCCTTCTATCTGCTCGACAAGCGGGGCAAGCTCCGCAACCGTTTCGTGGGGAAAACCCACAAAGGGGAGTCCCAGGGCCGCAAGATCGAGGCGGCGATCAAGGAGCTTCTGGTGGACCCGGCCTGAGGCCTCAGATCACAACACGGACACGCGAGCGAGCGCCGTGGTGAGGGATTCAGCCGTCGGTCTTGGCGCGACGGCCCCGCCGCTTGCCCGCCTGCGCTGGTCCCGAACCCCGCGGCTGACCTCTTGGGTGACCGCAGAGGACGCGAAGCGGACTGTCGCGGTCAACCCTCTCGTCCGCCAACTCCGGACCCGAACCCGGCGCACGTGGCCCAAGCCCGCCGCATATGGGACCGCAACGAGCCCGCGGATGTGCGCTCCATCGCGCTATCCGACGGCGACTTGCGCATAATGTTTGCGCTCTTCGTTGCCGGTTTAGGCGGCCAAGCTGCGCCATTAGTGGTTTAGGCGGCGATATGGCCGCCTAACGCACTAACACGGCAGTTCCAGCAACTACCCAACCGTCTGACAACCAGAAGCATATTTGGAGTACTGACCTGGCGGGCCCAAGATATCGGGACCCTTCGTCCGGCGAAATCTAGTTAGCTTATAGTTTCGCTTCTTTTTGCAAGGTTTGACTATGTCAGAGCGGCTAAATGTATTTTGGTACGAAACCAGTACTATAAATCAAAGTAGTGTGTTAGCCCCCCTAGCTTTAGCTTTCGATTATATCGTAGTTCCAACACCCACTTCTGGTTCAGAGATTTTTTTAAACCATAGCCTACTTGTACCTCCTAAAGCTGAAGAAGACATTACTATTTCTTCGGGTGTTGCTCCACTAGCAAAAAAAGGGGAGGCGTGCCCGCCAGCGTTTCTTCAGTAGACGAATACGTAAAAAGTATACGGATTAGTGACGTCCCAGTAGTAAGTGATGCAGATGCTGAATCTAATATGTTAGATTTCTATTCAGCATTAATTGATCGCGCTCAAATAAGAAATTTTATTTCTTTCGCTAAGCTCAATGATGGTATTTGTTTGGGTCAAAGTGACCTGCTCAGCTTAGATATCATTGAAACCACCATGACTAGGAACAGTATTGAGAATATGGTGGACATTCTTGTTGCTGTGCTTTCTGTTGCGGGCATAGAAGTCGCTTTACCAAACATTAGAACGAACAATGATGAACTGATTTTGGAAATTCGAAATAGAAACAACGATGAACGAATGGAGTATCAACATTATCTTAGGGAGTTGGTTTACGACGGCTACTTTCTTATAAGTGACGGAGCTGGTATTTCTGAGATTAAAAATTGGGCACACTTTGTGGCCAACACAAAAATAAAATCTTCATTAGATAAATTAGAAACAGCAATCCGTTCACGCTCGGATAGAAAATTGCTGCAAAGAATAGGGTTGGGTCTGGCAGAAAAAGCTCCAACATTTTTTGCTTCGAAAGGCGTCATAGGGACAAGTACGACTTTACTGTCAGAGATTGGACTCGAGATGATATCTATTCTGGCGCCAAATTTATTTAAAACGATAATCGAGAAAACAGAAATCAAGCAAAATATCGGCATTGGGTATTTGTACAACATACGAAAGCTAACAAAGCCATAAACTCGGACCCCAAAAAGCGCCGCTCCTTCGTCGCTCTGCTTTTTGTGTCCGGTTATGGCTCGCGTTAGCCCATAAGCTCACGTCATTCCTTATGCCTAAACTTCGAAGTCCGGCCTTATTTTTCGAGGCAAAGTCATGCTTCCGAGATGAACTTGATACGCTGCTTTCGGAACATAGCAAAGCACTCTCCGAACTCCAAGAAATTCGCGAGTGGATCAAAAAAACTAGAAAGACCGCGAAAAAGATATTCGAAGAAGGCCAGAGAGTTCAGGTAAAAGCCGATTTATGCGAACTCACAATCTACAAAACAGAAGTCAAGGATAGGTTAAAAAAAATAAAAAAGAGGGTAATAGAGATTCAGAAACAGAAAGTTGCTTTATTCGCTCAGGCACGGCAGGCCGAGTCTGAAGAACGTACCAATAGAGGCCGTAGCAGTTCTCCTTCTTTATCTAGTGAGAATCCTTCTCGCGACAAGAAACCGGTGCCCACCACGACGAGAGTGCAGTTCTTCTGTTGGAATTGTCCCGTATGCCATGCGAACTTTCTTTCCGAGAAAACGAAACTTAGACACATCCAAGCGGCGCATGGGATGGAAGCTGTATCTCAGGCCATTGCTGAACAGAGAAAATCTCCCGAGAAAAAGAAAATTGCGATAACAACGCACTCCGCTCATACAGGAGCACTTGATGCAACTCCACGAGTTTCTACTGTCGACGCTCCATATTTCAAAGGCGCTTGTCGTGTCTGTGGCAAGAATCACCCAATGCCAGGCGATGACATTTGTTTTCACTGTCAATCCGAGTAACTTGGGTGACTGGGGGAGTTCTGGGGGGAGCGGCGTAGTTCGCGTACTTTCGGGGACAGTGTACTCGATTCTCGCGTTCTCCCGAAAGACAGAAGAGACAAAATTGCCTAACACGCCCACAAGCTCCGACGCCAAACTGCGGCCTTCGCTCTCGCTTAGGCCGCAGTTTGGCGCGGGCTGTGGTTGACGTTAGGCTTGAAGAAGCCGAGCATCCGATGGAGCAAGGAGTCTAAGAGATTACGAATATGGGTAGTCGAACAGGAACGCGAGCAACTTCTCCCCATAACAGGCTGGAGAATAGGCCTCACGACAGTGCCAATCAGAGGGGTCGGCTATCACCAGAAGAAAAGGCGAAGAAGAAGGCATCTCGCATAAAGAAAAAGAC
The DNA here is from genome assembly GCA_963698355.1 of uncultured Gammaproteobacteria bacterium. Classification (GTDB taxonomy): domain Bacteria; phylum Pseudomonadota; class Gammaproteobacteria; order Chromatiales; family Chromatiaceae; genus Thiodictyon. Next base: position 9,342 of record CAVOQO010000008.1, on the reverse strand, counting down.
AGAATTGCTTGCCAAGATTGCAGATAAGTCGCATCGGAACGGCGAGAAATTGGTTACATGCCCCTTCTGTGGTGTAATGGCGTGGCCAGAACAAGTACAACAGAAGAAATGCTGTGAAACTAAAAATAGGTTGACCAAGCCTATTGTTCAATCATCCGAAGACATTTTTTCTAGGGGCCGGGTGATAAGCGGGGGAGGTTACGGTTTGGGAAGAAATCGGAAACACTAGGTCGCCAGCGGGAGCGAGAATCTCCGACCAAGTAAAGCATAGATATGGGCGGCGTGGAATATGGTAATTTCTTCCCAAAGACGAGAAAGAAACTTCGTAATCACGGGCTCAGCCCGAGCCCGACTAACGCGACTACAGTCGGTGCATGCGCCACGCATTACCTGACACGCTATCGGGTCAGGCAAGGCTGATCTTTAGCTGCAACACAGAGGTGTCCATGGGCTACGACCTTGGATCTGATGCCCTGGGTAGCGACCTCGTCTGTCGCTTTTTTTGGCAATTCTCGGTGTTCGAATGCGCGCTCAAGCGCGAAGGATTCCTACGCGCAGGCTCGCACGGCGAAGCTGGGCCGGATTGGACGGCATTTGCAGACGCTATCGCCTTGGAGTTCGACAACATCCCGCAAATGGATTTCCAGGATTCTCTCCAACTACTGGAGTCGAAGCCTCCGCGACGCCAAGTCGTCCGTAATGGTCGGCTCGCTTGGAAAGACACCCCACGTTACGAAGAGGAATCGCGGGCGCGCTACGTACTTAGACTTCTCCGCGTGGTTCGGAACAACCGTGTTCCACGGCGGTAAGTACCCCGATGGTCCGATACCTCAAGTGGAGCGAGATTCGGCGTTGATTACGGCAGCGCTCGATGTGCTCCGTGTCTGCTATGAACTTCACCCGGGTATCGGCCGATGGCGGCGCGCCGCGTAGCAGCAGGCTGGGGCCGTATGGAATGCCGGCGGCAGTTTATCTGATTCCGGGTGCGCGCTGGAGCGAAGACAAAGAAATTGCCTAACGCGCCCACCAGCTCCGACGCCAAACTGCGGCCTTCGTTTTCACTCAGGCAGCAGTTTGGCGCGGGCTGTGGTTGACGTTGGGTACGGAGAATATGAACACCGAGCTGTTCCAGCCAAAAAAGTCAGAGGAAGACGAACTCTACGCTCGTATTCGGGATCACCCAAATGGTGAGCCCTACCGCCAGCAACTCGAACAGATGTGGTTGGACTACAAAGAGTATGCCCCCAAAGGCTTCCCTCGTAAGCTGCAATTTGAATTCCACCAACGATGGTGGGAGATGTACCTGACAATTGGCCTCTCTCGACTTGGGCTTCCTGTCTCGACGTTTCGCCAAGATAAGGGACCTGATCTGCTTGTCACGTATGACGACACCAAGGTCTGGATTGAGGCTGTAGCACCAAAATCTGGAACGACGAGCGATGCCGTCCCCAACTCTTGTTAACGGCGTCGTAGACTTGCCTATGCGCCAATGTCTTCTTCAAAAAACAACTTACGCTCGTATTCGGGATCACCCAAATGGTGAGCCCTACCGCCAGCAACTCGAACAGATGTGGTTGGACTACAAAGAGTATGCCCCCAAAGGCTTCCCTCGTAAGCTGCAATTTGAATTCCACCAACGATGGTGGGAGATGTACCTGACAATTGGCCTCTCTCGACTTGGGCTTCCTGTCTCGACGTTTCGCCAAGATAAGGGACCTGATCTGCTTGTCACGTATGACGACACCAAGGTCTGGATTGAGGCTGTAGCACCAAAATCTGGAACGACGAGCGATGCCGTCCCCCAACCTCTTGTTAACGGCGTCGTAGACTTGCCTATGCGCGAATGTCTTCTTCGCCTCACCCAAGCGGTCACGGCCAAACTTGATAAATTCACCAACTACATCCAACAGGGATTAGTTTCTGAGGCAGACTGCTGCATTGTCGCTGTGAGCGCGTGTGGTCTAAACCTGTTCGGCACACTTCTGGATTTCCCACAACCTGTAATGCTGAGGGTTCTTGCAGGAGCTGGTGATCTGGCCATTCCCCTGGATGGGAATGGATCCTACTCGAAGGGTAAGATCTCAACCTTTAGGGACTCAGGAAGCCAGGTTGATGTGGCTCTGTTCTATTCAAAAAAATTCAGTCTGATGGCTGGTGTCCTGTATTCCAACCAGGATCCGCTCAACGCACCCCCGACACCGGAGGAGTCTCTCGAGTTCTTCTCCAACCCGAAGGCCAAAGTAATTGTACCAGCGGCGATCAGAGAAGCGGTGGCAACTTGGTCTGAGAACAGCAGCATAGGTCAAGAAGTCGAGTGGAAGAGAACCCAGCCAGAAGGTCCACCTGACCGGAATTCCGCTGCGCTCCGTTCCGGCAGGTGACCTACACGTTAACCGGCCGCGCAACGTCCACAAGGGTCGGTCGGACGCAGCCTGTAGGGGCGTGACCGCCGGCGTCTGCTCTGCGCGTCAACCTGCCGCAGAAACGACTCGGCTTGGGAGCAGCTTTTGGTCGTTAGCTCCCTCCGGCGCGTTGCTGGACCGTGCCAGAGGCTGCCGTCTAAGCTATCGGAAATGGGTGGGCGCGCGCTGCTGCGGTTCGCGCGGGCCGACAGCGGCACGGCATAGCAGTTGTGCGTGGGCACGAGCATGCAGCAGGGGGCGACGGTTTTGGGGCCGAGAAGCCGCCCGGCGAGGCAGCCCAGCGGAAGGTCTCTGGCAGGGGGCGGACGCTCGCGAAGGGGGCGGGGAGATGCATTGGCGCCCATCGAAAGGATGCGAGCAACCCGCGTTGTCCCCAAGTCCGTGCAACCCGGTACGCCTGCGATCTTCTGAAGCCGACCCCCCCCCCCCCGTGACGAGCGCCCAGCCTTGTTGAAGGTCCTCCACGCATTCTGGTTGCCCGAGCCCACCGACGCGTTCCTCCAACCGGGGTCGATGCGGCTGTGGGCCGAGACACTGGAGCAAACGCCCGCTCGGCGCAATAAGGGCATCGCCCCTCACCCCTTTCACCTGCGAGCGGAGGCCTGGCCGGCGTTCCTCGAGGCGCTGGGCGCGACGTCCATGGTGGCGCCGCTGCCCGCGGCGCAAGCGACCTGCACCCTCTACCTGCCGAGCGGCGTGGACGCCCCCTTGCCGTCGCCGCAGCTCGCCAAGTATTTGCCGCGGGCCATCGAGGAGACGCCGACGGCGCTGAGACCCTGGCAGGTGGACTGCCAGCGCCTCCCCCATCCCATCAGGGCGCTGAGCGAGCTTCACTTCCTCGCGGCCTACCGCGCCGAGAACGTCGAGGCTGGCGGCGATTTCCTGTTCTGGTGCTGGTTCACCCAGGGGCTCAAGCGCCTGCTGGTGCGCGAGCAATATCTCCCCGCCCTGGTCTATCGCCAGCCGTTCACCCCCAAAGGCAAGCGCAAGGCGCCCCCGTTCGAGCTCTACGGCGCCTGGCGATGGGCCACGGAGCCCTACGAGCAACTGATCGGCGAGGCCCGCGAGCGGATGCCGGCCGCCTGCGCCGCGGGGGGCGAAGGCATCGCCGAGGCGGAGCCGATCCTGCGCCACTGCGCCGAAGTGCTGCTCGATCAGGTCGTGCGCCAGACCCCCCTGCCGGCGGCCTTTGGGAAGAAGATCGCCGGCAGCCTCCTCAGCGCGGGCCTGGAATCAGGGCCCGCGGCCAGGCCCTGGCGCACCCCGGGGACGGGGCTCGAGGTCTACCGGCACTGGCAGCAGTGGCACCGGCGGCTGGTCGCCGGGGAGCAGACCGCGGCCTTCACCCTGGGCTTTCGGCTGATGGAGCCGCCCAGCGAGGGAGAGGACGACTGGGCCCTGCAGTTCCTCGCCGTGCCCAAGGCCGATCCCTCGCGGCGTCTGGCGCTGTCGGACTATTGGTCGGCGAGTGCCGCGGAGCGCCGGCAGCTGCGCCGCCAACTGGGCGAGGACTTCGAGACCCATCTGCTGCTCAATCTGGGCCTGGCCGCCCGGATGGTGCCCAGGCTCTGGGACGGTCTCCGCACCGCCACCCCCCAGGCGGTCGCGCTCGATCTCGACGCGGCCTTCGCCTTCCTCAACGAGTGGGCCTGGGTGCTGGAGGATGCCGGCTACAAGATCGTCGTGCCGGCCTGGTGGACGCCGCAGGGCCGGCGGCGGGTGCGCATTCGGCTGCGCTCCTCCTCCACCAGCAAGGTGACAACGGCCGCGCCAAGCGCCAGCGGGCTCAGCCTGGAGAACCTGGTGGCCTACCGCTACGAGCTCGCCATCGGGGACCAGGTGGTGAGCGCGGAGGAGTGGCAGCGCCTCGTCGAGTCGAAGACGCCGCTGGTGCGCTTCCGCGGCCAATGGGTGGAGCTCGACCGGGACAAGATGCAGGAGCTGCTCGCCTTCTGGCGTCAGCACGGCCAGGAGACCCCGGAGATGAGCCTGCAGGAGATCCTGCGGCGCACCGCCACCGACGACACCTTCGAGGTCGACCGCGGCGACGCCCTCGCCGAGATGCTCGAGCGCCTGCGCGACCGCAGCCGGCTGGAGCCCGTCGCCGACCCGCCGGGCCTGAAGGCCGAGCTGCGCATCTATCAGAAGCGCGGCCTGGCCTGGCTGCGGTTCTTGGAGCAGGTCGGGCTCAACGGCTGTCTCGCCGATGACATGGGCCTCGGCAAGACCATGCAGGTCATCGCCCGCCTGGTGCAGGAGCGCGAGGCCGGCGCGCCGTTTGGTCCGACCCTGCTCATCGCGCCGACCTCGGTCATCGGCAACTGGCAGAAGGAGGTCCAGCGCTTCGCCCCGCATCTGTCGACCTTCCTTCATCACGGCCCCGAGCGGGAGCAGGACGCCGCGGCCTTCGCACGGCGCGCCGGTGGGCAGGCGCTGGTCATCACCACCTACGCCCTGGCGCGCCGGGACCAGGCGCTCTTCACCGCCCTCGACTGGCACCGGGTGGTCCTGGATGAGGCGCAGAACATCAAGAACCCCCAGGCGGCGCAGACCAAGGCCGTCAACAAGCTGCGCGCCCGGCACCGGCTCGCGCTCACCGGTACCCCGGTCGAGAACCGCCTGATGGACCTGTGGTCGATCTTCCACTTCACCAATCCGGGCTATCTGGACACCCAGGCGCGCTTTCGCAGCCGCTTCGAGCTCCCCGTCCAGCGCGACAACGACCCGGTGCAGACCGCCACCCTCAAGCGCCTGGTGGAGCCCTTCATCCTGCGCCGGGTCAAGACCGACAAGGCCATCATCCAGGATCTGCCGGACAAGCTGGAGGCGATCCAGTACTGCAACCTCAGCCGCGAGCAGGCGGCCCTCTACGAGGGCGTGGTGCGCGAGGTGGAGCGCGAGCTCGAAGAGAAGGACGGCATCGCGCGCCAGGGGCTGATGCTCTCCACCCTGATGCGGCTCAAGCAGATCTGCAATCACCCCGCGCAGTTCCTCCAGGACGGCAGCCCCTTCACCGCGGAGCGCTCGCACAAGCTCGAGCGCCTGCAGGAGATGCTCGAAGAGGCCCTCGCCGAGGGCGACAGCGTGCTGATCTTCACCCAGTTCACCGAGATTGGCGCCGAGCTCGAGCGCCTCCTGCGGCAACAGCTCCACTACAGCACCTTCTATCTGCACGGCGGTACCTCGCGCAGCCGACGCGAGGCCATGATCGGCGCCTTCCAGGACCCCCAGGGCGAGCCCGCGGTCTTCGTGCTGTCGCTCAAGGCCGGCGGGGTGGGCATCACCCTCACCAAGGCCAACCATGTCTTTCACTTCGACCGCTGGTGGAACCCCGCGGTGGAAGATCAGGCGAGCGACCGGGCCTTTCGCATCGGCCAGGAGAAGACCGTCTTCGTCCACAAGTTCGTCACCCTGGGCACGCTGGAGGAGCGCATCAACGACATGATCGCGGAGAAGAAGGCGCTGGCCGGCGCCATCGTCGGCAGCGACGAGTCCTGGCTCACCCAGCTCGACAACGAGCGCTTCAAGGACCTCATCCGCCTGACCCGCGACGCGGTGGTGGACTGACCATGGCCCGGCTCGGCAAGACCTGGTGGGGGCAGCGCTTCATCGCGGCGCTGCAGGGCTTCACGGACCGCGGGCGGCTCCAGCGCGGGCGCGGCTACAGCGGTGACAGCCGCATCCTGGCCTTCGCCGTTACCGATGGCCTGGTGAGCGCCACGGTGCGCGGCAACGTCAACCCCTATTACGGGGTCTACAAGGAGCCCCGCTACAAGACCCGCATCCAGATGGCCCCCATCGCGCCCAAGGACTGGGACAAGGCCATCGCCCGCCTGGGGAGCAACGCGGCCCTGGTGGCGAAGCTCCTCATGAACGAGATGCCCGACGACATCGACAGCGCCTTCGCCGGTGTGCGCCTGCACCTGTTGCCCGCCAGCCGCAAGGACTTCGCGCTGACAGAGTGCTCCTGCCCGGACTACGCCAACCCCTGCAAGCACATCGCCGGCGTCTACTACCGCCTGGCGGGGCAACTGGATCGGGATCCCTTCCTGCTCTTCGAGCTGCGCGGCCTGTCGCGGGAGCGGCTGCACCAGGCGCTGAGCACCACGCCGTTGGGCAAGGCGCTGGCGTCGCTCGCCGAGAACGGATCCGCGCCGATCAATGCCGCGGAGTCCTTTTTCACCCGCCCGGCGCCAGCCGCTGCGACTCCCGATTACCGCTCCTTCTGGCAGGGCGGGCGGCGCCTGCCGAGCGAGATCGAGCCGGCCCGTCCACCCGCCGTCTCGGGCATCCTGGTCAAGAAGGGCGGGGATTTTCCCGCCTTCTGGGAGCCTGAGGGCTCCTTCATCACGGTGATGGAGGAGCTCTATCGGCGCGTGCGCGAGAAGAACAAAGACGCCCTTTAGCCCGCGCCGCGGCGATGCTCACTGCGGAGCGGGTCGAAGCCCACTGACGCGGCGACGACACCAAGCTTCGGGGACGCGGATAGCGACAACGCTCAGTTGCCATCGACAACGCGTTGGGACTCCGCCCTGGCCAGGGTGGCGCGCGCGATCAGGTGTCCGCTGTCGCGCGGGGTGAGCAAGCCCGCATCACACCCCCAATCGCCGGCTTCCTTCGGGTGTGTGCGGCAAGGTTGCGGGTAGATCCGGAAATCCTTCCAACAGGATCATGTCGGTGATTTCGGTAAGCCAGGAAGACGAACTCATTCCAATAGTTGCGGCTCAACCCGTATTTCATCAGATCGGCATAGGCGGCCGCCTCCGTATCCTGATTCGTCCTGGGCAAATTCCGTTTGAAAAAGGCCAGCCAGTCTTCTTCGACCAACGGCACAAATTCCCGCCGCGGACCGCACTTCCCCAACACATACGGCGTGGTAAAAACCAGCGAATAGTCGAATGCTGCCGGTTGAAACGGAGGCGGCAGTACACGCGCAAACCAAACCTCTCCGGCGTTACCCCGATAGCCGCTTGGCGAAATCGCCTTTACCCGCTCATTCGTTACCAACTCCCGCAAGGAAACGAACCGGTTCGACGCGCCTTCATGTCGATAGATCCCCATCCTCGACGCTTGCATCGTCTCAAATAGCGTGATCAATCCTTCATCGACTTGCTGGAACTGACAGAAATCCGTGGCCACCGTACATAGCGATTCTTTCTTCGCGCCGGAGGAGCACAAATCAAAGAATCCCCATGAGGTGAAGTACGAGGTGGTCAGCGGACTCATCGGCGGGCCCGAAGGCATATACTCTTCCTGGGCCGCCGCATAAGCGTCCGCCAAGTTATCCAGCATCGGCAGACCGATCATCTGCTCTATCAGTACTGACAGTTGATTCTGTGCATAGATGTACAGCCCATGAAGCGGATCGTATTCCGAAAGCTGATTCTTCGAGATAATCGTCTTCTGATACTCTTCGGCTCCTAATCTAGCCTGTCTCCAATCGGCGATACTTGTCACCTTCTGCTGAAGCTGCTGTCGAGCGGAAGCGATCACTTTTCTTGCGATTGGGCCTCTGCCAGTACTCGTGCTCTTCTTGGATGCTGCTTTTGTTTTCATCGATCGCTCACGCCATTCTTGATAGCGGAAACTACGGAATTTCAAAAATGATTGCCGGGTTTCGGGGGAGCACCCCGGAATAGGTCCTCGTCCGGAAGCAAGCGACGAGTAGCGATTGCCAGCAGCGGCGACACCGCGACCAAGCATGCTGTGCTGTCTGGGATCGTAGCATGGCCATCGCTGAGCTCTGGCGGGCTGCTGCCGTCACTGGGTCGTCCACGTCCAGGTATCAGACAATCTTGAGGTGGCCCGCCAGGGACGGCGTTCCGAACGGGCACGTTGATCGGTATGCCCCCGCCAACGATGGTGACGGGCCCACCCACTCGACGGTCAGTGCGCGAACCGGGTCGACAACACCGGCGATCACCGATCCGCTGCTGGTGGAATCGCCGAGAGCGGCAGGAACATCGGGGTTGGCTCTGGGCGATCGAGCAACGTGCCCTCAACCACAGACAGCGCCTCGAAGCCGTAACGGAGGTAAAACCCCAGCGCCTCGGGCTTCGCGTCCACAACCAGCCCGACACAGCCGATCTCCGTGGCGGTGCGACGGGCGAGGCGCAACGCGTGGCGCAATAGTGCCGCCCGACCCAGCGGCCCCGGGCCGACACCGAGACCGCCAATCGAGCGACGCGTAACACCGGCAGGGGATAGCGCGGCAGTCGCCCGCGGTGGTCGTCTGGGAGCGCGTCGATCGCGATCTCGGACGCCGCGACGGTGAGGAAGCCGAGGATGTCGCCGCCGTCCATCGCGACGTACGTCACGCCGATGTGGTGGCGAAACTGGTTCTGGCCGGCAAAGCGGTGGAAGAACCGGTCGAGATCCGGGTTGCCGCTGGAGAACCGGCTGCGGTCATCGCCCGGCTCCAACACCCGGATCTGTATGCTCATGAGGTGGCGTTGCTGGGGGGCTCCAACTCCTCGGCGAAGAGCGCACGCAGGGCCTGATTCGGCTCTTCCTTCTTCGCCAACCGTTCGAGCAGGCGCTCCCCGGACTCCGAGGTGACCACGAGCCGCGGCGGTACCATCGCGTCGTCGGGCAGCTCTTTGAGTGCCTGCAGGTGATGGAGGAGGGCCTGTTCGATGACAAAGCCTTTCTTCAAGCCCCGAGCACGAACGTAACGTTCCAGCCGCTCGCGGGTTTCGGGCGAGATGTGGGCGGAGATCTGGGTCGTGTTCACCGGCGTGGCCGTAGCGTCTACAAAATGGTAGATAAATTTTAGCACACCAAGGTCGAGCGTCGGGCTTCGGCCACCGGCTGCGAGTTTGGCAGCGGCATAGGCTAACGTACCACCGAGCCCATGCGACTGTGCTTGCCGACCCCGACCTGCCGCTCGGCGCCTCTTGTTGAGCGACGGCTCTGGACG
>CAVOQO010000007.1:0-31924 GCA_963698355.1 uncultured Gammaproteobacteria bacterium | reverse complement strand
GTGCCCCAAGAGCTGCCGCTTCAGGCACTCCCGCCGAGTGGCAGGTCCGTTATGTTAAAGGGTCACCCGTCGGAAGATGCCGGACGGCGCCCCTGTTCTTGGTCTCAACACACACTTGGCGACTGCCCCACCCTAGTGCTGCCATGATTCGAGTCCGTCGTCTCCTGAAGTCGTATACAGCGTGCGGGCACAGGTCGAAGAAGCTCCCACCGAGGCGGATCAAAACGTCGACCAAACCGACCTGGATCTATAGAAATGGATCTCACCCCGAGGTATCCCCCGTTAGTACTCACGGGAGCTCTTGATATGTCACGGTGAGGTTCCGGCCGCTCTCCTTCGCCTGGTATAGGGCATGATCGGCGGCCTTTAGTAGTTCATCCAGGGTCACAGGGGCCGGGCCGCTCGCATGGCTGATGCCGGCGCTGAACGTCACGCTGAGTCTTTCTTCGCCGACATTAACGTCCCGGTTATTCCAGGCCTTGCGCAGCCGATCAACGGCCTGGGTCGCCTGCTCCATGCTGCTATTCTGCAGAAGGATGACAAACTCTTCGCCGCCGTAGCGAGCAAAGAGATCACCCTCACGCAGTACCTTGGGGGCCAGATTCGAGAACTGCATCAACACTTGATCGCCCACTCCGTGGCCGTAGTTGTCATTGATCTTTTTAAAGTGGTCGATATCCACCACGCCCACGGCAAGGTTGACCGTATCGCGCCGGACGGCCCCCAGCAATGGCTTGCTGGCCTCGAAAAAGGCGCGACGATTGAGTGCGCCCGTCAGAGGATCGATGGATGCCTGGTTGCGCAGCCGCTGGTGGATACGTTGATTCGTCAGCAGTATCAGCGCATAAGTAACCACCATGCTCATGAGGATGCTGCTGTATATACAGAGCTGGTCGATAAACGAAGTCCCACTAGCACGGTTCAGATCCTCGATGACGGTCAGTGCTCGCGTCAACCACGACGCTATGACGAAGACCATGGCGGCACCGGCTATGTGGGTGACGATGTTGCGTTCTTTCTTTGTCCGGTTGAGCTCCCAGTTAACGAGTGCGGCGAAGATGCAAATCGACAGGGCGACGGTGACGATCCGCCACCCGGGAAAGTGTGAGCCTGGCAGCATTAAAAGGGTAAAGGCTGCACCGTACGCCGGGACAAGCCAATACCTAAATGCCGGTCTGTGGTAGAAGCGCCTGATGCTCAGCCAGGCCAAGAACCAGCCGCTGCTAGCCGCTCCGGCCGCGATATCGCGTATTAAGAGGGCCAACCAAGGGGTATCTGCGCCGGTGGAGTCCCCGGTTAACCATAACCCTAGCACGACCAACAGGCTAGCGCTGGCCATGAGCGCTTCTGAGATACCCCAGTCACGTAGGCCGACCTCCTCCGGATTCTGTCGCCAGCTCTGGAATAGCGCGGCTGCCTGTATCAACAGAGTTGAGAAGAGTACGAAAAAGAGTGTCTCGAAGACCATGAGCTTCTGTGGTTGCTATTTAGATTGACCATGTTTTTTGCTGCACACGAAAGATGCTTGGCGTTCCGGGATTAAGCCGGTCCCACGATCAGCGCGAACTGGGGCACAAAACGGCGCTTCAGGAAACCCGCCGCTACGCACTAGCTCCGAACGTTCCATTCTCCGGAAAAGAGGGTGGGCGGTTAGCTCCGCCAGCCACAACATCCTGTGGTCCGCGGGCAGAGCATAGTCGAAAGCCTGAACCAGAAATCGCTAACTCATCGCACACTTATTCTCAATGGCCAACCCACGACTCATGTCCGGTTGATTTCGGCGCAGGTTCGATCCTTTCCGGCAAAGATCAGTGAGAGAACGGGGCTGACCGGCCCGTCCGTGCGACACACACGGTAAAGAGATCGGACCGTTTCGCGTACCCCTGCCGGAAAGCGTGGTGTTCCATCTTCTGCCGACTTTCGCCAGGCGGGCTCACGCAAGCAGAACCTGTGCGCCTGCTTTAGGGTCGCAAGCACTCTGCGACCGGAGCCCCAACCACGGGGCCTGAATCAGCGTGTAGCCGACCCTGCTGCAGGTGATCGAAGGAGTCCGCAATGAGCGTTGACCTGCCCTTGCAGGGACTCGGCTGGGTGGCAGGTCTTGGCCGGGCAAAGACCTCACGCCCTCCGCCGAGAGTTACTCATCAGAATCAATGATGCTCCATCACGAAATCTGATGGCTGCCTGACCGGAAAACCGTTCCCTAACTCCCGCTGCCGCTGACCACGCCGACTTGAGCGGCAGGTCCGGACGCTATGCCGTCACTGACCGCCGAAGCGACGATCCGGAAGAGGTTCCACAAAGCGGACGTTGCGCGGTGATCTCCCGCAGACGGTTTCACCCTGCGGCGACCCAGGAATTCCCGCTGAGGCAACAGGTCGTCTCCGACCCCGTGGACGCAGAGATGAGCACTGCGTTGATCACCGATGCCGCTCCCGTCGAGCGGATTCTCGTGGCTCTCGGTGAGCCACCACCTCCGCCGCCGATCGCCCCGCCCGCGGACCGCCCGCGTGGGACGATGCACCCGCGCCGATGCTGGACTGGGACCTCCTCGGCCAGCGCGAACCCGACGTCGAGTTTGATCAGCGCATCGCCTGGTAGCCGCTTCCTCCTGCAAGCGACGCTGCAGCCGCCCCTGTGCGCCGCCTGTCCGCTGGTCCCCGGGGTCGCGTTCCAGCGCTCGGCAACACGGCATGTCTGCTCCATCGTGAGAGGCCGCTGAGCGCCCAGATGGCGCCTTGACCGATCGCCAATCCACCGCTCGCTTCAACACCCAGGTGTCGCCCCGGGGGTCGCCAGACGCCCAGAGGCCTTTGGATTCCCTATCCGTATCCGTCCTTACCCCTCGATGCGGAAGGATGAAGAGGCGGGGGCCGGCAAACTCGGCCTTTGCATCGGTCCCGGTTCTGCTGACCTATTACTCGTACTCGGTCTTGAGCTTGGACAGGCTGCGGTCGTGCGCGTCGGTCTTGGCGGAGAGGATCGGCTCGGCGCAAAGAGATCGGAGTGCCCATTGGGCCGGCGAGCGAGGTGCCTGGCGCCAGCAGAGAAGGCGTAGCGACTGCCCGGTCGATGCACCGCCCTCCTTGCTAACGAGAGCTGGGAGCGGCGGGCAGGAGCCCGCCGCCGTGTGGCCGGGGCCTTACTTGACCCAGTAACCGTCGGACATGGCCTTCATCAGCGCGACCAGGGCATCCTCCTCCGCTTCGGTCAGTCCAAGGTCGCCCACGATGACGTTGCCTTGCGAATCATGGACGACGACGTTTTCTCCGACCTCCGGGGCCGGCCAGCAGTTGTTGGCCATGGCCACGTCTACGGTGGCGTCGTAGATGCCGAGTGTCTCGCACCGAACCTTAACGTCGCGGGTGTTGTAGAAGTGCACCACCTGCTTCAGCGTCTTGAAGTAGCCGTTGTGCATGTAGGCCTTCTCAATGCAGGGCTCGCCGGGCTCGGCAGCCTCGCAGGAGCCGAGGGCGACGTTGCGCGTGGTGGGGACCTTGTGCTTGCCGAGGTTCGCGTCCGCCAACGCCGCATACGCCGGGACCGTCGTCTCCAGCGTCGCCAGGAAGCCCCCGAGACCCGGGTCCACCCAACCGGGGTTGTCGAGCAGGAAGGGGTTCAGCGGGTTCTTCGGCACACCGAGGTTGTCGTATCCGAAGTCGCTGAACAGCGGCGAGGGTCCAGTAGGCGGCGAACCCCTATGGCACACGGCGCATTTCCCCTTGCCGTTGGCCGCGAAGAGACTTTGGCCGAGTGACTCCTCGGCGGTGAACTTTGCCGCGCCGGCGCGGACCGCATCGACCTTGGCGGTAAAGGCGTTGCTGGCCTTGGACGCCTCGAAGGCTTCGATCGAGTACGCGATCTGGTCGTAGGCGTTCTCGACCCGCTCCCGGTCCTTGGCGGAAAGCCTCACGCTGCCGGAGGGACTGTTGCACTGGCCGAAGGTGTTGGCCGGCCACTTGATGGCGCAGTTCTGCCCGCTCCAGACCTGACGGAATAGGTCGCCGTAGTCGCCCTCGCACACCCGGTTGACGACGCAGGCGGCATCCGGCAGGGCCTGCTCGACCGGGTTGAGGAAGGGCCCCTGGGCCTGATCGGCCGCGGGTTTACCGAGCTTCCAGCCGGTCGCGCGGCCGTCCCAGAAGTTACCGCCTGTGAATCCCTGTGCTGCGTCGAGGTAGAAGACCGGCGACACGCTCGCGTAGGCCGAGCTCGGGGGCTTGCGGTTGCCGAACCTGTTCTGGCGCGAGCCCTCGTAGACCGCGCCGCCGAGGTTGATCTCCGGGTCCTCGCCGACCCACCCCACCCAGGGCACGTGGCAGCTGGCGCAGGCCTGGTTCTGGCGGATGGAGAGCGTCTCGTCGAAGAAGATGAGCGCTCCGAGCTCTTCGATGGGCAGCAAGCCATCGAGATCGATGGCCTGGCTGTTGCCGGCACCGGCGAGAAGCAGCGTCGCCGCCGAGCAGGCGACGAGTACCGCGGACGTTCTTGCTTTCATACGTTCCTCCTACTGGCTTGGCTCAGGACGGTCAGGATCCCGGCGCTATGCCCGGATCCACGGAGATGTGCCCGCGTGAGGGATCGCTGCGAAAACCGGATACAGGGCGCCGCCGATCCCTCTTCGATAGGGAGCGGCTTGTGGCCGCGATGGGACGCTTGGGATGGCTCGGGCGCTGGCGGACAGCGCGCGCCACGGGTTGCGATTGCAAATCGCTCCCACAGCGGGCGGTACCTGGGGACGCCCGACAGGGTGCCAAAGCGGGCGGCGCCAGGGTGGCGGGTGTCGTTCCGTGCGCTGCACATGACTATGCTGCCTTCCGCTGCTCCTCGTGAGCACCCAGAGAGACAACATTGAGTGCCGCGGGCACTCACAACCGTAAGCGAGAACAGTGACGGTAACCGTAAAAATTGCGAGGATATTGACCCAGGACAAGCAGCCAGCGCAATGACCCTATCGGGTGGCATATCCCGCAATCGCGCGGGGTGCGCCCGGCGTCAGACTCGATCAGGTCCGCGCAGCACGCCATGGCGCCCAGCGCTTTTCGCCACCTAGCCCCCACGCTCCAGCTTGGGAGCCAAAGGCGGTCGCGGCCCATGGGCATGGGTGCTCGCCCGCAACGCGCCCCTGCGTGCAGCCGCCACCGCGTATGGGCGTGATGCGGCCGACGCTCCGAGCGCCCCCGATGAGGTGTCTCCGCACCCTTGGCCGCCCCGGCCCGGAACGCCCGCTCCCCGGCCCGCTTTCTCTGGGCCATGATGCTGGCGCGGCTGTTCGAATCCCTGCCACTGGTCTGCCCCAACTGCGGGGCGGATATGCATATTGAGGGTCTGGTTTATCGGCTTGAGCAAGCACCGGAGCTTTTACCCGTTAAACCCGAATCTTGGCAACGTCGAAAACTCCGGGACCAAGAGCCGGGTTTCGGCACTTGGGACGTAGCGCCCGCTCGCCGCTGCAGATGGAGTGTCCGCTTCTTGTTCCGGCGGCCTGCGGACGCTCACAGGCGTGAGTGACGGCAAAGCGCGTAGTGCCGCCCCTCGACGCAACGAGGCTGAGCGGCAGGTCACGGTTAAGGGTTGTCCGGTGCCTAGCGCCGAGTGACGGCAGCGGGGGAGCGTGCCGGCGTCGATGAGTTGAGCGGTGGCTGGCAGGTCCGCGGGGGCGGCGGTAGGACTCAGATGAGCCTCCGGGGAAGAAGCCGTCGGGAGCCGGACACGGCTTCGCGGTCGCCCAGAGAGGAGTCATCGGACGCGCGGCCTGAACTGGCCCCACGCCCGATGATGGCAACGCTTAGCGTGCGATCTCTCCCGTGATCTGGTTGCGCATCCTGACGATCACGCCGTCGCCCTGCTTGACGTTGAGTTCGGTAAGAAGCGACTTGTCCTCCACCTGAAAGGTCTCGGTGCTGTTCGAGCCCTTGATTGTGACAGTCCCGGCCGCTGAGTCGACGCCGACGACCTGACCGAACAGGGTCATCTCGTCGGTGATTGTCGGTGCCGCCGGGCGTGGAGCCGGTGGCGCGTTGCACGTCGGTCTCGGCGATGGCGCCCATGGCGCCCGCGTCACGGCCCTGCTCCAGCTCGATCAGCGCCGATACGGTCTTCGTAAGCGTCAGTTTGTCGCCGATCTTGACCTCATCGAGGCGCTTGACCTCCGGCGGGGCATGGAGCACTTCGAACACACCATCGGGCTTACGGATGGTCAGCATGCGCGTTTCCGTATTGACGACGGTCACCTCGCCGGAAACCTCGGACTCGGCGGTCATCGCCTTGATGGGCGTGATCTTGGTCGTGGCCTCGCTCAGGAGCGGAGACAGGGCGAAGAGAACGGCGGCCGCGGCCGCGAAAAAGTGCGACTTGGGCATGGTGTAGGTCTCCTCGTGGTTGTGCAGGCAGGACATCCGTCGCACCGGCGAGGCGTCGGCGGCGCAGATCCTAGAAGTTCAAACAGACCTCCTCTAGCGCAACGTGGGCTTGGATTCGCGTATTACCGCCAGTCGCGACGGCCGTGCTGCGCGGCAGCACAAGGGACGAAGGCGCTGCGCGGCGAAAAGGGTCGAGCGTGCGCTGGTCGAGTCCTCGCCGTCCTCGATCGGTCTCGTCTTCTGTGACGCCCGCGGGGTCCGGAGAGCTCAACCGCGCCGCCTTGCCCGAGGGCCTCGCGCTCAGCGACCTCCGCCGTCTCCTACGCTGGGCCGCGTGCGACTCCCGTGAGACCTAGATCCGCATCATCTTGACCGGCGCCGGCAGCTGCTGTCTCGGCGTGCGAGCGCCTACCCCATACGCGGACTTTTAGAGGTACACCCCCGGACCCGACCGGTGATGCGGCCCAGGCACGCGGGGAGCGTGGAGCGGCTTGCGACAAAAGCTCCCCCACCTGACGTCACGAGGGGCTGGAGTCGAAAGGCCGAGGTACTGCGCGGACGTGCGCAGAAACTGTTCGAGGCGAAGTCGATCGGCAGCGCTAAGCTCTGGATGGGCAGTCATGGGGAGTTCGGCGCAGGGGATTTTCCGAGTCTATCAGTGGGAGAGTGTAGACCACGACTCGCCGAGGGGTGCGACAGCCGGGAGACTGGGGTTTTCCGCTCACCCCTCCTCCACCGTCCGCCCCCCGCCAACCCGGCGTTGGGTACTGTCAACACAGACGGTCGCTCGTCGTGGCGATGCACGACACCTCCGAGCGCCTCTCCGCACGCGCGGTGACGCGGGCGCATTCGCGAGAATTCTGGCGCCAGATTCTCTCGACATCCACTGCTTGGCTGACCGGTTAGCCTCAACCTGCCCCTCGACGGGCCGAGGGTCAGCGGTGGGTCCGGACTGCCGGGCTACTACTTGCGCCAAAGCTTCCAGACCTCGGGAACGTTCCGGAACCGCGTCGAGCGGTCGATTCAGCAACCATCGTCCTCAACGACATCGGCGCCGGTCTCGGGATCCTTCTCGACGCGCCCCTCATCGTCGGTCTTCTTTTCCCGGATGAACATCATGCTTTGCACCCGATCGAATTGCTCATCCATCGCCCGCTGGATGTCCTTGTCGTGCAGGCCGTCGTAGATGTAAATCCGCCCCTTCGTTTCCTGGCCAAGCTCGGGCTCTGTCGGTTGGAACAGCCGTCGCATCTCGATATCTCGAAGATCGGCGGCCCAAGCTCCGGCCAGCGTTCCCATCAACAACACGGCAACCACACATCTCATCACACGGCTCCTTGAGAATCGGGGAGCGAGCCCCTTCGGTACCACCCCACGTTGCCTCACCATAACAACAGGAGGTTGCCGGAACATGTCGCTCCACCGTATTGCCTTCCCTAAGCAACATCTGTGCCGCATGTCCGTCCCGGGAGATTCTTCGGAGCCTTCACGTCATCGCGGGTAGAAGGAAACCCAGGATGCACGCGTTCGGCCGGACTGCGGATGATCTTCAGCCCGAGCCGCACCATCGATGGGCACACCTGCCGGGATGGTCTTCGATGCGCACACACGCAGCACACGGTAAGCCTGGCCTCTGGCGAATCCCCGCAGACAAACAGGTCTGGAACACCTAGGGCGAAGCAGACCTCTTCCTTTGGGTTCGACTGTCAGGTCGCGGGGGACCGGGAGAAACGTGGCCGATACCAGCGGATCCTGGGCAAGGCGCTGGATGGCCAGCGAAACGTGAATCTCGTCCCTCAAGGCTAGGTTGGTGGCACCGGAGATGCGCAGGGAGGAGAGACCCACAGGGACCGTGGACTCTGGCCGAAGACGGAGAAAGACGTTAGGACAGGGCGGCCTTTGGTGCCAAAGCAGGAGCCAGCACATCCCTGGTTGTGGCGGCGAGGATGGGTGTCCGCTGACGACTCGCTACTCGAAACCCCGCAGCGTCAACCGCCAGTCGATCCCAGGGTCGATCCTTCGAGGCCATGGAAGTCGCCGCCCACGGCTTCAGCGGGACGGTGATCATGCCGAAGGCCCGCGAATTAGACCAGCGGCCCACGACGCCGGCGATCGCTGGCGATCACCGGAAGCATCGGCAACGCGGGGACTTGTCGCTCCCGGTCGCGCTGCTAGGGCCGCGTTGAGGGGTGTCGGGCCGACAAGTCGGACAGCCTCCTAGCGGGTCAGGCGGCGCGCGCGCAGCGTGGGGGCAGCCGCCTCTGGCTCGAGGGACGGCAGTCACCCGTGACCGGGAGCTGTGTTGGTCAAATTTGGAGTTGGACGCGTGCTGCCGAAGGTGCTCCCGATCCCGCGCAGTCACCGGCACATGGGTTCGGACGACAGGGCATCGGGTTCGGCGATCTGGGACAGCGGTGCTGGTGCGTCCAACGGTCCGAGGGATGCGGTAGGGGAACCGTGCCAGCCCCGAGCGACCGCGTTTACGCCAGCGGCTTAAGCGCGCTTCGTGTGGGAAGCCGCGCCCCCGCCGGCCTGCCAGCGGCACCAGCCAGCGTGGAGCCGGCTGTGTTGGAGCCAATACTTACAGTTTGCTATGCGCGTTAACCTACCCCAGGAGTGACTCGGCTGGGTGGCAGATCTTGGCCGGACGAAGACCTCACGCCTTCCGCCGAGCGATACACATCAGAATCATTGATGACCCATCACGAAACCTGATGGCTGCCTGACCCGAAAACCGTTCCCGTCCCCCAGCTGCCGCTGACCACGCCGACTTGAGGGGCAGGTCCGGACGCATTGCCGACGTTCGCGGCAGATGCCGAGAGCGACTCAAGCCGGTCGGACCGGTCATCGCCGGATCCGATAACAACAATCCGCAGCGCGCCGTTCAGCTGCCAGCGGTTCGACCGTCGGTGAAGAATGATCTCGACGTCGAATCGAACCTCGGGTCCCAGAATCTCGGTGTCTCGTTGCTGAACGGTCGGGCAAGCGTGGCCGACGGCCGTTCGCCGAAGAGCATGTGATATTCGCCGGCCAGGCGTCCGAGTTGGGTGAACCCGAGATGATGGGCGAGGTCCCCGATGGTCGCTTCGCCGAGTTGGCGTGCCAGCAGCCCCCGGCGGAGGCCATGCAACCGCAGCAAGCGAAGAAACCTGCTCGGTGAGAGCCCCAGATGCTCTTGAAACGCATATTCGAGCGTGCGCCGGCTCATTCCGGCGGCCAAGGCAAGCGCGGGCAGATCCAGCACGCCCAAGTCCGCATGGCGAATGTGCTCGATGGCCTGGTCGAAACCGCGGCGGCGCACCGATGACCGCGCGGGACGTCCCTGATCCCTGGTGAGGTCGAGCGCCTCCGAGAGTCCCTGCACCAGTTCCCGCTCCAGCGCATCCACCGCCGCGGGGTGCTCCAGCATGGCCGCGTACGCCACGCGTCGAGACCACCACTAGGCCACTGTCGGCCAGTGCCGGAGATTCATCGACGACCTTCAGCGCGACCAACCGCACGCCCGTCGCGCCTTGCGCGCCCTCAGCGCCCGATCCCTGCTCCAGGCGCCGCCTCCAATAACGCAGGCTGCTCTGCCCGATCCCGTGCTCGGCACCAAACTGCCGCTGGCTTTGCCCGACCTGGCGCCGGCGGAGGATGGGAGAGGCTCGGCCAGCGCAGCGAAGCAGGGACGTGGGCCGCGCAAGGGTGCCTTCATACGGCCGGAGGGGATGGTCCAGACGGACGCGGCCAAGTCGATCTCGTTCCAGGTCGCCCCAAGTACCTCTGACGTGCGGGTGGCTGTGAGGATCAAGAACTCGAGGGCTCGGGCAGACACGCTCTCCATCATCCGCAGCTCGGCCATGAAGCCGGAAACCTCTTGGTATGGGATTGCGGGTTGATGACGCACAACTTTGATTCGGCCCGGCGGCGGAAGGAGCTTGTCGAGATGCCCCCGCCAACGAGCCGGATTTGCCGGGTCACGCCACTTGTGCGCGGCGGCGAAATCGAGCACTGACTCGATCCGCCCCTGAACCCGCGATGCCGTCTCGGTCCTCGTCGTCCAAACGGGGGTCAGGATCTTCAGCACATCCTCGGTCGTGACGAGATCTACGGGCTTCTTGCCGATGACCGGGCCGGCGTAGGTCTTGAGGCTTCTGGGCCATGTCCGCGCGTGACGCATGTTGCTCCAGCCACGGCGGTGGGCTCGGACGTACGCCGCGGCGGCTTGGGTGAAGGTCGGCGCAGTTGTGGCGGGCTTGGGCTCCCTGGCGGAGATGGGGTCACCTCCGGCCTTGGCGATCCTCCGAGCATCAGAGGCATTCTCTCGAGCTTCAGCGAGCGACACGGCTGGGAAGCTCCCGAGCCCCATCTCTCGGCGCTTCGCGCCCACGGTAATCCTGAGGACCCACTTCTTGGCGCCCGCCGGACTGACGACAAGCCGCAGCCCGTCTCCGTCTTCGTGCTTTCCGGGTCCCGCTGTCTTAACTTTAAGGGCGTTCAATTTGCCCACCTAGGCCACCTCTCCATCGAGGAATCGACGCGGGTGCGCCGTCTGATCTTCGGGGCGCGCAGCGAGACCACCGAGCGGGTCCTGGGCACCGAGCCGACAGACACCACCAAGCCCACCGCGATCAACCCCAACGCCGAGGCCGACTCGCCACCCCGCAGCAAGGGCCACGGCCGCAACGGGGCCGAGAAGTATCCCCGCGCCCCGCGGATCCCGGTGGCCCACCCCACCCTCAAGCACGGCGACCCCTGTCCCGAGCTCGGCTGCACCGGACACCTCTATGTCCAACGCCAGGAGCCCGCGGTGCTGGTGCGGGTCACCGGGGTCGCACCCCTGCAGGCGCAGGTCTATGCCCTGGAGCGGCTGCGCTGCGGGCTGTGCGGGACGGTGTTCACCGCCCAGCCCCCGGCGGACGTTGGCGCGGCGAAGTACGATGAGAGCGCCGCGGCCATGATCGCCCTGCTCAAGTACGGCTGTGGGCTGCCGTTTCATCGCATCGCGCGTCTGCAACAGGCCCTGGCCATCCCCTTGCCGGCGACCACCCAGTGGGATGTGGTCGCACAGGCGGCGCCCAGTGTGGTCCCGGCGCTCGAGGAGCTGGCCCGCCAGGCGGCCGAGGGCACGGTGCTCTACAACGATGACACCCCCATGCGCATCCTCAAATTCACCGCCGCGGCCCGCGCCGAGGCGTTGCCCCCGGGGGCCAAGCGCGAGCGTACCGGGGTGTTTACCTCCGGGGTGGTGGCCGAGACGGCCAACGGCCCCATCGCGCTGTTCAAGACCGGGCCCGGCCATGCCGGGGAGCACCTCGCGGCGGTCCTCGAGCGGCGCCAGGACCCGCAGGCGCCGATCCAGATGTCCGATGCCCTGGCCCGCAATCGCCCCGGGGACCATGAAACCCAGAGCGCCTCCTGCATTCCGCACGGGCGGCGCAAGTTCGTCGAGGTGTTTGAGGCTTTTCCCGAGGAGGTGGCCTTGGTGCTGGAGACCCTGCGCCCGGTGTTCCGTACCGACCAGCGGGCCCGCCAGGAGGGGCTCTCCCCCGAGGCCCGCCTGCTGCTCCATCAGCGCGAGAGCGCACCGCGGATGCAGGCGCTCCAGGACTGGATGGCCCGGCAGTTCGCCGACCACTTGGTGGAGCCCAACTCGGGGCTCGGGCAGGCGATCACCTATCTGCAGAACCACTGGGAGAAGCTCACCCTGTTCCTGCGCGTGCCAGGGGCGCCGCTGAGCAACAACCTCTGCGAGCGGGCGCTCAAGAAGGCAATCCTGCACCGCAAGAACGCGCTCTTCTACCGCACCCGCAACGGCGCCCAGGTCGGGGACCTGTTCATGAGCCTCATCCATACCGCGGAGCTCCACCAGGTCGAGCCCTTCGACTACCTGGTGGCGCTGCTGCACCATGCAGCCGCGGTGGCACTCGACCCTCCTGCCTGGATGCCGTGGAACTACACCGCAGCCCTGGCGCGCCTGGCCGCCGAGCCCACCCAGGATTGAGTCCGGACCCGCTGCGCGGCGCCCTCTGAGGCGTCGCCCCCCATCCCATCGCCCATCTCCCCACGACCATCGACGGGGCGCTGGTCGTGCGCCCGAGGCGGTGTCGCGTCGCCCAGCCGGCCACGGCGCCAGACCCCGGCACCACGTTACGAGCGACGCGACCGATGAGGATCCCAGAGGGGCCTCCGCTCACCCAGTACGCGGGGCTCCCACGTTACCGGCGCAGCGCTCGGAATTCATGCAGGCTTGCCGGAAGGACACGAGAGATCTGCGCACGCTGCAATGCCGCACCGACGTTGCTCGCCTTGGTGCGGACGTCGTCCCAGTGGCAGTCCTCTGGGATCTGGAAGCGGTGCGACTCCGGGAACCACGCCAGTTGCTCATCGCCAGTTTCGTCGACGATTTCCTGGTATTCGTCGTCCCAAACGTCGCAGATGCGCTTGAAGAACAGCAGCGGGAAGATGTAGGTCTTGAAGTCAGCCGCATCCACCGGACCGCGAAGGATATTGGCAGACTCCCACAGGTGGCCTTCAAGCTGGCTCAGAGTGACATTGGGCTCCCTTAGGTTTGGTGTTGGCAAAGAGTCGCACCCCGTAGATTCATGATGACGGTGCCGCGCCCGCGTTGAGGCTGAAGAGGGGGCAGGCAAGCGGGTCAGTATACCGGCGACGGGGTGGGCGATAGCGGCGTAGTCTTCTGCTGGCGCTCGTTGATGTCGGTACTCCCATGGCGACATCGGGCTGGGATCGGTGTGGGGCCCGATGGGTTTGTCGTTGGACACGGTTTCCGCGGCTCCGTAGAGCGCCCGATCCGCTGCGGCGGGTGCTTTGCGGCATCCAGAACCTAAACGGTGCTGCCGTCCAGGACCCGGACCACGCGGCGTGTGAGGGTTTCCGCGTTGACCAGGGAGAAGATCAATGGAAAGAGGAGGATGGCTCCGAGGTGGCGCGACCACACGGGCATGAGGCATGCCGAGCCGGGGATCGATGGCGCACGCAAGTACAGCCTCAGCGGGGCCAGATCCCACCTGCGATCGCCTTATCACTCAGTAAACCGAGCCCTCTGCTCCTCCCACAACACCGGCGGATCGACCGCCAGGTCGAACAGCGTGACGTGGCTCGGCAGCGCGTCGTCCAGGATGGCGGCCACGATGTCCGGCGCCAGCGTGGTCAGGTTGACCATGCGGCTGACGTAGCTGCTATCGACCCCTTCGCGGCGGGCGATCTCGCGCAGCGACTTCACCTCCCCCGAGGTCAACATGGCGAGCCAGCGATGGCCGCGGGCGAGTGCCAGCTGCAGCGGCGTGGGCGCCGTGTCCCAGGGCCGGGCCGGCTCCGTCTCCCCGTTGGGCAGGGTCACCAGCTTGCGCCCGCTGCGGCGCTTGATCTGGATTGGCACCGACAGGGTCAGGCCCCCGTCGCTGGCCTCGACGACACCGGGCTCTCCGGTCTGCACGATGCGGATGTCGCTCATGCTGCCGCCCTCCCTGCCCCTCGCCCCGGCCGGCTGCAACTCCAACACCACCCGCTCGATCCCGTTGGCGCGCAGGCGCACCTCCAGATCCGTCGGCGAGACGATGACCTTCTCCACCAGGAGCTTGACGATCCGCGCCTGCTCGGCCGGGAAGAGCTGGTCCCAGATCGCGTCGAGCTGGGTCATGGCCACCGTGACCTTGGCCTCGTCGAGGTCGGGATCGAGGGCAACCGCCCGGGGCAGGACCTCGGCGACCAGGGCCGGGGACCGGAGGATCGCCCGCAGTTGGTTCAGCACCGCGGATTCCAGCTCCGCGGCCGGCAGCCTCGGCAGGCCCGAGGCCCCGGCGTGCTCCTTGGCATCGCGCTGGGGGATGTAGTAGCGGTAGCGCCGCCCGTTCTTCTTGGTGGTGTGGAAGGGCGACAGGGCCCTCCCGTCGTTGCCGAACACCAGGCCCTTCAAGAGGTACGGCACCGCGGCGCGGGTGGCGTTGCCGCGCACCCGGGCGTTGGTCGCCAGGATGGCGTGGACCTGGTCCCAGAGTGCCTGGTCGATCAGCGGGGCATGCTCCCCGGGGTACCACTGCTCCTTGTGGCGCAGCTCCCCGAGGTAGGTGCGGTTGTGGAGCAGCTTGTAGATGAGGGCCTTGTCGATGGGCTTGCCCGCGCGCTGCCGGCCGTCCTGGGTCGTCCAGGCCTTGGAGGTCGCCCCGTCGAGCTTGAGCTCCTTGACCAGGGTCGTGCTGGAGCCAAGCTCCACGAAGCGCCGGAAGATGTGGCGAACCAGCTTGGCCTCGGCGGGGTTCGGGACCAGGCGTCGGTTCTCGACGTCGTACCCGAGAGGCGGCACGCCGCCCATCCACATCCCCTTGCGCTTGCTGGCGGCGATCTTGTCGCGGATGCGCTCCCCGGTGACCTCGCGCTCGAACTGCGCGAACGACAGCAGGATGTTCAGCATCAACCGGCCCATCGAGGTCGTGGTGTTGAACTGTTGGGTGATCGAGACGAAGGACACCCCGTAGCGTTCGAACACCTCGACCATCTTGGAGAAGTCGGCGAGGCTTCGGGTCAGGCGGTCGATCTTGTAGATGACCACGACGTCCACCTTGCCGGCCTCGATGTCCGCCAGCAGGCGTTTGAGGGCGGGGCGGTCCATGTTGCCCCCGGAGTAGGCGGGGTCGTCGTAGTCGTCCGCCACCGGAATCCAGCCCTCGGCGCGCTGGCTGGCGATGTAGGCATGGCCCGCGTCGCGCTGGGCGTCGATGGAGTTGTACTCCTGGTCCAGCCCCTCGTCGGTGGACTTGCGGGTGTAGACGGCGCAGCGCAGGCGGCGCTTCAGGACCTCGCTCATCGCCGGGACCCCTTCTTCTTGGCCGGCTTCTTCGCGGCGGCGGGTGCCTTGAGCCCGAAGAACAGCGGGCCCGACCACCGGGTGCCGGTGATCTCGCGGGCGATCATCGAGAGGCTGGGGTACGTGCGCCCCTGGAAGTCGTACGCGCCGTCGGCGGTGGCGATCACGCGGTACACCACATCCCGGTACTCACGGGTCAGCACCGTGCCGGCGACCGGGCGGTAGTCACGGTCGCGGCGCTGGTTCTTGCCGGTCTCGACCAGGGTGTCGATGCGGCGGCGGTTGCGCTCCAGCAGCCCGGGGTCGACCTTGCGGAAGGCGTCCTCCTGCAGCCGGTAGGCGAGGCGGCGCTCCAGGAACTGGCGGTTGTGGGTGGTCGGCGCGCTGCCGAAGAGCTGCTGCCAGAGGGCCTTGATCTCGGGCATCGGCAGGGTGGGCAGGCTGGCGACCTGGGCCACCACCGAGGGTGGCGTGCGGTACGAGGATGCGTTCATCGCGACTCCGTGGACTGGTTGACGGGGTCTGTATGAACGCGCTGGTGGGCAGAGAAGCCAAGGTCAAACCCGCTCTCCGCGCGGCCCTCGGCGTGGGCCTGGGCGTTGGCCGCCCGCAGCCGGACCAGGCCGTTGGCCAGCAGGGCGGCGACCTCCGCGACGCGCTGCGCCGGGCGTCATGCGCGGCGGGTGGGACCTGTTTGATGGGGTGCATGGTCGGCGCTCTCGGGTGTCAAACCGGATGCGCCATTTTGGATTGCGGGGAAACTTATGGCGAACAGGGAGTTGCGGTGGAGGTATGTGCGGAAGCTTGCGGAGAGGGGGCGAAAGATCCGGCGCAAGCGCGATAGACTCTGGGCATCCAACCCCGTCTACGTACCCGCCCCTCGCGAGTCTCTCCGGAACATCACGCCTGGTAACCTGCGCCGTTGGTCACTCGGGGATACGGAGATCCTGAGTCTCGGATCGTAGGCTTCACCGGACCTTCCCATGAACCGCACCTCTCCCCAACAAACAGAGGCAGACACCGAGGCTCTCGCGTTGCGCCAAGCAACTGTCGATGCGCTAACGGTTCTGCACAAGGTCCGCGACGACCTGCAGACCGTTCTTCGAGAGGAATATCTGAGGGAGGAAACGCCAATCGAGGTCTGGGTGCCGCTCGAGTCTGCGGTCGAGACCATCGGCGCCGTACTGCGCCGACTCGACGCAGTGTGCCCGGCTCGAAAGCCGGAGCCTGGCCAGGGGACAGATCGCCCGACGAGCAGACAAGGACAGTTCCTGGCCTACATCAACGAATATATGACGCGGAATGCCACCGGGTTGGCGCCCACGCACGCCGTATTACAACGCTTCTTCCGACTCACGCCGCCCTCCGTTAACTCCATGCTGATCCGCTTGGAGCAACGCGGCTTCATTCGGCGCATTCCTGGCGTCGCTCGGGGCATCGAGACTCAGCATCGACCCAAAGCTGATTCCACCCCTCGATCAGCCCTTCCGATTCTGAGACAACGCACTGGTCGCGCGGCGCCAAGCGGATGGCGGCGAAGCGCTCAGAAGATGACCAGCCGCGGGTACTCCTCGGCCATCCGCTGCCAGAATCCGCCGCTCCAATCCATAACCACGACCAACTGCCAGTCCGGGGGCGTCGCCGCCACGACGGCGGCCACCATCTGGTGCCCGCAACCCTTGACGGCGGAAGTGATGGCGTAGAACTGCACGACCGTGGACTCGGTGTCGATTAGAAGCTCGACGCCGACGATGCCCTCGGCCCCTACCGTCACCACCGGGTTCTTGCGACCGTCGGTGGAGAGGACGTTCGACGCCGCAAGGCGTCCCGGAAGCAGCTTGATGTAGCGCAGGGGCGCCACACCCTTGAGCGCCTCCGCGATGCCCGCGGATACCGGGTCGACCCGGCGCACGGTGCGTGCCTTGTAGACCTGGGGGGCGTCGCCTGCAACGGCAGTCACCGGTGCTCCCCCCTCGGTTTGCTCACCCCAGGGCGCTCTCGATCCGTTGGGTGTGCCGAACTCATCCGCAGCTGCTCAATCACCAACAATCGTTTTCCTTATGAGGACCAACAGAGGGTTACCGCCCCGCCCGCGCAATGTCTGGTCCACTGCGGCGATGGTCGTGGGAGCTTACCTTCTGCGGTGCCGTCGCCGGGCAGCCCACGCCTGCAACCACGGGATGCCGGCGTGCTCGACTGGTCATGATCGTCTCCTGCGGGCCACCATCCCCATGTCCGGGTTGGCCAGGGCCTGGAGTTTCAATCCGCAGGCTGCGTGGCCGGCGGCACGGTGGCCGCTGCACAGACGCCCACGCCATAATGCGCCATCCTTGGCGCCCCACCTAGATCCTGTCGGCCAAACCCTGCGGCCGTAGGTCTGCCGTCGTAGGCGCCTGCGCCCCCATTCTGCACACTTCCAGTACTGGGACCTCGATGAAGCAACTCCTTGGCAATACCGATTCGCTGCAGCTCTTTCCGCTGTCCTACCCCTGGGCGTGGGACATGTATCTGGAGAACATGGACAACCACTGGACGCCTCGGGAAATCCCGGTGGCACCCGATGTCGCCCTGTGGCGCTCGGACGGGCTTTCCGAGGCGGAGCGCCACCTGTTCCTCTCGGTCATGGCGCAGCTCACCACCTTCGACGTGCAGCGCGGCGACGAGACGGCCGAGTCGTTGCAGGGGATCATCGACCCGCCGGAGATCAAGCACTACCTCAAGCGGTTGGCCGACGAGGAGGCGCTGCACACCTGGGCCTACCAGTTCATCATCGAGAACTTGGGCCTCGATCCTCAGGACATCTACTCCCGCTATGCCCGTGTCCCCCAGATGAAGGCACGGGTCGATCTGGCCAACGAGCTCTCCAGCCGGGCCAAGCGAGCATGGGCGAAGCGCGTCTTCGACCCAGAGTCTGCGCTGACGCTGCGCGAGAAGCAGGAAATCCTGTTCGCGACGATCTTCTGGTTTCTCTGCTTCGAAGGCATCTGGTTCGTCATGGGCCTTGCCGGGCCGATTCAGAACCTCGCGCGCAACGGCAAGTTCACGGGCGCCGCCGAGCAGTTTCAGTACATCCTGCGCGATGAGTTCCAGCACATCCGGTTCGGTATCCGCCTGATCAACGCCTTCATCGAGCAATACCCGGAGTGCATGTCGAAGAGCTTCGTCAAGGCCATCGGACGGCTCTTCGAGGAGACGATCCGCCTCGAAGCCGACTACATCCGCTACTGCCTGCCCTCGCCGATCGTGGGCTACAACGCCGACGACCACATCGAGACCGCCAAGTGGTACGCCAACCAGCGCTCGAGCAGCATCGGTCTGCCCCCCGTCTACGAGGGCGCCGAGCATCGCTTCCCGTGGATGTCGGAGCAGGTGTCGATCCGCAAGGAGAAGAACTTCTTCGAGACGCGCCCGACCGAGTACCGCACCGGCGGGGCGCTCAGCTGGGACGATTGAGCGGCACATTCTCTCGATCCGTGCGACGCACGGAGATTCTGGGACCTGAGCCGCCGCACCCTTCTCCGGAGCAGGCGGCGCGCGCAATCGGCTCTCACCCCGACCGGTTTAGGTTGCGAACCGGCGGCGGTCCCATTCGCTTCCCCGGCTCCCAGCCTCCTTCGCCCTCGTCTTCACGTTCTCGCCAGATCCGCCCCGTGGGCGGGAGGTGCAACAGCGTCGGGGTCTGGACGTAGGAGCCGGCCGTCCTGGTCATCTCGGTCAAGACCATGTCGCCGGGCTCGCGCTCGAACCGCATCCGGGCTGGGATCCGACGGGTCTGCTCGCCGGACCAAGACCTGCCACCCAGCCGAGGCACTCCAGGGGCAGGAACACGCGCTTTGCGGACACTGACGGTCAGGTTGCGGATAGGCCGGTGACGACCCACTACGGATGCGACAGGGCCGCTGGGCAGGCTGCCGCGTCCTCACAACAACCGAAGGGATGGTCGAATGGGCGTGGCTGCCCTTTCCAGTCCGGCGGTGGTCGGAATACCGGCCGTGGTCTCCGGAAAAAGTCTCCGAGCGGCGCTAATTGACCTGAAACTCCCGTGGTTTTCGGGGTCGGCGACGAAGGTTGCCAAACACCGAAAAGCCCGCTAAGGTTTCAAAACCAATTCCTGCGTATGGTATATATTGTCACGCTGATAGTATCTCCGAACGGAAATATCGATTCGTGTAGTCGTTTAGTCAGAGACTGAATCGTAACCGTTATCAGGAGATGCTGGCCGGTTTAAACTCAGAATACCTACCGATTAAGATAGCATTCCACACAATCTTAATCGCAACATCAACTCTGAATTAATAAGGAGGTGGACACCAAGTCAAAAAGCAAGCATCTTACGATCAACGCAGTAACTGATCAAGAAAAGAAAACCAATTGAGGAGGAGCAGGATGAGTTACCACAGCATACCAACAACTGCTGTTGCAGGCTTACTCGCCGTATTTGGCCAGCTCGCGGGGGCATCAACCCTCGTTCCCCAGGTACCGCTCGATCCGAGCACCATCCCCAAGTATGTAGACCCTTTACCTGCACCCGTCAGGCTGACCGGTACCAGCCTCAACATCCGGACCCTTGAAGCCGACACACAGATCCTGCCGACAACCGACGGCAACGGCAATCCAACGGGTTTCGGACCCACAAAGGTTTGGGGTTACGACGGCTCCTATCCTGGGCCGACCATCGAGGCCCAACGCGGCGTACCCACCAGCGTGTTGTGGAACAACGGGATCGATTTCCGCACCTCGGAACTTCAGCCGCTGGTTACCGTCGATCAGACGCTACACTGGGCCGATCCCCTCGAATTCGGTTGTATGGGAGCCGGCCCAATCGAACGTCCCGAGTGCTTCGAGCCCTACATGGGTCCGATACCCTTGATTGCACACTTGCATGGGGGTGAGACACCGTCCGCCTTCGATGGCAGTCCTGATGCCTGGTACACCAAAGGCTATGACGATCTCGGCGTGCTCAAGGGGCCGGCATATGTCACCAAGCGATTCACCTATCCCAATGCGCAGGAGGCAACCACGCTTTGGTATCACGACCATTCGCTGGGACAGACCCGGACCACTGTCCTCTCGGGCCTGGCCGGTTTCTATCTGCTGCGGGACCGGGAGAATGAGCCGGATAATCTGCCAGGCGGACCGGCCGATTGCGCGCCGGGGCCGGGTAACAGCGGCAATGCCCCGAGACACCAGCAGGGTCAAGCCTGTCCTTACGAGCGTGAGATCCTGATTCAGGATCGCATCTTCGACACCAATGCCCAGCTCTACTTCCCCGACGGCTCCAATCCGGCTGACGCCAAACAGCCCCCACGCCCGGACGTGCACCCGTACTGGATCCCGGAGTTTGTGGGTGACGTGATCGTGGTGAACGGCAAGAGCTGGCCGTACATGGAAGTGGAACCCCGCCGCTACCGCTTGCGATTCCTCAACGGCTCCAATGCCCGACCCTATCGACTGCTGCTGAAGAACCTGGCCACGGATGAATTCTGGCCGGTGTGGCAGATCGGCACAGACGGCGGACTCCTGAATGCCCCGGTCCAGGTCGTTAATCCACCTAACGGTCCGGGCCTGATCCTGGCGCCCGCTGAGCGCGCGGATGTCATTGTCGACTTCGCGGGTCTGCAGCCGGGGGATAGGCTGCGCATCCTCAACAATCTGGCCGAAGCCTTTGCTCCTGTTGACCCGGCGACTACCGGACAAGTCATGGAACTGAGGGTCGTACAAGGCAAAGGCGGTCAGGATCAGAGTTTCGATCCTGCCAGCGTCAACCCATTACGCAGTCCCGACAATCAGATCCCCAGCTTGAACCCGGCAGACACGGGTATTGTGGACCAGGCCCGCTTGCTGACCCTGAACGGGATTGGCAGCGGTGGCCTCCCCCTGATGATTCTGCTCAACAATTCGACCTGGTTGGGCGCTACCATCCCGGGCAGTGAACAGATCGGCGGCGCTAACGATCCCCGCCTGCCCTGGACCACCGAACTCCCTCAGGTCGGCTCGACCGAGATCTGGCGCTTTGCCAATCTCACCGCGGGTGGCCACCCGTTGCATCTGCACCTGGTGCAGTTCCAGGTCCTGGACCGTACACCGTTCGATCGGGCGTGCTATCGCGCTGTGTATGATGCGTCCTTCGACGGCGGTGTCTTCGTCCCGGCCGAGGGCCCGCCTAATCTGTACGGTGTACCGAATACGGACGGTGAACTCGGCGGCAATCCGGCGGTTCCCCCAGGCTGTATCACCGGGCCTGCCCGACCACCCGCTCCCTGGGAGCGCGGCTGGAAAGACACCGGCCGGGCCCCGCCAGACTTCATCACCCGTTTCGCGGTCCGCTTCGCTCCGACCGATATGCCGAGCACGGGTGCACCGACTTGTCCCACGGGTAATGTGCTATTGGAAAATCCGGACGCCCTGCCTTGTATCCCGCAGGTGGGCAGCAACCTCTTTCCCTTCGATCCGACCGCCGGTCTCGACGTACACAGGGATGCCTTCGGCTATCCCGGTGGTCCCGGCTATGTGTGGCACTGCCACATCCTCGATCATGAAGACAATGAGATGATGCGGGCCATGTTGATCAAACCCTAGTCCGATACGGAGATTGGCCCAGGTAACCACAGGGCCACCGCTTGCGGTGGCCCTGGCTTCTCCTGTGAAGCGGGATCTGTCCGCCCGTATCCCCGCTTCTCCCATAACCGCCACACTAAGTTCCCCGTAGCCGCCACACTAAGTTCTTAGTCTGATTTCGGCCAATGCTCTACCGGAGCCGCGCCGCTGATGAATGCGATGACGCTCATCTCCGCCCCGCAATTGGGGCCGACCAGCGGGAGCGACTCGAACGGCCGCGCTAGCAACAGCGCCCAGAGTACCGCGCTGGCGAGCGAGCGGTTGGCGCCGGGGCGGCAGGCCTTTGAGCCCCTGGGTGAACCGGTACCAGAGCAGGAAATCGCCGTCAGCCTCGACACGGTAAGCGGCGAGGAAGAGGAGTTCGCTCAGCGCCCTGATGGGATGGGCGAGGTGCTGGCAGTCCACCTGCCAGGGTTTCAGCGCCGCCGGCCTCTCCTCGATGACCTGCAGCGAGTGCTTGGCGAGTTGCGGCGACGGCAAGGGGGCGTCCACCCCGCTCGGCAGATTGGAGAGTGCAGGTTGCTTGCGCCGCGGGCGTCGCGCCCAGCGCCTCGAGAAGCGCCGGCCAGTCCTCCGCTCGCAGATAAAAGGGGCGAGAGGCGATGCCCACGCCGCGCTGGGCGGGCGTTTTCTCCGGTGTCTCGGCCCACAGCCGCAGGCACCCCGGCTGGAGCAACGCGTCGGTGGGCTCGGGCAACCAGAATGCGTGGAGGACCTACAACAAGGCTGGGCGCTCGTCATGAGGGAGCGGGGTCAGAAGATCGCAGGCAAACCAGGTTTAAGGGGCGAAGGGACCAAGCGAGTTGCTCGGATCCTTACGATTGGCGCGGGCAGGTCGCGCCAACCGCTCTCGTGCGGAAATTCCGCGGGCAGGCAGCGCCGGGTCTCGCCGGATTGGCGGTGATCCATCAACGGTGGCCCGAGCGCGCCGCGCCAGCATCCGCCTCGCGCGGGCGACCGTCCGCTGGCACTGGCTACCTGGTGTCGCGGCCCTTCGGCCCCAACGCGATTGCCTCATCCATCCGGAAGCGCGCACCGCAACACGCCTGCTCCGCAAGTCAGCGCCCAGCGCTAAGCGCATGCGCAGCGACCGCGCACGGTTTCCGGTAGCTTATCAGGGAAGTCCCTGGGGGGATCCAGCAACGCGTTAGAGGGCGTTTACGGCCAGGACGGACGTCGCTGGAATGTACGCTGTCCGGCTACTGGGAACGGGCGCCACCGTGGTCTAGGATGCCGCATCCGACATAGCGAAGGAGTTCCGGATTCGCTGTGGGCGGCACTCCGGGCCTGTCCCAACCGTCTGCGCCCACCAGCGCGAGGGAGGTCTCCCGGTGCTGCTGCACGACCTGGTAGAGGGTGATTTGCTCGGGATGATGGCGGCCGTAAGGGACAGGCCGAGACCCCTGTGACTCGACTGCCATGACGGCGGGGCTGCACGCTCATGCCGGTAGCGGCAACGCAGCCGTCGGGCACGCGAACCCAGGGAACCGGGCGCGATCGGCGATGGACAGGATGCTGAGGGACCCTCGAAAACAGCTTCCCAATTTTGCTCATTTACGTTAAGCCAATCCGTACAAGATCGCACCTTGCTCTTGCCCGGCACCTTCGTTGGGGCACCCTAGCCGATCAACTGTGTGTGGCGGTTTTGTCAATTCCTGCGTGCCCTTCCCAGCGATCGCCGCATCGACAACATCCGAAAACATAGGAGCAGATATGCAGCTCAAGGTTCTTGCCTTTGTTCTAGCCGGAGGCGAGGGAACGCGGCTATACCCATTGACCCGTGAACGTGCCAAGCCGGCGGTCCCGTTCGGTGGAAAGTACAGAATTGTCGATTTCGTGCTCAGTAATCTGGTCAATTCCGGGATTTACTCCATTTATGTGCTTATCCAGTTTCGCAGCCAGTCCCTTCTGCAGCACCTTAGCGATGGTTGGCAGTTCGGGGGCATTCTCAAGAACGAGTTCGTGATTCCGGTGCCGGCCCAGATGCGCACCAAGGGCAAGGAGTGGTACCGAGGAACCGCCGATGCCATACACCAGAACCTCAACCTCATCGAGCAATCCGCTCCGGATATCGTCGTTGTGTTCGGTGCCGATCACATCTACCGGATGAACATCCGGGAGATGGTCGAGTATCACCAGCAAAAGCGTGCCCATGTCACCATAGCTGCCTTGCCCACAGACAAGAAGTTCGCCAAAGACTTCGGCGTGATCGAGGCCACGGACAGCGGGCGCATCATAGGATTCCACGAGAAGAAGGCCGATGCCCCCACCATGCCTGGCGATTCGAACCGTGTCTACGCCTCTATGGGCAACTATGTATTCAGCACCGACATGTTCTTGAAGCTGATCGAGGAGGACCAGGAGGATTCCGACGAGTTCCCATGATTTCGGCAAAGATATCTTGCCCAAGGCCATAGGTCGGGCCGAGATGTTTGCCTACAATTTCAACATGAACAAGATCCCCGGCGAGGACCCCGACAAGTATCCCTACTGGCGCGATGTAGGTACCCTCGATGCCTTTTACGAGGCCAATATGGATATACGCGCCATCTCGCCCGAACTCAATTTGTTCAACCGCGAATGGCCGCTGCGCACCGCTAGCTATCCCGATCCGCCGGCCAAGTTCGCGTTTGACGAGGAGAATCGTCGGGGACAGGCTATTGATTCGGTCGTCTCCGGGGGCTGCATCATCTCTGGAGGTCTCGTCAGGGACTCCGTTCTCGGCCGGCACGTCTACGTTCATGCCGGATGCCAGATCGAGGCGTGCGTAATCTTCGACAACTGCGATATTGGACGCCACTCGAAGCTACGCCGCTGTATTCTGCAGAAGAACGTCCGTATTCCAGAGGGCTCGGTGATTGGCTACGATCACGAGGAAGACAAGAAGCACTACCATGTGACCGAAAGCGGCATCGTCGTTATCGACGGGAAACGTACGCCTATGCCGCTTTCAGCGATAACAATCTGACCGTATTGGGGATACCCCGCTAGCAGCCTGTCGGACTTCGCGAGGACACCTACCCGCGTTTCTGATGCGTTCGCGGTGAATGTCCCTCGCGCAGGGACAGCAGGCGCTTCCTCGCCTGCGTAGAGCCTTCACTCCTACGGATGCTCAGTTTCAAGCGTCGCGGCACTTCAGTGGCCGCTTTGGGAGCCAGACGAAAACTTCGAGGCGTTGAGGCTCAGGGGTCGATGTGCGCTTGAAGTGATCGCTGGCGCGAGCAGCCCTGGGGGTCCGCTATGCGTCCAGAGCCGTCGCTCAGCAAGAGGCGCCGAGCGGCAGGTCTGGGTCGGCAAGCACGGTCGCATGGGCTCGGTGGTACGTTAGCGCATGCCGCCGCCAAACTCGCAGCCGGTGGCCGAAGCCGGACGCTCGACCTTGGTGTGCTAAAATTTATCTACCATTTTGTAGACACTAGGGCCACGCCTGTGCACGCGACCCAGATCTCCGCCCACATCTCGTCCGAAACCCGCGAGCGGCTGGAACGTTACGTTCGTGCTCGGGGCTTGAAGAAAGGCTTTGTCATCGAACAGGCTCTCCTCCATCACCTGCAGGCACTCAAAGAGCTGCCCGAGGACGCGATGGTACCGCCGCGGCTCGTGGTCACCTCGGAGTCCGGGGAGCGCCTGCTCGAACGGTTGGCGAAGAAGGAAGAGCCGAATCAGGCCCTGCGTGCGCTCTTCGCCGAGGAGTTGGAGCCCCCCAGCAACGCCACCTCATGAGCATACAGATCCGGGTGTTGGAGCCGG
Organism: uncultured Gammaproteobacteria bacterium; assembly: GCA_963698355.1. Classification (GTDB taxonomy): domain Bacteria; phylum Pseudomonadota; class Gammaproteobacteria; order Chromatiales; family Chromatiaceae; genus Thiodictyon. Next base: position 6,385 of record CAVOQO010000007.1, on the reverse strand, counting down.
GCGATGACCGCAGCCGGTTCTCCAGCGGCAACCCGGATCTCGACCGGTTCTTCCACCGCTTTGCCGGCCAGAACCAGTTTCGCCACCACATCGGCGTGACGTACGTCGCGATGGACGGCGGCGACATCCTCGGCTTCCTCACCGTCGCGGCGTCCGAGATCGCGATCGACGCGCTCCCGGAGGCGCGGCGCGGGCGACTGCCGCGTTATCCCCTGCCGGTGTTGCGCGTGGCGCGGCTGGCGGTCTCGGTGTCGGCCCGGGGGCGCGGGATCGGGCAGGCACTATTGCGCCACGCCTTGCGCCTCGCCCGCCGCACCGCCGCAGAGATCGGCTGTGTGGGGGTGGTTTTGGACGCGAAGCCCGAGGCGCTGGGGTTTTACCTCCGTTACGGCTTCGAGGCGCTGTCCGTGGTTGAGGGTGCGCTGCTCGATCGCCCAGAGCCAACGCTGATGTTCCTGCCGCTCTCGGCGATTCCACCAGCAGCGGATCGGTGATCGCCGGTGTTGTCGACCCGGTTCGCGCACTGACCGTCGAGTGGGTGGGCCCGTCACCATCGTTGGCGGGGGCATACCGATCAACGTGCCCGTTCGGAACGCCGTCCCTGGCGGGCCACCTCAAGATTGTCTGATACCTGGACGTGGACGACCCAGTGACGGCAGCAGCCGGCCAGACCTCAGCGATGGCCATGCTACGATCCCAGACAGCAAAGCATGCTTGGTCGCGGTGTCGCCGCTGCGGGCAATCGCTACTCGCCGCTTGCTTCCGGACGAGGACCTATTCCGGGGTGCTCCCCCGAAACCCGGCAAACATTTTTGAACTTCCGTAGTTTCCGCTATCAAGAATGGCGTGAGCGATCGATGAAAGCAAAAGCAGCATCCAAGAAGAGCACGAGTACTGGCAGAGGCCCAATCGCAAGAAAAGTGATCGCTTCCGCTCGACAGCAGCTTCAGCAGAAGGTGACAAGTATCGCCGATTGGAGACAGGCTAGATTAGGAGCCGAAGAGTATCAGAAGACGATTATCTCGAAGAATCAGCTTTCGGAATACGATCCGCTTCATGGGCTGTACATCTATGCACAGAATCAACTGTCAGTACTGATAGAGCAGATGATCGGTCTGCCGATGCTGGATAACTTGGCGGACGCTTATGCGGCGGCCCAGGAAGAGTATATGCCTTCGGGCCCGCCGATGAGTCCGCTGACCACCTCGTACTTCACCTCATGGGGATTCTTTGATTTGTGCTCCTCCGGCGCGAAGAAAGAATCGCTATGTACGGTGGCCACGGATTTCTGTCAGTTCCAGCAAGTCGATGAAGGATTGATCACGCTATTTGAGACGATGCAAGCGTCGAGGATGGGGATCTATCGACATGAAGGCGCGTCGAACCGGTTCGTTTCCTTGCGGGAGTTGGTAACGAATGAGCGGGTAAAGGCGATTTCGCCAAGCGGCTATCGGGGTAACGCCGGAGAGGTTTGGTTTGCGCGTGTACTGCCGCCTCCGTTTCAACCGGCAGCATTCGACTATTCGCTGGTTTTTACCACGCCGTATGTGTTGGGGAAGTGCGGTCCGCGGCGGGAATTTGTGCCGTTGGTCGAAGAAGACTGGCTGGCCTTTTTCAAACGGAATTTGCCCAGGACGAATCAGGATACGGAGGCGGCCGCCTATGCCGATCTGATGAAATACGGGTTGAGCCGCAACTATTGGAATGAGTTCGTCTTCCTGGCTTACCGAAATCACCGACACGACATGATCCTGTTGGAAGGATTTCCGGATCTACCCGCAACCTTGCCGCACACACCCGAAGGAAGCCGGCGATTGGGGGTGTGATGCGGGCTTGCTCACCCCGCGCGACAGCGGACACCTGATCGCGCGCGCCACCCTGGCCAGGGCGGAGTCCCAACGCGTTGTCGATGGCAACTGAGCGTTGTCGCTATCCGCGTCCCCGAAGCTTGGTGTCGTCGCCGCGTCAGTGGGCTTCGACCCGCTCCGCAGTGAGCATCGCCGCGGCGCGGGCTAAAGGGCGTCTTTGTTCTTCTCGCGCACGCGCCGATAGAGCTCCTCCATCACCGTGATGAAGGAGCCCTCAGGCTCCCAGAAGGCGGGAAAATCCCCGCCCTTCTTGACCAGGATGCCCGAGACGGCGGGTGGACGGGCCGGCTCGATCTCGCTCGGCAGGCGCCGCCCGCCCTGCCAGAAGGAGCGGTAATCGGGAGTCGCAGCGGCTGGCGCCGGGCGGGTGAAAAAGGACTCCGCGGCATTGATCGGCGCGGATCCGTTCTCGGCGAGCGACGCCAGCGCCTTGCCCAACGGCGTGGTGCTCAGCGCCTGGTGCAGCCGCTCCCGCGACAGGCCGCGCAGCTCGAAGAGCAGGAAGGGATCCCGATCCAGTTGCCCCGCCAGGCGGTAGTAGACGCCGGCGATGTGCTTGCAGGGGTTGGCGTAGTCCGGGCAGGAGCACTCTGTCAGCGCGAAGTCCTTGCGGCTGGCGGGCAACAGGTGCAGGCGCACACCGGCGAAGGCGCTGTCGATGTCGTCGGGCATCTCGTTCATGAGGAGCTTCGCCACCAGGGCCGCGTTGCTCCCCAGGCGGGCGATGGCCTTGTCCCAGTCCTTGGGCGCGATGGGGGCCATCTGGATGCGGGTCTTGTAGCGGGGCTCCTTGTAGACCCCGTAATAGGGGTTGACGTTGCCGCGCACCGTGGCGCTCACCAGGCCATCGGTAACGGCGAAGGCCAGGATGCGGCTGTCACCGCTGTAGCCGCGCCCGCGCTGGAGCCGCCCGCGGTCCGTGAAGCCCTGCAGCGCCGCGATGAAGCGCTGCCCCCACCAGGTCTTGCCGAGCCGGGCCATGGTCAGTCCACCACCGCGTCGCGGGTCAGGCGGATGAGGTCCTTGAAGCGCTCGTTGTCGAGCTGGGTGAGCCAGGACTCGTCGCTGCCGACGATGGCGCCGGCCAGCGCCTTCTTCTCCGCGATCATGTCGTTGATGCGCTCCTCCAGCGTGCCCAGGGTGACGAACTTGTGGACGAAGACGGTCTTCTCCTGGCCGATGCGAAAGGCCCGGTCGCTCGCCTGATCTTCCACCGCGGGGTTCCACCAGCGGTCGAAGTGAAAGACATGGTTGGCCTTGGTGAGGGTGATGCCCACCCCGCCGGCCTTGAGCGACAGCACGAAGACCGCGGGCTCGCCCTGGGGGTCCTGGAAGGCGCCGATCATGGCCTCGCGTCGGCTGCGCGAGGTACCGCCGTGCAGATAGAAGGTGCTGTAGTGGAGCTGTTGCCGCAGGAGGCGCTCGAGCTCGGCGCCAATCTCGGTGAACTGGGTGAAGATCAGCACGCTGTCGCCCTCGGCGAGGGCCTCTTCGAGCATCTCCTGCAGGCGCTCGAGCTTGTGCGAGCGCTCCGCGGTGAAGGGGCTGCCGTCCTGGAGGAACTGCGCGGGGTGATTGCAGATCTGCTTGAGCCGCATCAGGGTGGAGAGCATCAGCCCCTGGCGCGCGATGCCGTCCTTCTCTTCGAGGCTTCGCGCTCCACCTCGCGCACCACGCCCTCGTAGAGGGCCGCCTGCTCGCGGCTGAGGTTGCAGTACTGGATCGCCTCCAGCTTGTCCGGCAGATCCTGGATGATGGCCTTGTCGGTCTTGACCCGGCGCAGGATGAAGGGCTCCACCAGGCGCTTGAGGGTGGCGGTCTGCACCGGGTCGTTGTCGCGCTGGACGGGGAAGCTCGAAGCGGCTGCGAAAGCGCGCCTGGGTGTCCAGATAGCCCGGATTGGTGAAGTGGAAGATCGACCACAGGTCCATCAGGCGGTTCTCGACCGGGGTACCGGTGAGCGCGAGCCGGTGCCGGGCGCGCAGCTTGTTGACGGCCTTGGTCTGCGCCGCCTGGGGGTTCTTGATGTTCTGCGCCTCATCCAGGACCACCCGGTGCCAGTCGAGGGCGGTGAAGAGCGCCTGGTCCCGGCGCGCCAGGGCGTAGGTGGTGATGACCAGCGCCTGCCCACCGGCGCGCCGTGCGAAGGCCGCGGCGTCCTGCTCCCGCTCGGGGCCGTGATGAAGGAAGGTCGACAGATGCGGGGCGAAGCGCTGGACCTCCTTCTGCCAGTTGCCGATGACCGAGGTCGGCGCGATGAGCAGGGTCGGACCAAACGGCGCGCCGGCCTCGCGCTCCTGCACCAGGCGGGCGATGACCTGCATGGTCTTGCCGAGGCCCATGTCATCGGCGAGACAGCCGTTGAGCCCGACCTGCTCCAAGAACCGCAGCCAGGCCAGGCCGCGCTTCTGATAGATGCGCAGCTCGGCCTTCAGGCCCGGCGGGTCGGCGACGGGCTCCAGCCGGCTGCGGTCGCGCAGGCGCTCGAGCATCTCGGCGAGGGCGTCGCCGCGGTCGACCTCGAAGGTGTCGTCGGTGGCGGTGCGCCGCAGGATCTCCTGCAGGCTCATCTCCGGGGTCTCCTGGCCGTGCTGACGCCAGAAGGCGAGCAGCTCCTGCATCTTGTCCCGGTCGAGCTCCACCCATTGGCCGCGGAAGCGCACCAGCGGCGTCTTCGACTCGACGAGGCGCTGCCACTCCTCCGCGCTCACCACCTGGTCCCCGATGGCGAGCTGCGTAGCGGTAGGCCACCAGGTTCTCCAGGCTGAGCCCGCTGGCGCTTGGCGCGGCCGTTGTCACCTTGCTGGTGGAGGAGGAGCGCAGCCGAATGCGCACCCGCCGCCGGCCCTGCGGCGTCCACCAGGCCGGCACGACGATCTTGTAGCCGGCATCCTCCAGCACCCAGGCCCACTCGTTGAGGAAGGCGAAGGCCGCGTCGAGATCGAGCGCGACCGCCTGGGGGGTGGCGGTGCGGAGACCGTCCCAGAGCCTGGGCACCATCCGGGCGGCCAGGCCCAGATTGAGCAGCAGATGGGTCTCGAAGTCCTCGCCCAGTTGGCGGCGCAGCTGCCGGCGCTCCGCGGCACTCGCCGACCAATAGTCCGACAGCGCCAGACGCCGCGAGGGATCGGCCTTGGGCACGGCGAGGAACTGCAGGGCCCAGTCGTCCTCTCCCTCGCTGGGCGGCTCCATCAGCCGAAAGCCCAGGGTGAAGGCCGCGGTCTGCTCCCCGGCGACCAGCCGCCGGTGCCACTGCTGCCAGTGCCGGTAGACCTCGAGCCCCGTCCCCGGGGTGCGCCAGGGCCTGGCCGCGGGCCCTGATTCCAGGCCCGCGCTGAGGAGGCTGCCGGCGATCTTCTTCCCAAAGGCCGCCGGCAGGGGGGTCTGGCGCACGACCTGATCGAGCAGCACTTCGGCGCAGTGGCGCAGGATCGGCTCCGCCTCGGCGATGCCTTCGCCCCCCGCGGCGCAGGCGGCCGGCATCCGCTCGCGGGCCTCGCCGATCAGTTGCTCGTAGGGCTCCGTGGCCCATCGCCAGGCGCCGTAGAGCTCGAACGGGGGCGCCTTGCGCTTGCCTTTGGGGGTGAACGGCTGGCGATAGACCAGGGCGGGGAGATATTGCTCGCGCACCAGCAGGCGCTTGAGCCCCTGGGTGAACCAGCACCAGAACAGGAAATCGCCGCCAGCCTCGACGTTCTCGGCGCGGTAGGCCGCGAGGAAGTGAAGCTCGCTCAGCGCCCTGATGGGATGGGGGAGGCGCTGGCAGTCCACCTGCCAGGGTCTCAGCGCCGTCGGCGTCTCCTCGATGGCCCGCGGCAAATACTTGGCGAGCTGCGGCGACGGCAAGGGGGCGTCCACGCCGCTCGGCAGGTAGAGGGTGCAGGTCAGGCTTGCCGCCGCGGGCAGCGGCGCCACCATGGACGTCGCGCCCAGCGCCTCGAGGAACGCCGGCCAGGCCTCCGCTCGCAGGTGAAAGGGGTGAGGGGCGATGCCCTTATTGCGCCGAGCGGGCGTTTGCTCCAGTGTCTCGGCCCACAGCCGCATCGACCCCGGTTGGAGGAACGCGTCGGTGGGCTCGGGCAACCAGAATGCGTGGAGGACCTCGGGGCAGGCACAAGGCTGGGCGCTCGTCACGGGGGGGGGGGTCGGCTTCAGAAGACGCAGGCGTAACCGGGTTGCACGGACTTGGGGACAACGCGGGTTGCTCCGCATCCTTTCGATGGGCGCCAATGCATCGCCCCGCCCCTTCGCGAGCGTCCGCCCCCTGCCAAGAGACCTTCCGCTGGGCTGCCTCGCCGGGCGGCTTCTCGGCCCCAAAACCGTCGCCCCCTGCTGCATGCTCGTGCCCACGCACAACTGCTATGCCGTGCCGCTGTCGGCCCGCGCGAACCGCAGCAGCGCGCGCCCACCCATTTCCGATAGCTTAGACGGCAGCCTCTGGCACGGTCCAGCAACGCGCCGGAGGGAGCTAACGACCAAAAGCTGCTCCCAAGCCGAGTCGTTTCTGCGGCAGGTTG
>CAVOQO010000006.1:0-20362 GCA_963698355.1 uncultured Gammaproteobacteria bacterium | reverse complement strand
CGGAACCGGGCGGCAATGGGTCGATGCGGATCATTGCTTTCCCCGGATGCCAGGGAAAACCGAGGATCCTGTTTTCCCTGATCGTGATTGCTGTTCTCGATCATGGAATTAGCCGTCGCTCACTCCGGTCGATGTTCTCCCGTCTCGGCGCACCGGCCGTGTTTTCCCTGGCAGGCCAAGACCGGGCGTCGATGGGTCGATGCGGATCTCTGCTTTCCCTGGATGCCAGGGAAAACCGGGCCTCATGGTTTCCCTGATCGGGGTTGCTGTTTTCGATCAAGGAATTAGCCGTCGTTCAATCCGGTCGGTGTTCTCCCGTATCGGCGCACCAGCGGTGTTTTCCCTGGCAATCGCTCCTCGGCGCGAGGATAGCACTGCCCATTGCCCGCTCACCTGCAGGTAAACCCCGGTTTTCGGCCGCTTTTCACGGTGGCGGCGCACGCCACGAATGCCGCACGCTCGATGGCCACTGCCGCGACATGCCTAGCGCATGTTCTGTGCACTTCAACCGATTGAGCGCCGACCAGCGCGCGGTGATGGCAATCGGCACAGCATGGCGTGTGCAGGTTGCGTGAATCACGGGGAACCCGGATGTATGTCATCGGACTCGATGTTGGGTATTCGAATCTGAAGGTCGCGGCGGGCGTCGCCGGGGGCCTTCCTCGGGTGACGGTGCGCCCCGCCGGCGCCGCCCCCGCGGAGCGCCTCGGCACGCGCTTCACCGAGAGCGGGTTGGCGAGCGAGCAGCCGATCCTGGTGGAGGTCGCCGGCGAGCCTTGGGCGGCGGCGATCGAGCCCGAGCGCTTCGAGGGCTGGCAGCGGCCGCTGCACGAGGACTATGCGGCGACCCCCGCCTACCAGGCCCTCGCCAAGGCCGCGTTCCTGCTGGCGGGACACCATCCCATCGATCGGGTGGTGACCGGGCTTCCGGTCGCGCAGGCGAGCGACGCGCGGCGCCGGGACACGCTCAAGCGGGTGCTGACCGGACGGCATGCGTTCGCCGGGGGCACCGTCGAGGTCGGCGAGGTACGGATCGTCCCGCAACCGGTCGGGGCCTACCTGGATCTGGTGTATTCCTCCACTGACGAGGAGATCCTGGAGCGGATCGAGACGGGCGCCGTGATCGTTCTCGATGCCGGCTACTACTCCTTCGACTGGGCGCTCGTCGTGCAGGGGGAGTTACGGCGCCATGCGAGCGGCACCAGCCTCGAGGCGATGTCGGTGCTCCTGGAGCGGGCGAGCCGCCACGCGGTGATCGAGGCGGGTGGGAAGCCCCAGCCGTTGGGGCTCGAAGCGGCGCTCCGCGCGGGGCGCTCGCACCTTCTGCAGGCGGGGCGCCGCCTCGCGCTCACCGACCTGATCGCACGGGCGGTCCCCACGGTCTGCGGGATCGCGCTGGAGGCCATGCGCCAGGCCCTGCGGCGGGAGACCCGCAGCGTGGATCTCGTGCTGATTGCCGGCGGCGGTGGTGCGCTCTACGGGGCGGCGCTCGGCGACCTCTTCCCCGGGGCGCGCGTGGTGGTGGCCACGGATCCGGTCAGTGCCAATGCCCGCGGGTTCTTTCGCTATGCCGCCTAAGCCGCTCGCCGATGACCGGGTGGTGGTGAATCTGAGCGCCGCCCACCCCGAGCTGCTGTGCGACCTCGCCGCGATCCCCAGGCGCGCCCGGGCGGCGCGCCTGCGCCACCTCGCCGCCGTTGGGCTCGCCGCCCTCCGGGGCGGCGCCGTCACGGTCGCCCTCGCCCCGGCGGCGGCGCCCAACCGGATGAAGGGCACGCCCGGCGCCGTGATCGGCTGGTGGGGCGGCTGGGGCGGGTCGATGCGTAGTCGCTCGACCCGCATCGCTGGGCGGTTACGCGGTTGTCAACCGCTAAAGCATTTCTTATTATGTCTTACCGCGATGTTTCCGATTGCTGGAATGGCCGGCCTCCCAGACTGGGATGACACGGCGCGCCGTCACGGCATCGAGCCGATGGTGCTGTACGCCGCCGGGTTGCTGGCCAGCGGGCGCATCGAGAAGGGGCAGGCGTCGCCGTGGCCGTGGACCCTCACCATCGATGGACGACGGGCGCACTACCGCACGCGCGCCGACGCGGCGCAAGCCCTGGCGTCGGCGCGCCGGGCGGACGTCAAGCACATCGCGATCGGCGTGATGGACATCCCCATGCAGCAGCGCCGCTTGGGTGACGAGCCGTCCGATCTGCTGGACCCGCGGCGCAACCTCGATCGCGGGGCGGCGCTGATCGCCAGTGGACTGCGCGCACACCCGTCCGATCGCGCGCTCGGCATCGGCCGCTACCGCTCTGCCTCGGACGCCGACGCAAAGATCTTTGGGGCGCGGGTCCTCGCGCTCGTCGCGCGGCTGAAGGAGCGGGCCAAGCGCCCTCCCCCACCCCACGCATCCGCGCCGTCACCGCCGCTTCGGGGGGCGCGTCGGCGCGTGCCTGCCGCGCGCCAAACGTGAGGTGGCCGGGATCGTCGAGGCCGCGGCGCGCCGCCATGGGGTGGACCCGAGTTTCGCGCTCGCCATCGCCCAGAGGGAGAGCGCGTTGCGCCAAACGGCGGTCTCGCCGAAGGGCGCCAGGGGCGTCATGCAGCTCATGCCGGGCACCGCGCGCCGCTACGCAGCGGATGCCCGTGACCGCGAGGAAAACATCGACGCCGGGGTCCGCTACCTGCGTGACCTGGCGCGCCTCTTCGGCGGTGACCCGACCCTTGTCGCGGCCGCGTACAACGCCGGCGAGGGCGCCGTGATCAAGCACGGCTACCGCATCCCTCCCTACCGGGAGACCCAGCAGTATGTGCCGCTCGTGCTGGCGGCCAGAGGAGCGTTGCACGCATGCCAACCGAACTGAATGGACCCGCCGGCCCCGGTCCCGGCGGTGCGCACCTGCGCGAAACGATCCGCGCCTGCAACCGGTTGTACTGGATGGGTGCCAGGGACGCGGCCCAGGTCTCGCCGCAGTACGCCGAGACCGTCTTCGGCGTCAGCGCGGACACCGCCGCATGGCTGGTCAGCGCACCGCTGGAGGCGGTGCTCGATCTGGCCGAGGCGCCGGTGGTCACGTTCAGCCCGGGCATCCTGCCGGGCGCCGTGCACCACCCCGTGCCGCGCGAGCTGCGCCATCTGCACATCGCGCTGTGTGCGGCAGGGGCACGTCGGGGGGGCGCATGAAGTCCGCGACCGGCCTGCGCGGATGCGCGCCAGAGGTCCAGCTCGCCCGGCACCAGGCCGAGGAGCTGGCGCTCGCCTTGCTGCGCCACGGAGCGCGGGTCGGTGTCGTGCATTGGGCAACGGGGCTCAAGGTCGACGTCCTCGCCGGCTGGTATCGGCACCTTCACGGGCGAGCGCCCCCGCGCGGTCCCATGCCCAACAGCGCCAGCTCGATGATCCGCACCCGCACCGAGCAGGTTCATGCCTCACTCTTCGGCGTGATCTACACGGGACACCCGCGCGACGGCGCCAGCGATCGCGCGATCGACCTCCGGGGTCTGGTGCACGCCTATGAGCTGTATCTCTCCCTGACGCGCGGAGGCGACCCTGAGCATCAACGCGGCCTGGATCCTCGCGCGGGACCTGCGCGCGGGGCTCGCCTCGATTGGTTGGTGCACGACGTGCAACGCCGCCTACTCGCGCTGAGCGAGTCGATCCTGATCGGCTGTCCGCTGTGCCCGCTGTATGCGCGCGCGGCCGGACAATCCGCTCGCCGTCGTTCTCGGATGGCCCAGGCCGCGGCGGATGGGTCGTCGCCGGCGAACGCTGCCCGGGGGCAACGCCGGGGTTTCCCGCGGAGGGGCGGATGAGCGCTCCGTTGCGGCGCACGAGCGGCGCCTCGCTCCTGCTCGTAACGCTGTCGGCGAATGCCCTGGCGGCGCCCCCCGCCAGTTTCTACGAGCGCGGCACCGAGGGCTGGTTCTGGTATCGGGACCCCAGGGCTCAGGCCGCAGCCAAACTGCCCCCCGCGCCGCCTCCGGCACCGGTCCGAGCCTCGCCGAGCGACCCCCGCCGTACCAGGACCGCTGCCACTGTCCGCGCAGTGGTTCCGGGAAAACCTCGACACCTATCGCGACCGCGCGATCGACGAGCCAACCCCGGCGAACGTGGCCGCGTACTTCTACCTCCAGCGCATCGCGATGGATAAGTCCTCGCGCTTCGCGAAGGTCGCCGAGCGCGTGGTCCAGGGCGATCCGCTCCTCGACGAAATCACCCAGCGTCCGACCGCGACCTTCGGGGCCAACCTGGTCAACAAGACCGCGGGCGACGCGCGTGACGCCGCGCTCACGAAGATCGCACGCCTGGCCTCGCTCTGGTTCTTCTTCCGCTCCGACTGCCCCTACTGCGACGCCCAGGCCCCGCTGCTCGCCCATCTCGCTCAGCGCTACGGGTTCGACATCCTGCCGGTGTCGATCGACGGGCAGCCGTTGCCGGGCGGGCTGTTCCCCGACCACGTTCGCGATGCCGGGCAGGCGCACGGGCTCGGTGTGCGTGCGACACCCGCCCTGTTCCTGGTGGATCCCGCGATTCCAACCGTTGTGCCGATCGCCCAGGGGATGCTGTCGCTCGCCCAGCTCCAGGACCGCATCGTCGAGGGCGCCGCGCAGGCCGGATGGATCAGCGAGCCCGAGGCGGCGCGCACGCAAGCCAGGGTGACGGACACCGCACTGGATGCCGCGGGCCTGACCGGCGCCCTGCCCGAGGACCCGGCGGAGCTGCTGGCGCGGTTGCGCGCGTTGCGCAGTGAGTGAGTGTTGGTGAATCTCGATCCGGGGCATCCCATGCGGTTACAGGCGTCCGTTCTCAGTTTGGCTCTTGCCTATGGCGGCACCGCGTGGTGCGACGCGAGCGATGGCACCAGCGGCATCGCACAGCAGGCCCGCACGATCTTCTCCAGCATGGTGAACGTCACCACGCCGACGGCGCACCTGGGCCAACGGCGCGGGGTCTTCGATGGCGGGTCGCTGGTGGCGCGCAACCGGATCATGAACGAGGCGCTGTGGCACATCGTGCCGCCCTCGTTCGAGGCCGGGTGCGGCGGCATCGATCTGTTCGCCGGCTCCTTCAGCTTCATCTCCGCGGACCAATTCCAGCAGCTCATGCGCTCGATCGCGGCCAACGCGACCGGCTATGCGTTCGAGGTCGCGCTGTCGGCGATGTGCCCGACCTGCATGGAAACCATGGAGGCGCTGCAGAAGAAGATCCAAGCGCTCAACCAGGGGTACCTCAACTCCTGCCAGTTGGCCAAAGGGCTCGTCAATGACGTGGCCGACGCATTCCACGCCAAGCACGACGATCAAACGAGCCTGATCGGCATGGTCAAGGGATTCGGCGACGTCTTCGAGACCCGCTCGACCACGACCGGAAAGAACCCGGCGGAGCAAGCGCGCGACAACATGACCGAAGACGAGCGGATGGCGGCGGACCTGCAGGGCAACCTGGTGTGGAAGGCCCTCGTGCGCACGGGCGCCAAGGGCTGGTTCAGCGGAGGCGACGATCACCTCCTCGAAGCGATCATGAGCGTCACCGGGTCGGTGATTGTCGGTCCCCCACAAATGGCCCCCGACGGACAGGGCGAGAGCTTCGACGTCCGCCCGTTGGCCGGCGGAATCCTCAGTGTCGCGGATCTGATGTGGGGCAACAACCAGTGGGAGGCCGGGGATGAGCGCAACAACCCCTTCCACACGGTGCGCAAGTACGACTGCCAGGGCGACTACGACGCGTGTCTGGCGCCGGTCATTGGCAACGATGCCGGTCCGATCGGCCTGGTGCAGCTCACGCGCAACCTGCTTCTGGGCGATCCGAGAGACGCGAATGCCGTCGGCCTGGTGGACAAGCTGCGCTTCGGAGACGTCGGGCTGACGGCCGATGAGCGCGCCTTTCTGGAGCACATCAACGTGGGCATCGGTGCATCCATCCGCACGCTGGCGCGCCACGGCCACGGACTCGCGCGCATCTTCGCCGAGCAGGCCGCGCCCGTCATCGCCTTCGAGATGGTCCAGACCATCATGAACGACCTGCTGCGCACCGCCACGAGGCGATGACCCTGAATTCCAATGCCTATACCAAGCAGGTCATCGACCAGATCGCGGCGGCCAAGGAGCAGGTCGGCAACGACTATCAGGTCGCCAGCGCGCGCTACGGCAATGCGCAAACGCTGCTGGCGCACTACCGCGACCTCGCCGACCAGGTGCGGGCTCCGGCCGGCGCGCAAGGGGCCGGCGCGCAAGGTCGCGGCGCCGTCCACTAAGCGCGCGCCCGAGCGACGCCCGTGTTCGAGATCTATTCCATCGGTGACGGCGCCTACCTCGCCGCCGTCCTCAATGCCGTCGCCATGCTCTCGGGCTCCGGGAACCTGCAGCAGCTCGCCGGAATCGGCTTCCTGATTGGCGTCATCCTGGTGATGTTCCAGGGCATTCTCCAGGCGCGCTTCCCGCCGCTTCAGAACGCGCTCATCGCCTGGGCCATCTACATGGGCATGTTCGGACCGACCGTGAGGGTGTCGGTGGAGGATCTCTACACGGGCGCTGTGCGGGTCGTCGACAATGTTCCGTTGGGCCCAGCCGCCATCGGCTCGGCCATGTCGCAGGTGGGCTATGGCGTCACCCTGCTCTTCGAGCAGGCGTTCTCCACCCCGGCCATGACCGACTATGGGTTCGCCGCGCCGCTGCAACTCCTGCAGAACGTCCGCAAGGGGACGCTTTCGCGGGCGGCGCTCGGGGCGGCCAACAGCCCCACCCCGATGGCGGACGTCGAGCGCTCCTGGGTCAACTCCATCACCGAGTGCACACTCTACGAAGTGGACATCGGCAAGCGCTCGATCGAGGACGTGCTGAGCGACCCCAGCTGGCAGACGTTCGCCACCGGCCTCGTCACACCGACCACGGAGCTCTGGCTGGGTGCAAACCCGGTCACCAAACCCTGCGACGAAGCCTGGGCGGACCTGTCGGCCTACACCACGACCACGTTCACCCCGGCGCTGCGCCAGTCGCTCGCGGCCACCCTTTCGCTCAACGTCAGCGACCTGGACAGCGCCGTGCAGAGCGCGCTCGATGCCATCGCCGGCGCCGGCGTCGATGCCCAGAACTACCTGGTCATGGCGGCGGCCGTGCCGTTCCTGGAGAAGGCCCAGGCGCAGGTCTACAAAGAGATTGCGCACTGGGAGGAGGCCGCGATGGTCACCCAGGCCGTGGCGCAGCGCAACACCCAGTGGGCGGCCGAGGAGACGCTGTTCGCGCGCATCGTGCGGCCCATGATGACCTTCTTCGAGGCGTTCCTGTTCGCGGTCTCGCCGCTCATGGTGTTCGTGATCGGGCTCGGACCGGTCGGCATCGCGATGGTCGGCAAGTACCTGCTGTTCGGGCTCTGGATCCAGCTCTGGCAGCCGATCCTGGCGATCGTCAATCTCTACATCATCATGGCCATCAGCGGAAAAATGGAGGCCCTGCAAGCGGCCGGAATGGGCAATCTGGAGCTGCCAAGCGTTTATGCGATGTGGAAGCTCGACTTCCTGCTCTCGGACTACCTGGGGGTCGGGGGCATGCTGGCCGCGAGCACCCCGGCGATCAGCCTGATGCTGATCTACGGCTCGGCGATCACGGCGACGCATCTGGCGGGGCGGCTCCAGGGCGGGGACCACATCAACGAGAAGATCGCGAGTCCGGACGTGATGAATCCGGCGCCAGCCCTCACCCTGTCGCCGATCAAGACCCATACCCCGACCACCGGAACCACGACGCCGAACGCCAACTCGGTGCTCTGGTCCGCGGATGTCGGGCGCAGCATGCAGACGAGCCTGCGCTCCAGCGAGCAGGCGATGGAGCAGGCCAGCGCGCGGTTCTCGTCGAGCTTGAGCAGCGCCGCGACTGTCAGCGCTTCGCGGTCGGGGGACACCTTCGACTCGCGGACGCAGGGGTGGGACTACGCGGCGTCGGGGAGTGCGACGGATCGCACGATCATGAACGAGGCGCAGGGGCTCACTCAGAAGTACGAACAAAGCGGGGTGAGCTCAGCAGCAGATGGCGGCGATCATCGCTGTCCGGGAGCCGCTTCGAGCGCGGGCGGTGGGAGCGATTCGCGGATTGCCCTAAAAGTCGACATCTCGAATCAACTTCGCAGCCAGTACGGTGTGGATGAAACGATCAGCGACTCGCTCGCCGGAGACATCTCAAACGAGTCGCAAGTGATGCCGGCTTCGAGGCCCGGCTCGCGGAATCGATCAAGGCCGATTCCGAGAGCGGCGACGCAACGTCTTCGCCGAACGGCTCTCGAGCGAGGAGAGCGATCGCGGCCTGCAGAGCGACGCCGCTGATGTGGTTTCGACATCGCGCTCGCTGGAGCGCGACCAGTCGATGGCGCGACGTTACGGCGCAATGGGTACCTTCGGGGCCGCGGAGATCGGAAACGCCATCGCGCGCGACCCGGCGATGAGGGAGCGGCTCTACCAGGAAATTGATCGGCGCAACCTCACCGGAGACCATCAGCAGCTGGCGAGCTCCTGGGCCTACTGCGGATAACCTGAGCCGCGACGCGGCGGGCGCGGCGGCGGCCGTAGCCCTGCTGATCGGGCACGCCGACGGCGAGACGCTGAAACAGGTTCACCCCTGCGGAGGCGCAGAGCGCCAAGGAGGCGGGCTACGACATCCTGGCGGACACCTTCGGCACCCATGGGCCCGGCGGAATCGATCCCTACCAAAATACCCGCGTGGAAGGGGCGGCACCGAGCTACGGATCGGCGCGGGCTGGGGTCGAGGGCACAGTTGTCGAAGACCCACGCGGACAGGCATCCGGACTGCGGGACGAGATCCGCTCGCACGGGCAGATGGTGGACAGCCAGTACCATCCGTCCGCAGCGGACCGCTTCCATGCCGCCAATCAGGGCGACGTCGCAGCCCGTCACCAACAGGCGCAGGAGCGCGTATGGCGCGGAAAAGCGCGAGCGCATCGGAGCGGCGATCGACCAGAGGGCCGTACTCCCCCGCCCAGCTGCCCACTGGTCCACAACGAACTGGGCGGCGTCTTCGTCCAGCTTGCCGAGTCCGGCGCCCTTACTGCGAGCCGGTGTTGCGGTGTCGCCGAACACGCGGCAGCGCTCAGGAACCGCATTCGGATCGACCCTGATCCGCGGCGCCGGGCTGTCGGATGCCGTCACCGCAGCGAAAGAGGCGGCTGGCGGGGAGGCGGGATGGTCGCAGGCGCGCGAGACCTTGATCGACGCGCGGATGCAGCAGATCGCCGGCTACGGATTAACGGCCGCCCAGCAGACCCTGTTCCGGGAAGCCACGGGTTCGCTGTTGTCGTCCCTGCCGAGCGACGCCCAAGACGCCGCGCGACAGGCGGTGATCGACGAGACCGGGGGTGCGAGAGGGCAGCACATCGCGGACCTGATCGAGCGGTCGGCAGGCTCCCGGGACGACAGCGATCTCCGCCTCATCGGGACATACAACAGCCAGGGTGCGCCACCAGAAAAAAAAACTGAGCCAGTGACGCGTGCTGGCGCAGGCGCGCTACCCCCGGGGTCTGGGGGAGGACCTGGTGCGCGGGTCTTGGATTTGGTGGCTTCGGCAGAATCGAACGGTAACTACAACGCCTGGTATCGGAACGCCGATCAAAGCCGGGTCGAGCTTTCCCAGATGACGGTGGACCAAATACGCGACCTGCAGCGCCAACTGGTCCATCACAACGGAGGATCGGCGATCGGTCGCTACCAGATCATCGACGAGACCCTGGATTCGCTCAAGACCAGGATGGGGCTCACTGGCGGGGAGTATTTCACGCCAGCGATGCAAGATCGGATGGGGCTTCTGCTGGCGCAGGATGCCGGGCTCGAGTCGTGGCTCAACGACGGCATGTCCCACGAGCGCTTTGCCTATAGCCTTTCGCAGGTATGGGCAGGGCTTCCGAAGGATACGTCGAACGAAAGTTACTATGAAGGCTACGCCGAAAACCGTGCGAACGTTAGCTATTCTTCGGTGATGGGGACCCTACAGGGTATTCGAGGCACCTTGTCGTCCCGCTGGACGGGTGTGGGAGAGATTCAATGAAGCGAATCATTGCAGGGCTGCGCAAGGTTCCTTCACGGGTTTGCTGGATCCTCGGCATTCCCACGGCTTTCGTTCTCCTGCTGGTGATCGATCGGCATTTAGCGGCAACCACTTTCATCATGTGGGCCGGCCATCGGGCGATAGTGCTCCGCAAACACGAGACCGAAAAGGAAGCTCCGGCAAAGGCGAAATACGAGGAGCACATTTTGATAAATCCATCTACCGGCCTGCAAATGGTTGGAAACAACCCCGGCGGGGTCGATACGGGTGGTTGCTTCTACGGCGAGGACCCGGTGGTGCACGTTCTAAGCGAACCATGACGCATCCTTGCACTTTTTAGAGCTCCTACTCCGGACTCCCGTCCCGGTCGAATGAGGTTGCCTTTCGCGACCGGCTCGGAGCACCGCAGGCTGGTCATCTGTCCCACCGCCCAACCACCTGACCGGTGCGATCTGCGCACGCTATGGGATGCCGTCGCGGCGCTCTTAGCCGCCGATCGCGGCACCGACCGCACCGTGCGGCCCGATCCCTTCGACGACAAGCCGCTTGCCCTCTGATCCAGCTGCGGTGGGCAAACGCCGCCCATGCCCCTGCCTCCTGAGGCGCAAGGCCCGCCCGTTACTGCCCGGAATTGGCGCCCGTGATGTGAGGTATTTTGAACACTAACAGCAGATAGAATCCAAACCAGAGGAAACTTGGAGATAACACATGTCAGAAGACTCTTTGGGAGGGTGCCGCTTGCTGGCAGCCGAGAGTCGTCAACTCGCCGCGCTGAGCTACGTGGCAAACGCGCATTCCAATACGCCGGACTACTGGGGCCTTCCGGCGTCCGGGGGCTATGCGGCGGGCTACGCCGAGGGGATCGAGATGGCGGGCGAGTGTGCTGATTACCTCACAACGAGCACGACGCCAGACGCCGAGCTCAGCGAAGAAGACGGCTGGACGCACCTGCTGCGGGTCATACGCAGAATCACGGAACGTACGGAGGCCGCCAAGGTCGTCGCAGGGGCAGCCCGGACGAGCGAAGCATACGAAACGCTGCGCGGCCATCTGGCCGGCTTTTGTTCGGGCGTTGAATGGCGATTCCGGCGGCTGGCGCGGAGACTGCCCCAAACCCGCCCCTAGTCACGTTCCAAACGCCACGTCAAGGCAACTTGGTCGCGAGTCTTATAGAGCCCGAGATGATGTCGCGATCCACGGCGCCACCAAGTCCATTGTGCCGCTTCAGTCTGGCTTTGGTGGTTCCGGCTTGGCGCGAACCGACCTATTGCTGACATACCGCCGAAGGCAGCTCTTTGCTGTCGGGTCGCATTCCGGCTCGTTCAAGAGGGACCTGCCGCGCCGAGACCGTCCGGCCCGAGATGGTGTGATCGGTGCGGCTGCCCCCCTGCGCGCGACCGGTGACTGCTATGGTTCACGTTGCGGTAAGTTTGCTTCCGCCTGGGCCCTTCGCGGGCTTGGGCCGGTGAAGCGCGGTAGATGAGTCGTCAGCGCTATCGTCATACTCAGAACGGCTGGGCCACGATCGCGGCGATGATCGCCGTTGCCGCGTTCGGTGCGGGCGCGCTGCAGTTTGTATTCGCCGCGGCCATCCTGTCGCTGATGGGGCTCTTCTCGACGCTGACGGTCGTCGTGGACGATCCGCATCTCCACTTCCGCGGCCGACCGACGGGGCGCTGCCGTGAAGCATCATCGCGCGGCGCGTGATCGAGCATAGGCGATCCGAAAACCCTCCCTCGCCTTCCTCGTAGCGACGTTTGAAGGCAGCTTGGGGTCGCAAGAGAAGTATGGGGCAGACAGCATCCATCAGAATCATCAACCGCTCTGTTGGCGGCCTGGTCACGTTTCTCGAACTGCGAAACGCCGAATTAGCATCAAACGACGGGGATAGGGGGTCCTGTCTGGACCGCATTCTCAAGGCCCGGGATTTGCTGCATGGGGCCGTCAAACTGAGGGCATTTGCGGCCTACCCAGGCACATACCGCCGGCACCCATCCCGGGGTATCGCCCCGCAGCTCGAACGATCGACAGCGACCGTCCATACTCTTCTTAGCGCCGCATTCTCCTGCCAAACTTCATCAAGGCACCGCTGCCGCACCGTGCAGGAAGATCAGGTTAGCGAACGACCGCCACGGCAACCCAGGAGGCACCCATGGGCTCCAAGAGGCATGACGACAGGTCCCCGCAGCTCCCTGGCTTTAGCCGCCGCGCCTTCATCAGGTCCTGCGGCGCCGGCACTATGGCACTCGCCGTGGGCGGAGGCGCTGCCGGCGCCCAAGGCGCGGGGCCTGCCGTCGTGCCGGCGCGATGACACGGTTCCAGTGACCCTCGACGTCAACGGCAAACCCCGTAAGGTCCTCGTCGAGCCGCGCTGGACCCTGCTCTTCGTGCTGCGCGAGAAGCTCGGGCTCACGGCCGCCAAGGCTGGCTGCGAGCGCGGCGAGTGCGGTGCCTGCACCGTGCTGATCGACGACGTGCCGCGCTACGCCTGTCTAACCCTCGCCCTGGAGGCTGAGGGCAGGAGGATCGAGACCGCCGAGGGCCTGATGAACGGCGAGCGCCTGGGTGCGGTGCAGGAGAGTTTTGTCCACGAAGACGGGCTGCAGTGCGGCTACTGCACCCCGGGACAGGTGATGGCGGCCGAGGGTCTGCTGCGCAGGAACCCGGATCCCTCCTTCGAGGAGATCAGGCTCGGCATGAGCGGTAACCTGTGTCGCTGCGGGGCCTACGCGCACATCTTCAAATCGGTCGCGGCTGCGGCGAAGCGCCGGAATGGCTGACGAGGAAGCTTCGCCAGCCCGGAGATCAGCAATGGGCGAACACACAGGCTATATCGAGGGCCAGCGGGACTTCCCCCAGGCGCCGGACGAGGGTGGGTCGGGGACCCCGGAACCCTGGGGTGAGACGACCCAGGTCGTGGGCGGGCGCCGGCCTCGGGTCGATGCCGACGCGCGGGTCAGCGGCGCGGCGGTCTTTCCATCGGATGTCGTCCTCCCCGGTATGGTGTACGGGGCCATCCTCGGCTGCCCGCATCCCCACGCACGAGTCCGGTCAGTCGACAGCTCAAAGGCGGAGTCCATGCCCGGGGTCCATGCCGTCATCAGCCCCAACACGGCCGATGCCAACCCGCACTGGCCCTACTCGGGCGAGCACCAGGGCAAGCTCTTCGACGATCACTGCCGTTTCGAGGGAGAGATCGTGGGGGCAGTGGCCGCCGACTCGCCTTACCGGGCCTTCGACGCGCTGCGGGCAATCGAGATCGATTACGAGAGGCTCCCTTTCGTCTCCGACGAGCTGAAGGCCCTCGAACCCGGCGCACCCCAGGTCCATCCGGGCGGCAACCGGGTCAAGACCCAGAGCGACGCGCGCGGCGACGTGGCCAACGGGTTCCGGGAGGCGGACCTGGTGCTGGAGCAGACCTACCGCACCGCCAGTGAGCTCCAGACACCCCTGGAGCCCCATGGGTGCACGGCTCGCTGGGACGGGGACAGCCTGACCATCTGGGAGTCCACTCAGGGCGTCTACGCCGTGCAGTCCGAGGTGGCGCAGGTACTCGGCCTCCCGCTGTCGCGGGTGCGGGTCATCGGGCACTACATGGGCGGCGGCTTCGGCTCCAAGCTCCAAACCGGCAAGTATTCCATCATCGCCGCGTTGCTCGCCCGACGGATCAATCGGCCCGTCAAGCTCTTCCTGACCCGCGAGCAGACCTTACTCACCATGGGCAACCGCCCTCCGGCCACCATGACCCTGAAGGTCGGGGCAAAGCGCGACGGCACCCTAACGGCAATCCGCTTCGAGGGCGTCGGCGCGAGCGGGGCCTATCCGGCCGGCGGGACCTCCCTGCTCGACTGGTTGGCCAAGGACCTCTACCGCTGCCCAAACGTCGCGACCGAGCTCACCGACGTCTACATCAACGCCCAGCCGGCACGGCCCTTCCGCGCCCCCGGTTATGTTCAGTGCTCCTGGGCGATGGAGCAGATGATGGACGCCCTGGCCGCCGAGCTCGGCATGGATCCCGTGGAGCTAAGGCTGCGCAACATCCCGGACGGCACCCAGGCCCGCGGCGACAAGCCTTACACCACCGACGGCCTGAGACGCTGTCTGGAGCAGGGTGCCGCCGCCTTCGGCTGGAAGGAGGCGAAGCAAAAGGCCGCCGCACAGCGGGCCCAGGGCGACAGCCACCTCAAGCGGGGCGTGGGCATGGCCGCCGCCAACTGGTTCGTGGGGGACGGCAGGCCTCCGTCCACCGTGATCCTGCGCCTCTGCGCGGACGGCACTGCCAACCTGAATATGGGTGCCTCGGACATTGGCACCGGGACCAAGACCGTCATGGCCATGGTCGTCGCAGAGGAGCTCGGCCTGGATCCGGACGCCATTCAGATCGAGCACGCCGACACCGGCACCACCCAGTACGCGAGCCCCTCGGGGGGCAGCAAGACGGTGCCCACCGAGGCCCCGGCCGTGCGCCGTGCCTGTCTGGAGGTGAAGGACCGGCTCATGGACCTGGCGTCGGCCCAGCTCGGGGCAGGGCGCGATCAGGTCGTCTTCGACGGTGATCACATCCGAACCGCCGACGGCCTGGAGAAGGTCAAGATCCGGGACCTGGACGGGCTCAAGAGCCAAAAGGTGATCGTCGGCGTCGGGCAGCGGGAGCCGAACCCGCAGGACGTCAGCATCACGCCCTTCGCCGCCCAGTTCTGCGAGGTGGAGGTGAACACCCTGACCGGCGAGGTGAGACTGGTACGGCTGCTGGGGACCAACGAGAGCGGACGGGTCATGAACCGCCTGACCTGGGACGGCCAGCTGGTGGGCGGCGTCACCATGGGGGTGGGCTTTGCCACGACCGAGGCCCGCGTCCTGGACGGCCCAACGGGCAAGCTCTGCAACAAGAGCTGGCACGACTACAAGCTGCCTACCGCGCTGGACGTCCCCGCCGAGGTGGTCTCCGATCCCGTGCTGCTCTCGGACGACCAGGCCAACATCGTGGGCGCCAAGGGCCTGGGCGAGCCGGTCACCATCCCCACGGCCGGGGCCATCGCCAATGCCGTTTTCGACGCGGTGGGGGTGCGTGTTCTCGATACCCCCATCAACCCGACGACCCTGGTGGGCCGATTGGCTGAGCAGCGTGTCTCCACCCCGGCGAAGGAGTCCTGAGCATGTTCGCGCCGTTCGCCTATGTCAGACCCGAGCACCTGCAAGACGCCGTCGACCGCCTGGCCGCGGGCGGCGCCCAGGTGCACGCCGGCGGGACCGATATCCTGGGCTGCCTGCGCGATCATGTCTTCTCCGTGGACACCCTGGTCAGCCTCTCGTCGATCGACGGGCTTTCGGGAGTCCGGAAGGCCAGCGACGGCGGGCTCGTCATCGGGGCCATGACGACCATCACCGAGGTCGCCGAGCACCCCGAGATCCGCCGTCTCTATCCGGTCCTGGCGCAGGCAGCCGCCGAGGTCGGAAGCCCGCAGCTGCGAAACCAGGGGACCATCGGCGGCAACCTGTGCCAAAAGCCGCGCTGTTGGTACTACCGCGGCGACTTTCCTTGTCTGCGCAAGGGCGGCTACAAGTGCTTCGCGGTCAACGGAGAGAACCAGTACCACTGCATCTTCGGCGGTGCGAACTGCTTTATCGTCCACCCCTCCGACACGGCGCCCGCCTTCGTCGCCCTGGACGCCGAGGTCCAGACGATCGGACCTCGGGGCCCGCGCCGCCTCCCCGTGGCCGAGCTGCACATGCCCCCGGCCGAGAATCCCACCCGTGAGACGGTGCTTGACGCCGGGGAGGTCCTGGTCGCGATCCTGGTGCCGCCCCCGGCCGCTGGCCTCTACAGCGCCTACCGCAAGGTCCGCACCCGCCGCGCCTGGGACTTCGCCATCGCCGGCTGCGCCCTGGCGCTCGCCATGGACGGGAAGCGGGTCCGCGACTGCCGGGTAGTGCTCTCCGGCGCCGCGCCGGTTCCTTGGCGCTCCCGCGAGACGGAGAAGGCTATTCGGGGCCGGGCGCTCGACGCCGCCGCCATCCGGGAGGCGTCCGAAGCCATCGTCGCCAATGCCCAGCCGATGTCGAAGAACGGCTACAAGATTCCGCTGTTCAAGGGCATCATCGAGGAGGAGCTGCGCAAGGCTTCGGAGGTTTAAGGCTCGCGTCGCCAAGAGGGACATGAGGTTGAAGGACGAGTGCCGACGGCCGGGTGGCATCGTCCCCCATGAGTTGCATGGTACCTGCGGAGTCTTTCGGGACTCGACGTTCGCGTGGCGCGAAGTGCGTTTTAACAGGTGACGTGCAGGACGGCGTTGATGTCCTTGGGTTTCAAATTTTGCAGCATGACGCAGAGCTCCGCGGTGGGCAGCGCAACCACTTCGATTCCCTTCTTCTCGGCCTCGGTGTAGACCTCGGACATGATGGGCAGCTTGCCATACATGCCGGTGCCGACGAACAGCCGCGTACCGTGCCATGGGATGGCCTCTTCAACAGACAGCGGGGTGTGCCCGTAGCGGGCCTGAAACACTTTCGAGGGCTTTTTGCCTCGCTTACGAATTCCGCCCTGCTCAATGACGACATCGTCGTCGTAACGCTCGCCCTCGACCTCGACCTCACCGAATGTCTGCATGCGCATCTTCATCGATCGCACTCCTGTCGAGTTGCTCTGATTTGAATGTAGATCAAGCGGGCCGTTCCTCTGCTCCCAACCGTGATGCCGAAACACACCCCGGACACCGGCAGAAAGACCTCACGCCCAATCGGCGGGAGGCTCGATTTCTCGCATGTCACGGCAGCCTGGGCTCCCTTGGAAGTTCTGTAACGGTTCCGTTTAGGTCTCGTGACGTTTGCTTCGAAGCGGCGGATTTCAGACGCGCGGACTGATCGGCTGACCTGGGCGCGTTCCCTTGGCGCCCCGCAAACCGTGGGGTGACCCTATCGTCAGGGAGCGATGGCCTCCCCCGGCGCGCCTTGATGGCGAAAGCAGGGCAAGCAGGTGACTTGAAGCCCAGGTACAAGACCCCAAGTAGCGAGGTTTGACGGCGCAAACCGGCTTCGTCGAGCACTTGCCCAGGAACAAAGAAGCCAGCCGGACTCTGATGGTCTTGATGACCGTGGTGTTCCCCATGAACCCGAGCCCCGCCGCCGGCCTCCTTCTGATCGACGACTTCTCCCGCGACGACGGACGCTCCCTGCTCGGTACTCCCTGGCGGCTGATCACCGACCGTGTCATGGGGGGCGTGTCGGTCGGTCGTATGAGCATCAGCGAGCAACACGGCCGACGTGCCCTCTGTCTCGCGGGCGAGGTGAGCCTGGCCAACAACGGCGGCTTCGTGCAGGTGAGCCTGGACCTGAGCAGCAACGGGACCCTCGACGCCTCGCGTCTCACCGGAGTGCACCTGGTGATACGCGGCAACGGGGAGGGCTACAAGGTCCACCTCAAGACCCCCGACACCGCCCTGCCCTGGCAGTCCTATCGCGCCGAGTTCCGCGCTGGGCACGACTGGCGCGAGGTGCGTTTGCCCTTCC
Organism: uncultured Gammaproteobacteria bacterium; assembly: GCA_963698355.1. Classification (GTDB taxonomy): domain Bacteria; phylum Pseudomonadota; class Gammaproteobacteria; order Chromatiales; family Chromatiaceae; genus Thiodictyon. The sequence continues at coordinate 2,818 of CAVOQO010000006.1, read as the reverse complement.
TCGGATTCGAACCCCATCGACTGGACGCGCCCTTGGACACGCGCCGCCTAAGCCGCCTGGGGATCGTCGCCATCGGCCGCGCCATGGCGGCCGAGGTCTGTCTGACCGAGGTCGGGCTCTATTAGGGCCCGCGTCCGACGCCCACATGACCAAGCACGCGATCAAGACCTGTCCCCGCTGCGGGGCAACCTTCGAGTGCACGCTGAATAAGCCGAGTCATTGCGGCTGCGCGAGCATCGAGCTGCGCGAGGACGTTCTGCTCGCCATCGCCCGGCGTTATACAGACTGCCTGTGCGTGGCCTGTCTGCGGGAGATGGAGGCAGGGGCCCCGCCGCCTACCGGTCAGTCGCCGTTGTGAACTGGCGGACCGGGGGCCTGATGGTGCTTACCGGCATCGCCGCGGCGGTAACCCAACCCTCCATCAAGCCGCAGCCATTTCCACGACGCCTACTCCGATGAGCCCCCCATGCGACCGTGGCCCGTGAAGGACGGTACCCGCTGAACCGTCGGATTCAGGTGACCCGAACATTGACGGTCCGGCGCCGCCGCGCGGGCGACTTGGGAAGCTCGACCCGTAGCACCCCGTTCTGATAGTGGGCACTCGCCCAAGGCGCCGATCGACGGCGAATGGCCGCGGACACCCGTCTGGCCCGCCGGATTTTCCACTCGAGGCGAACTATTTGTCGGACATCGGCCCGGCCTCCACGGCCCGGTTCACTTCACTCCCGCGGCGGCGTTACACGACGCGTTTCAGATGGGTCGATTTGAACGCTTCACGCTGTGTCTTGTCCGTCGCGTCGTAGCCCGCGACTTCCATCTTTTCGCGCAGCCACGCCGGCAAGGGCCCCTTCCCGTAAGTGAGCGCGGGGTTGTCGGGATCCACATAGCGGGCATGTTGACCACCACCGCGGCGCCCGGAGGCGGTCTTTCTTCCCTTTTGTAGTAGCGCGATCACCTCGTCAATCTGGTAGCCGCGCTCGGCGATCTGGTCACGTAAGGTCTCGGAGAAGGCGATGAGATCTGCCCGACGCCGCTGCTTGAGCGCGGCTTCAAGCGTCTCGCGGCTTACTTCGATCTGCGCGAGCTGTTCCTGAATCTGGTCGATGGTGAGCGGTGCGGGTTCGAGCTTCTTCTTTTTTGGCATCTGCGGTCTCCAAGCGTATTGCTGTTTCGTGTTGCCGATTGAACGATTGGTTCAGGCAAGGATATTTTGAAAACAAGAGGCTTTCAGGCCGTCCGGTTGTTTTACTGCGTTCGTGACTGCGAACTCAGGATTGGCTGGCGTCCGCCGTCTTGAGCAATCCCGGGGGTGTCGTTGTGCGGACTCCGTTGCCCTTCAACAGGCCCAAAGAGATCCTACCAGAAAGACATTCTGTTTATCGGCACAACGGCTGTTGGCTATGGGCATTTGATTGTCGGCCTAGTCGTGGGTTGGAGCGAAACGGTCTTCCCCGACGCGTGGTGAAGGCGCTGAGGGTGCACTCGGAGCTTCCTGTTTCGTCATAGGCCCCTGCTCAGCCAACTTGCAACGCGTAAGGGCTCAGATTCTCTTCGGTATCCGTATCGGGCGAACGTCCGCAAAGGCGAGTCAAGTCTTCAGCCAACGGACGGCGACGCTGCCCAGGCTCGCTGCCTTGAGGCGGTCATCCGCTCGAGGCTGTTCGCCGTTTCAGAACCTTGATCCTATTTCAGCTGATTCCGTGGCCTTCGTGGTCGTTGGCATCGCCAAGACTTTTCTACCTGTCCATCCGGATACTGCAGGGCGCAATACTGGCAGCGCGATCTCCAACCGCTCGACCTTTGAAAAGAACACCTTTGCGCTATCGTTAGCCCAACAGAGCCGAGATGCGTTTCATGGACCTGCGCTGGATCCACCGCAACAAAGCCGGCTACTACCAGGCACACCTGGTGCGCGACCTGTTCGGAGACTTGACGATCATCACAGCGTGGGGTGGTTGGGATCTCGCGTTGGGGGAATGCGCTGGACGGGCGTGGTGTCCTATGAGGACGACGTGGCGAAGATCGAAGAGATCGCCAAGCGCCGGCGCCGGCATGGGTCCGCCGCCGATGGCGATCCCCATGTAGAAGAGGCGCGCCAAACGCTACGGGAGGGCGCCTGACGGGTGGCTGGATCCAAAGGCGCTAACACCCTGCTGACCAGCCCATGGAACGATCTCCAGAGCGATGCGGAGCAGGAAAACGCGCTCCCACGATTGGTCCAGGATCAGTAGCGTGCTCGACTCGGTCGCGCGACAAGGGGGGTGAATCTGACTCAACGGTCCCTCCCGGCCCGCAACCAAACGAACGCGGACGTTACCCACCGGACTCCCCGTGGCATCACCGAAAAAGCCGCGGCCTGGTCGGGGCCTTCGGCCAAACCCAGCTTGCCGGCGCCAAACTGACTAAGGTCTTCTGACCTCCAGGTCCTCTCTCGGAGTGGAAGCGGAAGGACTGCCCTCCCCTGTCGTTGCCCGTTGCTGGAGCTGGGATTCGGCGGGAAGGTATTGCGGGGATAGCAACCTCGACGGGGTCACCCCCATTAAGGGGCCCCATCATGGCGACGAGGCGCAGCCGGCGGTCGCGATTCGCCGAGCAAATACGCGGACGTTTATGACCGCGGCGGGCGCCTGCGATAGCCGTCGAGAGTGAGCGATCCCAGCAACTGCTCCGGCGTAACGATCTCGGCGTTCCACGGTCGTACTCGTTGTGGTGGACCCCGTAGATTCAGCGGGTACGGGCACTCTGCAACAGAATCCCAGTCGTCGCGTCTTTTTCACCAACGCTCCCGTTCCTCGGGGCGAAGCGCCGCTCCTCTCGC
>CAVOQO010000005.1:0-154597 GCA_963698355.1 uncultured Gammaproteobacteria bacterium | reverse complement strand
GTGGCGGATTCAATGGGTCGACGCAACACCCTAAGCTCCAACAACCAGGAGCAGGAGTGTTGCTAATGAAGCAGAGACGGCGGATTTATTACACGGACGCGCAGAAGGCGCTGATGTGGGATCGCTGGCAGAAGGGCGAGTCGCTGGCCGAGATCGCGCGGCTGTTTGATCGCGGACACTCCTCGGTCGCGCGAATCCTCGCTGAGACCGGCGGCATCCGTCCGCCAGCGCGAAGACGCTCCAGGCTGGCGCTGCTGCTCTCGGAACGTGAGGAGATCTCGCGCGGTGTGGTTGCCGGTCAGGCGATCCGTTGCATGGCCGCCGCGCTGGGGCGAGCCCCATCCACCGTCAGCCGCGAGCTCAACCGCAATGGTGGCCGAACGCATTACCGGGCCAGCCACGCCGACCAAGCCGCTTGGGACCGTGCGCGTCGTCCGAAGACCTGTAAGCTGGCCGCTCAGCCGGATGTGGTGCGGGTGATCGCTGAGAAGCTCCAGTCTCAGTGGTCGCCCGAGCAGATCGCTGGTTGGTTGAAGCGCCGATACCCGACTGATGAGCGCTACCACGTGTCGCACGAGACCATCTACAAGAGCCTGTTTATCCAGGCCCGAGGGGTGCTGACAAAGGAGCTTCTGGTCTGCCTGAGGACCCAGCGAGCGATGCGCCGCTCCAAGCATGCCACTCTTAAGGGGCAGGGGCTTGGCAAGATCGTGGACGCCGTCTCCATCCGTGAGCGGCCCGCCTCAGTGGAGGATCGAGCGGTACCGGGTCACTGGGAGGGGGATCTGATCGCCGGATCTAAGAACAGCTTCATCGCCACCCTGGTGGAGCGGCAGACCCGCTACGTGATGCTGGCCAAGGTGGAGGACAAGCGCACCGACACGGTGATCCCGGCGCTCATCCGCCAAGCCCGAACACTGCCGAGCGAGTTGTATCAATCGCTGACTTGGGATCGCGGATCTGAGTTATCGGACCACAAGCAATTCACCCTGACGACGGATATCCAGGTGTACTTCGGCGATCCGCAAAGCCCTTGGCAGCGGGGATCCAACGAAAACACCAACCGACTGCTGCGACAATACTTCCCCAAAGGCACAGACCTCTCAATCCACTCCCAGGCCAAGCTCAACGCCGTGGCCCGTCAGCTCAATGAACGACCCCGCAAGACACTAGACTACGAGACACCGGCAGAGCGATTTGCCGCCTGTGTTGCGTCGATCGGTTGAATCGGCAGTACGTTTCAGCCACCCAGTGGGTCGACAGCGGGAGTCTGCAATGCGTCCTTTGCGGACAATCAAGAGGCTGGCCTCGAACGCCTGCAGTGGGTCGTCTGGGCCCGCTGAAGCTCAGGGCCAGCGGTGACTCCAAAAGAGCGTGTTTCGGTCTGACGTGCCGCGCCCTCGCTGGGCGCATCCCGGCTTCAGATCGCGCGGGTCGGGCGCCCCTCGGCGTCCAGTACCAGGGGTCGGACGAGCGCGGAGGCGTCGAGTTGCGGCCGGCCGTCGTTCCCCAGCCGCAGCCGTCCCTCGGCGAACAGGCACACCGCGGCCGGGTAGATGCGGTGCTCCTGGGTCAGCACGCGTGCGGCCAGGGTGGCGACGTCGTCACCCGGCAGCACCGGGACCCGGGCCTGGATGATGACGGGTCCGCCGTCGAGCTCATCGGTAACGAAATGGACGCTGGCCCCGTGCTCGGTCTCTTTGGCGTCCAGCGCCCGCTGATGGGTGTGCAGGCCGCGGAACTTGGGCAGCAGGGAGGGGTGGATGTTCATCATCCGCCCGGCATAGCGGGAGACGAACTGCGGGGTCAGGATGCGCATGAACCCGGCCAGCACCACCAGCCCGGGGTCGAAGCGGTCGATCAGCGCGGCCAGCGCCTGATCGAAGGCCCCGCGGTCTGCAAAGGGTCGGTGGCTCATGACCTCAGCCGGGATTCCCGCCCGCCGTGCCCGCTCCAGACCGAAGGCGTCGCCCACGTTGCTGATGACGGCCGCGATCCGGTAGGGCGCGTCGGTCTGGGCGTCGATCAGGGCCTGGAGGTTGCTGCCGCTGCCGGAGATCAGCACCACTACCCGCAGCCTCTCTGTTCCGTGCATGGCCTCAGCCATGGGCCGCAGCGCCTCGGTACACGACGCGGGCGCTGTCCTCGGCGGCCTCGATCTCGCCCAGCCGCCAGGCCTCCTCGCCGGACTCGTGCAGCATCGTGAGCGCGACATCCGCGTCCTCGGGGGCCACGCAGACCACCATCCCCAGGCCGCAGTTGAAGGTTCGGAGTATCTCGGGTCCAGCGATCCCCCCCTGGGTCTGGATCCACTCGAAGACGGCCGGGCGCCGCCAGCTCCCAAGGTCCACCACGGCGCGCGTGCCTGCCGGCAGGACCCGGGGCAGATTCTCGGTAATGCCGCCGCCGGTGATGTGGGCCAGTGCATGGACGCGCAGGGCCCGCGTCAGGGGCAGAACGGATCGTACATAGATGCGTGTCGGTGCGAGCAGACGCTCACCCAGCGGTGCGCCGTCAAGGTCGGCGCCGAGGTCGGCACCGCTCAACTCGACGACCTTTCGGATCAGCGAATAGCCGTTGGAGTGGGGGCCGGAGGAGGCGAGACCGATGAGGACGTCACCGGGCCGTACCCGCTCCGGAAGGATCAGCTCGGACTTCTCGGCGATCCCGACGCAGAAGCCGGCCAGGTCATAGTCGCCTTCGCCGTACATGCCGGGCATCTCGGCGGTCTCGCCGCCGGTGAGTGCGCAGCCCGCCAGCTCGCAACCGCGGGCGATGCCGGTGATCACCGATGTGGCCGTCTCCAGGTCCAGACGGCCGCTGGCGTAATAGTCCAGAAAAAAGAGCGGCTCGGCGCCGCTCACCAGGATGTCGTTGGCACACATGGCCACCAGATCGATGCCGATGGTGTCGTGGCGTTCCAGTGCGATGGCGAGCTTCAGCTTGGTGCCGACCCCGTCGGTGCCCGAGACGAGCACCGGCTGGCGATAGCGCTCCAGGGACAGCTCGAAGAGCGCGCCGAATCCTCCGAGACCGGTCACCACCCCAGGCCGGAAGGTGGCGGCGGCGAGTGGCTTGATGCGCTCCACCAGTGCCTCGCCGGCATCGATGTCGACACCCGCATCGCGGTAGCTGAGGGACGGGGAGGGCATGGGATCGCTGGCCTGTGTCACGGGAGGCTCCGATGGGGGGTGGGGTTGGGGGATTCTATCAGTCCCCCTTCAACGGTGGGCCGGGCGCGAGCCGGAGCCCCTCGGCGATGGCCTGAGCTCACCAGCGCAGGCCGGACGCCGGGCGCGGCGATCCGTCGATCCACTGCGCCAGATCAAAGGTCGGAACTGGATCGCTGGATCGCTGCCCGTTAATGGGGTCCAATAATCAGCTTCACGTTGTCTTAACCCACGACGACTGCGTTATCCGTTAATATTCCGCCTCCGATGCGGCGCTGGGATGCGTCGTACCAGGCACCAGCCGACCCAAGATTGCCGTGTGATCCCGCCGAGCCGTCCCGCGCGGGCTTAAGCCAATCCGGCAAACAGATCGAAGACCCTATGGAAACCATTCTGACCGCTGTCGGTTTCATGGCCGTACTGGGCCTGATTCTGGCCGCGGTGCTGGTCATCGCCAACAAGCGGCTCTACGTCTTCGAGGACCCGCGCATCGACCAGGTTGAAGAGCTCCTGCCCAAGGCCAACTGCGGAGCCTGCGGCACCGCCGGGTGCCGCCAGTTCGCGGAGAAGCTGGTCCAAGGGGAGATCGAGCCCGGAAAGTGCACGGTCAACACCAAGGAGATGAATCAGGTCATCGCCGACTTTCTGGGCGTGGACCTGGGGGCCGGCGAGAAGCGGGTGGCCCGGCTGGCCTGCGCCGGCGGCAATCACGTCGCGCACAACCGCGCCCGTTACGGGGGCGTGCAAACCTGCCGTGCTGCGGCCCTGGTGTCAGGCGGGGGCAAGGGCTGCACTTGGGGCTGCCTCGGCCTTGGGGACTGTGTCGATGTCTGCGAGTTCCACGCCATCCATCTGGATAGCCATGGCCTGCCGGTGGTGACCGAGGACAAGTGCACCGCCTGTGGCGGCTGTGTCACCGTGTGCCCCAAGGATCTGTTCAGCCTGCACCCCGTCAGTCATCGTCTGTGGGTGGCCTGCAAGAACCAGGAGTTTGGCGACGAGGAGGACCTCCATTGCCAGGTGGGCTGCACCGCCTGCGGGCGCTGCGCCCAGGACTCCCCCGAGGGGCTGATCGAGATCCGGAACTACCTGGCCACCGTCGACTACTCCAAGAACAGCCTGGCCTCCAAGGTCGCCATCGAGCGTTGCCCGACCGGGGCCATCGTGTGGCTGGAGAACGACGGCGTCGTGGTCAAGGGACGGGATGCGAAAAAGGTGGTGCGAAAAGGTGCCTTGCCCCTGAGCTAGGGCCTTCGGTCGGGTTTGCGAGTGCTCACCCGAGCAAGGCCTTTTGGTGTCGGGCCACGGAGCTCGACGCCGCTGAATTCGACTGATGCGCCCGCGTCAGGGTGCATGAACTGAGCTACGGGTGGTCGGTCGCCGACCACCGACTAATGACTGGACTAGAGAAGGCCCATGTTCGGAAAGAAAGACGAGAAGCAGTTCAAGTACCCCGGCAAGCGGATGGCAATGGACGGCAATGCCGCCGTCATCATGTGCGAGCGGGAGGCGTCCGATGCCGCGGGGGCCTATCCGATCACGCCCTCCACGCAGATGGGTGAGTACTGGGCGGAGGAGACCGCCAAGGGCCACATCAATGTCTCCGACCAGCCGCTGATCTTCGTGGAGCCCGAGTCCGAGCATGCGGCAGCGGCGGTGACGGCCGGCATGTCCATGTCAGGGCTGCGGGCCGTCAACTTCTCCTCCGGCCAGGGCATCGCCTTCATGCACGAGTCGCTGTACGCGGCGGTGGGCAAGCGCCTGCCCTATGTGCTGAATATCGGCGCCCGGGCCATCACCAAGTCGACCCTAAACGTCCACGCGGGTCACGACGATTATCACTGCATCGACGACACCGGCTTCTGCCAGATGTTCGGGAAGAGCGCCCAGGAGGCGGCGGACCTAAGCTTGATCGGGCGCAAGGTTGCCGAGCTCTCGCTCACGCCCGCCGCGGTGGGCCAGGACGGCTTCCTCACCACCCACCTGATCGAGCCGCTGTTGGTGCCGGAGCGTGAGCTGATCGCCGAGTACCTGGGCCGGCCGGACGACATCATCGAGTGCCCGACTCCGGCCCAGAAACTGGTCTATGGCGAGACCCGCCGTCGGGTGCCGATCCTGTGGGACGTGGACAACCCGATTCTGTCCGGACCGGTGCAGAACCAGGACGCCTACATGCAGTCAGTGGCGGGCCAGCGGCCCTATTTCTTCGATCACATCGAGGCGCTGACTGATCGCTGCATGGATGAGTTCTACGGCCTTACCGGCCGGCGCTATCGCCGGGCCAGTGGCTACGCCTTCGACGACGCTGAGTACGTCGTCCTGGGTCAGGGCAGCATGATTACCCAGGCCGAGGCGGTCACAGACTATCTGCGGGCGACCCGCAAGCTCAAGGTGGGCGTGGTCAACCTCACCCAATGGCGTCCTTTCCCCGGGGACCTGGTGGCACGCATGCTCCAGGGCAAAAAGGGCGTGGCGGTGCTCGAGCGCACCGACCAGCCCCTAGCGGAGGACCTCCCCATCATGCGCGAGGTGCGCGCGGCCCTGACCAAGTGCCTGGAGAACGGGGCCATGGGCAAGGGCGAGGAGATCCCGTACCCCGACTACCCGGTCTACAAGCAGAGCGACATGCCGCGACTGTACTCGGGTTGCTATGGCCTCGGCTCCCGCGACCTGCAACCCGAGGGTTTGATCGCCGCCTTCGAGAACATGCTGCCGGACGGCAAGCACCGGAAGTTCTACTACCTCTCGGTCGACTTCACCCGCGAGGCGGCGGACCCCAAGGACGAGATCCGCATCCAGCGCCTTCTGGACGCCTATCCGCGAATCGGCGAGCTGTCCATCCACGGCAGCGAGAACCCGAACCTGCTGCCTAAGGGCGCCGTCACCGTGCGCATGCACTCGGTGGGCGGCTGGGGTGCCGTGACGACCGGCAAGAACCTGGCCATGACGCTCTATGAGCTCCTGGGCTTCGACATTCGCGCGAATCCCAAATACGGTTCGGAGAAAAAGGGTCAGCCGACCACCTACTTTCTGTCTGCGGCCCCCGAGCCCATCCGGCTCAACTGCGAGTACACCTATGTGGATGTGGTGATGTCGCCGGACCCGAATGTATTCACCCACTCCAACCCGTTGGCAGGTCTGGACAAGGGCGGATGCTTCATCATCCAGTCCTACTTTGAGGACCCGGCGGAGGTCTGGGCCAGCTTCCCGCCCCAAGCGCGCAAGACTATCGTCGACAACGGGATCCGGGTCTATTTCATGGACGGCTTCAAGATCGCCCGCGAGGAGGCCTCCGACCCCGAGCTGCAATACCGCATGCAGGGTAACGCCTTCCAGGGCGCCTTCTTCGCGGCCTCACCCCTGATGGAGCGTGCGGGCCTTGACGAGGCCGGGCTCTTCAAGGCCATCGAGGAGCAGCTCCGCCACAAGTTTGGCGGCAAGGGCGAGCGGGTGGTGCAGGACAACCTGCGCATCGTGCGCCGCGGGTTCGACGAGGTGACCGAGATCGTCGAAAAGCCGCTCACCGCGGGTCAGGTGATGGCTCGCAAGGCACCGACCCTGCCGGTGATGCTCAAACAGCTTCCGGAGGGTGACGGCGGCATCTCCGACGTACACCGCTTCTGGGAACAGACCGGCGTCTTCTACGCCACCGGTCGCGGCAGCGACAACCTGGTGGACCCCCACATGGCCCTGTCCCTGATGCCAGCCTCTACCGGCGTCTACCGGGACATGACCCAGATCCGCTTCGAGTATCCCAAGTTCGTCCCGGAGAACTGCACGGCCTGCGGCAACTGCTACTCGGTGTGCCCAGACAGTGCCGTGCCGGGACTGGTGAACAGCATCTCGGACATCTTCGGCGCCGCCATCCAACGGGTGGAGCGGGGCATGCCGACCCAGCATCTGCGCCGGGAGACCCGCAACGTCGAGAAGCGCCTGCGCGAGCTGATCGACGCCGCCGGCGAGTCCGGCGACATGAGGCAGCTCATGGACCAGGCGGTGCTGGAGACCCTGGCGGCCCTTGGATGTGAGGGGGAGGGCGAGGCGGATCAGAAGACCGCGATTGAGAAGGAATTCGGCCTGATGATGGAGGCCCTGGGGGATTATCAGTTCTCCGTCACCAAGCCCTATTGGACCAACCGCGAGAAGAAGCAGAAGGGTTCGGGCGGACTCTTCAGCATCACCGTCAACCCTTACACCTGCAAGGGTTGCATGGAGTGCGTGGAGGTCTGCGACGATGCCGCCCTGGTGGCCGTGCCCCAGACCACCGAGACCATCAAGGAGATGCAGTCGAAATGGGCAATCTGGCTGGATCTGCCCACCACGGACCCGGGCTTCATCCGCATCGATGACCTGAACGAGAAGGTCGGCGCCCTGGAGACCCTGCTGCTCGACAAGTCCAACTACCAGTCCGTTGTGGCCGGCGACGGCTCCTGCATGGGTTGTGGCGAGAAGACGGTTATCCATCTGTTTACCTCGACGGTCACCGCGCTGATGCAGCCTCGGGTCAAGGCTCACTTGGCGGAGATCGACGACCTGATTGCCCGTCTCGAGACCCATGTACGGCTCAAGCTGGCCTCGGCCGTGGATCTCAGCAACACGGCCGCCATCAACAGGGCCATCGAAGGACACAAGGAGTCGGATCTGACCCTGTCGGACCTGTCCGCCGAGCTGGATCCGGGCCGCACCGCCGAGCCGGTGGACCCCGAGTGGCTGCGTTGGGTCACCGGTCTGCTTGATAAGCTGCGGCACCTCAAGGCCCAATACACCAAGGCCCAGCCACGGGCCGAGATGGGCATCGTCAACAGTACCGGCTGCTCCTCGGTGTGGGGCTCCACCTGGCCCTTCAATCCCTATCCCTTCCCCTGGTCCAACCACCTGTTCCAAGACTCCCCGTCCATCGCGCTCGGCCTCTTCGAAGGCCATATGCGCAAGATGGCGGACGGCTTCAAGGCGGTGCGTATGGCGAAACTGGAGCTGGACGGCAAGTACAACGCCGCCGAGCAGCAGGAGTTCTTTACCTACTTCGACTGGAAACAGTTCAGCGACGACGAATGGCTGCTGTGCCCGCCAGTGGTGGCGGTGGGCGGGGACGGGGCCATGTACGACATCGGCTTCCAGAACTTGTCTCGGGCCCTGGCCTCGGGGCACCCGGTCAAGGTCATGGTGCTCGACACCCAGGTCTACTCCAACACCGGCGGCCAGGCCTGCACCTCGGGATTCATCGGCCAGGTGGCGGACATGAGCCCTTACGGTAAGGTCTGGAAGGGTAAGACCGAGATGCGCAAGGAGCTGGGCCTGATCGGCATGGCCCACCGCACCAGCTTTGTGCTGTCCAGCGCCATCTCCCACATGACCCATCTGCTGGAGGGCTACATCGACGGGCTCAATGCCCGCCGTCCGGCGCTGTTCAACATCTACGCCGCCTGCCAGCCGGAGCACGGGATCGGCGACGACATGTCCAGCCACCACAGTCGCATGGCGGTGGAGTCGCGCGCCTACCCGTTGTTCCGGTATGACCCGGACGCGGGCGAGACCTTCGAGGAGTGCTGCTCCATCGAGGGTAATCCCGACATCGAAAGTGACTGGATCGACTGGACCATCAAGTACACCAACGAGAAGGGTGAGGAGGCGCAGATGGAGGTGCCCTTCACCTTCGCCGACTTCGCCATGACCGAGGGGCGCTTCCGCAAGCACTTCCGCAAGGCGCCTCCCGAGACCTGGAACGAGTCCATGGTTCCGCTGGCCGAGCTCCTGGAAATGGACGCGGACGAGCGCGAAGGGCTCTTCCCCTATGTCTGGGGCGTGGACGCCAAGAATCGCCTGATGCGAGTTCTGGTGGCCGAAGAGCTGGTGCGTTCCTGCGAGGAGCGCCGCGGGTACTGGACGCAGTTGCGAGGTCTGTGCGGCGAGCTGAACAAGGTCGACGTGGAGCAGGTGAAGAACCAGGCCAAGGCCGAGATGGCCCAGAAGCTCACGAGCAGCCTGCTGGCCATGGCCGGCGGGGACGTCGGCGCCTTGGCCGGCCTGGCCGGCGGCAATGGCTCCGGCGGCAACGGCGCCTCGGCCGGGAGCAATGGGGGCGGAAATGGCGCAGGCGCCGCAGGTTGGGAGCCGGTGTGGGTGGAGACGCCCGAGTGCACCGCCTGCGACGAGTGCACCACCATCAACCCGAAGATCTTCAAATACAACGCGGACAAGAAAATCGAGATCGTCGACCCGAAGGGAGGGCCCTACAAGGACATCGTCAAGGCCGCCGAGAAGTGCACCGCCGGGTGCATCCACCCCGGGACCCCCTGGAACCCGAGTGAGAAGGGGGCGGACAAGCTCCTCAAGCGTGCGGAGAAGTACCAGTAGGTCATGGGCCTGTTCAGCATCTTCAGGCGCCGCAAGACCTTCGACCACGGGATCTACCCGGTCGAGCACAAGGAGCTGACCGCGGACAAGCCGATCCGGCGGCTGCCTTTCGCCCCCGAGCTGGTCATTCCGCTCGCCCAGCACAAGGGGCGGCCGGCGGAACCTATCGTGAAGCCGGGTCAGGAGGTGGTGCGCGGGGAGCCCATCGCAAACGCAGCGGGTTTCATGTCGGTGCCCATGCATGCGCCGGCGACGGGGGTGATCCGCGCCATCGACCTGGCACCGACGCCCGAGGGGCCCAAGACCCGGGCGATCTTCCTCAAGGTCTACGAGGCGGCGACCCAGGAGGTGCTCTACGACATGGACCGCGATCTGGAGTCCATGACCCCGGACGAGATCGTGTCGGCGGTGCAGGATGCGGGGTTGGTGGGACTCGGCGGGGCGGCCTTCCCGAGCCACGTGAAGATGAAGCCGCCGGAAGGGGTGACGATCGACACGGTGATCGTCAACGGCTGCGAGTGCGAGCCTTACCTCACCTGCGATCACCGCATTATGCTGGAGCAGACCGACGCCCTGATCCGCGGGGTCAAGCTGGCGCTCAAGGCGACCGGGGCCAAGCGGGCCATCATCGGGGTCGAGGACAACAAGCTCGATGCCGTCTCGAAGATCCGCGAGCGGCTGCCGGGCGGTCTGCCCATCACCGCCGAGGCCGTGGAGACAAAATACCCCCAGGGCGCGGAGAAGATGCTGATCAAGAGCCTGCTGGGCAAGGAGGTTCCGGTCGGTGGGCTGCCGGCCCATGTGGGGGTGGCGGTCTACAACGTGGGGACGCTGGCCCAGATGGGGGATCTGCTCCCCAAGACCCGCGGGCTGATCGAGCGGGTGGTGACGGTCAGCGGCCCGGCGGTGAAGAACCCCGGCAACTTCCTGGTCCCCATCGGGACACCGCTGCGCTTCCTTCTGGATTACGTGGGCACTAAGGAGACCCTGGGTGAGGTGATCCTGGGCGGCCCGATGATGGGCATGGCGGTGGCGTCCCTGGACGTGCCCGTCACCAAGGCGGTATCCGGTGTCGTGGCCCTGGAGCGTGAGGACCCGGACCTCGCGAAGCGCAAGGTCTTCCCATGCATCAAGTGCTCGGAGTGCCTGAAGGCCTGCCCGGTGCAGCTCAATCCGTCCATGCTCGGCCAGCTGGCCCAGGCGCGGGAATACGAGCGCATGGCCGGCGAGTTCTTCCTGGACCAGTGCTTCGAGTGCGGCAGCTGCGCTTACGTGTGCCCATCCAACATCCCGCTGACCCAGTATTTCCGCATCGCCAAGGCGATCAATCGAGACGCCAAGAAGTAGCCCATGCCCGTGAATATTGAGATTCGCACCGCGCCCCACCTCAAGCGCGCGGTGAGCGTGGATCAGATCATGCGCAACGTGGTGATCGCGCTGCTGCCGATCTGCGCCTTCGCGGTCTATCAGTTCGGGCTCAGCGCCCTACTGCTGCTTGCTACCACCACCACGGTGGCGATTGCCACCGAATGGCTGTTCTCGCGCCTCGGCGGGCTCGGGGACACGGTGAGCGACTGGTCGGTGGTGATCACGGGTCTGCTCCTGGGGCTCACCTTGCCGCCCGGTTTTCCGCTGTGGATGGCGGCGGTGGCGGCCCTGGTCGGGGTGGGACTGGGCAAGGCCCTCTTCGGGGGGCTGGGTTTCAACGTCATGAACCCCGCCCTGGTGGGGCGCGCCTTCGTTCAGGCATCCTTCCCGGTCGCCATCACCACCTGGACGCCGGCGTTTGCTCCCGGGCGCTTCGCCGAGCTGATCCCCTCCACCCTGACTCCGCCATTCATGCAGCCGATCCCGGTGTCGGACTGGATCGCCGGTCTCCAGATGGATGCCTGGACCGGGGCCACGCCCTTGGCCATCCAAAAATTCCAGCACATCGAGCAGCCCGTCACCCAGGTTTTCACGGGCATGGTGGCGGGCTCGGCGGGTGAGACCTCTGCGCTTCTGATCCTGATCTGCGGCCTGTGGCTCGCCTGGCGCGGCTGCATGGACTGGCGCATTCCGGCGGGCGTGCTGGGCGGCGCCGTTCTCACCGCCCTGCCTTTCTGGCTCCACGACGGGACCCTCTATCCGTCGCCTTGGTTTGTTCTGTCCTCTGGCGGACTCATGCTGGGGGCCTGGTTCATGGCGAGCGACATGGTCGCCTCCCCAGTGACACCGCGCGGCGCTGTACTCTACGGGGTCTTGATTGGGGTGCTGACCGTGGTGATCCGGCTTTTTGGTGGGCTGGTCGAGGGGGTCATGTACGCCATTCTGATTGCCAACGCGGCAGGGCCACTGATCTCGGACTGGACCCAGCCGCGCATCTACGGGGCGGTGAAGAAGTCGGTGGGGAAGACCTGACCGCCGCAAGCGTGTCCTGTTGGCGTGCCGGTAATTTTAAAGAAGTTAGCGACTTAGCGGATTCTCTGAATCTCATGTCTGCAGAAGCGAGAATGGACCCGGAGGCTCAGGCCGCACCGGCCCAGACCCCCAGTTGGGCCATGCTGCGCACCCTGGGCGGCATTGCGACCATCTCCGGTCTGCTGGTGGTGCTGGTCTATCAGGCCACCCTGCCGATCATCGCGGAGAACCAGCGGGTGCGCACCGAGCGGGCGGTCTTCCAGGTGATCCCCGGTGCGGTCTCCAAGCGGGACTTCGTGCTCACGGACCGGGGTCTGGCCGCGGCCGGGGAGGGCGCTGGGGGTGAGATGGTGTACGCGGCATACGACGACGTGGGCCAGCTCAAGGGTGTCGCCTTCCCAGGCGCCGCCCAGGGCTACTCGGACGTGGTCCGGTTCCTGTTCGGCTATGACCCGGGCTGCCAGTGCATCGTCGGGAGCCGGGTGTTGAAGAGCACCGAGACCCCAGGGCTCGGGGACAAGATCGAGAAAGACCCGGCGTTCCTCGCCAACTTCGAGTCCCTGGACGCCAAGCTGAACGCCGACGGGAGCGGGCTCGCCAACCCCATCGTGACGGTCAAGCATGGGACCAAGACGGAGCCCTGGCAGATCGACGCCATCTCAGGCGCGACCATCTCGTCCAACGCCACCGGACGCGCCCTGAACCAGGCGGCAGGGCTCGTGGTGCCAGCGGTCCAGCGCAGCCTGGATCTGCTGCGCTCGCCGGCCCCGCAACAGTAGGCGAGCGGTCCTTCCCGCGACCCGAGCGACCAGAGCATCGAGAAAAGACCCATGGCCCAATTGCCCAACCGACAGGAAGACCTGACCCTGGACACCTTCGTCCGAGGTCTGTGGAAGGAGAACCCGGTCTTCGTCATGCTGCTTGGCATGTGCCCGACGCTGGCGGTGACCAACTCGGCGGTGAACGCGATCGCCATGGGCCTCGCCACCACCTTCGTCCTGGTGGGCTCGGGGGCCCTGGTGTCCCTGCTGCGCAACTGGATCCCCAAGCAGGTCCGCATCGCGAGCTACATCGTCATCATCGCCACCTTCGTGACCATGGTGGACTATGGGATCCAGGCCATCAGCCTCGACCTCTATGCGGCACTCGGGGCCTTTATCCAGCTGATCGTGGTCAACTGCATCATCCTGGGGCGAGCGGAGGCCTATGCCTCCAAGCAGCGGTTGGTCCCGACCCTGGTTAACGCCCTCGGGATGGGCATGGGCTTCACCCTCGCGCTGCTCTCGCTCGGCACCGTGCGGGAAGTCCTGGGCAATGGCACCCTGTTCGGGGTCCATCTGTTCTCCGAGACGTTCCAGCCGTGGGTGGTGATGATCCTGCCGCCGGGTGGCTTCTTCGTCCTGGGCGGGTGGCTGCTGCTGTTCAATTGGCTCAGGGCTCGCAGCGAGCGCAAGCTGCTCGCGCGTACCGGAGTGCAGGCCAATGCAAGCTGAGTCCCTGTCCTTCATCTTTCTGAACGCCGCCGTGGTGAACAACTTCGTGCTGGCCATGTTTCTCGGCATCTGTCCCTTCCTCGGTGTCTCCGCCAAGAAGGAGACGGCCTGGAACATGGGGCTCGCGGTCATCTTTGTGATGCTGGTGAGCTCACTCAGCGCCTATGGCATCAACTGGCTCCTGACGTTGCTTGACCTCCAGTTCTTGCGGCTGATCTGCTACATCGCGGTGATCGCGTCAGCGGTGCAGCTGGTCGAGATGTTCATCAAGAAGTTCAGTCCCGGGTTGTTCCGCTCCCTGGGCATCTTTTTGCCGCTGATCACCACCAACTGCGCCATCCTGGGTCTCGCCCTGTTCCAGACCGCCAAGGACTACGACCTGGTCCAGAGCCTGGTCTATGCGCTGGGCGCCGGCGTGGGATTCACACTGGCCCTGATGTTGATGGCGGGGCTGCGCGAGCGCCTCGCCCTGGCGCGGGTCCCCAACGTCAGCCAGGGGGCGGCCCTCACCCTGATGCTGGCCGGACTCCTGTCTCTGGCCTTTATGGGATTCGCCGGGCTGGGAGGCTCCCATGGTTAGGTTCCTGGTGGCCAGCCTGGTGATCTTCGGCGTGCTGGCGGGTTGGATCTGGGTCCAGGTGGCCTACGCCCGCTTCGCGGCGCGGCACCCGGAGCTCGGACCCTTTCGGTCTCCAGACGGCGGTTGCGGCGGCGGCTGCTCCTGCCGGGGCGGAAGCTGCGAGCGGCCCTGAGAAGACATCGGGCCACGGATTGCCTGGATCGCTCGTCAGGGTTCCGTTGGAATCCAGGAAATCCCAGGCGGAAGCGAAACGACGCGATGAAGCACGGATGAGTTGTCTGGGCAATTGCGCGTGGGTCCCGGATTCGAACCTGTGCGAGTGACCCCGCCGCGGGCCTCGACGGGCGAGACGGATACCGACAAAGAAAGACGAGGCTGGCCCCGGCGCGGGCCGCGGACATGACAAGGCGATTCGGAGCAGCACCATGAGCGATTTTCCGGCCGAGATCGGCCAGACGACAGAGGCGGTCATCCAGGAGACCCAACGCATCACCCCGGCCGACACGGACGAGGTGCGCCATCTGGTGATCCAGGTCCTGGATCCGGCATTTCAGTTCGTGGAGGGTCAGAGCATCGGGGTGGTGGTGCCGGGACCGCATCCCTTCGGAAACCCCTATCACCTGCGCCGTTACTCCATCGCCAACGCCCGTAACCTCCCGCAGGAGGACGGGGTCAGGATCGACCTCCTGGTCCGGCGTTGCTTCTACATTGACGAGGTGAGCGGGGAGCGCTATCCCGGAATCGCCTCCAATTACCTCTGTGACGCGAAACCAGGGGACAGCATCACCATCAGCGGACCCTATCTCAGTCCGTTCAAGATCCCCCGAGACAGCGCGGCCAATCTGCTGATGATCGGTACCGGTACCGGTATCGCTCCCTTCCGGGCCTTCGCCCAGCTGATCTACGAGCGGCGCGGCGGCTGGCAGGGTCAGGTGCGGCTCTACTACGGCGGGCGCACCGGCCTGGACCTGATGTACGCCAACGACGAGCAAAGCGATCTCGCCAATTACTACGACGACAAGACATTCAAGGCATTCAAGGCGCTCGCACCGCGGCCATTGATGTCCTCGTCTCAGGCCCTGGAGCAGGGACTCAAGGCCCACGCGGCGGATGCCTGCGCCCTCATCGCGGAGCCCAACACTTATGTCTTCGTCTCCGGCCTCGGCAAGATCGCCGTGGTGTTGGATAAGGTCATGGCCGAGCAGGCCGGCTCCATGGAGGCCTGGCGGCAGCGCAAGCAGGAGCTGATCGACCAGGGTCGTTGGTCGGAGCTGATCTACAACTGATCCCGATGCGTCGGTCAGTTTGCCAAGTACCCGAATGCCCCCCGTGAGAAGGGGGCCTCGGGGCTGGCCTCCGACGGTTACGGCTACCGGCCAGTGCGCGCCAGCCTTAAGCCGCTACACGCGAACGGCAGCTTCAGGTCCTTGAGCGGACCGCCTGCGCCAGCGACCGGCGGCAAAGCAGGGTCCGATGTGGCCGATCGTTATTGCCGTGGATGCAGCCAAGCCCGCAGCACGTCGTAGGGGTCTGCGCCCACCTCCTTGCCGAAGTGGACGCGCTTCTCGCCCGTGAGACTGATCGCGTCAATGGACTCCGCGTTGACGGCGTCTTTAGCGAGCTTGGCCCTGTTCTCTGTGATCGGCCGCCCATGCGAACGCCACCCTCAAGCAACTCATTGCCCTCGAACTCTCTGACATCCGTCGGCTGACCATCCAGTTGGCGTACTACCCGCCGTACTGGAGCGACCACTCTCGTATCGGACTTTCCTTAGGTGGTATTGGCTTGCCCGATTGCCTATCCTTCGCCGACTGCTCAGACGTCCGTGGGTCACCCCGAGACCGGCCGGGCGAAGGAGTCCGGATAGATGGCGCAAGCACCGAGGTGCCCGGACGGGCCGAGGCGGAGCTTCCGTAGAGCGAGAAGAAAAATGCCTCAGCGACCAGCCCGAGAAGCGCGAAGGAGCCGGCTAACCCTGTCGCGACTAAGGCCCTCGGCACCAGCGTCAAAAGTCGACTCTGCATGAGAGGTCTCCGCCGACTCCAACCACTGGCGTTGGTCCTTCCACTGGCCGCCTGCACGGTCGGCCCAGACTTCGTCAAGCCAGACGCGGCGGTCAACCCCAGCTGGCGCGAGCAAGGAGGCGGCGTCCGGGCCGAAAAGAGCGCTGCAGACCGGGACTGGTGGCGGTCTTTGGACAGCCCAACGCTGACCGCCCTCGTGGAGTCGGCGTATCGCAACAACCCGAATCTGCAGGTGGCTGGGGTCCGGGTGCTGCAGACGCAGGCACAGCTCAACATCGCCATCGGCGCTCAATATCCCCAACAGCAGGCCCTGAGCGGATCGGTCGCTTACCAGTCCAAGGACCCCGGCCTGCTCTCCTCCGAATCCGATATCGTCACCCGGCAGATCGGGCTGGGCGCGACCTGGGAGCTCGACTTCTGGGGCAAGTACCGGCGCAACATCCAAGCGAACCAGGGTGCCCTGCTCGCGAACCTGGCTGCCTATGACGATGCCCTCGTCACCCTGGTCGCGAGCGTTGCCAATGCCTTTGTCGCGCTTCGCACACTGACTGCTCAAGAGGCCGTCTACGCATCCAATGCGGCCGCGCAGGCCGAGGGCCTGCGTGTCGCCCAGGTGCGCTTCAAGAACGGAGAGACCAGCGCCCTGGACGTCTCCCAGGCAACGACCCGCCTGGAGGAGACCAATGCCCAGATTCCGGGCCTGGAGCAGCAATGGCGACAAACGGCCAATACCCTGAGCCTGCTACTGGGCGAGCCACCCGGGGCCGCCGACAGCCTGCTCAAGGACTCCGCGGACTTACCCAAGGTGCCGCCCGACGTGGCCGTCGGTATCCCGCAGGACCTGCTGCGCCAACGCCCCGACGTGCGCGAAGCCCTGCAGGCGGCGGCCGCCCAGTCCGCGCTCATCGGCGTCGCCGAGTCGGCCCTCTACCCGTCCTTTTCCCTGTCGGGCTTCTTTGGTTTCGGTGCGACCGAGGTGGGCACTTCATCTCGATCCGACCTGTTCAGCTGGGACGGCCACATCCTGCAGGCGGGGGGCTCCTTCGTGTTCCCGATCTTCAATTACGGCCGGCTGACCAACCAGGTCCGGGTTCAGGACGCCGCCTTCCAGGAAGCGGTGTTGAACTACCAGAACACGGTGCTGGCGGCGCAGGAAGACGTGGAGAATGCCCTGGCCGCCTTCGTCTACGGCAAGCGCACTGCCGCGGCCCTCGAGCGGGCCGCCACGTCGGCCCGCCGCACCACGGAGCTGGCACTGGTCCAGTACAAGGAGGGCCAGGTAGGTTTCACCACGCTGCTCAAGGCCTACGATTCGCAGCTTCAGGTCGAGGACGCGCTCGCGCAGAGCCGCGGCCAGGTGATCCTGGGCCTGGTTTCGGTCTTTCGCGCACTCGGCGGCGGCTGGCAGATTCGCGAGGGACGCAGCCTGGTCTCCGAATCGGTCGCGATCGACATGCGTCGACGCACCAACTGGGGTGACATGCTAACGACCCTTGGTGCCGAGGCGCCGCCAGTCAGAGGACAAGGTCAATCCCCCGAGAAGGCCCAACCCTAATGGTGCACCCATTGGACAAGATCCCTTTCTCCTTTGCGACGGCCCCCTTTGCGACGGTCGCTGCACTGGCCGCGATCCTGGGACTCGCGCCGGACGTTAACGCGCAACAAGTCGCGAGCCCGGATGAGGTCACCGTGACCCGGCCCGTGCAGACCACGGTGACCGATCACCTGACCTCGACCGGCACCTTCGCGTCATCGGCCACCGCGAAGATCGTCGCCCGGGTGGACGGCATATTGGAGTCGGTTCACTTTCAGGACGGCAGCACGGTCAAGAAAGGCGAGCGGCTGTTCTCCATTCAGCGCGATACCTATGAGCAACAGCTCAAGCTCTATCAGGCCCAGCTCAGCCAGGCCCAGAGCGAGTACGCCCGACAGCTGCGGCTCATCTCCCAGGATGCGACCTCCCAGACGCGGGTGGAGAGCTGGCGCGCCAAGCGCGACGAGGCGGCCGCCAACACCGAGCTCGCCAAGATTAACCTTGGCTATACGGAGATCACTGCGCCCTTCGCCGGCCCGATCGGGCGGCGCCTCGTCGACGCCGGGAACCTCGTGGGCCCAAACACCGGAATCACGCAGTTGGCGACACTACAGCGGGTCGATCCCATCTATTTCTACTTCAGCATCAACGCCCCCGATGCAACCGGCGTTCGGCGCCGCCTCCTCGCCCTTGAAGCGCCCGCTGGGTCACAAACCGGGGATGCGCCCGTTCAACTGGCCCTGGGCAACGATGCCGACTACCGCTACGTGGGTAGGCTGGACTTCGTCGATACCGGTATCGACCAGTCGTCCGGCACCATTCAGCTGCGTGCCGTCTTCGACAACCCCGATGGCAAGTTCGTGCCAGGCCAGTTCGCGCGAATCAGGATCGGCCTGGGTCAACCCGTCCAGCGACTGGCGGTGCCGAACCGGGCCGTGGAGCGGGATCAGGCCGGTGCCTACGTGCTGGTGGTGGACGAGCAGGACGTGGTTCGCCGAAAGCGCGTCCAGACCGGCGGGCAGGAGGGCGATATGCGCGTCGTGACCGGCGGCCTGAGTCCGTCCGACCGGGTCATCGTCAAGGGGATGGCCTACGCCCAAGCGGGGCGGAAGGTGAAGGTGTCGGAGGAGGCCAAGTGAGTCCGTTTGGGCGCGCGGGGAGGCCCTCGTCATGATGGCGCGGTTCTTCATCGAGCGCCCGGTGCTGGCCAACGTCATCGCGCTCATCATGCTGCTGCTGGGGGCGGTGGCCATCTTCCAGTTGCCGGTGGCCCAATACCCGCCCATCACCCCGGTCACCGTGCAAGTCAGCACCAAGTTCCCCGGGGCGAGCGCCAAGACCCTGGTGGATACGGTCGCCCTGCCCATCGAGCAGCAGGTGAACGGCGTCGAGGGCATGCTCTACATGGCGTCGACCAGCAGCAGCGACGGCAGCTACAACCTGATCGTCACCTTCGACATCGGCACGGACCCGGACACCGCCCAGGTACTGGTCCAGAACCGGGTCGCCGCGGCCATGGCGCAGCTTCCCTCCGCGGTGCAGCAGCAGGGGGTGGTGACCAGCAAGAAATCCACCTCGATCCTGCAGATCGTGACGCTGCAGTCGGACAAGGACCAGTACGACGCCCTGTTCCTGAGCAACTACGCGACCATCTCGATCCGCGACGAGCTCGCACGGCTGCCGGGCGTCGGCGGTGTCGTGGTGTTCGGTATCGGCGAGTACAGCATGCGCATCTGGCTGGACCCCGAGAAGATGCAGGAGCGCTCGCTGGTGCCGTCGGATGTGGTCCAGGCGATCCAGGGCGCGAATGTCAATGTGGGGGCGGGTCAGCTCGGCATGCCGCCGGCTCCGAGCGGCCAGGACTTCCAGATGAACGTGAACGTCGCCGGGCCTCTGGGTCAGGCCGAGCAGTTCGCGTCGATCATCGTCAAGGCCGACTCTGGCACCGGCGGGCGCATCACCCGGGTGCGGGACGTCGCTCGGGTGGAGCTGGGGGCCCGAAGCTACGGCCAGGCGTTTAACCTGGATGGCCGGCCGGCGGGCGGTCTGGCCATCTTCCTGCTCCCCGACGCCAACGCCCTGGACACCGCCGCGGCGGTGGACGCCACCATGCAGCGGCTGGCGAAGTCCTTCCCGGAGGGGCTGACGTACGACATCCCACTCGATACCACCCAGTTCGTCTCCCAGTCGATCCAAGAGGTCTATGTCACCCTGTTCGAGGCCGGGCTCTTGGTGCTGCTGGTCATCGTGCTGTTCCTGCAGAGCTTTCGCGCCATCCTGGTGCCGGTGACGACGGTGCCTGTGACCATCGTCGGCGCCTTCGCCGCCATGGCGCTGATGGGCTTCACCATCAACACCCTGACCCTGTTTGCGATCGTGCTGGCGATCGGCATCGTGGTCGACGACGCCATCGTGGTGGTGGAGGGCTCCACCCGGCACATCGAGCAGGGCAAGACACCCAAGCAGGCCGCGATCGCCGCCATGACCGAGCTCACCGGGCCCATCCTCGGGATCACCCTGGTGCTCATGTCGGTGTTCATCCCGGCGGCCTTCATGCCCGGCGTGACCGGCCAGATGTATCGGCAGTTCGCCCTGGTGATCGCCGCCACCGCCCTGATCAGCGCGGTGAACGCGCTCACCCTCAAGCCCACCCAGTGCGCCCAATGGCTCAAGCCCGCGAAGCCGGGCAGCGGCCAGTTCTTCCTGTTCAGGGGCTTCAACTGGCTCTTCCAGCGCCTGGAGAACGGCTACGTGCGCGTGGTCGGCGGGTTGGTCAGGCACGCCGGCGCCGCGGTGCTGTTGGCGTTGCTGCTGGTGCTAGCGGCGATCTGGGGACTCACCCGGATCCCCACGGGGTTCATCCCGACCGAGGATCAGGGCTACATGGTGATCTCGGTCCAGCTGCCGAGCGGCGCCTCGCTGGAGCGCACCGCGGAGGCGCTGTCCCAGGTCGCGGAGCAAGTCTCCCAGGTCCCCGGCGTGCTGCAGACGGTGACCATCGCCGGGATGTCCCTGCTCGCGAACAACGCCCCCCAATCCAGCGCCGGAGTGGTCTACGTCATCCTCAAGCCCTGGGGCGAACGAGGGAAAGGGGAGGAGCTCCTGGACCTCTACGAGAAACTCTCCAAGGCGGTCGTCGGGGTCGAGGCGGCAAAATCGCTGGTACTGCCGCCGCCGCCCATCCAGGGCGTCGGGTTGGCCAGCGGCTTTCAGATGCAGGTGAATCTGACGGACAACGCCTTCGACTACGAAAAGCTGGCGACGGTCGCCGGAACGATCGGCGAGCTTGGGGCACGCAATGCGGGCATCGACTTTGCGTTCAGCCCGTTCAAGGCCGATGCGCCCAGCGTGGACGTGGTGTTGGACCGGAGCAAGGCCGAGACATTCGCGGTCCCGGTGGGCGCGGCGTTCGACACGCTGCAGAGCTACCTGGGGTCGACCTATGTCAATCAGTTCACCCGCTTCGGGCACAACTTTTTCGTCTTTGCCCAGGCGGATCAACGGTTCCGGACGACACCGGACGACCTCATGCAGTTCTACGTGCGCAGCACCAGTGGAGACATGGTGCCGATCGGCGCCCTGGTGGAGATGTCCCCCGGCATCGGGCCAGACCTGATCTCTCTGTACAACCTCTACCCGTCCGCCACTGTGGTCGGGAGACCGAATAACGACTTCAGCAGCGGCCAGGCGATGGCCGCCATGGAGCAGATCGCCCGCGATCACCTGGCGCCGGGGATGGATTACGCCTGGACCGGCATGTCTTACCAGGAGCAACTACTCGGTTACACCCAGTACTTCATCTTCGGCCTGTCCGTGCTGCTGGTCTATCTGGTGCTGGCGGGCCAGTATGAGAGCTGGCTGATCCCATGGGCCGTCATCCTCGCCGTCCCCCTCGCGCTGCTGGGCACGGTGAGCTTGCTGCTGGCGGCGGGGGTCGCCAACAACCTTTACGTGCAGATCGGCCTGGTACTGCTGATCGCCCTGTCGGCGAAGAACGCCATCCTGATCGTGGAGGTCGCGAGAGAGCGCTTCGCCGCGGGGGCCGACGCGGTGCAGGCGGCAGTCGAGGCCGCTCGGCTGCGGTTCCGTCCCATCCTGATGACGTCCTTCGCCTTCATCCTGGGCGTCCTGCCCCTGGTGCTCGCCAGCGGGGCCGGGGCCAATGCGCGCAAGTCCATCGGCATCACGGTCCTGAGCGGCATGTTGGCCTCCACCTGTCTGGCGGTGCTGTTCGTGCCGGCGTTCTACGTGTTTTTGCAGAGACTGTCGGCGCGGGGTAAACCGACCCGAGCAAAGGCTGCTTGAGCGAGGTACA
Source organism: uncultured Gammaproteobacteria bacterium (assembly GCA_963698355.1). Taxonomy (GTDB): domain Bacteria; phylum Pseudomonadota; class Gammaproteobacteria; order Chromatiales; family Chromatiaceae; genus Thiodictyon. The sequence goes on along the minus strand of CAVOQO010000005.1, from coordinate 132,727 downwards.
CGGTAGCAACCGCCTGGACGGGAGGTACGAAGTAGCAGCCTCCACGGCCAACGCCCAGGACGCCGGATTCGGATGGCTGCAACTCGTTACAACAAGCAAGTCCGCCACTCCCGGACGCTACGGTAGGTGATGCTGGCGCAACGTCAGGTAGAACAACGCACGGAGCAGTTTTCGAGGGAACCGCCGACCTGACGGGCGGAACAGCTCGAGAATCACGCTGACCTGCAGGCGATCTACTGGCTGGGGGGGCGGGATCCGGCCGACATCGCCAACGCCCCAATCGCGGCTGGGGGCCCCCAGGATGCTCACCCGACGCGATGCGACAACCAGAATGAGGGCAATCCTGCTTGGACGGCAGCTTGGTACCCGGTTCTCCGGGACCTTCCTGAATTGAATCTTCGACGTGACACATCCATGTGCCGGGTGGCCGAAACGGCCGCGCGTCCGAGCTACATCGACTTCTTCAATTCCTGCAGGGCCTTTGCGCAGCCAACCGACATCTCCTCCTTGTGCTTCATAAGGCATTCCTTGATCTTGCCGCCGCCCGGCTCGACTCCGGGGCACAGACGCTCTACGTCGGCTTTGCAGTACTTCTCAAGCGCCGCCTTCTCTTTTTCGAGCGTCTCAAACACGGACTGGGCGAGCGCGCCGGCGCTGAATATTCCGAGCAAAAGAACAAGTGAGGCTCTGACAAACATAGGATTGACTCCTCTAAACAAGGGTTGGGGTTGTTGAGGGAAGAGCTGCATTCCGTGCCCGTCCATCGACAGGTGCCGACGCGGCTAAACCCGATCTGACATCGTGCATCCAGACCCGTGGCGAGATAGTTCTCGCTCAGCGGGATATTGATTCGCCAAGAATCGAAGACAAGCCTATCTACCGGACAATCGAGCAGGCTCGGCGGCCTCCCTGCCCGAACCTTGAGCAGTGGATGAGCCCGAACGTGGTCGAAGAGGGATAGGGACAGAAATTCAACCGCCTGAGGCAGGGAACACCAGCGATCGTAGCCCCATCGGGGTTCATCGACAAGCCGCGGGCAAGGCTGTGGGGGTGCAAGTCACCAGCCGATGTAATTGGACTTGTAAAGGGGCTCAGGCTGCGCCAACACCGCCCTGTCGGGAGCACTTCGAGCGGCTCGTCCCAGTCGGCCCACGCTGGAGGCTCAGCCGTGGTCGCACTGGCTCGGGCACTGTGTCGCTACCCCTCGCGCGGGTTTTATCCCGTCGGAGCGTCCCGTCTGCGCCGATCAGCGGATGCTTTTGTCCGAGCCAACAATGCCGACCAACGTAGCCGAACCGATTCACCTGAGCGAGCGCGAGCGTCGCGACCTTCAAGCGTTGGTGCGCCAACAGACCTCCCCGCAGCATCTTGCGCTTCGTGCGCGGATCGTCGTGCTCGCCGACCAGGGCATCGGGATCCGCCCGAGTGCCGAGGGCCTCGAGGTGGCGCGCACGACGGTCCGCAACTGGCGGCGCCGTTGGCTCGCCAGCAAAGGGGCGCGGGTCGCCGCGCGCCTGGTCGATGCCCCGGGGTGCGCCGGCGCTCTACAACGCCGAGGACGCCTGCGCCATTATCGCTTTGGCCTACGAGGAACCGCGCGCAAGCAACCGGGCCATCCCCATTGGACCCAGCGCGAACTGGCCGACGAGCAACGCTGCCCGAGACGGCGCGCGATGCGCGGGAGCTGCTAGACTTTGCACCCCAGCGGATGCCAGGGTGCCACGCGATGGTGTGGTGCCGGTATCCGGACCTTGATCAAGGGGCGGGCGAGGTCCCGTTCCATGTGGAGGTAGTCACCCATGGACATCGGACCGCGCGAGATCGTCACCCCGTTCCGGCCCATACCGCTGGACGTCCCCGAGGGCATGAAGCCCAACGAGTTCTTCAACAGCACGGAGAACCTGAACGACCTGGTCAATAACAACGGGCTCCTGGTCAACCAGGAGGACCTGTTGCTGTACCGCAAGGCCCTGGGTCACTCGCTCGCCTTCGACTGCTCGATCATCTACAACAGCTCCAAGCGCATCCTGAACCCACTAGGCCGTCCGGTGCGACGCACCCAGGTGCCGGAGCCGGTCAAGCGGGTCTGGAACCGCATGAACCAGGTCATCATCGGCTACATGATCGAGCAGTACCCGGACCCGGGTGAGGCCCTGGTGCTGGCCGGCGAGGCGAGCCTTGACGCGACCTGGCCCCTGACCTCGCCGGGGGTGCCCAGCATCCGCATGCTGCACAATCACTTCATCTGCTTTCCCATGGCGGACCTGCGGGCCGCCATGCTCGCCGAGGCCGACAACCCGAACCTGACCGATGGGGGGCAGCACAGCCTGTTCCAGGCTCACATGCGCGATGTCTACCGGCGCTTCTTTTACGAGGCCCTGGACCTGCGGATCCTGAAGACTGTGCATACGGCGGAGTCGCAGCTGGGGCTCACGGGGTACCCGGAAGGGTTGCCCTGCTGGGAGATCACCGGCGGGGAGGAGGCGCTCAAGGACGTGCGTTTCTGGCACGAGTACGACGCAATTCTTGAGGGCTTTCTGGACTTCTACCGGACCTTCTTCTCCCAGGTCTCCACCCGCAACGCCCCGATCCTGCCGGACGTCTATTTCCCCAAGCAGGTGGAGGAGGTGCTGCTGTTCGACAACGACTTCCTCACGACCGCAAAGAAGGTGCGCGATCGCTGTATCGCGGAGCCCGCCTACGCCAACTCGATCCGCTGGGAGCCGGCCTTCAAACAGCTGATCTTTCGCAACGACGCCGGCCGACTCCTGGTGACCATCAGCCAGAACTCGATCGGCAACGCCATCACCGAGCTACTGGGCGTTGTGGTGAAGCGGGTCCCGGACGCGTCGGCCTACGGGGCAGCAGAGCCCGCCCTGATCGAGCGCCTGCTCGAGGTTCGCCGGCGCCTCGTCGACGCCGACTTGGGGGAGGGGATCGGGACCGAGTACTGGCCGGCCGAGTAACCGTGCCCCGGCCGTTCTCAGTCAGCCATTCCTGCCAGTCTCGAACGGGGGACACGGGGGACCCTGGACGAGTTCCGGCCGGGTGGCCATCATCTCGTGGTAGAGAAAGTTCTCCATGGCGGAGAACATCACGAGCCCGTCGATGGCCTAGGCGGCGCCATCATGAGCGCCGGGGGCGACAACGGGCGGGCCGCCGGCCAGGTGGGCGGTATGGTGGCCAGCCGCTTACTTTGGGAAGCGGTCGTCCAGATTGGCGGGACACAGCACGTCCCGCATGATGCCGATCAGGTCCAGGAGCTGGTGGTTGCGGATGCGGTAGAAGATGCGATTGGCCTCCTTTCGCGCCACCACGATGTTCTTGTTGCGCAACTGCTCCAGGTGCTGAGAGATGTTGCTCTGGGAGGTGCCGGTGCGCTCCACGATCTCGCCCACGGAGAGCTCGCTCTCCCCGAGTGAGCAAAGGATCTTCCAGCGCAAGGGGTGGGCCATAGCCTTCAGGGCATTGGCGGTCAGTTCGGTGTCTTCGTCCTCAGGGAGGTCGGAGGTGCTGGGATCGTTGTTCATGGACCCTCCTAGGGTACTTCTGGTGCGCTCCGTTGCGTTTGAATCGTCGGCTCCGTGTCCCGGTCCAAACGGACGTATCCGGTCATGTTCTTGGCGATGCAGATAATATCGCTGATGCGGCCCGTCGGGTCCTTCACTGCGGTGCGCGAGAACAGGATTGGCACGCGCCGCCCGTTCCGGGCGATGAAGCGCGCCTCGATCTTACTCAACGCCCCCGTGCGGATCAGGGCCTCCAGCCAGGTGCCCATGAAGGCCCCGGCCTGCTCGTCCCCTTCCTCCTCGAAGATGTCGCCGATCGACATGCCCTGAAGGTCCGAGTCGGCATAGCCGAGCATGTGGCAGGCGGCCGGGTTGGTCATTTTGATGCAGCCGCTCGGCTCCAACACCAGAAGGGCCTCTCCCATGTGGGTGATGATGTTCTCGAGGTACTGGCGGGCCTCGGCGAGCTCGGCCGTGCGCTCCGCAACCTTCTGCTCCAGGACACGGTTAAGTCCGCGCTCCTTCTCGATCAGTCGGAAGTAGGTGCTGATCTTGTTGATCAGCAGGTTGTCGTCGATGGGCTTGAGCAGATAGTCGGCCGCGCCCACCGCGAAGCCGCGCTGCTGGAACTCCTCGGACTTGAACGCGGCCGTGAGGAAGATGATGGGGATGTCGCGGGTGCGCTTGCGCAGCTTGAGCACGGTGGCGGTCTGGAAACCGTCCATCTCAGGCATCTGCACATCGAGAATGATCAGATCGATGTCGGGGTGCCGGTGGGTGAGGTCGATCGCCTCCTGTCCGGAGGTCGCCTCGAGGACTGCCGCATCCATGTGCGCCTCGATCAGGGTGCGCAGGGTGAAGAGGTTGTGGGCGTGATCGTCGACGATCAGCAGCTTGAATCCGGCATAGCGATTCATGGCATCTGGCCCGATGCAACCTCCGTCCCGCCCCGCGAGTGCACGTCGGCCGGGCCGGTGGCGCCGCCTGGGGGAAGATCGGTCAGCACCGCATGGAGGGCTTCTGGCTCCACCGGCTTGGAGAGGAAGGCCACCGCGCCGCCCGCCCTGCAGGCCTCGATCTGGCCCTGAGTCTCACCGTCCCCCAACACCGCCACCGCCGTTCCGTCGTCATGATTCTGTTTCAGAAGCGTCTTGATCGTATCACAGGTCTCACGCTCGGACACCTGAGCCGCTAGGAGCACGAGGACGCAGCCCTCGCGATCCTCCTGGAGTGTCTCCAGTGCCTCGTCGAGGTCCGCGGCGGTCTGGACCAGGAGTCCCTCGCCGCGGATCAGCTCGATCAAGTGGACCAGACTGCGCACGTCGCGGTCGATGATCAGCACCCACCGGTCGGATCGGTCCGCGGCGGAATCCGCTGCGCCTTGGTTTGCGGCTTCGTCCGACGCGGGTGCGGGTGCGGGTGCGGGGTCGGGCACGGGCGCCGGCGGGGCAGGGGGGCGTTGATTCTCCGCCGGTGGCTCGCCCTGGGCCGAGATGGGCAGTCGCAGCGCGAACCGCGCGCCGGCCCCGGGGCTGCTGTGCACCTCGATCTCCCCCCCAAGGAGCCGCGCGAGCTCCTGGCTGATTGAGAGCCCGAGACCGGTTCCGCCGTAGCGCCTGCGAGTGGAGCCGTCCGCCTGCTGGAAGGCCTCGAAGATGATGGACTGCTTGTCGAGCGGGATCCCGATTCCGGTGTCGCTGACGCTGAAGACCACGGGACGAATGGCATCGTCGCCGGACTCCAGCGCCAGGGTGACCCGCCCCTCGTCGGTGAATTTGATGGCGTTGGACAGGAAGTTCTTCAGGATCTGGCGAAGCTTCTCGCGGTCGGTGTGGATGCGCGCGGGGGCGCCGTGGCCGATCGTCAGCTCCAGCGCGACCGGCTTGTCTCCGAGCAGCGGGTGCACCAGGTTGGTCAGCTCCTCGAGCATGGGGCCCAGCTCCACCCACTCCGGGCTGACGGCCACGTGTCCTGCCTCGATGCGGGAGATGTCCAGGATGTTGTCGATCATGGTGCGCAGGTCGGCGCCGGCCTCGTGGATCACCCGCGCCTGCCGCCGCTGGCCCTCGGAGAGCCCGCTGGTCTCGGCGGCGAGCATCTTGGACAGGAGCAGGATGGAGTTGAGCGGGGTGCGCAGCTCGTGGCTGACGTTCGCGAGGAACTCGGACTTGTAGCGGTTTGAGCGCTCCAGCTCACGCGTGTGCTCCCGGGCCGTGCGCAGATGTTCCGCATGGGTCGCCGCCAGGGCCGTGAGCTGGTCCCCCAGCTCGCGAATCTCCCGCGGCCGGCGCCAGCGAAAGCGCAGGGGCTGGCCGTCGCGCAGGATCCGGCCGATCCCGCCGGTGAGCTCCTTGCCGAACTGCTCGGCGCGGGCCGCGATCCAGCGCGCCAGCACCATCACCACCGCCACCAGGATCAGGATGATGGAGAGAACCCGAAACATCAGCGCGTTTCGGAACGATTCGATGGGCGAGGGGTCCACGGCGCGCCCCACCCACAATGGTTGCCCCTCCTCGGTGGCGAACATGGGCACCCACAGGAACTGGCGTCCGTGCTCGCCCTTCCAGAGTGCCAGCTTGCCCTCCCGGAAGATGGTTTCGAGGCCCGGAAAGTCCGCGAAGGCCTCCGGCTCGCCGCCGGCCTGCTCGCCGGGGCGAAGGAAGCTGCCGTCTTGGTTGACCCAGACCGTGTCGCGATAGAACTGGGCGAGCCCTCCCACGTCGATGCCGAGCACCACGGCGCCTTCAGGCTTGTCCGCCGCGGCGGCGCCGATTCGGCTGATCAGACTGAGCGTCATGAGCCGGCGGGGATCGCTGACACCGGCAGCGGGGTCCACACGGATGCGGCTGACCATGACGGCCCCGGGCTGGAGCGCGAGCCCCGCCTGCAGGAATTCACGGCTCGGGACCTGGGGCGGTTGGGCGGTTGGGCGCCACTCCTGAGTCCGCGGGTCGCGCTCGAGCCAGAAGCGTTCCCTGCCGTCGCTCCCAACGAACAAGACCTGGATGATGTCGCGCTGGTCGGCCAGGATCTGGTTGACCCAGCCCGTGTAGCGGGCGCGAGCCAGGTCGATCTTGTCCGAGTCGCCCTGCTCGGCGAGCAGCAGACCGGGCTCCGGCAACTTGGCCAGCAGCCGGATCATCTCGTGACGGCTGGCCAGGTGCTGGTCCAGGTCGCGAAAGTCCGCCCGGAGGTTCTGCAGATAGGCGCGCTGGTAGAAGAGCGCCGTGCGGTCCAGCACCAGGGGCAGGTTGATGGTCACCGCTAGTAGCAAGGGGGTCAGCCCGAAGACCAGCAGGAAGACCAGGATGTGGAACCGTAGCTTCACACGGGGGGCGGAATCGCGGCTCCGCCCGTGCCCATGTGGACTGAGGTCAGGGGGACAAGCCCGTCCCCGCGGATCTGGCGCAACCCGGGTGCAGCGGCAACGGCCATGATCCGGTTGCGGGAGCGGGGGCGGATGGGGCTGGGCTTGCTCAAGAGTCGTCTAGAGCGTCCGCACCAGATCCAGCACCTGGGCGGCATGACCTTTGGGCTTGACGTCGTAGATGGCGTGGCGGATCAAGCCCTGCTTGTCGACGATGAAGGTGGAGCGCAGGATGCCCATGCGCTTCTCCCCGTGGGCCTCCTTCTCCTGCCATACGCCATAGGCCTCGCAGGCCTCGCCGTCGGTGTCCGCGAGCAGCCGCACACTGAGCCCGTACTTGTCCCGGAAGGCCCCATGGCTGGTACAGGTGTCGCGGCTGACACCCAGGACGTCGGTCTGCGCGGCTTCGAACTCGGGCTGGAGATCGGTGAAGTCCAGGGCCTCCATGGTGCAGCCGGGCGTGTCGTCCTTGGGGTAGAAATAGATCACCAGATTGCGGGAGCCGATTAAGTGCTCCAGATTCGTGCGCTCCATGTCCGCGTCGGGCAGTGAGAAGAGTGGGGCCTGGTCGCCAGGGTTCAGCATCTCGGGTCGCTCCGGTGGTGGCTATCGTTTTATTGGCTCGCGGAATTTAGGCAGCGCCGGTCCCGTCGTCAACCGGACGACCTGCGGGCCCTTCCCGGTGCTCGATCTCGGCGGTGGACGGCAGCCGCACCGTGACGACGGTGCCGCCGCCGCGGCGCGCGCCGATCTCAAGCTCGATGTGGTTGGCAAGAGACAGCTGGCGCGCCACCGCCAGCCCCAGTCCGCTGCCGCCGGTCTGCCGATTGCGTGACTGCTCCAGCCGATAGTAAGGCCGGAAGACTGCCTCGCGCTCGCCAGGCGGTATGCCGGGTCCCCGGTCCAGGATATAGATCACGGGCTTGGGCAGGCGACAGTCCAGGTGAATCTCGACCTGGTCCCGGCTGTAACGCAGCGCGTTTTCGAGCAGATTGCCCAGAATTCGGCGCAGCGCCAAGGCGTCCACCCGGTAGGGGCAGATGGGGTGGCGCTGCCAGATGACGCGCGCTTGGCCCACCACCAGGTCACTGATCAAGTCCCCCAGATCCACGATCTGGCGAGCCCCGGCGCCCAGGTTCTTACCAAAGTCCACCGCCTGGGAGATGAGCGCATTCATCTCGTCCATGTCCCGCTCCATGCGACCGATCAGGTCCGGTGCGGCGTCAGCGGGCAGCATCTCCAGGGCGAGTCGCAGGCGCGTCAGCGGGGTGCGCAGGTCATGGGAGATCCCCGCCAGCAACATGGTGCGGTTGGCGAGCAACTCCCTGACTTGGCGGCCCATGTCGTTAAATTGACGCGCCAGGTCGGCCAGTTCTGCGGGACCGGTCTCGGGTAGGGGATTTGGGGAGCGACCCTGGGCCATCTCAGTGGCGGCGCTTGAGAGACGCTCGAGGGGTCGGGTGACCCGCCGTGCTAGGACGGTTGCGCTGCCGACCAAGAGGAGCAGCGCCAGACCGCCGATTACGACCAGTCCTTCCAGGGGACGGGTTTGTAGGCGCTGACGGGGAAACCCGGTCCAAATGGTCTGATCCCCCGCGTCCAGGGCCACCCAAAACCAACGGTCGCCGTTGGCCAAGCTCGTGATCATTTCAACGGGTCGGCCCAGGCGCTCCTCCAGGGCCGTTTCGAGGCGGTCGATGTAGGGAAAGAAGTAGCCATGGGTGTCCGGCACCGGCCGCTCGTCTGTGAGGCGCAGATCGTATTCCCGGGCGAGTCGCTCACGGTAGTCGTCCCGCAGATCCGGCGGCAATTGCACCAGGGTGCGGGCCGACAGGACCATGATGCCGGCCAGGTCCGACGTGGACCGATCCACGACCGGTGCCAGTGCGTAGTAGACGACGATCAGGAAGGTGGTGATGGCGAACAGGCCGAAGCTGCCGATCAGGGTCACCAGCGCCCGCCCGAACAGGGAGGCGGGCAGGAGCCGCCGGAGGAGCTTCACTGCTCGCCGGCGGGGGTAAAGATGTAGCCCTTGCCCCAGACGGTTCGGATGTAGCGTGGATTCTTGGTGTCCGGTTCGATCTTGGAGCGCAGCCGGGCGATCTGGACATCGATGCTGCGGTCGAACGGGGATCGCTCGTAGCCCTTCAAGAGGTCGAGGATACGGTCCCGGTCCAGCACGCGCTCGCTGTGCTCGACCAGCAGCCGTAGCAGGTCGAACTCGCCGCTGGTGAGCACCACGGTGTCGCCGTTGCGCCTCAGTTCACGCAGGTTGAAGTCCAGTCGGTAGGGTCCGAAGGTGTAGGCCGATGGCTTGGATGTCTCGGGGTCTTCCGACTCCTTGGCCTCGCCCCGGTCACGCCGTCGCAGCACCGCGCGGATGCGAGCCAAGAGCTCACGCGGGTTGAATGGCTTGGGCATGTAGTCGTCGGCGCCGACCTCCAGCCCCACGATCCGGTCGATCTCGTCCCCCCGGGCCGACAGCATGATGATCGGCACCTGGGTGTGGGTCCGCAGGCGCCGCGCCAGGGTCAGTCCGTCCTCGCCGGGGAGCATGAGGTCCAGGATGACCAGATCCGGCGCGTTTTCCGCCAGCCAGGCATCCATCGCTGTCCCGTCTTCCACGCCGGCCACCTCGAAGCCCTCGCGCGCCAGATAGTCCTGGAGCAGCGCGCGCAGGGCGGAGTCGTCGTCGACGATCAAGAGTTTGGTTGGAAGATCAGCCATTTGGGATGTCTGTTGCGTGCATGCAACGTGGGGCGCGGTTACAACCTGTTACAATATTAGCATTTACCGAAATACTATGGAAATCCCCAAGGTGCAGACTAGGCGCCGTGAGATCAGTGAGCAGGGACGAGAGGCCTCGGACCACCTTCCTGATCTTTGGAGCAGTATTTTCGCAAAGTGTAATTTGGAGGCGTACCCATGAGCTTCGATACCCTGACCCTTGTTGGCATCCTGTCCGCCTTCCTCAGCGGGGGCTTTCTGATCGCACTGGCCGCGGGCAACGACGCGGGCGGGCGTTGAGCCAGATGGAATGAGTGACGCGGGGAAGGGCTCGGCGGAACCTCCGTCCCGAAGCCTCTGAAGCCCATCTAGAAGCGCAGAACGGCGCCCACGAAGGGCAACGTACTCCTGACGGCCCGGAAAACGTATGACCGGGTTTCCTGGCGACGTTTAGCTCGGTCGACTCGCATTTTCTCAGGCAGCAAGCCGATTGGGCTGCTGCGCCGGTTACACACCCTGGCGCAGCGGCCACTTTTTTCCCCGATTGTCAGCGCGGGCTTCCGGGTCTAACCGGAGGCACTCCCGGGAGGGACCCCTCCACTCGCCAAGGCGTGCGCCGACCCAGGATCCAGAAACCGCAAGGTTTCCTCAAGGCCGAGGCGGATTTCCCGCGTCAGGGCCGCGAGGTCAAACGCGGGGTCCTCAGAGTCCGAATCCGATTCATCAGCCGCGACCGCATCTGCGTCCATGGGCCGTACTGGGTTGGACGGCGGTCCGGCGCGCGCAACGCCGCTTTCGACCTCCTTCAAGAAGGCAGCATGGGGGCGCGCCGACGGCCCCTCGGGTTGCGCGCGCTCGGCCTCCGAGTCTTGGAGCCCCAGGAGCTCCAGATCGGAGTGGGTCAGTCGTTTCAGATGGATTCCGCGGGTCATGGGCGCAGGTCCAGGCGGGACGCTGCCGGATCGCCGCTCACCCGGCGCCGGCAGGTTCGTGTCTGACAACAATCAGTAGGTGAGGCCCGACTTCAGGCTCTTCGCCTGGCTGACCCAGTCCTGCACCATCGCCAGGGTCGGGGGCCTGCTGGTGAGCTTGTCGCGGTCGTTGGTCTCGACCATCTTGGCGAGGAGATGGTCTGCGCGGCGGGTCGCCAGTTCCTTCACCGTGTCGACGCCAGCGATCTCCAGCAAGTCTGAATAGACCCCGCCGATGCCGCGGACGCGTGCCAAATCGGCGCGATTGGCGAGGTGAAGGATATCGCCGGTGTCGCAGCCGCAGAGACCCGCCAGCTCCTTGCGCTGGGCTGGGGTCGCCGCGGCCTGAACTAGCTGCTCGTTGTCCGTGATGCCACGCTCCGCCAGTTTGGCGACGAGCTCGTCGGTGGCGCCCTCGAGGTCTTTCACTGGGGTGGACATGGATTTGTCTCCTGGTGTTCTGGGTGTGGTGATAGGAACGGCGTCCGGGGGGCGGGGGTGCCCCGCGCAGTGATGGCCCGGGATAATAGGCCAAGCCGGGGTCGGGATGCGAGAAAACGGCTACGCCGTCGGCTCAAAGGGTACGCGACGGGCGTTTGACACGGACACAGGGCCCTCTCTAGCATCCGCCGCACCTCAGGGTTCCCGCCCCTGCGACGATCGAGACGCCGATGCCAAAGCTCACTCCCATCCAGTGGCTGATAACCCTCGCCTTCCTTGCCTTCTATGGCTTTGCCGTCTTTGCCCTGACGCGGGACTATTACGTGCGTCACCCGATTCGTCCCCCTGCGCCATCCTCCGCCCCGGCGTCCCCACATGGCCTGAGCGGCCCCCAGCAGTCCTCCGGGATCGGCTCCGCGCTGGAGGCGGTGAACCCGATCCCTGAGTCCATCCAAGAGAGTGACCCGAGGCTCCTCGGGCAAAAGGCCGATGCACTGTTCGCCGAGCGCCGCTATGTCGAGGCCATCCCCCTCTACCGACGCGTCTTAGAGCTCGATCCGTCGGACATGGAAGCGCGCAACGACTTGGGTCTCGCCCTGCATTACGGGGGCGACACTGCCGGGGCGCTCGAGGTGCTGCGCCAGGCCAGCGAGGCGGGACCGAGCTTCCAGCGGATCTGGCTTACCCTCGGCTTCGTGACCTTGCAGAGCGGTGACGCGGCGAAGGCGCGCGAGATCCTGACACGCGCCCGCGACCTGGGTCCCGATAATCCAATGGGTCAGGAGGCGTCGCGCCTGCTCGGACTGGCCGGGGAGCCCTGACGCAGCGACAGGGGTGCTTGGCGTCAGTTGGGGCGTGCCATGCCGGCGATCTGGGCGACGTCCTGGGCCTCGAAATCGATGCCCACGGGGAGCCCGGGGTTGAGTGTGATGGCGTAGCCGATGCCCAGCTTTTCAAGGATCCAGGTGAAGTCCGCCACCAGACCGCCCCCGTAGCCGGGGAAGTCCGCGACGAAGCCCTTGGCGCGTTCCGGGCTCGTAAAGAGTACCAGCACCTCGCCCCCGTCCTCGCCTTTGAGCTTCAGCGGCTGGGCCGCTTGTTGGGCCTGGAAACCCCCGATCTGGTGCTTCTCATAGATCGGCATGAAGACCTCCGAGCCCACCAGGGTCTCGATGAATGCCTCGGGAGGTATCTGGCCGTCCTGAGCGGCGATGAGCTGGCGTTCAAGGTCGTTCTGCGGGGTGAAGTCGTCTGGCATGGCGGAGGCTCTTGGTGCAATAGGGCCCTAGTTTCTGGGGTTTGACCGGGGAATCTCAAGGTGCGGCAGGGGCTGGACTCGAACCTGGCGAAGCCGTCCGCATCTAAGTGAAGACGGCGAGGCCGCCCTGAAGCGAAGGGGCCTGCGACCGGGTCCGAGCCGCACCAACCGCGGTCCGCTCAACCAACCCCGAGACCTCCCATGCTGATCAAGAAAGAGAAAGCGGACGGCATCGCCCCCTCTGAAATCACCCCAAAGACACTCTGGCTGCGTCGCCGCGACTTCATCAAGGCCGCCGCGGCCGGTGCTGGCTTGGCGGCCACCGGGGGGCTCCTCTCGGTCGGTATTTCTGGACGGGCCGCGGCGCTTGACAAGATCCCCAACCTGGTACCGAGCCGATTCAGCACCAAGGAGCCGACGACGAGCGTCGAGGACATCACGAGCTACAACAACTTCTATGAGCTCGGGACGAACAAGGAAGACCCCAAGAGCAACGCCCGCTTCCTCAAGCCCAGACCCTGGACTGTGACGGTAGACGGGGAGTGCGAGTCACCCGGCGAGATCGGGATCGAGGACGTGCTCAGCGGATTCACGCAGGAGGAGCGCGTCTACCGCCTGCGCTGCGTGGAGGCCTGGGCCATGGTGATCCCCTGGGTCGGTTTTCCCATGGGCGATCTGCTCAAGCGCTTCAAGCCCAACTCCAAGGCGAAGTACGTGGCCTTCGAGACGCTCTACGATCCAAAGCAGCTCCCGGGTCAGCGACGGGCGGTGCTGGACTGGCCCTATCGCGAGGGCCTGCGCATGGATGAGGCCATGCATCCCCTGACCATCCTCGCCACCGGGCTTTACGGGGAAGTCCTGCCGAACCAGAACGGCGCGCCCCTTCGGTTGGTGGTCCCCTGGAAGTACGGATTCAAGAGCATAAAATCCATCGTGCGGATCAGTTTCGTGGAAAAAGAGCCGCCAACCGCCTGGAACGTGCTTCAGCCGGACGAGTACGGCTTCTACGCGAATGTGAACCCCAACGTCGACCACCCCCGATGGAGTCAGAAGAGACACCGCATGATCGGCGACAGTCTCTTCGCCCGCAAACGGGAGACGTTGATGTTCAATGGCTACTCGGACCAGGTGGCGAGCTTGTACTCGGGCATGGACCTGCGGCGTTTCTTCTGAGGGCGGCGGATGGCGACTTCGAGACTGAACGGCTCGCTGACCCTCCGCGTGGGAAAGCCCCTGGTGTTCCTGTTGTGCCTGGTGCCCGTGCTGGTGCTCGGCTGGCAGGTGATGGACAACACGCTAGGGCCCAATCCGGTGGAGGCGGTCGTCCATTTCACCGGGATCTGGACCCTTCGGTTTCTGCTCGTGACCTTGGCGGTCACTCCTTTGCGGCGGCTGACCGGTCTTGCGTGGGTGCTGCGCTTCCGGCGCATGCTTGGGCTCTTTGCCTTCTTCTACGCTCTGCTACACTTTGCGGCCTATCTGGTCCTGGACCGTGCGCTGGCGTGGTCGGAGATCGTCCGCGACCTCACCGAGCGGCCTTATATCATCGTGGGGTTTGCGGCCCTGGTGTTGATGGTGCCCCTGGCGGTGACCTCCACCAGAGGCTGGATACGCCGGCTGGGCAGGCGCTGGCAGCAGCTACACCGGGCCGTGTACCTCATCGCCGTCCTGGCGGTGCTCCACTTTATCTGGCTGGTGAAGGCGGACATCCGCGAGCCGCTGATCTACGCCGGCGTACTCGCCGCATTGCTGACGTTTCGGCTGCCTTGGAAGCGTTGGGCGCAGCGTTTCCAGAACAATCCCGTGACTGCCGCCGCCGAGTTGCGCCGCTAGCTGGTCGGCCGGGCACTTGCCACGACGCCCTCAGTGCCTCCCTCGGAGAGGTGCGTCGCCCGATGCTTTGCCGGTGACAACAGGAGATAGAAGGCCGGGACCACGAACAGGGTGAACAGGCTGCCGATGCCGAGCCCCGTCACGATGACCAACCCGATATCGAAGCGGCTGACGGCGCCCGGTCCGCTGGCGATTAGCAGCGGCACCATGGCCACCAGCATGGAGACGGTCGTCATCAGGATCGGCCGCAGCCGGATGGTCGCCGCCTTCTCCACCGCCTCCCGCTTGCCCAACCCTTCGCGCTCCCGCAGCTGGTTGGCGAACTCGACGATCAGGATGCCGTTCTTGGCCACGAGGCCGATCAGGGTGATCAGACCCACCTGGGTGTAGATGTTGACGCTCGCGAAGCCGAGAAACAGGAACGCCATGGCACCGGCGATGGTCAGCGGCACCGACATCAACACCACGAAGGGGTCACGCCAGCTCTCGAACTGGGCGGCGAGGACCAGGTAGATGATGAGCAGCGACAGGAAGAAGGTGATCTCCAGGGCGGTGCCCTCGCTTTTGAACTGACGCGACTCCCCCTGGTAGTCCCAGCGCACGCCTTTGGGGAAGAGGGTGCTCGCCTGCTCCTCGAGGTACCCCAGTGCGTCCCCGAGCGGCACCCCTGGGGTCATGACCCCGGAGAGTGTAATGGAATTGAGCTGCTGGAACTGGGTGCGCTTGGACGGCTCCACTTCCTTGCGGATGTCCACCAGGGCGCTGACCGGCACGAGCTCTCCGGAGGCGGTGCGTACCTGGTAGTCGCCGATCTCCCCGGCGTCGTTGCGAAGCCCGTTGTCCACCTGGGGGATCACCTTGTAGCTGCGACCCTCCAGGCTGAACCAGTTCACGTAGTCCTCGTTCAGCATCGCCGAGAGGCTCGACCCCAGGTCCTGCATGCTGACACCCAGGTCGCCGGCCAGGTCCCGGTCCACGTCGAGCACGGTTCGGGGCCGCTCGAACTTCACGTCCCGCTGCAGGAACATGAACTTGCCGCTGCCCATGGCGGTGCCCAGCAGCTGATCGGCGAGCCCGTCGAGCACCTCGTAGGATTGGTCGGAAACGATCACGAACTCCACCGGCACCCCGCGTCCGGGGGAGGGCAGGCTGGGGCGTGGGAAGACCACCGCCTGCACCCCGGTGAGCTGGGACAGGGCACCCTGGAGCTCGGGCTGGACCGCCGTCTGGGGACGCGAGCGCTCGGACGGCGGCGGCATCTTGAAGCCGCCGAAGGTGGTGCTCTGGTCGCCGCCGAAGCCCGCCAGGATGAAGCTCTCCTTGTACTCGGGGATCGACTCGAAGATGGGCAGCATCTGCTCCACATAGCGCAGGTCGTAGTCGATGGTGGCGGTTTGAGGCGCAGTCGCCATGAAGAACAGGATGCTCTGGTCCTCCGTGGGTGCCAGCTCCTTCTTGGTCATGCTGTACATGACATAGATAGCCCCGATCACCACCACCGCCACCAGCAGGGTCATGGCGGGGTAGCGCAGCCAGCCGTGGAGCAGGCGCCGGTAACCGTTGGCGAGACCCTCGAAGGCGTGCTCGACCGCCTTCTCGAACCAGCTCTGCTGACCGCTGGCACGCAACACCCGCGCGGACAGCATGGGCGAGAGGGTCAGCGCCACGACCCCCGAGACCAGCACCGCGCCCGCCAGGGTGAAGGCAAATTCGGTGAACAGCGAGCCCACCAGCCCCCCCATGAATCCAATGGGCGCGTAGACCGCCACCAGGGTGGTGGTCATGGCAATGATCGGTACCGCCAGCTCCCGCGCCGCGTCAACCGCCGCCTGGATACGCGGCTTGCCCATTTCCAGGTGACGGTGGACGTTCTCCACCACCACGATGGCGTCATCCACCACCAGTCCGATGGCCAGCACCATGGCGAGCAGGGTGAGAAGGTTGATGGAGAAGCCCGCAAGCAACATCAGGAACCCGGCCCCGACAATGGACAGGGGGACCGCCACCGAGGGGACCAGTGCCGCGCGCAGTGATCCGAGTGACAGGAAGATCACCGCGAGCACGATCAGCACCGCCTCCGCCAGGGTCTTGAACACCTCCCGGATGGAATCCTTGATGAACTCGCTCGCGTCGTAGGGGATAACGGCGTTGAGCCCCTCGGGGAACTCGGCCTTGAGACTTGGCAGAAGGGCGTGGACCCGCCCCGCCACATCCAAGGGATTGGACCCGGGCGTCTGCTTGACGCCGATGAAGATGGCGGGGATGCCCTTGTACAGGGTGCTGGAGTTGTAGTCGGCGGCGCCCAGCTCGATCCTCGCCACGTCCTCCAGGCGCACCAGGGAATCGTCCTGGGCGCGCACCACCAGGCGCTTGAAGTCCTCCACGGTACTGATGTCGGTGGTGGCGGAGAGGTCGACCTGAACCAGGTCGCCCTGGGTGCGGCCCAACCCAGCCAGGTAATTGTTGGACTGGAGCGCCCGTGTGATGTCGGTGCCGCTGACCTTCAGGGAGGCCATGCGGGCCGGGTCCAGCCAGATGCGCATGGCGTAGGTCTTGTTGCCGATCAGCTCAGCCTTGGCCACCCCCTCGAGTGCCTGAAGCTGGGGCTGGACCACCCGCAGCAGGTAATCCGTGATCTGGGGAAGCTCCATGTCCTTGCTGTAGAAGGCGAGGTACATCAGGGCGGTGACGTCGCCCGTGGTGGAGTCGATTACCGGGTTCTGGGCGGTTTCCGGGAGCACGTTGAGACGGCTCCCGACCTTGGCCTGGATCTCCGCCACTGCCGCATTGGGGTCGTAGTTGAGGCGCATGTGGGCCTCGATCACCGAGGTCCCCGCCCTGCTGGTGGCGGAGAGGTAGTCGATACCGTCCGCCTCCGCGATGGCCTGCTGGAGCGGCTGGGTGATGAACCCCTGGACCAGCTCGCTACTCGCGCCCGGGTAGGCGGTCGTGACGGTGACCACGGTGTTCTGGGTCTTGGGGTATTGGCGCACCTCCAGGTCGATGAAGGCGCGCACGCCCAGGATGAAGATCAGGAGGCTCACGACGCTCGCGAGCACCGGGCGGTGGATGAAGACGTCGGTGAACTTCATTCCTTCTTTGCCCCGCCGTCCGTCGCCGGACCGGTTGCCGTTGCCTCTTCGGAAGCGGGCGTGTCACCCGTCGGCGCCGCCTTTGAGGCCTGGATCGCGACCGCATCACCGTTCCGGAGCTTAACCTGGCCGGCAGACACCACCCGGTCTCCGGCCGCGAGGCCGCTCAGGATCGCCACCTCGTTCCCGCGCACCGCCGCGGTCTTGACCTGACGCCGCTGGACGATGGGCTTGCCGTCCTTCTCCTCGATCAGGAACACCGAGTCGCCATAGGTGTTGAACGTGACGGCCTCCCTCGGCAGGGTCAGTACCCCCTCTTGTACGGGTAGCAGGGTGGATACCCGGGCGAACATGCCAGGCCTCAGTTTGAGGTCGGGGTTGCTGAACCGGGCGCGTATCAGGACGTTACGGGTGCCCTGGTCGATCCCCGGGCTGATGGCCAGGATGGAGCCCTCAAAGGTCTGGTCGGGATAGGGTGCCGCCTGAATGTGAACGCCCTGATCAACCCTGAGCTCGGCGAGGTGGCGTTCGGGCAGGGAATAGTCGACGTACACCGGGTCCAGGGCCTGAAGGGATACGATCGAAGAGCCCTCCTTGAGATATTGGCCGAGGTTGATCTGCCGGATCCCCAACTGGCCGGTGAAGGGCGCGCGGATGGATTTCTTGTCGATCGTGGCCTCTTTGGCCTTGACCTGGGCGCGCGCCTGGTCGAGCTGGGCACTGGCCTCGTCGAAATCCCCTTGTGAGACGGCCCTGTCCTTGAGCAGGCTGCGGTTTCGACCGAGCTTGATCTCGGCCAGCTTCTCGGCGGCGACCAGGCCCTCCAGATCGGCCCGGTCCACCGAGTCGTCGAGCTCCACGAGAATCTGTCCCTGCTTCACCCGGGCACCCGACTCGAAACGGATCTCCTTCACCAGACCCGCCACCTCATTGCTCACGTCCACTCCCTGCACGGACTGCACCGTCCCCACCGCCTCCAGCGTGGGCTCCCAGCGGGTCTCCGTCACCTCCGCCGCAGACACCGTTGGGGGCGGCATCGGGTGTGAAAACTTTGCCATGTCTTGTTGGACCTGGCCGTATTTGAGATAGGCAAGTCCGCCAACCACGGCGGCCAGGACCAGAAGCACCAGCAGGAAGCGCAGGAACATGGGGGATCCTTATCGGGTTTCGCGCGAGGACGGGGGCCGAGACTGACTGCCGACTTGGGACCAGAGCGGTTTCGATCCAAGCGCCAAAGCGCAAATTATACGTGCTGCGGTGCAGCAAGTCGCGTTCGCGCGATTCTCGCTAGACTGTGGTCCCCACCAATCCCAGAAACCGCAAGAGCCATGAGCGATCCAGAGACGAACCGTCATTCAGCTGCGTCGATGCGCATCCGTACCGAGCGCGGCTACCGCGCGATCGAGGAAGTCGATTTGATTGAAGAGCTGGTGTCCGTAGCCGGACTGCGAGTGCTGGAGCTCGGCTGCGGGGCGGCCTGGATGACCCGGCAGCTGGCGGAGCGGTTTGGGGCGGCCGCTGTCACCGCAACCGAGGTGGACCGCATCCAGCATGAGAAGAATTTGGTTCTGGATCTCCCTGGGGTGAGCTTCCGTTACGGCGGCGCGGAGGCCATCGTTGACCCGGATGAGACCTACGACCTGGTCTTCATGTTCAAGTCCCTACACCACGTGCCCGTGTCCCTGATGGACCGGGCGCTCGCCGAGGTCCATCGGGTGTTGAGGCCCGGCGGGCAGCTCTATTGCTGCGAGCCCGTCTACTGGGGGCCATTCAACGACTTGATGCGACTCATCGACGACGAGCGCGTGGTGCGTGAGGCGGCCTTTGGGGCCCTGGGGCGGGCGGTGGATCAGGGTCTGTTCGAGCTGGAGACCGAGGCCTTCTTCGAGTCAGAGGGTCTCTACCCGGATTGGCCGACCTTCGAGGCCCGGTTTATAGACGTGACCCACAGCGAGCGCAACCTGGACACCGCCCGCCGCGCCGAGATCCGCGCCGCCTTTGAGCGCCACCTGACGCCCCAAGGAGCCCGCTTCCAGAAGCCCCATCGGGTGGACCTCTTGCGCAAGCCAGAATAGGGGACAGCCGGGACGGACGCGCAACGCACAATGGGAACCTCATTTGGAGCCCGATCGATGAAACTCTTCTTCAGCACCACCTCTCCCTACGTCCGCAAGGTACGCGCCACGGTCAACGAGAAGGGCCTCGCAGGGCGTGTCGAGCTACAGCTCTGCGACGCCCACGGCGCCGACTCGGCGTTGATTGCCGCCAACCCCTTGAGTCGGATACCGACCCTGATCCTGGACGACGGCAGTGCGCTCTACGACAGCCCCGTGATCTGCGCCTGGCTCGACGAGCAGGCCCCGGCGCCGCGTCTGATCCCCGAGACGGGCCCGGCGCACTGGGCGGTACTATGTGCCGAGGCCCTGGCGGACGGGATCTTGGACGACGCGGTCATGGTGGTGATGGAGCGCCGCCGGCCGGAGCCCCAGCGAAGCGCCGAGCTTCAGGCGTTCAGACTGGGGTCATTGGGCCGCGCCTGTGCGCAGCTGGACCAGGATCTCAAGGCCCTGCCCGCGGACCTGAACCTGGGGCACATCGCCGCCGGCTGCGCACTCGGCTACCTGGACTTCCGGTTGCCGGAGATCGACTGGCGTTCAGCGCACCCCGGGCTCGCTGACTGGTACGCGTCATTCGCCAATCGCCCGTCGATGGTGGAGACGGCGCCCGCCTAGACCACGCCTTGCTCCGGTCCTTTCGTGTGACCTCCTACCCCGGAACCTTCGAACCAACCGGACATGATCGAGATCCGCGACATCCGCATCACCCTGCCGCCCTGGGTCGGCGCCTTTCTTTCCGATTGGCCGGAGACCTTTGAGGATGATGCGGCGGCCATGGGCCTCGCCATTGCCCTAGCGAGGGAGAACGTCCGCCAGGGTGGGGGCCCCTTCGGCGCCGTGCTGCTGGAGACCTCAAGCGGGCGTCTGGTGTCGGTAGGGGTCAATCGGGTGCTCGCGAGCCAGTGCTCTCTGGCCCATGCGGAGCTGGTGGCTCTCGGGAGCGCCCAGCAGACACTCGGCGGATACGACCTCTCCGCGCTCGTGCCAGGGGGTTGTACCCTGTTCAGCAGCGCCGAGCCCTGCGCCATGTGCATGGGGGCCATCCCCTGGGCCGGGGTCGGCCGGCTGGTCTGCGGTGCACGGGACGAGGACGCGCGCGCCGCCGGGTTCGACGAGGGGCACAAGCCCGCGGACTGGGTGCGGGCCTATGCGCGCCGCCGCATCGCCGTCACCCGCGATTTCCTGCGCACCCAGGCAGCCGCGGTGTTGGCCGACTATGCGGAATCGGGCGGTGTCATCTACGGCCCGCGCTCGCATTGATCGGGCACGGCCGACCCGGCAAGCCGGGCGAGCTGGCGTAACCGTTGGCGGTCACGCTTTCCGGAGCCCAGGGTCGGCAGCGCTTCGAGCGGGATGAAGGCCCGCGGGCGCTCGCGACCCGGTAGGCGGGCGCGACACCAGGCGTCCAGCTCGGCCGGGGTCGCCTCTCCGCTGTAGAGTGCGACCAGACGCTCGCCCCAAATCGGATCCTCCACCCCCACGACCGCCAGGTCCCGGACCCCCGGGGCCCCGGCGAGTGCCGCCTCCACCCGGGCGGGATGGACCTTGACCC
Organism: uncultured Gammaproteobacteria bacterium; assembly: GCA_963698355.1. Classification (GTDB taxonomy): domain Bacteria; phylum Pseudomonadota; class Gammaproteobacteria; order Chromatiales; family Chromatiaceae; genus Thiodictyon. The sequence continues at coordinate 111,860 of CAVOQO010000005.1, read as the reverse complement.
CCCCGGTGACCAACACCTCGTCGGCCCGACCGAGGACCCGAAGCCCTCCGTCCGACTCCAGACAGGCTAGGTCCGAAGCAGTGAACCAACCGCCCTCGAGCCCCATCCCGGGGACCCGCGCTGGGTTCGCGTACCCTGCCATGACCAAGGGGCCCCGCAGCCGGGGAGGAGCGGGCCCCTCCGGGCAGACCGGACATTCCAGCTCGACAAGGGCGAAGGGTCGGCCCACGGCCCCCGGCCTTGGCGGCTCAGTGAGCCGATACGAGGTGGCGACCTGGGAAGCGGTCTCGGTCATGCCGTAGGTCACGTGCAAGGGCCAGCCGGACTCCAGTGCGCGATGCGCCAGGGGGGTGCTCAGGGACTGGCCGCCCACCAGGAGCACCCGCAGTCTCGGCGGCGGTGGACGGTCGAGGTCGAGCAGTCGGGCCAGCATGGGCGGCACCAGGGAGACGTGGGTAGCGCCGTGGCGCTCCAGATCATCTGCCACCGCCTCCGCTTGGAAGCCCTCGCGCAACAGGACGGCGGCCCCGGCCAAGGCGCAGCGGTAGATGATGGAGAGTCCGCCGATGTGGCGCAGCGGCAGGCAGCAGAGCCAGGTGTCACCGGCCCCCAGCCTGAGGCGGCGGTTGACCAGGGTAGCGGAGGTCAACAGGTTCTCGGCCGTGAGCATGGCTGCCCGTCGGGCCCCGCTGCTGCCGCTGGTCTCCACGACTAGGGCGAGCGGCGATGGTAGGTGCTGAGCCCCCGCCGCTCTCGGCGCCCTATACTTGGAAGGGATGAGGCCGCCCGTGGTCGGGCCTTCCCAAACCCATTCAACGCCAGTGTCCTCGAGCAGGGCTGCCGCCCCATCGCCGCCTGCCGCGGATCCCGTAAGCGGCGCGTCATCCTCGCGCAACGGGAGCAGGGCCGCCCCGGCGCGGGCCAGGGCATGCTGCATCAGGATCAGGTCCGTCCCCGGCCGCTCACGGACCGCAACCAAGTCGCCGGGTCGAAGACCCTGTGCAAGGAGTTGCTCGACCCGTTCGCCTGCTCGCCGGTGTAGGGTCCCGTAATCCCAGGCGGAGCCAGGGCGCGCCGCGTCGATCAGGGCCAGGGCTTGACTCCGATGCCAAGGGGCGTCGCGGAGATTGACATCGCCGGGCATTGCAGCCCGAGCCGAGTCAGATTGCTGGCTCATGGCCACGGCCTGGAACCGGCGGACAGTCGACCGTTCACGAGTGAATCACGTACCATCCTGCGCTCGTGGTAGAGGCGCTTTCAAGCCGACTATTGTCCGACAGTCACGCCCCGTCCGACAGCGGCTCGGACGCCAGCAGCCGTTCCCTGAGACGCTCCCATGCCGGCATCCAGCGAGTCGATGGTTCCGAGTCCGCCGCCGCGTCTGCGTGGCGGGGAACCCGCGCGCCTTCCGGAGCGGATCTGAGCCCATGACCGACCCGACCCATCAGGAGGACCCCGCCGCCCTTGGGGTGCGCTGGTGTCTGACCCTTCTGGATGGCCTCGTCGCGGGCGGGATGCGCCATCTGGTGCTCTCCCCGGGCTCCCGCTCCACCCCGGTGGTTCTGGCCGCCCAGCGGCGGCCCGAGCTCAGCCTGACACCCATCCTGGACGAGCGCAGCGCCGCCTTCTATGCCCTGGGCCTGGCCCGTGCCTCGGGTCGGCCGGTGGGGCTCCTCGCCACCTCGGGCAGCGCGCCGGCCCATTGGTATCCAGCGGTGATCGAGGCGGAGGCGTCGGGCGTACCCCTGGTCCTGATCTCCGCGGACCGTCCGCCGGAGCTGCGTGCCTGGGGCGCCAACCAGACCGTCGATCAGACGCGGATCTTCGGTACCCACGTCAGGGAGTTCCACGACCCGGGGCCGCCCGTGGATCTGCCCGCTGCGTTCAAGGCACTACGGCGGCTGGGACTGCGCACCGCCACCGTGAGCCGAGGCGTATCACCCGGACCCGTCCACATCAACCTGCCGCTGCGCGAGCCCCTAGTCCCCGGCCAGGCCCCGGCTGCGGTTCCCGGCGCCGCGGACACGGTCTGGACCGCAGCAGGAGTCGACGCCGGCGTGCTCTCGCGGTCAGCGCCGCCGCTGTCGCTCCCACCTGAGCTGCGGGAGCGTCTCTAGGGGCCGCGGCCTGATCTATTGCGGACCGGACGACATCGGCCGCGGCGTTCCCCGCGGCACTTTGGTCCTGCGCTGCGGCACTGGGAGTCCCGGTGCTCGCGGACCCCCTGTCCGGGTTGCGCTTCGGCCCAGTTCCTGCCGGGGGCCATCGCATCAGCCGCTACAAGGCCGTCGCACGCAACCCGGGCACCGCCCGCGCCCTGCGGCCGGACTGGGTGCTGCGCTTTGGCCGGGCGCCGGTCTCGAGGACGGTGCTGGAGTGGCTCGCCGGCGTACCCACCATTCTGGTGGACCCCTCCGGCCGCTGGTCCGACCCCACCCATGATCTGGCCCTGCACCTGACCGCGGACCCGACGGCCCTGTGCCAGGCCCTGTGCGCCGACCCGCCCGCCCAGGCGTCATCCGATTGGCTCGGCGTTTGGCGCGAGGCCCAGCAGCGGATTGACCGGCTGACGGCAGACTATCTGCGCGATGCCCCCTGGTGCGAGGGCCAGCTGATCGTCGACCTGGTGGCGGCACTGCCCGCGGGCGACGGTCTCCTCTGTGGCAACTCGCTCCCCATCCGCCAGCTCGAGACCTGGTCCGGCGACCGGGAGGCGCCTCTGACCCTGTTCGGCAACCGGGGGGCGAGCGGAATCGACGGCCAGCTGTCCACGCTGGCCGGGCTCAACGCGGGGGGCGTGCCCACCGCTGGACTCATCGGGGACCTTTCATTTCTGCACGATCTGTCCGGGCTCCTGCTCGCGGACCGGCTCGACCGGCCGCTGATCGTCCTGAATAATGGCGGTGGCCGCATCTTCGACTATCTGCCCCAGGCGGGCCTGCCGGACTTCGAGCGCCTGTGGCGCACACCGCGCCCCCTCGATCTGGGGGCCCTGGTGCATCCCTTCGGCCTCGGGCATTGCCGTGTCGATGACGCCGCCGGCTGGCGCGAGGCCCTGGCGCAGGGCCTGGACGAGTGCCGGAGGGGCCGGCCCGGCACGCTGATCGAGGTGATCGTCGACGCGCCACGTAGCCAGGCGGTCCATCTGGAGTTCAGACGGCTGGTGGCCGCTCAGGAACTGATCGGCTGACGCCCGGGCGAGAGACGGATCATTCCAGAGGCTGAGTATCGGCGGGTCGCCGGGCGACCTCCAACCAATTGCTGGCGCCGTCTCGGCCCCGGAGCCCCATAGACATGCAGCACACGCCAGACTCGACACCCATCCAGTGGGACATGCCCGCGGGGCTCGACTATACCGACATCCTTTACCACCGTGCGCAGCTGGAACGGGGCCAGGTCGCGAAGATCACCATCAACCGACCCGAGGTTCGCAACGCCTTCCGTCCTGAAACGGTGCGGGAGCTGATCGACGCCTTTCACCATGCCCATATGGACCCAGACATCGGGGTGATCGTGCTCACCGGCGCCGGAGAGCTGGCCTTCTGCTCCGGCGGCGATCAGCGCATCCGCGGGCCAGGAGGGCTACCGCGACGGCGCGGGCATCGAGCACCTCAACGTGCTGGAGCTCCAGCGCCAGATCCGCACCCTGCCCAAGCCCGTGGTCGCCATGGTGGCGGGCTACGCGATCGGCGGCGGCCACGTGCTCCATCTCGTGTGCGACCTGACCATTGCCGCGGACAACGCCCGCTTCGGCCAGACGGGGCCGCGGGTGGGGAGCTTCGACGGCGGCTTCGGCGCTGGACTGATGGCCCGAACCGTCGGGCTCAAGAAGGCCAAGGAGATCTGGTTTCTGTGCCGCCAGTACGACGCTCAGGAGGCCCTGGAGATGGGCCTGGTGAACACCGTGGTACCTCTGGCGGAGCTGGAGTCCGTCACCCTCGACTGGTGCCGGCGCATGCTCGAGCTCTCCCCCACGGCGCTCCGCGTGCTCAAGGCCGCCTTCAACGCGGACACCGACGGGCTCGCCGGCATCCAGGAGCTGGCAGGTAACGCCACCGCCCTCTACTACACCACCGCGGAGGCCCAGGAGGGCCGCGACGCCTTCCTGGAGCGCCGCGCCCCGGACTTCGGCAAGTTTCCCCGCCGACCGTGAGCGACCGCGCGGGTCCGGGCGAGAGGGTAGGGGGCCGAGCAATCGACGCCTCGCGGTCCATGGTGCCCGCGCTCCCTGACCCGTCCCGGATCGCCCGCTGGATTTCGGCCGCCCGACCCAAGACCCTGTTACTCGCGGTGACCCCGGTGGTCGCCGGGATCGGGCTGGCGGTCGCCCAAACCGGTCGGCTGGCGTTTCCCACCGCCGTTGCCACCCTGCTCGCCGCGGTCGCCATCCAGGTCGGAACCAATCTGCACAACGACGCGGCGGATTTCGAGCGCGGCACCGACACCGTCGATCGGGTCGGGCCGCCCCGGGCCACGGCTCAGGGCTGGTTCAGCGCCCGGGAGGTGCGAAGCGCCGCCCATCTCGCCTTTGGGTTGGCTTTCCTGCTCGGTTGCCTGCTGGTGGCCCGGGGCGGCTGGCCCATCCTCGCCATCGGTCTGGCCTCCCTGGCCTGCGGCTATGCCTACACCAGCGGCCCACGGCCCATCGCGTATAGCCCCTTCGGTGAACTGTACGTGCTGACCTTTTTCGGCATCGCCTCCGTGGTCGGCAGCCATTACCTGCAGACCCTGGCCTTCGACCGCGCCGCGCTGCTGCTCGGGATTGCGCTCGGCCTGCCGGCGGCCGCCGTGCTGCTGCTCAACAACTACCGGGATCTGGAGACAGACCGCGTCGCCGGGCGCAGGACCCTGTGCCACTACCTGGGGCGGCCGGGAGCCCGCGTGGCTTTACGGCGGCCTGCTGCTCCTGCCTTTTCCCATCCTGCTCGCCGCCGATCTGCCGGCCGCGACCTGGCTCAGCCTCGGCAGCCTTCCGCTCGCCTGTGGCGCTGATCGCCCGCCTGTTCGGCGGTGCCGAGGGCCCGGAGATCAATCCGATGCTCGCACGCACCGCGCTCTACCAGGCGGCGCTGGTGCTCTTGCCGCTGCTCGGCTTCGTGGTCGGGGTCGCTGCGTGATCGAGCCGGCGTGCTCTAACGGGCCGCAAACTCGAATCGAGTCCCTGTCCGTTCATCCCTATCGGATCGCTCTGCACCGGCCCTGGCAGAGCGCCCGCGGCGCTTTCGGCGACCGCTCGGGTTGGCTCGTCCGCGCCCGGTCCGAGCGAGTCACGGGCTACGGCGACTGCGCCCCCCTGCCGGAGGCCGGCACCGAGCCGCTGGACCAATCCGCCTTGGCCCTGCACGCCTGGGAGACTCGGCTCGTCGGCATGGAGATCGACGAGGCGCTGTCGCTGCTCGCGGGCGGCGCGCCCGCCGCACCCGCCGCGGTTACTGCAGTTGAGTGTGCCCTGCTGGATCTCCAGAGCCGGCTCGCCGGCGTCAGCCTACGCCAGTGGATCGCTCGCCCCGCCGAGGCCGACGTACCTAATTCGGTCCCCGTCAACGTCGTGCTGGGGGGCGTTGGGACGGTCGGGCCGGACGACGTCGCGCGCGCCTGCGAGGACGGTTTTGGCGTGCTCAAGCTAAAGGTCGGTCTCGCCGACCCAGACCTGGAACTGGTCCGACTCGCCGAGATCGCGCGGTCCCTGCACGCCGGGGTCCGGCTGCGCCTGGACGCCAATGGGGCTTGGGACGGCGATACCGCCGCCCGCGTCGTTGCCATGCTGAACCAATTGCCGGTGGAGTCCCTGGAAGAGCCGTTGAGGGTGCCAGACCCGGAAACGCTGAGCCATCTGCAGTCGCTCGCGGCCTTCCCACTGGCCCTGGACGAATCCTTGGGATCTCTGCGCGCCGGGCTCGTTCGGGGGCACCTTCCGGTACGGCGAGCGGTCCTCAAACCCCCCGTCATCGGCGGTCTGCGTGCCACCCTGGAGCTGGCGCGACGGCTCCAGGAGGCCGGGTGCGAGGTGGTGCTGACCAGCCTGGTGGAGACCGCCGCCGGTCTCTGGCCAACGGCCCAGCTGGCGGCGGCCATCGGCAGCCCGCTGCCCCATGGGCTCGACACCGCCCGCTGGCTGGCCGCGGATCTCGGCCAGGCACCCATCCCGCACTTGGGGCGCATCCGCCTGCCGGACGGCCCCGGCTCCGGATTCCAGCCTCATGCCCCTCACGGTGATCATGCCTAGCGAGCGCTTTCGTTACCGCTTCCAGGTCCGGCTCCACGATACGGACGCCGCCGGGGTGCTGTTCTTCGGGCACCTGTTCCGCCACGCCCACGACGCCTACGAGTCCCTAATGGCCGATCTGGGATTCCCACTCCATGACCTGATCCGACACGGAGTCGCTCCAGACGCCGCGGCACTGCCCATCACCCACGCCGAGGCGAGCTACAAGAGGCCAATCCTTCAGGGGGATCGCATCGAGGTTGCGGTCTCCGTCGCCGAGGTCAGGCGCCGCTCCTTCGCGCTTGACTACAGATTCAACAACCAGGACGGACAGACGTGCGCGACTGCACTGACCGTGCACGTGCTCGCCGGTCCGGGAACCGACCTCGCGCTACCCGAGGCCCTGCGCCACGCGCTCATCGCACAAGCCGGTGCGCCCCAAGAGCCGCCCGCGGTCAACGCGAGACGGAGGTCAACGAACGACGGCTAGCCACCGTGGGCGGCACACCGCTAGGAGACGTCCGCGGTGAGGGGCCTCAGGCTCACAGCGGCTTCCCTCTGCGATGCGACGGATCGACCGCGTCGAACTGCGGCATGAACTCCGAGCCCAGCCGCGACCGCGGCTAGACGGTCACCACCGCCGCAGCGAGGACCGTCCATGGGCGTTCCGAGCACCCCGCCCCAGCAGCGCGCGGTAGGCGGCGATCAGCCAACGACTGACCGGATTGTACTGCTCACCGCGGAACAGGCCACGCACGAACAGCGCCAGCAGCACCAGCACCAGGGTGAAAACAGCGTCGCGGTGTCGTTGGCGCGCAACCGCCTGTGGGGGCCCAGCCGGAGGCGTTGGCCGCGTAGGCCATCTCGACCCGGACGCCTGACTGCAATCCAGGGAATGGATCCATCTGTGGGTGTCGGCGCGCCGCGATCCCCGGGATTTTCCTGCCCCATCGCGGCAGGTCCCTCCCTCTATTTGGATGCGGACAGGAGCCTGTCCGCACGAGCCGAATGCCAGCGCGAATCCCTCGCTGCGGGCCATCGGCAGACTCAGCTCAGCAGGACTTCCTTGGCCTCGTTGATCTTGGCGGCCAGGTAGTCGCTGCCGCCGCGGTCGGGGTGCAGGCGCTGCATCAGCCGCTTGTGGGCGGCGCGGACCTCCTCGGTGCCCGCGTCAGGGCCGAGACCGAGCACGGCCCGGGCCTCCGGGGACGTCATGGGGGAGGGCGCGGGTCGGGGAGGCGGCTGATTGGGGTTGCTGACGGTCGTTGTCGCACGATTTGGCGCGCGGCGGTGCACCGGGTGCTGGCGCTCGCGATCCAGATAGACCTCGATGGCCTCGGCGGAGGCCACGTCGTCGCGGTTGGCGCGTTCGAGCAGATTGAGCAGATCCTCGGTGGACACATCCTCCAGGGGCCGTCCACGGTGCGGTCCTTCCAGCACCTCGCCCGTGATGCGGCCGGAGAGTTGATCGATCACCAGGGCCAGGTAGCGGGTGGCTACACGGGACTGGTAGGCCCCCTGGTAGCGGCTGGAGCCGTTGAGCTCCCGCAGCCAGAGCGCGGTCGCCCCCGCCACCGCGGCGGGCATGACGATGAAGTTCAGCACCGGCACCAGGCTCATGGCCGCCGTGGAGGCGCCGAATCCCAGGCTCACCAGCCGACGCGCCTTGAGCCGCTTGCGCATTTCGGCAAACTTGAGCCCGTGATTGCCCATGGGGTAGTCGGTGTACTGGAGGGTCAGGACCCAGGCGGTGTAGAGGAACCAAAGGATGGGCCCCACGATGGGAACGAAGAGTAGGAGCAGAAAGGGGACCGCTAAAACAAGCGCATAGAGGATCTTTCTCAGCTCGTCGATGAGTGCCGGGACGGATTCCTTCAGCAGTCGCTTCAGGTCGAAGTCCTGGTCAAGTGGCCGGCCCGTGAGCATCAGCTCCACCTTCTCGGCGAGCAGGCCGTTGAAGGGGGCCGCGATCAGGTTCGCCACCAGGGAGAATCCGTAAAAGACCACCGCCAGAAGGAGCAGGACGAACAGGGGCCAGAGCACCCAGTCGAGCCACTGGAGCCATCCGGGGACCCGCGCCTGCATGGCGGCGACGAAGCCCTCGAACCACGTCACTCCGGCGGCGATGCCGAGGGTGAACACCAGCACGTTCACCAGCAGCGGGATGATGACGAAGCGTCTCAGGCCGGGTCGGGCGATCAGGCGAATGCCCTGGATGAGATAGGCGGCGCCGGAGACGGGGTTGCTGGGCATGGGTCGACGGGGGTCCCTGGTGCGAAGGCCGCACAGTATACCGAGGCGGGGGGGGAGCGGCGGCGGGAATCGGGACACCAGGTTGCGCTGGGGCGGACGGTTGACGACGCCTCCGGGCTGAGGCAGATTCGGCCCAATGTCCCACCTTGTCCGTTCGACTTTGGGGGAAAGGCGATGCGCAACGCCCAGACGCAACTGGCAGAGTTGGCCCTGCTGCCCGACGCGGCCATCGACCTGCCGCGTGGGGCGCTGCTGATCAGCGGGCTGTTGCAGCCTGATCTCGACCCGGAGCTGCATCTGCGCCGTCTCGAGAGCCTCTCCATCGCCGCGGTGTCCAGCGTCCCCAGGGACGCGTTCCTGACCGATCGGATCACCGCACTCAACCGATTCGTCTACGACCAGGAAGGCTTCACCGGCAACCTGGACGACTACTACGATCCCCGCAACAGCTTTCTCGATCAGGTGCTGGAGCGGCGCACCGGTATCTCCATCACCCTGGCCCTTGTCTACGTGGAGCTGGCGCGCCAGGTGGGCATCCCCGCCTTTGGGGTCGGCTTCCCCGGTCATTTCCTGGTGCGCGTGGGCGAGGGTGGGACCACCCTGGTGCTGGATCCATTTGCCCACGGGGTCAGCCTGGGGGAGGAGGAGCTGGACCAGCGCCTGGTGGATGTCTACGGTGAGGGCGCCCCCACGGTGCGGACCAATCCCGCGGTGCTGCGTGCCGCTACCCGGCGCGAGACCCTGGTGCGGATGCTCGCCAACCTCAAGACCATCTACGCCCGCGGAGGGAACCTGGAGCAGGCCCTGATCGCCGTGAACGGCATCCTGACCCTGACGCCGGACTCGGCGGACGACCTGCGCGACCGGGGCCTGCTCTACCGTGAGCTTGGCTATGCGCCGGCCGCGGCCGCGGACCTGCGCCGTTACACCCAAGTCTCAGACAACGGCGAGGAAATCGCCGCGATCGAGCCGATCATCGCCGAGCTCGAGGCGGGCTCGGTCCGCCTGCACTGATGGGACCCCTGGCGCGCAGCCTGCTGTGGCCGGTACCCAGTGCGACACGGCATGCGGTGCGCACAGTGGATTCGCTTCCGCCCTACCAGGTGGCCCTGTGGCCGGACGGCTGGGAGCATCTCCCGGGTGGCGAAATCCTGGTGCGCGATACCGACGCCATGGCCGAGGCACGGCGCTGGTACGAGTTGGCGGAGCGCAATCGCGGTGCAGCGCCCATGGACCGGGCCATGGGCCTGCACGGGGCCTTCGTGCCAAGGGCCGTGGTGGCCTTGAGCCGGCACCGGTTTGCGTCCGAGCAGACCGCTTCGGTGGCCATGCAGCTGGTGGCCGGGGGTTGGATCAGGCAGCGGCGCGCCCAGCTCCTGCGCTCGCCCGGCCGGGCGCTGCGTGAGCGTGGTCTGACCTGGAGTGGCTCGAGGAACGGGGAGCCTCTGGACGAGCCGGCGGTGGAGGCGGTGCTCTCCGAGCTGCTGGCCCTGTGTGTCGCGGAGCGGCTGATCCCGAACGCCGATTACCGGGTGCGGGTCCAGCGCGACGACGGCTTTGGTGTCAGCGGGTTCCGCTGCATCGTTGAGGTTCGGCTGGAATCCTATGCCTGCCGTCGCCTTTTCGATGTGCTGGGGGTTGGACTCGTGCCCTGGAACCGCGCGATGGCGCGGGACGGGCGGTCCCGCCCCCTGATCGGGGTCGAGATTCGGCGCCCCGCTCGGGGCATGTGATCAATGACCTCAAGGGCAACGCCCATGCGGCTGTTCATTATTCCGCTCGTCTTGCTCCCGGTCTGCGCCAACGCCGGGGAACGCACCCCCGCCCGGGGCGACAGCGCCCGCACGCGCTCCAGTATCCAGGGACCCGGCGTGGCCCCCGAGCCCCTGGATCCCGCGTACCGCCAATATTGGTCGGACCAATGCCGCCGTGAGCGCGATTTCGGCTTCACGCAGAGTCCGGACTGCCGGCACCCGGCCTACGTCGGAGACCAATACGGCTATGGACCCGGGCCGGGATCCGGCTACGGTGGTCGCCACGTCCCCGGGTATCCCCCAGCCCCAGATATCGTGATCATCAATCGGGGCGGCACCGTGGTGCTTCCCCCGCCGGGACGCAACGAACCGCCCCGGCGGGGTGGCTCCATGGGCGGTTGGAGTCGCTGAAGGCACTCTGCGGGCCGCCCGCCGGGTGTGGGCACGCGAAACGGCCCGTGTCGAGGCTCCAGCGGTGGACCGGATCAGCCGGCGGCTTGCTGCAGCCGCTGGGATTCTGCCTGGACCTGGTCGAAGCCATGCTGGGTCAACTCGCGGTCGCCAATCCGTGCCGCCCGCTCCAGGGCCTCGATGGCGTCGTCGAGCGCGGGCACGCCGCAGTAGCGTGTGGCCCCGCGGATCTGATGGGCGTGCTCGGCGAGACCCGGCCAGTCGTCCTCGGCGAGGCAGGCGTGCAGGTCCTCGATTTCGCCGGGGAGCCCGGCCAGCAGTGCTTCAAATAGCTCCGCTGCGAGATCCGCATCGCCCCCGGCGCTGTCCAGGGCGGCGACTTCGTCGCGGGGGGAAGCTGTGTAGATCGGGGCTTGGCCGTCGGTTGGTTCAAGGTGGGTTCTCCCAAAGATGTGCGGGGCACAATCTATCGGCATGTGCGCGGCCAAGTCCAGCGGGAGGGCGAGTACAGGCTCGTCGTCGCTTGGTTGGTCGCGCGCGCTGGTGCACAATCGCCGCTCATAGGTGAGACCCCACCACCGCACAGTTCCAGTCCGACCCAATCGATTCCGACCCGCCCATGCCTTTCCCCACCATCGAGGATTTCGTCGGTAACACCCCGCTGGCGCGCCTGCAGCGGCTGCCCGGGGATACCAACAACCTGATCCTGGCCAAGCTCGAGGGCAACAACCCCGCGGGCTCGGTCAAGGACCGCCCGGCGCTGAACATGATCCGTCGTGCCCAGGAACGGGGCACCATCAAGCCCGGTGACACCCTGATCGAGGCCACCAGCGGCAACACCGGCATTGCGCTGGCGATGGCCGCGGCCATCATGGGTTACCGCATGGTGCTGATCATGCCGGAGCACATGAGCGTGGAACGTAGAGCGGTCATGCGCAGTTACGGCGCCGAGATCATCCTCACCCCCAAGGAAGGGAGCATGGAGGCGGCCATCGACCTGGCGAAGGCGATGGAGGAACGCGGAGAGGGGCTGCGGCTCGACCAGTTCTCCAACCCGGACAACCCCGCGGCCCATTACGAGACCACCGGGCCCGAGATCTGGCGGGACACCCAGGGCCGGATCACCCATTTCGTGAGCTCGATGGGCACCACCGGGACCATCATGGGCACCGGGCGCTATCTGAAGGAGCAGAACCCGGCGGTCCAGATCGTCGGGGTCCAGCCGGAGGAGGGGTCCAGCATCCCCGGGATCCGCCGCTGGCCTGAGGCCTATCTGCCCAAGATCTATGACCCCGCCGGGGTGGACCGGATTATCGACGTTTCCCAGGAGTTGGCGGAGCAGACCGCCCGCGACCTCGCAGCGCGTGAGGGGATCTTCGGAGGGGTCTCCTCGGGCGGTGCAGTGGCGGCGGCGCTGCGTCTCTCCAGGGAGGTCAGCGGTGCGGTGATCGTGGTCATCGTCTGCGACCGGGGCGACAGGTATCTGTCCACCGGCGTGTTTCCGGTCTGAGGGCCAAGGCGGTCGGGTCCGAGGGTCAGTTCAGGGGCCAGCGTGTTGAAGCATCGAAGACGTTAGAACAATCTCTTGTCGAAGAAACGTAAACCACTTCCTCCGGAACCGGTCGAAGCCGAGATCGAGTCTCTGACCCACGAGGGCCGCGGGCTCACCCATTTCGACGGCAAGGCCGTGTTCGTGGACGGGGCCCTTGCCGGGGAGCGCGTCCGTTTTCGCTACACCCGGCTGCAACGTCGCTACGACGAGGGGACGGTGGTCGAGGTGTTACGCGCATCCCCCGATCGGGTGGAGCCCCGCTGCCCCCACTTCGGCGTTTGCGGCGGCTGCAGCCTCCAGCACATGGACCCCGGGGCCCAGATCCGCATGAAGCAGGAGACCCTCGCCGACGTCTTTACACGCATCGGTAAGGTGACGCCGGAGTCCTGGCTCCCGCCGCTGGTGGGCGGTCACTGGGGCTATCGGCGCAAGGCCCGGCTCGGCGTGCGGCACGTGGTCAAGAAGGGCCGCACCCTGGTCGGCTTTCGCGAGCGCGGCACACCCTTTCTCGCCGATCTGACCCGCTGCGAGGTGCTCCACCCGGCGGTCGGGGAGCGGCTGTTGGTCCTCGCGGAGACCGTGGACCAGTTGAGTATCCGCGACCAGGTGCCCCAGATCGAGGTGGCCGTCGGAGAGGGCCCCTGCGTCCTCGTGTTCCGGGTGATGGCGACCCCCAGTGCGGCGGACTTGGGCGTGCTCCAAGGCCTGGCCGAGGAGCACGGCTTCCACGTCTATCTGCAGGAGGGCGGGGTTGAGACCATCAGGCCGCTGCCCGGTCAGGGGATCGACCTGCATTACGAGCTCCCCCGCTACCAGGTGCGGATCGGATTCGAGCCCACGGACTTCACCCAGGTCAATCTGGAGCTGAATCGGCTCATGGTGGACCAGGCCCTGGATCTGCTGGACCTCCAGCCGGACGAGCGGGTGTTGGATCTATTCTGTGGGCTCGGCAACTTCAGCCTGCCCCTGGCCCGTCGTGCACGCGAGGTGGTCGGCGTGGAGGGGGATCCCGGGCTGGTGGCACGGGCGGCGGCCAATGCCCGGGCGAACGGCATCGCCAACGCGCGCTTCGAGTCGGCGGATCTCTACGGGGATCTCGAAGGTCAGCCCTGGCTCATGGAGCGCTTTTCCAAGGTCCTGCTCGATCCCCCGCGCAGTGGCGCCCTCCAGATGCTGGATCGGCTGCCGCAGCTCGGGGCCGAGCGCATCGTCTATGTCTCCTGCTATCCCTCCACCCTGGCCCGCGACGCCGACCGGATGGTGAACGGTCTCGGCTATCGCCTGAGTGCCGCCGGGGTCATGGACATGTTTCCGCACACTGCCCACGTGGAGTCCATGGCCGTCTTCGAACGCGCAGACAGGAGTTAAGTAATGGGTGTCGAAATCGAGCGTAAGTTCTTGGTCAAGAATGACGCGTGGCGCTACAGCGTCGAGTCTGAGCATCACATCATGCAAGGCTACCTGGCCTCGGATGCCCGCATCACGGTGCGCGTCCGGGTGAAGGGGGACGCCGCCTTCCTCACCATCAAGGGCGCCACTTCCGGGATCGGGCGCAGCGAGTATGAGTATCCGATCCCGCTGGCGGACGGGGAGGCCATGTTGCGCGAGCTATCGCTTCCTGCGGTGATCGAGAAGACCCGCTACCGCGTGCGCTGCGGCGCCCACGTCTGGGACCTGGACGTGTTTGCGGGCGAGAACGCCGGTCTGGTGATGGCCGAGGTGGAGCTCGAAAGCGAGGACGAGGCTTTCGAGCAGCCCGACTGGGCAGGTGAGGAGGTGACGGGGGACCCGCGCTACTACAACGCCAGCCTGGCGCGTCATCCCTTCAACCGGTGGTGATGCGCCGTTTCGTTGCGACTTAGGTAAGCGCATGCGGCCGCGCCCGCTGTGGCGCGCCTGGCGGATGCGCTGCGAGTGGGGCAGGACCGTGATTGAGCCCGCTGCGATGCGCAGCAGATCCGGGGCACGTCGCGGCGGCCTGCCGCGCCTCATGGGAGCTGATTGCGCTGGCCGGAAGACGCCGCACAATAGGCAACACTTTTTTACCTCAGGGAAGCCTCCATGAATACCAAGCTGACCCTGCGGCTCGACGAAGAGCTCATTCGAGACGCAAAGCGATACTCGGCCAAGTCCGGGAAGTCCCTCTCGCAGCTCGTCGCTGATTACTTCACCTTGATCGGTGCCCGCGAGCGCGCCGCAGATACGGAGCTGACGCCGCGCGTGCGCGGGTTGCTCGGCGCCCTGTCCGGGGCCCCAGTCGATGAGCGGGACTGCCTCCGCCATCTGGAGGACAAGCACGGGTGAAGGTGTTGTTCGATACGAATGTGGTGCTCGATGTGCTACTTGATCGGGAACTGCATGCCGTGGTTGCAGCCAAGCTGCTCGCATTCGTGGACCGGGGCATGTTGGAGGGCGTGATCTGCGCCACGACCGTCACCACGGTCCACTACATCGCATCCAAGTCGGTTGGCCCTGACGCGGCCAGGCGGCATCTGCGGGAGCTGTTGGCGATGTTTGACGTCGCGGGTGTCGATCGTGGTGTCCTAGACGGTGCTCTCGGGCTCGACTTCGAGGCCTTCGAAGATGCGGTGCTGCACGAGGCGGCCCGCGCCGCGGGCGCTGCTGCGATCGTTACCCGTAACGCCAAGGACTTCGGCAACGCCGTAATGCCGGTGCTCGACCCAGAGGAACTGCTTGCCGCCGTCGTGGCGTCCTCCGAGTCATAGGCGCAAGGTCCCTCAAAACGGGCTCGCGCCCATTGCGACCTCTGAAGCGGTCAAGCCACGATCTCGAAAGGGAGGTGCCGGTGCCCTTGCTTGATTCGATAGGTTGTGAAATCGCCGCGGTCGATAGTAAAGACCTTGCGCAACGTTAGGGCTTCCGCCAGTACGACGAGCGAGGCGTCAGCGAGGTCCATTGGATGGTCGGCGTATTGGATCATCAGCTCGAAGGCCCTGGTCAGGGCGCTGTCGTCCAGGAACCAGACGTTGAGGCCGTGGGCTGTCACAAAGTCCATCAATCGCTGCGAGCCGACGCTGGCTGGACCCAGCAAGTGGAAGGCCGCGGCGAGCACCGGAACGGTCGTGCACAGGGGCTGCTCGATCCGCGCAAGTGTGTTCGCGCATCGCTTGTGATCGCGGTCAGCGGGGTCGAACAGGGCGACGAGCGGCCCCGTGTCCGTTAGTATCATCGCCCGTGCTTGCGGCGAATGACGTCGCCGATTGCGGACTTGGCCTCCCGAGCCGGCGCAACTGCGTAGCCGCCTTCACCCAAGTCCAACTCGCGGTAGATGTCGTACGGTTTGAGATTTTCCTGTTCCAGCGCTTGGCGTTCGTAGGCGCTCAAGCCGTGTTTCAGTACTTCGGAGATAGACAGCCCGGTGATTTTGCGCAGCCGCTCTAGCGTTTTCTCGGCTTCGTCATCGAGCCGGACAGTTCTTGTGCCCATGTTGCGGGTCTCTCTGGGTCGCGATAATACACAACGTAATACAGACTGATCTCGGGTGCAACACCGAGAGCGTCCGGTTGACCACGAAAGGTGGAGCTTGTTTGCGTGGCTCAGATCGGCGGTTACGCGGCAGCGTGGCAGCGACAGACACGGCTACCGACGGCGTGTGAGGCTTAGAGAGGTTGAAGCGCCGGGATGTCCTGCTGAGCCCGCTCCTCCTCACCGTCCTGGGGGGCTGTGGGAACGGAACCCGAGGGACCGACGGGGTGCTGCGCTTCGGGGTGGCCGCCCCGCCGCGCAATCTTGACCCGCGGATCGCCACGGATGCCACGTCGGAGCGGGTCAACCGCCTGCTGTATCGCCGCCTGGTTGAGTTCGATGCCAGGGGCCTGCCTGTGCCGGGGATCGCGCGCTGGGAGCAGGTGTCGCCGATCCATTACCGTTTCGATCTGGGGGAGAAGGGCCGCGCGTTCAGCGACGGCAGCCGTCTGGTGGCGAGGGACGTGGCGGCTACCTTCAACACTATCCTCGAGCCCGACACCGCTTCCCCACATCGGGCACTGCTGTCCCTGATCAGTGAGATCCGAACCGCTGGACGCGATCGGATGGAGTTTCGGCTGCGGGAACCCGATCCGTTGTTTCCCGCCTACCTGGGGATCGGCATCCTGCCTGCGGCCGGTATCGAGGGCGGCCGCGCGTTCTCCGCGGAGCCGCTGGGCAGTGGTCCCTTCCGGTTTCTGGGCCGGCCAGAGCCCGGTCGGCTGCGGCTCGAGCGCAGGCGCGACGGCCAGATCCTGGAATTCGTCACGGTCAAGGATCCCAACGTCCGGGTGATGAAGCTCCTGAGGGGCGAGATCAACATGCTGGCGAACGACCTGAGTCCCGAGCTGACCCAGTTCCTCCAGAAACGGGGATCTGACCGGGCAACGGCCTCCGGGGTTCGGGTCGAGACCCGTCCCGGGGTGAACTTCTCCTATCTGGGCTTCAACCTGGCCGACTCCCTGACCGGCCAGCTTGCGGTGCGCCAGGCCCTGGCCCACGCCATCGATCGGGAGGCCCTCCTGCGTTTCCTGTTCAATGGGCGGGCCCGCACCGCTGAGAGCCTCTTTCCTCCCGACCATTGGGCCGGTCACCCGGGGTTGACGCCAAATGCCTACAATCCGGACCGGGCCCGCGGGCTACTCGCGGGTCTCGGCTACCGGCCGGAACGACCCCTGGAGCTGACCCTCAAGACCACCAGCGATCCGTTCCGCGTGCGGCTCGCCACCGCCATCCAGGCCCAGGTCGCGGAGGCCGGGATCCGGCTCGCCGTGCGCAGCTATGACTGGGGGACCTTCTTCGGCGACGTGAAGGCCGGTCGGTTTCAGCTCTACGGCCTCACCTGGGTGGGCATCCGCACACCCGACATCTTCCGCTACGCCTTCCACAGCGCATCGGTCCCGCCCGACGGGGCCAACCGGGGGCGCTATGGCAGCGCGGAGGCGGACCGCCTGATCGAGCGGGCCCGGCGGCTCCCGGACCTCGCCGACCAGGCCGAGGTCTACCGGGCCCTGCAGTCCAGGCTCCATGCGGATCTGCCCTACCTGCCGCTGTGGTACGAGGATCAGATGGCAGCTAGCGGTCCGGAGGTGAGCGGTTATAGCTTGGCCGCGGATGGCAATTACGATGGCCTGGAGCGGGTGCGCCTAGCGCCTGGTGTGGAGGGGCGCGATGCAGGACCCGTATAAGCATGTGGTGGTGAACCTGGACGCCCAGACCCTGACCCTCTATCAGGGAGACCGGGCGCTGGCCGTCTATCCGGTCTCCAGCGGCAAGGAACGGGGCGGGTGAGCGGAACGGCAGCGGCTGCACCCCACGCGGACTGCACCGGGTCCGCATCCGGATCGGGGAGGGGGAACCGGAGGGCGCCGTGTTCCGCGGCCGCCGGCCCACCGGCGAGATCTACAGCGCCGAGCTGGCCGCGGCAGAGCCCAAGCGGGACTGGATCCTGACCCGCATCCTCTGGCTCACCGGCTGCGAGTCCGGCCGTAACCGCGGCGGCTGCATGGACACCCTGCGCCGCTACATCTACATCCATGGCTGCCCGGACACGGAGCCCATGGGGGTACCTCTGTCCCACGGTTGCATTCGCATGCGCAACCGGGACCTGATCGAGTTATTCGATGCCGTGCCAAACGGCACCCTCGTGGATATCCGCGGTGGTGATTCGGAGGTTGCCGATGCTTGAGGCCTTGGCCGCCCGGCTGGGAACCGCTGTACTGGCGGTTTTCGGGGTCTCGACCCTGGTCTTCCTGCTCATCCATCTGGTGCCGGGAGACCCGGTGGAGGTGATGCTGGGGGAGGGTGCAAGCCCCGCAGATCGGGGCGCCCTGCGCGCTGCCCTGGGTCTCGACCGGCCGCTGGGGATCCAGTATCTGGATTATCTGCGGCGCTCGGTGCGGCTGGACCTGGGGACCTCACTGCATGATCAGCGGCCGGTGGCAGACCTGATCGGCGAGCGGCTCGGGCCCACGCTTGAGCTGGCGGCGGCGGCCCTGGCGCTCGCGCTCGTCATCGCGATCCCGCTCGGGGTGCTCGCCGCCCAGCACCGGGGCAGACCGCTGGACAGCGGCGCCATGACGTTCTCCCTGCTGGGCGCGGCCATTCCCAACTTCTGGCTGGGGCCCATGCTGATCCTGGTGTTTTCGCTGTGGCTGGGCTGGACCCCGGTGGGTGGACGGGAGGGCTGGGCCAGCCTGGTGCTGCCGGCCCTGACCCTGGGGACGGGGCTCGCCGCCATCCTGGCCCGCATGGTGCGGGCCAGCGTGCTGGAGGTGCTGGGCGAGGACTATGTGCGCACCGCGCGCGCCAAGGGGTTGGCCCCCGCGGTGGTGCTGTGGCGCCATGCCTTGCGCAACGCCTGGCTGCCCATCCTGACCCTGGTGGGGCTGCAGCTCGGGGCCCTGCTGGGCGGGGCCGTGATCACCGAGACCGTCTTCGCCTGGCCTGGTCTCGGGAGCCTCCTGGTGGAGGCGATTCAGCAGCGGGACTATCCGGTGGTGCAGGGGTGCGTGCTGCTGATCAGCCTGAGCTTCGTTGCGGTCAGCTTGGGGACGGATCTACTGTATCTGTGGGCCGATCCACGGATTGATCTGTCCTGACCGGCTTTGACGGTCTGCGCCTGGAGGCCGCGGGTGTCCCCGCAGGCCCCAGGGCGCTCCGCCCGGCGAGGCGCCCGGCGGAGCGATTGGCCTACTCGCCGTATCCATGTCCGGAGCCACGCGTATCCCGGGCGAAGTAGCTCACGCGGCCGCTCGGCACCACGGTGACGCCCCCGGGACTGACGGTGTAGCGCTGGCGGTCCTTGTCGGCGTCGAATCCGATCACGTCCCCGGCCTCGATGATGTTGTGCCGGTCCATGATGACGCGGCGAAGTCGGGCACCGCGGCACACCCGGGAGTAATCCATGATGATGCAGTCCTCCATCTCCACGTCTTCCTCGATGACCGCCTCCCGCCGGACAATGCAGTTGGTGAGACGCGAACCGGGGTGGATCATGGTCGCAGCGCCGAGGAGGGTGTTCGTCAGGGTGCCGCCCAGGACCCGGGCGACCGGTCCCTGATAGCCGCTCGAGAAGACGGGCCACTGGGGATTGAACATGTCGAAGGTCGGCTCCGCGCCCAGCACGTCCTTGTGGGCGTCGAAATAGGCGTCGATGTTGCCCACGTCTCGCCAGTAGACCCGGTCCTCGTAGGGTTGGATGCCAGGGATCTCGTTGGTCGAGAAGTCGTAGGCGTAGAGCCGGTGCGTGCGTAGCAGTCGCGGCAGGACGTGCCCCCCGAAGTCGGTCTCGCCCGCCTCCTGGGCGTCCCGAAGGGCCTTGGCCAGCACCTCCGTGCTGAAAATGTAATTGCCCATGGAGGCGAATGCTTGGCTGGGGTCCGACGCCATCGGCGTCGGGTTGGCGGGCTTCTCCTCGAATGCCTGAATGCGCCCCTCCGCGTCCGCGGCGATCACGCCGAAGCCGCGGGCATCCCTTAGCGGGACCGGCAGCGCGGCGATGGTCACGTCCGCGCCCATCTCCTTATGGAAGGCCACCATTTGGCGGATGTCCATGCGGTAGATATGGTCGGCCCCGAACACGGCCACCAGGTCCGGACGGTGCTCCTCGATGAGGTTGAAGTTCTGGTGGACCGCATCGGCGGTCCCCTGGAACCAATGCTCGCCGTACCGCATCTGCGGCGGCACCACCGTGACGAACTGGTTCTGCAGCAGGGGCGAGATGGTCCACGCCTTGCGAACGTGCTCGATCAGGGACTGAGACTTGTACTGGACCAGGAGATATATGGTCTGGATCTGGGAGTTGACCAGATTGCTCAACACGAAGTCGACGATGCGATAGCGCGCACCGAACGGCACCGAAGGTTTCGAACGTGCCGCCGTGAGGGGTTGGAGCCGCGACCCCTGGCCGCCGGCCATGACGAAGGCGATGATTCGGTCACTCTGCATGATTCCTCCGCGAGCCCGCACCTCGGGCCCCTGCGTTCTCGACACCCTCTGTTCTGCGGCGCCGCCCCTGTCACGGCGGTCGGCGCGGGAGCCCGGACCCGGGCTCTAGTCGGCACCCCCGCGGGACGGCGCCGTGCCCCCTGGGGCGCGGGGGCTTTCGCAATTAACCCAGCGATCGTGCGATCAAACTTGCGCTTGCCCTTGCTCGCCTCCAGAAAGTAATCGCCGACGATGCCGCGGCGCGAGAGGTCTGGCACTCGCGGCGCCGGCCGCGACCGGGGTCGTCTTGTCGCCTCTTTGTCGACCCCATCGGTCCCCATGGTACGGCAGAATTCGACGAGTTTCCTGCGGTCCTGCCCGCCTTCTTGACGTACGGCATCGAACGAGCGGCGACCTCCGCGAATGCATGACGGGTGGCAGGCTGGTGTCCGGGCAGGCCCTCCAACCGGATGGGTCGCTGGGCTGGCCGGGCAACGCGCGACCGATTCCGTTCTGTCATGGAACTGTGTCGGCTCACAGGTCTCTTCTTTCCAGAGGCAACCATGGACCATAAAGCCGTAACATGGACATCTTGCGACGACCTAGCTGCACCGGCTGCGGCGACAGGACTCAGACGGACATTGGGTCATCGCGGCCGTCTACACTAAACAACCCTCAGCATTGGCGCCGCCCGAGGCGCGTCCTGGGCCTGTTCCTCCGAGGAGTGCACGATGAGCGATCCGATGAAGAAGGTTCCCCGCCGCCCGGTGATTTTGGTCATCCTCGACGGCTTCGGCGTGAACCCAAGCAAGGCCAACAACGCCGTCGCCATCGCGGAGACCCCCAACTTCGATCGCTATTTCTCGACCAATCCGCACACGACGCTGCTCGCCTCCGGGTCCGCGGTGGGCCTGCCCGATGGGCAAATGGGTAACTCCGAGGTGGGTCATATGACCATCGGCTCGGGCTGCATCGTGCGCCAGGACCTGGTGCTGATCAACGATGCGATCGCCGACCGCAGCTTCTACAAGGAGCCCGAGCTCCTGGACGCATTGCGCGCAGCGGCCCGATCCGGGCGGCCCATCCATCTCATGGGGCTGGTCTCGGACGGCGGTGTGCACAGCCACGTGCAGCACCTGGTTGCCTTGATCAAGCTGTGCAATCGCGAGGGCGCCACCCCGATGGTGCACATGATCACGGATGGCCGCGACACCCCGCCGCGCTCCGCCCTGAGCTACCTGGGGTGCCTGGACGAGGCCTTGGCCGCCACTGGGGGGCGCTTCGCCACCGTCATCGGACGTTATTACGCCATGGACAGGGACAACCGCTGGGAGCGCACTGAGGCCGCCTGGCGTGCGATGGTGGACGGGGAGGGGCGCCGCGTCGGCAGCGCCCGCGAGGCCATCGAGGCGGCGTATGCCGCCGACGAGGACGACGAGTTCATCCGCCCGACCATCATCGAGGGCGCGGAGCCGATCCAAAACGGCGATCACATCATCCACTTCAACTTCCGCAAGGACCGACCCCGTCAGATGGTCGCCGCTTTCTCCCGCAAGGAGTTCGACAAGTTCGACCGGCGCGGAATGACCGACGCGCGGGTCACCTGCATGATGGAATATGACCCCTGGTTCGGGCTGCCCTTCGCCTTCGACCACGACATGCCGAAGATCACCCTGGGAAAGATCCTGAGCGACAACGGACTGCCCCAGTTCCATGCCGCGGAGACCGAGAAGTACGCGCATGTGACCTTCTTTTTCAACGGCGGCCGGGACGATCCCTTTCCCGGGGAGGAGCGGCTCATGATCCCGTCGCCGAAGGTGCCCACCTACGATATGCAGCCGCAGATGAGCGCCCAGGAGCTGGCGGATGCGGTGGTCGATACCCTGAAGAGCCGCGTCTTCCCATTCATCCTGGTCAACTTCGCCAACGGCGACATGGTGGGACACACGGCGGTCCGCGAGGCGGTTATCGAGGCGGTCGAGGTGCTGGATCGGGAGGTCGGGCGTGTGCTGGACACCGCAGTCGCCTGCGGCTACTCGGTGATCCTCTCCGCCGACCATGGAAATTGCGACGAGATGGTGGACCCTGTCACCGGCGATCCCCACACCCAGCACACCACCTACCCGGTGCCCTGCCTCGTCGTGGACGAGGTCCCCTGGCGGTTGTCGGTGACGGGCGGCATCCGAGACCTGTCCCCCACCGTGCTGAGCCTGTTGGGTCTGCCCATCCCGGAGGCGATGGACGGGCGCTCCCTGCTTCTGGGTCCGGCGACGATCTAAGCCGAGCAGACTTAGTCCATTCCCTACACCGCGGGGCAGAATGTCAAGGCCGTTTGTCTCGGGGCGTCGGTTCGTGGTTAGCTTGGCGGCCTTTGAGCCAACTGAGTAAGGTCGATGGGGCCGTACCTGGACCTGCTGCGCGACGTCGTCGACAACGGCATCGACAAGCCGGACCGCACCGGTGTGGGAACCCGTTCGGTGTTCGGGCGCCAGGTGCGCTTCGATCTGGGCGCCGGTTTCCCCCTGGTCACCACCAAGCGCATCCACCTCAAGAGCGTGGTCCACGAGCTCCTGTGGTTCCTGTCGGGCTCCACCGACAATTCGGCGCTCAAGGCCCAAGGAATCAGCATCTGGGACGAATGGGCCGCGCCCGGCGGTGAGCTGGGGCCGATCTATGGTGCCCAGTGGCGCCGCTGGGCCTGCCCGGACGGGCGCACCATCGATCAGCTCGCGGAGCTGATCGAGACGATTCGGACGCGGCCGGATTCACGGCGCCTGGTGGTCTCCGCCTGGAACCCGGCGGACCTGCCGGACGAGACCGTCAGCCCTCAGGCCAACGCCGCCGCCGGGCGCATGGCGCTCGCCCCCTGCCACTGCCTGTTCCAGTTCTACGTGGCCGAGGGACGTCTGTCCTGCCAGCTGTACCAGCGCAGCGCGGATCTTTTCCTCGGGGTGCCCTTCAACATCGCGAGCTATGCGCTGCTCACCCACATGGTCGCCCAGCAGTGCGACCTGGACGTCGGACACTTCGTGCACAGCTTCGGGGACCTGCACCTGTACCGAAACCATCTGACTCAGGACATCGTGTTCGCCCAGCTCGCCCGCGAGCCCCGTCCGCTTCCACGACTGCGTTTCGCCCGCCGCCCCGGGAGCCTGTTCGACTACCGCTTCGAGGACATCGAGATCCTTGGTTATGATCCGCACCCGGCAATCCGGGCCCCTATCGCCGTCTGAGGTCGCCGTCCGCCGATGGATCTGCTGTATGACTATGTCCTGTTTCTCGCCAAGACGCTGACCGTCCTGGCGGCCGGCGCACTGCTGGTCATCATCGCCTTCCGCGCCAAGCGTTCCGCGGGCCAAGACGATGGTGAGCGTCTGGAGATCCTCGACCTCAACGAGCGCTACAAGAGCCTCGCCCGGGCGGTGAAGGAGTCCTCGTTGCCCAAGAAGACTTACCGAGCCTTTCGGAAGGCAGAGCGCAAGCGGGAGAAGGCCCGCGACAAGTCCCGGCGGGAAAGCGACGGGCGCAAACGTCTGTTCGTCATTGACTTCAAGGGAGACATCCGTGCCAGCGAGGTGGCCGCCCTGCGCGTGCTGGTGACCACAGTGCTGCTCGACAGCCGAGATGGAGACGCGGTCCTGGTCCGCCTTGAGAATGCGGGAGGCACCGTCAGCGAGCACGGTCTCGCCGCGTCACAGCTCGCCCGCCTGCGCGCCCGTGGCGTCCCTCTCACCGTGGCGGTGGACAAGGTGGCGGCCAGTGGCGGCTATCTGATGGCCTGTGTGGCGGACCGCATCGTCGCCGCGCCCTTCGCGGTGCTGGGTTCCATCGGGGTGCTGGCGGAGCTGCCAAACTTTCACCGGCTCCTGGAGCGCCACGGGGTGGACTTCGAGCTCCATACGGCAGGCGAATACAAGCGCACCCTGACCCTGTTCGGCGAAAACACCGAGGCGGCGCGGGAAAAGCTCAAGGAGCAGCTGGAGGAGACCCACACGCTGTTCAAGAGCTTCGTGGGCGAGTACCGGCCTACCCTAGACTTGGAGCGTGTGGCCACCGGCGAGTACTGGCATGGCCGGCGGGCGGTGGAGCTTGGGCTGGTGGACGCCATCCAGACCAGCGACGATCTACTGCTCTCAGAAAGCGAGACCCGGGACCTTTGGCAGCTCAAGTACAGTGCGCGCAAGAAGCCGCTTGAGCGGCTGCTGGCGAACATTCAGGGGATGATCGGGGGGCGACTTGGGCCCTTGGGAGGACCTTGAGCCCGCGCCTGTCTTCCGTCAGAGGCACACGGAGACGCTCGATTTCACACGGGGGACACACAGATGGGACATGAGAACCCGCGCGACCTGTTGGTTCGCTGCCAGATCCCGCCCGGTTGGTCGCAGCCCTTATTCGTTCATTTCTGGGACGGGCGGCTTGGGGGACGTGAAAGCGAGTGGCCCGGCGAGCGGATGGAGCCGGAACCCGGGCGGCCCGGCTGGTTCCGGTGCCTGTTGGGCGACGTCGGCCCTGTGAATCTGGTGATCAGCGATGGCGAGGGACACCAGACTCCGGACCTCTTCCGGGACCGGGACGGTTGGCTTGACGCCGCCGGCCACTGGCACGACCAAGAGCCGACATCGGCCGTGGCGGAAGAAGAGTCGTTAGACTCGGATCCGGACCTGGATCCGCCGGATCCGCCCGAGGCGAACGATCCGCCGCTCCCAATAGACGCCGCCCTGTCCGGTCTTCGCCCGATCGCCGAGCGCTCCGATTTCCGCGAGGAGACCATCTATTTCCTGATCACCACCCGGTTCAATGACGGTGACCCGAGCAACAATTTCTTCTGCCGGGACCGCATCCGCTTCGATGAGCACGGCATGGCCATCGACCCCCATTGGCGGGGCGACTTCAAGGGGCTGATCGAGCGGCTGGACTACATCCGGGACTTGGGATTCAGCGCCATCTGGATCACCCCGCCGGTGGAGAACCGTTCGGGCCTCGACTACCACGGCTACCACCCCTACGACTGGACCCGCATCGACCCGCGCCTGGAGTCGCCCGGTGCCACCTACCAGGACCTGATCGATGCCGCCCACGCCAAGGGGATCAAGATCATCCAGGACGTGGTGGTCAACCACTCCTGCCAGTACGGAATCCGCGGCAAGGTCCACATCGACCATCTGCCCATCAAGTATTATGTCCCCCAGGGCTCCGAGCCGGGGCGGATCGATCACGGTCCCTATCAGGGCAACCTGGGCAATTACGCCTGGCCGAGCCGGGACGACATCGACAACCCGGTGGCCCCGGACTGGTGGCGGGAGCGGCACGGTCGGGACCCGCTGGGCCGGGAGCCACTCAAGGACCCCAAGACCGGCGAGACGGTCCCCAAGCCCGGCTACAACCCCGGCCGCTTCTTCGGCGTCGACGCCAACACCCTGGACCCCGAGTGGTACCACCAGGAGGGCTTCATCTGCGGTGGCGACTGGGAGAGTGCCCGCCCGTTGCAGCACAAGCACCTGGCGGGCGACTGCATCGACCTCGCCACGGAGCGGCAAAACGTCAAGGACTACATCATCGGTGCCATCAACCGCTATCTGGACATGGGCGTGGACGCGCTGCGCATCGACACCGTCAAGCACGTCGAGCGCGACAACCTGCTCGAATACGTGAACGCCTGGAAGGCCCACAAGCCGGGGCTCTTCGTCTTCGGTGAGAACCTGGTCAAGGGCTACGGGTGGGGGGACCTGGGAGGCGGCGACAACGGACCTTCACAGATCCGGCCCTGGTGGTACACGCGGCTCGGGCACGACCCGCGCGACCCCAGCTCCGGGGGTGACTCAGGCTTCTCGGTGCTGGACTTCGGACTCTTCTCCACCTTCAGGGACACCGTCAGCAAGGGCACCTACGGCGGAACGGGCCAGATTCTCTCCATGGACTGGATCTATGGCGATGTGACCAAGCTGGTCACCTTCCTTCAAAACCACGACGTCGGCCCGGACAACGACTTCAAGTACCGGTTCAAGGGCGACCAATGGATGGCCGCCGCGGCGTACAACCTGATCTGGACCGCCCGCGGCATCCCCTGCCTCTACTTCGGCGAGGAGATCGAGTTCATGAAGGGAGCGCCCCAGGACGTGGAGGGCGAGAAGGACACCCTGGATCAGACCGGTCGCGCCTACTTCGGGGACCACCTGACCGAGGAGCGCATCGCAGAGACCCAGTCCCACCCCATCTACCGGCACATCCAGCGGCTGAACCAGATCCGCCGCGCCGTCCCCGCGCTCCAGAAGGCCGGCATGACCCGGGTGGCCGAGTGGGGGAGCGGCATGAGCTTCATCCGCGACCTTTCGGATCAGGGCAGCTATGCGGTGGTCGGCCTGGCCATCGGCTCCGATCAGCGGATCGGGGTGGAGGGGGTGCGGGATGGCCTGTATCGGGATGCGGTCACTGGAGCGGAGGTGCGCGCCTCGGGTGGGCACATTGGCTTCCAGGTCCGTGGAAACTCGGCAGGGATCTACGTGCTGAACGGTCCCGGTAAGCTCGGCGAGGACGGACCCTATCTGCGCTGACCGCCGCGGCGGCCGACGAGGGTGCGTGGCGCCCCGTGAGCTCTCGATCGTTGTTGGATCGAGTGACTGCCCCTGGGGCGGGCGTGCCTCGACTCGCCCCGCTATACTGCCGCTCCAATCCAGTCTCTCTGGTAGGTCCGCTGTAAGCCCTGATGGAAGAATTCTCCGACCAGGTCAAGATCGCCCGCAAGCGCCCGCGGGGCATCTACCTGCTTCCGAACCTGTTCACCACGGCGGCCCTGTTCGCCGGTTTCTACGCGGTGCTGGCAGCCGCGGCGGGACGCTTCGAGGCCGCCGCCCTCGCCGTGTTCGCGGCCATGTTGCTCGACGGGTTCGACGGGCGGGTCGCGCGCATGACCCACACCCAGACCGCCTTCGGGGCCGAATACGACAGCCTGTCGGACATGGTGGCCTTCGGCGTCGCTCCGGCACTGGTCGCCTATCACTGGGCCCTCGGCGGACTGGGTAAGGTTGGCTGGCTCGCCGCCTTTGTCTACACGGCCGCCGCGGCCCTGAGGCTCGCGCGCTTCAACACGCAGGCGTCCACGATTGACAAGCGCTATTTCCAGGGACTGCCGAGCCCATCGGCGGCGGCTATCGTCGCCGGGGCCGTGTGGATTGGGGCCGATCAGGGTGTGGAACCGGCCACTGCGGCCTGGCTTTTGGGCCTCCTCACGGTGACCGCGGGGCTGCTCATGGTGAGCAACTTCCGGTACTTCAGCTTCAAGCAGCTCAACCTCCACGGTCGGGTACCCTTCGTGCTTGCGGTGGTCGTGATGCTGGCGATGGCCCTGATCGTCATCCACCCGCCGGTGATCCTGTTTCTGGGGTTTCTGCTCTACGCGCTGTCCGGGCCGGTCTGGACCCTGGTGCGGCTGCGCCAGCGGCGGGCACTGCGCCGTCGGGGGCGCCGCTCTGGCGCCGCTTAGGGACGGGAGGAGCAGAAAGGGGTGAAGCGTTCCATGGGACTCTACGTCTTTATCGCCGTAGCTGTGGTCATCGTGGTCGCCGCTTTTTACCTGGAAGGGCAGCGGCGCAATGCCGTGGAGCGCGTGGCGGCCGGCCTGGGCTTCGAGTTCACCGGTGGCCAGCACGGCTTACCTGAGGCGCTGGACCGGGCCGGTTTCTATCTCTTCACCCAGGGCCAGCCGCTGATCCTGAACCGCATGGACGGTGAGCGCTCCGGTTACCGTGTGTCGCTGTTCGGCTTCGGCTATCACGCGGGCAAGGGCGAG
Organism: uncultured Gammaproteobacteria bacterium; assembly: GCA_963698355.1. Lineage (GTDB taxonomy): Bacteria > Pseudomonadota > Gammaproteobacteria > Chromatiales > Chromatiaceae > Thiodictyon. The sequence continues at coordinate 83,985 of CAVOQO010000005.1, read as the reverse complement.
GAGGGGAGCCGTGACCTTCTGCCCCAGGACGTGGGCCAGGTGGAGAATCGCCTGCAGACCGTGGCCTGGCTGCACAGGCCCGGCCAGGTCCTTCCCGATTTCGACCTGAGTCCGACGCGTCAGCCGTTGCGCCGAGCCGGTGTCATGTTCGGGCTGCGCGGGCTGACGTTCGACGGGCGGGAGGACTTTCGGGACCGCTATGTCCTGTTTGTGCGCGACGACGCTGCCGTGCGGCGAATCTTCACCCCTGAGGTGATCGACGCCTGGGTGGCCGACCCCGGTTGGTTCGTGGAGGGGCGCGGCGACCAATGGCTTGTCTACCGGCTCTCCGATCGGGTCCCCGCCCAGCAAATCCCCGCCTTCCTCGACCGGGCGATCGGCGTCGTGGAGCGCCTCGCCCATCGCTGAGCAGGGGCCGGCCCTCGGGTTTGCCGCCGCCGAGTCTGCGCCCCTGTTGTTGTCTGATCGTCCTGCTCTTTGATCCAACTCAGCGCAGTCTGTACGGGTTTCCGTTTTACTTGGTCCCCAGGGCCCGGGGGCGCTCGACCCGGGATGCCTCACTAGAAGAGGACTCGCGCCGGTCCGGGAGACCTTCCTCGGAAACCCCTACCCGGCGACGGACCTCAAACCAAGCCGCCTATAAGGAGGGTGACTCTTGAACCCCAAATCCGCACCCCTGTCCGGCCTGCTGCTGGGGCTCGCCTGTTCTTGGTCGCTCCTGGGGTTCGGTGTCAGGGCCGAGGCGCCTGCAGCCGCGCCGGCAGCTGCTCCGGTTGAGGCCCAGGCCCCGGCATCGACCGCCGACCACAGCAAGTTCGAGGAGCTGGCGGGCCCATTCGCCACGGGTCCGGACGTGACCCGCGCCTGTCTCAAGTGCCACACGGAGGCGGCCAAGCAGATGCACAAGAGCATCCACTGGACCTGGGAGCTGAACCAGCCCCAGACCGGCCAACGGCTTGGCAAGAAGTGGGTGGTCAACAACTACTGCCTGAGCCTGACCGCGAACTACGCCCGCTGCACCAGCTGTCACGTGGGCTACGGCTGGAAGGACGCGAGCTTCGACTTCAGCTCCCAGGAGAACGTGGACTGTCTGGCCTGCCACGACACCACGGGGACCTATGTGAAGTTCCCTACCGGCGCCGGCCACCCGCCCTATGTGGACACGCCCTTCCAGGGCAAGATCATCAAGGCCCCCGACCTGGCCCAGGTGGCGCAGCATGTGGGTAAGACCAGCCGCCAGACCTGCGGGGCCTGCCACTTCAAGGGGGGAGGGGGCGAGGCGGTGAAGCATGGCGACATGGACAGCTCGCTCAAGGCCCCACCCAAGTCGGTGGACGTGCACATGTCTCCCGACGGAATGGGCTATTCATGCTCGACCTGTCACGAGTTCAAGCATCACGAGCTGGCGGGCAGCCGTTACCTGATGAAGGCCAAGGCGGAGGGCGGGGTGAGTCTGCCCGGCCAGGAGAGCAATCGCCCGGCCTGCGAATCCTGTCACGGTCAGTCACCCCATGCGGCGGGGATCGGTGACAAGCTCAACTCCCACGTGGACAAGGTGGCCTGCCAGACCTGCCACATCCCCGAGTACGCCCGCGGCGGTCATCCCACCAAGGTATTCTGGGACTGGTCCACGGCGGGGCGCCTGGACGACAAGGGTAAGCCCGTCGTCGAGAAGAAGGATGGGGTGGTGGTCTACGACGGGATGAAGGGCAACTTCGAGTGGGGCGAGAACCTGGTGCCCGAGTACCGTTGGTTCGACGGCAACGTTCGCTACACCCTGCTCGGCGAGACGATCGACCCCGGAGAGCGCACCGAGCTCAACCGCATCTCCGGTGGCTTTGACGATCCGAAGGCACGCATCTGGCCATTCAAGGTCATGCGCGGCCGCCAGCCTTACGACAAGGGCAACAACATCCTCGTGGTCGGCCACCTGTTCGGCAAGGACGACGCCGCCTTCTGGAAGACCTTTAGCTGGGACAAGGCAGTCAGGGCAGGCATGGAGGAGGCGAAGCGGGTGGGGCAGACCACCGCCGACTACAGCGGCGAGTACGGCTTTGCCGACACCCTGATGTACTGGCCCCTTACCCACATGGTGGCCCCGGCGGACCAGGCGCTGGGCTGCGCGGACTGCCATGCCAGCGCCGGGCGGCTCGCCCAGCTCACCGGTTTCTATATGCCGGGTCGCGACCGCAATCTCTGGATCGATCGCATCGGTTGGATCCTGGTGGCGGCGACCCTGGCGGGGGTGCTGTTGCACGGCCTGGTCCGGCTCGTCACCCGTAAGCGCCGGGCCTGAGGGAGGAAGCAATCATGAGTCGAGTCAAGCTCTTCACCGGGTTCGAGCGCTTCTGGCACTGGACCCAGATGGCCCTGATCTTTGGGATGCTCTTCACCGGGTTCGAGATTCACGGCACCTATCGGGTGCTGGGCTTCGAGGACGCCTACGAGACGCATCAGGTCCTGGCCTGGACCCTGATCGGTCTGTGGGTGCTGGCCATCTTCTGGCACCTGACCACGGGCGAGTGGCGCCAATATGTCCCGACCACCAAGGGACTGATGCCGATGGTCCTGTATTACGCCTACGGCATCTTCTCCGGTGAGGCCAAGCCCTATTTCACCACGCGGGCGGCCAAGCACAACCCGCTCCAGCGACTCGCCTACCTGGGCTTCAAGCTGCTGATCGCCCCCGCCCTGTGGATCTCGGGCCTGCTCCTGATGTTCTACACGAGCTGGAAGGGCGGTCCACTCGGCGAGGTGTTGCGGCTGGAGTACGTCGCCTGGGTGCACGTGGCCGCCGCCTTCGGCATGCTCATCTTCCTCATCGGCCACGTCTACATGGCGGTCACCACGGGCCACCCCTGGAACGTGCACCTCAAGGGCATGATCACCGGCTACGAGGAGTTGGACGAGTCGACGGGGCGGACCGAGGTCGCCTAGCCCCCGCGTCTCCCAGGAGAGAAAGGAGATCCGGCACCCGCAGGCTCGCGCGACCTTAGGCGTCGCGTGAGCTGTGCTATCCTGGCGCCCTTGTCCGTGAATTCCGCACCGGAATCCCCGCCGGACCCTCAGCCAATAAGATGACTGTCACCGAGGACGATGAAGACCCCACTCGCACGCCTGTTGACGACCTGCGCCGCAATGACCGCCGTCGTGCTCGCGGTGAGCCCGGCCGCATCCCTGTCGGCCCGGGAGCCGCCCCCATTCATGGCGGCGCCCGTTCCCGCTGGCGCACCCCTGGGGCAGGTGATCCCGCCGCCGCCCGGTTCGGGCCCGGCCTGGATCCTGGTGGAGCGCCGCCCCGTCGGGGGGAACACCACCATCGGCGGCACCGTGGTCCCCACCCAGGAGATCACCTTCACCGCCCAGATGCCGGGAAACGTGGAGATGATTGCGGGTTCGGAGGGGGACTTCTTCAAGAAGGGTACCGTGCTTGCGGTCATCGACGACACGGAGATGCGGGCCAAGCGCTCGGCCGCGATTGCCCAGATCCGTAACGCCGAGGCCGCCTACCGCGATGCCGAGGTCCAGTACCATCGCGAGCGCAGGGATCCGACCCCTCAGGGCGGAAACATGATGAGCCAGATGATGCCGATGCCCTTCTTCGGCGACAACAAGCCCACCGGAGTCCAGCGCGACGCGACGTTGCACCAGTACGGGACCCAGATCGAGCAGGCCCAGGGCGCCCTGATGGCGGCCCAGGCCCAGTTGAAGGAGATCGACGCCAAGCTGCAGGACGTCAGGAGCGTCGCCCCCTTCGATGGGTACATCGTCGAGAAGCACGTCAACAAGGGCGACACGGTGCAGCCAGGCCAGCCGCTGCTTGCATACGCTGACATGGGCCAGCTCCAAGTCCAGGTGGACGTACCCACGCGGATCGCGGCGCCCCTGCAGCCGGGCTTCACGACCCGGGTCAAGCTCGATGACCCCAGCCAGACTGTGGTGATGGCCCGCGTGGTACAGGTTTTCCCGATGGCGGATCCCACGCGTCACACGGTGCGAATCAAGCTGGACCTGCAGCCGGGTGCCCCCGCCAAGGCCGGCATGTATGCGGAGGTGCTGGTGCCCCAGCCCATGTCCGATCAGGGCCCCCTGCCGGTGATCCCGGTCTCGGCGGTGGTCTATCGCGGCGGCCTACCCATGGTCTACGTGCTGGATGCACAGGAGACGCCGCGCCTGAACCTGTTGCGCCTGGGTGAGCAGTTTGGGGACACCGTCACTGTGCTGACGGGGCTTCAGGGCGGTGAGCGTATCCTGCTCCAGGCCCCCGCCGATCGCTAGCCCCGAAACGAAACCACAAACGATCCACCGCAGAGGGGCGTAGAAGGCGGCAGTCCGGCGGGCGCGAGTCTCCGGTCCTCGCCCGGTCCTGAGGAGGGACCGGGTGCGGGCCGACCAGTCCTGGTCTGTCCGTCCCTCCGGCTCACTGCGCCATAGGGACAGAGAGGACTTTCCATGTCTGACGCAACCGCACCCGCCGTCGATCATGGCCACGGCCTTGGTCTTGCCGGGTGGATGGCCAAGACCTTCATCCACTCGCCCCTCTCGCCGCTGCTGTTCCTGGCGATGCTCGGCATGGGGCTGCTCGGGCTCATCGTGACGCCGCGCCAAGAGGACCCGCAGATCTCGGTCCCGATGATCGACGTCTTCGTGCAGTTCCCCGGGGCCTCCACGGAACAAGTGGGAAGCCTGGCCATGGAGCCGCTGGAGCGGCTGCTCTCCGAGATGCCGGGCGTGAAGCACGTCTACTCGGCGAGCGAGCAGGGTCAGGGGATGATCACCGTACAGTTCGAGGTCGGCGAGCAGATGGGCCCTTCGCTGGTGAAGGTCCACGACAAGCTCCAGGCCAACCAACAGGCCCTGCCTCCCGGCGCCTTGCCACCCCTGGTTCGTCCCAAGGGGATCGACGACGTGCCGGCGGTGACCCTCACCCTGTGGTCCGACGTCATCGACGACGCGGCCCTGCGCTCCCTGGCGACCAAGCTGCTCCAGAACCTGGCCCAGATCCCGAACGTGGGGCAGGGGTTCGTGGTGGGTGGACGGGCCGAGCAGATCCGAGTGCAGGTGGAGCCCCAGCGGCTGGCGGGTTTCGGCGTCACCCTGGAGCAGATCGCCGGCACCATCCAGACCGCCAACGCGGAGCGGCGGACGGGCGCGGTCGAATCCGGCGAGCGTGACATGACGGTGTATACGGGGGCCTTCCTACAGAGCGCCTCCGACGTCGAGCGCCTGATGGTCGGCACCCACCAGGGAGCCCCCGTCTATGTGCGGGATGTGGCGCGGGTCACCCTGGCCCCGGAGGAGTACCACCAGCAGGTCAGCTACTACACCGGCCCCGCCTCCCCGGGCGAGGCCAAGGCCGACGGGATGCCGGCGGTGACGATCGCCCTGGCCAAGAAAGAGGGGAGCAACGGGGTCACGGTGGCCAACGCCATCCTGGATAAGACGGAAAGGCTCAAGGGCCAGCTGATCCCCGACAACGTCCATATCGAGGTCACCCGCAACTATGGACAGACCGCCAACGACAAGGTCAATGAGCTGATCTTCAAGCTGTTCGTGGCCACGGGCGCAGTCACGGTGCTGGTGTTCTTCGCCCTGGGCCTCAAACCCGCCATCGTGGTCACGCTGGTGATCCCCGTGGTGCTCCTGATGACCGTCTTCTCCGCCTGGCTCATGGGCTACACCATCGACCGGGTGAGCCTGTTCGCCCTCATCTTCGCCATCGGCATCCTGGTGGACGATGCCATCGTGGTGGTGGAGAACATCTATCGGCGCTGGCTGATCAAGGGCGAAACCGACACCGAGACCGCGGTGGAGGCGGTGGCGGAGGTCGGCAACCCCACCATCATCGCCACCTTCACCGTGGTGGCGGCCCTGCTTCCGATGGGCTTCGTCTCCGGCCTGATGGGGCCCTATATGGAGCCGATCCCGGCACTCGGGTCGACGGCCATGCTGTTCTCGCTGTTCGCCGCCTTCGCCTTCACGCCCTGGCTCGCCATGCGCATCAAGCCAAGCATGAAGGCCCTGCAGAAGGCCGAGCAGAAGGAGCACAAGACCGCCCAGGCCCTGGATGGACTCTTCCGCCGACTGTTGCTGCCCCTGATCGAGCATAAGACCCTGGGCTATGGGTTCCTGTTTGCCCTAATCGGCGCCTTCTTCCTCTCTGTCCTCCTGTTCTACGGCAAGGCGGTGGCCTTCAAGATGCTGCCGTTCGACAACAAGCCCGAGTTCAGTGTGGTGCTGGACATGCCCGAGGGGACCGCCCTCGGGCGTACCGTGAATACCGCCCGGATGCTGTCGGAGAAGGTCCAGCAGATCCCGGAGGTGGTTGCCATCCAGACCTACGCCGGGACCGCCAAGCCCTTCGACTTCAACGGCATGGTGCGTCACTACTACCTGCGGCAGCGGCCCTGGCAGGGCGAGATCCAGGTCCAGCTCACCGACAAGCACCAGCGCGACCGCAGCAGCCATGAGATCGCCTTGGAGGCGCGCGCCCTGCTGACTGCCCCGGCGAAGGAGCAGGGAGCGCGCATCACGGTGGTGGAGATGCCCCCTGGACCCCCCGTCCTCCAGGCGGTGGTGGCCGAGATCTATGGACCCGACGGACCCACCCGTCGCCAGGTCGCCACGGACATGACGAAGCTCTTCGAGCAGGTGGACAGCCTGGCGGACGTAGACAACTACATGCAGGAGCCCCACGACATCCTGCGCTTCGCGGTGGACACGGAGAAGGCGGTGCGGCTCGGGATCTCCGTCGACACCGTCATCCGCAACCTGGACATGGCCCTGGGCGGCTTCAAGGCGGGCGATGTCAAGCGCGGCAGCCTGCTGGAGCCTACCTTCATTACCATCGAGGTGCCGCTCGCCGTGCGCGCCAATCTGTCGAGACTCTCGGATCTGCCCATCCCCGCGGCCGGGGGCGGCACCGTTCCGCTGACCGAGCTCGGTCGCTTCGTCAAGGCGCCCGCGGACCCCATCGTCTACCACAAGGACCTGCGTCCCCTGGAGTACGTGGTGGGTGACGCGGTGGGCAAGCTCGGCGCGCCGCTCTACCCGATGCTCGCGATGGAGGATCTGCTCAAGGACTACAAGACACCGGACGGCCAGACCATCTCCGGAACCATGTTCACCGGGGCACCCCCCGACAACGGTAAGAGCGGATTCGAGTGGGGCGGTGAATGGACCGTGACCTACGAGACCTTCCGCGACATGGGGCTCGCCTTCGGGGTCGCCCTGGTGCTGATCTACATGCTGGTGGTGGCGGAGTTCGGAAACTTCGTGACACCCGCCGTCATCATGGCGCCTATCCCGCTCACCCTGCTGGGAATCGTCCCAGGGCACTGGATCATGGGAGCGGACTTCACCGCGACCTCAATGATCGGATTCATCGCGCTGGCCGGCATCATCGTGCGCAACTCCATCCTGCTGGTGGACTTCTCCATCGAGGAGGTCTCGCGGGGGCTCACGGTCAAGGAGGCGGTGATCAGCGCCTGTAAGGCGCGCACCCGACCCATCCTGATCACGGCCCTGGCACTCGTGGCTGGCTCCAGCGTGATCCTGACCGACCCGATCTTTCAGGGCATGGCCATCTCGCTGCTCTTTGGGGTCCTTGTCTCCACCTTGCTGACCCTGGTGGTCATCCCGCTCGGGTGCGTGAGCGCGGGCAAGCACCTGGTGCGGCGCTGACAGGGCACTGGACCGAGACAAGCGCGGCGGGTGCGCGTCGCTGCGTCGGTTATTTCTTGAGCAAAACCCCAGGAATTACGCGTGGTCCTTTTCGTCCCATGGGCTACTTCTTAAGGGGCGGCAAACGTGGCCGCGTGACCAATGCCGAGAGGAAGTGTTTGCCATGCACAACGCCGACATCGTGATCCATATCGATGAGAGCCTGGACGACGATTCTGTTCATCAACTCGAGCAGTCCATCGGGTCGGAGCGGGGGGTGCTGAGCGCGTGCATGCACGAACGGGCGCGCCACCTGATGCTCGTGGATTTCGATCCGGAAGAGGTGCGTCCAAGCAGCATCGTCCATTCCGTTCGAAATCGCGGTTTCCACGCCGAGATGATCGGCTTCTAGGGGGCTAGGTTCACTCTCCGACTCCGCACACGATTTGGCCGATGGGGCATACCCATTCGGTCAACCGGGCGCAGAGCCAACATCGAGCGGCCCGAGCGGCCGCTTACTTTTTTTGCTCCTGGTGGGGCCTTGGCAATCAGGCGTCCTGAGCGGCGACCGCCGACAGCGGGTGGGCGCCAGACGCACCCGATCGCGACCGGACCCCACTGCGGCAATTCCCGCCGGGTCCGCGCGGGATTCAGCGCTGCCATTCAAGTGCCGACCCCGGCACCTTGAACAGATGCCGGCGGGTTGAGCGCGGTCGCGCTATTTGGTTGCGTGCTTGAGGTCGCCCGCGACCTGGTCGTAGTAACCGATGTGCGGCGCGCCCGTGCCGTCGAGGGCCATGTCGATGGCCTCGCCCACGGTGCTCCCCTCCGTCGGGCTGTCCACCGTCTCGAACTCCCAGTCTCCCACCGAGTCACCGGAGCCGTAGCGCAGGGCCGCGTTGGCGGCGTCGCGGTAGGCCACGTGCAGCAGGCCCATGCCGTCGGCGTCGATGGCCACCTGGCCGTTGACCAGGGAGGCGCTGTCCAGCTCGCGGTTGTAGAAGCCGCCGAAGCCGCCGCCGATGTCGACCCAGGTGACCATGCGGACCTTGTTGTTGGTGATGTCGGTGAAGGCGACATGGGCATGGTCCGCGGCGTCGAGCGTCAGATCCACGTCAGCGACGTCGCAGTCGTTGTTGATCATGAGGGGCTCAAAGGTCGAGCCATTCCAGGTGAGCAGGATGATCTGGAACACCCGCTGATCGTAGTAGGCGATCACCGGCCGGCCGTCGCTGGTGATGGCCAGGCTCGTGAAGTAACCAGTCTCCCCGGTGGCAGCGAGCGGGTAGTGGTCGAAGCCGCCGCTGTCGTTACCGACGGCGTACTCGAGCGAGCGGGTGACGGCGCGCTGGTAGCTGATGTGCGGCTTGCCCGTCGTCGGGTCGAAGGCCAGCGAGGCGTACATGCCCGGCATGTTGCCGCTGTTGTCCACCGTCTGATAGCTCCAGGCGAAGCCGTCGAAGGAGGCATAGCGCAGCTCGAAGCCCGTGGCGCCCACCGCCTGGTAGGCGACGTGGGGCTGGCCCGCGGCGTCGAGGGCGATGGAGGGTGAGAAGCCCGCGTCGCCGCTGCCGTCGACCACCGAGATCTCCCAGCCCTCGGTGCCGCGCTTGGCGTAGAGCAGGCTGCCGGTGGTGGCGTCGTGGTAGGCGATGTGGATCCCATCGAGGTCATCGACGGCCACGGAGACCTGGTCGCCCACGTTGCCGTCGGAGTCGACCACCTCGATCAGCCAGTTGCGCAGGAAGACCGTGTCCGGGGCGCTGTAGTCCTCGCCGTCGTAGACGATTAGCTGGACCTCATAGGTCCCCTCGACGTCGACCGCGAAGGACGGCGTGGCCGCGGCCGGGTCATCGAGCTCGGCGCTGCTGCCCGCGGGCTTGCTGAGGAAGTTCCACGAGTACTCCAGATAGTCGCCGTCCGGGTCGTAGGAGCCCGTGCCGTCGAGATAGATCACCTCACCCACGTGGCCCGCCTGATCGGGGCCGGCGTCGGCGACCGGGGCCGCGTTGGCGCCCTCGGCGGTGATGGTGACCGTGTCCGCGACGCTGTCGAGCAGGCCGTCATTGACGACGAGCTGGATGACGTAGGTGCCGGGGGTATCGGCGAAGAAGTCCGTGTAAACGCCCGTGGGGGACACGAGGGAGCTGGAAGAGCCGGCCGGCTTGGAGACGAAGGTCCACATGTAGGTGATGGGATCGCCGTCCGGGTCGAAGGAGCCCGAGCCGTCCAAGGTGACGGTGGTGTAGAGCGGGACAAACTGGTCCGGTCCTGCATCAGCGACGGGTGCGGAGTTGACGGTGATGACGGTGGTCGCGTTGGGCTCGCTGTACAGGAGGCCGTCATTGACGACGAGCTGGATGACGTAGGTGCCAGGGACGTCGGCGAAGAAGTCCGTGTAAACGCCCGTGGGGGACACCAAGGAGCTGGAAGACCCGGCTGGCTTGGAGACGAAGGCCCACATGTAGGTGAAATGACGTCGGTATAGAGCGGGACGACTTGGTCCGGCCCCGCGTCGGCGATGGGTGCCGTATTGCTCGTGCTCACGACCACGCTATCCGGGTCGCTGTTCGCCGCCCCGTCAAACACCACCAGGTTCACCACGTACTCCCCGGCCACATCCGCCACGAAGCTCGGCGCCACCGTGTCCGCCCCCGCGAGCACCGCGCTGCTGCCGGCAGGCACGCTGCCAAAGCTCCACATGTAGCTCAGCGCGTCGCCGTCGGCGTCGTAGCTCCCGCTGCCGTCGAGCACCACCGCCTCACCCAGCGCCACGGTCTGGTCCATCCCCGCGCTCGCCACCGGCGGCGTGTTGATCGTGCTCACCACCACGCTGTCGGGCGCGCTGGCGATGAAGCCGTCGTTCACCACCAGCTCGATCACGTAGGTCCCGGCCACGTCGACCGCGAAGCTCGGCTGCACCGCGGTGCTGTCGCTCAGCGCCGCCGCGCTGCCGGCCGGCCGGTCCACGATGCTCCAGCTGAAGCTCAGCAGGTCGCCGTCCGCGTCGCTGCTGGCGCTGCCGTCCAGGTGCACGGTGTCGCCCACGTGCGCCGCCTGGTCGACCCCGGCGTTGGCCACCGGCGGGGTGTTCTCGGTGCTGATGAACACGGTCGCCGGCAGGCTGTCGAGCTCGCCGTCGTTGACCACCAGCTACACCACGTAGTCGCCGTGGGCGTCGACCGCGAAGGTCGGGTTCACGGCCGTGGGATCCGACAGGGCCGCGGTGCTACCCGCGGGCACGCTCACCAGGTGCCACAGGTAGGTGATGGGGTCGCCGTCCGGGTCGTAGGAGCCGCTGCCGTCCAGGGCCACCACCTCGCCGATGTGGGCGCTGCGGTCGAGGCCGGCGTCGGCCACCGGCGGGCTGTTGATGTCGGCCGGGGTGACCACGAAGAAGCTGCGGGAGTCGCGGTCCCAGGAGACCGCGGTGCCGCGGATCTTGGTCGCCAGCGCGTTGAGCCCGCTGGTGCCGTCGCCCTCGACCGCCACCACCAGCCCGTGCTCGGGACCGACGCTGGCAGAGAGCCCGCCCGGGACCGCGCTGAACTGCGGGGTGATGTCGGTGCCGTTGAGCTTGAACCCGGCACCGCAGACGTCAACCCTTCGACGCTCTTATGTATGCCTTTTTACATCCCCGTTCTAAGGATATTCACGGTTCGGCGATTGGAGTCGCCATCGCCCGCTTCCATGACCAGGATCAGCCAAACGTCAATTAATCCCGCGCGTGGATGCGACCACGGATGGTTGTGGCACAGGGCGCGCTCGGTGTTGACCGGCTTCGGTGGGGGCAGCCAAGGGCTCCGGGCCGGCTGTCGGGACCCGGGCGCGGGGTCTTGGGGGCAGCCATGGTCCGCTGGGGCAGGGTTTGATCAGATCGACGGTCGGTTGCGTAGGACGGCCGCCTCGTCCGTCGGTGCGGGATCTTTGCAGGATCTTTCCGCGCTTGCTGCATTCCGCTGGGCGAGACTTTTAGCCGAGGCAGGAGCGGGGTCCGACATGTCGATGGTCCCGCCCCGGGCATCGATCCCAATCCAGGCCGGTTCGGCATCCTAAGGTTGCGCGACCGATTGGCGTGCGTCTTGGGCGGTCTGGTCAGCAATTGAAGGAGGTCCACCATGATCCGTCACATCCACTCACGCCGGCACTCACGCCGGCCCCTGGGGCTGGCCTGCGCCCTGGGCGCCATCCTCATCGTGCCCGCGTTGGCCAGCGCTCAACCGCCGATGACGGGGCGCGGACCCGTGGCCTTCGGCGTCATGGACCTGAACCGGGACGGCGTCGTCTCGGCCCAGGAGTTCGCCGAGCACCGCGCCCAGCGTCAGGCCGCGCGTGCCGCCGAGGGTCGTTTGCTGCGCAACGCGGCCCAGGCCCCGCGCTTTGAGACCTGGGACATCGATGCCGATGGTTTCCTGACGCCCGATGAGTTGACCCGGGGTCAACAGGCGCGCTTCGCCGCCCGCGGTCCGGGCTGGGGAGCTGGACCGGGACCAGGTTTCGGTCCTGGCCCCGGAGCGGGTCGGCCGTGTTGGCGTAATCCGTGATCAGCGCCGTGAACAGCCAGGGCCCCGAAAGGGGCCCGCTCTTTCTATTTGCTTGGACAGTGCCTAAATTCGCCTCGATGGGCCGGTCGGAGAGCAGATCAAGGTTATGAGCCGAGGATCGTTTCTGCCCGGAATACGCCCACGGAGGGATGTGCTCCCTGTAAGCCAAGCGAAGCAGAGGTCAGATCGGTCCTGGCCCGAACTGTTGCATTCCGTATTCGCCGGCGTAGCTTCGGGGAATGCCAGACTTCCGTTTCACCGAGTACTTTGAAGGGGAAGTCCTGCGCAAGCGTCCGTTTCTGAAGTAAGGAGTGGTGCATCTTCATTGTCGAAAACCCGGTTCGGTGGGAGCCGCAAGAGAACAATCGCTACCGGTTTTGGGCGCCGATCCCTGAGCTTGGCGGGCGTTTCTTGCGGGTGATCACGCTCGCGGACAAGACGACGATCCACAACGCCTTCCCCGACAGAGGATTTCGACCATGAGGCTGAACTATTACCCCGACACCGACTCGCTTTACATCGATCTGTCGGAGCAGGCCAGTGCCGATAGTCTGGAGATCTCGGAGGGCGTGGTGCTCGACTATGACGCCGCCGGCAATCTGACAGGTATCGATATCGACAACGCAAGCACCAAGGTCGAGCTCAAGAAGTTGATCCTCAGTCGACTACCGGGCGAAGTGGAGACCGATGCGGCGTAGAGGGACCGGTCGCTCGCTAAACCGTTGTGGGCGGCGCGATCAGAGGTTGGTGGGGCGAGGACCATGTGGGGTCCTGGTAGAGAGGCGCATCGGTGGGAAAAGAAGGGTAAGCTGCGCCGTGGACCCAAGGTCCCGAAAGCCCCATGTCCGATGCCCCCTGTGTTGGATACCGCTCCATGATCGCCGACCACGACCATTCCAGTCTGCTGCGCCGCGCTACCTACGCCTCGGTGGCGACTGCGGCCTTGCTCATCCTCGTCAAGACGGCGGCCTTTCTGGCCACGGGCTCCGTCAGCGTTATGGCCTCGCTGGTGGACTCGCTGATGGATGCGGGCGCGTCTCTGGTGAACCTGTTTGCGGTGCGTTATTCGCTCCAGCCCGCGGACACCGAACACCGCTACGGTCACGGCAAGGCGGAGGCGCTGGCGGGACTTGGGCAGGCCGCCTTCATCGTCGGGTCCGCCATTTTCCTCAGCCTGCAAGCCGTCGATCGGCTGATCCATCCGCAGCCCCTGACTCACCTCGGCGCCGGAATCGCGGTGATGGTCTTTGCCATCGCGGCCACGGGCGTGCTGCTCAGCATCCAGCATCATGTGATTCGGCGCACGCGGTCCACCGCCATCCGTGCCGATGCCCTGCACTATGCGACGGATCTCGCCACCAACGCCGCCACCCTGGTCGCTCTGGTGCTCGCCCTCCTGGGATGGCCGGCCCTCGACTCGATCTTTGCCCTCGCAATCGCGGCCTTCATCCTCTGGAGCGCCTTGCACATCGTCCGGGACGCGGTTGACCTGCTCATGGACCGGGAGCTTGCGGGCGAGGACAGGACGCGCATCCACTCGGCGGCCGCCGCGGTGCCAGGGGTGCTCGGCGTACATGGGTTGCGAACCCGTCAGTCCGGGCAGACGCCGGTGATTCAGCTGCATGTGGCGTTGGCGGATGATCTTCCCCTTATCGAGGCGCATGAGATCTCCACGGCGGTCGAGGACGCCGTCCTTGCCCTCTTTCCACGAGCGGATATCCTCATTCACCAGGATCCGGTGAGTCTCGGTTTGGAAGCGGCCAGGCATGAGGTCGATCTCGCCTGACTTCGCGGGGATCCCTGGAGGGGTCCCTGTACATCGCCGCTCGCGGGGGCAGAGCAAGTGCCAATCCGGTTTGCGCGCGGCCGTGCCGATTGCGGGTTGACGGGCGGAGTCGGGTCACGGTTCATTGGCAGCCCGAAGCAGAGCAATCGACAGCACCCAGTGGACCCAACCGGCATCGCGCGCATCGCACTGGTCACCGACTTCGGGGCCGGGATCTATGTTGGGCAGATGAGAGCCCGGCTCTCGGCCCTGGTGTCGCACCTTCCCGTCATCGACCTGGTCCACGATCTGCCGCCGTTCCGACCCGATCTCGCGGCCTATTTGCTGCCCGGCCTGGCGCGGGACATGCCCGGCGGGACCCTCTACCTGTGCGTGGTAGACCCGGGCGTCGGGGGCGAGCGGGCGGGTCTGATCCTTCAGGCGGATGACGATTGGTTCCTGGGTCCGGACAACGGCCTTCTGAGCCGGATCGCGCACCGCGCGGGGAGGGCCCGGGCGCACCGCATTGGCTGGCAGCCCGAGCGACTCTCGGCGAGCTTTCACGGACGGGACTGGTTCGTGCCCGCGGCGGCCTGTCTGTGCCTGGGCGAGCCACTGGATCTGGCGGAGCTCGCCGCGGATGCCCTCGTCGGTTCTGATTGGGCCGACGCCCTGGCCGCGGTGCTTTACGCGGATCATTTCGGAAATCTGATGTGCGGCCTGGAGGCGGCGGATTACGCCCCGGGCGGCCGGCTCGGTGCCGGAGGGCGGTTGCTCGGGTTCGCGCGCACCTTTTGCGAGGTGCCGCCCGGCGAGCCTTTTTGGTACGAAAACGCGCTTGGCCTCGTCGAGATCGCCGTGAACCGGGGCCGGGCGGACCGGGTGCTGGGGCTCGGCCCCGGCGATCCGGTCGATCCGCCTGTCCACCCTGTGCCGGGCGCGCAACCTGTTTGAGCTTCTCACCCGGTGCAGCCTGGATGGCGACTCGGGGCCCTTCGCAGTGCAGGCCCTGTCCGTTTCCGGCTGATAGCGATCTGCCGGATACCCTCTGGCCACTCGCAATACTGCGCCTGCGCCGCCATCTTCCCACCGGCTCGCGTCCACTCCGTCGGCCATGTCCTTGCCCCGGGATCATCACCCAGTCGCTGACGACACCGGCCCGTCAAGGACGCGACAACAACATGGGGCGGGCGTATCGGCGAGACCGGTCGCCGCGCGAGCCGCCGCGAACCGGTCGAATCAGACACCACCAATTCAGAAAGCAATGGAGAGACCAATGGCCAACTTCGGCGATCTTCTCGGTACCTTTATGCAGAGCACGATGTCCCAGTCCGGCCAGGGCCGGGCCGGCAACGTGCTCCAGGACCTCCAGTCCAGCCTCGGTAACCTGGCGGGCGGACAGGGCGAGCAGGGCGGCATGGGCGGGATCCTTGGCAACGTCCTCGACATGGCCAAATCCACCCTGGGCAACGCCTCCCAGAACCCGGCCCAGGCGGCGGGTATCGGGGCTGTGCTCGGCTCCATCTTCGGGGGCGGAGGCAGCTCCATCTCCGGAGCCATCAAGGGCGGGGCCCTGGCCATGCTCGCGGGCGTTGCCTACAAGGCACTGACCCACGCCGGCGAGGGGGACAAGGCAGCAGGGGATACGGCCCCGTTCAGCGGGGGCAATATCCCACTCGGGATGAAGGCTCCTGAGACCCCAGCGCAGGAACAGGTCGTACAGCAGAAGGCTGAGCTGGTGATCAGGGGCATGATCAATGTCGCCAAGGCGGACGGCTCGGTAAGCGCGGATGAGATCCAGCGCATCGTCGGCAAGCTCAAGGAGTCCGGCATGCAGGGCGACGCGGAGGCGTGGATCCTGGCCGAGCTGCGCAAGCCGCTGGATCTGGACGCTTTCGTCGCCGAGATCCCGAACAAGGAGGTGGCGGCCGAAGTGTATGCGGCCTCCTTGCTCGCCGTGGAGGTGGACACGCCCCAGGAGAAGGCCTACCTGACGGACCTTGCCAAGAAGTCCGGCATCGACGGGCCCGTGGCCCAGTACATTCAGCGTACGGTCGGCGTTACGGTTTAAGGCGATTGCCGGAGAATCATGTACCAGATGGAGCCGGATTTACGTCTGCCTTCAAGGAGTGCCGGCAGGAGCATAGCTGGGCTATGTGACTGCCGGCGCGACAAAGGAGGCGGGCGCAAAGACAAGCTAGCTGGTGCATGATTTGACAGAAATCGCCTAAGAGCGGCCTCTGGCTGCCGGCGGTCCCTGTAAGCGGGCCCGCCGGTAGCAGATGCGACTCGGAATCCGTTCCGACATCCGACGGGTTTTTGTCCCGGAGAACCCGTGGATCGCCGCCGTCCCGGAATGGGGTGACGTCAGCCAGCCGCCGAGCAATCGGCTCGTCGGGTGAACACAGTATCGGTGCCGTGTTGGTACCGTCTTGGAGGGCAGACTCAATGCTCGTACGTGTCGCTTTCGGGGTAGGGTTAGTCGCCCTCGGATATTTCGTGGGGCGCGAGGTCGGCCGAAATGAGTCGCTGCGTCGGGAGTTGGACCAGGGTGATGCGTCGAACGGTCTTGGCGCAGGCGAGGCTACGGTAACCGAGCTCAGGACGAAGGCCGACAGACGAGACTCCGAAGGGCAGCCTGAGCGGTGAACACCCCACCTAGCGCCCTGGAGCCCTCGGATCTGGAGCGGCTACGCTGGGCGACCCGGCAACTGGAGCATCCCAGCCTGGCGGCGCGGCTCTCGCGCATCGTGGGCACCCCCATGGAGATCGCCGCCAAGCGACTTGCCCGTCCGATCTTCCGATAGGTGCGGAGCCTCGCCGACCCCGCCATCCGCCAGGTCATGGCGGTGGCCGCCTCGACCCTGCGCGATTCCAGCTCACATCTCTTCGTGCTCCAGGTGCCCGCGCCGCGTCATGAGATCCAGTATCCGCTGGGTTAGGATCAGCTCCATCGCGTACATCATCTTGCCGCCTGGGATGACCAGGGTGTTGAAGCCGGTGATCATGGCTCCGTCGATCAGGCCCTTGAGATTGAGCTTGTACTCCACGCTCGGTCTGGACTTGAGGAAATGGATCATGACCAGGCTCTGATCCGCGGTGGGGATGTTGGTGACGCAGAAGGGGTTGGAGGTATCCGTGAGCGGGATCCGCTGGAAATTGATGTGGGTGACGGAGAACTGGGGCAGGATGTAGTGCATGTAGTCGTACATGCGCCGGTAGATGATGTCCATGACGTCCTCGGGGCGGTAACCGCGGTCCCGGATGTCGCGATGGATCTTTTGCACCCACTCCAGGTTGATGGTTGGACAGACCCCGATCAGCAGGTCGACATGCGTTGCGAGATCCATGTCGCAGCAGACCACGCCACCGTGCAAGCCCTCGTAGAAGAGCAGATCGCTGTCCGGAGGGATCGGCTCCCAGTCGGTGAAGGTGCCCGGCTCGGCGCCGTAGAGGGCCGCCTCCTCGGCGTCGTGGACATAGTGACGGCGCTGCCCGGTCCCTGACTCGCCGTAACTCTTGAACAGCTCCAGCTGCTTGTCGAAAAGGTTGCCCTCGGGACCGAAGTGGCTCAGGTTGCGGCCCTCCTTCTTGGCCAGCGCGAGCTGCTTCTTCATCTGCACGCGGTCGAAGCGGTGGAAGCTGTCGCCCTCCACGAAGGCGGCCCGGGCGCCGACGCGCTTGAAGATGTGCTCCAGGGCGTTCTTGACCGTGCTGGTGCCAGCGCCGGACGACCCGGTTACGGCGACGATCGGGTGTTTTCTGGACATGGGGACCTCCTCAGCTCGCGGCGTCTTGTTGTCGTGTGCACGAATGCCCCGACCCTCCCCGGGGTGCCCGATGCGATACAACTGGCGCGGCACTCGCCGAGGCGGTCGGCGGCCGGATCAAGCATGCGGCCGCGATGGAGACGGTGGCAAGCGCCGCGGCCGCGCGTCGGTCGGCCGAATAGGGAATTGCATTGGATAGGATCCCAAACCGCGCGGGCAGCGCGTCTGGGCGAGGGTAGCGCCGTCCTTGGCGTGGCGGGACGTTAGAGTGTCTTGGCCTGTTCCGCCAGATAGATCCAGGTGTCGATCACGGTGTCGGGGTTCAGTGACATGCTCCCGATGCCCTCGCGTAGCAGCCAGTCGGCCAGGTCCTTGTGGTCGGACGGCCCCTGGCCGCAGATACCGACGTATTTGCCGCGGGCACGACAGGCGGCGATGGCCATTGAGAGCATCCGCTTCACGGCCGGATCACGCTCGTCGAAGTCCGCGGCGACCAGGCTCGAGTCCCGGTCCAGGCCCAGGGTGAGTTGGGTCATGTCGTTGGAACCGATGGAGAAGCCGTCGAAGTGCTCGAGGAACTCGTCCGCCAGCACGGCGTTTGAGGGGATCTCGCACATCATGATGAGGCGCAACCCGTCGTCGCCGCGCTTGAGGCCCTGCTCCGCCAGGGACTCCACCACCGCCTTGGCCTGCCCCAGGGTCCGTACGAAGGGGATCATGACCTCCAGGTTGGTCAGGCCCATGTCGTTGCGCACCCGCTTGATGGCCTCGCACTCCATCTCGAAGCACGGCTTGAAGCTCTCCGAGACATAGCGACCGGCGCCCCGGAACCCGATCATGGGGTTCTCCTCGTGGGGCTCGTAACGGGGACCGCCGATGAGGTTTGCGTACTCGTTGGACTTGAAGTCCGACATGCGCACGATCACCGGGTTGGGCGCAAAGGCCGCGGCCAGGGTGCTGATTCCCTCGACGAGCTTGGTGACGTAGAACTCCCGCGGGCTCGGGTAGGCGGCGATGCGCGGGGCGATCTGGGCACGCAGATCCGCCGGAAGGGCGTCGAACTCCAGGAGTGCCTTGGGATGGATGCCGATTGAGTTGCTGATGATGAACTCCAGCCTCGCGAGGCCGATGCCGGCGTTGGGCGTGGCGGAGAAGGCGAAGGCGCGCTCCGGGTTGCCCACGTTCATCATGATCTTGACCGGGATCTCGGGCATGGCCGAGAGCTCGATGGTCTTGTGGTCGAAGGGAAGGATGCCGTCGTAGATGAAACCGGTGTCGCCCTCGGCGCAGCTCACGGTTACGGAGCGCCCGTCATGGACGTGGTCGGTGGCATCGTTGCAGCCCACCACCGCGGGCACGCCGAGCTCCCGAGCGATGATGGCTGCGTGGCAGGTGCGTCCGCCCCGGTTGGTGACGATGGCGGCAGAACGCTTCATCACGGGCTCCCAGTCCGGGTCCGTCATGTCGGTCACCAGCACGTCGCCGGGCTCAACCCGGTGCATGTCGGCGATGGACGTGATGACCTTGGCGGGCCCGGCGCCGATGCGGCTTCCGATGCTGCGCCCACTGGTCAGCACGGTCCCCTTGGCCCGCATGATGTAGCGGTCGATGACGTTTCCGGTGCGGCTCTGCACCGTCTCGGGCCTGGCCTGGACGATGTATAGCTTGCCGTCGAGCCCGTCCTTGGCCCATTCGATGTCCATGGGCCGGCCGTAGTGCTGCTCGATCAGCACCGCCTGCCGGGCCAGGTCCATCACCTCGTCGTCGGTGATGCTGAAGAGTGGGCGGTCCGCAACCGGGACCTCCCGGGTGATCACCGGGTGATCCGCGCCCTCGTGCGCGTAGATCATGCGGATCGCCTTGTCGCCCACGGTGCGGCGCAGGATGGCCGGGCGCCCGGCCGCCAGGGTCGGCTTGTAGACATAGAACTCGTCCGGGTTCACGGCCCCTTGGACCACCATCTCTCCCAGCCCGTAACTCGAGGTGATGAAGACGACGTCGCGGAAACCGGACTCCGTGTCCAGGGTGAACATCACGCCGGAGGAGGCGATATCGCTGCGCACCATGCGCTGGATTCCGGCGGACAGGGCCACATGGCGATGCTCGAACCCCTGGTGCACCCGGTAGGCGATGGCCCTGTCGTTGAAGAGCGATGCGAAGACCTCCTTGATGCGGTGCTTGATGTGGTCCAGCCCGTGGACATTGAGGAAGGTCTCCTGCTGGCCGGCGAAGGAGGCGTCTGGCAGGTCCTCGGCGGTGGCGGAGGAGCGTACCGCGAAGGTGACTGCGTCCCCGGATTCGGCGGTCAGCCGCTGGTAGGCCGCGTCGATGGCGGACTCGAGGGAAGACGGGAAGGGTTGCTCCATGATCCAGCCGCGGATCCTGGGGCCCGCCTCGGCCAGCGCCGCGACGTCTTCCACGTCAAGCGCGTCTAGGACCTTCTGGATTCGCTCGTCGAGCCTGTCCCGGGCGAGGAACTCCCGGTAGGCGCTGGCGGTGGTCGCAAAGCCCCCGGGGACCTGCACCCCGACGCCGGTGAGGTGCTGGATCATCTCGCCGAGCGATGCGTTCTTGCCGCCGACGACGGAGACGTCGTTCATGCCGAGTTCGTGGAGCCACCGAATCGAATCGGTCATCGTCTTCTCCGGGTCTTTGCCCATTGTGGGGGCCGCGACTGGGCGGGGCGGGGCGCGAGACGTCACGCGTCGAAGAGGCCCTCCTAGAGGAACGAGAATATAGCCCAAGGTTTACGGCTGGAGTACCGAACGCGGATCAATCCTGTCTATTCGGCTGGACCGTGTTCGGCTTCCGTGAGTCGTTGTCATTTGCAGACGGCGGGTTACCATCGCCCCGGCGACTGAAGATGGAAGGAACCCTGACCGGAAAAGCTATCCCATGAATCTGCTTGCAATCGACACCTCGGGTGATGCCTGCTCCGCAGCCCTGTTGCGCGATGAAAGCATCCGCCAACGGCTCGAGATGGCCCCTCGACGCCACGGGGAGCTGATCCTGCCGATGCTCGACGGTCTGCTCAAGGAGGCCGGCATCGGGCTCCATGACCTCGATGTCATCGCCTTCGGGCGCGGGCCCGGGTCCTTCACCGGGGTGCGGATCGCGGTCGCGGTGGCACAGGGGATCGCGTTCGGGGCTTTATTGCCGACGGCTCCGGTCTCTACTTTGGCGGCCCTGGCCCAGGGGGAGTTCCGCCGGAGCGGCCGGCGACGCATCCTGGCCGCTCTCGATGCGCGCATGGGCGAGGTCTACTGGGGCGCCTTCGAGGCGGGGGAGGGGGGGCTGATGGCGTCCCACGGGGAGGAGCGCGTCTGCCCGCCCGACCAGGTGCCGATCCCCGCGGGGGGCGACTGGTGGGGCGTTGGAGCCGGCTGGGCCGCCTACGGAGAGGTGCTCGCGGAGCGCTTGGGCACCGCACTGGCGGGCATGCGCTCAGAGGCCATCTGCGAGGCTCAGGACATCGCCTGGATCGGCGCGGCGCGCTGCCGCATGGGGGAGCTGTTGGCGCCGGAGCTGGCCCAGCCGGTCTATCTCAGGGATCGGGTGACGGACCGGGGTTAATTCCCAAGGCTTGCGAAGTTAGCTGGTTCGGCCCGCGACCGGGTGCCGCGGACGCGTCCCGCGACGGTGCTCGTCACCGTGCGGGCAGTGTCGCTTCACGCAGCCCAGGACGTAATGGAGCACGGTGCCACCGACAGCCAAGAAGACCACGCCGCTCCCCACCGCCCGGGGCAAAGTCTCGGCGATGCTGAGGCCCAGCGTGAGCCAGGTCAAAAAGGCCGCGACGCTGGCCACCATGACCACCATCAGGTAGGGCAGTGGCGAGTTGTTGCACTTGGAACAGGGCTTCATGGCATGGCATTCGTTGGTTACGGCCGCCCGCCGGAGGACGCGGCGCAAGCACTCTATAAGACCAGCTTGGAGTGGGGGGGTTCATTGACGTCCGTCAACCAGGCATCCCTTCCCGTCGCTGTGCGCTGCGGGGCCGGCCTTTGCCCGAGGCCGAGCCCGGCTGGGAACGGAGCGACGGCGCCTCCATTCAGCCGGCGGCCAATGGCCGTAAGCCGGTCACGCAGGTACAGTTCGTCCAGCAGATCCAGCTCGATGAGCGCGTCGAGCATGGCGGCCGCGACCAACCTCCGCCTGGGGGCAACGAGGCCGTTTCACGCCTGAGGTCAAGTGTGCCCCTTGGTATTTTTCGCTTCATTCCCGTATCGATTCGGGTCGTGCCGATGGGCACGAGGCCTCGGGCCGTCCACCATGGGTGAAGCAAGAGAGGCGCGAGACACCCTCGCACGGATCTACTGTGCGGCCCTGGCGGCGGTGGACGGACGCGCCGCGGTGCGCCGCGCATTGGTGGACCGGCCCCTGTCGGGACTCGTGTGGCTCACCGCGATCGGCAAGGCCGCCGA
This sequence comes from uncultured Gammaproteobacteria bacterium, assembly GCA_963698355.1. Lineage (GTDB taxonomy): Bacteria > Pseudomonadota > Gammaproteobacteria > Chromatiales > Chromatiaceae > Thiodictyon. Next base: position 61,820 of record CAVOQO010000005.1, on the reverse strand, counting down.
ATCCATGACCCTGGGCGCCCTGGACCGTTTGGGGGATTCCTGCGCCGGCGGGCTCCTGATCGGCAAGCACCCGCCCGAAGACCCGCGGCCTCTGACCGCGCGAGGGATTGCCCCGATGACCGGCGGCCACCCGTTACCCTCGGCCGACAGCCTGAGCGCGGGGGAGCGGTTGCTCCGGAACTTGGCTGAGACGCCGAGTGACGCCACCCTGCTGTTTCTCATCTCCGGCGGCGCCTCAAGCCTCGTTGAGGTGCCCGCGTTCGGACTGGGGCTGGCCGAGCTGCAGCGCGCGAACCGCTGGTTGCTCGGCAGTGGTCTGCCAATTGGGGCCATGAACCGCGTCCGCACCGCTCTCTCCAGGATCAAGGGGGGTGGGCTGCTCGCCGCCCTGCCGGAGCGCCCCTTACGGGTGCTGGCCATCTCCGACGTGCCAGGCGATGATCCGAGCGTGATCGGCTCGGGCCTTCTGGTACCGGCCCCGGATTTGGCCGGTGAGCTCTCGGGGCTCGAGCTGCCGAGTTGGCTCGCGGAATGGACGGCCCGGGGGCTGGCGGAGCGGCCGGTAGCAGTCCGGCACGGTCCTGTCGTCGAGCTCGTCGCGAATCTCGATCTGGCAAAGAGCGCGGCGGCTGAGACCGCCCGGGCCCTGGGCCTTCCCGTTCGGGTTCACGCATGTTTCCTGGAGGGGGATGCGGGCGAGCGCGGAGCCGAGTTGGCCCGCGCACTTCGCGACGGGCCGCCCGGGGTTCAGGTCTGGGGCGGCGAGACCACGGTACGGCTGCCAGAGGCCCCCGGACGCGGCGGCCGTAACCAGCACCTGGCCCTTGCGGCGGCGATCGAGATCGCGGGCCGGTCCGATTGTTTCCTGCTGGCCGCTGGTACCGACGGTACCGACGGAGCCACGGAGGACGCGGGCGCCCTGGTAGACGGGGGCACGCTGGAGCGCGCCGTTCTGGACAGCCTAGACGCCCGGTCCTGTCTGGCCCGGGCCGACTCGGGCACCCTGCTTGCCGCCAGCGGCGATCTCATCCACACGGGCCCCACCGGCACCAACGTCATGGACCTGGTGCTGGGCCTCAAGCGTTGACCCATCGATGGAAGATCCAAATCGCCCCCAACTCGAGGAGGTAAGGGCAGGACTGTTTCACTGAATCGGATCTCCAATGGCTCCCCAAACCGACAATCTGTTCGATGCCGCAGCCCTTTGTCTGGCAGAGCCTGATCCGGCGCGCAAGCAGGCACTCACCACCGAGGCCGCCGCGGCCTGGGCGGCGGGTCTGCTTCGGATCGACGTCGCGGCGGCCGGCCCGATCGTCGAGATTCCAGGGCGACCCGCGCAGCTTGAGCTGGTGCCGCCCCGCGGTCTGGCCCGCCGCAAGCTGACCAACCAGGTGGGCCGCGCCGCGCTGATCCACGCGGTGGCACACATTGAGTTCAACGCAATCAACCTAGCGTGGGACGCCGTTCAACGCTTTCGCGGCATGCCGAGTGAGTTCTACGGGGATTGGGTTCGGGTGGCAGCCGAGGAGGCCATGCACTTTGGGCTGATGCGCGGGCGTCTCGACGACCTCGGTCACGATTACGGGGACTTCCCGGCCCACGATGGGCTGTGGGAGATGGCCAGACGCACGGCGCAGGACCCACTGGCCCGCATGGCCTTGGTGCCCCGCGTCCTGGAGGCACGGGGGCTGGACGTCACCCCAGGCATGATCGAGCGGTTGGTCGCAGTTGGGGACCACGAGACGGCGGCGCGCCTGCGTATCATCTTGCGCGACGAGGTGGGTCATGTGGCAGCGGGCAGCCGCTGGTTCCGGCACCTTTGCGCACAGCGGGGGCTTGAGGCAGTTCCGGCCTTTTTTGATCTGTTGCGCCGCTATCTCACCGGCGAGGTGCGTGGCCCGCTCAATCTGGTGGACCGCCGCCGCGCGGGGTTCGATCCGGACGAACTGGCGCAACTGGAGTCGCTGGCCGAGACGGGCGCGGCTCGGAACCTCCCGCATTGAACCGTGGCCGGACCTACTGGCCTAGGGCGTCCCGCGGCCACGCCCATCGGGTATCATCCTGACCAGCCGTTGCCTACCCACCTCCCCAAGGATCCCGCCATGCTCGTACTCCGCGGCGCCCCCGCACTCTCGGATTTTCGTCTGCGCAAGCTTGAGGCGCGGCTCGCGGAGGTCGTTGGCCGGCCACTCGGCGTCTACGTGGAGCACATGCACTTTGCCGACCCGGATCGCGACCTCGCGTCCGGGGAGAAGACGGTCCTGGAGAAACTGCTGCGCTACGGGCCGAGCGTGGGCGGCTACGAGCCCCCGGATGCATCGCAGGCGCGGCTGGTGCTGGTGGTACCGCGCCCGGGGACCATTTCACCCTGGTCCACCAAGGCCACGGACATCGCCCATAACTGCGGACTGACGGCCGTCCGCCGTCTGGAGCGGGGGACCGCTTTCCATCTCACCGTCGCGGGGGAGCCGCTCACCGATTCCAAGGTGCAGGCGGCGGCCGTCCTGCTGCATGACCGCATGACCCAGGCGGTGCTCTATGACCTGGTCGATGCCGGGCGTCTCTTCGAGCACCATGAGCCTAAACCGCTTGCGCGGGTGGACGTCATCGGGGGCGGACGCGCCGCCTTAGAGCGGGCCAACGGGAATCTCGGTCTGGCACTCTCGGACGACGAGATCGAGTACCTGGCGGAGAGTTTCGCCGCCCTGGGGCGCAACCCCACGGACGTGGAGTTGATGATGTTCGCCCAGGCCAACTCCGAGCACTGCAGGCACAAGATCTTCAACGCGGACTGGACCATCGATGGGGCGCGACAGGACCAGACCCTGTTCGGCATGATCCGCAACACGACAGAGCGCTCCCCGGACGCTGTGCTCTCCGCCTACAAGGACAACGCGGCGGTGATCGAGGGCTGGGACGGGCGCCGCCTCCTGCCGGACCCCGAGACCGGGATCTATGGGGAGCACGAGGAACCCATCCACATCCTCATGAAGGTGGAGACCCACAACCACCCGACCGCCATCGCGCCGGACCCGGGGGCCGCTACCGGCTCCGGCGGCGAGATCCGGGACGAGGGAGCAACCGGCCAGGGGGCCAAGCCCAAAGCCGGTCTCACCGGCTTCTCCGTCTCCAACCTGCGCATCCCCGGGTTCGAGCAGCCCTGGGAGCGAGACCATGGTAAGCCCGACCGGATCGTCTCCGCGCTCGACATCATGCTGGAGGGGCCAATCGGCGCCGCGGCCTTCAACAACGAGTTCGGCCGGCCCAACCTGGGCGGCTACTTCCGCACCTACGAACAGGAGGTGCCGGGCCCGGACGGCGCACCTGAGCTGCGTGGCTATCACAAGCCCATCATGGTGGCGGGCGGCCTGGGCAACATCCGCGCGGAACACGTCGCCAAGCGGTCCTTCCCGGCTGGCACGCCCTTGGTGGTGCTGGGCGGCCCGGCCATGCTCATCGGGCTCGGTGGCGGGGCGGCCTCCAGCATGGCCTCGGGCGCCTCCGCGGAGGATCTGGACTTCGCCTCTGTCCAGCGCGCCAACCCGGAGATGGAGCGCCGCTGCCAGGAGGTCATCGACCGTTGTTGGGCCCGCGGCGAGGACAACCCCATCCTGTTCATCCACGACGTGGGTGCGGGCGGACTCTCGAATGCACTGCCGGAGCTGGTCCACGACGGGGAGCGCGGCGGCCGTTTCGAGTTGCGGCGGGTACCCAACGACGAGCCCGGCATGTCCCCCATGGAGATCTGGTGCAACGAGGCGCAGGAGCGCTACGTGCTGGCCATTGCCCGGGACCGGCTGGCCGAGTTCGAGGCCGTCTGCGAGCGCGAGCGCTGCCCCTACGCCTTGGTGGGGGAGGCGACGGACGAGCAGCAGCTGGCCCTGACGGACGCCCACTTTGGCGACTCGCCCATCGACATCCCCATGCAGCTCCTGTTCGGCAAGCCGCCCAAGATGCATCGGGAGAGTGAGCGCCTGTCCCCACCCCGCAACCCCATCGACAGGGGCAGCATCGCAATCGCTGAGGCGGCGGCCCGCGTCCTTGCCCTCCCAACGGTGGCGGACAAGACCTTCCTCGTCACCATCGGCGACCGCAGCATCACCGGTCTGGTGGCGCGCGACCAGATGGTCGGCCCCTGGCAGGTGCCGGTGGCGGACTGCGCGGTCACGCTGAGCGACTACCGGGCCCTGACCGGGGAGGCGATGTCCATGGGCGAGCGCACGCCCCTGGCCCTTTTGGACGCCCCGGCGGCCGGTCGAATGGCGGTCGGCGAGGCCATCACCAACATCGCCGCGGCGCGCATCGAATCCATCGGCGACATCAAGCTTTCGGCCAACTGGATGGCCGCCGCGGGACATCCCGGGGAAGACGCCCGTCTCTACGACACGGTGCGCGCCCTGGGCCTCGAGCTGTGTCCGGAGCTCGGCGTCGCCATCCCCGTCGGGAAGGATTCGATGAGCATGAAGACGGTGTGGCAGGGGCCGGAGGGCGAGCGGCGCACCATGACGGCGCCCCTGTCGCTCATCGTCTCCGCCTTTGCCCCGGTCAGCGACGCCCGCGCCACCCTCACCCCGGAGCTTCGCACCGACAAGGGCGACACCGACCTGATCCTCATCGATCTTGGTGAGGGCCGGAACCGGCTCGGCGGCTCCTGCCTCGCCCAGGTGTACGGCCAGCTCGGGGATGCGGGGACCGATGGGGCGCCAGACCTCGACGACCCCGCGCGGCTCAAGCGTTTCTTTGCCGCCGTCCAAGAGCTGGCGGGCGAGGGGCTGATCCTGGCCTATCACGACCGCTCGGACGGCGGCCTGTTCGCCACCCTGTGCGAGATGGCCTTCGCCGGGCGCTGCGGGGTGGAGGTGGATCTGGGCCCGGTGGGGCCGGACGATCTCTCGGCCCTCTTCAGCGAGGAACTGGGCGCCGTCATCCAGGTCTGCCACACCGATACCGACGAGGTGCTGCAGATCTTGGAGCAGCACGACCTGGCCGACTACAGCCCCGTCATCGGCATGCTGGCGGACGGGGGTGCAATCCGCATTCTGCGTCACGGAGAGCTGGTCTACGGTTCGACCCGCGCCGCACTGCAAGTCATCTGGTCGGCCACCAGCCATCGGCTGCAGTCGCTCCGTGACAATCCGGTCTGCGCCGACGAAGCTCGCGCGCGCATCGCCATCGCCGATCCAGGGCTCCATGCAAAACTGACCTTCGACCCTGAGGACGACATCGCCTTCCCCTACCTGGAGACGGGCGCGCGTCCCGCGATCGCCATCCTGCGCGAGCAGGGGGTAAACGGTCAGATGGAGATGGCCGCGGCCTTCCATGCGGCAGGCTTCGAGTGCGTGGACGTGCACCTGTCGGACGTCATCGCCGGTCGGGTGGACCTCGCCCGCTTCCGCGGACTCGCGGCCTGCGGGGGCTTCTCCTACGGCGACGTGCTCGGTGCGGGCGAGGGCTGGGCGAAGACTATCCTCTTCAATCCACGGGCTCGGGATCAGTTCCAGGCCTTCTTCGAGCGTCCGGACACCTTCGCGTTAGGTGTCTGCAACGGCTGTCAGATGCTCTCGAATCTCCACGAGCTGATACCGGGCGCGGACCACTGGCCGCGCTTCGTGCGCAACCGGTCCGAACAATTCGAGGCCCGCACGCTGATGGTCGAGGTGCTGGACAGTCCCTCGGTGCTTCTTGCCGGTATGGCCGGCTCCCGTATGCCAATCGCCGTCGCCCACGGGGAGGGCAGGGCGGAGTTCCGGGACTCGGCTCACCTGGCCGCCGCTCGGCCTCTGGCCGCCGTACGTTACGTGGAGAACGACGGATCCATCGCGGACTACTATCCAGCCAACCCCAACGGCTCACCCGAGGGTATCACCGGGCTTACCACCGCGGACGGCCGCGCCACCATCCTGATGCCCCACCCGGAGCGGGTCTTCCGCTCCGTCCAGAATTCCTGGCACCCAGACCGTTGGGGGCAGGATGGCCCTTGGGTGCGCCTCTTCCGCAACGCACGAACATGGGTCGACTGATGTCCAGAGGAACCGACGGGGGCGGACCGAACGTGGTACCTGCTGCGGCAGAGCCGATTACCCCCCAGACTGTTCGCGAGGGCCTGCGGCGGGGCGAGCTGTTCCTCGAATATCTGCCCCTAATGGCGCTCCCTGACTGCCGCTGCATGGGCGCCGAAGCCCTGCGAAGCCCTGGTGCGGTGGCGGCGCCCTGACGGCGTGGTGATGCCGGACCGCTTCATACCGGTCATCGAGGAGACGCCGGTCTCGGGTCTCCTGACCTACTGGGTCGTGGACACGCTCGCCGCGGAGCTGGGCGACTGGTTGCGGGGGCATGAGAACGTCTTGCTGGGCATCAACGTACCGCCGGAGATCCTTGGGCGAGGTGGGCTGGAATATGCCGCCGAACGGGCGGGGCTGCTGGATCAGGCCGGAAAGTTAGTGCTTGAGATCACCTAACGCGGACTCCCGGACAGGCTCGGGGCCATGGCGATCGACACGGCCGAGCATTCCGGGGTGCGTGTTGCCCTGGACGACGTGCTCTTTCATGGCAGGAATCTGGTCGTTCTTTCGCGCTGTAACGTGCACATCGTTAAGCTCGACCGGTCCATCGTCGCGCAGATCGCAAGCCCAGATCACCCCCAACCCCCTCCCTGGCTGGCCCACCTTGCGTCTCTGAATGAGGCTGGGGGGCTGGACATCATCGCCGAGGGAATGGAGACCCGCGAGCAACTGGATACCCTCACCGCCGCGGGCGTCTCCATGGTCCAGGGCTACTACTTCTCCCGGCCGCTCGCAGCCTCCGACTTCATCGCCTACCACTCGGCGAGCCGCTGATCGCGCGGGATCCTCCCGCTATCCGCACCCTGTGTCACGCAACGGAGCATGTGCCATGGAAATATCGCCTGCGCCGTTTGTTTTCACGCAAGTGCCCCAATATCCGTAAGTCCAATCTATGTATTCGTGCCGCTCTTGTTCCGGGTCATGCCCGCATGCAGGCAAAGTCTTGGGGCGTGTTTTTTCGCGGCGACCTCTGGTACAGGTGTACTTAATGGACTCAATGCCATCCCCGAAGTCTGAACCGGTGGGCTCCACCTCGGTCCAGGACGACGAGACGCCCAGCCATCTCCTTCGACGTCAATTTGAAGTCGCCTCCGTGGAAAAGGTAGCAATGCCGGATGGTGGCCAGGGCGGCGACTGGTATCGCTATGTGCTCGCGAGCGGACCTGCCCGGATTACCGGGTTTCACCGCGGCACGCCGGAGGAGGTGACCGAATACGCGAAGAATTGCGCCGAGGATTTCAACCTGCGCAATGCAACGGGAAAAAGCACACGGGCGCTAGCCAACAGCAGGTCGAAGTAGCCCTTGTCAGACAGTTGTCCCCGCGGAGGAAAATGTGTAGCGGAAAATATTTTCTGTCTACCCTTAACTTTCCTAACCAAACCTGTTAGTGTGCCTGGTCAGAGGCTCATCCGATCTCCTGATTGGAACAAGGCGCCTGCCGATATCGACGAAGTCCCACCGATCTTCCCGCGAGACTCGTAGCCCTGCCTCTCCATGCCGTTTCAACGGCATTCCGCTGTCGAAGGAATTTTCGTGCTTGGTGTTTTTCGATAGTGTCACGTTTATCCAATGCACGATCATTTAGAGTAAGACAGCAATGAACATCTACGTAGGCAACCTTCCCTACAGTGTCACCGACGCCGATCTCCGCGAGACCTTCGCACAATACGGCGACGTGTCCAACGTCCAGTTGATCAGCGACAAGTTCACCGGCGAGTCCAAGGGTTTCGGATTCGTGGAAATGGACAACAACTCGCAGGCCGATGCGGCGATTAAGGGCCTCAATGGCACCGCCATGAAGGGCCGTAACATCACCGTTAACCAGGCCAAGCCAAAGAGTGATCGCCCCGCGCACGGTGGTGGTGGTGGTCGGCGTTGGTGATCCGCTGACGGCTTCCGCCGTCGGTCGGTTACGGAACCTGGTTTCGTGACCGAATAGATAAGAGCCCGGCTTTCGCCGGGCTTTTTGTTAGGTGCGGGAGTTGCTCGACTCTCGCCGGCCAACCCAGGCCCTACCGGCCAACCTAGTAGCGGGTTCCGGCGCCTTCCAGCGCTTTGATCCGCGCTTTGAGTGCGTCGATCTCGGCCTGGTTTCCTGCTGCGGGTGCGCCGTAGGCTGGGGGATTAGCGCTCGCCGGGGCGGCTGCGGGAGGCGGAGGCGCCATGGACGGACCGCCGTATCCACCTGGACCGCCGTAGCCCGGACCACCATAACCACCGGGCCCACCGCCATAACCACCGGGCCCACCGCCATAACCACCGGGCCCACCGCCATAACCACCGGGCCCACCGCCATAACCACCGGGCCCACCGCCATAACCACCGGGCCCACCGCCATAACCACCGGGACCACCACCGTACCCGCCGGGACCACCACCGTACCCGCCGGGACCACCATAGCCGTAGCCGGGCCCACCGCCATAACCACCGGGTCCACCGTAGCCGGGGCCGTCGTCGTAGTTGTCGCGGTCTTTATTACCGCCGCCCATCCATTTGGAGGGGTTCATCATATTTCCCATGTTAAAGGCGTAGCCGCTGCCCGCGCTGACGGCCATCGCGCCGCCGAGAATCAGGGCCAGCGCTCGCCGCAAAGTCAGTCGATTGTTCATACCGTTCCTCTTCAGTGTTACATGTTCCCGATCAGGCGGGCGTCTAGCCGTGCGATCTGGGATCTTTTAAAATACACCTATTAGTCCAACCGGTCGGGTTCCGGTCGGCTTTCAGGCCTCGCCGCCGTTTCTTGGCTGCTTACTTGGATTCCGTTCTCCATCCTGGATCCTTGTTTTACGAGGTCATGGCGCCTCGTTTCGTGACTTGTAACTTCCCTTTGCCTGTGTCCGTGCCACTCGTGTCACGACCCTGCCTCCTAGGCCTTGCCCGGCCCTTGCACGTCGTTCGTCATCCCGCCTCGCCGGCCTGATGGAGCAGTGCTCTATCGCCGGCATCTGTTGTAAAGCAGGCAGATCGACGCGGTAATGCGGGACCACCCGCTTGTAGAGACGCTGCGCCGTAGAATCGGGGGTCGGTTTAACGGTGTTCGGCTGGGGTACCCCCGTGGGGCGAGTCAGTCGATCCAGCAATCTGAGTAATATTCCTTGCCGGTATCGTTCATGACGTAGTGCCGGGAATGGAGCTTCCGGTTGGCTTCGTCGCATGCCGCCAAGGCGTCACCCAAGACGGGGTACTGACCGACTGCCATTTGCGCGTACGGCCGCGATCCCTTGTTGCCAGCCTCAGGCTTGGCTTGCTGGGACTTCATCAACGTGTACAAGAGTAGTCCGCAATCATCTTGAGAGCCACATGCCAGGTTTGTGTCCCGCTTGGTGGTGTGATCTGCTGATGTGCGGGCGCTCTCGCGAGTATAGGCGCAACGTATGGGTATCGGATGCTTATTTTGCTCTGCCGCGAGACGTGCAGCTGAATCAAGGCCCCAGGACGACCACCTGCCCCGGGGCGGCCAGGCGAGCTTGCTGTGAGCGGTCCCTCGGCGATTTTGCGCTCGCGGTCATTCCAGCCCCAGGATGAAGTCCCACTGCTCGGGAGTGACGGGCATCACCGAGAGCCGGTTGCCACGGCGTAGGAGGGGCATGTCTGCCAGGGGGCCGTCGGCGTGCCCCTTGAGCTCGGTGAGCGGAATGGCCCGCTTGAGGTGGCGCAGGTAGCGTACATCCACGAGATGCCAGCGCGGGTTCTCGGGCTCGCTCTTGGGGTCGTAGTACTTGGCCTCTGGGTCGAATGCGGTGGCGTCCGGGTAGGGGCCGCTCGATACCTCCGCCAGTCCGACAATGCCCGGTTCGGCACAGTTGGAGTGGTAGAACAGGATCCGGTCACCAATTCTCATCTGATCGCGCATCATGTTGCGGGCCTGGTAGTTGCGCACTCCGTCCCAGGGCTCGCCGGCGTCGCCGCGGGTCTTGAGGTCGTCGATGCTGAAGGCGTCCGGTTCGGATTTTATGAGCCAGTAGGACATGCGATTGAGCCTTGGTCTTGAGCATTGAAAGTGTCCCAGCGTCGCCATCGATGTCGGGCCGAAGGCGATCCGGCAGTGGGATTTACTGCGTCCACAAGTGGGACTGGCCGGACTGAGATCCGACCTGCCACTGGTCAATCGGACACCGCAGCAAGCCGTGGAGGCGGCGGTTCTTCAATGCCGGTTGCTGTTGAGGCCGGCCGCCAGGTGCTGGAAATTGGCGAGTCGCTCCGGGGCGATCCGCCCCGAGGCCACGGCCTCGTGGATGGCGCAATCCGGCTCCTGGTCGTGCTTGCAGTCTGCGAATCGACAGTGGCCCAGGTGGGGGCGGAGTTCCCTGAACCCCCATTGAAGGGTTTCGCGGTCGATGTCGCCCAAGCGGAAGCTGCGCACACCGGGTGAGTCGATGAGGAAGCCGCCTCCAGGCAACCGGTAACAGGTGGCGGCGGAGGTGGTGTGGCGCCCGAGCCCCGTGGCCTTGGAGAGGCGCCCGATCTGGATCTCCCGATCCGGCAGCAGGGTCTTGACCAGGGAGGATTTGCCCACGCCCGACTGGCCCACCAGGATGCTGGTCTGACCGGCTAGGGCCTGGGTGAGTGGTCCCAGGCTTTCCGCTTGCCGCAGGCTGGTCCAGAGGGTTGGGTAGCCTAGCGCGGGATAATGGGCGAAACGGGCGCGGAACGCGTCTGCGGCCGGGCCGTCCAGGAGGTCCATTTTGTGGGCGACGATCAGCGCCTCGACGCCCACCAACTCGGCCGCCACCAGGTATTGGTCCACCAGGTAGCCGCTCGGGTCCGGCTGCGGGGCGATGACGATGACGATGCGGGTGAGGTTGGCCGCGAGCGGCTTGTCGCGCCCGGTGAAGTCCGGGCGGCTCAGCACCGAGTCGCGCGGCTGTATGGCAGTGACCACCCCTTGTTCGTCGGCGGTGCGCTGCCAGACCACCCGGTCGCCGCACACGGGGTGGCCGATGTTGCGCCGCGCCAGGCAGTGGTAGATCCGGCCCCGCTCGTCCTCGACGGCCAGATTGGCGCCGTGGCGGACCACCACCAGGCCGGACTCGGCCAAACTCTCGGCGGTTGCCTCCGCGTCCACTTGGTTTAGGGCATTCTCGGCACGGTCCGCCAGGTGCTGGCGGCGGCGCTCCTGAATGGTCCGAATCCGCTGGATCTGGCGTTCTGACAAACGCCGCCGGGGCATGGCCTAACCGCCCGCCATCATTGCTCGGGCATGAAGCGGTAGAAATCGCGATTGAGGTAAGCGGTCATGGCCGCGATGTCCTCGTCGAACCAGCGCAGACCCAAAGCGGTCTCGCAGCGGCGTACCTGACGGCTCAGACCGTCGTAGGAGGTGACCTTGCGGTCGGGTCTGGTGTAAACGTCGGTTCCGTGGCACTTCACGCAGTTCTGCTCATGCAGCGCGTGGGCGTCGATGGCCTCCTCCGCCATGGCGGGGAAGGCCCCGAGCAGCAGGGGCAGGGCGAAGATCGGTACGCTGCGGGCACGGCGTGCGTTCATGGTTGGAATCCTGGATTGGGGGATGACGCTGCCATTGTAGGGAATGGCTGGGGTCTACGCACCGCTTGCGACTGGTAAACTGGCGTCGCGCGACTAGACACAAGGGAGTCCGGGAGATGGCAGCGAGCGAACAGAACCTGATCTGGATGGACCTGGAGATGACGGGGCTCGACCCCTTTACGGACCGCATCCTGGAGATCGCCACCGTGGTGACCGACTCGGAGCTGCGCATCCTGGCCGAGGGGCCGGTGATCGCAGTCCACCAGCCGGAGGAGGTCCTCGTTGGGCTGGATGACTGGAACCGCCAGCACCACGGAGCATCGGGTCTGCTAGAGCGGGTACGCGTCTCTCCGGTCGACGAGGCGGGCGCGGAGCACCAAACCCTCGCATTTCTGAGCCAACATGTGGCGGCGGGGGCCTCGCCGCTGTGCGGCAACAGCATCTGCCAGGACCGGCGGTTCCTCGCGCGCCTCATGCCGCGACTCGAGGCCTACTGCCATTACCGCAACCTGGATGTGAGCACGCTCAAGATCCTCGCCCAGCGCTGGGCCCCCGACGTGGCTGGCAGCTTCAAGAAGTCATCCAAGCATTTGGCCATGAACGACATTCGGGAGTCCATCGCGGAGCTTCGCCACTACCGGGAGCACCTGCTGCGGGTTTAGGTGTCGGGCGTCTTCTACTTGCCAGTTGCCAGTTGCCAGTTACGGAAGGCCGATCGGCCTTCCATCCCGGTTGCCGCCACCCTCACAAACACATCTGCTCCCGGCCTGGCCTGCGGGAAAACTATTGCACCCATAAAGACAACCTTGGAAGGCCGATCCCGCGACCGTGGTAAGGTTTCCGGCGCTGTGGCGCCTTCGTGCCCGAAACGCTCGCGATCGGGAATCAAGGCGCGGCCGCTGCTCCGTGCGCGCTGCGCACCATCCATCCGAACAATCAGTCTCGTCCGTCCGCGCTCGCGCCGGCGGATTGGTGTCGTCAGGAGAGTCAGAACGATGATCAAACCCGTGGGTTCCGATGAGTTGCAACCGCTGTTCGTTTACGATCCGGACCGGCACCATGAGCTGATGCGCGAGGCTGAGACCCTGCCGTCGGTGGTGATCAGCTCCCAGGCCGCCGGCAACGCCGTCATGATGGGCGGCGGGTATTTCTCCCCGCTCCAGGGCTTCATGACCGTGGCGGACGCGGTGAGCGTCGCCGAGACCATGAAGACCACCTCCGGGATGTTCTTCCCGGTACCTGTGCTGTGTCTGCTGGAGAGCACCGCCGCCATCGGCGACGCGAAGCGGATCGCGCTGCGCGACCCCAACATGGAGGGCAACCCGGTCCTCGCCGTCATGGACGTCGAGTCCATCGAGGAGGTCACGGACGCCCAGATGGCCGCGATGACGGAGAAGGTCTACCGCACCCAGGACCCGGAGCACCCGGGCGTGGCCACCTTCCACGGCCAGGGCCGCATTGCGGTCTCCGGACCCATTCAGGTCCTGCACTTCTCCTACTTCCAGGACGACTTCCCGGACACCTTCCGCACCGCCGTGGAGATCCGCAACGAGATCGCCGAGCGCGGCTGGAAGCGGGTGGTCGCCTTCCAGACCCGCAACCCCATGCACCTCGCCCACGAGGAGCTGTGCCACATGGCCATGGACCGGCTGGACTGCGACGGCCTGGTCATCCACATGCTGCTCGGCAAGCTCAAGCCCGGCGACATCCCGGCCCCGGTGCGCGATGCCGCCATCCGCAAGATGGTGGAGCTGTACTTCCCGCCGAACAGCGCCATGGTCACCGGCTACGGCTTCGACATGCTCTATGCCGGCCCCCGCGAGGCGGTGCTTCACGCCTACTTCCGCCAGAACATGGGCGCGACCCACTTCATCATCGGGCGTGACCATGCCGGTGTGGGCGACTACTACGGCGCCTTCGACGCCCAGACCATCTTCGATGACGAGGTGCCCGCCGGCGCCCTGGAGATCGAGATCTTCAAGGCGGATCACACCGCTTACTCGAAGAAGCTCAACAAGGTGGTCATGATGTGCGAGGCCCCGGACCACTCCAAGGAGGACTTCGTGCTCCTGTCCGGCACCAAGGTCCGCGAGATGCTCGGCAGCGGCATCGCGCCGCCCCCCGAGTTCTCACGCCCTGAGGTTGCTCAGATCCTCATGGATTACTACCAGTCTCTGAAGTAAGCCAATGAGCAACTGAGGGCGGCGACGCCCGAGAAGGAAGACCCGCCTCGCCTGAGGCGGGTTTTTTTTGCTCCGCTTTCGTGCCTCGTACGGGCTTTTCGACTCTTCGGCTCGTGGGGACTCGGCGGTTTCTGACGCGCTAAGAAATTGTAAAAACAGCAAGATACGACACGTTATTCATGCGAGGACTCGACTCAAGTTCAGCGAGGTCTCGCTAGTCCCGGCGCGCGGGCTCGCCGCGCGGTTCCGACACACCGGTTCGCAGTGTTCGGCGCCGACGCGTGGTCGAGCAGGTATGGGGTGAATCTTCATTCGCCGAACTCGAGCCGCTCGGCGACCGAGTCCAGGGCCTTCTGGGCACAGGCCTCGTCGCGCTCGCCGCCGGGCGCGCCGCTCACGCCCACTGCACCGACCAGGGAGCCGGCGCTGCGGATGGGCAGCCCCCCGGCGAGCACCAGGATGCCGTCCACCTGATTCATCTCCGGACGTATGTCCTCGCGGTTGCGGCGGAACTCCGAGGACGCCACCCCGGAAAGGATCACGGCGTTCGCCTTTTCCTCGGCGATCTGGAGGGTGAAGCGACTGGCGTTGACGTCCCGAAGCACCGCCTGGGGCACTCCGGAGCGGTCCACCACCGCCGCGGCCACCTGCCAGCCCTGCTCGCGGCAGGCGAGGACCGCCGCCCGGGCGATATCTGCGGCAAGCTCCATGCCCATGCGCCGGGAGTCGATGAAGTCGTCGGCCGTGCAGGCGAGCGCGGGAAACATCAGGGCGGCGATTCCCAAGAAGGCGCAGCCCGCGGAGCGGGAATTGCGGGGACTGTGGGCGTTGGTGTCGCGGTTCATGGGTTTGGCTCCGAATGACGGGTGATCAGGGAGCATCGGTATCCGGCCCCGCGAGGACAAGGCCCGGCCGGGGTCCTGCCTTAGCGGCGCTTTTGCTTGGGGGCGGGTGCTGCTAGTATCCGTGCCCGGTCGGGGTGGGCCCCGGCACCCCCGTCCCCATCGCCGTCGCCCTGTGATCCGCTCCCCATTCACCACTTTTCGGCCGCTGCCGGGAGTCCTCGATGTCTGATGTTACCTCCCAGGTCCGCTACGACGCCCACCCGTCCATGCTGCGCATGAGGCCCTTCACCACCCTGATGGTGTTTGCCCTGATGCTCGCCGGTATCCTGTTGGCGGTGCTCGGTACGGGGTTCCTCCCGGCCGCGCTTTCGGAGCAGGCCGCTCGGCTGGACGCCCGGGTGGTGCAGGTGGTCGGGATCGCGATCTTCGCGCTTGCCGCCATGCAGGTCCTGGCCTGGTGGGTCTCCACGCGAATGGACACGCTGAAGATCACGGACGACGAGGTCCTGTGGACGCACGGGCTCGTCAACAAGCAGTACACCGAGATCAGCATGGGCTCAGTGCGCACCGTTCGGGTCTCCCAGAGCCTGTTCCAACGGCTGATGAACGCGGGGGACATCACGGTCTTCACCAGCGGCGACCTGCCGGAGCTGGTGGTGCGCGGCCTGCCGGACCCGGGCCGAGTGCGCGAGCTGGTGAAGGTCCGGGCGGGCGCAACCGCGGAGGCCTAGCCCGTGTCGGACGGCAACGGCTCCGAACTCAGGCTCTTCGCCATCCTCCTGCTGGCAGCGGTGCTGCTGGTCGCCGTGCTGGTGCTCTATCTGCTGCCGGCCGCGGCGCCGCTGCTCGCCGAGCTGAATTCCGGCTTGGGCCTCAAGGACGCCGCCTTGTGGGGCTTCGGCGTCACCGTGGCCCTGTTCGTGCTTTTCGCGGTGGTGGCCGGCGATAGCCTGATCGGCGAAATCCAGTTCATGCTGAGCTCCTTTTTCGGCTTTTTCCTGATCCTGACCCTGCTCATCGCCTGGGTGTTCTGACAGGCTCCCAATCACGCTGCGGTTCGGATGTTCCGGCCCTAATCGGTTCCCGCGCCCCATCGTTTCGAGGCCCTATCCATGATGTCCAGACTGTCGCGCCCGGTCCTATGGCTTTGGCTCCTGATTGCAGGCTGGCTGCTCCCCGCCTGGTCGAGTGCCGCCGGATTGGGCGTGCTCGACCGCCTTAAGGAGACCAAAACCCTCACCATCGCCTATTCGGCGAGTTCCTACCCCATCTCCTTCAATGACGAGGCTGGACAGCCGCGCGGCTATTCGGTGGACCTATGCAGGCGAATTGCCGCGAGTATCCAGCGCGACCTCGGGCTGGAGACGTTGAACATCCGGTGGGTGGAGGGCAATACGCCCCGCCGGTTGGCGGCGGTGGCCAACCGGGAGGCCGATTTGGAGTGTGGCACCACCACCATGAACCTGCAGCGCCAGGAGCAGGTGGATTTTTCCAATATCGTCTTCATCGAGTCCGGCGGGGTGCTGGTGATGGCCGATTCCGGGATCAAGGCGATCCCGGATCTGGCGGGCAAGCGGGTGGCCGTTGTGCCGGAGACCACCACGGAGCGGCGTCTGCGCGACGAGTTTCGGAAGCGCCTGATCAACGGCGACCTGGTGCCGGTGAGTGACGCCGAGGACGGGCGCAAACGCCTCGTGTCGGGCGAGGTGGATGCCCTGGCCAGCGACCGGATGGTCCTGATCGGCCAAGTGGCGGCGACCGGGGCCCCGGAGCGCTTCTCAATCCTGGACACCCAGTTCTCGATCGATCCCTATGCCTTGGCGCTGGCGCGCAATGACGCGGACTTCCGCCTCGCGGTGAACCGCGGCCTGGCGCTTATCTATCGCACCGGTGAGATCGATCGCATCTTTGCCCGCTGGTTCGGTACCGACGCCGAGCCAACGGAGCTCTTGAGCACCATCTTCTTCCTGTTCGGCTTCAGCGACTGAGGTTTCTCTCCATGCTCGAGGGAGATGAACAGGATGTTGTCGGTGCCGAGCACGATCCCCAGCGCGGTCAACGTGACCAGGGCCACCCATGCCTCCGGACTCGTGATCCCGATGGCCTTTCAGTCGGTCTGCCACCGTCGCTCCAGGCAGCCAACCGATGCGCGACGGAGGCCCGCAGAGCGGCGACGGACTCATTCCGCGTAGTGGTACCAAGCGCCGTTCAGGTATTCCACCACGTCTCCAATGTCCTCGGCCGTCCACTGCAGGGCGATCGCCGCTTGCCAGCGCATCACTTGATCCCGCAGCGCCGCGAGCGACCGTGCCGCCTGGTCCGTGCGGATGTGCACCGTGCTTTCGTGACAGGAGACGCAGTGGTTTTCGTAAAGGAGTTGCCCGCGGCCCGGGTCTGCCACCGCTGGGGTGTGGAGCAGTCCGACGAGCAGGGGCAGCAGCAGGGGCAAGATGCGCATGGGCTTCACTCAGCTGTCAGGGCCTAGGACCGATTGAAGGTCGGCCCAGAGGCGAATGGAATCCAGTTGCACAGGCTCCTCGAGGCGGCTGTCGCCCAGTGGGCCAGGGTGTCCGAGGATTCGCCCGAGATTGGGCGGCGCGTGCGCCCTTCCTCTGGTCTCAAGGCTAGTACCGATCACCGGTCTGGTGGGGGGATTGGAAGGACATCTGAGAACCAATACATTGCATAGGATCCTATGGCGCCTTTATAAGGCATCGGGTGATAAGCAGACGCTTGAGATCCTCCAGATCCACGGTGGCGTCTAGGGTGGCGGCATCGATGCACGGAACAGGGCTTCCGTCTACCAAGAGAAAGAGCGCAGGCAGCCGATGGGGGTGGTGGGGAAAGCGGTTGGCGAACTGGTCTCGGTGGAGGAACTCGCAGTTCGCGTCTAGGCCATCAATGAACGTCCGCCAAGCCTGACGCTCTCGCAAGACCCCGTGGGTTATGGCGCACAGCGCACAGGGATAGGTCGCCGGCGAGAAAAGCTTGTGCCCGATGTCGCCCAGGGCGTTGAACAGACCTGAGTCCGCGTTGTAGACGAAGAGTAGGTGCGGGCGCTGGCTCAAGGTCGGCTTCACGGGCGTCGACCGGCGGCGAGACGCAACAGCTTGATCAGGAGCAGCACCCAGGGGGTTCCGTGCAGTGCCAAGTCGAAGATGTCGATCGGGCGCGAGAGGGTGCCTGCGGCGAGCATCTTGAGCTTCTCCCACACGTGCGGCTCAGGGACGAACGGCGCCAGACCCAGGGTGAGCGCGGCGATCACGAGCAGATTGAGCGGCAGGCGGTCGATGGCACGTCCAATTCCGTCGAGCATGGATCACTCCGGGTTGGTCAGGCGACGCAGCTGCTCTAACAGGTCCGGGTACGCCGCCAGATCCTCGGGCCGGTCGATGTCGGCCAGGGCGGGCAGTTCCAGCCAGCGCCAGCCGAGCC
This sequence comes from uncultured Gammaproteobacteria bacterium, assembly GCA_963698355.1. Lineage (GTDB taxonomy): Bacteria > Pseudomonadota > Gammaproteobacteria > Chromatiales > Chromatiaceae > Thiodictyon. The sequence goes on along the minus strand of CAVOQO010000005.1, from coordinate 43,807 downwards.
CGCGGAGAACCATACGGGTTCGTTCCAGGACGGCGTCCGTCCCCCAGGGCATGTCAGCGAACAGTGCCTGGGCAGGGCGGCGCAGGCCGATCAGTACATAACCGCCGTCAGTTGCCGGGCCGATCACGGTGTCGTAATCCCCGCCGGTAACCGACAGAGCCAGGAAGGCACGGGCAATGTATTCGCCATCGTAGCCCGGGCAGTCACTGCCGATCAGCACCGCGGGGCCGCGACTAGTCGCCGCATCCGGACCGGAGCCCATTGCATTCGCGAAGGCCCAGGCCATGCGCCCCCCCAGATCGCCGCCTGACTGGGTCCGCAGGCGCAGACCGAAGCGTCGTGCCAGGTTCGCAAAGACATCTCGGGAGGAGCTGGACGCGGTGCACCAGAACTCCGTTCGGACCCCAGGCACCGATATCGCCGCGGTTAATGCACGTTCCAGTAGGGCGACGTAGAGACGGGCCGCACCGTCTGCGCCCAAGACCGGGATCAGTCGGGTCTTGACGGCACCCGGCACGGGCTCCCGTGCAAAAACGATCAGGGTTCCGTTGGTCGCGATCGAAGGCATTGGTCTTTTGAGTCGCGGACGCTTGGAAGGATTCGGAGAGATCTATCGCGATGCCCTGTGCGCCGAGTCCCCGCCCTTCGCCCGGTGTTTCTAAGAAGATCGTCTGGACTGGTTCGCTCGGCGCAACGGACGCGAGCTCCACCTCCGAGCGCCGGGGGCAGGTCCAGGAGACCGAACAACTCGCCCGGCCCGAATGGTGGGCCTCGTCGATCCCGAGCCGTTGGCACAGATGGTCATCCGTCAATGGCGGCCTTACGCCGCCGAAACCGGCACTCGTGGCTCGCCAATGGGCGCTTGGTCTAATGCTCACCCGATATGGGGTACCTCCTTGTACGCCTCGTGCACGAAGCGGGGGGTGCACAGCGCGTAGAAAATCAGGTTTCGGTGTCCCGTATTGGTGATGCGTTGGACTCGGCCCGCCGGGATATAGAGCAGATCGCCGACGCCAAGCGCCTGGGGCGCCATGCCCTCCACCTGCGCCAGGCCTTCCCCCTCGACGATCAGATAGCGCTCGGCGATACCGATCAGTCGGTGCCAGCGGGTGGCGACGCCGGGCTCCACCCGGGCGCGAGCCACGGAAAGATCCGGATCGTCCGGTTGATTCCAGGTCTCGAGGATGTGGCAGCGCTCGTCGGTGAGCCGCTCCTCGCCGGGATCGGGGCGGCGCACGCGGTGAGCCGGCTCGCTCATGACCGGGCTACAGGCGGCCGGTGGCGCGCCGGTAGGCAGCGGAACGTCGGTCGCCGCCCCGCGGGCGGGGTGAGGTGCGCCGGTTCAGACCCTGCTCCACCTCCTCGCAGAAGGCGGAATCTCCGAGCACCCAGGCCTTGTTGGTGGCTTCTCTGATGCGGCCGAGCAGGGCCTGGTCGAGTGGCGTCGCGAACTGCTTTGCATAGGCGGTCTGGCGGGCCTTGCGGCTGCGCCCAAGCTTCTCGTACGCGGCGTGGGGGGTGACCAATGGGTCCTCATTTCCCAGGGCATTGGCCCCATAGCTCGACCAGGCGTATTCGGATGCGTGCGGCACCAGCCCGTGACGGACGGGATTCGACTCTACGTAGCGGCTAAGGGGAAGCAGGAACCTGTCCGGATCGAGCAGGGTCGCCCGATAACGGCCCTCCCATAGGGTGCCGGTGCGATCGTAGCGGGCATTAAAGAACTGGACGTAGTAGCGCCCCACGTACTGCATCAGCTTTCCGATACCGTCTTCCTGAAGGGGGGTCAGCAGGAGGTGGAAATGGTTCGGCATGAGCACATAGGCGTGGATCTGGCATTGAAACTTGCTCGCAGCTGCGCCGATCTTCTCCCAGAGGAACCAGTAGTCCTGCTCCTCAAACAGGATCTGCTGGCGGTTGTTGCCCCGCTGGATGACGTGCTGGGGATAGCCGGGCAGGACGAATCGGGGTAGACGTGCCATGGTTGGGGTCGGATACGGTTGATTGACCTGCGCCTAGTATAGACGACTGCCGCCGAGCGTCAGCCCATCCGTCGGTCCATTCGTCGCGGGCTGCCGTGGTACTTTAAGGCGTGAGCTGGCTATACTTATGCGCTTTCTTACCGGGAGTACCCTATGCTCGACATCAATCCGATTGCGCACAGAATCCACGACCTTAAGGGCCGCGTCGACGCCCTCAGGGGGTATCTTTGACTACGCAGAGCGCATGGACCGCCTGACCGAGGTCTTACGGGAGCTCGAAGACCCGCAGGTGTGGAGCGACCCTGATCGCGCTCAGTCCCTGGGTAAGGAACGTGCCGCCCTGGAGACGGTGGTGGTCACGGTCGATGAGCTCACCGCGAGTCTGACGGATGCCGATGATCTGCTGACAATGGCCGCGGAGGAGTCCGACGAGGCGACCCTGGCGGATCTGGATCGGGACCTGGGACGCTACGAATCCCGAGTTGCCGCGCTGGAGTTCCGGCGCATGTTCTCGGGTGAGATGGATCCCAATAACGCCTTTCTGGACATCCAGGCGGGCTCTGGCGGCACCGAGGCCCAGGACTGGGCAGAGATGCTGCTGCGCATGTATCTGCGCTGGGGTGAGCGCCGCGGCTTCAAGACTGAGCTGATGGAGGTCTCACCCGGTGAGGTGGCCGGTATCAAGTCGGCCACCATCCGCTTCGAAGGGGACTATTGCTTCGGTTGGTTGCGGACCGAGACGGGGGTCCATCGCCTGGTGCGCAAGTCCCCCTTCGATTCCGGCAACCGCCGCCATACCTCGTTTGCGGCCGTCTTCGTCTCCCCGGAGATCGACGATAGCGTGCAGGTAGAGATCAACCCGGCCGATCTCCGCATCGACGTCTACCGCGCGAGCGGCGCCGGTGGTCAGCACGTCAACCGGACCGAGTCGGCGGTGCGCATCACTCACAATCCCACCGGTATCGTGGTGCAGTGCCAGAACGATCGCTCGCAACACAAGAACAAGGACCACGCCATGAAGCAGCTCAAGGCCAAGCTCTACGAGCTGGAGATGCACAAGCGTCAGGTCACCCAACAGGCGGTGGAGGACGGCAAGTCGGACATTGGGTGGGGCGCCCAGATCCGCTCTTACGTGCTCGATCAGTCCCGGATCAAGGATCTGCGCACCAATGTGGAGATCGCCAACACCCAGTCGGTACTCGACGGCAATCTCGACCCCTTCATCGAGGCCAGCCTGAAGAGCGGCCTGTAGCGGATTAGGAGATTGTTGGCGATGAGTGACCGACCCGAGTTCGCGATGGGGCGCGAATCCGTGCTCACCGAGACCACTGGCGAGCACCAAGACGACAATAAGCTGATCGCTCAGCGGCGCGAGAAGCTGGCCCAGCTGCGCGGGCAGGGGATCGCGTTCCCCAACGACTTCCGGCGGGACGCCCTGGCAGCCGATCTCCACGGCGCCTACGGGGACACCGCAGCGGAGGCCCTGGAGAATCCCGGAGTCAGAGTCCGCGTGGCCGGCCGGCTGATGAGCCGACGCATCATGGGCAAGGCGAGCTTCTCGCATCTGCAGGACATGTCAGGGCGCATCCAGCTCTTCGTGCAGCGGGACGCGCTGGGCGAGGAGGCGTATTCCGACTTCAAGCACGGGCTCGACATCGGCGATATCGTCGCCGCCGAGGGCACGCTGTTCACGACCAAGACCGGCGAGCTGTCGGTGCGCTGCGAGCACTTGCGCCTGCTGACGAAGGCCCTGCGACCTTTGCCGGAGAAGTGGCATGGGCTCTCGGACATGGAGACCCGTTACCGTCAGCGCTATGTGGACCTGATCGTCAACGAGTCGACCCGCGCCACCTTCCGAACCCGCACCGCAATCATTCAGTTCGTGCGCGACTATCTGAACGGTCTCGGGTATCTGGAGGTGGAGACACCCATGATGCATGTGATCCCCGGCGGGGCCATGGCGCGCCCCTTCGTCACCCATCACAATGCCCTGGCGATGGATCTCTACCTGCGAATCGCCCCGGAGCTGTATCTCAAGCGGCTCGTGGTGGGTGGATTCGAGCGGGTCTACGAAATCAACCGCAACTTCCGCAACGAGGGACTCTCCACCCGCCATAACCCCGAATTCACCATGGTGGAGTTCTACCAGGCCTACGCAGATTACGGGGATCTGATGGACCTCACCGAAGACATGCTCAGGCGCATGGCCGAGTCCGTGCTCGGCACTGCCCAGATCGTCTACCAGGGCATCGAGTTGGATTTCGCCCAGCCTTTTGAGCGAATGACCGTGCGCGAGGCGGTGCTGCGCTTCAATCCGGGTCTTACTCCGGCGGACGTCGATGACATCGACGCCGCCCGCCGGGTGGCCTCCAGCCTCGGCATCGAGGTCAAAGAGGACTGGGGCCTGGGACGGGTCCAGGTCGAGATCTTCGAGCATACCGGCGAGGACCAGCTGGTGCAGCCAACCTTCATCACCGAATACCCGACGGAGGTCTCGCCACTGGCCCGCAGCAACGATGTGAATCCAATGGTGACGGACCGCTTCGAGTTCTTCATCGGCGGACGCGAGATCGCCAATGGCTTCTCCGAGCTCAACGATCCCGAGGAGCAGGCGGAGCGCTTCCTCCGTCAGTTGGAGCAGAAGGAATCGGGGGACGAGGAGGCCATGTATTACGACGCGGACTACATCCGCGCCCTAGAGCACGGCCTGCCGCCCACGGCGGGAGAGGGCATCGGCATCGACCGGCTGGTGATGCTGTTCACGGACTCCCCGTCGATCCGCGACGTCCTGCTCTTTCCCCATATGCGCCCGGAGGATTGAGCTCGTCGCGCGGGAACTCGGCGTTCGACATCAGGTCTCCGCGTCCGCGGGGAAACCGTAGGGCGGGGGCTCGAAGCGCAGCCGGGGTCCCTGCTCGCCCAGGCGTACCTCGCCTGCCTCCGCCGCCGCGACCTCCACGACGGCGAGCAGCGCATAGCGGCGGTTACCGATCGGCCGCGCGTCCACCACCCGGCCGTTGGCCTGTTCGGACGTGCTGGCGGGCGCGTGGAGCTCTGCGCCGGGATGCGGGGTCGAATCGGCCTCGACCTCCGCCAGGTACATACGGCGCTTGAGCTTGCCCAAGTATTGCATGCGCGCCACCACCTCCTGGCCGGTGTAGCAGCCCTTCGTAAAGCTGATCCCGTCGATCAGCTGCATATTGGTCATCTGTGGAACGAAGGTGTCTGCCGTCTCCGCATAAACCGTCGGAATCCCGGCGCGGATGTCGTGTAGCGCCCAGGCATCCGCGGAGCCGGGCGTCGCGCGTGCCGCCATGGCGTCCCACAGAGCGGTGAGGGGCTCCAAGGTGCCGATCAGCTCGAAGCGCGGCGAGGTGGATGGCAGGCGCAGCACATTGACCCCGCTGTTCAGGGCCATGTCACCGTCCCGCTCTGGGACCTTGAGGCCGAGACGTTCCAGCTCTCCTGGGGTGCAGTCGCCCGCGATGCCGATCCGGACGAGATCGTCGCTTGCGTCCTTAAGGGTCACCTTGGCCCGCAGCACGTAGAGCCGCAGCCGCTTGAGTGTGTCCTCGACCCGCTCCCGAGGCAGCTGAAGGCAGATAGCGTCACTCAGGCGCATAACTCGGAAGCTGGCCAGCATGCGTCCCTTGGGACTGCAATGGCTGCTGAGCTGGGTATGCGTGGCGGAGAGCTCACGGATGTCGTTAGTGAGCTGTCCCTGGAGGAATGATTCCGCCTCCTCGCCGCGCACTGCGATCAGACCCAGGTGTGAAAGGTCGAACAGCGCGCAGCCGGTCTGGCTACTGGCGTCTGCGGGGCTGGAATCGGGAAAGTGGACAATGTCGGCCGCGCTTATCTTGGCGCCGCGGGCGGTCAGAAAGTCTCGCCATTGAGGGTTCATGGTCAGCATCCCAAATGAGGCGGGCCTTGGGCGGCGCCGTAGTCAATCAGAAATCGCCGGGGCCTGCGTGGTTGTCCGGTTATGATACCGAAAGGTACTCCGGCGTCCTCCGGATCTCTCGCCTCCAAGGGTACCCAGTTGAACGGGAGATAGCAGCGTTTTGTCGACACATCAACCGAGCCCGCCGGCAGATAGCCTGGTGCTCTACAAGGTCAGGCCCGCCCGCGTGCTGCGTGTGGGCGAGAAGATCGAGATCGAGCTGGAAGGTGGACAGACCAAAAGGGTCCGCGCCAAGGATCTCGAGCTGCTCCATCCGGGTCCTATTCGCAGCCTCTCCGAGCTGGCCTCCCAGGAGGGTGAGCCGGACGAGGCCTGGGCCTTGCTGGAGGGAAACGAGACCACTCTGAGGGAGCTCGCCGAGCTCGCCTATTCCCAGTACACCCCGGCCACCGCCTGGGCATCCTGGCAGCTGGTGGCGGACGGCCTGCGTTTCACCGGGGTGCCGTCTGCAATACTCGCGCGCACCCGGGACGAGGTGGAACGAGACCGTGCCGAACGAACGGCCAAGTCGAGCGCGGAGGCCGATTGGCGGGCCTTTCTGGGGCGCATGGCGGCCGCTGCTCCCGAGCCACAGGACACGGTTCGGCTCGGCGAGGTGGAGCGCCTGGCCCTCGGCCGGAGCGAGCACAGCCGCATCCTCGAGGCATTGGGTCACCCGGAGACCCCGGAAAGCGCACACCGCGCCCTGATCCTCGTGGGCTGTTGGGATGAGCGGCGAAACCCCTATCCGGAACGCTGCGGTGTCCCTATCGGCGATTTGGCGACCCCGGTCCCCGACCTGCCGGAGGAGGAGCGGCTCGACCTCACGGGTCTGCCCGCCTTTGCCATTGACGACGAGGGCAACGAAGATCCGGACGATGCCCTCAGCCTGGACGGTGGCCGGCTCTGGGTGCACGTGGCGGACGTGGGCGCCGTCGTCGACCCGAGTGGCGAGATCGAGCGACAGGCCCGCGCCCGGGGCTCGAATCTCTACCTCCCCGAGCGTGTCGTCAATATGCTGCCGCTGGCCGTGACTGAGCGGCTCGGCCTCGGGCTCCAATCCGTGTCCCCGGCCCTGTCGTTCCGCCTACGCTTTGATGAGCGGGGGGAGATTACCGATATTGAGGTCCACCGCACCTGGATTCGTGCCCAGCGGGTTACCTACACGGAAGTCGAGGAACGCCTTCAGGAGCCGCCCTTCGTCGCTCTGCGATCGTTGACCGCGCGCTTCCGTGCCCGCCGCGCAGCGCTTGGCGCCACCAGCCTCGACCTGCCCGAGGTCAGCGTTCGCGTCGTCGATGGCGAGGTAAGGATCCGGCCGCTGATGCGTCTTGAGAGCCGCGCCCTGGTAACCGATGCCATGCTCATGGCGGGCGAGGGTGCCGCACGCTACTGCCTGGAGCGTTCTATCCCGATCCCCTTTGCGACCCAGGCCGCGCCAGACGGGGCCGGTGGCGATACGCCAGGTCTTGCCGCGACCTATGCGCGGCGACGTACCTTTAAGCCGACCCGCCTGGTGGGAGCCCCGGACACACACGCAGGACTGGGTCTGCCCATCTACACGCGGGCGACCAGCCCGCTTCGGCGTTACTCGGACCTTTTGGTTCACCAGCAGATTCGCGCCTGGCTTTCGGGACGCGAGCTCCTTAGCGCGGAGCAGGTGACTGAGCGAATCGGAGAGGCCGAACTGGCCGCGACCGCCGTGAGGCGCGCCGAGCGGTTGTCGAATTTGCACTGGAAGCTGATCTATCTCCGGGACCACCCTGGATGGCGGGGCGAGGCAGTCATCGTCGTCAAGGAGGAGCGCAGGATACTCGGCCTGATCCCGGATCTGGCCCTTGAGACCCGACTGCGATCGCGAGACGGTTTGGAGCTCGACAAGCGGCTGGGCGTTGTCCTGCGCGAGGTGGACATTCCGGCCCAGACGGCGTCTTTCCGGCCGATCGGCTAGGAGTTCGTGGAGCCCCAACGCGCGCCGGTATTCAGTAGCGACTCTTTCTACGACCAAATCGTTGGCGTCTCGAGGCATCAGCCTCGAAACGCCGCCCATGAAAAAACAACGGCTATGAGGTTTCCAGAGAAATGCTGACTCGAGCCGTGCGCCTAAGCGCCCCAGCGGCGCACCTTTCCCGTATCCACATGGACGAAATCGGCGCTGCGGTAGTATCCGACGCCGCCGCGCCCGATGCTCAGCGCGGCGTCCCGGATCTTTCGCGACGCGCAGTCGGGGAAGCGGATGTCCACGGCCTGCCCGGACATGTGCAGGCTGTTGCGTGCGACCCCATGACCGGTGCGCCGCAGCATGGCGTTGGTGTAAGGAGAGCGGTAGGCGCTCAGGATCTCATATCGTGCATCCGGGTCGCCGAGGTGACACTGGACTTCGTAAAGGATGTCGAACAGTTGGGGATCGATCGGGACGGTGTCACCCGTGCGGAAATCCCTGAAGAAGTGGTTGAGCTTGGCCAGGGCCGCGCGCTGGTAGCGCTCGCCGGTCCGGTAGGTCACGGTGATGCGCTCGTCGGTGTGCATGTGGTGAAGCGAGAGCACCCGCGGGCGATCCGCCGACTTCTTAGCGAGTACCGGAGTGGCAGCAGCAGAAAGAGCGAGCCCCAGAAAATAACGTCTGTTCATGTTCCCCCCGGACATTGGACGTTCATTGATGGTGCACGGCGATTATAGATTGAGGCATCTGAAATGCAATAGGAATTTCACCGCAACTTAGTTGCTTTAGAAATCATCATCTACACTAAAAAACAAATATGACATACTGATAAATATGCGGAAATCGTAATTACTTTAGAGATAACGTTATTCGGCTTTAAGTTCGTGAACGGGGTCACGAATTTCACTTTTCGGCATTCGGTGCTAATGTTTGCGCATGGACGGCGGGGTAGAGATCATTAAACGGAAGACCGCGTATTCGGGGTTCCTCGAACTCGCCCGGTATCAGCTGCGCATTCCTGTCGTCGGTGCGCCGGCCAGGGTGTCGTTGGAGCGCGAATGTGTCGAGGGTCTGAGATCGGCGGCGGTCTTGCCCTTCGATCCCGCGGCGGGGCGAATCGTCCTGATTAGCCAATTTCGTATTGGCGCCCTTGGCTCGGCAGAGGGGGCTTGGCTTCTCGAGCCGCCGGGCGGCGTCATCGCTGGGAAAGAGGACCCAGCCGAGACGGTGCGACGGGAGGCCTGGGAGGAGGCGGGATGCTGCATCGGCGCCATGCGATACATCGGCGCATGCCGAACGAGCCCGGGGTTCAGCGACGAGCGTGTCGAGCTCTTCTGCGGTGCCGTGGATTCTGCAGGGCTCAGGCCCACCGGTGGCATGCATGCGGATGGCGAGTGGACGGAGGTCGTCACAATGGATCTCGATACGGCGATTCGTGACCTTGGTCAGGGTGCCTTGACTGCCGCCACGGCTATCATCGCGCTTCAGTGGTTGGCGCTGAACCATCGGCGGCTGCGCGAGCTCTGGGGGTGATCTCGCGTAAACCCGGACCAGGCTTTGGATCCACGCGATCGGCGGTCGACCGCACACGCGTGAGGGAGCGATTGGTTACGGCAGGGAGCCGAGATTCTTGCGGAGAGGGGGCGATGCTCAGAATCTTCCTGGCTCTGATGATTGCCGGCGCGGCTTGGGGCAGCGCCGGGGTAAGGGCAGACGTCTACAAATACGTCGACGCCAAAGGAAACACCTACTTCACCGACGCGCCGCTGCGTGGCAACAAGTACAAGCTCGAGTGGAAACGAGAATCCCGCAAGCTGATCAACGAAAACCGCCAGCGTCTGGCGAGTGCGTTCAGCAACGGCGAGTCCAGCCAGAGTCTGAAGGCGAGGAGGGCCCGCTTGGATCGGGTCATCGAGGCCAACGCTCGCCGCTACGGGTTGCTTCCGGAGCTGCTGCATGCGGTCATCCGCACCGAATCTGCCTATCGGCAAACCGCGGTTTCATCCGCCGGCGCCGAGGGCCTGATGCAGCTCATGCCGGGCACCGCGTCACGTTATGGCGTCAGGGACAGCTTCAACCCGGTGGAGAACGTGCGCGGGGGGGCCGCCTATCTGCGGGATCTCTTGGACATGTTTGACCAGGATCTTCGGCTCGCTCTGGCCGGTTACAACGCTGGCGAGAATGCGGTGATCAAATACGGAAACCGCATCCCGCCTTACTCCGAGACTCAAAACTACGTGCGCACTGTGCTGAAGCACATGTGGTCCGAGCTTGGCTCCAGCGTCGTGATGTCGGCGCGCTGATCCGCTTTCGACCTGCCCGGTTGCTCCAGCCTAGGGACCGGGAGCCGTCTCAGGCCGACGTCTCTCCTGTTCCGTCGCGCTCGCCCCCGCCTCGCTCAAGCATCTTGTGGATCGAAACCAGCGCCCGGTCAATGAACGGGTGTTTGGGGCGCGGAACCACCTTGGCGCGGCCCGCTAGGACCTCCTGGGCCAAATCTTTCAGGTTCTTGGTCTCCGCCTGCATCCCCGCGCGGTCCACGAACATACAGGTGGAGGTGAGTGGGCTCACCCAGGAGAGCTTGATGCGTCGTGGCGGGGCATCAGGTTCCCCCGAAAACTCGAACCAAGTGCCGAAACGCATCTTGCCCAGCCGCTCCAGCATCTGGCGTTCAGGCTCGGAAAGGTCCTCGTTGGGGGCCACCGCGCTCACCAGGTTGGGCGCCGATGAGCCTGCGGCAAATCCTTGGGTCTGAGACGCGGAGATCTCGGCCCGCTCCAAGGTTTGCGACCGCCAGCTCTCGGGCGAATCGAGGAGGGCGAGGAGCGCGGCGACGGCGGTGCTGTTGAAACTCCCCAGGTGCTGGGCGGTAGCGGCGATCTCGTCGCGCAGCCGGGGTAAGGCGGCGGCCTGGGCACGTCGGCTGCTGGGGTCGCTTTGGGGGTCGAATATGGCCACCAGCTGCTCCCCTACCTTGACCGCCCGCCTCCATGCGTGGCCACCTTCCTGTTCCTCATCGCGCAGCAGAATGAACAACAGTTGATCAAACAGGGTCTTGGAGAGGAACGCGACGACCGGCTTGGGTAGTGCCCTGTCGGCAATCAGGGTCCGAATCTCACGCGCCGCCTGCTGCTTGGCGAGCGCCAGCCTTTCGCGCCCGCGTGCGGCATCCTGGCTGCGCTGCTCCGTGGTATCGCTGCGCCGCTGCTGCTCGCGCAGCTTCTCGTCGAGAAAGGCGAGCAGCTCGTCGAACAGACCAACGTCATCGGTAAACTCCTGAAGCACGCGGTCGACGATCTGCTGCATGGCGGGGAACAGGCCGCGGCTCAGGTTTGCCTCCTCCACCCACAGACTGCCCGCCTCGACCATCTGGTCGAGCAGCCGGCGCGCGGGATGTTGTGCGTCCACCAGCAACCGGCGGTCGATCAAGGCCACCTTGAGATAAGGCGTGTGGAGGTGGCTGAGCAGGGCCTTGGCCACGTTGGGTAGGACCGGATCGTTCAGCATGTATTCGAACAGCATGCCGATCAGGTCGATGAGGTCCGCGTCAACCGGGGAGAGTTTTTCCCGATCGACGGTGCTCAGGACCTGCTCTCGTTCGAGGCTCAGGGCCTCCTTCACCCGCTCAACGAATGCAACGTCAATCTCGACGCTGGGGAGTTGGGGTGCCGCGGCCACCGCGGTCGACACGGTCTCGGGGGTGTGCTGACTCTGTGCGGTGGAGATGGCCGAGAGGAGCGCACGGGTCTGGGGTTCCGACGCCGCGCCACCGGGCGCGGTGCTGCTGGGCCCGCTTGCTGCCGCTCGGCCAGGCCATCGTGCGGACATCATGCCCAGGATGGAATTGAACAGCTCGGCCCCGAGAGACGGACGCTCTCCGGAGTCGGCCGGGGTATCCTGCTCGCTCTGCCCCTGGTCCGCCTGCGGCTGGTCGACGTCGGCCGGGTCGCGGCGAATCTGGACGGGTTTGAGTTCGGGCAGAACACCCGCCCCGATCAGCAGCCCGTTATAGGCGTCGTAGGTGTCCCGCGTGCTCTTTAGGATGAATTTGTCGAACAAGGCGTAAAGGATGATCTTGACCCTGACGTCCACATCCAGTCCTTCGATGGAACGTCGGTATGAGATCACCAGATGGTGGGGTCCTCCGGGAATCTCGTAGTCCTTGAGCTTGTCTCCCCCATTGATGAAACCGAGCCGCTGGCTGATGGCATACAGCTCTGGGAAGTAGCTGGCATTTGCCCGCAGGATCAGGTTTTCCGCCGCAACGGACTCCTCGACCTCGTCCGGCTCCAGCAGCGATAGCTCAAGTCCCTCCATCGCCGCCCTGCCGTGCAGCTGATGGGGAGGCGGGGCGCTGCCGAGATGGTCAAAGCCCTGGTTGATCTCCTGGCGGAAGATTTGTTCGATATCGCTGCGACGTCGGTTGAACTGGCCCATCGCCTCGAAAAATCGGCTCTGGACCGCGTCGCTCTCCGCGCGATTGGCGAAGTCGAGCAGCGCCGTGCCCGCATTCTCGAAGAGCTTCGCGAGCTGGGTGTCGCAGAAGCCCATGACGGTGTCGCGGCACTGCTCGATGACGGCTTCATACCGTCGTCGGTTGGTTGCAGGCCTCGTGGGCTTATTGGGCATGAGATGCGCCGCTATCGACGCGACTGTTGGCGTCGCGCATTAAAGGGCGAGAAATGCGCCTGTTTGGCGCTCGAAATCAGTCCTCACCGATGACCCGCTCGTCGCGGGGTGTGGACAGCAGCTTCTCCGCCTCGGCCATTTGCTTGGCGAAGATCATCCGGTATTCGGAGCCGGGCTCCGCGTCCTGGCGCAGGCTGCGCACTTGGGAGCGGGCCTCCTGGTAACGCTCGAGGGTCGCGATATGCGTGAGCTCGCGGGGGGGTGTAATCCTGTAGACGAAATAGGGCATCGTGCTGAGCCATGGCGGTGGTTTTTGGTGTGCGTGCGTCGCGCGGTCTGTGCCGCCCGCAGAACGGCCTTGAGTGTATCCCAATCCTGGCTGCCACGTTAATACTCGGGGTCGAGTGCCAGGGCGAGCGCGTATAAATCATCAGCCAAAGACGACCTTAGCGCGGTAGTCATCGTCCCAAGCGGCCTTGCGGCGCTTCTGCGCCAAGCGCAGCTTGGAGGGCTCTTGTTCGAACAGATTCATGCACAGATGGCGAATCGAGGTCAGAATCGCCGGCGCGTTGCCTTTGCGGATGCGGCTGGCGTCTTCACCGAGGACGACATCCAGGCGCCAGTGTAGGCGGTTCTCCACCCCCCAGTGACCGCGCACCGCCTGGGCGAAGCGCTTGGCATCGGCGGGGATGGAGGTGATGAACAAGCGTTGCTCCACGGTGTGGCGATCATCGATCCAGCACTCGCGCTCGACCAGGCCGATGCTGCGCAGCCCCTGCCAACGCTCGGTGTCGGATAAGGTGCCCAACTGCTCGGAAATCCAGTAGCGGCGCACTTCCAGGCGCCCGTGGTCCTTGTCGGTCTCCTCGGTGTAGTCATAGTCGACACCGGCGAAGCCACCCGCGGTCGCGGTGGCGAAGAACTCCTTGACCTCCTCGTGCATCGCATTCTGATTGCCCTTGAGCCCGAGGACGTAGTCGCCGCCCTGATCGACGATCTGCGCGGCGATCTTGGTCTGACAGCCCATCGCATCGATGGTCACGATGCAACCTTTGAGCTCCAGCAGCTCCAGAAGCTTGGGAATGGCCGTGATCTCGTTGGATTTCTCCGCAGTGGCTTCTTGCCCCAGCACCAGACGGTTGCGGCTACCCCAGGCGCTGACCATGTGCAGCGCATGCTTGGCGCGGCGCCGATCACGCGAGCCGCGCGCCGTCTTGCCGTCGACCGCGACGACCTCGCCGTCGGTGACGTCTGCCACCGTACGCGTCCAACTGCAAAAACACGCCTGAAACGTCTTCGGGTTCAGCCGCGAGATCACCGTGGCAATGCGATCGTGTGGGGGCACGCCGTTGGCGAACGGCGCAAACGTGCGCAGCCAATCTAGTTTCGCCTTCCCGAACTCTTCCATCGCCTCCCAGCCTTCCGCTCCGCTGAGCATCGCACAGACTGCCAACAGCAGGATTTCCATCAACGGGTATAGCTTGTTGCGCTCAACCCTAGGATCCCGAAGCTGCGAAAAATATTCGATGAAGCTGGTCGACATGAGAAACTCCTCAGACAGTTTCTCACTATCGTGCCGCAACAGATTGTCCTTGCGCAATTTTATACGTGCTCGCCCTGGGTCGAGTGCTGGGACGCGTCCGGCGTGGCGGGCGAGCGACCAACGGACGTGCTCGCGGACCATGGGGTTGGGGTCATCGGACCGCGCGCCCAACGCGACGCAGACCCCGGTTGAGCTCGGTGCATTGCCGAGGGCGACCGCGAGATTACGCAGCCAGGCGGCATAACCGATGCGGCGGATCGCCGTGCCTTCGGTGCGGGCGAGAAAGGTGGACTCGTCCCAGGCGAAGAGCTCAATGAGGGTCGCCTCGCCAAGCCCGCCCTTCGGCAGGAAGTCCACCTCAGCGGTGAGCTGGGCGAAACGGTTCCAGGGGCACACCAGCTGGCAATCATCGCAGCCGTAGACTCGGTTACCCATCAGCGGCCGCAGGTGCTCGGGAATGCTGCCCCGGTGCTCGATGGTGAGATAGGAGATGCACAGCCTGGCGTCAAGTATGTAGGGGGCGACGATGGCGCGAGTGGGACAGACGTCCAGGCAGGCCCGGCAGCGTCCGCAGTGGTCCGCGGCGGGGCTGTCCAGAGGCAGGTCTAAATCGGTGTAGAGCTCGCCCAAGAAGAACCAGGAGCCGGCCCGGGGGCTGACCAGATTGGTGTGCTTGCCGATCCACCCGAGCCCCGCCTTCTCGGCAAGTGGCTTTTCCATCACCGGAGCTGAGTCCACGAAGACCCGGTATCCGAAGGGCCCGACCGCCTCACTGATGCGGTCTGCGAGGCGCTGAAGTCGCCGACGCAGCGTCTTGTGGTAGTCGCGACCGACCGCGTAGCGGGACAGGTACGCCGCCGCGGGATCCGCGAGCGCGCTTTCAAATTCGGCATGGGACTCCGGCAGATAGTCCATGCGCGCGGTGATCACGGTCAGGGTGCCGGGGACCAGAGCTGCGGGCCGGGACCGCCGGGGTCCGTGGCGGGCCATGTAGTCCATGGCGCCGTGGCGTCCAGCAGCGAGCCATTCGAGCAGACGCGCCTCCGCGGTGCGGAGATCGGTGTCTGTGATTCCCACCTGCTGGAAGCCGAGATCACGGCCCCAGGCCTTGATGGTCTGGGCGAGCTCGGCATTGTCCGAGCCTGTCCTTGGAGACCGATTCCCCGCTGGGATGGATTCCTTCACGTTGTGCCGCTTCCCCCTATGGCTCACGCCCTGATCCGCTGCCCAGCCCACTTTAAGGCTCTCGTCGCCCGCTCCATAACGGGCGAGCATCCGGGAAGGCAGTCTTGGGATGATCGCTTAAGCAATTCTGTCACGGCGTGATCCGGCTGGGCGAAAGCCAGAATTGGGGACACCGGCGTGTGGAGCGGATATCGCGGGAAGCCCTGGAGATCACTCCACTGGCGAAGCCGGAGGGCAGGGCGGTAGGATGCCGCGCTTGCCAACCTGAACAGCTCACCGCTATGGACGACACGAGCCGCGAAGCCCGCCAATTTATGGATCGCGCCGTCGAGGCGTCCATCCGCATCGCCGTGATCGCCCTGGTGGCGGCCTGGTGCTTTGAGATCGTGCGTCCCTTTATCATTCCGGTGGTTTGGGGAATCATCATCGCCATCGGGGTCTACCCCGGTTACCGGTGGCTCGAGGTGGCGCTCGGTGGGCGCCGAGTGACCGCCGCCGTTGTCCTGTCTCTAATCATCCTTGCAGTCCTGCTGGTCCCTGCCGCTTTGCTCAGCGGCTCCCTGGTGGAGGCGGCCCATGGGTTGGCCCGGGGGTTTGACGAAGGCACCCTGGCCATCCCACCTCCCCCGGATTGGGTGGGCGGGCTGCCGTTCGTGGGGCCAGGGCTGAATGACTTCTGGCGGGAGGCGTCAACAGACCTGGAGACGGCCTTGGTTCCCATCGCGCCGCAGGTGAAGGCCTTCCTGCGCTGGCTGCTTGAGACGGCGGCGGGCGTCGGGGTGGGCCTGTTGCAGTTCGTTTTTGCCATCGTGATTGCAGGGGTGCTTCTCGCCCAAACCCAGGGCGGCAGTCGGGTCGCTTTTGCCGTCGCCCGGCGTCTCGCGGGCGATCGGGGAGCGGAATTCACGGTGCTTGCCGAGGCCACGGTGCGGAGTGTGACCCGCGGCATCCTGGGAGTGGCCCTCATCCAGTCGATCCTGGCGGGCCTTGGCTGGCTCGCGGTCGGGATACCCGGTGCGGGTCTCTGGGCCCTCCTGGCCCTCCTCCTCAGCACCGTCCAGATCGGGATTTTCCCAATTACGATTCCGGCAGTGGTCTACGTCTTTTATCACGCCGACACCGCGACCTTCCTGATCTTCCTGATCTGGAGCCTGTTCGTGAGCAGCATTGACAACATACTCAAGCCGATCCTGCTGGGACGAGGGGTGCAGGTGCCGATGGCTGTGGTTTTCATCGGCGCCATTGGCGGCTTCTTGAGCTCCGGCATCATCGGGCTCTTTGTGGGGGCCGTGGTGCTTGTGCTCGGTTACAAACTCTTCCTTGCCTGGTTGGCGGGGGCTGAGACAGAGGAGGCTCGCGCGGGCTCAGGCGCGGCGTAGCGTCGGGGTTTCGCCCCCGCTGACTCATCCGGTTCGCTAATTCTACTTTGTCAGATTAGCGGCGTCCTCAACCGAAGGGGGCTGAGACACCCTGTTTTGCGTAGGCAGCGGCGGTTGCCGCGCGGCGCTGACGGTGTCGTTTCTCCATTTGGCGGATGACCTCATCGCGCTCGAGATCGCGGCGCGGGAGAAACGTCTTGAGCAGCATCTCGATGTCCGAGCAGCTCAGGAGCGGGTAGTCGTCCTTCTGGGCGATGCGCTCTTCGAGCATGAACAACAAGCTCATGGCCACCAGGGCCATGTGATGATGCCAGGCGCGCCACTTGCGCACTTGATAGTCGGCCATGCCGCAGTGGCTCTTGGCCTCCTGGAAGGCGCGCTCGATCCAGAAGCGTTGCGCCTGCATCTGCGCCAGGCGTTGGGCGTCGAGCGCGGGATCGGCGTTGCTCAAGGTGTACTTGATGGTCTGCGGCGAGTCGATCTCGCGGCGCACGATCAAGTGCCAATGCGGCGCCTGGGCCTCTTTGCCGTCCCAGAGCCACACACGTTGATGGATCACCTCGACGTCCAATCGCCCGCAGGTGCTGTCACGCAGGCTGATGCGCTGCCAGGCGTCCTGCGGCAAGCCCGTCACCCACTCATCGACGCGCTGAGGCGTGCTTTGCGCCTCCAGGCGGCTGCGCGGACGGCCCCGTTTTTTTCCGGCCGGTGCCGGCGCAACCTGTGGCTGCGGATCCTCCAGGTAGATGCGCTGGTCCTTGTGCACATCGGCCACAAAGACCTCGCCCATCGCCTGCAGCGCGCGCAGGAATTCGGGCTCCTTGCCGTAGCCGCCATCGGCCCCGACCCAGGCGAAGCACACCCCCAGCTCCCGTTGATGGCGCACGATCTCCAACGCCAGTTGTGACTTCGTGCGCAGTTGCCGTTGCGCCTCGGGCACACCGGCCAGCGTGCAGCGCTTGGGATCGGCGACCCACTCCTTGGGCAGATACAACCGCACATCGGTCAAGGCCGCCCGATGCCCACGCCCCAGGGCCGCGAACACGCCCACTTGGCAGTTGTCGACCTTGCCTTGGCGCCCGCTCCATTGCCGCGCCACGCCCACCGAGCGCATCCCCTTCTTGGGCGTTGCTCGACTCGTCGATCAGCAAGCAGTTGTCCGCTGTTGCGCCGAGGTGTCGGTTGGCATCCAGCGCCACCTGGTCCAGCACGGCCCGCTCATCCCAAGGCGAGTCAGTGAGCATGTGCTGCAACTGCTGGTCGTCCGCCTCAACGACCGCCTCTTCCATCCGCTGCATGTTCTTGCGTGTCGCTTGCATCAGACCCTTGAGGTAGTCTCCGGCGGTGCTGAATACCGAGCGGGTCTTGCCCTGAAAATGAGGCAGGTAGCGCCGATGGAAGCGAAGAAATCGATCTGCGACCCCATCAATTCCTTTAATGTTGTCATTAGTATTTTCAAATGATTGTTCGGGCTGCCATAGGGGTCGTTTTCCATTGTTTCCGGTTGACTCACGAGAGCGCTATTCTACCATTTTCTCGTGTGTTATCAGCGTGCTAAAAGTGACAAAGTAGAACTAAGCTTCGCGGCGAAATTCAGGATGCGATTCGGGGCCGGTAGCCGTCCGGGATCAGGATGGTGGGAATGCGCTGGCTGGGGTCTTTGCGCGGGAAATCCGCAGTGAAGTGCAGGCCGCGGCTCTCGCGTCGGCGAAGGGCCGACTGGATGATGAGGTCCCCTACCTCGAGCAGATTGCGCAGCTCGATCAGGTCATTGCTCACCCGGAAGTTGCTGTAGTACTCGATGACCTCCTGCTGCAATAGATCGGCCCGACGTTTGGCCCGGCGCAATCGCTTGGTGGTGCGAACGATGCCAACGTAATCCCACATGAAACGTCGCAGCTCGTCCCAGTTGTGCGTCACCACCACCTCTTCATCCGGCTCGGTGACCCGGCTCTCGTCCCAGGGTGGAACCTCCGGCGGCTCGCGCCACTGGACCAAGAGGTGCTCGATATCCTGGGCCGCCAATTCCGAGTAGACCAGGCACTCAAGGAGCGAGTTGCTGGCCATGCGGTTGGCCCCGTGAAGCCCGGTGTAGGCCGTCTCGCCGCTTGCGTAGAGACCGGGCACATCGGTACGCGCGCGCTCGTCGACGATGACCCCGCCGCAGGTGTAATGGGCAGCGGGCACCACCGGGATCGGCTCCTTCGTGATGTCGATCCCCAACTCCAGGCAACGCGCATGAATGGTCGGGAAGTGTTCGATCACGAAGTCGGCGGGACGGTGGGAGATGTCCAGGTAGACGCAGGCCACGCCCAAACGCTTCATCTCGTGGTCGATCGCTCGGGCGACGATGTCTCGAGGCGCCAACTCCGCACGCTCGTCGAAGCGCGGCATGAACCGCTCCCCATCGGGAAGGAGCAGTCGCGCCCCCTCTCCGCGTAGCGCCTCTGTGATCAGAAACGCACGCGCGTCAGGGTGATAGAGACATGTTGGGTGAAACTGCATGAACTCCATGTTGGCCACGCGGCAACCCGCCCGCCAGGCCATGGCGATGCCGTCGCCGGTGGAGACGTCGGGATTGCTGGTGTAGAGATAGACCTTGTTGGCGCCGCCTGTGGCGAGCACCACGAAGCGTGCCAGGAAGGTCTCGACTTGGCCGGTCCCGAGGTCGAGGATGTAGGCACCATAGCAGCGGTGCTCGGCCGGATCCCGGTTGAGCAGATGGCGCGCGGTGATCAGGTCCACGGCGATATGCTGCTCGTAGATGCTCACATTGGGCCGGGCCCGCACGCGGGCCTCCAGGGTCGTGGCCACCGCTCGACCGGTCGCGTCGGCCGCGTGCACCACGCGCCGGTGGCTGTGGCCACCCTCGCGCGTGAGGTGGTAGCCGCCTGCCGAGTCGTACCCGTCGCTGCGGGTGAACGCGACTCCCTGGTCGAGCAGCCAACGGATGTTCTGGGGGCCGTGCTCCACCACTCGGCGCACCACCAGCGGATCGCAAAGGCCGGCACCCGCCCTCAGGGTGTCCTTGACGTGGGAGTCCACCGAGTCCTTGGCGTCCAGGACCGCGGAGATACCCCCCTGGGCATAGAGGGTGCTGCCTTCGATCAATTCGCGCTTCGAGACCACGGCGACCGAGATATCTTCTCGCAGCCGAAGCGCCAGGCTGAGGCCGGCGGCGCCGCCGCCCAGGATCAGGACGTCGTGACGGTGGACGGTATCGGACATGGTGCTGCTCTCGGTTGAATTCAGGAACCCTGGGTTGCTCCTCGAGCCGACACGCTGGCCGGCCGGGTCGGGCTGGGCGTATCAGGCGGCGGCGTGTACCGTTGCCTATTTCATGCACTGGATCAAGGTTTCCCGCTTTATTCGGAGCATCTCGGCCGCATCTGGCAGGATTCAAGAACTTCCAAATCGGGGAACTGTCCATGCCATCGGAACCGGGGGCGAGCCGTCGTGGCTCCGTCGCCAATGTCTGAGCGTAGCACCGATCAGGAATTGGTCGTGCGTGCCCAGGCGGGGGACAAGCGTGCCTTCGATCTCCTGGTTCTCAAGTATCAGCAGAAGGTGGCGAGCTTGATTGGCCGCTACATCCGCGAGCCGAGCGAGGTCCTGGACGTGACCCAGGACGCCTTTCTCAAGGCCTATAGGGCCTTGGGCGGATTCCGCGGAGAAAGCGCCTTCTACACCTGGCTCTATCGGATCGCGGTGAACACCGTGAAGAACCACCTGGTCGCCCAGGGTCGGCGCCCGCCGGGCGGCGACGTGGAGGCGGAGGTGGCGGAGCAGATGGATCTGGGCGGGCGGCTGCGGGAGAACGGCACGCCGGAGCATCATCTGCTCACCGACGAGATCGCCCGCACCGTGCAGCAGGCGCTGGACGCGTTGCCGGAAGATCTGCGCACCGCCATCGTGCTGCGGGAGCTGGAAGGTATGAGCTACGAAGAAATCGCCAACGCCATGGAGTGCCCCATCGGAACGGTCCGGTCCCGAATCTTTCGGGCCAGAGAGGCGATCGACAAGCGGTTGCGGCCGCTCTTGGAGCCCTGAGGATGACCAGATTGAACGTCGTTTCCCCAAGCCCCGACATTGCAGCGCCATGACCGAAGAACGACAACGGCAACTTTCGGCCTTAGTGGATGGCGACCTCGACGTAAGGCGTGTCGCCAACGCCTGCGGCCTGATCGCAGTAGATCCAGAGCTTCGTTCGACGTGGGAGCGTTACCACCTGATCGGCCAGACCCTGCGCGGTGAGCCTGTGGACCCCGGAGCTCGGGGGGTGGCGGACGCCGTTCGCGCAGCCCTCGTTTCCGAGCCGCTCCCTGAGCGCCAGCGACAAGGGGGCGGTCGACGGTCGTCGCGCCTGGCGCCCTTCGCGGGCGCGGCCTTGGCTGCCGGCGCGGCCTTTCTGGCGGTCTTCGCGGTCCCAGCTCTGTTTCAAGGGCCTGACCCCGGCGATCTGGCCCCGGCGCCGGGGCGCCTCGCGGGCCTGTCCACGCCTTTGCCCTTTCAGGAGCGTCGATGGAATCTCAACCCGCCGGACCTGCAGAATAAGCTCGACCTCTTCCTGGTCAATCATCAGGAGGCCGCCCCGGCCACTGGGGTTAAAGGGATGCTGCCCTACGCCACATTGATCGGCTATGAAGGCGCCCGTTGACGTGAAGCCCACGGTGCTGGCGTGTCTGTTGGCCCTGACGGCGGTGGCGAGCGCGGACGAGGACGGGGGCGAGCACGCGGCCATGATGCTGGAACGGATGAACGGCGCGCTGCATTCGCTCGATTACGAGGGCACGCTGGTCTATTTGTTCGACAATCGGCTGGAGACCCTGCACCTGGTTCACCGAGTAGACGGCGGCCGGGTGCAGGAGCGTCTGCTGTCCCTCAGCGGTCCGATCCGGGCGGTGACCCGCGAGCACGGTCGGGTGACCTGCGTGCGGCCCGACGGACACCCCATCTCAGTGCAGAGTCACGCCGGGCGCAACCTGCTGCGATCGGAGCGTATCGATCCGGCGGCCCTGGCGGGGCGCTACCGGGTCACGTTCCAGGGGGCGGTGCGCGTGGCGGGCCGGGAAACCGATGTGGTCGCGATCGAACCCCGCGACAGTCTGCGCTATGGCTACCGCTTCCACCTGGACCGGGAGACCGGACTGCCCCTGAAATCAGACCTGATCGACGAGCGGGGGGAGCCCATCGAGCAGCTCATGTTCACATCCATCTCCACTCGCAGTGCGGGCAGTGAAGCGCGCCAGTCGGCCGCTGCGCCGGACGACCCGGACCCCGGGGGCGACCGGACGACCGAGAATCCGTCTGCCTGGCGCTTCGATGAGCGCCCGGCGGGTTACGAGCCGGCGATGCACGATGTCATGCGTGACCCGGACGGCACCGAGGTCGAGCACTTCGTTTTTTCTGACCGTCTGTCCGCCTATTCGATCTATATCGAGGCCGACACGGAGGACGGGCTCGAGGGCGTCACCAGGATCGGCGCCGCTCATGCCGCGGGTCGGCGAATCGATGGTCACCAGGTCACCGCGGTGGGGGAGGTTCCGGCTGCCACGGTCGAGGCCGCCGTCGCGGGCGCGCGGCTGGTGGGGCGGGACATCCCGTGATCGAGGAACAGGGGGTGGTGGTTGCCCTAGACGGGGACTATGCGGAGGTCCGTACGGAGCGTCGAGGCGGTTGCGGCGGCTGCGCCGCGGACGGCGCCTGCGGCACCTCGCTGCTCGACCGTTTCCTCGGCCGCCGGGCCGTGCTGGTGCGGGCCCGCAACCCGGCGGGTGCTGCGGTGGGTGAGCGGGTCCTGGTTGGCGTGTCGGAGGCAAGGCTGGTCAAGGCGGCGCTGGCGGCCTATCTGATGCCGGTCCTGGGCCTCGTGGTCGGGGCGGTGGTCGGCCAATGGACGGGCGGGGATCCCTGGTCAATTCTCGTTGGTTTGCTCGGCTTCCTACTGGCGTTGTTCTGGCTGCGCCGCTACAGTGCCGCTGTGGCCGGGGCCGCGGGGCGGCATCCCGTCGTTCTGCGCCGACTCCCCAGCGGGCCGACCCCTCTACCCATTTCTTTCTCAGGTCACTAGTCAACCTGGCAGCCGCCTGCCGCAAGACCCGACCGGGAAGTCGTATCGAGCTTATAACGGAGCATCCATGCGTCCCTTACACGGTTATCACAGAGCGTTGGCAATCACGCTGGCGTTGCTCTTGAGCTGGACCCTGGCACCGGCCCTGGCGACCACGCGGGCGCTGCCGGAGTTCACAACCCTGGTGGCGGAAAACGGGCCCACCGTGGTCAACATCAGCACCAAGCAGGCCCGGAGCTCGACCCAGTCCTACCATGGGTTTTCGGTCCCCGACCTGCCGGAAGACAGCCCGCTTCAGGACTTCTTCCGGCATTTCTTTGGCGACCAGGGTCAAGGTGAGCCGGGCGACATCCCGGATGAGGATCAGCAGGCCCGTTCGCTGGGCTCCGGCTTCATTGTCTCGCCGGATGGCTATGTGCTCACGAACGCCCATGTGGTGGAGGGAGCCGACGAGATCATCGTGCGCACCAGTGACCGGCGCGAGTTCGTGGCCACCGTGGTGGGGACTGACAAACGCAGCGACATCGCCCTCCTCAAGGTCGAAGCCGAAGGGTTGCCGACGGCACGCGTCGGCTCGGCCAAAGACCTTCAGGTGGGGGAGTGGGTGTTGGCCATCGGCTCGCCCTTCGGATTCGAGCATTCGGCCACCGCCGGCATCGTGAGCGCCAAGGGACGCAGCCTGCCGAGCGAGAATTACGTCCCCTTCATCCAGACCGATGTGGCCATCAATCCGGGCAACTCGGGTGGCCCCCTGTTCAACCTGGACGGGGAGGTGATTGGCGTCAACAGTCAGATCTACAGCCGCACCGGCGGTTTCATGGGGCTCTCCTTCGCGATCCCAATCGATGTGGCCATGGATGTGGTGGAGCAGCTCAAGACCAAGGGTCGCGTCAGCCGCGGCTGGCTCGGGGTGTTGATCCAGGACGTGACCCGCGAGTTGGCCCCGACCTTCGGGCTGAGGAAACCAGAGGGTGCATTGGTGGCCCAGGTGCTGCCTGACAGCCCGGCCGCCGCCGCGGGCCTGCTGCCCGGAGACGTGGTCCTCTCTTACAACGGGAAGGAGGTGAACACCTCCAGCGCCCTGCCACCCCTGGTGGGCACGACGCCGGTGGGGGAGGCGGCGCGGGTCGAGGTGATGCGCAAGGGACAACGGGTGATCCTCGAGGTCACGATTGCTGAGCTGCCGGACGAAGAGCAGCTGGCGGGCGGTCCCGGCGAAGCGGCTCCGCTCAAGACCAATCGGCTGGGACTGGTGGTGACCAACCTGACCTCCGATCAGCGCCAGCAACTCGGGATCGAAAAGGGAGGAGTCTTGGTTGAGGAAGTCGGCGAAGGACCGGCCGCCCAGGCCGGAATCACCGCCGGCGACGTCGTCCTCATGTTGGACAATCAAGACGTGGGCGACCTGGAGGGGTTCAACCGCATCCTCGAGGCCATCGAGCCCGGGCGGTCCGTGGCGGTCCTCATCCAGCGTGGCGACGGGCGCATGTTCTACGCCATTCGCGTTCCGAAGCCCTGACCCACCCGCGAGCCGGGCGTCTCTCCGCGCGGAGGGACGCCCGCCCTCGCTCCCCGCGCTCTGCTATCATGCCTCGCCGTCCTCGTCGGCGATGTCTTGGCCGAACCGGCCGGCGCCCGCAGGGCCCCCGTTGACTCCGACACCACCCGATCCACGAGCCCCGGGCGCACCGAATGGCCGACCTCAAGTCTATACGCAACTTTTCCATCATCGCCCACATCGACCACGGCAAGTCGACAATCGCGGATCGCTTCATCCAGCTCAGCGGGAATCTGACTGCACGCGAGATGTCGAGCCAGGTGCTCGACACCATGGATCTGGAGCGCGAGCGCGGCATCACCATCAAGGCCCAGAGCGTCACGCTGGACTTCAAGTCCCGCGACGGCCAGACCTATCAGCTCAATTTCATTGACACCCCCGGACACGTCGACTTCTCCTACGAGGTGTCCCGTTCGCTCGCCGCCTGTGAGGGGGCCTTGCTGGTGGTGGATGCGGCACAGGGTGTGGAGGCCCAGAGTGTGGCCAACTGCTACACCGCCATCGAGCAGGGGCTCGAGGTGCTGCCGGTCTTGAACAAGATCGACCTGCCCTCCGCGGAGCCGGAGCGTGTCATCAAGGAAATCGAGGAGATCATCGGACTGGAGGCGCACGATGCACTGCGGGTGAGCGCCAAGACGGGCGAAGGAATCCCGGACCTGCTCGAGGCCCTGGTGGCTCGGATTCCGCCCCCGAAGGGCGATCGCGAGGGACCCCTGCAGGCGCTGATCATCGACTCCTGGTTCGACCCTTACGTCGGCGTGGTCTCACTGGTTCGGGTGATGAACGGGGAAGTCCGCAAGCGGGACAAGATCACAATGCTCTCCACCGGCCGGGTCCACCAGGTGGACTCGGTTGGGGTCTTCACGCCCAAGAAGACCGAGCATCCGAGCTTGAGCGCTGGGGAGGTGGGCTACCTGATTGCGTCGATCAAGGAGATCGATGGGGCGCCGGTCGGGGACACCATCACCCGTCCTGAGAACGCGGCGGCAAAACTTCCCGGGTTCAAGGAGATGCGCCCGCGGGTCTTCTCCGGACTCTACCCGGTGGACTCGGATGCCTACGAGGACCTACGTGACGCGCTCGCCAAGCTGCGGCTGAACGACGCGGCCCTGTTCTACGAGCCCGAGGTATCCCAGGCCCTGGGTTTCGGCTTTCGCTGCGGCTTTCTCGGCATGCTCCACATGGAGATCATCCAGGAGCGCCTGGAGCGGGAGTACGACCTGGACCTGATCACCACGGCGCCGACCGTGGTCTATGAAGTGGAGCGCATCGACGGGGAGATCATCCGGATCGACAACCCGTCAGATCTGCCGGAGCCCAACAAGGTCCGCGAGGTGCGAGAACCCATTATCGAGGCCCACATCCTGACCCCCCAGGACTATCTTGGCGCGGTGATCAATCTCTGCATCGAGAAACGTGGCGTTCAGAAGCAAATCCAGTACTTGGGCGGACAGGTTCAGGTCTCCTATGAGCTTCCACTCGCCGAGGTGGTACTGGACTTTTTCGACCGGCTCAAGTCCGCAAGCCGCGGCTATGCCTCCTTCGAGTACGAGCTCAAGCGCTTCCAGGCGTCTGATCTAGTCAAGCTCGATATCCTGATCAACGGGGAGAAGGTGGATTCGCTGTCGGTGATCGTTCACCGATCCGTCTCCCAAAGCCGCGGCCAAGAGATCGCGGTACGAATGAAGGAACTGATCCCGCGCCAGATGTTCGAGGTGGCCATCCAGGCCGCGATCGGCAGCAAGATCATCGCCCGCACCACGGTTAAGGCCCTACGCAAGAACGTCATCGCCAAGTGCTACGGCGGTGACGTCACGCGCAAGCGCAAGCTCCTGGAAAAGCAGAAGGCCGGCAAGCGGCGCATGAAGCAGGTGGGGAAGGTCGAGATCCCCCAGGAGGCGTTTCTTGCCGTCCTCCAGGTCGGAAAGGATAATTGACACTTCACGTTCTGGCGTCCTAGCCCGCACGCGCCGGCGTCGGTGCAACCTCGGTCCCCAAGGGTCGCCCGGATCGGCCGCTCGGAGACCGATTCCCGACCCTTCAGCAGATTTTCAGAACATCCTTCGCCCCCTGGACCCTGGGTTCGCATCCAGCCCGCCCTGACACCGAGATCCAAACGACCATGAATTTCGACTTTCCCGCCTTTCTGGTGCTGGCCTCCGCGGTGACCGGCGGCATCTGGCTGATCGATGCCCTGATCTTCGCCCCGCGCCGGCACCATCGCCGACTTGTCGCGGAGTCTGCCAGCGCCCAGGGCACCACCCTCGGTGGCGCCAGCGACTATAAGGAGCCGGTCCTGGTCGAGTATGCCCGGTCGTTCTTCCCGGTGATCTTCGTCGTGCTGCTGCTGCGCTCGTTTCTTGTGGAGCCCTTCCGGATTCCCTCGAATTCCATGATGCCGACCCTGCTGACCGGCGACTTCATCCTGGTCAACAAGTTCGCCTACGGCCTGCGATGGCCGGTGCTGAACACCAAGTTCCTCCGGATCGGGGAGCCCCAGCACGGTGACGTCGTGGTGTTCAAGTACCCGGAGGATGGAAAGACGGACTACATCAAGCGGGTGGTCGGGGTCCCGGGTGACGAGGTCTGGTACCAGGACAAGACCGTCTATCTCAACGGCGAGCCCCAGGGCCGCCTGCCAATCGGGCACTATACGGGTGTCGCATCCGGTGCGGTCATGACGGGGGCGGGCGAGTTCCTCGAGAACCTGGACGGCGTGGAGCACCGGACGCTGGTACGCCCGGGGGTTCCGGACCTGCCGCCGGGCTGCCAGGTACTGGCCTTCGGGGCGGTCAAAGTCCCGGAGGGCCAGTATTTCGTGATGGGCGACAACCGCGACAACAGCAACGACAGCCGCTGCTGGGGCTTTGTCCCCGAAGACAACCTGGTGGGCAAGGCGTTCGCCATCTGGATGCACTGGGACGGGGCCCGCACCGGCTTCCCGCCGGTGGCCTGGGACCGGCTCGGTAACGTGATCCATTGATTGGGGGGTCTACCCATGATGAATCTGGGCCGGCGCCAGCGTGGGATCGGCATGCCCGGCGTGTTCTTCGCCATCGTGTTGGCCTCCTTTGTCGGCACGGTGTTGTTCAAGCTCGGGCCCGCCTACATGAGCCATTGGACCCTGATGTCCATCATGAACGGGGTGGCGGAGTCGCCCGAGCCGGTCATCGGAGGAGGAAAGGCCATCCTCGACCTCATCGACCGACGCATGGACGTCAATAACGTCAAAGGCATCGATCGCAGGGCGTTTAGGGTCCAGCAATCCGGGAACAACCGCTACGACGTCAAGGTGGCCTATGAGCGGCGCAAGCATCTGTTCTTTAACGTCGATGTGGTGCTCAACTTCGAGCATGCGGTGACGGTCCAGGGTCAATGAATGCGGATCCACATAGGCTCGCGCGGGCCCTCGGCCATTCCTTCGCGCAAGCGGAGTTGTTCCAGCAGGCCCTGACCCATCGCAGCGCCGGGGCCCTGAACAACGAGCGCCTGGAGTTTCTGGGAGACGCCCTGATCGGATTCGTCGTGGCCCAGTCCCTGGTGGAGCGCTTCCAGGACGCGGACGAAGGTACGCTAAGCCGCATGCGGGCCGCCCTGGTGAAGCGCGAGTCTCTGGCGGAGCTCGCTCGCGGTATCCATCTCGGGGACTATCTGACCCTCGGGGCCGGGGAGCTGCGCACCGGCGGCCATACCCGTGACTCCATCCTGGCCGATGCACTGGAGGCGGTGCTGGGTGCCGTCTACCTGGACACGGGGTTCGACGGCGCGCGCAGCGTGGTCCTGGGGCTGTTTGGGGTTGCGCTGGAACGGATCAGCACCGTCCGGGTCGGCAAGGATCCCAAGACACGGCTCCAGGAGCTCCTCCAGGCAAGCCGGCGTCCCGTCCCCGAGTACGAAGTGGTGGAGGTGGGGGGCAGCCAGCACGCCCAGCAATTCACCGTGCGTTGTGTCCTTTCCGACGACGGTCGGGTGAGCCAGGGCGAGGGGAGTAGTCGACGTCGGGCCGAGCAGGCGGCGGCCGAGAATATGCTCCAGGCATTGGCGGTGGAGAAGGACCAGCCAGCTGCCGATCGCACCGTCGGCCGGGTGTCCGGGTCAATCGAAGATGTCTGAACCTATTGCCAAACGTTGCGGTACCGTCGGCATCGTCGGTCGCCCGAACGTCGGCAAATCGACCCTGCTCAATCGCATGCTGGGCCAGAAGTTGGCCATCACCTCCCACAAGGCGCAGACAACGCGCCACGCCATCCTCGGTATCAAGACCCGGCCCGAGGGACAGATGCTGTTTGTGGATACACCGGGCATCCATCGCCGGGGCGGCGGGGCCTTGAACCGCTACCTCAACCGCGCGGCCCGAAGCGCCATCGTCGACGCGGACCTGGCCCTGTTCGTGGTCGAGGCCCTGCGCTGGAACGAGGAGGATGCGCTCGCCCTCGAGGCCGTCGCGGCCTCCGAAGTTCCCGTGATTGCCGTGATCAACAAGGTGGATGCCGTTTCGGACAAGGAGAGTCTGCTCCCCTATCTCCAGGCGCTGGCCGAGCGCCATCGATTCCTCGAGCTGATCCCGGTATCGGCCGCCCGCGGTGATGGGATCGAGGCCCTGGAACGGGCGGTGATCGCGGCGCTGCCGGAGGGTGAGCCGGTGTTTCCGGAGGATCAGATCACCGACCGCTCCGAGCGCTTCTTCGCCGCGGAGCTCCTGCGCGAGCAGCTGGTTCAGCGCTACGGCAAGGAGCTGCCCTACCGCACCACGGTGGAGATCGAGCGCTTCGAGGACCAGGGGGGCCGATATCTCATCCATGCCCTGGTCTGGGTGGAGCGTCCGGGTCAGAAGGCCATCGTGATCGGCAAGGGGGGTGAGGCCCTGAAGGCCGCCGCGACCCAGGCCCGGAAGGAGATGCAGAAGCTGTTCGGCTGCCCGGTTCACCTGGAGGTCTGGGTCAAGGTCAAGAAGAGCTGGTCGAGCGACGAGTCCGCGCTCGCCAGCCTCGGCTACCGGGACCCTTGAGACGGGTGGCCGGCCGGTCCGTGGGGTCATGAGTGACGGCTTCGACAGGAGCGGACTGCTCCAGGCCTTCGTCTTGCACCGGCGCGACTACAGCGACACCAGCCTGCTGGTGGAGGTCTTTGCCGGCGGTCTCGGACGATTCCCCGCCATCGCCAAGGGCGCGCGGCGGGCGCGCAACACCGCCAGTGCGCTGCTGCAACCCTTTCAGCCACTGTGGCTGGGGGTTACCGGCCGTGGCGAGGTGCGCACCCTCACACGCATCGAGGCCGCCGGGCGTCCGCTGCCGCTCCGCGGAAGGGCCCTGCCTTGTGCCTTCTATCTCAACGAGCTACTGATGCGTCTCCTGGGCCGCCATGATCCACACGACCCGCTGTTTGCCTTCTATCATGCGGCGCTGAATGGGCTCGGCGCGGATGTCGACTTGGAAACCTCTTTGCGCCAATTCGAACTGCGGCTGCTCGAGGAGCTGGGTTACGCCCCCTGCCTGGACCGCGAGGCGGGAGGCAGCGCCCCGGTGGAGCCGCATCGCTCCTATGTGGTGGAGCCGGGGAGAGGACCGAGTGCCGCCGCGTCCGGAGGCAAGTCCAGCGTCTCCGGGGCCGTCCTCCTGGCGCTGGCCAGGGGCAGCGAGCTCGACCCCGCTCAGCAACGGGAGGCAAGGGACCTGTTGCGCAGGCTCCTCGAACCCCACCTTGGCGCTAAGCCCCTCAAGAGCCGCGAGCTGTTCCGGCGCTGGCAGGGGAGCGCACGACAATAGCCGTATTCACCGGAGCGATGCTTTTACCTCCCAATCGGAGCCCTCATGAACGAGCCGTCCGCGTCCGAGGTCTTGCTCGGAGTCAATATCGACCATATCGCCACCATCCGACAGGCCCGGGGCACCCGTTATCCGGACCCGATCCAGGCGGCCCTGGTCGCCGAGCAGGCGGGGGCGGACCTGATCACACTGCATCTTCGAGAGGACCGGCGGCACATCCAGCCCCGTGACGTGGAGTTCTTGCGCGGCATCCTCACGACCCGCATGAACCTGGAGATGGCCGCGACCCCGGAGATGGGCGAGGTCGCCGCCGGAATCCGCCCCGCGGACTGCTGCCTGGTCCCAGAGCGGCGCGCGGAGCTGACCACCGAGGGCGGGCTGGACGTGGCGGGACAACGCCAGCACCTCAAGGGGTTCTGCGCCAGGCTGGCGGACGCTGGTGTGCGGGTGTCGCTCTTCATCGACGCCGAGCCCGAGCAGCTGGAGGCCGCCTTGGAGGTGGGCGCGCCCGTCGTGGAGATCCACACCGGACGCTACGCCGATGCCCTGGCGCCGGCCGAACGTGCGGCCGAGCTCGCGCGCATCCGTCGCGGCGTGGAGCTGGGGCTGGACCTTGGACTGCAGGTCAATGCCGGTCATGGGCTCGATTACCACAACGTCAAGGCGGTGGCGGCCATCCCGGGCGTTCGCGAGCTCAACATCGGTCATTCCATCGTGGCCCGTGCCCTATTCTCCGGGTTCGACCAGGCAGTACGGGACATGAAGCACGTGATCCAGCACGCGAGCGCGAGACGGGGATGACCGCAATCGGCGCCTGCTCCTAGGGCTGCGACCCGCCATTTGCACCGGATCAGTGCGCGTCCATGCGCCCCCCAGCGCGTCATCCGGCCGGGAGGCCCGGGTATGCAAATTGCTTGGTCAAAACATCGATTTTCGAGCCAGAGACCCATCATGACTGCATTCGGCAAGGTCCCACGCCGTCCCGTCGTCCTGGTGATCCTGGACGGCTTCGGCATCAACCCCAGCAAGATCAACAACGCGGTGGCCGAGGCCCGGACCCCGCGGCTGGACGAGTATTTCTTCCGCTATTCCTTCTCCGTGCTGAACGCCTCCGGACCCGGCGTGGGGCTTCCCGAGGGCCAGATGGGCAACTCGGAGGTGGGCCACATGACGCTCGGCAGCGGCTGCGTGGTGCGTCAGGACCTGGTGCTGATCGACGACACCATCGCCGACGGCAGCTTTTTCACCAACCCGGTATTGGTTCAGGCAGTCGAGACCGCCAAGTCACGGGGTCGGCCCCTGCACCTGCTCGGCCTGGTCTCCGATGGCGGCGTGCACAGCCATCTCAACCAACTGTTGGCCCTGATCGAGCTCAGCGCCCGCCACGGGGTGCCCCCGGTGGTGCACATGATCACCGACGGACGCGATACCCCGCCGCGCAGCGCGCTGCAGTATCTGCCCCCCCTGGAACAGGCCCTGACCCGGGCCGGGGGGCACATCGCAACCGTGGCCGGCCGTTTCTACAGCATGGACCGGGACCGGCGCTGGGACCGGGTCGAGCGCGGCTGGCGCGCCCTGGTCCTGGGCAAGGGCCGGGCCTCAGCCAGCGCCCGGGACGCCATCAACGCCGCCTATGCGGCGGGCGAGGGCGACGAGTTCATCCACCCCAGCGTCATCGGCGGCTTCCCCGGGCTCGAGGACGACGACATCGTCATCTCATTCAACTTCCGCAAGGACCGACCCCGTCAGCTCATGGCGGCCCTCGCGAGCCCCGTATTTGACGGCTTCGATCGGGGTCGGTATCCGCGTCTGGACCTGAGCTGCATGATGGAGTACGACCCAACCTTGGGCGCGCCATTCGCCTTCACCCCCGAGGCCCCCGGTACCGCCCTCAACCGGGTCTTCGGCGAACTGGGCATCCGCCAGTTCCATTGCGCCGAGACCGAGAAATACGCCCATGTGACCTTCTTCTTCAATGGCGGCCGCAACGACAAGGCCCCCGGAGAGGAGCATCGGCTGATCCCGTCGCCCCAGGTGGCGACCTATGACCTCAAGCCGGAGATGAGCGCCTCCCAGGTCGCGAGCGCCGTGGTTGAGGCGATCCGCTCCGGCCACTACGGATTCATCGTCGTGAATTTCGCCAATGGTGACATGGTTGGCCATACGGGCGACCGGCTCGCGGCCATTCGGGCGGTGGAGACGCTTGACCGGGAGGCGGGGCGGGTGCTGGACACCGCGATGGCCGGCGGCTACTCCGCCATCCTCACGGCCGACCATGGAAACTGCGACCTGATGGTGGACCCGGAGACGGATGAGCCCCACACCCAGCACACCACCCATCCGGTGCCCTTCCTGGTGGTGGACGAGGACCGCTGGGTCCTGGCCCCGGCCGGCTCACTGGCGGACGTTGCCCCATCGGTACTGGATCTCATGGGGCTCCCGGTGCCTGAGGTCATGAGCGGGCGGTCCATGCTGATCGAGCCGCTGGCGCCCAAGCCGGTGCCGGTCCTGGAACGTCTGAATGCCGCGTGAGGAACACGCGCAGTCCAGGATCGGCTCGCAACCGAACGCAACCCTGAACCGACCGCGGGTGCTGTCGGGTGATCGGACCGTCGGGTACGGGCCCGGCGCCCTGCACCCGCCCACCACCGACGCCGCGCGGCGCCTGAGAACCCATGCCTGATCAGACACTGACCCTCGTCCTCGCCATCGACCGTGGCGTGGGACCCGATCCACTGACCCTGCATCGACCCAAGGCCGCCGTTCCGTTCGGCGGCAAATACAGGGTCATCGACTTCACCCTCGCCAACTGCCTGCATTCGGGTCTGCGCCAGGTACTGGTGCTCACCCAGTACAAGAGCCATTCCCTGCACAAGCATCTGCGGGACGGCTGGTTCATCTTCAATCCGGAGCTGGGGGAGTTCATCACCGCCGTGCCTCCCCAGCAGCGCGAGGGGCTCCACTGGTATGGCGGGCCCTTCGACGCCATCCGCCAGAACCGCTACCTGTTGGAGCGCAGCGCCGCCACCCAGGTGCTGGTCCTGGAGAGCGGCGCGGTCTATCGGATGGACTATGCAGAGCTGATCCGGGCCCATCGGGCCTCTGGGACCCGGGTGACGCTGGCGTTACGCGGCTTGGCCGATCCCGGCGGGGGCATCCAGCCCGCGGTACGGGTGGACGGGGAAGGGCGGGTGACCGCAATCGCCCCGGCCGGCTCCCTGGCCCCTTCGGACGGTGACGAGGACCTCTCGACCATGGGGGTCTACTGCTTCGACAAGGCCTGGCTGCTGGCCGCCCTGGACCAACCGGACGCGCCGTCCGACCCGGATGTGGACCTGGCCCTGGATCGGGTCGCCCCATTGCTCGGCTCCGAGCCGGTGGCCGCCTATCGCTTCGGCGAGCAGCGCGGGCGCGTGACCCCGGATCGCTACTGGTGCAACCTCGATTCGATCGACGCCTACTACCAGGCCAACATGGCCCTATTGAGAGCCGACCCGCCGATCGACCTCTACCAGTCCGACTGGAACATCCGCACCTATCAGGGCCAGTATCCCCCGGCCCGAACCGTACCCGGGGTGTCGAGCGGAACCGAGGGGATCTTCGTCAACTCCATGCTGGCGGCAGGCACAGTGATCAGCGGGGGCGGAGTCAATCACTCCATCCTGTACCCGCGGGTGCGGGTCCGCGACGGAGCCATCGTGGACACCTCCATCCTGTTCGACGGGGTGGCGGTGGGGGAGGGGGCGCACCTGCGCAACTGCATCATCGAGAAGGACGTCCAAGTCCCGCCCCGGGAACAGATCGGAATGGACCTCACCCGTGACCGGGAGCGGTTCACCGTCTCCGACCAGGGGATCGTCGTGGTCCCGAAAGGCTTCAGGTTCTGACTCGATGGCCTCGGCCCGCCTTGGCCCGCCTTGCCCGCAAATCCAGTCGCGACTAATCTCCTGAGCGTTGCCGGTCCGTAATTGCCATTCGCTGCGACCATTCGAGGCAAGTTCATGTCAGCCACTGCCGACGATCTCTACCACCGACACCGCTACACCGTCGAAGACTATGAGCGGATGGGCCAGGCCGGGATCCTGGGTGAGGATGACCGGGTAGAGCTCATCGAGGGGGAGATCATCGACATGCCACCGATCGGGAGTCCTCACGGCGGCTCAGTCAACCGCATCGCCCAAAAGCTCACGCTCGCGGTCGGCGATCGGGCCATCGTCGCCGTCCAGAATCCCATCCGCTTGGACGATTTCTCCGAACCTCAACCGGACATCGCCCTGTTGAAACCTCGTGAAGACTTTTACGCCGCGCGACACCCCACGCCCGACGACGTGTTGATGCTCATCGAAGTCGCCGAGACCTCAATACGGTACGACCGGGACAAAAAGCTCCCGCTTTATGCGCGTGCCGGTATCCCCGAGGTCTGGCTGGTCGATCTCCCCGGAAAGGCCCTTTACATCTATCGCTCCCCGAGTCGGGAAGGTTTCGCGGAGGCCACCTGGGCAAAAGACCTGTCCGCGCTGCATCCCCTGCTGATGCCCAACGGCGTGCTCGACCTGCGCGGACTCTTGTAATCGAGGGGCGCTGGAGGGGGGCCGGGAGCCGATCACCCGGCATCCGGGACAGGCCCTCGGAGCCAGTTTTCCACGGCAAGCGCTGGCACGAACGCCTCGCATGCCGCCCGCCACCCTCGAACCCGTTCCGTAATGGAGGTGCCCCGCTCGAGCTCAGCGACGGCGAGGTCGTAGATCGACTGCAGGGTTGCTCGGCTGCAGGTTCATCCAGGACTGCGCCCGGGGCCCAAAATAGCGGGCTGATATGTTTTGACCTGTCAACTGTGGCACGGAGTTTCGTAGCACCCCTCTTCGATCTTCTTTCAAAAACAGCTTGTTGTTGAGCCTGTGGGTATGTGGGCGAGAGGCCTGAGAGTGTGGGCAACCTGTGGGCCGCGCCGTCGATACGCCGGCGGTTGTCTGGCGACTGCCTTTCGGCGCGGTCCATGGGTTGTCCACACGTCTCTGCTCGGGCCGGTCCGCAGGGATGCGGACTCGTCCACATATCCACAGGCTGGCGTCGGGGGGAATGCAAACACTTTGGCTCAGGGTACACGCGGCAGATTGCGACGGTGGATCATGCTGATATACGTGGATTGGGTACCACCTGACTTCACTGCGTCGCGGAGCTGGCCTTTCTCTAAGAGCAGGGATCGGCGCCCGGGATGCCCATTGGGGATTCTCGCGGATGCCGCCGGTATAGCCCGAACAAGGATTCTCCACACCGGCCGCGTCTGCCCTGAGTCAAAGTGTCTGCTTCTTTTCCGACTGCCTCCTCAGCGTTGGTGAAAAGTGATGTGCTCGCCCTCGCCTCAGCGCGCCTGCGCCGCCAGGCTCGGCCGCTGCCGGCCAGGGAGAGCGAACGCGAAGGCCGGGTCGGGATAGAAATGCGATGCGCGCAACCTTAGGTCCGGACTTGGCTGTTTCAGTGTTTCCACGGTGTGTGCCCGTTTAGCCCAAACCATAGCCCACGTTTCCGCAAGCCCCCCTACGATCCCACACGGTCGGTTTTCCCGAGTGCGGTTCTGACCCTGGCATATCCTCCTGCTGCCTTCCCGACGCCGAGGA
Organism: uncultured Gammaproteobacteria bacterium; assembly: GCA_963698355.1. Taxonomy (GTDB): domain Bacteria; phylum Pseudomonadota; class Gammaproteobacteria; order Chromatiales; family Chromatiaceae; genus Thiodictyon. The sequence goes on along the minus strand of CAVOQO010000005.1, from coordinate 8,193 downwards.
AGCTTAAATGCTGGCGCATATGCACCCCTCTCGACGCCGGTTTACATGCAGGTCCAGGCCTGGCTACCGAGCTCCTCCCATTGCTGGTTGGCTCAACCAGACCGCCAGGTGCCCAGAGCCCCTTTGCCCGCAGCAAGGTGTTACCTCCTGCGGTATGGCGTCCAGCACCACATCGGAGGGCATTACCCCTCCTTCATCGCTCCTATGGGCTCATGCGCCAGACCAAATCCCTCCCCCCGGCTTCGGATCAACCTCCTCCGGCGGGTCTTTGCAGGTTGTCACCAGTCCCTGCTGGGAGATGGCCTTTCCCGACGTTATCTCTGCAATCCTTACCCAGGTGCCTGGACCCCTACCCCGTGATGTTCTCCCGGTGCACATGCTCGTTTCTTCCCGGCAGACAACGGCCTCACGTAAGGACTAAGACGTTCGGCACACCAATCGCCCCTGCAATGCAACTTCAACAGGGCCTACATTTCGAGGCTGCAGTCAGTTCGTTATGTTCAGGCTCCCACGTTCGCTAGACCCCCCGGTTGCACCCACCGCTGTGACTGAACGTCTCAGGGCGGCCGGGCCGTTTACACCACGCAGAACTTGGTTGGTTACCTGCCCCAAGCAGTGGTATCGCTACGTGTCCGTCACGAGCAACTGACACGACTGGACTTTCACCAGCTGGATTGCAGCCTTGTCGGCTGCTCCTAGTCCCCGGTAGCCGTCGGCGCGGGCGTGGACCCGGAGTGGCGAAGGGGCGCGAGACCCGAAGCTGCGTAGGGAACATGCAAAGCGCATCCGACACGGCGTCAAGCCACCGTCGAAGGGCTGTGGCGCAGGCCGACCGCCCCCGCGGGGGGCAGGTCGTGCCGAAGCCGCGGCCCGGAGCGGGGCGCACCGGGGCACCAAAGGCTGTCGCCAAGGAGCGAGTCCGTCCGGCGGCAGGAGCCCCCGGACGGATTCACGAGCGACACGCGACACTCCTAATCTCTTGGCGCACGATGTCCCAGAGGAACCCGCAGAGTTCGCGGGCGATGGCCACGCACACCAGCTTGGTGTTCTTACCCGCTCGGGTGAGGGTTCGATACCGCCCGCACAGGCGTGTCTTAAGAGCAGCGTTCGCGCCTCGGAAGGTGGAAGCATCTGAGTCGGATAATCATCCCTTCATACCGGAAATGCATGAGCAACAGAAGATTGCAAAAGCTATTTACCGCTAAGCCCGAATCGGGTCGGGCCGACGGGATTTCGCCCGTCAGCCCGGTAGGTGGGCACGTTTTCCGTGCCCACGCGGAACGACGCCGAACCGCCGTCACGACGCTTGATGGCGTCCGTGAATGTTGGGTAACGGTCGGAACAATCGACGTGTTCCGGGCGCGTGGGCACAAACACCGTGCCCACCCTACGGTGATGAATGACGCGGTATCGGCGGGCGGCGGTTGGCGGGGGGACCTATTTCTTTACGGTGGTCACCTATCGGCGGCGACGGTTTCTGATGGACGAGGAGCCGCGGGGGTGGCTTCGGGAGGCGATCGACGTGACGCGGGCGGATTGGCCGTTCCGGATCGATTCCTAGGTGCTGCTGCCGGATCACCTGCATTGCATCTGGACCCTGCCGGAAGGGGATGCGGACTACTCGACGCGCTGGGCGCTGATCAAGGGCCGCTTCACAAAGCGGGCGAAGGGGATGCTCCTGCGGGAGGACTGGCTGACGGACTCCAAGCGCAAACATCGGGAAGGCACGGTGTGGCAACGTCGTTTTTGGGAGCACCTGATCCGGGATGATCGGGATTACGAGGCGCACATGAATTACATCCATTACAACCCCGGCAAGCATGGTCTGGTGTCGCGGGTAGCGGATTGGCCGTTTTCGTCCTTTCATCGTTATGCGAAGGCCGGAGCCTATGCGAGCGATTGGGGGGTGGCGGAGCAGCCCGCTGACTTTGTCGCCGTGCCGGAATGAGGTCCTGTCGGGTGGGCGCGCTTTGTGCGCCCACGTGGTCCGTTGGCCGGAAATCGACCTGGAGACGGTAATGGTCGGAAATCGCGGTCGAGATCGGGAGGCCCACCACGCGTGGGCACGAACGACGTGCCCACCCGACGAATGTATTGCGTTTGGGCGGGGATGAGATAGGGCGTATTGCGAGGGAAAGGGTGTCGTCATGAAGCGGATCAAAATGAACGGGATGCTCGCCGCGCTGGGGTTGCTTCTGGCGTTCTCGGGGGGCCTTTGGGCGGGAACGGTCAGCTACCAATACGACGCACTGCACCGGCTCATCCAGGTCAGCTACCCGGACGGAACTGGGATCGCGTACAGCTACGACCCGGCGGGTAACCGCACCCAGAAGGTCGTCACGGCCTTTGTCGAGACCGACGCCGACGGGGATGGCGAGCCAGACGCGACGGACAACTGCCCCGCCGTGCCCAATGCGAGCCAGGAGGACCTCGACGGCGACGGACTGGGTGATGCCTGTGACCCCGATATCGACGGCGATGGGATCGAGAATGCCTCGGACGCCTTCCCCTTCGACGCCGCGGAGTGGCTCGACACAGACGGCGACGGCACCGGCAACAACGCCGACCCCGACGACGACAACGACGGGGTGCTGGACGAGGACGACATCGATCCGCTCGATCCAGCCATCGGCGGCGTGTTGCTCAACCTGGCCAAGACGGACATCAACGACCCGGTCCAGGCCGGCTCCCAGCTTACCTACGTCATCAACTACGCCAACGACGGTGTATCGAAGCTCATTGCCTCCGGCCTGGTGCTGACCGAGGTTTATGACCCGAGGGCGGCATTCGTTTCGGCCAGTCGGATGCCGGATGAGGGGGATAACGTCTGGTATCTCCCGGACCTGGTGCCCGGCGCCTCGGGAACGATCACGGTGACGGTCGACGTCGCCAGCCCGCTGCCGGACGGCACCACCTTGGTCAACGAGGTGGCGCTCGGCAGTGACCAGAGCGCGACCGAGATCACCGCCACCCAGACGACGCTGGTGGAGAGCCAGCCGGTGATCAGCCTGGCCAAGGGCGACACCGACCCGGTGGTCGCCGGGGCTGAGTTCGTCTACACCCTGACCTACAGCAACGACTCCGCGGCCAACGCGACCGCGACGGGCGTGGTCTTGACCGAGTCCTACGACCCGAGCACGACCTTCGTCAGCGCTAGCCCGGCACCGGATGCGGGCAACAACACCTGGTACCTCGGCCAACTGCAGCCGGGCGACAGCGGACAGGTGAGCATTACCATGCGCGCCGCAACCCCGCTGCCGAACGGCACCCAGCTCAGCAACCACGCCGAGCTGAGCAGCGCCGAGGGGGCTGTCGCGAGCGCCGACGAGACCACCACGGTGCAGAGCAGCGCAATCCTCACGCTGGCCAAGGGCGATACGCCGGACCCCGTCGAGCCCGGCGCGGTACTGGCCTACGAGCTGACCTACGGCAACGATGGCAGCGCCAACGCGGTGGCGACCGGCGTGGTGCTGCGCGAGACCTACGATCCGAGGGTCAGCTTCCTCGGCGCCCAGCCCGCGCCCGATTCGGGCACCACCAACCAGTGGACGCTACCGGATCTGAATCCGGGGGACACCGGTACCCTGCGTATCGGTGTCCAGGTCGCGAGTCCGCTGCCCGACGGGACCCAGCTCACCAACTTCGCGGTGATCGAGGCGGAGCGGGGGAGCGCGAGCGCCCAGGCGACGACCGTCGTCCAGAGCGCGGCGGCGCTCTACCTCGAAGCGACCGACGATCCTGACCCGGTCCAAGTGGGCGGCGAGCTGACCTACGGCTTTGCGTACGGCAACGCCGGGACTGCTACCAGCACAGCAACGAGCGCGGTGCTGCGGCTGACGCTGGATCCGAACGTCAGCCTCCTCTGGGCCGATCCCCTACCGGATCTCGGGACAGACAACCAGTGGACCCTCGGCGAGCTGCTACCCGGTGAGGAGGGCGCCGTCTCGGTCGGCGTCCAGGTCAACGGCGGCACCGTTTTGACCACGAGGGCGGCCGTCGCGAGCGATCAGGGCTCGGCCTTCGCCGAGGCGATCACCAGCGTGCAGGCGCCTCAGCTCGACCAGTTCGCGGTCAACGAGGTCCCGGGGGCTGGGACGGTCTCTGGAACCTATCTGGATACACATGCCCTGGACGGGGTGAGCGAGCGCATCACGGAGGTCAGCTCCAGCGGTGGGGCGAAGAGCCGCTACAGCTATCTGTTGCACCGGTGGCTGTTCGAGGTCCAGCCCGGGGCGAGTTTGGCGCTGTACGCGACCGTGACGGCGAGTGTGTCCCAGGACGGCGATGCCTTTGAGCTGGCGTATTCCAAGGACGGGGTGAGCTACACGCCGATGGTCGTGGTGCAGGGTACCGGGGCGCCTCAGCAGATCGTCTACGCGCTGCCGAGTAACCTGGCTGGGCCGCTCTGGGTGCGGGTCCGCGACACGGACCGCAGCGCCGGTACGGCCAGCGCTCTGGATAGCTTTGATGTGGATGTGATGTATCTGCGCACGCGGACCGAGCCCGAGACGCCGCCGGCCGCGCCGAGTGATCTCGCGGGCGTAGCGGTCTCGGCAGATCAGATCGCCCTGACTTGGAGCGACAACTCGGACGATGAGTACGGCTTCTATGTGGAGCGGCTCAGCGCGGATGTCTGGACGCGGATCGGGAGCGCCGGCGCGAATTCGACCGCGTATCGGGATACCGGGCTAACGGGTGGAACCACCTTCCGCTACCGCGTGCTGGCCTACAACGGGGGCGGGGAGTCGGACCCCTCGAACGAGGCCGAGGCGACGACGCCACGTGCCATCACTCTCAGCGCTAGCGTTCGCACGGCGAAGGCGGTGAGCTACGTGGACCTGAGCTGGACGGGGGCGCTGGGCACCAGCGTCGATATCCGGCGGGATGGTCAATCCATCGCCTCCACGGCAAATGACGGAACCTACACCGACAACCTCGGCAAGAAGCCCAGGCCGAGCTATGTCTACCAGGTGTGCGAGATCGGAACTGCGCCCGTGTGCTCAAACGAGGTCGTGGTGAATTTCTGACGGGAAAGAATCCCCTAGCTGCGGCGCGACTGGTTTGTCCGTCACCCGTGGGTGCTGTTCGCGTGCCCACGGGGGCTGGCAAAATGGACCTGCCGACGTGACGGCACGCATTAGCTTGCGGGCGAGTGGGTGAGCCAGTGCCGCAGGGCGGCGGCGGTCGGCCGATACCCACCCTCCATCGCAATTTGCTACGCGACCTCGGGGCTCAGTAGGAGTACCCGGTCGGCATCGGCGATGCGTAGGGGGTCGTGCTCGATGGCGTGGCCCGCGTCCAACCAGGCGACGTAGCCCAATAGGCCGGGCACGGGCTTGGTGCCCGCGTGGTTTGAGCCCGGGCGCAATGGACGCTGGTGATTGCGACTTGTGCGGGTATAAGCGAGGTGTCGAATCGACGCGGTGTGAAGCGTGGCGTATACGACGAGCTGGGCCAAGGCGCTGGGGTCTGATGGAAGAGGATTCGGTTGATGCCGGTGATCTCTTATTTCTTCGGAATCTACATTCGAATGTATTTTGACGACCATGCACCGCCGCACTTTCACGTCGAATATCAGGGGCATGAGGCCTTCGTGGCGATCGAGACAGGGGAGATCATCGACGGCCGGCTTCCACGCAGGGCCGCTAGACTGGTTAAGGAATGGTGCCTAGATCACCAGTCCGAGTTGGCGCACAACTGGCGGCGTGCCGTCGCGCTAGAGCCGCTGCAGCATATTCCAGGAGCCGACAATGATTAAGATTCTTCGCGCTGAGGTGGTCGGTAATCATGTCGTTCGATTGGGTTTCTCCGATGGCAGCGCCGGGGACTACGACCTGTCGGAGCTGATCCGACGGGATACCGAGATGGTACGACCCTTGAGGGATCCCGCTTTTTTCGCCGCCTTCTTCCTTGAGCTCGGTGCCCTTTGCTGGCGCAACGGTTTCGAGCTCAGCGGGGCGAGCCTGCACCGCAAGCTTGCCGAGCGAGGCGCACTCCGGCGCGCCGATGCGCTTGACGCCGGGTCGTCCTGACGGGTGGATGCGCGGTGGCCTTGGCCGTCCGCCCGCGACTACTCGCGGATGACCTTGTGTTGCACCCCGCATTGCGTGATTTCCAGATAGCGCGGCTTTCGAACCGACAGGAGATGACGTTGATCGGGAGTGAACGGACGGGGCGGCGGTGGTTTCTGCGTCTTCAGAGCGCCTTTGTGCTTCCGCTGGCGCGCGGGATCTATCTGCTGGTCGCGCTCGGGTGCCTGCTGGCGATCATCGGCGGAACTCTTTATCTGGTGTTCCTGCAGACCTCGATCGCCAGCCGTCCGACGACGGTCGCCGTCCCACCGCTTTACCAGGGATACGGGACGGTCGTCGAACCGTCGGATCGCACGGCGGATCTTGCCGTGGTGCGTAAACGGTTCGAGCCGCCGACCAATGTCCGGTTCCAAGTTGCTCCCGCTACGCTGACCGAGCCGCCGAAGCAGGGGCAGGTCTTGGGCTACTTCGTCGCCGATACACCCAATGGGCTCGCATCCTATCCGGAGGGGGTGAGTGTCATCGGGGGCCGGGATGCGGAACTCTTCGAGCGGGTAGCCGACGGGGCGAGCAAGAAGAACGGACTCGCCGCGCGTCCGACACTGAGCGGGCAGGTCGGCGAGGCCCTCGGGGATATCAAGTTGGCGACCAGCCGGACCTTCGAGATCCGCGTGGTAGCCAGGGATCGCTATGGGATCACCTCGGCCCCAATGGATCTCTCGTTCGACCTGAAGCTCGGCCCAAAGGCACTCGCCTCGGCGAAGCCACCCTCGGAGCCCTCGGCCGAGCCTCCGGCGCAGCCTACGGCGCTGGAGTCGGTTGCTGGGGAGGTCGCCCGGACCATCCAGCGGGAGGTGAATGCTGACTACATCGCCGCCTACCGAACGGCCCTCAAGGTGCCCGACCGCTGTGGCGCGAGTGACAGTGATGACGCCTTCGTCTCCAATTATCGGCGGGCGCTGGAAGAGGTCCGGTCGCGCCTTACCGCGTCGAACGTCGAGGCCTTCTACGCGGGGTTGTGCGATGCCTGGAAGGAGGTGCTGGGGCACGAGGCTGCGGCGCAGGAACGGGCGGAACAGCAGCAGCGCGCCGCACAACGGGTTGCCGAAGAGGCGCGTGAGCGTGCTCAGGCTCAGAACTACGAGCTGGAGCGGCGCCACGCGGCCAAGGTCAGCGATGCAAGGGCGCACACCGCGGCGACCCTGTCGGTGATCGGCGGGGCCCTTGCGATCTTCCTGTCGGTTGCGCTGGTTCTCGCCTTCCTGGCCATCGAAGGCCATTCGCGGGCGGTGCGTGCCGCCATGGAGTCGATGATCAGGATGTCGGAAGAGAGAAGGTCCAATGAGTCGGTACCGAATAATCCGTGACGGTGCGCGGGGGCAATTCTGATGTCTGCCGCAGCCGCAGCCGCAGCCCAGAGTCGGCTCTGGCTCTTGTTGAAGGGGGAGAATCCAGGGTGTCCGGACTGATCAATCGCCTGCTGCGCCTCAGCGCCGCCCTGATACTCGCCGCTGGATCGACGGTCTGCTTGTCGGTGGACGGTACCGGGTCAGGCGCGCAGGGGACACCAGCCGCCCAGCCGTCAGCGGCGTCGGAGAGCATGCCGGCGGCGGATCAGCCGCGAGCCGACGAGTCCCCCGAACAGGCACGACGGCGGGAACTGACGGCCCAGCATGGCGCAGAGGTTGCCGATGCGATCCTCGCCGGCACTGTTCTCAAGGAGATGACCATGGAACAGGTTCTGCTGGCCCGCGGCGCCCCAAGTCGCAAGGAGTTGATCCCACCGGAAATCGAGCTGTGGCACTACGCCACAGGTGAGGTCGCCTTTTCGGGCGGGAAGGTCAGCTATGTCTCGCTGGCAGCGAAGACCGAGCCGCCGCCCGCCGATCCCAGGCATGAAGTCATAACCGAGGAGGAGAACGCCCCCGATCACTCCGCCGAAGAGCTCCCCGGACAAGTCGGTGCCCCGCCAATCACGGTTGGTGATAGCTATGTCTACGAATCGACGAATCCGGCGGATCCGGAATCGGGCGTTTCGACGCGCAGGACCGTGACCTCCACCAAGGGCAGGGTGACCCTGTCGTCGCTCAATCTCGACAACAAGCGGGCGAAGCCACGGAGTCTGTATTTCGATCGGCAGTGGAATCTGATCGCCTCCCGC
>CAVOQO010000004.1:0-28254 GCA_963698355.1 uncultured Gammaproteobacteria bacterium | reverse complement strand
ATATATAGGGGCGAGGCGCACCCGCTTCCCCTGCATGCGCTTGTCGGCTATTTGCCTTGAATCCTTCATGGAACGTGACATTGCCGTGCGGTATGCGGCCGTCAAAAGAGAGAGCGAAAAAGACTTCCGGTGGGACGCCCTCGTGGACAAGTCCGGCATCATTCTCGAATCCAAACTTTCTGTAGTATTGCGGATGCCCGACTAGACAGCAGCAGCCTCTGGCGTCTAGGTCTTTCAATCGTGATAGCCCTTCCTGTATCAGAAGCTTTACCAATACCCATTCGCTGGTACATCGGCAGCACTGAAACCGGGCCAAGTCCGTACCAGTTGTTGGTGCCATCTGAAATGACTACGGGAGAAAACGCAATGTGCCCCACAACACGGCCATCGACTTCTGCGACGAGCGATAAGGTCAATGCCCTTGCGGAACGAAGCGCCTCGATGATGAACTGCTCCGTGTGGTTGCTGATCTCCATGGACTCGAAGGCTGCGGCAGTCACTTCGGTGATGACGGCAGCATCGTCGTTTGTCTCGTCTCTTATCACAATCTTTTGTGTCGTCATAGCAATCTCATTTCTTAGCGCTGTTGGCTGAGGGCTTCACCTGTGAGATTTGCCGACCACTTGCCAGCGCTCAACCGGTCATCGCTCCGCTTCGACAACACTGCTGCATCCCCCAGTGGAGCGAGCGCAAAGGGGCGGTGGCTGTTCGAAGCCGACGAAACGCAATTGTTACGGTCAATGAAGGCAACACTTCTTGTACTTTTTACCACTGCCACACGGGCACGGGTCGTTTCGCCCTACCTTTTTCGGCTCTGCGTCCTGCTGCATCGGAAGCCCGAGCGCTTGACGAAAATCTGGCGGTGGCGTAGTGCGCTGTTCTCGTAATCCCAGCTCGATTTCTACGTCTTCGATATCCCCGCACGCGAAAAGATCAACGTTTCCTCCTTGATATAATCGCCGAAGTGTTTCGATGGATTCTCGCGCTTCGAGCGTGATGAGCGAGTTCACCGCCCAGCCGTTCAAGCCGGATGTATCCGGGTCTGGTTCCTCCAGATAATCGGTGATGATCCTGACCACCGAGTCCCTTGAAGCCGGATCGCGTTGCGCAATCTTCTCAAAAGCACTTGCGGCCATGCCCCGTGCAAATTCCGCGTGGGTCCGATTATTCAAGAACTCAGCCAGCGGGCCTATTGCCTCTGGTCCGAGCATTCCCAGTACAACCGGCAGTTCGTCTAGCGCCCAATCATCCTCACAGAGCGTGTCGAACGTGCCGATGATTGGCTCAATCGCGCGTGGGTCTCCCAGTTGTCCGAGGGCACGCCAGGCATGAAGTGGCGCCCAGACTTCGTTGCTATCCCCAGGCGCGGTGTTGAGCGACGAGTCAGTGACCAGGGCAAGCAAATCTTCGAGGTCTTGGGCGTTGAATCCATACTGTGTGTAATCAGGCCAGCCCGTTCGATCGCTGCGGACTTCCCCCAGCTCAAACAGGACTCCCACTTTGCCTTTCGCGTGTTTCATGACGTTCTGCTTGTACCTGCGTGGTGCGTGCCTCGGGCGATAGCGCGTCGTCCGCCCGGGCGTTGATGGTGACGTTGCCGAAAGATTCGGATTCTGGTGTGGAAAAGCGTTGGTTGGTTCGACGTCTGCAGCAACGCCTATGTCATGGAATGTAGGCCGATCCTGTTGCCTTCGGTGTCGTTGACGAGGGCGATAAAGCCATACTCACCGATTGGCATTTTGGCGCGGAAGATCTGGCCACCAGCCTCGGCGGCACGGGCGGCCTCCACGGCACAGTCCTCGCAACTGAAATACACCATGGTGCCGCCGCCACCCGAGGGCACACCCTCCATGCGGACCAGTGCGCCAGACGCACCGTAATCCTGTTGCGACATGGGGAATGCCCACAATTCCATCTCATCTTCGCAGGGCTCGCCTTCGGGTGCGGGCGGGGCAGCCAAATGGGCGAGCGTGACCTGAAACACGGTCTCGTAGAAGGTCTTGGCGCGCGCCATGTCTTGCACGTAGATCTCGAACCAGGCGACGGGATTGGCTTTCATGGTGTCTCTTTTGGGGACTGGGGGCATGGGGACTGGGGGCAGCTGATCGGACCACGGAGGCGGGGTAGTGCCCGTGTCGTCCAGCATTGGCCTGATCCGGTGATTATTCTTACGGGGATGCCCGCTTATTGTAGGGCACGGGCTCCGCATGCACGTGACCGCTCAGTGACAGATGCCCAAAGTCCCAGAGGCATGCCGACACCTCGACGCGCTGATCTCTGGTCCTGGAGAAACACGCTCGGAGATGCCGGTTGCTCCCCGAAGACCGACTCCAACGAAGTGGACCAACTTCGCTAGCTGTCGCGTCCCAGTACCTGTCTATTGCCAAGTGGACCAAGTTGCCCGCCAGGGCGCGTCATCACTGGTTCAGGACGCCGCCCCAAGGGTCGAATCGTCCCCGTCTGCGAGTGCCCGCTGGACGCTGCCCTTGCCGATCCTGAAGCGCTCGGCGATCCGCCGCAGTGAGTAGCCCGCGCCCCGGTAGTCCCTGATCTTGCGGCGCAGCGTCTTCGCCGACCTTGTGATAGACGCGAATCGGCCGATACACCCTTCCTGACACCAATCCGGGCTCGCGCTGCTTGAACAAGGCGGCGAGGGTGGTGCCAAGCGATCGGTGGTTGCGCAGCGCCCCAGACCCCAAGACCTCGCGCTTGACCACCAACAGGTTCTCCTCGCTGGCCAGCCCGCGGCGGATCTGATCCACGAGGAGACCAAATCCCATCACCGACTCCGCAACGACGATCCCGTTACCGTCCACGACACCAACAATGACGCCGGAACCCTTTTTGAAGACATTGAACTCATCCATCCCCATCCGCCTGTTATTCTGCGCCCCGTCCCTGGGGCTGGCTCCTTCCCTCGCCGCTGTCCTTCAGCTCGCCTTGGCGACACTGCCAAGTTGGGTCGCTTTGCCCGTCGCATCCTGGCCGCATGCCGGTGTCGAGGCTGACGAAACCCTATCGGCTTCCTCCCACTGATCAACATTTGGCGAAGCGAGCCCCCAGTCCCTGGAGGCAGCACTTCTAATCGCTTTTCTCACTACCACTTGTACACGGCGCGCTTCGCTTTACCTCTCTTCTGCTTTCGGCCATGTTGGCTCCGCCGTTCGCGCAATCCAAGCCCGATTTCGACCTCTTCGAGGTCTCCGCACACGATGTCGTCCACTTTCCCACTTCTATAGAGCCGCCGAAGTGTTTCGACTGATTCACGCGCTTCCAGACTGATCAGCGTGCTGACTGCCCAGCCGTTGAAGAACAAGGCATCCGGGTCTGGTTGCTCCAGATAGTCGGTGATGATTCTGACCACAGAGTCCCTCGACGATGGATTGCGCTTTACAACCTCCTCTAGCGCGTCAAGGGCCATTCCCCGCGCGTGGTTGTCGTGGGTTCGGTCATCCAGGAATTCGGTCAGCGGGCCTATTGTCTCCGGTCCGATCATTCCCAACACAATCGGCAGTTCCACCCCTGCCGCATCATCACTGCAGAGGGTGTCGAACATGCCGAGGATTGGTTCAATCGCGCGGGGGTCCCCCAACTGTCCGAGCGCACGCCAGGCATGGAGCGGCACCTAGTATTCGTTGCTTTCCACAGGCGCCGTGTGCAGCGACAAGTCAACGACCAGCTCAAGCAAGTCCTCGACGTCGTGCGCGTCAAATCCATACTGTCTGTAATCGGGCCACTCCGTTGGACCCTCCACGGCTTCTCCCAGCTTGAACAGGATTCCCACTTTGCCTGTCGCTTGCGACACGGTGCTCCCCTTGTACCTGACTGGTTTCGGCCTCAGGTCGATAACCACTTGTTCACCCGGGCTTTCATAGTGCCCGTTGCCGCGCATCCCGAACGTAATCTCCACGGACTTCATATCCAACCACTGTCAACCGGCGTGTTTGCATTCATAAAAATACCTAAATTAAAGAAGTTTAGTAGTTCCGGCCGATGGCAATATCTGGTCATTTGCCAGGAGCCATCGCGAACTGACAATAGTATATCAAATGCGGTTGTTCACTGCCATTGCCTAAGCGCTACTCATTGAGCTTGATCACACGTTTTTTCATTACCAAAAAGTAAGCTCATAGCGACCGCGTAAGTCAGGTGACAGCTCAAAGCGCTTTCGCCCACTACGCCAAAACCCGCCCCCTATTCTCCTGCCACACAGACGCTTTTTCACTGGACCATGTTGTCCAATAGCATATACCCGGTGGTCAGGTATTACTGAGTGGACCAAGTTGCCCCGCAGCCCGCGTCAATGCTGGTTTGTAAGGTGGCACCGAGAGTCGTTATGACGGGTACTGAGCCGCTCACAGATTCGCCCAAGCAAAGACGCGCGAGATCCTTGGGCGATGTTGGAGCGGATTCCACGGCGCTTACATTCTCCGCGCAGTCCAGGTGCTCAGTCTCCCGACCCGGTGGACACATAGGCACTGGATAGCAAGCCTTCAGAATTACCCTGCCCGAATCGACGATGCTGAGCGATCGCTAGGCTTCAAACTCTTAAAGCCACAGAACCGCACAGGAGGCTTTTTTAGGCTCGTCTTGATTGGGACGCTAGCAAGGGTGGCCATAAAGCCCGTCAGAGGCACTGAGAGGCGCTTATGCGATCTGGTAGGGCATCCTGCGATGGACCCGCGACTTGCTCTCCCTCACAGCGGAATCCATCGTCAGGAATGCCCTTCGTCCCCGGTTACCGCGCCTGCCCGCTACGCCGCCTTGCTGGTGTGCACCTCCTTGCAGAATGCATCTGCATCACCCCACAGGTTCATGACGTCACGGATCGTCCTCCCGTCACAGTGGCTGTGCTTGCAGTGAAAGCCTGGCCACCCCCCGTCGGTCTCGAACACGATCGTGTCGCTGCCGTTCTCCGGGCTGGGATTGGTGTGCTCGTCAGCCCAAGGACAAGTCACAGCGTGCTTGTTGCCCTCCAGATGCCCGATGTACAGGCCCTGAGAACGGAACCAGCCCACCACATCCAGGGTGGAGTAGTTGCCGTAACCCCCGATCATGGACGGCTCCACGGGGCGTACATCGCTTCTCACCGGGGTGCTCCTCGCCAACGCCGTCGCAACGACGGCCACCTGCTCCGGAGGCACCATCCCCCACTCCGCCGGGATTTCAATCCAGGACTCCCGATGCGGACGCTCTGCCGTCTCAAGCCCCTTGCGCTTCACAAACCCATAGAGCGCGCACAGCCTGGCCGGGTTGCGCACCGACCGGTCAAAGGTCACCACGTCGTCGGAAAACCGCTTTGTGAAGGCCGGAGTAGATTGCCGTCAGCTGCTCCTTGGTCTCCGGGGTGCTCGCAAGCGCCGTCCGATACTGCAGGTGATACCCGTTGCCGCTCATCGCCAACGCTGGAGACGGCCAGCCGATCTGGGTTAGCTGCTTGGCAAGCCCACGCGCACGGATCTCCGCTTCAGCAAGCTCGTCCTTAGTGCTCGAACAATCTCTCGGGCGCACCGGGTCAAAGTCGAAAAACAAGCGGCTGGGATGTCAACGGCGGAGAGAATTTGTACCAGTGCGGCGGAGTAAAAGTGTCCCATCTGGGGCGCCGCGTAGGGATGGGGTTGGTGTTAGGCGGGAAGGAATTACTGGCCTTGGGGTAAGGTAGCAGACGCCTTGTTGGGCCGTTGCTGGCGACGCTTGCTCTGGTTGAGCCGGTAGCTTTCTCCGTTCATCTCCAGAATGTGGACATGGTGGGTGAGTCGATCCAGCAGCGCACCGGTCAGGCGCTCGGAGCCGAAGACCTCGGTCCAATCCTCGAAGGGCAGATTGCTGGTGACCAGGATGGAGCCGCGTTCGTAACGCTGGCTGAAGATCTCGAAGAGCAGCTCCGCGCCGCTCTTGGACAGAGGCACGAAGCCTAGTTCATCGACGATCAGCAGCTTGACCTTGGCCAGTTGCTGCTGCAGGCGCAGGAGACGTTTCTCGTCACGGGCCTCGATGAGTTGGTGGACCAGGGTAGCGGCGGTGGTAAAGGCGACGGATAGCCCGTGCTGACAGGCCGCCAGTCCCAACGCCAGGGCGATGTGGGTCTTACCCGTGCCGCTGTTGCCGAGCGCAATGATGTTCTCGCGTCGGGTGATGTACTCGCCGCGCGCCAGCTCCAGGACCAGGGGCTTGTTCAGTGATGCGATGGCGGTAAAGTCGAAGCTCTCCAGGCTCTTGACGGTGGGGAAGCGGGCCTCGCGGATGCGCCGCTCCCGGTCGATGAGTTCCTGCTCGGCGAGGCGCAGCAGATAGCCGGGATGATCCACCCCCTCGGCCGCGCACTGGCGGGCCACCTTGTCGTACTCGCGCAGGAAGGTCGGTAGCTTCAGCGCCTTGAGGTGGTGCTGCAGCAGCAGTTGCGGGGAATCGCTCATGAGGCCTCCGCACGCAACAGGCGTTGGTAATCTGCCGGAGAGGTGGTGTTCACCTGGGTCCGGGGCAGATAGGGGTAGAGACTCAGATCCAGGCGCGGGGGCTTGTGCTCGATGCGGCACAGGACCAGGTGTTTGATGGCATCGTAGCCGATGGCCCCCAGGCGAAGGGCCTCGGCGATGGCGGCGTGGACCACCTCCAGAGGGAAGTTCTCGAGCAGACGCAGGACCTGGACGTACTCGCGCTTGCCGGGCTTTCCCAGGCGCGCCTGCAGGAGGCGGTAGAGTTGCTCGAAGGGCTCGGGTAATTGCCAGCCGACCAGGGGGGCGGCCTGATCCAGCGCGCCGACCTTCTGCTCGAGCAACGCCAGGTAGTGCAGCGGATCGAAGATGAAGTCCTCGCGCTCATAGGAGCGGCGATGGTGGGCGATCACCTCGGCGGCACAACTGATGACCACCTCATGGACGTAACCGCGCACCAGCACCTCACGATGGCCGTAGGCGACCGGCACCGAATAGTCGTTGCCGCGGTAGCGCACCAGGGAAAGCGAGCTCACGCGGGTGCTTACCCGCTCGCAGGCCTCATACGGCGTGGCGGGTAACGCCAGCAGGGCGGCTTTGTCGCGCTCCAGGCGCTCGGCAATCGTCTCTTGGTGTCCACGCAGCTTCGCGGTCAATCGCTCGCGGCAGCAAGTCTCCAGGTGCACATTGAGGACCTCGAAACTCGCAAAGCGCGGGACCGGCACCAGGAAATTGCGCCGGATGAAACCCACCAGGTTCTCCACCTTGCCCTTGTCGTTGCCGCGACCGGGACGGCCGAAGCGGGGCTCGAACAGGTAGTGAGAGAGCAGCTCGGAGAACCGCTGGGTGCGCTGGCGCTTCCCGTCCCCAAGGATGCGCGCAACCGCCAGCTTGGTGTTGTCGTACAGGACCGTGAGGGGAACGCCGCCGAAGAAGGCGAAGGCGGCGTTGTGCCCATCGCAAAACGCCTCGGTGGTCTCCCCCGGGTAGGCTTTGAGAAACACCGCATCGCTGCGCGGCAGCGCGAACACCAGGAAATGGACCTTGCGCTCTTCCCCGGCAATGACCGCCAGTGCCTCACCGAAGTCCGCTTGGCCATGCCCCGGCGGATGGGCGAGCGGCACGAACATCTCCTGGCGACGCTGGTGCTGCTCACGCACGTAGTCCTTGACGATGGTGTAACCGCCGGTGAACCCGTGCTCTTGTTGTAACCGCTCACAGATCCGCTTGGCGGTATGGCGCTGCTTGCGCGGGCGGTTGCGGTCTTCCTCTAAGATCTGGTCGATGAGCTCGGTAAACGGGTCAAGCTTCGGTCGCGCTGGCGGCTGCTGACGCCGGTAGCCCGGCGGCACCGAGTGGCTGAGCATCTTGCGCACCGTCTTGCGGTGGATCCCGAACACCCGTGACAGCTCATGGATGCTCTCCCCCTCGACGAAATGCGCGCGTCGGACCTTGTAGTAGATCTCCACGCCGTACATCCCCCCTCCGATCCGGTAGCCTCACATAGCGCCCAGATCGGGGCTTCGTCGGCGGTACACCTTCGCACCGCCACGACCGGACATTCCGGCCGCTTCAGGGGGACATTTTTGCTCCGCCGATTACATCCCGAGCCGCCGACGACTTCCTGCCGGCCCTGCGCCTGAGCTGGAGCCCGGAGCACCGGGGCTACTACCGCGGAACCACGCCCTGCCTCTCCTGCCTGCTCGCGGCCGGGCGCTACCAGGAGCTCCTCGACCTGATCGAGACCGCCCCCTACATCTGGTGGCACTACCGGCGCTACGGCGTGCGGGCGCTCGCCGTCCAGGGACGCACCGACGAGGCGATCCGCTACGCGGAGCAGTCGCTAGGCCTGAACGACGGCCCCTCGGACATGGTCCGCACCTGCGAGGAGATCCTCCTGGCGGCCGGACGCGGCGAGGATGCCTACCGACGCTTCGCCTACACGGCAAACCGGGCCGGTTCCCACCTGGCGACCTTCCTGGCCATCAAGAAGAAGTACCCGGACAAGGCACACCGCGCCATCCTCGACGACCTGATCGCCAAGACCCCAGGTGAGGAAGGCAAATGGTTCGCGACCGCCAAGACCCTGGGCCTGCTGGACCTGGCCCTGGAGCTGGCACGGCGCTCCCCGGTGGACATCGGCACCCTGCTGCGCGCGGCCAGGGACCATCTGGACAGCGAGCCGGCCTTCACCCTGGAGACGGCAACCACGGCCCTGGGCTGGATGACCGCGGGCCATTTCTACGAGCTGAAGGCCGGCGATGTCTGGCAGGCGATGGGCTACGCCCTGCGCGCGGCCGAGGCGCTCGACCGCCTGGAGTCGACCCGGGGTCTGATCCAGGCGTTGGCCCAGGACCCCAACACCGACGCCTTCGTGCGCGAGCAGTTGGTCAACGGGACACCCTATGTCCCGGGACGCTGAGCGTCATCCAGGAGCCGGGCCGGGCGACATCACGATCACTTGCCGATCCCCCCAAGCGCGAGACCCACCTCGCCTGCCAGATACCGTGGTCTGCCCATTGTTCTCCTCGCTCTCCCTAGACACAAACAGCCGATAAAGCCCCGCTTCCTTCGGCTGGAGAGCGCCGAACACACCCAGGACCTCCTCGACCCTATTCTGCGGTCCGGCCCCAGTTCGGAGCCCCCAGGCTGCAAGCCACGAGCGATGTCGCCAACGCTCCTTCGTATCGTCGTCAGTCTAACGCTACCCCAGGCTTGAAACTCGATGTGCCCGGTAGTTGTCTGACTGACTTGACAGCGGACAGTGACACTGTATAGTTATGTGCATGAACGAGACCGTCGATATCAACGCCCTGAGCCGCGAGACAGGGATCAACGTGCGTACCATCCGATACTACGTGGCGGAGAATTTGCTACCCCCGCCGGCAGGGCGTGGACCTGCCGCAACTTACGGACCCGGTCATCGCGATCGGTTGCGCCTGATCCGCCGATTGCAGGAGGCCCATCAGCCCTTGGCGGAGATCCGTCGCCAACTGGAGGCGCTGGATGACGCCGGCGTTGCGGCAGCGCTGGCCGAACCTTCGACAAAGGAGCAGATGGCACCGACCAGCGCCTACGACTATGTCCGGCAGGTACTGCTCAAGTCACCCCACCCCAAGGAAGAGCAAGCCAATTCGTCGGAACCTCAGCTCGCACCTTTTCAACCGGCGAGCACGCGGCTGCCTCCCCGCAGCACTTGGGAGCGCATCGCGCTGCATTCTGACATCGAGCTGCATGTGCGCCGACCGCTGGCCCGCGCCGATCAACGCCGACTCGATGCGTTACTCGAAGCGGCCAGGCGAATCTTTGGCGACGACACCTGACCCCGACCCATCGGCCATCCCGTCAACAATCGCAGCCTGGAGCCTCCTATTATGACCGCCATTGCCGAGCGCCTGTCCCGAGTGGTCGTGGGAAACCCCGTCCAGTTCCACAATCTCACCCTCTTCCCGCTTCTGGCCGAGGGGCTGGCCCAGCCGGGTTACCGGCTTCTCGAGGCGGCCCTGGCCGATGGCAGCGCCCGGGTCACCGAGGTCTCGGAGGGAGGCAGCGTGCCGGAGCTGCGCTTTGTTAACCAGGGCGATCTGCCGGTGTTGTTGCTCGATGGCGAGGAGCTGATCGGCGCCAAGCAGAACCGCATCCTCAACCTGTCGGTGCTGGTCCCGGCCCATAAGACCATCGTCATCCCGGTCTCCTGTGTCGAGGCCGGGAGGTGGCACGCCGCCTCGGCCGAGCTCGGCAGTGCCCGGAGGACCCATTTCGCCGCGGGCCGGGCGCGCAAGGCGGCAGACGTGAGCGACTCGTTGCGCCGGCGAGGCTCGCGGGAAAGCAATCAGGGTGCGGTTTGGCGCGACATAGCAGATCGCGCCCAGCGCATGAAGGTGTCGTCGCCGACTGCCGCTGCGGCGGCCCTCTACGAGGGTTACCGTGCGCGGCTCGACGATTTCAAGGCAGCTTTCGCCCCGCAGCCGGGTCAGTGCGGCGCCCTGTTCGCCCTCAATGGCCGCCTGGTGGGTCTCGACCTGTTCGACAGCCCAACCACGCTCGCCGCGGCGCTCGGCAAGCTGGTAGAGAGCCATGCCCTCGATGCCATCGCGGCGGATGAGGTGCCGGCTGCGGTACCCGAGGCCCCTGGACCCTGGCTCGACCGCATCGCCAAGGCCGAGGTGGAGCGCTTTGCGGCGGTGGGCGACGGTGAGGACTGGCGGCTGTTCGGCCACGGTCTGGCCGGCGGCGCCCTCATTAAAGACGGGTTCGCGATTCATCTCTACGCCTTCCGGATCGCGGACGACGGCGAGCGTGGCAAGGGGCCGGACCCCGAGGGTCGCGGTCGCCTGAGGCTCGGGTTGGACACCGATCGGCAGCTCATCCGTTGGCGCGGCGATAGCGAGCGTTATCTGCACCTGCGATTGCACGCCCCACGTCTTGTTGGCGAGCGCGCACCGGTCGACCTGGCCCTGGTGCTCGACCGCTCCGGTTCCATGGGGGGCAACAAATGGAGCCGTGCCTGCGAGGCCGCGCTTGCCGCCATCGAACGTCTCGGTCCGCGCGACCGCGTCGCCTTGGTCGTCTTCGACGACCGGATCGACACGTTGCTACCCCTTATGCCGGGAGGTGTCGACAGCCGCAACGCCGCGGCAGGTGCGCTCGGCGGCGTCGGCCCCCGCGGGACCACCAACCTCGGCGACGGCTGGCTCACCGGCTGCGGTCTGATCGGCCGCGAAGGTCCAGACGAACGTCGGCATCGTCGATCCCGCCGAGCTTGCACACCATGCGAGCGAGCTGCTCAAGCTCGGCGTCGTTACCAGCACCTTCGGCGTCGGCGACGACTACAACGAGGAGCTGTTGGGCCAGCTGGCTGACGCCGGCGGCGGAATGTTCCACGACATCGCCCGAGCCGAAGGCATCCCGGCTGCCATCGGCGGAGAGCTGGGCGACGCCCTCGAAGTCGTCCACCCGGACGTGCGCGTGCGGCTCGCCTGGCAGGCGGACCTGAGGGTCGAGGCAATAGGTCCCTGGCGCACGGAGTCCGCTGACCATGGCCTGACGATCCATGCAGGCGATATGGTCAGTGACCAGGTCCTGGACCTACTGGTCAGCGTGTGCTTCCCGTCTGGAGCCATCGATACGAACTGCCCGGTACGGGTACTGGTCAGAGACGGCGATCGCACCTTGGCCGAAAACGAATTCCGCTGGACCTGGGTCGATAGCGTCACCCGCAATGCCCAGCCCCGACAGGCGGACGTGGAGCGTCGGGTCGCCGACTACTTCGCCCAGCAGGCACGATGCGACGCCGTCGCCGCGAATCGTGCAGGGGATTTGAAAAGAGCGCGCGATGCCCTGCGCACCGCAGCTCAACGCATCCGCAAGTACGCCAAGGGCGATCCTGACCTGCTCGCCCTTGCTGCCGAATTGGAGGGCGAGGTAGAGCGCCACCGCCGGACGCTCGGCGCCAGACGGATCAAGGAGATGTTCGCCGAGACCGGTGCGGAGAGACGTGGCCGCAGGACCGACGGTAGCCGCATCCGGGGCGATGCGCCTCCCGCGCTGCGATATCTGCCCTACCAGGACTCCCCAGAGCTGGCCGAACGATGCCGCCAGCAAAGCCAGATTCCGCACCACCAAGCTGCGGCCCTGGGCAAATCGGCGCTGGAGACGATTGCCTCCGGCCGCTATTCCAATGCCGCCGGTCAGACTCGGGACCTAAGTGCCACCATAGCCACGGCCGTCGCCGTCAAACGGAGCCTATCGCCCGATACCAGCCTGCCGACTCCCGACCCCGTGCGTTTCCGAGAAACCTCTGTGCAGGTTATCAACGAGATCACACTTGCCGCGTCCTGGCGGCTTGCTCAGGAAGGTCGGCGGGTACTGGCGCTGAGCTTCGCCAACGGCATTCATCCCGGCGGCGGATTCGTAAAGGGCAACCGGGGGCAGGAGAGCGTTTTGTGCCGGTCGAGCGCACTGTACGCGACCTTGGAAGGCGATCCCATGTATGCGGCCCACGCTGCCCGACCGGAGCCGGATTCGACGGATTGGGCCATCCTCTCGCCGGATGTCCCGGTCTTCCGGGCCGACGAGGGCAGTCCTCTGGAGGAGCCCTGGCTTCTCGGCATCCTTACCTGCGCCGCGCCCTATGCCCCGAAGCTCGGCAGGGACCGGGCTGGGGACCTGATGGAAAGCCGCATCCGCCGTGTGCTGGCCATCGCCCGCGCTTTCGACTACGAGGATCTGGTCCTCGGCGCGTGGGGCTGCGGCACCTATGACAACGACCCCGCTCGCATTGCCGCCATCTTCCGGGCGGCATTGGAGGAACAGGCCGGCGCCTTCCGACAGGTTGTCTTCGCCATCGCCGATTGGTCCCCGGAGCGGCGGTTCCTGGCACCCTTCGCCGCGGAGCTATCGGACCGTCGTTGATCGCCGGTGCCCGTTTCCAGGGTCGGAACCTTCGGCCCACCTCCCCTCCCTGACGCGGCTGGTCATGCCCCATATCTTCGCTGGACACCGGGTGGACCGGTGGCGGCGGTGAGCACGCGGTACATGTGGGTGAGGTCGTCGAGGCGTTGCAGGCCGAGCCACAGGGTCTGGGTGCCGGGCTCGCCGTCGCACTTGCGTCCGAGGAAGCCGCCGAGGGAGGCGAGCATGCGCGTGGCCTGGCGCAGGGTCGGGGGGGTGTGGGGCAGCGTGGTGGTCAGGTTGACGCGCAGCCACAGCGCCTTCCACTCGTCGTCCTCGAAGAAGACGGTGCAGGGCAGCTCGGGGGTCTCGCGCCCGAGCTTGGCCAGATGAAAGATACGCCAAGCCACCACCAGGTCGATGGCCAGGGCCGCCTCCAGGCGCTTGGCGGTCCCAAGCTGGCGCTCCTCGATGCGGCAGCCGCTTTTCAAAGTGCGGTGATAGACCTCGATCTGCCAGCGCGTGGCGTACCAGGCCAGGCGCTCGGCGGCCTGCTCGGGGGTCTCCACGGGCACGTCGGTGAGCAGCATCCACTCCACCGGCTCGACACCGGGCGGGGCGTTCACCTCGCGCGCCCACACCGCCCACAGGCCGAGGTCGGGCAGCGCGCGCTTGCGCTTGGGTGCCTTGAGGGTCACCGCGGCGAAGCGCAGTTCCAGGGTGGCGGTGCGCGCCGGGCGGTTGTGGCACCGCGGCACGGCGAGCGCCTGGGTGGCGGCGAGCGGCTGGGCGGCCATGAAGTCCCACAGGCTACCGTGGTCGCGGGTCATGCGCCGGGTCCGCTCGGCGCGCACCAGCAGGTGTGCGCCCTTGGGCTGCTCGGCGGCGGCGACGAACAGCTCGTAGACATCGGCCTCACGGTCACCGACGCTGACCACGAGGCTGTGCGGGCAGCGCTGGGCGAGGGCCGAGGCGGCCGCATAGCTTTTCAGCCACTTGGCACTCTCCTTGTCCTCGATGGCGCGCGCGTAGCGGGTCGCGCGCTTGCCGTGGGTCTCGGCATCGCGGGCCCACAGCTGCACGTCGAGCAGCCCCAGGGGCAGCCCCGCGGGGGTGAAGGCCAGCGTGTCGTGCAGCCACAGCCCGAGGCTACCGTCGCGGGTGGTGTTGAGCGGACCGAGGCCCTCGGTGTCGGGGTGCGCGGTGTAGTTCAGGGAGCTGGAGTCCTGCACCGCCAGCACGACCGGCTGCTCGGCGGCGCGCTCGGCGGTGGCCTGGTAATGGGGGGCGAGCAGAGTGTCCATACGCACGCGCGCGTGGTCGAAGAAGCGGTAGGCGGCCTTGGTCTTGGCCCGCGTCCCGCATGCCTGGGGCAGCTGGGCCTGGGGGCGAGCATAGCAGTCACGCGTGAGCGTGAGCAGGCGCTCGGTGAGGCGGCGGTCGCCAAGTTCGGCGGCGCCGAGCTCCGCCTCGGCCCAGTCGGGGATAGGTGCCTCAGGCGCCTGGGCGCCCAGGCGCTCGCGCCACTGTCGGCACACGGGATAGACATAGACCGCCTTGGCAGTGGCCGCAGCGCTGTGGCTGCGATCATTGCGCCCGCGCCCCTGGGTGTCGCCGAGATAGCGCCAGTTGGCCGCCCGGTAGCAGGTGCCGGCGTGGCGGCTGGAATCGACGAAGGTCTCCACCAGCACCGGGGTGAGCCCATAGCGCCCCTGCCAGTCGCGCGGCAGGCGGCGCAGGCAGCGCCCGAGCACATGGGAGGCCAGATGCGGAACCGTGACCTGGGGCAGGATCAGAAAGCGCGTGTTGGCCACCACCTGATCGAGGTGCGCGCGCCGCGTCGCCTCGCTCCAGCCGATGAAGCGATCCCGCGCGCCAAGGCGCAGCGCCGGGGCGCTGAAGGCCAGGCCGCCGAGCCAGCCATAGCGAGGGCTGCGGATGAGATAGCGCAGCTGGGCCCCGCACAAGGGACCGGCGCCGAGCGGGTGATGGCGCTCGAACAGCCCCCGCCAGAGGCGACTGAGGTCACGCTCGCCCTCACCGATGAGCACCAGCTCCACCGTCCCCAGCTCAGCGAGCGACAGCGACAGCGCCGAAGGCTCGTCCACGGGCGCCTCCAGCGGCTCCGCCGCCGGTACCGCGCCCTGTGCCGCGGGCAGTTCGATGAGCCCCTGCTGCTCCAAGCGCCCCAGCGCCACCCGCGCGCTCATCTGCTTGAGGCGCCCGCGCGCATCGCGCCAGTCGAGCCACTCGCAGACCTTGCGCGAGAGCGCGCTGCGGCTCAACCCCGGCACACGCGCCACCGCCTCGCTGAGGCGCGCGAGGATGCTCGGGGTAAACACTTGGCCGCACACCTCCATGGCGGCGACACTCTAGCGCCCGCGCGGCGCGGTGTCCAGCAGAGATATGGGACAAGCTCAGCTGACGCGGGGAGGGGGAAGTCTCCAAACCGGTCGGTTGCAGCCGGAGCATTTCCACCAACTCCAAGGAGAGTCCCATGAGCCCACTGGCCCTGCTGCCCTGCCTCGATTCCGACGAGCGCGCCGAGCGTTGCCGGGAGGTTCTGGCGATCTCGCGAGAGCGCGCAGCGGGGCTGGGTCGCACAGCGGTCGTCGCGATCGAGACCGGGAGCTATCCCAGCGCCGCGGGTCACGCAATCAACTGGCGCGACGCGGTAGCGCGCGCCTGTGGCGCCAAGATCAGCCTGCCGCCCGATGCCCCCCTGCCGGAGTCTCGTTCCGCCCGCTTTCCCCAAACCCGGGTCCAGGTTTCCAACGAAACGACGCTGGCGGCGGCCCGGAGATTGACGGACGACGGCGAGCGGGTGCTAGCGCTCAACTTCGCCAACGGCATCCATCCCGGCGGGGGCTTTCTCAGCGGCGCGCGCGCCCAGGAAGAGGTCCTTTGCCGCTCCAGCGCGCTTTATGGGACCCTGCTCGGCGATCCCATGTATGCGGCCCACGGACAGCGGCCCCAGCCCGACTCGACCGACTGGGCAATCCTCTCACCGGACGTGCCGGTGTTTCGCGACGACGACAGCACCGCGCTGGAACAGCCCTGGCCGCTCTCGATCCTCACCTGTGCAGCGCCCTACGCCCCTCGCATCGGTCAGCCCCAAGCGGGCGATCTCCTGCAAGCGCGCATCCGCCGCGTCCTGGCGATCGCGCGTGCCTACGAGTACTCGGCCCTTGTGCTCGGCGCCTGGGGCTGCGGCGCCTTCGGCAACGACCCCGCGCGCACCGCACGCGACTTCCATACCGCCCTCACGGAACAGGCCGGGGCCTTTGGCGAGATCGTCTTCGCCATCGCGGATTGGTCGCCGGAGCGGCGTTACATCGAACCGTTCCGCCACGTGCTGGCCGCCCCCTAACTTCAGGACTGACAGGGGCGCGATCCTCCGCGCTGAAACGACTACGGTACCCGATCATGCCGAATCAACGATTGCTGCACCTACTGCCCCAGCGTCCAGCGACGCGAATCCGACAGGTGTACAGGCTGGCAGCATGAACCCCAGCGCGCGGAAGCGCTACTAAGTGCGGGCGTTAATCACTCCGACCCCTTTTCCACTTTTCCACTTGCGCCGGCCGGCCCTGGAGGAGATCGGCGCCCGTACCGCGCTGTTCTCGCTGGACGGGATCAAGGGTCAGGAGCGCGCCTATCTGGACTGGCTGCTCGGGCAGTGCACCGCCGACGACGCCGCCGAGATCCTCACCACGCTGTCCCTCGAACGCCTGGCCGCAGCGTTGTCTACCCCTTTGCAGATCGAGCAGTACCTGGGCCTGGCGCTGGAAACAGCCTATCGGATCGGCCAGAAGCCGGTGACCCTGGAGGCGGCCCTGGCCCACTACGGGTATGGCGCCCGCGACTTGGCGGAACTGCTCGCCGTGCGCCCGGTGAAGGTCCGGGCTTTTCTGCGCGGGCAGTTGGCGCCGGGGCGCACGCAGGAGTTGCATGCGCAGTTGTTGGCGGCGGGGTTGCCGGTGTGAGGGGGCGGCGGCCCCGGCGGTCGTAAAGACGCGCTGCGCGTCGTTTCGGGGCGGTGACCGCTAGGGTAAGCCAGGGTAAGCCCGACGCAGGGCGGCCATGGCGTCGTCTTGCGCGCCTCAACAAAGGCGCTATTATACAAACTATAAGCGCCATATCAAGAAACGTGGCGCAACAAAGGCGATTGCTTAGATGTTTCTTGGCGTCTATTTTTGTCTTTAACGACGTTAGACAGGAGACGCGCCATGACCGACAGCCTGAACCCCGAAGCCCTAAAGTTTTTCCGCAAGCAGCGGGGGAACTGGTCCCAGGACCAGCTTGCCGCTGAGAGCAAGATCAGCAAGACCCAGATCAGCCGCTGGGAGCGGGGCGAGCAGGTCGCCGGCATTCGCGCAAGCAGCCGCGAGCGGCTATGCCAGGCCCTCGGCGTCAAATGGGAGCAGCTGACGCGTGCTCCGAAAGAGACGGACACCCTGAAATTACTGAATCGCGTTCCGCTGAAGTGCGGCATCGACGGGTCGGCCAGGACCTTCCTGACCCTCGTGCAAGGGCACCTCCGCTTGACCGAGGACGCGATCATGGACCTCGGTCCGCTCGCCGTTCTGATCCTCGGGCAGCGCAGCCTGCGTGCCCGGCAGACCGCGCTCGATGAAACCGTGGAGGCGCTGGAGGCCGCCACCGCGGAGGCATGCCGCCGGCTGCCGTATATGCCCGGCGCATTCCGCGATGGCTATGATGATGAATGGATCGACGAGGAGCGTAACTCTCTGAAGGAAAGAGAGTTATTCGTGACGCACCAGGACTCTGAGGGCAATGAGTACTCGCCCTTCATCAACTTCCTGCAGGACGAGTTCAAGGCGCTTGGTCTATTCGAGAAGTACCCGATCGAGTTCACGGCCCTCTACAGGGGGGCGACACCGGACTATGCAGCGCCCACGCATTCTTTTGGCGCCACCGTCGGGCTCGATCCTGACAATGAGGCGGATCAAGGCATCCTCGAACGGATTCAGGATGGGCGGATCGATCTGTGGGAGGTTTGGGAGAAGAAAGAGGCCACTGGGGCAGAGGAATACCGGCGCTGGCTGGAAGAGCAGTACCAGGCCGTTACCGAGGAGATGGCGTCGCGGTTCAAAGCCCCACGCGGCTTTCGTGTGAAGCTCAAGTTGCCGGGAGACCAGCCAACACCAGAGGCCACCGGCAGCACCGCCAACCAAGGGGCCGATATCGACCACACCGAGACCGGGGAACGCACATGAACCTGACACTGACCCAACACGCCCAGTCCCGCATCCGCCAACGCGGCCTGCGCGAGTCCGACATTGCGATGATCGTCGCCGCCGGCACGGCGGTCGATGCCGACAGCCTGCTGCTGCTCGCCCAGGACGTGGACCGGGAGATCCGGCGCCGCAAGCAGGAAATCGGCGCGCTGGAACGGTTGCGGGGCTGTCGGGTGGTGATCGCCGGCGACCAAGTGGTCACCATCTATCGCCCGTCGCCCCGGACCGAAAAGCGCCTGCTGCGTGGTGAGCACCGCCGCGCCGACGGAGACCTGAACGCTGTGCTTTCCCAACCGTCCTACCCTGGAGAACAAGCCCATGCTGCCTGATACCACCCAACTCACCCAGTTGCAGAACCAGCTTGCTGCGTTGCAGCGGACCATCGCCGGTCTCCAGCGGGGGCTTGACGTGCCAGCCCCCGTCCCGGCAACACCGCCGCCGACCCGTTCGCCGCAGTCCGGGTACCGGCTATTCGGCCAGGACTTCGCGACCCGTTTCGCGAAGGAGACCTTCGTCGACCTGCTGCGTCAGTTCTCGGAACTGGAGCCCGAGTTTCCGGCACGCTTTCAGCAGGCGGCACGCGGCATCGGACGTTCCCGCCGCTACGTCGGGCGCACGCCGCAGGAGGTCTATCCGATGAAGCCAGGACTCTGGAAGTACACCGAGCCCTTCGCCCCTGGCTGGCTGGTCGGCACCAATGAGAGCGATGCGAAGAAGCGCGAACTGCTGAAGTTGGCCTGCCAGGTCATGGGGCTGCGATTTGGGCGCGACGTACAGGTGTGGATGTGACGTACGGCGGCTCGTGGAGTCGAGTTGGGTTGCAGGGGTCGGAACCCTCACACACAATTACACCGATTGCTTGGGGCAACGGCGCTACGGCTCTCCTGCCATACGCAAAACAGCGTTTCGGGTCCCCTCGCTGAGCCGGAAGCCCAAGCGCTGGAGATCGTCGATCAGCGGGGTCACCGCGGGCACCAACCCGCGGCGCTTGGCGTCCAGCAAGATCCCAAGCGTCCCCGTCAACGCGATCCCGAGAATCTCGGCATGGCGCCTTGCCAGCGCATCATCCAGGATCACGACCGGATCGGTCCGCTCCATGGCCAAGAGCAGGACGCCGGTTTCTCCGGGACCGAGATCGGCAACCAGGCGGACGACCTGCTCGCTTGCTGGGGCGCGCAGATCGACCCACGCCAGCGCTTCGGGGATGGGAAGATCGAGGCCCCGGCGCCGGCCCTCGGCCAGCTCTTCGGCGACGGCGACCGGAACGATGACCCGCGAGACCAGTTTCGGTAACAGCTCCAGATACCCGATCTGGTGAAGGTACTGGAGCGGCGAGGTATTGCAGATGACGTCAGGCAAGGGATGTCTGGCGCTCCAGCTCGTCTTCGGTGAGGCGGAAGGTATCGACGCCGTAGTCAGCCAGCTTGCTCAGGAACAAGGTCCTCGGGATACCGGCGAGACGCGCCGCCGCCCCGGACGACAGGCGACCGAGCTCATAGAGCTTCATGGATGCCGCGAGGCGGATCTCCGCCGCGGCGGCTTCATCGGACAACTTGAGCGACAACAGGGAGTCGTCCGGCACGTCCAGGATCAATTGGCTCATTCATCCTCTCCATCTGCATGGAATCATCTATCGCGTCCGCCCGCGGCCCTGACTCGCCGCGGCGTCGGTTGGCGCTCGGCCTTTTCCGGTGCGGCCGGGCGCTCGATCTGGGGCAGCTTCTCCATATTCGTAGGCAGCGGCTCCTTCTCCAAGCCCAGCACATATCCGGTGATCTTATCCGCATCGCGTGACACCCGCAGGATCTCCTTGGGGTCCTCTTTCACGACCTGGACCCAACTCTTGACGTAGGCGGCGTGCTGGCCCGGGTCGTGGCCGATGCCGAACTGGTCGCCAACCATCAGGGAGGCAATCTCGGCGCGGAGCTCTTCCTTGGCGTAGCCGATGCTGCCGAAGGGGTGGGCCAGGTCCCGGTCCAGGCGGCTGGGATGGCCGCTCGCGTGGGCCAGCTCGTGAAGGGCCGTGGCCAAAAAGGTGTCAGCGGTCTTGAAGCTGCTCCTGGGCGGCAGGTGAATCCGGTCGGTAGAAGGCGCGGTCGGCCTGGTCGTGGCGTATCTCGACGCCGGAGGCGTTCAGCACCGCCTCGGCCCGCTCGTGGCGGTCCCAGTCCGGGGTCTTGTGCTGGAGCGGGGGTAGGCCCTCGATCTGCTCGGCGTTGAAGACCACGGCGGAGAAGACCTTGGGCTTGTCGAGCTGGACCGTGCGGTAGACGGTGTTGCCCTCGGCGTCCTTGAGCGGCTTGCCACGCTCGTCCTTCACCGGGATCTGGTCGGTGAGCTTCCAGTATTGGACCAGGGTCCCCTTCGCGCCCCGGCGGACCTGGGCGCCAGCGCTCTGGGCCTGTTTGTACGTCAGCCAGCGCGGGTCTCCCCTGCCCTGCATCTCCAGCCACAGGGCGTTCGAGCCCTTGTACCGGGTCCCCGAGACCGGGTTGTGCGGCAGATGGATCGTTCCCGGCGCCCAGGGCTTCTGCCACGGCGCGGTCCCGGCCTCCAACTGCTGGATGAGCTTGGCGGCGACCTGCTCCTAGTAAGGGGCCTTCGGATCGGGCTTGGACGCCTTCGCGGTCGGTTCCGCTCTCAACGATGCGGAGTCTCGCAATGTCGCAGACCCTGGGGCCTCCTTCTGGAGAGTCCCAGGCAGTGCCCTCGACGTCAGCCCTCGTGCCTGGACGGCATCCGGCTCCGGCGCGATGGCGCTGGCCCCGGTCTCGTGCGAGCGCTCACCGAACAGCTCGACGACTGGCTTTGCCGCGGTGCTGCACTCGAACGCTGTCAGGCCGTCCTCGCCGACCGGGAGAAACACGCGATGGGACCAGTTGATGCGCTCGACGAAGGCCCCCTGCTCCTTAAGAATCCCGATCTCGGCGGCCGAGATGGGCGCCCCGCGCCGGATCTCGACGCGCTGCTCGTGGTTCACCTTGGAGCGCACGATCTCCCAGCGGTTGGAGAGCACGGCCTTCTGACCGTTCTGCACGGCGGCGAACAGCTCGCACGAGGACAGCTTCGAGACCCCGGCGTCGCCGATGCCGAGGTTCCTCAAGGTCTGCTGGGCGGTACGGCCTTCGAACAAGCGGCGCTGACCTCGGCATGATCGAACAGCCGGTAGGCCGCGCGGGTCTCGCCCCAGCCGCCGCACGCGCTTGGAATACTCAGCGTCGGTTTCTCCCCCAGTCGTTGCAACACCCGCCGCGCCCGGCGATTCAGGCGCACGTCACCCAAGTCGATATCCGCCAACTCCGCGACCAACGCGCTCATGCCGCCACCCCCAGGGCGCGACGAAAATCCGCGCGCAGCGGGTAGACGTAGATGCCCTTGCGCGGCAACGCCGCGCGATGGGCGACATCGCACTTGCCCCGCCCTCGGGTCTCGCCCAGGTACTGCCAATTGGCCGCCTTGTAGCAGGTCCCTTGATGCCGCGCGACCTCGACGAACGTCTCCAACAACACCGGTCGCTCTCTATAGCGCTCGGCAAAGTCGTCCCCAACCCGTCGCGCGGCGAGCCCCAGCACCTTGGAGGCCAGATGGCGCACGCGAATCCACGGCAACAACAGAAAGCGGGCGTTGTTCACGACACGGCCCAGATGGGCCTCGCGCCGCGCCTGGTCCCAGCCGATCCAAGCGTCGCGCGCGGCAACCTTCCAGGCCGCCGCCCCGAAGCCCAAGGCACCGAGCAGCCCCTGATCCGACTCGATCAGGTAGCGCATCTGCGCCCCGGGCAGAGGACTGTAGCCGAGGTAGTGGTAGCGATCGATCAGCCCATTCCACAACCGTGAGGCCGCCTTGTCGCGGACCGCCGAGAGACGCACATCCGATAGCGCATCCACCCTCCCTTGCAGCGGTAACGCCTGCGGCCACTGCGCCGGCGGGTACTTCAACCCTCGGCCATTGCCGTTGCCACAGCGCGGCGCCGGGAGTTCGATCAGGCCCGCTCGGTGTAGCCGCAACAGCCCCACCCGCGCGCTCATCAGCTTGGGTTCACCGAGCGCGTTCGTCCACCTCAACGCCCGGCAGACCCGCCGCGCGATTTCCGCGCGGTTCGCCGGCTCGGCGAGGCGGATCTGCTCGCGGATGACCTCGAGATCGGCGACGCTCAATGGCCGACCGCACAGCTTCTCAGGTATCTGTTCGTCCACTCGACCTTGCCCCCTTCGGTTTGCGATGGGGGGAATTTCAACAGCTCAGCGATCCTGTGTCCAGCCCCGCGCCAAGCGCAGATCTCGGGGCGCGGAGATGTGGGTAACGATGTGATGTGGACCAGGGTGTCGTTCCGGAAGGCGCGCAGTTGAAGGCAAGCTAGGTGAGAAACCCGCGATGACGAGGATCAAGGTTGGTGGCAGTGCCCGTGGATTTCCTGGGTTGCCTTTCATGGCACACCGTCCGTATAGATGGGGTCCGCTGCCTAAACGGTTCTCTCATGCCGAAGGCGCATGCAGAATTGGGTGCTTGGCTCTTACAGAGCCGGCACGGATAGAAGGTGGTTACAGGCAGAGTTGCCTGAATGCCCTACAGAACCGGCCAACTGATCACGCCTTGAGGTAGCAGATGCAGAAGGAGGGATCGCAAACATAGAGCACGCAAGAACTTGATTACTCAGGCCCGTCGCTGGGGGTTGACGAGCAAGCCCTCATAGAAGGAAATTCAATCACCCGAGACCCGATATGGCCCCGATCTTAGCCGCGCCAAGGACACCGGGCAAGGCTGAGTCGGGCGGGCTTGGGGCGGGATGGGACGCGGGATGGGACGCCCAGCGGGACCGGCGGCGGGTGGCGCGTGACGAACGCGCCCAGCGCGCACTGGCCCGGCACGAACGGGATCGTCCGCCGCATACACGGCGTGCGGGGTAGCGCTTACCAGGTAAGGCGCTGATCGAACTCGAGCTCCGGCGCGGGTTGCGCCAGCATGTCCCAGTCCGGGAGCGGTTTGAGCAGATCACCCCAGGCGGGCGGACCGGCGCCGGGGCAATCCGCGGGGGTTTGGCCGGCTCGCCGAGGTGGGTGAGAATGCGCTGCACTGGGGAGGCAACAGTGATGAAGGCGACAATGGGCGCAACGTCCGCTGTCGCTTGCACTGTTACCGCTGCCGGCCGCAGGGGTGCTGTCAGGTCAGGGTCGAGAAGAGCCTTGCGAGAGATCGCGCCCGAGCGACCGCTCTGCAACGTGTACCGGTTACTCGACACACCCACGTTGAGCGGCAGCTCAGGACGCATTGCAGACTCTCGCAGGCACCCCCGTGAGCGAGTCTGGTCGGCCAAAACCTGCCACCCGCCGGTCTAGGGGTCAAAGTCCGCAAGATGGCGGGAAGCGGATACTCGGGCTCGCACTCAAAAAAGCCCCAGTACCGATGTCCCTCACCAGTCAACGGGGTTCAGGTCACGGTAAGAGTAACAAACCCGATGCCAGTTCCGGGCCCCGCAGACTTGCCTGAAATGCCGTAAAGGAGTCTTGCAGTTGGCGTCCTATTCCCGCAGGTCGGGCGGCTCCGGGCGCCGCTGCAGCGTCTGCGAAGGCAACTCGCCGAAACACGCCCGGTAGGCGCGCGAGAACTCACCGAAATGCCAGAAGCCCCACGTGAGCGCCTGCGCCGAGACGGTGGTCGATCCGGGCGTCGCCGCTAGGAGGGCCTTGCGCACCCGATGCAGCCGCAGCCGGGTCAGATAGGCCACCGGGGTCAGACCCATGACCTCCTTGAAGGCATAGTCCAGGGTGCGCTCGCTCACGCCGGCGACCCGGCACAGGTCGCTGACGCAGAGATGGGCGCCGTTTTGCGCCAGGGCATACTCCTCGGCGCGCCGCACGATCTGGCTGCGGGACCGCCGGGTCCGGTCGCCGCGGCTGGGCACGAGATCGCCGGCCTGCCGAAGCGTCCCCAACAGGGATTCGATCAACTCGACCTGGGCAGCGACCCGCTCGGTCTCCCGTTCGTTGAACAGCGCGGGCTGCGCGACGGCGATCTCCACCAGACGCTTCCCCCAGTCGAAGAGCCCGCACACCAGCGCCTCGCTGGCCTGCAGCGTCTCGACCCCCTGCGGAAGACGAAACTCCCCCGCCCACTGGCGCGCCGTCCGATGGAGGTGAATCTCCCCGGGCGGGAGCAGGAAGGTAATGCTCTCCCAGCCGGGCTCCACCACGAATCGGGCCTCGGATTCGGGCGCAGCGGCCAACAGCAAACCGGGGCGGACCGGCACCCCGTTCACCGTACCCCGTGCCTTGGAGCCGAAGGTGACGTAGCCGAGCAGTCCCGGTTGCACGCTGGTGTGGGTGCGCAGGCGCCGGTTGCTGGCATGGAAGAGCACGCTGGCGGCCCCCAGGCGCACGAGCACACGCTGCGCCCGCAGGGGCTGGGATTCGAGCTGCACCGCATCCTGGTCGAGCAGCTCCAGCCCCGCGTTGACGGTCGCGGGGTCGCTGATCTCGGTCACGCTGACCGCGTGAGAGTCGCTGAAGACGGAGGCGGTCACAAATTTTGGTTTTGCGGTATTCCGATAGACGGCCCGGGTGCCCGACCGGAGACTCACCAATTCTCGGGTCAGGTCATCGAGCCAGGGGGCCTGGCCCATCCGGGGTACAGGCAAGAGTGTACCCGCCGCGCACCTTAACGACCCGATCCATCCCAATGACATCCATCCCGTGAAGCTTCAGCAAGTCAGCGACAACTGCTTTGCGGTCCTGAACGAGAAGAATCGCGTCTGCGACGCGAATTCCGGGCTCATCAACCTCGGTGGCGGCGTGGTCATCGACACGCAGTCGGACCTGCCGCACGGGCGGCGGATGATCGAGCTGTTCGGCACGGTCTGGCCGGGCATGCCCAAGCGCGTGGTCAACACGCATGAGGACGGCGACCACGTCTGGGGGAACCAGCTCTTCGAGGGTGCCGAGATCATCGCGCACCGGACGGTCAAGGAACTGATGCCCGAAGTCGCCGACCCGCGCGAGACCCAGCAACTGCTCAAGGGTGCCGATCGCTTCCTCACGCGGATGCTGCTCAAGGCCCTGCACCCGGGCGCGCTGGCCGTCGCCCGGCAATTGCAGCAGGACTACGACTTCGACGGCATCAGTCTGGTGCTGCCGACGACGGTGTTCGAGGAGCGGCATGTGCTGGACCTCGACGGCACGGAAGTCCACCTCATCTACGTCGGGCCGTGCCACCAGATCGGTGACACCATCATCCACGTGCCCAAGGAGAAGGTCGTATTCGCCGGCGACGTGATCTTCCGCGAGTGCACGCCGATGGGCTGGAACGGCACCTACGAAAAGTGGATCAAGGTCCTCGATCTCATCATCTCGCTGGACCCGGAGGTCATCGTTCCCGGGCACGGACCGGTGTGCGGGATCGAGGGCGCGCTGGAGATGAAGGCCTACCTCGAATACGTGCGCGAGGAGTCGAAGCGCTGCTTCGGGCAGGGGCTGAGCGCCCTGGAGGCATCGAAGAAGATCGATTTCGGACCCTACGGCGGCTGGCGCGCCCCGGCGCGCCTGTACATGAACGTCGAGCGGGCCTACCGGGAGCTCCGCCACGAGGCCGCGGACACACCCTGGGACCACGCGAAGGTCTTCGACGCGGTCCTCGCCGTGGCGAAGGCCAAGGGCATCCCGGTCGAGTTCTAAGGGCCGAGCTCGACCGACGACAACGACAAGGAACACCACGATGAAGCTGATCCGTTTTTCCCAGGGCGACTCGAGGCCCAGCTTCGGCGTCGTCATCGCCGACCATGCCGTCGCGTTCGCGGCCCTGCAGCAGCGCAGCGGGATCACCGAGCCCGACCTGGGCGACAGCCGGGCCTACCTGGCCGGCCTGCCGGCGAGCGAGCGTGCGGCGCGCGAGCTTTCGGCCTGGGGCGAGGCGCACCTGGGCGAACTGCCGGAAGACGAGCGGCCCCGCCTGCAGCGACGTGCGGCTGCACGAGCCGATCGAGGTGACGGCGCTGTTCGACTTCGGGCTGACGCCACGGCATCTCAAGAACTCGGCGGAAACCCTGATGAAGTACGAGAAGGACGACCCGCAGACCGCGCCGATGCTGCAAGCCTTCGCCAAGGCGCTGCTGACCAAGCCTGCCGCGCCGCCGCCCGGCGTGCCCGAGCGGCTGTCCTACTACAAGTGCAACATGAACTCGATCGTTGGCGACGCCGACGACCATTCCCTGGCCGCTCTACACCTCGCGCCTGGACATCGAGCCGGAGCTGGCCGTCGTCTACGGCAACCCGCAGCAGCCGGTGGCGGGCTTCTGCATCTTCAACGACGTCTCGGCCCGCGACGTGCAGGCGCAGGAATTCATCGGCGGCTTCTGCCTCACGAAGGACATGGACAAGGGCAACCAGCTCGGCCCCTACCTGGTCACCGCGGACGAGGTCGGTGATCCGTACGCCCTCGAGGTCGTCGTCAAGGTCGACGGGCAGGTCCGCTACCAGGGATCGACGGCCGAGATCGATCATAAGGCCGAGGAGGTCTTCGCCTGGCTCGGATTCATCACGTCCATCAAGCCCGGAACGGTCATGGGGTTCGGCACCATTCCGGACTGCACCGGCCTGGATCACGACGACTTCATCGATCCGGGCGCCGAGATCGAGATCCGCTTCGAGCGGCTGGGCAGCCTGCGCTGCCGCTTCGCCGAACCGGCGCACCAGCTGCTGCCGAGCCGCTGGCCGCTGCGGCCGGCGCTGCAGAAGTTTCACGGCCTGTAGGCAACGCGACCGCGGACGCGTGGCGGGATGATTTCTTGGTCACATCAGGAGGAAAGCCGATCGTGAAGTTCCCGCGGATCTATGCCGACGAGCAGGGTGAGACGCACATTGGCGTCCTTGACGTGGCGGAGCATGAAGCACCCCTCGGGCCGCCGCCGAACCCGGTGGGGCGAATGACCGAGATCGAAACAGTCACCAGCTTTGTCACCTTATCGGTGCCGGCCGGGACCGAGGCGCCGTCGCACAATGCGCCACAGCCCTATATCTGCGTCGTTCTCTCCGGCGAGGGCGAGGTGACGGCCAGCGATGGTACGAACCTGCGCCTGGGCCCCGGCGGTCTGATCTACTGCGACGACGTCAGCGGCAAGGGCCACGTGACCCGGTCGCTCACCGACCTTCGCCTCGCCTTCATCAACCGGGCCCAAGCGTGAGGCAGCGGCTCGCCAACGTACCTGTTTCTCGGTACTCGCCAACGGACCTGTTTCTCGGTAAAGGAATGTCCATGAAGACGCACACCAGCAAGATAGTGATCGATAAGGCGCGCGGGCTGAGGTTCACCGAGAGCCCGCGCTGGCACGACGGCAGGCTGTGGTTCCTGGACATCCACGACAAGCGGATCAAGACCGCGGATCTCAGCGGCCGGGTCGAGACGGCGCTGGAGCTGCCGTTCATCCCGAACGCCCTCGGATTCCGGCGCGACGGCAGCCTGCTGGTCGGCGACGCGATGCAGCGACAGATCCACCGCTGGGACGGCGAGGCCCTGCAGCCCCTGGCCGACCTCAGCGGCATCACCACCTTTTGTCTCAGCGACGGCATCGTCGATGCGCAAGACCGGATGTACGTCGGCGACATCGGCTACAACTTCTTCGATCCCGCGAACAAACCCGTGGACACCTGTGTGATCGCCTGCGTCGATCCCGATGGGCGCGTCCGGGTCGTCGCCCGGGACTTGAGCTTCCCGAACGGCATGGTGATCACGCCCGACGGCCAGACCCTGATCGTCGCCGAGACCATGGGTCACCGCCTGACCGCCTTCGACATCCAGGCCGACGGATCGCTCGCCAACCGGCGCCTCTATGCCCAGTTGCCCGAGGACCTGAGCCCCGACGGCATGGCGCTCGATGCCGAGGGGGCGGTGTGGCTCGCCAACCCCGAAGGCCAGTTCGGTGCGTTGCGGGTGCGTGAGGGCGGCGAGATCGTCGAGCGGGTCGAGCTGGACACGAGTGCTATGCGGTCATGCTCGGCGGGCCGGAGCGCCGCAGCCTCTTCATCTGCGGCTCGGACTCCCACGATCCGGCCGAGATCGCGCGTGCTCCGAGCGCGACCCTGCGGGTGGTCGGGGTCGAGGTGCCCGGGGCGGGCCTTCCCTGAGGTAGGGAAGGCGCGGGAAATCGAGGTGGGACTTTGATGAAACGAGGGTTGCTG
>CAVOQO010000003.1:0-674745 GCA_963698355.1 uncultured Gammaproteobacteria bacterium | reverse complement strand
ATATCGTTGGCCACCGCCACGCCGTTGGTCCCCTCCTTCTTGGCGATGGCCACCGTCACCGCCGGGGCCCCGTTCGTGGGGGGCACTCCCTCCGTGGCCGCGGGGCCCGTGTGGTAGGTGACCGGCTGGCGTGGTCTCCTCCGCCACCTCAAAGAACCCCGGGCGACGTCGCGGACATAGATGGGCATGCCGTAACGGCTGCCGACCACGAAGTTGGCGACGTCGTCCGCCGTGCGCAGATAGCCGCCAGTGCTGACGTTGAGCAGCCGGTCCCCCGCCTCCAGGGTCCCCGGCGCCGCGTTCCCTGTTCGCCTGACCGACGGTCTCCGCGACCTGATCCAGGCTGATGCCGTGGCCAGCCACACGCTCGGGTTGCACCTCGATGCGGATCTGGTGGCGGCGACCGCCGACGACGAATCCCGCCCCGGTGTTCGGGACCTCTTGCAGGCGCTGCAGGACGTCGTTGGCCAGGTTACGCAGCTCGCAGTCGTGGACGACGTTTGACCACAGGGTGGCCGTGACCACCGGCACGTCGTCCACGCTCTTGGGCTGCACCAGGGGCATCGACACCCCCGGCGGGATCTTGTCGAGGTTGCTCTGCAGCTTGTCGTGGACCTTGACGATGGAAGGACCGAGCGGCTCGCCGACCTTGAAGCGCACGATGACCATCCCGCGCTCCCGCTCGGCCGCCGAATAGATGTGCTTGATCCCTTGTATCTCGCTCATCATGCGCTCCAGCGGCCGGATGGCGAGGTTTTCGACCTGCTCGGCGGAGGCCCCCGGAGGATCCTCGAAGAAGACGTCGATCATGGGCACCGAGATCTGCGGGTCTTCCTGACGCGGGGTCACGAAGAGTCCGATCAGGCCGATCACCAGGGTCGCCGCCATCAGTAGCGGCGTTAGGGGGGAATCGATGAAGAGCCGCGCGAGATTGCCGGCCAGTCCCAGTGGCGGCCGCCCTGCCGGCGGCGGGGGGAGGTGATAGGTCGCCGGGCGGCGCGAGCGGTGTTTGGGTTGATGATGCGGAATGCGCGTCATGATTGGGGTTACCCCGCTGGACTTTCCGCCGGTGGACGCAGACATCCGGACCGTGGCCGGCGCGACCGCCGCTGCTGACCAAAAAGCAAACCCTGAGTCTGGCCTTCCCCGACCCTAGCATCCGGCCACCTTCCAGTAGTGCCAGCGGCGTCTGAGAAGACCACCTGCCGTGTGTTCGGCTTCTCCAGGGAGTTCAAGGACCGACCCGCGCAGGGCCCGTCCTTGCAGCTAGGCTCGAACTCCCATGGGAATATTATAGTTTTCTAAATAACCCCTGTTTCGATTTCCGACGCAGGGCACCAGATTGTTTTCCCTATTGATCTGGTTTACCTTTTCCTTGCGTTTTCCGCCGATTACCGCAGTTTGTTCGAACGGCTTAAACGGTGGATTAGCGCCTAGCGCGCCCAGCGGCCGCCCTCACAAAGACCACTCGGCGGGCTCATGGGCGAGCGCCTACGGGTTTGCCGTCAGGAATCAGGCGCACTACGGGACACCTAGCTGGTCCAGAGTGAAACGCCTGATACCGTTTCTCAAGTCAATTCGGCATCATGTGGAACATATGGACTTCATGTGTTCGCAACTGCTTGCCATGGCCCGCTGCGCCGCTGCCCCCGTCCATGTCTCCACGAAACACCGCCGCCGTCTTGAAGCCATCGTACGGCAGCGTCACGCGCCGCAGAGTCTGGTGATGCGAGCGCGGATCATTCTGATGGCCGGCGACGGTGTCGGCGTACGTGAGACGGCCAGGATGCTGGACATGGGGCGCGCCACCGTGCAGTGCTGGCGCAAACGTTGTCGCGCCAGCGAAGGACAGCCGTTCGCCGAGCGGTTGTGTGATGCCCCGCGTCCGGGTACCCCGCCGACCTTCCAGCCCGAGCAGATCTGCCAGATCGCATCGCCTTGGCCTGTGAGCCACCGAGCGAGCGTGGCCGACCCTTCACCCCTTGGACCCACGCCACCCTCGCCACGGCGTCGAGCGAAGGCGGCATCGTGGAGCGCATCTCGGCCCACTCGGTGGGGCGTTCCTGCGCGAGGTGAAGCTCAAGCCCCACCGCACCGGCGGCTGGATCAATACCCCCCGCGACGCCGACTTCGCCTCCAAGTGTCACGATGTCTGCCGGACTTATCAGCTCGCCCGGCGCGGGCGGCCGTACTCGTCATGATCGAGACGCGTCGCCATCGATGCGATCAACTGGCGTGCAGGCACTCAAGCCGCGCGCGCCCGCACAGCCGATGCGTTCTGGACGGCCCGAGCGCACCGAGTTCGAGTCCATCCGCCACGGCACCACGACCCTCATCGCCCACTTCGATGTGGCCACCGGAGCGGTCGGCTACCGCCTCGGCCCGACCCGCACCGAGGCGGACTTCGCCCAGTACCTGGCCACGCTCCTGGCTACACGCTCGCCCGAAAGCATTTGGCATCTGGTCATGGACAACCTCAACATCCATTGCTCGGAGGCGGTCGTGCGCTTGGTGGCCGAGGCCATCGGCTTCGACGACCACCTCGGCATCAAAGGCCAGTGCGGCATCCTCCAGTCGATGGCCACGCGCGAGCAGTTCCTGCGCGACCCCAGCCACCGCATCGTCTTTCACTTCACGCCCAAGCATGCCTCCTGGCTCAATCAGATCGAGACGTGGTTCTCGATCCTCGCGCGGAAGGTCATCCGCCGCGGCAATTTCACCTCGCTCGATGACCTTCAGGCGAAGATCTCCCGATTCATCGACTTCTTCAACACGACCATGGCCAAGCCCTTCCGCTGGACCTAGGAACGATGAAAAAACAAGTAATACGTATGCTCAGTCAAAGCCGCGCGCATCGACGACGGAGTTCCAGTGACCCAGGACATCATCATGGCGAATGAAGTTGTCCTTGATGTCGCGGAAGGTATCGGAGCATTTGCGGCCGATATCATAGACCTTGTCGAGGATGCGGGCTTTGACATGCAAACCGGTTTCGGTGCGGGCGCGTTGAACGGCCTGCAACGCCGTTTCATGCGAATCGAGGATGACGCCGCGCAGCGCGTGCTCGACATGGCTGAACAAGCGGTGCTCGATCGGATGCCACTTGGAGGTATAGGGTGGGTAGTGGGCGATCCGCAAGGGCAGCCCCAAACGCGCGCTGAGTGCCACGAGATCCTCCTTGAAGCGCAGTGAGCGAGCGGCGTTGGCACCGCCGGAATCGAAGGTGAGGACGATTTCCCTGGCCTCGGGGTAGCGCGCCTGACGGTCTTCCTCCCAGGCCAGTGCGATGGCGTCGCAGACGAAGGCGCTGGTCTCGCGCGAGGTGCCCAAGGTCATGAAGCCGGCATTGTCGAAGTAGTCGTAGACCCCATGGGGCACCAGCAGGGCGTTGGCAAGGTGGCGGAAGTCGTGGTCGTAGACGCACTGAACCTCGGTGCTGTAGCACTGACCGGGACGATGCAGATGCCCGAGCAGCTCCTTTTTCTTGGTGTCGACGCACAGCACCGGATTGCCGCCGGCCTGGGCTTGGCGGCGCAGCGCGTCAATGTGGCGGAACTGTTGGTCGCGTTCCTGTGGATCGACGTGACCGGTGATGAGTTCCTTGCGCAGGGACCGGCGGCGATAGCCGGCCCGTTTCAAAAGCTTCGCTGCGGTGTTGCGGCCGATCGCGAAGCCACGCCGCAGCAGCTCACCGGCCAACTGCATCGGCTTGAGATCGGTCCAGAAAACGCTCGGGTCGGCGGGGCTGCCGGCACTGTGCGCCTCGAGGACGTCGTCGAAGGCTGGCTCCAAACCCGCCTGACGCTGGGTCGCTTTCGGTCGCCCGCCGCCGGGGCGGCGGATGCGTTTGGCGCTGCCACTGGGCCGTCGCGGCGGCGAGCCGCCGTCGTCGCCCATTGCCTCAAGCTCGCGAATCCCGGTGTAGATCGTGCGTCGGCTCATGCCCAACACCTTGGCGACATCGGTGATCCCGCCGCGACCAATCTTCAGCGCCTCGACCGCGCCATAGCGGCGCCGGTGATCCTCCGGCAAGGAGGCGCAGTACAGCCGCATGGTGCCTTCGTGCGTCTGGTCGTAACCACGAAACTCGCTCATCGTGCCACCCATAACGTCCAGTGTGTGGTGGCGATACTCTCACCAGGCTCGCGCCAACTCAATATGTTGACGCGATTTCTTAGCGCTCTAGATGAGTAATAATGGGTAAGTTGTTAGTGAACCGTTCCCTATGAAGGCAAACCCCTGGCCGCGTGAGTGACACAACGGTCTCGGGATTTCCACAGCGGTGCACTAGTACCCCGCGATGGAAGTGCTGTGACCATTTCCGCCAATTAGGCTGCCAGCGGTTTGCCCTGGTATGTCCAGCGGAACGGTCTGGCCATTGTCTCGTTGAAGTAGTCGATGAAGGCGTTGATCTTCTTGCACCTAAATGCTGCAAGCGCTGAATACAGGATGCGTAGAATGGTAACCTTCTCAGTACATTAGAGCCGCATTGGGTTCGCCTTGAGGAGTCACCGTTTCGATGAGCAAACCGACCGCAAAGAGACCCGGATCGGCCCGGGGTGCGTCGCCGAAGATCCGGCTGGAAGACGCAGGACGTGACATGAGCAGCCAAGCCGGGCTGGTGCCGGTGGTCAAGTTTCTCGACGCCCTGGGCTTCGGCGGCCTGTTCGGTCATCACGTTGAGAGCACACGCGCGCGGCGAACGCCCTCTACCAACTCGGCGACGCCGCGTTCCTGGTGGTGGTGGGCTTGATCGGCGGGGCGCGCAGCCTCAGTCAGTGCATGGCGCTGTGGTCCGACGAGGTGCTGCGCCGGGTAGCCGGTTGGCAGCGCCTGCCCGATCAGAGCACGCTCGGGCGGGTGTTTAAGGAGGTGCGCGAGCGGCATGTCAGCGGCCTGGAGACGCTGGTCCATGCGCTGCGCCAGCGGGTGTGGGCCCGCGCCCTGCGCGCCGGGCGCTCGCATCTGGCCACGCAGTGCCAAAAATGGATCGATGCCGACTCCACGGTCAAGACTGTCTACGGTCGCCAGCAAGGG
Source organism: uncultured Gammaproteobacteria bacterium (assembly GCA_963698355.1). Classification (GTDB taxonomy): domain Bacteria; phylum Pseudomonadota; class Gammaproteobacteria; order Chromatiales; family Chromatiaceae; genus Thiodictyon. The sequence continues at coordinate 669,708 of CAVOQO010000003.1, read as the reverse complement.
ACGGCCAAGGGCTACAACCCCCACAAACGCGGTGCGCGTTCCTATCATCCGTTGCTCGCCTTCTGCAGCGACACCAAAGAGATCGTACAGGCGTGGTTGCGCACCGGCAGCGCCTACACCAGCAATGGCATGGTGGCGTTCATGCAGCAACTGCTCGCCCAGTTCCCGGCGCATCATCGCCTGATTCTGCGCGCCGACAGCGGCTTCTTCGACGGCGCCTTGCTCGACCTGCTCGACGCCCGCGGCCACGGCTACCTGATCAAGGTCAAGATGAGGAACCTCGCCCAGCTGCTCGGCCAACAGCGCTGGACCCCGATCCACCGGCGCCGCGGCTGGGAGCAATGTGAATTCTGCACCGAGCCGGCGGGTGGAGCCGTGAGCGGTTCTTCCTCGCGGTGCGCTGCCCGCAAGCGCGCGATGCCGATCACCCCCAAGGCGAGCTGCTCGAGCTGGAGTGCTATGACTGCTTCTGCTACGTGAGCACCGAGCCGCTGAGCCCGTGGCTCGCCCATCGCACCTATGGTCAACGCGCCACCTCCGAGACCTGGATCGAGGAGGCCAAGAGCCAAATGGGCCTGGCCCACCTGAAGACCGTCCACTTCCTGGCCAACGCCGCGTTGTTCCAGTGCGCGGTCCTCGCCTATAACACCCTGCGCCTGGCATGGCCCTGCTCAGCGGCAACGCCCAGCTCAAGCGCTGGGAGCCGCAGAGCATCCGTCTGTTCCTGATTCGCGTGGCGGGGAAACTCCTGACCGGCGCCAATCAGTTGCGCATCAAGCTCGCGCGCCAGCACCTGCACGCCCGGGTCTGGGAGGACTGGTTGGCATTGAGCCAACCGCTCTAAGGCTTCCTTCCAATGCTCCAAGGCGAAGTGATCGCCGGCCTGATCGTCCAGGTCGGCGGGCCCTGTTTGGAGCGGCATCCGCGCTGGCGCTTCCGGCCCCAATCCGGCCCGCCAAAGCGACCGCGGGAGGTGGCTGCGGCGGCGATTCGGTCATCCGCCCGGCAATTGTCGCCCCCGCTATCGCCCATTAATCAGACCCCTTTGTTCTGGTCGTCGCGCTCAGAGCGCACTTGCAAAATCTAGGTTGCAGAGATCTTCCACCGATGAGAAATCGCCTCGCCGGATGACTTTTCGTACCAGAATCGAGAACCAGATTTCGATTTGGTTCAGCCACGAGCGATGTTTGGGGGTGAAGTGAAAGACGATGCGATGGGTGGTATCGCAAAGAAATTTCTGGCGGGTCTCCATGGATCGCAGTATCCCGCACTTGCCTTTCACGCCGAGGTCGCCTTGGAAACCGATGGCGCCGGCGCTCAACCGCACCACCGATTCGGAGGAATGGGTGTCGAGGTTGTCCATAACCAAGTGCATTGGCGACTCCGGCGCACGCCCCTCCAGCAGGCGCGATATGAAGTGCGTAAAGTCCTCCTCGGTGCGTGTCTGGCCGAGTTGCGGGGTAACCTTCCCAGTCGTTACGTTGAACCCAGCAATCAAGGTGTGAGTGCCGTGGCGAATGTACTCGAACTCGCGGCGCTCGACTCGCCCCGAGGTCATCGGGCGGGTCGGAGCGATGCGCTCAAGTGCCTGAATCCCCGTCATCTCGTCAACCGAGATCGTCTCGATTCCCGCCGCCGCCCGTTGCGGTGCGAGACGGTAGGTCTCGCAGATGTCGTGGCACGTCTCGGCGAACCGCGCGTCCGGCTTGGCGTTGAGCCAGCCGCGCGTGCGATGCGGTTTGAGGTCCGCTTCTTGTTAAAAAGCGCCCCACGGAGCGCGACGAGATGCACGCCACGACCCCGCGTTTGATGGCCTCGTCGGCGATCTCCTGTTGGGTCCAATGCGTGATCGGCCGGCCGCTGTCTTGCGGCGCCTCGCAGGCAAGCGCGATGATCGTGCACACCTGCTCCGCAGTTCCTTCGCCACCCTCAACCAGACCCTCAAGCGGCTGCACGCTCACAAGGAGAAGCTGCTGCTGGTGCTCAAGCGCCCGGAGGTCGTCCTGCATACCAATGGCAGCGAAGGCGACATCCGCGGCTACGTGAAGTGGCGCAAGATCAGCGGCGGTACCAGCAGCGATCTGGGTAAACGCTGTCGCGACGGCTTCGCCAGCCTGAAGAAGACCTGCCGCCAGCTCGGCGTCTCCTCCTGGGATTACCTGGGCGACCGCATCGGACAGCATGGGGCGATCACGCCATTGCCCGATATCATCCGTGAGCGCGCCTCAGCAGCGCTCGCAGTGCCCTGAGTTTTTGAGAAGTTACTGTCGAAAGTGGTAACCGATTGATTAAATTGGTGGAGCAGGGGGGGATCGAACCCCCGACCTCCGCATTGCGAACGCGGCGCTCTCCCAGCTGAGCTACTGCCCCCGAAGGGTCTCCGTTGACGGCCGCACTGGCTGCTGATCCAACGGGAGGGCCCGGGACGGGTCCCGAGTCCGGGGCTGCGAATTCTGCACCCGTTGCCGAGTCTGGGCAAGCCTAGCCGAGGAGCCCGTTGGGCCCAACGCTCAGCGGTTCAGAATCAGCTCCAACACCGCCTTGCTGCCGAAGTAGGCAATGATCAGGATCACGAAACCGCTGAGAGTCCAGATGATGGCGGTGCGACCGCGCCAGCCGTAGCGGAAGCGCCCGAGCAGCAAGGCCCCAAACACCAGCCAGCCCATGCAGGAGAGCACGGTCTTGTGGACCAGGTGCTGGGCGAACATGTCCTCGAGAAAGGCGAAGCCGGAGAGCAGCGCCAGGGTGAGCAGCACGAAGCCCGCGGCAATCATCTCGAACAACAGGCTTTCCATGGTCTGCAATGGTGGCAGCCCGCGCACGAAGCCGCCGGGTTGACGGTTGCGCAGGTGGTTGTCCTGCACCGCGAGCAGGATGGCCTGGACCGCGGCCAGGGTAAGCAGGCTGTAGGCCAGCATGGAGAGCAGCACATGGATCTTGAGCGGCCAGCCCGCCGCCGGCCCAAGGAAGGCAACCTCGCCGAAGCGGGCCTCCAAGATCAGGGTGAAGGCCGCCACCGGCAGCAGGATCACACCCAGGTTCTCCACCGGTTTGGTGAGAGAGGAGATCAGGAGCAGGGTGATGACGGTCCAGGAGGTCAGGGCCAGCGCGTTGAAAAAGCCCAGGTTAAGGGCGGGGTGCCTGAAGATGCCGTCCCATAGAAGCCAACTGTGCAGGATCAGCCCGGCGAAGCCGAGCGACAGCCCCAGATCCCGGCTTGGGACCCAAGTGCCTTCCCCGGCGATGCCCGCGGGGCGAAACAGCCGCAGCCCGATCATGCTGGTGGCACCCAGATAGAAGAGAACGGCGGCAGCGGCAAGGAGGGTATGACTCATGCGCCGGGATGATGGCACAAAGCGCGGGGACGGAAAACGGCGTCTCGGCGCTATACTCCTGCGCCAGTCATGATCAGGTCAGGCCGGGACCCTCGGAGAGGCTCGGCCGTCACATCGAGGTCAAGCATGTTCGAGAATCTCCAGGAGCGCTTCGGGCGGGTCCTGAACAACCTGAGGGGTCAGGGTCGCCTGACGGAGGACAACATCAAGGACACCATGCGCGAGGTGCGCATGGCCCTGCTGGAGGCGGACGTCGCCCTGCCGGTGGTGCGCCAGTTCGTCGACCAGGTCCGGGAGAAGGCCCTGGGCGAGGAGGTGATGAAGAGCCTCACTCCTGGGCAGGTTCTGATCAAGATCGTGAACGACGAGCTCATCGCACTGATGGGCGAGTCCAACGAGCGCCTCGATCTCAGCGCCCAGCCCCCGGCGGTGGTGTTGATGGCCGGTCTGCAGGGCTCGGGCAAGACCACCAGCGTCGCCAAGCTCGCCCGCTGGCTGCACGACAAGCAGAAAAAGTCCGTGCTGGTGGTGAGCTGCGACGTCTATCGCCCGGCGGCCATCGAGCAGCTGCGCACGGTGGCGGCGGAGGTCGGGGCCGGGTTCCTTTCGAGCACGCCCGACCAGGACCCGGTGGAGATCGCCCGTTCGGCCCTGGACGCCGCGCGCAAGCAGTTCAAGGACGTGCTGATCGTCGATACCGCGGGCCGGCTGCACGTGGACACGGCCATGATGGATGAGATCAAGGCCATCCACGCGGCGGTCAAGCCGGTGGAGACCCTCTTTGTGGTCGACTCCATGACCGGCCAGGACGCCGCAAACACCGCCCGCGCCTTCGACGAGGCACTGCCGCTGACCGGCGTCATCCTCACCAAGACCGACGGTGACGCCCGGGGCGGCGCGGCCCTTTCGATCCGCCACATCACCGGCAAGCCGATCAAGTTCCTTGGGACCGGCGAGAAGACCACGGCCCTGGAGCCCTTCCACCCGGATCGGGTCGCCTCGCGCATCCTGGGGATGGGCGACGTCGTCTCCCTGGTGGAGGAGGTCCACGCCAAGATCGACCGGGACCAGGCGGAGCGGCTGGTCAATAAGCTCAAGAAGGGCAAGGAGTTCGACCTGGTCGACCTGAAGGAGCAGCTGGTTCAGATGAACAAGCTGGGGGGCATGGCGAGCCTGATGGACAAGCTCCCGGGCATGGGCCAGGTGCCCGAGCACATGAAGAATCAGGTCAACGACAAGGAGATGGGCAAGCTGGTCGCCATCATCGACTCCATGACGGCCCAGGAGCGCCGGTTCCCGGCCATCATCAAGGGAGCCAGGAAGCGCCGTATCGCGATGGGGTCCGGCACCCAAGTGCAGGACGTGAACAAGCTCCTGAAGCAGTTCACCCAGATGCAGAAGATGATGAAGAAGATGAAGGGCGGCGGCATGGCCAAGATGATGCGGGCCATGGGCGGGCGCATGGGTGGCGGCTTCCCGGGCGGCGGCATGCCCCCGGGCGGATTTCGGATGTAAGAATGCGTGGTGAGGGCTGCGGTTTGAGGGTCCCTGAGCGCACCCCCCTCGGCGCAGCCACTCGACACCCGCAATTCATTGAGGAGACACCGTTGCCGCAGACCCAGTGCCTGACTGCGCCCATGCTCCAGGTGGGCCAGACCCATGCGCGGACCTTCAGCTTCAGCCGCGAGCAAGTGGACGCCTATTGCGCGATCACCGGAGACCGCAACGGCATACACCGGGATCTGGAGGCCGCCCGTGTCCGCTTCCCGGGGATCGCCGATGTCGTGGTGCCTGGCGGGCTCATCCAGTCCACGATCTCAGGTGTCTTCGGAACCGAGCTTCCGGGTGACGGGGCGCTCGGCCTGTCATTCACGCCAGAGCGCCTCCGTAAGCCACTGTGCCCGGGGGATGCCGTCCACGTGACCTATACGATCACCCGCATCAAGGGGATGATCGTGGAGGTGGACATCGCCATCGATGACCCGGGGGGCAACCGCATCAGCTCTGCCAAGGCAAAGGTGCTGGCCCCCGACGAGGCCTACCGCTCCTGGTGGGAACGACAACACGTTTAGGCCCTTCCGCGCTTGGCCCTAAGGCGCGTGGTGTTTACCATTGGGCCAGGCCGCCCATCGACCGGCGACGAATCAGACCTCGGCCCATCACACCGGAGCCTCCATGCGGAAGGACGAACTGCGGCGCCTCGACAACCACTGGGATCGGCGGGACCTGTTCAACGGGCATCAGCGCCGCCGCCGGCTTCCCTGGTCACTGATCCTGATCGTCGCCGTTCTGGTGGCAGGGGCCTTCGCCCTGAGCCGCTCGGACCTGGGATCGCTCATGGAGTCCCTCCAGTCGCTCCTGCCCGGATCCTCGGATTCCCAAACCGAGAGCCCGCAGGGCGATCCGGACAGCCTTCCGCTCCTGCCCCTGCCGCCTGCCCCTCGCGACTGAGTCGCGCGCCACGCGACCGCTGTGCCGCTCAAGGCGGCGATCCCCGGTGGGCCGCCCAAGGCACGGTCCCTGGAACGCTGAAGCGGCTGCTCAATCCAAGGCCGCGGCTGCCCGATTCGCCAGGATGTCGATCAGCGCCGGGTGGGCGCCGACCAAGGGGGTGGCATGGATTCGCAGGCCCGGGTGCGACTGCTCTGCCGCGGCAATGATCCCGGCAATGTCCCCGCCAGCGCCCGCGTGGCGCCCGGGGGCGAGAAAGAGCATGGCGAGGATCACGGGTCCCATCGCATCGGCCTCGCCCAGGCGATTCAGCACCAGTTCCAACAGATCGCCATTGAAGTCGTACCCGGCTCCCGGCCTGCGCTCCATCACGGCCTCTTCGAGCTGGGTCTCGCCGCCGAGTCGTTCCCGCAGCCGGCCGGCCAGCCAGCGGCGCACGGCGGTGACTGGCGGGATGGGAGAGCCGTGGTCCACCAGCACCACCCGTCGGTGCGCAATCCCGGCGGCCTCGGCGGTGGCGGCCACATGGTCGGCCAGGATCGAGGCCAGCCGCGGCTCGCCGGCGGGTAGGGGGCAGAGCTCGGGCGCGACCCGCACCCGCAGGGGTCCGAAGTCGCGCTCGCACGCGGCGGCCGTCTCGGGAATGAATTGACTCAGGGCTCGGCTCGGTCCGAAGAACAGCGGCACCACCAGAAAGTCCCGTTCGCCCTCGGACAGTGTGCGCCGGAGGAAGGGCTCGAAGGTGTCTGCCCCAAGGCCGCCGAGCGCCTGCGCTGGGACCTTGTCCGAGTGCTGGAGAGACACCGGACGGACCGGTTGACCCAACCGCTCGCCCAGCGCCGCGGCGAGCCGGCGCAGGGTCAGGGTGGAGTCGGGTCGCGAGGAACCGTTGTCGAGCAGCAGGACATGGGGCATGGGATTGGGTTGGCTCGGCTGGTCGGTTCAGGGCAGATGAAACCCGTCTGGCATCAGCGCGTCCGTTGCCGGGGTTGCGTGCGATGGAGCGGTTCCTCACCGAGGCGTCCGGCGCGTTCCGGAGGCCGTTGGTCTCTCTCGACGACCGTTGGGATCCGCAAGCGCGTGACCTGACAGACGACTCGGGCGTCTAATATGGGGCGTGAGATCAAGGATACGAATCCCCCGCCGGATGACTGCCCCCCGTCTGCTCCGCTTGCCGTATCTGGCGGCACTCTTGCTCGCATCGACCGTCTCCCCCTGCCAGGCGGGGGCCGCCCCCGCGGGGGCTGGTCTGACGCCGGTCACTGTGCAGCTGCAATGGCGCCACCAGTGGGAGTTCGCCGGCTTCTAAGCCGCCCTGGACAGGGGCTAGTACCGGGAGGCGGGTCTCGACGTGCGCCTCTCCGAGTATCGCGACGGACTCGGCATCGTCGACGAGGTGGTGTCCGGGCGGGCCGACTTCGGAACCGATGGCGCCACCGTAATCGCCGAGCGCATGAAGGGCCAGCCCATCCGCCTGTTGGCCAACTACCTGAAGCGCTCGCCGCTGGTGCTCCTGGTGCACCCGGACATCTTCTTTCCGGGGGAGCTCAAGGGACGGCGGGTAATGGCGGAGGCGAACGAGCTCTTCAACGCGAACTTCCGCCAGATGCTCGCCCGTTTCGGGTTGAGCAAGGACGACATCCGCCTGGTGCCCCACCAGTTTTCAGTGGAGCCCTTCGCGCGCGGCGAGGTGGATGCCATGACCGCCTTCTCCACCAACGAGGCCTTCCTCCTGCGCAAGCAGGGTGTTGCATTCAATGTGATCGATCCGAGCGACTACGGCGTCGCGCTCTACGACCTGAACCTGTTCACTGCCGCGAGCTACGCCGCCGCTCATCCGGAGCGTACGCGCGCCTTCGTCGATGCCACCAACCGCGGCTGGGACTATGCGCTGGCCCATCCTGACGAGCTGGTCGACCTGATCCTGGCCCGCTACAACACCCAGGGTATGACCCGCGACCACCTGCGCTTCGAGGCCAACCAGATCCACTCGGCCATCCTGCCCGAGGTCTATCCAGTCGGGTCCATCGACACCGAGCAGTTGCAGCTCATCGAGGATTTGTTGATCGAGACCGGCGTCGACGGCGAACGGGTGCCGGTGCAAGAGATGGTCTTCGACGCGCGTCTACCGCCGAGCGCGCTCGCGGGTGGCCTGGACCTGACGCGCGAGGAGCGCGCCTACCGGGACGCCCATCCCCGTCTGCGGGTGGGTGTTCTCGCCGGCCCCTCCCTTCGCCATAGAGAAGGACGGGACGGTCACGGGCCACTCCGTGGAGCTGATTGAGCGCGCGGCCGAGCGGCTGGGGATGGGACTGGAGCTGCGTCAGACCAGCGTGGACGACGCGGTCGCCGCGATCCGGTCCGGCGACGCGGACCTGATACTCAACGTCGTGCACACCCCGGAGCGTGCCGCGGAGTTCATCCTGGGAGAACGGAGCACCCGCATCGAGGACCGCCTCTATGTCCGCTCCGACCGGCCGGACCTGGTGGATCTCAAATCCCTGAGCGCGGGGCGTATCGCCGTCTGGCCCGGGTTCCCCTTCGCCCGGGCGCTGTGAACGGCTGACCGGGGTGGCATTGGTCGAGACCGGCGGATACGCCGACGCATTGGAGGCGGTCAGCGACGGGCGGGCGGATGGCGTGGTTCTCAAGCCTCATCTCGCCCAGACCATCCTCGCGGAGCGCGGGATCACCAACCTGGCCGGGCAGGGACCCGCCCGGCTGGCCGGCTCCCCCTGGGTCACCGCCAGCACCTTCATGGTGAAGCGGGACCGGCCGTTGCTCGCGAGCCTGCTCGACAAGGCACTGGGTGCCATCGACCCGGGCGAGCTGCAGCGTCTGCATCAGCGCTGGTTCGGCACCGATGATCTGGTGGCGCGGCTGCGGTCCAAGGTGCAGCTCACCGAGGCGGAGCGCGCCTTCATCGCCGAGCATCGAGACGTGGTGCTGGGTGTCGGGGTGGACTGGCAGCCGATGATCATCGAGAACGCCGACGGCGACACGGTGGCCCTGATCAACCAGGTGCTGGGGACCCGGATCCGCTTCAAGACGTGGGTCTGGGCGGATCTCGTCGCCAGCGCCTCGCGCCGGGAGATCGACGGCCTGTCCGCGTCCGCGGTGCACCCGGAGCGTGCGGCGGACTTTTTGTTCACCGATCCCTACATCCGAATCGCCAGCGCCATTTTGGCGCGGTCTGGTAATCCGCTCGGGATACGCTCGGTGGCTGACCTGGCGGGTAAACGAGTCGACTACGGCAGAGGCAATCTCATGCAGCAGAAGCTGCTGCAGTCGATGCCCGGTGTTATCCCGGCGGAGCGGGACGTCCTCGACGCCCTGCTGCGCGGGCAAACCGACGCCATGGTGGGGAGTGAGACCTCTCTCTATCACCTCAACGAGCGGGACATTCTCACGGTCCGGCAGGTGCTCACCCTCGACAGTGTGACCGAGGTGGTGTTCTCGATCCGCAAGGACTGGCCGCTGCTGGTGAGCGCCATCAACAAGGTGCTGACCGCATTGCCTGATCAGGAGCGTCTTGCGATCAAGCGGCGCTATCTGCCCGTGGATACCGTGCCGACCACCAAGCCGGGCGACTTGATCCTGGACGCGAGCGAGCGGGTATGGCTGGACGCCTGGGATGGGCGGCTGACCTATTGCTTCCACCCGGCCTGGGCCCCTTACGATTACCTGGAGGACGGGAAGCATCGAGGAACCTTTCGGGACTATCTGGACCTGGTCGCGCAAAAGCTCGGGGTCCACTTCGAACCGCTGTCCTCCGGCGACTGGCCTCAGGCCCTTCGGTTTGCCCAAGAGCATCGTTGCGATCTCGTGGCCGGGGCGGTCCACACCCCGGATCGGGAGCGCTACCTGACCTTCACCTCACCCTACCTAAAGCTCACCCTCGTCCTGGTGGCTGGGGACGAGGCCCCCTTCGTGGCCGGGATCGAGGACCGCAAAGGCAAGCCACTCGGGGTGCCCGAGGGCTCGTCGATCGCCGCCGACCTCAGGGCACGTTTCCCCGACCAGACCCTGGTGGAGATCCAGGACAACAAAGAGCTCCCGGAGGCCATTGCCGGCGGCCAGGTTTATGCCGGGGTCATCACCCTCGATCACGCGGCCGAGCTGGTGGAAAAGGGGCTCGGGCGCTTCCGGATCATCGGCAAGCTGGACCAGCCCGAGCCCATCTCCGTGGCGGTCCGCGGCGACGCGCCCGAGCTGCGCTCGCTCATGGAGAAGGCGGTCAGCGTGACCACTCAGGGGGAGCACGATCGGATCAGCAACCGGCGCACCACCTTCAAGATCGAGCAGTCGGTCGACTTCACCCGTCTCTGGCAGATCCTGGCGGTGCTGGGCCTCATCTGGCTGGCGCTGGGATATCGTCATCTCGAGCTCGGTCGCCTCAATCGCCGGCTCATCGTCGCGAGGCACGCGGCGGACGTCGCCAACCGGGCCAAGGGCGATTATCTCGCCAACATGAGCCACGAGATCCGCACCCCGCTGAACGCCGTGCTCAATCTGGCCGCGCTCGGGGCACGGGGCGCAGATCCGGAGCGAAAGAGCGGCTACCTGCGCGACATCGAGCGATCGGGGCGCTCCCTGCTCGACGTGGTCAACGAGATTCTGGATTTCTCGCGGCTGGAGCAGGGCGGCGACACCCTGCAACCGCGGCCCTTCTGGCTTGAGGACCTGGTCGGCCGAGTGGTCTCCATCGCCGCCCCTTTGGCGGCGGAGGAGGGACTTTCGCTCAATGTGGACCTGGACCCGGGGCTGGGGGGACGCTGGCTGGGCGATGCCCACAAGATCGAGCGGGTGCTGGTCAACCTGGCGGGCAACGCAGTCAAGTTCACCGATGCGGGTGAGGTACGGCTTACCGTGCGCAACCTGGGGGTGGACGGCGATCGGGCTCGCCATCGTCAAACGGCTGGTGGATCTGATGGCGGGTGAAATTGCGGTGGACAGCCACCCCGGTGAGGGGACTGTGTTCCGGGTGAACCTGTCCCTCCAGAGGCTCCCGGAAACAGACTCGGCTGCCGTCCCGGCGAAAACCGCCGACCTCGAGGAGGGTTTACGCAAGCCTGGTCTGGAGGCCGCGACGCGACGCGCCGGGGCAGGGACCCGGCTCCCCCGTCGCGTGCTGGTGGTGGAGGACAACGCCATCAACCGCCACATCGCCTGCGAGCTATTGGCTAGGTTGGGGCTCGCGGCGGAGACCGCCGAAGACGGGGCCGCCGCGCTGGCCCTGCTCGATGCGCAGCCGACGGCCTTCGCCCTGGTCCTGATGGATGTTCAGATGCCCGGCATGGACGGGTACGAGGCCACGCGACGGCTGCGCGCGGACCCCCGCTTCGCCGAACTTCCCGTGCTGGCCATTACCGCCCACGTGCTGGCGGAGGACGGTCGCCGCTGCCGCGAGTCGGGCATGGACGACCATATCGCCAAGCCCTTCGATCCACCCGCATTCACTGAAACGCTGGGGCGTTGGCTCGGGCTGGATCTGAGCTGGGACCGGAATGCCAGACCTTCAGGCGACGGGTCTGCGGAGCAAGCCGGCGCGGCCGAGGCGCCTGGTCCGCCGTCGGTGTCGCCGGATGGGAGCTGGATCGATTGGACAGCCGGGGTGAGCGGGGTCGGGGGTGACGCCGCGCTCTACGACCAGCTCCTCGCCCATTTCCGGGCGAGCTACGAGCCGCTGCTCGCGCGGTTGGTGTCGGACCGCTCCACTGAACGCCGTGACGCCATTCTGCGCACCGCGCACATGCTGCGCGGGACTGCTCCCATGCTTGGCGCCGCGTCTCTGGCGGAGCTGGCGGCGCGAGTCGAAGATGGCCTCAAGGGCGGCGGGGAGCCGGACGGCGAGGCCATCGCCGCCCTGAGAGCGGGGCTCTCGGCGACCCTGGCGGAGGCGGCCACGCAGGGCGACGGGCGCGGCAGGCAGGCACCCGATACGCCCGTCCACCCCCAGGCGTGACGGAAGCGCGACGTTACGGAGAGATCCGCTTTCGCGGAAACGCTAAAGAAGCGGGCAGATTCGAACGAGCGTAGTCCATAGACTGACAGAGTGGCGGGGAAGATTCCGCTAACTTACTGCGTTTATTGGCCGTTCCGGTAGGGACGTAGCCTTTAGAGTCCGCTCCCGATCACCCTGGATGGTGCCTGTTTGACGTGAAAGCCGATCCCCCTGCCGCGCGCCTGCTCGTGGTGGATGATGACCCGGTGGTGACGACCCTGGTCTGCCATCTGCTCACGGCCGCCGGATTCACGGTCGTCTCGGCCTCGACGGCGGCGCTGGCTTGGCAGCGGCTGGAGGGCGAACCCTTCGACCTGGTGTTGCTTGACGTGGGTCTCCCGGACCAGGAGGGGTTCTCGTTGTGCCGTGACCTCAAGGGCCGCCCCGGCCTCCGGGACCTTGCTGTGGTCTTCATGACGGCGCGCGGGAGCGAAGACGAGCTGTTGCGTGGGTTCGACGTCGGCGGGGTGGACTATGTCGTGAAGCCCTTCGAGCCCCGGGTGCTGCTCGCCCGGGTCCGTACCCACACCACCCTGGCGCGGCTCTCACGCGACCTTCAGTCCGCGCTCGATGCCCGGACGCAGAGCCTGCGCCTGGCGCGTCATCGGGTGCAGGAGCTGGATTCGGAGTTGGTCCTGGCCGAGGAGCGTGAACGCCGGCGTCTGGCTGACCAGCTCCATGACACCACCATCCAGCAGCTCGTGTTGGCCCGGATCCTTCTCGACGATCCCGGGTTCGGCGACGGCTCGGACGCGGTGGGCCGACTCAGAGGACTGCTGGACAGTTCCCTGGCCCAGCTGCGTTCCCTGGTGTTCGAGCTGAGCCCGCCGGTGCTCTCCGAAGGGGGGCTCGACGCCGGGCTCCAGTGGCTGACCAGTCACCTGGGTGCGTGCTGGCGCCTGCACTTCGCCTACCGGGTGGAAGGAACGCCCTTTCCCTTGCCCGACGACGTCAAGTTGATCGTGTTCCAGGGGGCCCGAGAGCTGATGACCAACGTGTGCCGGCACGCCCGCGCCAAGTCCGCAGAGATGTTGCTTGAGTTCGCGGACGAGGGCCTGAGGCTGACGGTCAGTGACGACGGGATCGGCATCCCAGCCCCCGGGGGCGCCGGCCGCACGCGGGGGGACGGGGGCGGTTTCGGGCTCTTCAGCCTGCGCTCACGCATCGAGCTGATCGGCGGATCGTTGGACATGCGGAGCGGGGAGCGGGGTGGCACCCGGGCGACCCTTCGCGTGCCCTTGAGGGCGGACCCCACCTGAACCGGATTGCGGCCGCTGTGCCAGCACGGCCGGTAACAACATTCTCTATCGAGCGGATCGAGCGGAGCTCACTCCTATGACCATTCGGGTACTGTTGGCAGATGATCACATCATGGTGCGAGATGCCTTGGCCCAACTCATCTCGGCAGAAGCGGACATCGAACTGGTTGGGGTGGCCGCGGACGGGCGCGAAGCGGTTCTCCAGGCTCAGGTGCTCAAGCCGGACGTGGCACTGCTCGACGTCAGCATGCCGGAGATCAACGGCATCGAGGCCACTGCGCAGATCAGGAAATACGTGCCGGGGTGCCGGGTGATCGCGGTCTCGGGGCTGGGCGACCCCTGCTTCCTCAGCCAGATGGTGGCGGCCGGGGTGCGCGGCTATGTGCTGAAGAGCGAGTCCGCCAAGACACTCGTCGACACCGTTCGCCAGGTCCACGCAGGGGTCGACTGTTTGCCGGACGACCAGCCCGCACCGCCCCGTCCGGGACGCACCCTGTTGTCGCAGCGGGAGCGCGAGGTGTTGGCACGTGTCGCCACGGGGCGGCGCGGCAGTCAGATCGCGGAGGATATGGGGATCGCGGTCAAGACCGTGGACACCTACCGACGCCGCATCATGCAGAAGCTCGGACTCCAGTCCCAAAGCGAGCTGGTGCGCTACGCCCTGGCGTTGGGCGGCGGCATAGGTCGTTCTGTCCCGCGGGGTTAGCCCGGCTCTCAGGCCGGGCTGTGGCCGCGCGCGGTCTCACTTGGTCTGCCAGCATGGCGCGCAGCATCCAGGCGGTCTTCTCGTGCACCTGCATGCGCTGGGTCAGGAGGTCCGCGGTGGGCTCGTCATGGGTCTCGTCCACCAGGGGGAACACCTGGCGGGCGGTGCGCACCACGGCCTCCTGATCCCTGGCCAACTCGGCGATCATCTGCGGGGCCGAGGGCTGTCCCTGCGTGTCCACGACCGTCGCCAGCTCCGCGAGCTCCCGGTAGGAGCCGGGGGGCGACGGGCGCTGAGTCAAATGGAGCGCTCGCAGCAACTTGTGGGCGGTGCGGAGAGGGTGGGGGAGGAGTGGTGCAGTCCCTGCCGGGTCATGGGCCCATCCTTGGCCCCGTGAGGTTCGAGGTTATCGCGCTGATCAGGACCCGCGACGCTTGGGTACGCTCAACACTTCCACTTTGACCTTGGCGACGCCCTTATTGACGAGCCCGATCTGGCGGGCGGCGGCGCGGGAGAGATCGATCACGCGGCCCTTGGCGTAGGGGCCGCGGTCGTTGATACGCACCACCACGCTCTTTCCGCTTCGGGAGTCGGTGACCCGGACCTTGCTTCCGAGGGGCAGCGTCTTGTGGGCGGCGGTCAGCTCGCTTTTGTTGTAACGGACGCCGCTTGCCGTCTTACGGCCCTGGAAGCGGTCGTGGTAGTAGGACGCCTTGCCGGTCTGGGTATGGCCGGCGGAGACGGCCGCCTCGGCGTTTGCGCCCACCAGGAACATCAGGGCGATCACCGCGGAGGAAAACAGGGACTTGTACATAAATGCCAACCTTGTTTGGGTCGGCCGCGAGGAGGTGCGGGCTGGTTGTCTCAGCCTTTACGTGCGGCCGGTCATTAGGGGTTGGTCGGCAGTGTAGGGGGAAACCCTATGTGGGTAAACCCTATATTAAGAAGATGTAATAAACGAATCGAGTGCGGCGGGGCCGAAGGATTAAGGCCCGGCTGGCGCCAGGGCTCCAGAGCTCTAACTTTTTGTGGACTCTGGACCTTGGCCTCTAGCCCTGCTCGCTGGCCGTCCGATCGCAGTGCATTTCCCGCATGGTGCCCACCAGGCTGGCCGGGAGGTCCGGCCGGGCGCTGATCAGGGAGACCACGACGGAGGCGAAATAGGGAATCGACTGCACCAGGAGCACCGCCGCCCACACCCGCACGTCGAGCAGATAGGCGTCGTCGCGCAGCAGCACCAGGGCGGCGGCGAGCCAGAAGGCGATGGCGAGCAGGGCCTCTTCCCGCGCGTCGGCGAGTGCGCGGAGTAGGGCGGGGGCCTCGGCCAGCTTGGGTGTGCGGAAGAAGGCAAGCTTGCCGGTAAAGAGTCCGGCGAACATGGCCCTGGCGATGGTGTGGGAGAGAGCGAGCCCGGCGAGCCCCGCTGCCAGGCTCTGGCGCAGGGTGGCCGTGACTCTCCGGCGATAGAGGAAGAAGCTCTTGGACATCTTGAAGGTGAAGAGCACCAGCGGCACCAAGGCAATGCTCACATAGGGCGGCATGATCTGCAACGGGAAGGCCACCATGCCCACCGACCAGAACAGGGCGGCGAAGTTGAACAGCAGATTGAATCCGTCGGCGAACCAGGGCAGCCAGCCGGCCACGAAGTGATACCGCTGACCGGTCGACAGGGAGGTGCGGCGCAGCCCCAGGAGCCCCCGGCGGTGGGCCTTCAAGATGCGCACCGCGCCATAGGCCCAGCGGAAGCGCTGCTTTTGGAAGTCCGCGAAGGTGTCCGGCATCAGGCCCCGACCATAGGTGCAGGGAATGTAGAGTGCCTTGTGGCCGAGCTCGAAGAGCCTCAGACCCAGCTCCGCGTCCTCGGTGATACACCATTCGGCCCAGCCGTCCACCGAATCGAGTGTGGCGCGCCGGATCATGGTCATGGTGCCGTGCTGGATGATGGCGTTGCGCTCGTTGCGGGTGACCATCCCCAGGTGGAAGAAGCCCCGGTACTCGGCGAGACACATGGCCTTGAAGGCGTTCTGGTGGCCATCGCGGTAGTCCTGGGGGGCCTGGACAATGCCCACCGCGGGATCCGCGAAGGCGGGCACCAGGTCTCGCAGCCAGCGCCTGTCCAGCAAATAGTCGGCATCGATGACGGCGACAACCTGGGCGCTAGGGTCGGTATGGCCCAGGGCAAAGTTGAGCGCCCCCGCCTTGTAGCCGGCGAGCGGGTCCACGTGAAAGAAGCGGAAGTGCTCGCCGAGGCGCTCGCAGTGGGCCCGCACCGGCTCCCAAACCGCCGGATCCTTGGTGTTGTTGTCCACGACGATAATCTCGAAGCGCGGGTAGTCCAGGGCGGCCAGGGCGTCCAGGGTCTCGATCAGCAGCGCCGGCGGCTCGTTGTACGCGGGCACGTGGACGGAGACGAATGGCAGGTCCGCATCGGGCACCCGGCGCATTGGAAAGGGCCGGCGCCATTGCTGGAGCCAGAGTGACTCGGCCCACTCGTGGGCCTCCGCCATGAGCAGGACCAGGACCCCGAGGCCGCCGATCAACAGCAACACGCCGACCGCGACGGTCGCAGGGGTCATGTACTGACGTGTGTAGTCGTAGACGATCCACACCGCCGCGGTGGAGATGGCGTAGGTCACGAGGGCCAGGAAGCCCTTGCCCCCGGAGCTCATGCTGGAGCTGTCCCGATAGAGGAGCACCAGGAGCAGCACCGCCATCACCACTGACAGGGCCGCGAGCTCCTTCCAGCCGGGGATGCGCACCACCGGCCGGGTGAAGGCGAACTTGGGCTCCCGCTCCGTGTTGTAGACACCCCAATAGGTGCCGATGGGCCCCTCCACCTTCGCCTTCCATGGTTGGTCGAAGGCCTCCATGACGTAGTAGATGAGATGCTCCTGCTCGGCCCTGGCCAGGAAGCGACGCAGGAAACGGGACTGGTTGGCGAGCGACGCCTCGGCGTTTCCGTTGCGCCGGCCATTGCTGGGCCAACCCACCTCGCCGATGACCACAGGCTTGTTGGGGAAGGACTCCTGGACCTCCTTGTAGCGCTTGAAGGCGAAGTCCACCGCCTCGTCTACGTTGACGCCATCCCAGTAGGGGAGCAGGTGGATGGTGATGAAATCCACGTGGTCCGCGAGATCGGGATAGCGGATCCAGATGTAGGGCGGCTCGGCGGTGCTCACCGGCACATAGGTGCTCCTGCGCACCCGATCCAGCTGATCCATCAGCTCCGAGACCTTCAAGTCGCCCCGCAGGAGGACCTCGTTGCCCACCATCACGCGCACCACGTTGCGGTGCCCCTGTCGCAAGATGCCGATCAGCCGCTCGATCTCCTCCTCGTTGGCTTGTGGGTCGGTGCTGAGCCAGGCCCCGAGGGTCACGTTCAGCCCATGGGCCTGCGCCAGCCGTGGCACCTCGGCCAGGGTGTCGCGGACCTCGTAGGTGCGCACGGCGTGGGCATCACCCTGGAGCAGTGCCAGGTCCGCGTCGATGTCCAGAATCGAGGGGTAGTTGCCCTCGGTCGGGTCGTCGTAGGCGCGCATGGGGGCGAAGGAGAACCCCTGGATGCGCGCTGGCCAGGGCGGCTCCTCCGAGGGCCGATTGAGCAGGCCCCAGAGGGTGACCGTGAGGACCGCAATCAGCAGCGGGATCCAGAGTGTGGCGCGTCTCAAGGCGTCTCCCCGCGTTGGTTTGCGGCGCGCTCGCGCTGGGTCTGGGTAGGGGACTCTGGCTGTTCCGTCCTGTCGCCGACTCGCCGGTCCGCCTTCACCTCGAACCACTGCCAGGTGCCTGCGACAGGTGTTGGGGCGCGCTCCGGCCCCAGCCAGGTCTGCACCGTCGGCGAGGGCATCAGGGCCACCAGGTTGGTGAATCCGGCCAGGGGTGGCGCCGCGGCGCCGCGCTCGCCCCAGATGCGCACCTGCGGGTCTAGGCGATAGGCCAGGGAGATCAGCTCACCGGTGCCCACGCCGGAGTCACTGGCGAGCACCAGGGGGCGCTCGCTCCGGTTCAGGATGCGCGCGACCTCCCCATTGGACGCACTGAAGTTCTTGGTCCACCAGGTATCCGCCCGCTGGATGCCGATGATCGAGAGCCCCCCAAGCACCGCGAGCAGGGCCAGGGTGCCGGCGGCGACGGTGCGGGTCCGGTAAGAGCGGGCGTCGAGTCCCTCACCAATGACCCAGGCGGCCATCAGCTGGACGGCGAGCACCGAGGGCAGTGCGTAGCGCACGTGCTGGGAGCGGCTGCCCCCGAGGATCAGATCCGGACCGAGCACCACACCGACATAGATCAACGCCATCCCCGCCAGCAGCCAGGCGGCTGGACGAGGGGCGCGGCGCAGGAAGTGCAGCAGTGCCCAGGCGGCCGGGATCAGGAGCAGGGCCCACCAGCCGGACCCGGAGGGACTCAGGTCAACGAACATTCGTGTCAGATGGGTCGCCCACTCCTCCAGTATCCGCTGCAGCCCGATCGGCCGCGCCATCCATTCGGTGTGGTAGCCCGCCTGCTCGCGGCGGGTGAGGACTACCAGTAGCCAGGGTCCGAAGGCCACCAGTGACGCGCCGACCGCCAGCGTCCAGGGTCGCGCAGTCGCCCCCAGTGGTTCGTCGCGTCGCGCCAGGTAGAGATAAGCGGCATGAACGGGCAGCATCAGGGCGAACAGCAGGTGGGAATAGAGACCGAGGGTGACCAACAAGCCGTAAAGCCACCAATCTCCCGCAGCGCGACCCGATTTGCCGCCGGCCCCGTTTGCGCCCCTTGCAGACGAAAGCGCCCGCACCAACGCCGCGCTGGAGAGCACCACCATCAGGGTCCAGAGTGAGTACTGGCGGGCCTCCTGGGCATAGAGAAACTGCAGTGGCGAGCAGGCCACCAGCAACGCCGCCACCCAGGGGGCGGCGCTCCGGCCGAACAGCTCCCGCATCAGCCAATAGACTGCCGGGATCAGGATCAGCCCGAAGAGGGCGGAGACGCCACGCGCCGCAGTCATCGGCTCCGGGGTCCAAGGGGCCGGAAGCTCAGCGGCGAGCCGTACCAGTGCGTAATACAGGGGGGCGTGCTCCGGGTGCTCCATGAAAGCGGCGAGGGTCGCGTCCCAACCCCTCGCCGGATCGGGCGCCTGGAATCCCAGCAGGAACCCTGGCTCCAGCAGTCTGCCGCTGAAGATGGCTTGCTGCACCTCCGCCTGCGGATAGCCGAAGGCGCGTATCAGGGTGAAGACCTCGTCGTGCCAGACCACGAGGTGATCGAGCCCCACCAGGCGCGCCATCCCCGCCGTTGCTGCCACGGCTGCGACCACCAGCGCGAGCAGCACGACACGCGTGTGGCCCGAAGTCACAGACGGGGGAGCAGGGGTGGTCACGAGGCGGTGGAACGGGGCAGTGTCCAGGAGGAGGGAACGGCACGCAATGGCGCGAAGGAGTAAGGCACGGCACCATGTCGCGAAAGCCCCGAAATCATAGCGCGAATCGATGTGGGACGGGATGAATCAGCAACATGGTCACGGCACGAGACAGTTGTCGCGCGCGTCTCTGCAAGGCGACGCCCCGCCGCAACCAGACCGTTGGGGCGGGCACCCCCGGCTGCGGAACTGCACCGAGGGCGGCTCACCCGCGTGAGCCCAGCCGCACCGCTAAGGGCTGCGCTGCGCCGCGACCCGGCGAAAGGCCGTCACCAAAGTCTCTACCCGAAGCTCCCAGGCATTCAGCTCCGCATAAGCGCGGATTGCCTCACGGTCCCAGTCCCGCTCCAGCCCGCTGTCCAATGCCTCGGTGAGGGCCCGGCCGTCGCCGAACGGGACGATGGTCCCCAGGGACGGATCGCAGACGACCTCCGGGTTGCCGCCCACGTCCGTGGTCACCACCGGCAGGCCGCACGCCATGGCCTCAAGGAAGACATTGGCCCAGCCCTCGTTGCTGGTGGCGAGCACGAAGAGGTCCGCCGCGGACAGTGGCCCGGCGAGCCGGTCCGGCGGCACATGACCTAGGAATCGGACGTGATCGGAAAGCCCAAGTCCCGCGGCCAGGTTACGCAGAACGGCGGCATAATCGCCCTCGGGTCCCGCCGCGCCGACGATCAGAAAGAGCAGGTGTGGGTGGCGCTCCAGCAGTCCGGGCAGAACCTCGATCACCCGGTGAAACCCCTTGCGCTCGACCAGGCCGCCTACCGAGACCAGCACCTTCGCGTCCGCCGGAATCTCCAGGGTGGCTCGAGCTGAGGCCCGGTCCAGGGGTCGAAAGCGCTGCGGATCTACCCCGTTGCCCACCACCTGTACCTTCGCGGGATCGGCGCCCAGCTCCATGGCCAACCGGGCCAGAGAACCGGCGACCGCAAAGATCTGGTCAGCCCCGCTCAAAGCCTCGACGATGCGCCGGCGCTTGATCGGATCGCGGCTATGGGGCACCTCGGTGCCGCGCAGGGTGATGGCGACCGGCTTGCCGAGCCAACGCCCCAGACGGGTGGCTGCATAGCCATCCGGGTAGGCGAAGTGGGCGTCGATGATGTCGAAGGAGCCCTGCGTGCGCCGCAGCAGCGGCAAGCAGCCAAGGGCCATCATGAGGCCGTCTGCGCCGCGAAACAGCCCGGGCAGCGAGGGGAAGCGCGGCAGGCGGACCTGGAACCCTTGCTGCAGCTCCATGCGCGCCGCGGGCGGCCGGTAGTGGGGCCGCGCCAGCCGCACCAGCGGGTCCAGGGGCGAGGCCGGCCGCGGGGAGACCACCGAGAGCGGCAGCTCGCGCCCCACCCGGAACATTCGCTCGCGAATGAAAAGCCCCGCGCCGGGCTGCGCGGCGCTGGGAAACAATGAGCTGAAAACGAGGAGTCTCGGGTCTTCGGCGGACATGGCTGCGCGAGGGTACCAGGGAAGGGCGTCAAACGGCTCGGAACGGCCATGGCCGGCCAGGGTGGCTGGGCGAACAGGTAGGCGATTCAAAGACCGCCGATGTTGGCAAACAGCGGTCGCCCGGAGGCCGGAGATTCTGGGTGCCCAGGTTGCCGGAACGTCAGCGCATGCGCATGCGGACTCTATGCACGACACGCGCGCCACAGAGGGGTTCGGGTTGCAAGTCCGATCGCTGGGTCTTGCGCTGGGTGCCCTCAGAACCCGAGACGAAGAGGCCGGCAAGATGCCGGCCTCGAAGCGCTGGGAGGGCGTTGCGCCTAGTACCCGCCCTTGCGATGGACCTCGGGCAGCCCGGCGATCTTGGTTCCCTGCTTGGTCGGGGCCAGCGGGAACAGGATGTAGAGGTCCTTGCTCGACGGCTTGGAACCCCACTTCTTGCCCATGTCCTTGAGGACGACGCGCTCCATGGGCTGGTTCGCGTTGTTATTGATGTACTCGTCGCGCAGGTAGTTGAGCACGTCCCAGTGCTTGTCTGTGAGCTCGATACCCTCGATCTCGGCGAGTTTTCGCGCGACGTCCTCGTTCCAGTCCAAATGGTTGGCCAGAAAGCCGTGCTCGGTCGTTTCGATGCTTTTGCCATTGACCTCGATGGCCATTTTTTCGCTCCTCATCGTCTGAATGCGGGCCAGTTTTGCCGTGCTGGGATGCACAAGCCAATCACAGCTTGGGAATTTTATAATTTTATGATGCGTTCGTCACGACCCAAAGATGTCCGGGATTGCCCTGCTCCGCCGGGCCGGGCCGGGGCAAGAGGCAATCCGGGCGCGAGGCACCTCGTCTTTCGCGTGGCTGCACGAGGAAATTGGGTGACGGGAGGTTGGTTTGCACTGGGCTGACCAACCTCGGACGAACATTTTTACAGTCGACTGCCGCGCCGGCGCGCCCGTTCCCGCTCGGCGGGTTGCTACCGATTCTTGCTGACGGCGTCTATGCCCTTGTGGGGTATGAATACCCCGCAGCCGATCAGACGGTGGGGGCCGAGTCCCAGTCGCTGCAGGCGAAAGGATTCTTCGGTGGTCAGGTCGGCGAGCATGAGGCTGCGTGCGTAGAGCTCCCCTCGGGGGGTGGCCAGTGCCGTGGACCTCCCGCACAGGGCCTTGCGCATCCGAATGTCAATTTCGGAGAGCGCCCGGGCGGCAGCCGCGAGGAAGGCATCCTCATCCTGCGCGGGGTCGCCGACGACGTAGCGGGCGAACAGGGTTGTCTCTTTGCTCAGAGATTTTGCCTTGCCAATCCCGATCTCCAGCGGGCAACCGTCGACGTCGACGCGTGTGCCCGGCAGCGTCCGCAGCAGCTGCTCGGCCCGTTCCTTGGGGGCGCGGATGGTGAGCTTGGTGCGGCGTGACAGCAGCAGATGGCCGCCCGTGCCGTGGGCAGGTCGCTCCCAGCCGTTTTGGGAGCCCGCGACATGCACCGTGTGAATGGCCAGGTGGGGCTCGCCGCGCATCCAGGGGAGCGCCTGGCAGAGGGCGTCGCCAAGGGCGTAGGCGTGATCTACCGGCAGCTGTCTGCACTCCAGGTTGAAGAGAATGTCGACGATGTCGTCAGGGATGACGACGGTGTCGGGGTTTTCGTCTTGATTCCAGTACATCGGAGTCTCGTTGGAATGGGGGCGGACAGGTCCGGGACGGCGCGAACGGGTGCGTCGTTTTCAGGCGAAAGGGAGTCGGTCCTGAAGGGCCTCGCGGTCGAACCACCAGTCGTCCTGCACCAGGACGTCCACCACATTGCGCAGGCGTACCAGGAACTTCTCGGGCTCCTTCAACTCCAGGCGATCCATCCACAGGTCCAGCTGCTCTGCGTTCTCCACCCCACTGTGACGGCGAGCCACGGAGCCGAGCAGCTGGGTCGCAAAGAACATCAGATCATCGCGGTGCTTGCCATGGGCCCGCACGTCGGCCAGGAACAGGGCCGCCGTGGCGGCCACCGCGGCCCCGTCCGCGTCGTCGGGCGTCTCGTCGATCACATGGCTTAGGAGCTCGATGGTGAGCTCCGGGTCGATGGGACAGGTGACCGCGAGCCAGATACCCTGGCCGAGGGCCGAGATCGACTCGGGCTGCTCACTCTGGAACAACACGTCGCAGGCGTCGGCCGCAAGCTCGAAGTCGTCCATCGCCAGGAACTGATCGAACGCCGCTCGACCCAGCGGCCAGGCCTCGCTGCCGCGATCCAGACCTACCAGGGTGCGGGCCATCTGCAGGCGAGCATCGGCGATGTCCCTTGGTGCGCCTCCGATGGCCTCGATGTCGCGCAGGCGATCGGTCAGCGCGTCCAGATGAGACTCCAGCGCGGCCTCTTCGGCGCCCCGATTCATGATGGAGTCGGCCGCGGTGTCGGCCAGGCGTGTCGCGAGCATCTCGAACTGCTTCATGGTGCGTCCCGTAAACCCGGCTATCGGACCAGACCGCTGAATGCGGCCTCCAGACGATCTTCCCAGTTCTCCGGGGTGTCCGGGTAAGGGGGCTTGACGTCCATGCGGAAGAAGCGTTCGCCGGAACGCGCCACCGACTGGACGATTGGGATTAATTCGTCGAAGGATTCGACGTCCTGGTGTCCGACGAGAATGTCGCTGAGCTTGAGCATGGATCGCTGCAACCGCCGTTTGTGGTGTCTGGAAAAAGCGCCGGGGCGCGTTCGCCCCGCGGGCTTGAACTCTGCTCGCCCGACTCTTGCGGAGCGGGCCGGCCTCGGGTCTGCTGGGTCGAGCGGGTCAGATTGAGCGCGGCGTCTCGATGCGATCGAGATAGCGCACCCGGTACAGCAGCCGCCCCGGTCCGCCACTGGGCCTCGCCTCGAAGCCGGTGCGGTTGTGCAGGACGTTATTGCTGATCAGCCCCTCGCCGGATTGCAGATTGTGGGTGAATGTGTAGATGGAATCCGAGGAAAACAAGCAATCGAGGGCGGCACGGGCCGCGTGCGTCTCTGGGGTGTCGCGCCAAGCGACGTTGCGTCGGCGGGCCGTGTAGCGCATGTGCAGCGACCCGTCCCGCACGGAGAAGACCGGCCCTACGCTCGCCGGGCGGAGGGTCTGCTCGCCTTGCACGTTCGGGGGGATGGTGAGTGCCTGTGGGTGGGAGAGGGCGCGGATGTGCTCGGTGGACGTGTCGCGCAGCAGGATGTAGGCGATCTCCTGGTCCAGCAGCGTATTGGCGCCGCCCGCCAGTGCAGGACGCAGGCAGAAGAGGCTCCAGGCGCGCACTTGGCTGCGCGGATCGTTGTAGTAACCGTCCGTGTGCCAGCTCAGGGGCTGGGTTGAATACGGAATGTAATCCGCCCGGGCGTCTGCCCCTCCCGGCGCGATGGTGCTCACCGCTCGGTGGTCGGCGAATAGATTGGAATCGGCGGCCCTGAGTCCGAGCGCCCGGCCGAAGGCGAGGATCGCGTCCGGCTCGATCTGCTCGGGTTCGGTCCGGATCAGCGCCACGTTGAAGGCGGCCACCCGCCCCTTGATGAGCGCTTGCTCGGTGCTGGTGGGGGCGGCGAGCTGCGCCACGTCGACCCGAAGATCGGCGACTCCCGCGGGATAGGCGGCGAGTCGACGGGCGCGCCAGGTCCGGTAGCTCGCGTGATCTTCAAGATCAAAGGGGTAGGACACAATCGAGCCCGGTTAGTTGAGGAAGTGCTTATATTAGTAACCGTTGACTCACGCGTCACCCATGCGTAACATCGCGCCCCACTTTGACAACGCACTCGAGCGGCGACGACACGCGCAGCGGCACCCGATCGGTCCATATCCCGGATGGGATAGGCTGGCCCGAGAGGGCCCTCCCGAAGGTGGAATTGGACCCCGGACGACCGATCGCTAGACTAGCGTGTGACGCTGGGACCCGGTGAACGCGCAGCGACAGTCACACCGGTCCCCGCCTCTGTTTCGTAATTCGTGTCGCCGTCCTGCCGCCCGCGCGGCGGAACCGGGCGCGACGTAACGCGGTTCAACTGATCCTTTTTCTGAGCTACCAGATAGGAGAGACAGCGCAATGGCGATCGACAAGTACAGCACCCCGATGCTCGATCAGCTGGAGACCGGCCCCTGGCCGAGCTTCATCTCCGGCATCAAGCGTCTGCGTGACGAGCATCCGGAAGAGCGCATCAATAAGGTGACCAA
Source organism: uncultured Gammaproteobacteria bacterium (assembly GCA_963698355.1). Classification (GTDB taxonomy): domain Bacteria; phylum Pseudomonadota; class Gammaproteobacteria; order Chromatiales; family Chromatiaceae; genus Thiodictyon. The sequence goes on along the minus strand of CAVOQO010000003.1, from coordinate 644,950 downwards.
CAGCCTGCTGGGCCAGTTGGAGCATTCTTACGAGACGCGCAAGGGATACTGGAAGGGCGGCACCATTTCTGTCTTCGGCTATGGCGGCGGCATCATTCCGCGCTTTTCCGAGGTGGGTAAGGCCTTTCCCGAGTCCAAGGAGTTCCACACCCTGCGTGTGCAGCCCCCGGCCGGCAACCACTACAGCACCGCCATGTTGCGTCAGATGGCCGACAGCTGGGAGAAGTACGGCTCCGGGCTGGTGACCTTCCATGGTCAGACCGGCAACATCATGTTCATCGGAAGCAATTCGGAGAACGTTCAGCACTTCTTCGACGAGATCAACGAGTACGGCTGGGACCTCGGCGGTGCCGGTCCCTGCGTGCGCACCGCCATGTCCTGCGTCGGCGCGGCCCGCTGCGAGATGTCCTGCACCAACGAGCTGAAGGCCCATCGCATGCTGGTGAACAACTTCACCGACGACGTGCACCGTCCGGCCCTTCCGTACAAGTTCAAGTTCAAGGTCTCGGGCTGCGCCAACGACTGTCAGAACGCCATCGAGCGGGCGGACTTCGCGGTGCTCGGCACCTGGCGTGACGACATGAAGGTCGACCAGGCCGAGGTCAAGAACTACATCGCCGACAAGGGCCGTCAGTATTACATCGACAACGTCATCACCCGTTGCCCGACCCAGGCCCTGTCGCTGAACGATGACGATACCCTGGCGGTCAACAACCGGGATTGCGTGCGCTGCATGCACTGCCTGAACGTCATGCCAAAGGCGCTGCATCCGGGCGACGACAAGGGCGTGACCATCCTGATCGGCGGCAAGCGGACCCTCAAGATCGGCGACCTGATGGGCACCGTCGTGGTTCCATTCAAGAAGTTGGAGACCGAGGAGGACTACGAGTCCATGGTCGAGATGGCGGAGACGATCATCGACTTCTGGGCCGAGAACGGTCTGGAGCACGAGCGCTGCGGCGAGATGATCGAGCGCATCGGGCTGGCCAATTTCCTTGACGCCATCGGTATCGAACCCGACCCGAACATGTTGAGCCACCCGCGTCAGTCCTCCTACATCCGCCTGGATGGTTGGGACGAGGCGGCGGAGGCCTGGTTCGAGCGCCAGGCCGAGGCTGGCAAGTAACCTGAGGCCACACTGTTGCGACCGGGTCGGCGCTGCCGCCCCGGTCAAGTCCCGACTTGATTAATTTGCCTATTTGTTGGAGGAAAGGCGATGGCAGACATGCGTGAGCCGATCGAATCCGGTTGCCCGGACCCGTGGCAGTACCTGCATCCCACGATGCGTAAGAATTTCGGGCAGTGGAAGTATCACGAGCACCCACGCCCGGGCGTTCTCCGTCACGTCGCCTATAGTGGTGACGAAATCTGGACCGTCAAGGCCGGCACCCAACGCATCCTCGACGTCTTCACCCTGCGCAAGCTGTGCGACATCGGCGACCAGTTCGCCGACGGCTTCGTCCATTTCACCCTGCGCTCCAACATCGAGTACATGGTCAAGGACGGCTCCAAGGTCGAGCCCCTGATCCAGGCCCTCGAGGGCGCTGGCTTCATCGTCGGCGGCACCCAGAACTCGGTGGCCATGATCTCCCACACCCAGGGCTGGCTGCACTGCGACATCCCCGGCACAGACGCCTCCGGTGTGGTCAAGTCGATGATGGATGAGCTCATCGACGAGTTTCGCAACGCCAATATGCCCAACCGGGTGCATATCACCACCTCCTGCTGCCAGATCAACTGCGGCGGCCAGGGTGATATCGCGATCAACATCCAGCACACCAAGCCACCGAAGATCAATCACGACTTGGTGGCCAACGTCTGCGAGCGTCCCTCCGTGGTCGCGCGCTGTCCGGTGGCGGCCATTCGCCCGGCCATGGTGAACGGCAAGCCGTCCCTCGAGGTCGACGAGCGCAAGTGCATCTGCTGCGGTGCCTGCTTCCCGCCCTGTCCGCCCATGCAGATCAACGACGCCGAGCACTCCAAGTTGGCGATCTGGGTCGGCGGCAACCACTCCAACGCCCGCGGCAAGCCGACCTTCCAGAAGCTGGTGGCCGCCGGTATCCCGAACAACCCGCCGCGCTGGCCCGAGGCGACCGCCATCGTCAAGGGTATCCTCAAGGCCTACAAGGAAGGCGCCCGGGATTGGGAGCGCATCAACGAGTGGATCGAACGGATCGGCTGGCCCCGCTTCTTCGAGGAGGTCGAGCTGCCTTTTACCAAGTATCACATCGACACTTGGCGCGGTGCCCGCGCGAGCTTCAACAGCTCGTCCTACATCCGCTTCTGACGCGGTAAGGCGGCTGCCCTCCCTGCCGGGGAGGGCGGCAGGCGCAACGGGAGCGCAGGGGAGGCCAATCCTCTGCACAACGCGATACAACCATTCGAGGTCGACATGAAGTTCGCGCTCCAGATCAACGAGGGACCCTATCAGCATCAGGCGTCCGACTCGGCTTACATGTTCACCAAGGCCGCCCTGGAAAAGGGTCACGAGATCTTCCGGGTCTTCTTCTACCACGACGGCGTCAACAACTCGACGCGCCTCACCACCCCGCCCCAGGATGACCGTCACATCGTCAACCGCTGGGCGGAGCTGGCCGAACAGTATGACCTCGACATGGTGGTGTGCGTGGCCGCGGCCCAGCGCCGGGGGATCGTCGACGAGGGCGAGGCCCAGCGTAACGGAAAGGACGCGACCAACATCCATCCCCGGTTCCGGATCTCCGGGCTGGGGCAGCTAGTCGAGGCGGCGATCCAAGCCGACCGTCTCGTCGTGTTCGGCGACTAAGGGGTCTCGCCATGTCAGAAATCGTGAAGAAATTCATGTACCTGAACCGGAAGGCTCCGTACGGTACCATCTACGCCTGGGAATCCCTCGAGGTCGTCCTCATCGGCGCGGCCTTCGATCAGGAGGTGACTGTGATGTTCCTCGACGACGGGGTCTATCAGCTCACCAAGGGGCAGGACACCAAGGAGATCGGGATGAAGAACTTCTCCCCGACCTACCGCACCCTGGGCGACTACGAGGTCAAGAACGTCTACGTGGATCGCGACTCACTGGAGGCCCGCGGTCTCACTCAGGACGATCTGGTGCAGATCGCCTGGGAGGATTTCGAGACGGAGGAAGAGGTGGAGAACATCGTCGAGGTCGTCGATTCGGCCCGCGTGCGCGAGCTGATGGAAGCCGCCGACGTGGTCTTCAGCTTCTAAGGGGAACCCCATGAGCATCCTGCACACCATCAACAAGTCTCCGTTCGAGCGGGATTCGCTGGAGTCCTGCTTGAAGTTCGTCCAGCCGGGCGCCGCCGTACTGCTGTTTGAAGACGGCGTCTATGCGGCCCTGTCGGGTACCAGTGTCGAGGCCCAGGTCAAGGGCGCACTCGAGACGGTAAAGCTTTACGTGCTCGGTCCGGACCTCAAGGCCCGCGGCTTTTCCGAGGGGCGCGTAATCAGTGGTATCAGCGTTGTGGACTATGCGGGTTTTGTTGACCTCGCCGCTGAAAACGCCAAGGTCCAAGCCTGGTTATAGTTGTCAACTCACTCGAGAAAAACGGGAGATTCGAAATGGCAGACACGATTGAAGTCGATGGCAAAGAGTACGCAGTGGACGAGGAAGGTTACCTGGCGAACCTGAATGAGTGGGTGCCCGGCATCGCCGGCGTCATGGCCGCCCAGGATGGCCTGGAGCTGACCGATGAGCATTGGGACATCATCAACTTCCTGCGCGAGTACTACGAGGAGTACCAGATTGCTCCCGCGGTTCGCGTTCTGACCAAGGCGGTCGGCAAAAAGTTGGGCAAAGACAAGGGCAACAGCAAGTATCTGTACAGCCTGTTCCCCTACGGCCCGGCCAAGCAGGCGTGCCGCTTCGCCGGCCTGCCGAAGCCGACCGGCTGCGTCTGATCGCGCAGCTGCGATGACCGCATGGCTGTGCTCCGGCACAGCCTCCCGGGGACCGGCCGCGCCACCTGCGGCCGGGGGCTCGGGTTTCTGACAAGGTCCACTGAGGTATCGGAAACATGTCGTTTCTGACCGGTCTCTACGCCTTCCTTTTCTATCTTGCGGCTCTCGTGCTGCTCGCCGGACTCACCTACAAGGTGGTTCAGTATGCCCGCACGCCAGCGCCACTCAAGATTCCGACCACCCCGGCCCCGACGACCCAGAGCGGTGTCGTGTTCCGGATGGCACGGGAAGTGGTGCTATTCGAGAGCCTGTTTCGCGGCAACAAGTGGACCTGGATCTTCGGCTGGATGTTCCATTTCGGTCTCTTCCTCGTCACCCTGCGTCACCTGCGTTACTTCCTCGATCCGGTCCCGCTGCCGATCCAGCTGATTCAGCCCTTCGGCATTTATGCAGGTTTTGCCATGGTTGCCGGGCTCGCTGGGCTGTGGACGCGGCGCTTCCTGGTTGATCGCGTGCGCTATATCTCGTCTCCCTCTGATCACCTGATCCTTGGGCTGCTGATCCTGATTGGCCTGAGTGGGCTCACCATGAGCTTCCTGGTGCACACGGATGTGGTATCCGTGAAGTCCTTCTTCTTGGGCCTCTACACCTTCAATCTGCAGCCCCTACCGGCGGATCCGCTGCTGCTGCTGCACCTCCTCCTGGTGGCGGGACTCATGATCATCTTCCCGTATAGCAAGCTGCTGCACGCCCCGGGTCTCTTCTTCAGCCCGACCCGCAACCAGGTGGACAACCCGCGCGAGCGCCGGCACATCGCCCCCTGGGCCAAGCAGCTCGAACAGCAGTGATGCGCGGGTAGGCAGCCGCGGGAATCAGAGCCCGAACAAGAGGTTGAATCATGGCCAAGGCCGCTTTCAAAGTTCCCGAGCTCAGCCAGTACGCCGAGGTGCCGGCGCTCATGCCGGACACCATGTCCCATAGCGCGCCCTTCATCTCCAAGCCGGAGTTTCAGGAGCCCTTGGGCTTCCCGGGCGAGCTAGTGGACAACTGGCAGGCGAAGGCGTTGGAGAAGATGGGCGATCTTCTCGGCCGGTACCGGTCACTGCGCGTTTACCTGGATTCCTGCGTCAAGTGCGGCTCCTGCACCGATAAGTGCCACTACTACCTGGGCACGCAGGACCCGAAGAACATGCCGGTGGGCCGACAGGACCTGATGCGCAAGGTCTACCGGCGCTATTTCACCCTGGCCGGGAGGTTCTTCCCGAAGCTGGTCGGTGCCGCTGATCTGACCAAGGATGTCCTGGACGAATGGTACAGCTATTTCCATCAGTGCTCTCAGTGTCGCCGCTGCTCGGTGTTCTGCCCCTACGGCATCGATACGGCCGAGATCTCCATGGCCGCCCGGGAGATCATGGATTCGATCGGCGTCGGCCAGAAGTATTGCAACGAGATCATCGCGAAGGTCTACAAGATTGGGAATAACCTTGGCCTTCCGGGGCCCGCCCTGGCGGACACGCTGGAGGGACTGGAGGAGGATGTCTACGACGACACTGGCGTGAAGGTCCGGTACCCGCTCGACGAGGTAGGGGCTGAGATCCTGTTGGTCACCCCCTCCGCGGATTTCTTCGCCGAGCCCCATGTGGATGGCCTGATCGGTTATGGCAAGGTCTTCCACGAGGCAGGTGTCTCCTGGACCCTGAGCACTCACGCCTCCGAGGCGGCGAACTTCGGCATGTTCATCGGCTCCTACGAGAACATGCGCCGGGTCGCTCAACGCATCCGCGAGGCCGCCATCCAGCTCAAGGTCAGGCGCATCGTCTTCGGCGAGTGCGGCCATGCCTGGCGCGTCGCCTATAGCTTCCTGAACACCCTGGCGGGGCCCTGGGACTTCCTTGATCCCCGCTATCCGGTGCCCCAGCACATCTGCGAGTTCACCTATGACCTGATCCAACGGGGCAAGCTGAACCTCGACAAGAGCGAGAACGACGACAAGGTCCTCACCTTCCACGATTCCTGCAACGTGGCGCGGGCCTCGCGCATGGGCGACACCCCCGGCGGGCAATTCGAGATCCCGCGCGCCGTCATCAAGGCGGTCTGCAACAACTACTACGACATGGATGAAGAGACGATTCGCGATCGAACCTTCTGCTGCGGCGGTGGTGGCGGACTCCTCACCGACGACCTGATGGAGCTGCGCGTCAAAGGCGCCAAGCCGCGGGTCGAGGCCCTCAACAACGTCATGCAGGAAAAGGGCGTCACGCACATGGCCGCGATCTGCGCCATCTGCAAGAGCCAGTTCACCAAGGTCCTGCCCTATTACGGCATGGAGATGGACCAGATCGTCAGCGTCCACCAATTGGTGTCGAACGCCATCGTGCTCACCCCCGGGCCCGAGGACGAGGAACCGGATGACGATGAGGATGAGGCCGACGAGGATTGATCGAGCAAGGCTTTTTCCGGCTGCTGCCGTGCGGCGCCGGTGTGCAAACTGACACGAACCAAGGGTTCAACTGGTAAGGAGAGTATCCGATGGCAACTCCCAGCAACGAGATGAAGACCAAGCCCTCCTGGCGCCGTTACGAGGACGGCCAGAGCGAATGGGAGGCCTGGACCGACAAGATCTTCAACCAGGACACCTCGCACAAGTGCCCGACCTATGTGCACAAGACCCCGCCTTGCCAGGGCAGTTGCCCCTCGGGCGAGGATATCCGCGGGTGGCTGCAGATCGTTCGGCAGATGGAGAAGCCGCCGGAGGGCATGGCCTGGCAGGAGTACGCCTTCCGCCGCTCCACCGATGCCAACCCCTTCCCGTCCATGATGGGCCGGGTCTGCCCGGCGCCCTGTCAGGACGGCTGCAACCGCAACGAGCTGGAAGACTTCGTCGGCATCAACGCGGTCGAGCAATTCATCGGCGACACTGCCATTGCCAACGGTTACAAGTTCGATGCCGCCCCGGCCGACACCGGTAAGCGGGTCGCCATCATCGGTGGTGGTCCCGCCGGGCTGGCGGCTGCCTACCAGCTGCGCCGCAAGGGACACGCCTGCACCATCTTCGAGGCGAACGAGACCCTCGGGGGCATGTTCAAGTACGGCATCCCCGGCTATCGGGTGCCGCGCGACAAGCTCGATGCCGAGATCCAGCGCATCGTGGACCTTGGTGTCGAGGTCCGCTTCAAGATTAAGGTGGGCGTGGATGTGCAGGTCGCCGACCTGGAAAAGGACTTCGACGCCATCCTTTGGGCCATCGGCTGTCAGAGCGGTCGCGGCCTGCCTGTCTCCGGGTGGCAAGACACCCCCAACTGCGTCTCCGGCGTTGCCTTCCTCAAGGCCTTCAACGAGGGCCGCATGAAGGTCACCGCCGACAAGGTGGTGTGCGTGGGCGGCGGCGATACCTCCATCGACGTGGTCTCGGTGGCCCGCCGTCTGGGTCATATCACCGACACCGGCAAGAGCCAGCTGCCCGAGTCCGTGGTCCATGACGGCTATGTGGCCCATGACGCGGCCATGTCAGCGGCCGCCCAGGGCGCCGACGTCACCCTGACGTCGCTGTTCACCCGCGACAAGATGACCGCGTCCGAGCACGAGGTCCACGATGCCCTGTACGAGGGCGTGACCGTCCTCGACGGCGTCATGCCGATGGAGGTCATCAAGGGCGCGGACGGCCGTGCGACCGGACTCAAGGTGGCCGACTGCTCCATGGTCGATGGACGGCCCACTGCGGTCGAGGGCACCGAGCGCGTGCTCGAGGCGGATCTGATCGTGTCGGCCATCGGCCAGGGCGGCGACCTGACCGGCCTGGAGGATCTGGACAACGGGCGCGGCCTGATGAACTCCGACAAGTTCTATCAGGTGCCGAACAAGCCCGGCCATTTCGTCGCCGGCGACATCATCCGGCCCCACCTCCTGACCACCGCTATCGGTCAGGCGTGGATCGCGGCGGACTCTATCGATGACTATCTGAAGCAGGCGGAGCATCGTCGTCGTCCCAAGGTCGACGTCCATCACTTCAACCTGCTGGACAAGATGACCGAGGCCCACCTGGCCCCCGAGGTCTTCGACCCGTCCGAACGGGGCGACATGCGCGGCACCTCCGACGGCAACTGGGCGATCCACAACTACGAGGACCGTTCCGGCGCCGAGGTCATCCCGCACGACGAGCTGTTCCTCGGTCACTTCAACTTCCATGCGCGCAACCTGCGCAAGGAAGAGGTCCCGGGCGCCGAGGAGGTCCTGGGCCACTTCAAGGAGCGTGTCATCGGGCTCTCCGAGGCCGAGGCCATCGACGAGGCCAAGCGCTGCATGTCCTGCGGCATGTGCTTCGAGTGCGACAACTGCGTGATCTTCTGTCCCCAGGACGCGGTCTATCGCGTCGACAAGTCCGAGCGCACCACCGGGCGCTACGTGGCGACCGACTATGCCAAGTGCATCGGCTGCCACATCTGCGCGGACGTCTGCCCCACCGGCTACATCAAGATGGGCCTTGGTGAGTAAATGTCCTTGAGTCTGTAATTCGGAGGCGTCGATGGCTAAAGCCGTTGTAAGAGCGGGCCTCGTCGCCGTTAGCTTGGCCTGGGCGCTCGGCGCCCAGGTCGTCCTGGCGGCCGACTTGGGGTCCTTCGTGAAGGAGGGCTCTAAGGCCGCCGGGCTCAGCGCGTGCGTCGAGCCCACCGAAGACATGCGTCGCAATCATATGGAGATGATCAAGCATCAGCGTGACGCGACGGTTCACGAGGGCATCCGGGGAACCAAGCACAGCCTTGCGGGCTGTATCGACTGCCACGTGAGCACCGGCACCGAAGGTCGCCCCCTGCCCGTCAACGCGGAGCACCAGTTCTGCAATGCCTGCCACGCCTTTGCGGCGGTAGACGTGAACTGCTTCGGTTGTCATGCCGCCGTCCCCAGCGGCGGCCCCGTCAGCGAGGCCGCCCTGGCGGCCCATGAGGCGGCGGGAGTTGCGCTCACGCAAGGCGGGACCCCAGGGGAGGGTCGCTAATCATGAATCACCACAACGAGAACATCGACCGCGATCGTCGTGCATTCTTCGGCGTTGCCGCGGGTGTCACGGCGGCGGTGGTCGCCCCCGGGGTCATCCTCCACACGGTGAGCGCCGCACCGCGCTCGGAGCCGGTGACGGATTCCGTCCGCTGGGGCCTGCTGATCGATACGACCAAGTGTGCCGAAGGGTGCAGCGCCTGCGTGGATGCCTGCGACGTCGAGAACGGACTCGATCTGCAGACCAGGCCCGAAGGCCAGTCGGAGGCCAAGTGGGCAGGCCAGAAGGCGGTGTGGATCCGTAAGGTGAGGCTGCAGGACAACCAGACCGGCAGGGTCACCAATCTGCCGCTCATGTGCCAGCATTGCGAGCATCCGCCCTGTGTGGACGTCTGCCCCACCGGCGCCTCCTTCAAGCGCGCGGACGGTATCGTGATGGTGGATCGGCACACCTGCATCGGCTGCCGATACTGCATGATGGCGTGCCCCTACAAGGCGCGCAGCTTCATTCACGAGACCATGCATGATCAGCTCACCCGCGTTCCGCGCGGCAAAGGGTGTGTGGAGAGCTGCAACCTGTGTGTGAGCCGGCGGGACAACGGTGTGGAATCCACCGCCTGCGCCGATGCCTGCGCAGCGGAGGGCCATGACGCCATCGTGTTCGGCGACCTGAAGGACCCGGACAGCCCCATCAGCCAAGCCCTCAAGTCCATGCCGAGCCGGCAGATCCGAGAGGATCTGGCACTGAACACCGGCGTGCGCTATTCCGGCGTTTAGGTCCGGCGGGAGTTACTGACCATGAAGCGAATCGTCTATCGTGAGTGGCGCATTCCGCCGGCTCGTTACTGGGCCATCCTCGGCATCCTGGCCGTCGTTGCCGGTATTGGCGGCCTCGCGGCGCTCTATATGGAGCACGAAGGCCATTGGGTCACCGGCATGAGCAATTCGGTTGTTTGGGGCACGCCCCATGTCTTCGCCGTGTTCCTGATCGTGGCCGCGTCCGGTGCGCTGAACGTCGCCTCCATCGGCACCGTCTTCGGCAAGGGTGCCTACAAGCCCTTAGGGAGGCTTTCGGGTCTACTCGCGATCGCCCTGCTGGTCGGGGGACTCCTGGTCCTGGTGCTGGACCTCGGGCGACCAGACCGGTTGCTGGTGGCCATGACCCACTACAATTTCCGATCCATCTTCGCCTGGAACATCTATCTCTACACGGGCTTCATGGTTATCGTCGTCGCCTATCTGTGGAGCATGGTGGACCGCAGCGGGGCGCCTTTCTACAAGCCCATCGGCGTCTTTGCGTTCGTCTGGCGTCTGGCACTCACCACGGGCACCGGATCCATCTTCGGGTTCATCGTGGCGCGGCAGGCGTTCGACACGGCCTTCCTCGCGCCGATGTTCGTGATCATGTCGTTCGCTTACGGGCTTGCCATCTATCTGCTGGTCCTGATGTTCACCTTCGATCAGGAGGGCAGGGTGCTGGGCGACAAGCTGCTCGGGCGTCTCAAGAACCTGCTCGGCACCTTCGTGGCGGCGATCCTCTACTTCACCGTCGTCTATTTCCTGACCAAGGTCTACGGGGCCAAGAACTATGACCTAGTCGGGTGGATGCTGCTGCATGGCGGAGCCTACACCACCGTGTTCTGGATCGGCTGGGTCCTGATCGGCGGCCTGATCCCGTTGGGCATCATCTATCACCCAGTGCTCGGCAAGGATCGCAACTGGATTGTCGCGGCCTGCGGGCTGGTCATCCTTGGCGGGCTGGCCACCGTGTATGTCGTCATCATCGGCGGCCAGGCCTATCCGCTCCAGATATTCCCGGGTCAAACCGTCCTCGACTCGGGTTCGCCGGTCGGCTTGACCGGCGGGGCGGCGTCCTATGCGCCGTCGCTCCCCGAGTTCCTGCTCGGGCTGGGTGGTGTCGCCGTGGCCCTGATCATCACGGCGGTCGGGGTGCGGGTGTTGCAGTTCCTACCCGAGTCCCTGGCGGACGCCGCCCTTCCAGTCGACGAGGAGCCAGCCTCCGCCTTGGCCGAGGCCTGATCGTCTTGCTGCCGCCGCCACGGTCCTGTGGCGGCGACGTTCCACGCTGACTGCCTGCCGTCCTCCGTTTCACCTGCGGGGCCGTTACCGGGCCGGCAACACCCAAATGCCGCTGCGGTTATCACGTAGGCCATGGCCCACCTCTATCTTTCGGCGACCCACAAGTCATCCGGCAAGACGACCCTGTCCATCGGGTTGTGCCGAGCCCTGCGCGGACGAGGACTTGTGATTCAACCCTTCAAGAAGGGTCCGGATTACATCGATCCTCTCTGGCTGACCCAGGCGGCCGGGCGGCCCTGTTTCAATCTCGACTTCAATACCATGGGGCGCGGGGAGATCCGCGACGCCTTCGCCCGTGAGCTGGATGGGGCGGACTTGGGCCTGATCGAGGGCAATGTCGGACTCTACGACAGCACTGACCTCGAGGGAGCCAACAGCAACGCCGAGCTCGCCAAACTGCTCGGGGCCCCCGTGGTGCTGGTCCTGGATTGCCAGGGCATGGCGCGGGGCATCGCGCCCCTGCTGCTCGGCTACCAGGCGTTCGACCCGGATCTGAACATCGTCGGGATCGTGCTGAACAAGGTGGGGGGTACCCGACACGCCCGTAATCTGGTCCGTGCGGTCGAGCACTACACCGACATCCCGGTCCTCGGTACGGTAGACCGGGACCCGGCGATGGCCATCGCCGAGCGCCACCTCGGCCTGATGCCGAGCAACGAGGCGGCGGAGGCGGAGTCCTGGGTCGAGCGAATCAGCGCCCTGGTCGCCAGCCAGGTAGACCTGGACCGGCTCTTGGAGCTGGCCGAGCAGTCAGCGGCGCCAGTGCTGCCCCCGCCACGTGTGCGCTTGTCCTACGTTGGTCCTCCGGTGCGGATCGGTATCGCCCGTGACGCGGCCTTCGGCTTCTATTACCCCGACGATCTTCGGGCGCTGGCCGAGGGGGGCGCGGAGCTGGTGGAATTCAGCCCGGTGAAGGATCCGGCCATCCCGGAGGTTGACGGCCTCTTTCTCGGGGGCGGCTTTCCCGAGTACCGCATGGCGGAGCTCGAGGCCAATCGGTCCATGCGCAAGTCTGTTGCCGCCTTCGTCGATCGCGGTGGCCCGGTCTATGCGGAGTGCGGCGGGCTCATGTATCTGTGCAAGGGGTTGCGCTGGGGGGATGAGCACCGCGCGATGGTCGGGGTCCTCGATGCGGAGGTCGAGATGCGCCCGCGGCCCCAGGGGCGTGGCCTGGTGCGTCTGCGTGAGACCAGCGTCTTTCCCTGGCCCGCGGCCGGCGGCCGGTCCGCTGGCGTCGAACCGGCCGAGATCCGCGCTCACGAGTTTCATCACTCGGCGATCGTGACGCCCAACCCCGGCTGGACCTATGCCTACGAAGTGCTCCGCGGCACTGGCATCGACGGCCGCCACGACGGGATTGTCCAGCGCAATCTGCTGGCGAGCTACTGCCATCTGCGTGACTTGGGCTCTGGCGGCTGGACGGGGCGCTTCCTGGCCCAAGTTCGCCGCTGCCGGCGGGGTTGAAGGGAGTCCGCCCGGGTTCCGCTTCGCAAACGGGCATTAAATCGTCGGCGCCTAGGGGTTAAACTGCCGCTGGTGACAAGCCGAAAGCCGACACAATAGGTCTGAGATGTTCAAATTGACGACGGCGGCGGCCAGCCAAGTGCTCGCGGCCGCGAAACAGAGTGGCACCGAGGGCATGTCGCTGCGCCTCGCCGCCCAGCGCAAGCCTGACGGAGCCATCGACTACCGCATGGGGTTCGACGAGGCGACGGAGGACGACATCCGCATGAGTTGCGACGGGATCGACGTGGTCATGACCCCCGAGCAGGTCCCTCTGCTCGACCAGGCGGTCATGGACTACGTGGAGATCGAGCCCGGGCAGTTCCACTTCATCTTCCTCAATCCCAAGGACGCCAACTACAAGCCGCCAACCGAGGCCTAGTTGCGGGTGGAGGCATCGACTTGGAGCTCAGCAGCGAAGACAGCTTCCGGCTCAATGTCCTGCTGGCCAGCAAGCCCCAGGCGATCCGCATCGACGAGGGCAAGATGACGGTGCACGGGCTCGTACCCCAGGGCGAGTCGGTCGTGCGTCTGCATCCGAACGCCCGTGCGGACCAGTATCTGCGTCGGGTTCGGGAGCTGGTTTCGGGTCATGTGCTGGGCTCGCCCGGGGGTTACCCCGTCTATCTGAAGCGCTGGACCCGCATGGGCCAGATGCGTGACGAGAGCCTCGCCCAGCTCCTGCTCCTCGGTGAGCCGGAGGCCGTGGTCGCCGCGGTGTGCTCGCCGGGACTCACCGACGAGCTGGCGCGACGCGCCTGGTGGGCGATGGAGGACGCGGAGAATGCCCGGCGGATGCTGTGCAGCCCCGCCATCGTCTCCGGAAGCATGGGGCCGGTCCTTGCCGCCTATCTGATCGACTATCTCCCCTTCGAGACCGAGAGCGAGCGCATCATGGAGTCGGTGCGCTTGGTCCTTCGGCCCGGGCTCCTCGGCCCCGAGCAGCGTGAGGAGCTGTGGCGAAAGTCTGCCCGCAAGCAGGCCTATCTGGTGGGTTTCCTCCAGGCCCTGCCGGATGAGCTTCCCGAACCGGAGCCGCCGCGGGACCAGGACCTGGCTTTGGTGGCCGGCATCGAGGCACTGGCCGCCACCGGCAATGCCTGCGCCCAGTTGCTCCGCCGGGTGGCTTCGGGTCCGGGCCAGACCTGGATCAAGACGGTCGCGGCGGTACTCGCCAAGCCCCCGAGTCAGGATGTGGTCACGACCACCTTCGATTGCCTGCGTGACTATTTCGCCCCTTTTCGGCCAGAGGGGGACCCGAACCTGCCGCTCCCGGATCTCATGGCCGAGGCGGAAGCCTTTGCGAGCCACGCCGGCTCGGATCTGGAAACCGCCCGGTGCCTGGCCCGCTGGCCGGACCTGGCACCCGAGCTCGCCGCCATGCGGGTCTTATCGGGCCTCGGCTACGGGGTGATACGCCCCGTCCTCCCTGACCCCACGGCCCTCGGCACCCTGATGCGCCGCAAGCTTGCGCCGGTGCTCGACCCCATCCAGGACCAACTGCGCACCCTGCGAGGTCCGCGGCCTTAGTCCGGGCTTGCGGAGGCGTTTCGTCGAAAGCGGCGGCGGCCCCTACCCATCACGCCCTCCGGTTGAGACGAAGTGCCGGCTCAGAATCCCTCGGTCGAGGTGAAGAGGCCGACCCGGAGGTCCTTGGCCGTATAAATGGTGCGCCCGTCCACCTGGACCACGCCGTCGGCGATGCCGAGCACCAGCTTGCGGCTGATGACCCGCTTCATGTCGATGTGATAGCTGACCGTGTGTGCGCTGGGCAGGACCTGTCCGGTGAACTTGACCTCGCCCACGCCCAGCGCCCGCCCGTGTCCGGGGTTGCCCACCCAGGCGAGGTAGAAGCCAACCAGCTGCCACAGGGCGTCGAGACCCAGGCAGCCCGGCATGACCGGGTCACCGGGGAAGTGACACTGGAAGAACCAGAGGTCGGGGCTGATATCCAGCTCCGCCAGGATCTCGCCCTTGCCGTTGGCCCCGCCGTAGTCGGCTATCCGCACGACTCGGTCCATCATCAGCATGTTGGGAACGGGTAGCTGGGCATTGCCGGGGCCGAACATCTCGCCCCGGCCGCAGGCCAGCAGTTGTTCCCGGTCGAAGGAGGCTTCTTTGTGCATTGGGGCTTGGCGGATCTTTAAGGGTCGAATGGGTTAGCCACAGAGGACACAGAGACCGCAGAGAAAATAGAGTGGGAGAGGAGCACGAACCTGGTTTCGCCCATCTGCTTATGAACGATGGGCGTGGGCGGGAATCGACTCTGTCCCGTGTCCCCTAGATGGTTGCGGCGTTTGCGCAGAAACCGGCCCGGCTACTTCCGCGATCCCACTGTCCTCTGTGTCCTCTGTGTCCTCTGTGGCAAAAAATTACTTGGCGGGCCGCAGCCGCTCGGTAAGCAGGCCGACGATCTGCTCGATGGGGATGAGCTGCATCTCCGCATCGCGCCGGCCCTTGTATTCCACCAGTCCGTCGTCCAGACCCTTGTCACCGACTACAACCCGGTGCGGTATCCCGATCAGCTCCATGTCCGCGAACATGAAGCCGGGCCGGGCGTCGCGGTCGTCGAGCAGTACCTCGACCCCCGCCGCCTGAAGGTCCGCGTAGAGCTGCTCGGTGGCCTCTCGCACGCGGTAGGACTTGCCGAGCTTCATCGGGAGGAGGGCGACCTCGAAGGGGGCGATGGGCGCCGGCCAGCAGATGCCGTGCTCGTCGTGGTGCTGCTCGATGGCGGCCGCCACCACCCGGGAGACGCCGATGCCGTAGCAGCCCATGGTCAGGGTGAGGGCCCTGCCGTCCTCGCCCAGCACGGTCGCCTTCATGGCGGCGCTGTATTTGCGCCCGAGTTGGAAGATGTGGCCTACCTCAATCCCGCGGGCGATGGTCAAGGTGCCCTGGCCGTCGGGGCTCCGGTCGCCGTCGACCACGTTGCGGAGGTCGGCGACGGCAGGTAGGGGAAGGTCGCGGCCCCAGTTGAGCCCGAACCAGTGCTTGCCGTCCTGGTTGGCTCCGGCGCTGAAGTCTGCCGTGACCGCTACCGTGCGGTCGGCGATGCAGGGAATGGGCAGGTCCTTGGGGCCCAGCGATCCCGGGCCGGCGCCGACTGCGGCGCGGATCTCCGCCTCGGTGGCCATGCGCAGGGGGCGAGCCACCTGCGGCAGCTTTTCGGCCTTGACGGCGTTGAGCTCGTGGTCACCCCGGACCAGGAGCGCGACGAGCGGGGCCGAGCTGCCCTCGGCCGCGGCCACCACCAGGGTCTTGACGGTGCGCTCAATGGGCTGGCCGAACTGGGTCACCAGGTCCGCGATGGTCTTTGCGTTCGGGGTGTCAACCAATCGCAAAGTTTCGCCGGGCTCCGCGGGCGCATCCGCAATTGGTAACGCCTCGGCAAGCTCCACGTTGGCCGCATAATCGCTGCCGTTGGAGAATGCGATGGCGTCCTCACCCGACGAGGCCAGGACGTGAAACTCGTGGGAGGCGTTGCCGCCGATGCTGCCGGTGTCGGCCTGCACCGGGCGGAAATCGAGTCCGCAGCGGGTGAAGATCCGCGTATAGGCCTCGTGCATCACCCGGTAGGTCTCGGCCAGGGAGGCGTCGTCCACGTGAAAGGAATAGGCGTCCTTCATCAGGAACTCGCGGGCGCGCATGATCCCGAAGCGGGGGCGGATCTCGTCGCGGAACTTGGTCTGGATCTGGTAGAAGTTGACCGGGAGCTGCTTGTAGCTCTTGAGCTCGTTGCGCGCCAGCTCGGTGATGATCTCCTCGTGGGTGGGGCCGAAGCAGAAGTCGCGCTGGTGGCGATCCTTGAAGCGAAGCAGCTCGGGGCCGTAATGCTCCCAGCGGCCTGATTCCTGCCAAAGCTCCGCCGGCTGGACGGCCGGCATCAACACCTCCAGGGCGCCGGCCGCGTCCATCTCCTCGCGCACGATGCGCTCTACCTTGCGCAGCACCCGCAGGCCCAAGGGGAGCCACGTGTAGAGGCCGGCAGCGAGCTTGCGGATCATCCCCGCGCGCAGCATCAGCTGGTGGCTCACGACCTCGGCGTCGGCCGGGGTCTCCTTGAGGGTGTGGAGTGGGAACAGCGAGGTGCGCATGGGCCCGAGGTCAATGGACTAAAGGGGCGCTAGTCTATTGCCCGCGGGCGGCCGGCACAATCTGGAGTGCCCCAGTGCCGCCCATAAACCCAGTGCCGCCCATGAACCTGAGGGTCGGGCGTAACGTCTGAGACTAGTTGCAGTTTTCCTTAATCTGCTTGCGTGCCTCACCCGCGAGCTTGGCGCGCTCAGCGTCCGAAAGATAGCGGTACTCGCCGTCCGCGGTGTGCAGCCGTCGGGCGCCGAGGTTCTCGATGGTCTCGAGATTGGCGCGGGCGGACTGGCAGTTGGCGCGGCGCGCGGCCTGGTCCTCGGAGGTCTTGCGGGATTCCTCGGCCTGGCGTGTCGTCTCCTCTCGCTTGTCGAAGTCCTGCTCGACCAGGGTCCTGACGCGCGCTTCCGCGCGCCTGGCGTCCTCCGAGCTCGGGCCCGGTTCTGGCCGGATACGGGTGCCGGAGCCGTCCGGCGGGCGGCTGCTGGGAGTAGACGGTGACGCCACTGTCGTCCACCCACCGGTACATCTCCGCTGATACCCCGACCATGAACGGGGCCAGAGTGAGCCCGGCGGCGACCACGAAGCGTCGTAAGCCGGCGGGGGAGCGCCGCCGCTGGGCTCGCCGGTCCTGTTGGGTTCGCTTGGGCATGTCGCCATTATGAGCCGGGCGCGGACTCGTCGCCTAGCCTTTGCGGGGGCTGGTCGACCGCGGGAGGAGGGGCCGGGTCGCGTCGCGATCTTGACCCTCATGGGCCATGTCCTGTAATTTCGACCCCTTTTCAACATTTTCTAATGTTCTTCTCCAGCCGGGTCCCGAGTCCGGGGCTCTAGGTCCCGATTCGGGTCCCCATCACTGTCTCGCGGGTGCGTCGGTGTCCAGCCCACGCAAGTGACAGCGGCAGTGTGGAGCGGCGGCGGGGAGGCGCGAATGCGGAGGTCGCCGGAGTGGATTCAAACGCGTTGGATTCGAAGGGGGTGGAGCTCTCCGGATCAGAGATCGTCGTGCAGGCCCTGATCGACGAGGGCGTGGAATTCGTCTTCGGTTATCCGGGCGGGGCCGTGCTGCACATCTATGACGCCCTGTTCAAGCAGGAGCGCGTCAAGCACATCCTAGTGCGGCACGAGCAGGCGGCGGCCCATGCCGCAGACGGCTATGCGCGTGCCACCGGCAAATGCGGCGTCTGTCTGGTGACCTCCGGACCGGGCGCCACCAACGCGGTGACCGGTATCGCCACCGCCTATATGGACTCGATCCCGATGGTGGTGCTCTCCGGTCAGGTGCCGACTCCGGTGATCGGCTCGGATGCCTTCCAGGAGGTGGACACCGTCGGCATTACCCGCCCATGCGTCAAGCACAATTTCCTGGTCAAGGACGTCAACCGGCTGGCGGAGACGATCCGCAAGGCCTTCTATATCGCCACCACGGGTCGTCCGGGCCCGGTGGTCGTGGACATCCCCAAGGACATCACCGACCCGAACATCAAGATCCCATACCACTACCCGCGCGAGATCCGCATGCGCTCCTACAACCCCACGGAGAAGGGGCACACGGGTCAGATCAAGCGGGCAGTGGACCTGATGCTCCAGGCCACGCGGCCCGTGTTCTACACGGGCGGCGGGGTGATTCTGGGAGAGGCCTCGGCCCAGCTTACCGAGTTGGTGCGCCTCACCGGATTCCCGATCACCAGCACCCTGATGGGTCTCGGCGCCTACCCCATGACCGACCGCCAGTTCATCGGCATGCTGGGGATGCACGGCACCTACGAGGCCAACATGGCCATGCATGAGACGGACGTGCTGATCGCCATCGGTGCCCGCTTCGACGATCGCGTGACGGGCAAGATCGAGCACTTCTGTCCCCACGCGAAGATCATCCACATCGACGTGGACCCCTCGTCGATCTCCAAGAACGTGCGGGTGGACGTGCCCATCGTGGGTCAGGTAGCGAGTGTGCTCACGGACATGCTCAAACTACTCAGGGAACACGTACCGACGCCCCAGGAACCGCCCGTGGCGGAATGGTGGGCCAAGATCGACGAATGGCGGCACATGGACTGCCTGCACTACGACCGCAACAGCGACAAGATCAAGCCCCAGTTCGCGGTGGAAACCCTCTATAAGGTCACCGGCGGGGACCTGTATCTGACCTCGGACGTGGGCCAGCACCAGATGTTCGCGGCCCAGTTCTATCCCTTCGACAAGCCGCGGCGCTGGATCAACTCGGGCGGTCTCGGCACCATGGGCTTCGGTCTGCCCGCCGCCATGGGCGTGCAACTCGCCTTTCCCGATGCACAGGTGGCCTGTATCTCGGGAGAGGCCAGCATCCTCATGTGCATCCAGGAGATGGCCACTTGCCTGCAATACAGCCTACCCATCAAGGTGGTGTTGCTCAATAACGGCTACATGGGCATGGTCCGCCAGTGGCAGGAGTTCTTCTACGAGAGCCGCTACTCCCATTCATACGTGGACGCCCTGCCGGATTTCGTGAAGCTCGCCGAGAGCTTCGGGCACGTTGGCATGCGGGTCGAGCGCCCGGGGGAGCTGGAGGCGGCCATGCAGGAGGCCTTCGGCATGAAGGACCGCTTCGTCTTCCTGGATGTGATCGTGGATCCCACTGAGAACGTCTACCCGATGATCGCGGCCGGCAAGGGGCAGCACGAGATGCACCTGCCACCGAGCCTGTCCGATCGGGAGCTCGCCTAGATGGAGACGCCGAATCTGGAGAATAACGGGATGAGACACATCATTGCGGTGCTGTTGGAGAACGAGGCAGGTGCCCTGTCGCGGGTGGCCGGGCTCTTTTCGGCCCGCGGCTACAACATCGAGTCGCTCACGGTGGCGCCCACCAATGACCCCACGCTGTCGCGCATGACCCTGGTGACCACCGGCAACGAGGACATCGTCGAGCAGATCAAGAAGCAGCTCAACAAGCTGATCGACACGGTTAAGCTCCTCGATTTGACCGAAGGGCCTCATATCGAGCGCGAGATGATGATGATCAAGGTGCGTGCCGAGCGAAATGACCGCGAGGAGTTGAAGCGCCTCGCGGACATCTTCCGGGCCAAGATCATCGACGTGACCGATACCAGCTACGTGGTGGAGCTCACCGGTGCATCCAAGAAGCTGGATGCCTTCATCGACGCGGTCCCGGAGGGACTCATTGTTGAGGTCGTCCGTTCCGGGCCAACCGGCATCGCCCGCGGCGATAAGGGTCTGACCCTCTAATACGTTCCGTCCGCAACTGAACGCAAATTTTGTCGGTTTAGGTTTGCCGGCGAGCTGGTCAACAATTCGTCCGACGCGATCGCAGACCTGCCGTTGTCCACGATTGCTGGGTGTTCGCCGACGAGTGAATAGCGACCCTCAGGTTCGCATTTTTTACGTTTATCTGCGTTCAATTGCCGACCATCTTTATCTCTCCAGCTAGGTGTAACAAATGAGCATCAACGTTTATTACGACAAAGACGCCGACCTCTCTCTCATCCAGGGCAAGAAGGTAGCCATCATCGGCTATGGCTCCCAGGGTCACGCCCACGCCAATAACCTGAAGGATTCCGGTGTCTCCGTAACCGTTGGTCTGCGTCCGGGCTCCGCGTCCGCCGCCAAGGCCCAGAACGCGGGTCTGGACGTGAAGCCCATCGAGGAGGCCGTCGCCGGTGCCGACGTCGTCATGATCCTGGCCCCGGACGAGCACCAGGCCCGGCTCTACCGCGAGCAGATCGCCCCCAACATCAAGGAAGGCGCGGCGCTCGCCTTTGCCCACGGGTTCAACATCCATTTTGGCCAGATCGAGCCCCGCGAGGACCTGGACGTCATCATGATCGCCCCCAAGGGTCCGGGCCATCTGGTGCGCTCGACCTATACCCAAGGCGGCGGCGTGCCGAGCCTGATCGCGGTCTACCAGGACGCCACGGGACAGGCCCGCGACGTCGCCCTCGCCTATGCCAGCGCCAATGGCGGTGGGCGCGCCGGCGTCATCGAGACCAGCTTCCGCGAGGAGTGCGAGACCGATCTGTTCGGCGAGCAGGTGGTGCTGTGCGGAGGCCTGACCTCCCTAATCCAGAAGGGCTTCGAGACCCTGGTGGAGGCCGGCTACGCGCCAGAGATGGCGTATTTCGAGTGCTTGCACGAGGTCAAGCTCATCGTCGATCTGATCTACGAGGGCGGCATCGCCAACATGCGCTACTCCATCTCGAACACCGCCGAGTACGGTGACCTGACTCGCGGCCCGCGGATCGTCACCGACGAGACCAAGGCCGAGATGAAGCGCATCCTCAACGAGATCCAGACCGGGGCCTTCGCCAAGGAGTTCATCCTGGAGAACCAGTCGGGCGCGGCCAATATGAAGGCGATGCGCCGCCTGGGCGAGGAGCACCAGATCGAGGAGGTCGGCGAGCGGCTGCGCGAGATGATGCCGTGGATCAAGGAGAAAAAGCTGGTCGACAAGACCCGCAACTGACCCCCTCGGGCGTCGACTGACGCAAGGGCCGCGGCGCCAGACACCGCGGCCCTTTGCGTTTTTGCGCGCCTGGTCTTGCCGGCGGCGCCGGGCGGGCGGCTTGGTCAGATGTGCGCCCCCACATCCACGAGCTCGGCGTCTGTCATCAGGGATTGAAAGGTGTCTCCACCCACCTTGATCAGCGAGGCGTGGTCGCCAGACTCGAAGTAGACCTCCGGCTCGCTGAGCAGTTTGCGATCCAGCAGGGTTCTCAACCCGAAGGCGGCGCCGACGGGCGGAATGGCGCCGCGCTCGCAGTCGGGGAACAGACCAGCAAGCTCGTCCTCGGTCGCGAGCCCCACGGCGCCGCCGAGATGGTGGTGCAACTGGCTCAGGTGGACGTGGTAGTCGGACGGTACCACGACCATGAGATAGGTCCCGTCGTTGTTCACGATCACCGCCTTCGCCAGCCGATCCCCCGGGACATGGGCCGAGGCGGCGGTGTCCATGCTCGATAGGGTGTGGGGGTGGGGCACCAGCGAATAACCGATGGACCGTTCGTCCAGATAGGATTTCACCGTTGCTGAGACGCTCATGATGGTTCCTCCCGTGGTCTGGTCTTGGCGTGGCGGCTGCCTGCCTTCGCTTAGAGCTTAGCCCAGGTGGCAGTCCCCCCGGTGGTTGTCGATCGGGGCGTCGCCGGTTTCGTGCCCGTTGGTTACGAAACCTAGTCCGACCTCGCGATGAGCGACGCCCCCGGGCCTGGGGTATGCTTAAGCTGCGTTACATAGGGAGCCCAGGGCACATGCTCAACATGTATTCCCCCAATCGGACCCCGGTCGCCCCAGTGCCCCGGAAGGGCGCTGCCTTGCTCGGTGCCGCGCTTTTCGCCCTCGCGTCCAATCCGCTCGGAGCCACGATGAACCCTGCCACCAGCGAAGAGCAGCGCATCGACGACAGCGCCCAACAGGCGGTCGCTGTCACCATCTACAACGACGACCTGGCGCTGGTGAAGGACCTGCGCCAGGTCAGCCTGGTCAAGGGGGAGAACCGGCTGGCCTGGCGCAATGTCTCGCAGCAGATCCGTGCGGAGACGGCGCTGCTAACCGAGTCGTCCGGGGGGCTGGGAATCACCCTGCTGGAGCAGAACTTCGACTTTGACTTGTTGACGCCCGAGAGCCTGCTCAAGAAGTACGTGGGTCGCACTGTACAAGTCATCCGCGCCAACGACGCCGGAGAGCGCACGATCGAAGAGGCGCGCGTGCTGGCCGCAAGTCAGGGGACAGTCCTGCGCTACCCGGACCGCATCGAGACCGGGGTGGTCGGTCACCTGGCCTTCCCCGACGTCCCCGCGGACCTGCGTGACCAGCCCACCCTGGTTCTTCATCTGGCGAGCGGCGCCGCGGGGGAGGGGGCGCTCGAGCTCTCTTATCTCACTGGCGGGATGGGCTGGAAGGCGGATTACGTGGCCAATCTGGACACGGACGGCGCGGCCATGGACGTGAACGGCTGGGTGACCCTAACCAACGGCAGCGGAATCGCCTACCGTCAGGCGCAGGTCCAACTGGTGGCGGGGGATGTGAATCGGGTCCAGGAACCCGTGATGCCCGCACCCATGGCCCGCGGCATCGTCATGGCCGAGGCGGCGTCCATGCCGGCCGAGGAGACCCTCTACGAGTACCATCTCTACACCCTGCCGCGCCCCACGGACATCCAGAACAATCAGACCAAGCAGGTGGCACTGCTCTCGGCGCCGCGCGTCCCGGTCACCCGGGAGCTGGTGGTCCAGGGCCAGCCCTATGTCTATCACGCCCAGGCGACCGATGGCTGGACCAAGCTCGAGGTCGAGGCCAGGCTGACCTTCGTCAATCGCGACGGCAGCTTGGGTATCCCCCTGCCGGCCGGGGTGGTGCGCGTCTATTCCAAGGACAGCCGCGGCAACGCCCAGTTCGTGGGGGAGGACGCCATCGAGCACACCCCCAAGAACGAGACGGTGGCCCTGAAACTGGGCAAGAGCTTCGACGTCACCGCCCGGCGCAAGCAGACTAGCTTCCGCAAGCTGTCCGGGAGCACCGCCTATGACTACGCCTACGAGGCCGGGTTCGAGCTGGAGCTCAAGAACGCCAAGTCAGAGCCGGCGGAGGTCAAGGTGCTGGAGACCATCCCTGCCGATTGGAGGATGGTGACCGAGAGCCAGCCCCACACCAAGGAGTCGGCGACCCTGGCCTCCTGGCGGGTCCAGATCCCGGCGGACGGCTCGGCCACCCTCAATTGGCTGGTGCAGATTCGGCGCTGAGCTGGAGGTCTGACGATCCTTTGCTCAGCTCAGACGAAGTCTCCGGCGAACCCGTGTCGTTCACGGCATGAACGACATTCAGGATGACGCAAAGAAACGGGTCGCCGAGTCCGGGCGGGGCGCTGCGGACGGGGATGATGCGACGGGCACGACACGCGTCATGCCGCGTTCCGGCGAGCGGATGCATCGGCTGGATATGGAGACCTTGGGCCGCGCCCTGGGTGGCCGTTACCGGTTGGAGTGCGAGCATGGCGGCGGCGGGATGGGCCAGGTGTTCCGGGCCAGGGACCTCGTGCTCGACCGCGCGGTCGCACTGAAGACCATCCGCCCAGAGATCTTGGCCGACCCGCACTGGATCGATCGGTTCCACCTGGAGGCGACGGTCTCGGCCGGCTTGCAGCACCCGAACATCGTCCAGGTTTATGAGGTCCTGAAGGCGGTGGGCCGGCCAGTGCTGGTGATGGAATACGTCGAGGGCACGGATCTGAAGTCTGCGTTGGATGGGGGTGCACTGAGCGAGAGCGAGGTCGTGGGGATCATGGCTGCGGTCTGTGATGCGATCGCCTTTGCCCATGCGCGCGGCGTTATCCATCGCGACATCAAGCCGGCGAACATCCTTCTGGGCCGCGAGGGTGCGCCCAAGGTCGCCGACTTCGGACTCGCCACCCAACATGGCCACCGGCTGTCCGTCGCTGTTGAAGAGCAGGAAGCCGGGAGCCTCCTCGGCAGCCCGGCCTATATGTCGCCTGAGCAGGCGCGCGGAGATTTGCGCACTCTCGACAACCGGACTGATATCTACTCCCTCGGGGCCACCCTCTATTGCGCGCTGACCGGCAGGCCGCCCGTGCGAGGCGCCAGCGCCACCGAGATGCTGGCCGCGGTTGAAACGGGCGAGATCAAGCCGCCCTCGCAGTGGCGCGCCAGTATCAGCCGCGATCTGGAGGCGGTCTGCCTCAAGGCCTTGGCGGCGAGCCCGGAGCGTCGCTATGCCAGTGCCGCTGCGATGGCCAGGGATTTGCGCAACGTGCTCACCAATCGCCCCGTGAGCGCACGGATCTATGGCCCCTGGGAGACGCTGCGTCGGGCGGCGGTCTCACATCGGGTCGCCCTGAGCAGCGGTGCTGGGGCCGTGATCTTGGCATTCTTCGGCATCGCCGCGGGGGCCATCACCCTGCACGAGACAGCAAAGAGCGCGTTGTTTGAGGGCATGCGCCAGCAGGTTATGGATCTCGCGAGCATGGCGGTGCTCGCACTGGACCCGGATCAGGTCAGCGCCGCCGTAGCGCTTGCGGACCCCGCGGCCCCTCCGGTCGCTGGTCTGGAGCGGTTGCTCACAGAGATGTGCGGGCGCGCCCCCGATCTGCGCTATGTCTGGATCATGCGCAGGTTCGGGGTCGGGGCCAGGACATTGGAGTTCGTGGCCGATGGTGTGCCCCCGCAGACCGGGGATGGTGAGGCACCGAAGGAGATGCCCACGCGGCCCGGGGAGCCCTTCGACGCCAGCCCCTACCCCGATCTGCTGCTCGGCTTCGAGCGGCCGGCCGCGGACCGGGGCTACTCCGTCACGGACCAGTGGGGCATCGCGCTCTCCGGCTATGCCCCGATCAAGGATGCCTCGGGTCACGTGATTGCGGTGCTGGGCGTCGACATGTCAGATGTCGACGTCGCCGCTCGCTTTAAGGAGCTCGACCGCGCGTTGCTCGTCACGCTCCTGCTCTCAGGGGCCTTGTCCCTCCTCGCACTGGCGATGATTACCGTCGGCGTCACCGTTCTCTGGAGCAGACAGCGCTTCGAGCCCCAACCGTAGCCGTGGCGGTACACTCGCGGCGGCGGGATCAGGTGGCCAGCGGGCCGATCTTAGAGAACCTGTAGAACTGGTCAGACGAATTGTGAGCGAGGCGCGATCCATGGCAGCGAACGGACAGAGGCCCACCGGGCCGGCGAGGGCCGACGTCGCCCCGACCCCGGCGCACCCGGAGCGGCGGCGGGAGCCTCTCCCCTGGCACAGGCCCAAGCCGGCCGACGAGGACCCGGAGGCGTGGGGGCGGGTGCAGGCCATCCTGGAAAGCCCCAGCTACCGGCAGGCGGACCGTGACGTCGATTTTCTCGGTCTCGACGAGACCCGCGGTGTCCGGCTGGAGATCGACTTCCTCAAGGCCGAGCTGCTGCTGCGGCAGCATGGGGTCGAGCACACCATTGTGGTGTTCGGCAGCACGCGCATCCACGAGCCGGCCGCCGCACGGCGCCGGCGGGACGCCCTGCGCAGCCGTCTTAACCAGAAGCCCGGAGATGCGGAGCTGACACAACGTCTGGCGGTGGCCGAGCGCGTGCTCGCCAAGAGCCATTATTACGCTGTGGCGCGCGAGCTCGGGCGGCTGGTCGGCGGGGCGGGGGAGGGCCCGCGCGACTGCCGGGTGATGCTGATGACGGGCGGCGGTCCGGGCATGATGGAGGCGGCGAATCGCGGCGCCTACGATATCGGCGCCATGTCGATTGGTCTCAATATCAGCCTGCCGCAGGAGCAATATCCCAACCCCTACATCACCCCGGATCTCTGCTTCCGCTTTCACTACTTCGCCTTGCGCAAGCTGCACTTCCTGCAGCGGGCGCGGGCGCTGGTGGCCTTCCCCGGCGGCTATGGCACCTTCGACGAGCTGTTCGAGACGCTGACCCTGATCCAGACCCGGACGATCCGACCGGTACCGGTCGTGCTCGTGGGCCGAGACTACTGGCGCACGGCATTCGACGTGGACTTTCTCGTCGACGAGGGTGTCATCGATCCAGAAGACCGCGAACTCTTCTGGTACGCGGAATCGGCGGCGGAGGTCTGGGAGGGCATACTCGCGTGGCATGTCGACAACGGCACCCCGCTGTTCCCCGCGCGCTGACAGGCTTCTGTGTGCCATTCGAGCACGGGCGGCAACGATGAAGCGGTCTCTTGGCTGCGTCGCCTCGAGCACCTCCGTCCGCTCATCGCGTCCGTGGGGTCAGTCGTTCACAGCGACTTGATGAACACCAGGGAGTTGCGCCGCCAGTTGTAGAGTGCCTGCTTCTCCATGGGCAGCGCGTCGAGGCTCGCAGGGGCGAACCCACGCTCCTGGAACCAGTGGGAGGTCTGGGTGGTGAGGACGAAGAGACACCGGAGCCCACGGGCGCGGGCGATCCCCTCCATATGTTCCAGGAGCTTCTCGCCCCGGCCGGCGCTGCGATAGTCCGGATGGACGGCCACGCATGCGAGCTCGCCCATGGATTCATCCGGGTACGGGTAGAGCGCGGCGCAGGCGATCACCAGCCCGTCGCGCTCCATCAGGTGAAAGCGGTCGATCTCCGTCTCCAACCGCTCCCGGGAGCGGCGAACCAGGATGCCGTGCTCCTCCAGCGGGCGCAGCAGATCCAGGACGCCGGCGACGTCCTCGATGCGGGCGGTCCGCAGGCCCTCGTACGGCTGGCCGGTGATCAGGGTGCCGCTGCCATCCCGGGTGTAGAGCTCGCGCAGGAGGGCACCGTCGCGGTGGCGGTCGATCAGGTGCACCCGCTCAACGCCCTGGATGCAGGCGTCTGCTCCGGCGCGCAGGGCCTGGGCAAGCTCCTCGGGCAGATCGGGCCGGCCGGCGAGTAGGATCTTCACGTCGCCGCTGAGCACGTTTGTGACCAGGTTGCCCTGTCCGTCCGTCAACCCGGGGTGCTCGCAAAGAAAGATGAGCTTGTCGGCCTTCAGCGCGATGGCGGCCGAGCGCGCCACGTCCGCGGCACTCAGGTTGAAGACCTCGCCGGTGGGCGAGTAGCCGATGGGGGGCATCAGGGCGACGGCCCCGTCGTCCAGGCGCCGGATGAGAGATTGGCGGTCCACCCGGCGCACCACGCCGGTGTGCTCGAAGTCCACCCCGTCCAGGACCCCGATGGGCTTGGCCGTGACGAAGTTGCCGGAAGCCACCGGGATACGGACGCCTGCCATGGGCGAGTTGGCGAGCCCCATGGACAGCAGGGCCTCGATCTCGACCCGTGCCACCCCCGCGGCCTCCTTGACGCAGGCGAGCGCGGTCTCGTCCGTGACGCGCAGGCCGTTGACGTAGCGCAGCTCGATCCTGCGCTCCGCCAGGCGCGACTCGATCTGCGGCCGGGCCCCGTGGACCAGCACCAGCCGCACCCCCAGCCCGTGAAGCAGGGCGATGTCGTGCACCAGATCGGAGAAGTCGGGCCCGACGATGGCCTCACCGCCGAAGGCGATCACGAAGGTGCGGCCGCGATGGGCGTGGATGTAAGGGGTGGCCTGGCGGACCCAGTCGACGAAGGGGTCCCGAACCCGCGCCGGGGGTTCGGGCGAGGGACCGGTGCTTTCGTGGGTGTCGGACAAAGGAGGCCCTATTCGATGCCGAGCTTGGCCAGCCGGTAGCGCAATGAGCGCAGCGTCATGCCGAGCTTCCCGGCCGCGGCGGTTCTGTTCCAGCGCGTTTCGTCAAGCGCCTTGAGGATGGCCTGTTTCTCGATCTCGCCCAGGTAGTCCTCCAGCGGCGCGTCGCTCTCGGCCGCCCGCTCGCTCGACGGCGCCGGGCGGTCATTGTGCGGCAGGTAGAGGTCATTGGGCCCGATGCTGGGGCCGTCACAGAGTGCGGTGGCACGTTCCAGCACGTTCTCCAGCTCGCGCACGTTTCCCGGAAAGGGGTGGCGCTGGAGCGCCACCATCGCTTCGTCGGAGAGCGTCACTGGTCCGCGCTCCACATGTCGACTCGAGACACGCTCCAGGATCCGCTCCGCCAGGACCGGGATGTCCTGGGGGCGCTCGCGGAGCGCCGGCATGCGCAGCTCGATGACGTTGATGCGGTAGAAGAGATCCTGGCGGAAGCGGCCACGTTCCACCTCCTCGTTCAGGTCCCGGTGGCTCGCGCTGATGATGCGCGCGTCGACGTGCACCTCCTGCTGCGCGCCCACCGCGCGCACGCTCTTCTCCTGGATGGCGCGCAGCATCTTCACCTGGGCAGGCAGCGGCAGGTCTGCCACCTCGTCGAGAAACAAGGTGCCGCCCTCGGCGGCCTGGAACAGGCCCTCCTTGTCGCTCACCGCGCCGGTGAAGCTGCCCTTCTTATGGCCGAACAGCTCGCTCTCCACCAGTTCTTGAGGGATGGCGCCGCAATTGACCGCCACAAAGGGTCCCTCGGCCCTGGGACCCTGGGCGTGGATTAGGCGCGCCGCCAGCTCCTTGCCCGTTCCACTCTCCCCAGTAATGAACACCGGGGCCTGATTGCGCGCGAGCTTGGCGACCAGCCGGCGGATTTCCTCCATTTTGCGGGAGTTGCCCAGCAAGCGGACGCCGCCAACCGATTGGCCTTGGTCCTCCGACGTCTGGCCGCGCAGCTTGAGCGCCGAGCCGACGAGGCGGCGCAGGAGCTGGAGGTCCACCGGCTTGGAGACGAAGTCGAAGGCGCCGGCCTTCATGGCAGACACGGCGGAGTCCATGCTGCCGTGGGCAGTGATCATGGCCACCGGGAGATCCGGGTAGTGCTCGCTGATATGGCCGACGAGCTCAATGCCGTTACCGTCCGGAAGGTTCATGTCCGTCAGGCAGAGGTCGAAGCGGCCACGCTCAAGTTGGCGCTTGGCCTCGGACACGCTCATGGCTGTGGTCGCCAGCACGTCCATCCGGCCGAGGGTGATCTTGACCAGGTCGAGGATGTCGGCCTCGTCATCGATGACGAGGGCGTGGGCCTTGTTCATTCCGTCTCGCTTCCAGTTGTCAGGGTGTGAGCGCCGTCGGGTCGGGATCCGCCAGAGATGAGGATATCCCCTGACACCTTGGCGCAGGAAGCGCCCTCAGCCAAACCCCAGGCGGAAGCAGCTCCCGCCAGACTGTGGGCGCTCATAGTGGAGTCTGAGCCCATTGGTCTCCGATAGCTCCCGGGCGATGTAGAGACCGAGTCCCGTGCCGCTGGCCTTGGTGGTGTAGAAGGGAGAAAACATCTCCCGTGCGATGGCCTCATCGATGCCGGGACCGTCATCGCACACCTCCACCGCGGCGGCCCCCACGCTCACGCCGCGGGCTACGCGGATCTGGATGCGCGCCGGATGGTCTGGCCGTCCTGCGTGAAGCACTGCGTTATCGCACAGGTTGGCGATGATCTGGTGCAGGTGGCGAGGGTCCACCTCCACCGAGATGGGCGGCGGCTCCTGCTCCAGCGTCAAATAGTCTCCCGTAAGCCCGTGGGACTCTCGAAATTCTTCGCAGAACTCATCCATCCAGGACACCAGCTCGACCAGACGCGGTTCAACCTGGTTGCGCTTGGAGAGTTGCAGGACGCTGTTCACGATCTCGTCGATGCGACCGCTATTGCGGCGGATGATCTCCAGGAGGTGTCGGTCGTCGGCGTTGAGGCCCTCGGCCTCGGCTAGCAGCTGCCCCGCATGGGCGATGGCACTCAGTGGATTACGAATGTTGTGGGCAATGCTGGCGGTGAGGGTGCCCAGGGAGGCGAGCTTGATCTGCTGGGCCTCGCGGACGAGCTCCTGGTTGTCGCGCAGATAGACCAGAACCCCCGTGGCGCGGCGGTCCCCAAGGAGCTGCCGAGACGGCTTGATCTCCCTCTCCCCCACCCGGACCACACCCCCCTGGGGATCGGTCGGCCTTACGTGCTCTTCCAGCCATTCCGAGACCTGCGACGAGATCTTGCTCAGCGGGGTGCCGGCCCCGGCGCCGGGGGCGTCAAGCAGCTCCCTGGCCGCCTGATTCATCAGCCGCAGTCGGCGATCCCCGTCGACCACCAGGACGCCGGTGCCAATGTTCTGGATGATGAACTCGTTGAGCTTGGAGAGGTCGTCGATGTCGACCTTGCGCCGCGCCGCCACCTTCTCGATGTCACTGACCCGGCGATAGAGGACATGGGCCAGCAGGGCCACCGCGAAGAACATAAACCCGAGAAGTCCGGCCTGGGTGTACGTGGAGGCCGGGGCGTCTCCCTGGAGCAGGACAAAGGTGTGCTCGGTGATCACGGCCAGGGTCGCGAAGGCGGCGAACAGCAGGGACAGGCGTCCCTCCATCAGCAGGGCCCCTGCCGCCACCGACACCGCGAGCAGCATGCCGAGCCCGCTGCTCACCCCGCCCGCTGCGTGCATCAGGAGCGCGAAGGCGACAATGTCGACGAAAACGGCGAGATAGACCTGATTCTCCCGGTCCGGCCAGCGGGCATGGAGATTGAGTCCGCTCGCGAGCACCAGAACCGCGTAGACCAGCAGCACCCGCCAGGCAAGCAAGGTGTCCGCATGGGGGACCATGGGGTCGCTGGCCGAGGGGGAGAAGACCAGCACCAGCGCGACCACCAGCAGCAGTCGAAACAGGAATAACCAGCTGAGCGCACGCCAGGTCGGATAGCGCGTCGATCCCGATGGACGTTGATCCGCCATAAGGAGCGCCGGGGCAGCCGGAACGGCCTCAACGAGGGCGTCGCTGGTCATGGGATCGGGCCTCCTCGAAGGCAGGGCGAAAGTACGCGGGCGCCGGCGCCCGGTTCTGGTTAGGTTACGATTCCCGGGGGGCGCCTGCCACCGGTGCGGTGCTCGCCGAGGCGGAACACCCCAAAGCTGCGACCGATTGGAGGCTCAGGTCCCCCGGTCTACGGGATTGACACCACCGGTCCGGCGTCCTGGGACTAAGGGTGCCGAAGCACCGAACGGTCTTTCCGAACAAAGAGATCCCAAGCGGCGTGCCCGCGTTGCGTTTCACGGAGACTTTTATTGACCGCTGCGTCGCCTCTGAATTGGCGTGCTCTTTGGCGCAACCCCTGGAACTAGACCAGAATAGGCTCCGACCGGCCAAGCGCCCGCCATCCGAGAGTCCATCACCAAGCATTCATGAACCTACACGAATACCAGTCCAAGCAGTTGCTTCACGAGTACCACGTTGCCGTTCCCAAAGGTGTGACCGTGTCCACGCCGGACGCAGTGCGCGCGGCCTGCGCCGAGCTTGGCGGCCCGCGGTGGGTGGTGAAGGCCCAGGTCCATGCGGGCGGCCGCGGCAAGGTGGGCGGCGTCGTCCTTGTAGATACCCCAGAGAAGGCCGAGGCCGAGGCCCGCCGACTCCTGGGCAGCCAATTGGTCACCCACCAGAGCGGCCCTCAAGGGTTGCCGGTTGGCACCTTGTTGATCGAGGAGCCCACCGACATCGCCCGGGAGCTCTACATGAGTGTGCTGGTGGATCGGGAGAGCAAAAGGATCTTGTTCATGGCCTCGGCGGCGGGGGGCATGGACATCGAGCAGGTCGCCGCTGAAACCCCCGAGCGCATCCTGCTGACCCGCGTCCATCCGGCGGCTGGGCTGCAGCCCTACCAAGTGCGGCGTCTCGGCTTCGGGCTCGGGCTTGACGGCGCCCAGATCAAGGCACTGGGCGTCATCATGGCCGGCCTCTATCGGCTCTTCAACGAGTCGGACGCGAGTCTGGTGGAGGTCAACCCACTGGTGGTGACCCGGTCCGGGGAACTGATGGCCCTCGATGCCAAGGTCAATCTCGACGAAAATGCGCTCTATCGCCACCCGAGCCTGGAGGCCCTGCGCGACCGGAGCCAGGAGGATCCCCGAGAGGCGGAGGCCAAGGCCCACGAGCTCAATTACGTCAGCCTGGACGGAAACATCGGGTGCATGGTCAATGGGGCCGGCTTGGCGATGGCCACCATGGACCTGGTGCAGCTGCATGGCGGCACCCCCGCGAATTTCCTCGACGTGGGCGGTGGGGCCACCGCTGATCGGGTCGCGGAGGCCTTCAAGCTCATCCTGTCGGACACGAAGGTGAGGGCCGTGCTGGTCAACATCTTCGGCGGCATCGTGCGCTGCGATCTGATCGCGGAGGGAATCATCCAGGCGGTTCGGGAGGTCCACGTCGGGGTGCCGATCGTGGTACGTCTGGAGGGGACCAACGCCCCGCAGGGACTCAAGATGCTGGCGGAGAGCGGGCTCGCGGTCGAGACGGCACAAAGCCTCGACGAGGCCGCGGACAAGGTGGTCGCGGCCGCGGCCCGGGTCAGTTGAGGGCATACCATGAGCGTACTCATCGACCAAAAGACGCGCGTCATCTGCCAGGGCTTCACGGGAAAGCAGGGGACCTTTCACAGCGAACAGGCGATCGCTTACGGAACCAACCTGGTCGGCGGCGTGACCCCGGGAAAGGGCGGTCAGCGCCACCTGGAGCGACCGGTCTTCGATACCGTCCACGATGCCGTGCGCGACACGGGGGCGGACGCCACCATGATCTATGTCCCGGCCGCCTACGCGGCGGACGCCATCCTTGAGGCCGCGGACGCCGGGATCAAGGTCATCGTCTGCATCACCGAGGGCATTCCGGTGCTCGACATGCTGCAGGTGAAGGCGGCGCTGGACGCAAGCGAGGCGGTGTTGATCGGCCCGAACTGCCCCGGTGTCATCACCCCTGGGGCCTGCAAGATCGGCATCATGCCCGGCAACATCCACGCGCCAGGGCGCGTCGGGATCGTGTCGCGCTCGGGTACCCTGACCTACGAGGCGGTGTTCCAAGCGACCAGGGCGGGACTGGGCCAGAGCACCTGCATCGGCATCGGCGGCGATCCAATCCAGGGGCTGGATTTCGTGGCCTGCCTGGACCTCTTCGAGCACGACCCCGACACCGATGGGGTCATCCTGGTTGGCGAGATCGGCGGCAGCGCGGAGGAGGCGGCGGCTGAGTTCATCCGCGACCACATGAGCAAGCCGGTGGTGGCCTACATTGCCGGTGTCACGGCGCCGGCGGGCAAGCGAATGGGTCATGCGGGTGCCATCGTCACCGGTGGCAAGGGCACCGCTGAGGGCAAGTTTGCCTCACTCGAGGCGGCGGGTGTGGTCACGGTGCGCTCGCCCGCACTGATGGGTGCCCGCATGGCCGAATTGCTAAAGGGCTAGGGGGCATGAACAACCGCCCGGCCGCCGCCTGTTGGTTTGCTGGCAGCGGCGCACTGGCGGTTAACATCGGCGGATCGAGTCTGACCAGTATCCGGAGCGTGCCGTGGGTTGTCGTATCCAGATCGCGCAGTTGAACCTTCTGGTGGGCGACGTGGCCGGGAATGGGCTGCGGGTCATCTCCTCCGCGGCCGCGGCGGCGGCTGCCAGGGCGGACGTCGTGGTCTTCCCGGAGCTCACCCTGACGGGTTATCCGCCGGAGGATCTGCTCCTAAGGCCCGAGCTCATTGAGCGTGTGGAGTCCACTCTGGCCCTGATCCAGCGGGAAACGGCCGCGGCGGCCCCAGGCCTGGCCCTGGTGGTTGGCTACCCCAGGGCGGCTGTCGGAGGGCTTTACAACGTGGCGGGGGTGATCCGCGACGGAGCCGTCGTGGCCGAGTACGCCAAGCAGCAACTGCCCAACTACAGCGTCTTCGATGAAAAGCGCTACTTCCAGCCGGGCGGAGCCGCCACGGTCTTCGAGCACCAGGGCCTGCGCTTCGGCCTGAGCGTTTGTGAGGACATCTGGCAGGAGGGCCCCAGCGCCCAGGCGGCCGCGGCGGGCGCACAGGTCCTGATCAATATCAATGCGTCCCCCTTCCATGCGGGGAAGGCCGCCGAGCGTGAGGCGCTCCTGGCGCGGAGGGCGACGGAGCACGGCTTGCCTATCCTGTACGCAAACCTGGTGGGAGGCCAGGACGAGTTGGTCTTCGATGGCGGCTCGTTCGTCGTGGACCGGCTAGGCGGCGTAACGGCCCGTGCCCCCCACTTCGAGGAGTCCGTGCTTCTGGTGGAGCTCGACACGACCGGCGCCCCCACCGCGGCTCCGCTGCCCGAGGTGGATCATGGGACGGAAGGGGAGGCCGCCGTCTACCGGGCCTTGGTGCTCGGTGTGCGGGACTATGTGCGCAAGAACGGATTCAGCGGGGCCGTGCTCGGTCTCTCCGGCGGGGTGGACTCGGCCCTGACGCTTGCCATTGCGGTGGACGCCCTCGGCGCGGAGCAGGTGGAGGCGGTGCTGATGCCCTCGCGTTATACCGCCGACATGAGCAACGAGGATGCCCTGGAGCAAGCACGCTGCATGGGGGTACAGAGCCATGTCATCCCCATCGAGCCGGCCTTTCACGCCTTCTTAGAGATGCTGGAGCCGGTTTTCGCGAATCGGGCCCCCGACGTGACCGAAGAGAACATCCAGGCCCGCTGCCGCGGCATCATCCTCATGGCGCTCAGTAACAAGCAGGGCCGCATCCTGCTCACCACCGGTAACAAGAGCGAGATGTCCGTGGGCTACGCCACCCTCTACGGAGACATGGCGGGCGGCTTCGCTCCCATCAAGGATGTCCCCAAGATGCTGGTTTACCGGCTGGCGCGTTACCGCAACGGCCTAGCCCCAGTGATCCCGGAACGGGTCCTCACCCGAGCACCCTCGGCCGAGCTCCGGCCTGACCAGAGCGATCAGGACAGTCTGCCTCCTTACGAGGTTTTGGACCCCATCCTCCGGCTCTACATCGAGGAGGACTGCGGCATCGACGCCATCGTTGCCCAAGGCTTCGATGAGGCCGTGGTGCGCCGGGTGGCGCGACTCGTCGATCGAAACGAATACAAGCGCCGCCAGGCCCCGCCGGGCGTGCGAATCAGCCGGCGCGCCTTCGGACGCGATCGTCGCTATCCCATCACCAGCGGGTTTTGATTCCCAAGGCAAAGCACCATGCCACATGAGGCGCTTCACGCAGAAGGGGCGACCACCGGGCGCGGGAGCGCGAGGTGGTCTTCGACGATCCGAAGGTGCTGCGTATGGCCGACCTGGCTGCGATCTGAAACGGGGCCGGAGTTTCGCCCGTTTATACGCTGTCGCGTGAGGGCCTGGGCGGAAGTTGAGTAAGGGTTGTTCGCCTGTTCGGGCGGGGGGCACACCCGGCGTGGTCTTGGATTTGAGTTTGACAACGCCGCCGTCTATGCTGACGCGTTTCGTTTTCCACCGAGACAGTGCCATGGGTGCCAAGACCCTCTACGACAAACTCTGGGACGAGCACTTGGTGCGCGTCGATGACGACGGAACGGCGCTGCTCTACATCGACCGCCAACTCGTTCACGAGGTGACGTCGCCACAGGCCTTCGAGGGCCTGCGTCTGGCCGGGCGCGGGCCCTGGCGGGTTGCCGCCAACCTGGCGGTGCCCGACCATAACGTGCCCACCCTGAACCGCGCGGGCGGCATCGCCGACCCGGTCTCGCGCCTGCAGGTGGAGACCCTCGGCTCGAACTGCCGGGACTTCGGGATCACCGAGTTCGACATGGCCGACCCGCGCCAGGGAATCGTCCACGTCATCGGCCCCGAACAGGGTTTCACACTGCCCGGTTCCACGGTGGTGTGCGGTGACTCCCACACGTCCACCCACGGGGCCTTCGGGGCGCTCGCCTTCGGCATCGGCACCTCCGAGGTCGAGCACGTGCTCGCCACCCAGTGCCTGCTTCAGCGCAAGTCCCGATCCATGCTGGTGAGCGTCGACGGCGAGCTCGGTGCGGGCGTCACCGCCAAGGACATCGTGTTGGCCGTGATCGGCGAGGTCGGCACCGCGGGAGGTACGGGCTATGTGATCGAGTTCGGCGGAGACGCCATCCGTGCGCTCTCCATGGAAGGGCGCATGACGGTGTGCAACATGGCCATCGAGGCGGGTGCGCGTGCCGGGATCATCGGCGTCGACGACAAGACCACTGAATACATGCGCGGGCGCCCTTACGCGCCCAAGGGCGAGCTATTCGAGCGCGCCGCCGCCCACTGGCGCACCCTGGTGAGCGACCCCGGTGCGGTCTTCGACCGGCTCGTGCACCTGGACGCGGCCGCCATTCGCCCTCAGGTCACCTGGGGCACCTCTCCGGAGCAGGTGGTCCCGGTGGACGGCAGGATTCCGGACCCGGCGGACGAGGCCGACCCGGTCAAGGCCAGCGGCGTGAGGCGCGCCTTGAAATACATGGGCCTCGCGGCCGGCACCCCCATCTCCGAGATCCGGCCCGACAAGGTCTTCATCGGCTCGTGCACCAATTCCCGCATCGAGGACCTGCGCGCCGCCGCCGCCGTGGTGAAAGGGCGCAGGGTGGCCGACGGGATCAAGCTCGCGCTGGTGGTCCCTGGCTCGGGCCTGATCAAGGCGCAGGCCGAGGCCGAGGGTCTGGACCGCATCTTCACCGATGCAGGCTTCGAGTGGCGGGAGCCGGGCTGCTCCATGTGTCTCGCCATGAACGCGGACCGCCTCGAGCCTGGCGAGCGCTGCGCCTCCACCTCCAACCGCAACTTTGAGGGGCGGCAGGGGCAGGGCGGGCGCACCCATCTCGTGAGCCCTGCGATGGCCGCCGCCGCGGCGGTTACCGGTCACTTCGTCGACGTGAGGACTCTGTAAATGGAGCGGTTCGAAAACTTCACTGGCACCGTGGTCCCCCTGGACCGGGCCAACGTGGACACCGATGCCATCATCCCCAAGCAGTTCCTCAAGAGCATCAGGCGCAGCGGCTTTGGCCCCCACCTGTTCGACGAGTGGCGCTATCTGGACCACGGTGAGCCGGGAATGGACTGCACCAATAGGCCGCTCAATCCGGACTTCGTCCTCAACGACCCCCGCTATGTCGGCGCCCAGATCCTGCTTGCCCGGGAGAATTTCGGCTGCGGCTCCTCCCGTGAGCACGCCCCTTGGGCCCTGGCGGACTATGGCATCCGCGTGATCCTGGCACCCAGCTTTGCGGACATCTTTTTCAACAACTGTTTCAAGAATGGAATACTTCCTATTGTTCTTGAAGCAGAACACATTGACTGGCTCTTTAACCGCGCGACGGGTCCCGCCGCCCTGCGGCTGGCGGTGGACCTGCCGGGCCAGACCCTGTCGTTGGATGGGAAGACCATCGGATTTCAGGTGGACCCCTTCCGCAAGCACTGCCTGATCGAGGGTTTGGATGACATCGGTCTCACCTTGCAGCACGTGGACGCCATCCGCGCCTACGAGGAGCGCCGGCGCGCCGAGGCCCCCTGGCTCTTCGCCTAGAAGGCGAAATCAATTGAATCAATCGGAGATAGGCCGTTGAGCAAGAAGGTTCTTGTCCTAGCTGGGGACGGCATTGGCCCGGAGATTGTGGCGGAAACCATCAAGGTCATCGAGGCCCTCAATGCGAGCGGCGATGTCGACATCGAGCTCGAAAACGGACTCGTCGGCGGTGCGGCCTATGATGCGGCCGGAGACCCGCTGCCCGAAGAGACACTGAGTGCCGCGCGCGCCAGCGATGCCGTACTGCTCGGCGCCGTCGGCGGCCCCAAGTGGGAGTCCCTGCATATCTCCAAGCGTCCGGAGAAGGGGTTGCTCGGCCTACGTGCGGGTCTTGGGCTCTTCGCCAACCTGCGCCCGGGGATTCTCTATCCCCAGCTCGCCGGGGCCTCGACCCTGAAGCCGGAGGTCGTTTCCGGCCTCGACATCATGATCGTGCGGGAGCTCACCGGCGGCATCTACTTCGGTCAGCCCCGGGGGGTGGAGACCCTGCCCTCCGGCGAGCGCCGAGGCTTCAACACCCTTGTCTACACGGAGTCCGAGGTGGACCGCATCTGCCGGGTTGCGTTCGACATCGCCATGAAACGCGGCAGGCGGGTGTGCTCCGTGGACAAGGCCAACGTGCTGGAGTGTACCGAGATGTGGCGGGAGGTGGCGATCCGGGTGGGGGCGGACTACCCGGAGGTGAGCTTGAGTCACATGTACGTGGACAACGCCGCCATGCAGTTGGTGCGCGCCCCCAAGCAGTTTGACGTGATGGTGACCACCAACATGTTCGGCGACATCCTCTCGGACTGCGCGGCCATGTTGACCGGTTCCATCGGCATGCTGCCGTCGGCCTCGCTCAACGCGGCCGGACAGGGGATGTACGAGCCGATCCACGGCTCGGCACCCGACATCGCCGGCAAGGGCGTTGCCAACCCGCTGGCCACCATCCTGTCGGTCGCCATGATGCTGCGCTACTCGCTGGACGTGGCTGGGGCAGCGGACCGGATCGAGTCTGCTGTGTCAGCGGTGTTGGATCGGGGTCTACGCACCGCCGATATCATGTCGGAGGGGATGCGTCAGGTGGGAACCGCCGAGATGGGTGATGCCGTGGTCGCGGCCCTGGTGAACTAGGCTGGAGCTGACGGTCTCTCAAGAATCTGGATGTAACAAAATGAAACGTATCGGGTTTGTCGGCTGGCGAGGGATGGTTGGCTCGGTCCTGATGGAGCGCATGCGCGCGGAGAACGACTTCGCGCAGATCGCGGAGCCCGTGTTCTTCACGACCTCGCAGGTGGGAGAGCCCGGACCGGACGTCGGCCGCGGCGTCCAGCCGCTGAACGATGCGAACTTCATCGAGGCCCTTCGCGAGATGGACGCCATCGTCACCTGCCAGGGGGGCGACTACACCAAGGCGGTCTATCCCAAGCTCAGGGCGAGCGGGTGGGGGGGCTACTGGATCGACGCCGCCTCAGCCCTGCGCATGGAGCCCGACGCCACGATTATTCTGGACCCAGTGAACCGCGATGTCATCGACGCCGCCCTGAACGCGGGCAGGCGCGACTTCATCGGCGGCAACTGTACGGTGAGTCTGATGCTGATGGCTATCGGCGGACTCTTCCGGGAGGGGCTGGTGGAATGGGTGAGCGCCATGACCTACCAGGCTGCCTCGGGTGCCGGTGCTAAGAATATGCGCGAGCTGCTCGCCCAGATGGGGGCGCTGCACGGTAGCGTCCGCGCCCTGCTGGACGACCCCGCCTCGGCCATCCTGGATATCGACCGGGCGGTCACGGAGGCCATGCGCGGGCCGGAATTCCCGGCCGCCAACTTCGGGGTGCCCCTGGCCGGGAGCCTGATCCCGTGGATCGATACGCAGCTCGACAATGGCCAGAGTCGCGAGGAATGGAAGGGCCAGGCCGAGACCAACAAGATCCTGGGCCGCGCGGCCGATCCCATCCCGGTCGACGGGCTCTGCGTGCGCGTCGGCGCCATGCGCTGCCACAGCCAGGCGCTGACCATCAAGCTGTTGCGGGACCTGACAGTAGCCGATGCCGAATCGATCGTCGCTTCGGCGAACGATTGGGTTCGCGTGATTCCCAACGATCGGGCGCTGACCGTCAAGGGGCTGTCTCCGGCGGCGGTGACTGGCGGGTTGGAGGTCCCGGTCGGGCGGCTTCGCAAGATGAATCTGGGTAATCGTTACCTGGCCGCCTTCACCGTCGGAGATCAGCTACTGTGGGGTGCTGCCGAGCCGCTGCGGCGGATGCTGCGGATCCTGCTCGGGGCCTGATCGGTTCTGCCCGGAAAGAATCTGTCCCTGGTTTCACTTCGTTGCTTCAGGAGCTCCCAATCGGCCATTCATCCCAGTCCGCCCCCGGCGCAGATACGGTAAGAATGGGCATAGTGCACATTTCGGGCCGGGTCGAGTGCGCTATAACGGAGCCTGAAATCCCATCGTCGGACGAGTAATCGTGTTTGCGTCACTCCGGCGCGGTCCGGGCCGCTCCCGGTTGAGCCAACTGCAACCGCAGTCGGTGCCTGGTGCACGAGGGAGGAGGATGTCTCGCAAGTCATTGCCGGCGCCCATGGGGGCGTCGATGCGCGTTTCGATCCTGGCGTCGGCCCTCGTACTCGCGCTCGCCGGCGCTGATGCCCATGCCCTGGGGCTCGGCGGTATCCGGGTTCAATCGGCGCTGAATCAGCCGTTCGTGGGCGAGATCGATCTGCTCGACGTGAAGCCGGACGAGCTGGACACGGTCAGGGTCGGGATTGCCGCCCCCGAGGAGTTCAGCAAGGCAGGCGCCGAGCGCTTCCATTATCTGACCAAGCTTCGATTCAGTCCCCAGATCTCTCCGCGGGGCAACACCGTGATCCGGGTTTCCAGCCGGGAACCCGTCCGCGAGCCCTACATGGACTTTCTGCTGGAGGTCCAATGGCCCAAGGGCCGGCTGGTCAAGGAATATACCCTCCTGTTGGATCCGCCGGTGACCAGCGCGCGGGGCGCGCCGCCGATCAAACAGCCGGTCTCCCGGCCGCGAAGGGACCCGGCCTCGGCGTCGAGCACGCCGCCGCCTCCAAGTACGCCCAAGCGGGTTCCGGAGACCTCCGCCGATAAACCCAGGCCAGCGCCGACCGCGGTCCCGGTCTCCGCGGGCGGCTTCCCCATCCGCTTGGGGCCGGTGCGCCCAGGGACTGGGTTGTGGCGTATCGCCCTCAACAACTCCCCGCCTGGGGCCACGGTCGCCCAGACCGCCATGGCGCTTTACCGCAACAACCAGGGCGACTTTATCGAAGGGGACATTAACCGCGTCATCGTCGGCCGCACCCTGACCATCCCCAGCTCCGCCGAGCTGTTCGCCCTGTCTCCCGATGCCGCGCAGAGCGAGTTTGAGGCGGCGCTGCGGGGTGAGAAGGTCCGGCGGGCGCCGATCGCCGACACCAAACCAGACGGGCCGGAGGGTGGATCGGGCGAGCCCAGGCTCAAGATCGCCGGCGCTGCCCCCGAGGCGCGAAAGCCGGACGCGCAGTCGCCAACGGTTGCCGACGAGCCCGCCGCCGCCGGAGACATGGAGAAGGAGCTGCTCCTGGTGCGCGAATCGAGCGAGAGCACGCGCCAGGAGACCCTGGAGCTGCGCGAGCGCATCCGCGACCTCGAGGCCCAGCTCGGCGAGATTCAGCAGCTGCTCAAGCTGCGAAACGCGGAGCTGGCGCGCATTCAGGGTGGGGACCCGGCGGCACCCGCGGCCGATTCGCCGGAGATAAGCGGCGGGGATCAGGCGGTCAATCGACCGGAGGGCTCGGAGGCGGCGGAACTGGCACCGAAGGACACCTCACCGGATCGGGAGACACCAGTCGTGGAGGGTGCGGAGCCTCCCGCTGATACGGCTGGGGTCGCCTCGGCCGGGCAGACGACCACGGCCGGCCTGGGGCCCGAGCGCTCGGGCGCGTCCGCGACCGAGTCGCCGGAAGGGCTCAAGCCGGAATCATCCGTCGTGGCGGCCATCGAGGAGCCGCCCGCGAGCGACGCATCCTGGCAGCAGCTGGGGCTGCCCCTGGCCGGCATCCTCGGGGTCACCGCCCTGGGGCTCGGCGCACTTGGCTGGGCGCGGTCGAGACGGCGGCGTACGTCCGAGGACGCTTTCCTCCAATTTGACGCCGACGAACGGCCCGCCCGCGCTGGCCCCGCTGCCGCCGGTCCTCACTCCGAGCGCACTCAGGGCGCCGCCGCAGGCGCGACTACCCCGGATTTGCGGGGTTCGTCGGCGTTCGACTCCACCAGCCACGACGAGGCGGAGACGGAGGACGCCGACATCCTTTCTGAGGCGGACATCTACATCGCCTACGGTCGCTACAGGGAGGCGGAGGATCTGCTGCGCGAGGAGATTCAGCGGATGCCCGACCGGATCGACCTCAAATACAAGCTCGCTGAGGCGTTTTTCGGTGCTAAGAACCACCAGGCCCTGCAAGGTTTGATGGAGCAAATGAAGACCGACGGCGCTGACCGGGCGAATCCGGAGCATTGGCGGCGGCTGGTCGATATGTCTGCGGCCACGCAATCTGAGAAACAGCTGCCCTCCGC
Organism: uncultured Gammaproteobacteria bacterium; assembly: GCA_963698355.1. Taxonomy (GTDB): domain Bacteria; phylum Pseudomonadota; class Gammaproteobacteria; order Chromatiales; family Chromatiaceae; genus Thiodictyon. The sequence continues at coordinate 603,110 of CAVOQO010000003.1, read as the reverse complement.
CGCCTCGCCCCGTGTTCCGCCGTCGGGCGCAACAACCGCCGATTCGGCGAGGCCGACCGCCGGCGAGGCCTTCTCGCTGGACCTTGGCGAACCAAAGCAGGCGTCCGCGGATCTTGGCCTCGTGAATGTCCCGGAGGATTCTCGCGGCTTTGTCATCGGCCAGCCGAGCGAGCCGCGGCGGACCCCGGCTGCCCGCTCCGTCTCCGCCTCCCCACGGCTCGACGGGCACGCCCCTGCCCCGTCCGCCGGGCGCGGTGCTCACTCGAATGAGCTCGGTCCGGATACGCAATGGAACCAGGCCGACGAGGAAAAGTTCTCCGGGGGCGCGTCGGATCTGGAGATCACCATCGATGATCTGCGGGAGGCGGCTGACGTAGACCTCGATTCCTTCCTGGATTCCACCCGAACACTCACTACCCTGGTCGATGATCCGCCCATGAGCCGCAGCGAGCGGCGCTCCACCGGACCCGGGCCGCAGAACCTGCAGGGGAGCAGCCGTGAGGCGTCGCCCGCGCCCGATGACCTGGATCTTTCGGGGCTCCTGGCCGATCAGGAAGACATCGCCACCAGCGAGCTTCTCTCCTCTCAGTGGCAGATGGACTCGGGGCTCTGGGACGAGACCGCGACCAAGCTGGATCTCGCTCGAGCCTACGTGGAGATGGGCGACCCAGAGTCGGCACGGGGCATCCTGGGTGAGGTGATCGCCGAGGGTAACCAAGCGCAGCGCAGCGAGGCTCAGGAGCTGCTGCAGGGCCTCGGCTGAGCGGCTCTGCGCCTCGATGGGGACGGAAACCTGTGCGCCCCTGGCGCCTGACGGCCGGGGTGGCCTGCAGCGGATGGCCATGGGCGTGGAGTATGACGGGACGAGCTTTCATGGCTGGCAGACCCAACAGCCTGGTGTGCGTACCGTCCAGGACGATCTGGAGCGCGCCATCTCGCGGGTGGCCGACCACCCGGTGCGGGTCCACTGCGCCGGGCGCACGGATGCAGGAGTCCATGCGTTAGAGCAGGTGATCCACTTCGACACCCGTGCGGTGCGCACCGAACGGGCCTGGGTTCTGGGCACCAACGTCAACCTGCCGCCGGACTGCTGCGTGCGCTGGGCCTGCCCCGTGAACACGGAGTTTCACGCCCGATTCTCCGCTGTCGCCCGCCACTACCGCTACCGAATCCTCACCCGCCCGACCCGTTCGGCCCTGGAACGGGATCGCGCCCTGTGGGTCCATCAGACCCTGGAGCTGGGGTGCATGCGGGCGGCAGGCGCTGAACTGGTGGGGGAGCACGACTTCAGCAGTTTCCGCGCCGTCGCCTGTCAGGCCAAGAGCCCGATCCGCCGCGTGCACTATCTGGAGTTGATCCCACTGGAAGGCTGCCTCGAGCTGCGGGTTGGAGCCAACGGCTTTTTGCACCATATGGTACGGAATATTGTCGGAGTGCTTGTGGCCATTGGCCGGGGCGAGGCGTCGGCCGACTGGACCCGGGAGCTGCTATTGGCACGCGACCGCACCCTGGCAGGCGTCACGGCACCGCCCCAGGGACTCTATTTCGTCCGAGCGGACTATTCGTCGCCGTTTGGGCTGCCCCAGGGGGCGGTGGATTATCTCGATTCGCGATGATTGGCGGCCAGCTGAGTGCGATGCCGTTGAGCGTCTGCACAGGTTGCGACGATCGACCCGGATTCCATCGACGCTTATCGCATCCCGACGATGCGAGCCTGTTGCGCCTGGGATGTGGTCAGCCGCGTCACTCCGTCCTCGACAGGCTGCCCCTGGCGCTGTGTCATCCGCGGATGGACAGCGCTCTGTTGGGGCGGGCACGGAATGACTGGAGGCGTCACCGAACGTTCACCAATGACGAGAACCCGGGTTAAGATCTGTGGTCTGACTCGACCAGCGGACATTCAGGCCGCAGTGGAGGCGGGGGCGGATGCCATCGGGTTGGTGTTCCACCCGGCAAGCCCCAGGTCCGTGACGGCCGAGCAGGCTCGAGCCCTTTGCGCCGTCCTGCCGCCGTTTGTTACGGCCGTCGGTCTATTCGTGGACGCGCCGGCGGAGCGGATCCGCGACATTCTCGACCGAGTCCCCCTGGAGTTGCTTCAGTTCCACGGCGAGGAGCCGGCGGGTTTTTGCGCCGGCTTCGGCCGGCGCTGGATCAAGGCGATACGCATGCGCCCCGGGCTCGACCCATCCGAGCAGGCGGCGGCCTATCCTGGAGCCGCCGGCCTGCTGCTCGATGCCTTCGATCCGGTGCTCGCCGGCGGCACCGGCCAGTCCTTCGACTGGGGGCGTATCCCGCCCGCGCTGGCGCATCGGATCGTGCTGGCCGGCGGGCTCACGCCCGACAATGTGGTGCAGGCGATCCGCCAGGTGCGGCCCTTTGGTGTGGACGTCAGCGGCGGCGTGGAGTCAGCCAAGGGCGTCAAGGACCATGCAAAGATTTCAGCCTTCCTGCGAGGGGTAAGAGATGGCGACAGCTCCCGATGCGATTCTTGATCCCCTGAGGCCGACGGGCCGGCAGGGCGGCTATCACTGGCCCGACGCGAACGGGCACTTCGGTCCCTACGGCGGCATGTTTGTCCCCGAGACCCTCATGCAACCGCTCGAGGAGCTCAAGGCCGCTTACGAGCGCTTCATGGGTGACCCACAATTCCAGGCGGAGTTGGATGCGGACTTGCGCGACTACGTGGGGCGGCCCTCGCCCATCTATCATGCCGAGCGCTGGAGCCGCGAGCTGGGCGGGGCTCAGATCTTCCTCAAGCGCGAAGACCTCAACCATACCGGCGCCCACAAGATAAACAACACGATCGGTCAGGCCTTGCTTGCCCGGCGCATGGGCAAGACCCGCATCATCGCCGAGACCGGTGCCGGCCAGCACGGCGTGGCCAGCGCCACCGTGGCGGCGCGTCTGGGCCTGGAGTGCGTGGTTTACATGGGCGAGGTGGACGTCGCCCGCCAGGAGGCCAATGTCTACCGCATGCGCCTCCTGGGCGCCCAGGTGGTGTCGGTGAAGTCCGGCTCCCGCACCTTGAAGGACGCCTTGAATGAGGCCATGCGGGACTGGGTGACGAACATCGATAACACCTTCTATATCATCGGTACTGTAGCCGGTCCCCATCCCTATCCGGCGATGGTACGCGACTTCCAGACGGTGATCGGACGCGAGGCGCGGGCCCAGATGCTGGATCGCATGGGCCGCCTGCCGGACGCCTTGGTGGCCTGCGTGGGCGGCGGCTCCAACGCGATTGGGCTCTTCTATCCCTTCATCGGGGACGAGGGCGTGGCCCTCTATGGCGTCGAGGCGGCGGGGGAGGGGCTTTCCACCGGACATCACGCGGCCCCTTTGTGCGCCGGAAGGCCCGGGGTGCTTCACGGAAACCGCACCTACCTGATGGAAGACGTGAACGGCCAGATCATCGAGACCCACTCGGTCTCCGCCGGGCTGGACTACCCTGGGGTGGGTCCCGAGCACGCCTGGCTCAAGGACAGCGGGCGCGCCCGCTACGACTCCATTACCGACAACGAGGCCCTGGCCGCCTTCCACATCCTGACCCGCACCGAGGGTATCATCCCCGCCCTGGAATCGAGCCACGCCCTGGCCTATGCGGCCAAGCTCGCCCCTAAGATGCGCCGCGACCAGACCATTCTGATCAACCTGTCCGGGCGCGGAGACAAGGACATGCACACCGTCGCCAAGCATGAGGGTCTGATCCTGTGAGCCGCATCGCCGCCCGATTCCAGCAACTCAAGGGTCGGGGACGCACCGCATTGATCCCCTTTGTCACCGCTGGCGACCCGCGGCGGGAGGTCACGGTTCCCCTGATGCATGCCATGGTCGCCGCCGGGGCGGACCTCATTGAGTTGGGCGTGCCCTTTTCGGACCCCATCGCGGATGGTCCCGTCATCCAACGGGCCAGCGAGCGCGCACTGGCCAACGGGGTCTCGCTCGAGGACGTGATGGGGATGGTGCGCTCCTTCCGCACCGAGGATCCGGACACCCCGGTGGTTCTGATGGGCTATCTCAACCCGATTGAGGTGATGGGCTACGAGCGCTTTGCCGTCGCCGCACACGAGGCGGGAGTGGACGGGGCACTGGTGGTGGACGTCCCTCCGGAGGAGGGCCACGACCTGGTGGCCGCCCTGCGTGCCCAGGGCCTGGACTTGGTGTACCTTTTGGCCCCTACCTCCACGGAGCGGCGCATCGGCCTGATCGGCGAGGTGGCCTCGGGTTTCGTCTACTATGTCTCGGTCAAGGGAGTGACCGGTGCCGGTCATCTGGACACCGGCGCGGTGGCCGAGAGGGTGGCCGCCATCAAGGCCCGCATCCCGCTCCCTGTGGGTGTCGGCTTCGGGATCAAGGATGCCGACACGGCCGCCCGGGTCGCCGGGGTGGCGGACGCAGTCATCGTGGGCAGCGCCATCGTGGGGCGGATCGAAGACTTGGCGAAGACCCCGGAGCGCATTCCCGGCGCGATCAATGACTTCCTCACACAGCTGCGTGCCGCCATCGACGGGGCGGATGCTCGCGGCGCTGTTTAGCGCAGAGCACGCAGCGCCTTAACCGTGGACAGAGGCCCGGACCGGCCAGGGCCTGGGTTTTCTGACTGGCCGAGGACACCAACGAGTTACAGACGCATTGAGTCTTTTTGACTCTGTGGCCTCGGTGGCAATAAACGAGTGACAAAAGAATGAGCTGGTTCGATAAATTGATGCCAAGCCGAATCCGGACGGAGGCCAGCCACAAGCGGGCGGTACCCGAGGGGATCTGGGCCAAATGCCCTGGCTGCAACGCCATCCTCTACCGGGCAGAGCTGGAGCGGAACCTGGAGGTGTGCCCCAAGTGCACCCACCACAACCGAATCCGGGCACGCCGCCGGCTCGATAGCTTCCTTGACCCCGAGCCCCGGGAGGAGATTGCGGCGGACCTGGAGTCGGTAGACCCGCTCAAGTTCAAGGACCTCAAGAAGTACAAGGACCGCCTCGTCCAGGCCCAGAAACAATCGGGCGAGAAGGAGGCCCTGGTGGTCATGCGCGGTCACCTCAAGGGGAACCCGGTGATGGCGGCCGCTTTCGAGTTCGAGTTCATGGCGGGCTCCATGGGTTCGGTGGTTGGCGAGCGCTTCGTGCGTGCGGTGGATGCAGCGCTGGAACGGGATGGCCCCCTGGTGTGCTTTTCCGCGAGCGGCGGCGCGCGCATGCAGGAGAGCCTGTTTTCGCTGATGCAGATGGCCAAGACCAGCGCCGCACTGGGGCGAATGCGCGAGCGGGGGCTGCCCTTCATCTCGGTCATGACGGATCCAACCATGGGTGGCGTCTCCGCCAGCCTCGCCATGCTGGGGGACGTCAACATCGCCGAACCCGGTGCCCTGATTGGGTTCGCGGGGCCCCGAGTCATCGAGCAGACAGTGCGCGAGAAGCTCCCGGAGGGCTTCCAGCGCAGCGAGTTCCTGTTGGATAAGGGGGCGCTCGACATGATCGTCGACCGTCGGGACCTGCGCGAGCGGATCGCGGAGATCCTTGCAATACTCATGCGCCGCCCGCGGCATTGAAGTCCCTCGACGACTGGCTCGACTGGCAGAGTACCCTGAACCCCAGGCGGATGGAGCTTGGACTGGACCGGGTACGCCGCGTGTGGTCCCAGCTTGGATCTCCCGCTCTAGGGTTTCCGGTCATCACGGTTGGCGGCACCAACGGAAAGGGTTCTTGTGTGGCCCTGATCGAATCCATGGCCCTGGCGGCTGGCTACGGGACGGCCAGCTACAGCTCCCCCCATCTGGTCCGCTACAACGAGCGGGTGCGTCTCGGTGGTGTGCCGGTGGACGATCAGGCCTTGTGCGCCGCCTTCGAACGGGTTGAGGAGGCCAGGGGCGAGACCCCGCTCACCTATTTTGAGTTCGGCACCTTGGCCGCCCTGGACCTCTTCGCCGCGGCCGGGCCGGAGCTCGCCGTGCTCGAAGTGGGGCTCGGCGGGAGGCTCGACGCGGTCAACCTGATCGACGCGGATGTCTCTGTGGTGACCTCCATCGGGCGCGACCACGTGGATTGGCTCGGTGACAGCCTGGCCTCCATCGCCCGTGAAAAGGCCGGGATCTTCCGCAACGGTCGGCCGGCGGTGATCGGTCAGCCCGACGCCCCGGCGGAGCTGCGCGCCGAGGCAGAGCGCATGGGGGCCGACGTCCGTCAGGTCGGTCGTGAAATCGCAGTCGAGCCGGACGCTGCGGGCGGATGGATCTGGACGGGCCCAGATGGCGAGCGTCTCGCCCTTCCGGCCCCGGCCATGCGTGGTGTCTTTCAATACCGTAACGCCGCCGCCGCCATTGCCGCGTTGCGTGGTTTGGGCGAGCGCTTGCCGCTCCCTGTGAATGCGATCCGTGCCGGGCTCACGCGGGCCCGGCTTCCTGGTCGCTTCCAGGTGATCCCGGGGGACGTCACCTGGATCCTCGACGTCGCCCACAACGGAGAGGCGGCCCTCGCCCTGGCCGACAATCTGCGGGCCTTCCATTGTCCTGGGGAAGCTGCGCGCGGTGATCGCGGTGCTCGCCGACAAGACGCCGGAGGACATCGTCGGACCCTTGGTCCCGATGATGGATGCCTGGTACCTGTCCCAGAGCGATGACCCCAGGGCGATGCCCGCGGACCAATTGGGCGAGCGGCTCGCGCCCGTATTGGCGGGTTCAGGGCCCCGCATCCTGCCGAGCCTGGACGCCGCACTGACAGCGGCCCTCCAGACCTCGACCCGCGGTGATTGCGTGCTGGTTTTCGGGTCCTTCACCACCGTCGGCAAGGCCCTTGCGTGGGTGGGCGGGGACGGATCGGCTGGTATACTGCGGAGCGAATAACGACGAGCCGCGGGGCCGACGCCCCGGGGCTGCCACGCAAAGCCCGAGCCGAATGGGCTCAGCCGAGGAATCAATGCGAGAAGGTGCAAAGCAACGGTTGTTGGGGGCGGTCGTCATCGTCGCGCTGGCGGTAATCTTCGTGCCCATGCTGTTCGAGCGGGAGTCACTGTCCCCGCCGCCGATTGAGGAATCTCTTCCCCGCGCTCCGGACTTCGATCCGGATCTTCCCTCCGAGGTCTTCCTGGGACCCGAGGATTCGGGTGTCGGTGGACTCGATGACGTGGAACTCACGGATACCCAGCCGCTGCCGTTGCCGCCGGCGGGTGACCTGGAGCCGGCATCCGCTGGTGGAGTGGCGACCGCCGAGGACGTCATCGTTCCAGGCTCGGAGGCAGAGGCGGAAACCGCGTCACCGCCGCCCGATGCGCCCCCAGCGAGATCCACTGAGGGGGCCGCCAAACCGGCCACCAAGCCCACTGCCAAGGCCAAGGCTGTGCCGGAAGCGGTGGCGCCTCGCGGTCCGGCGGACGGCATGCCCTCCTGGGCCATCCAGGTGTCCAGCTTGGCCACTCCGGAGAGCGCGGCCGAGCTTGAGGGAAAGTTGCGTAAGGGCGGGTTCTCCGCCTTCGTGGAGAAGGCGGAGGTCAACGGCAAGCTGTATTACCGGGTTCGGGTCGGGCCGGAGGTGGACCGTTCCAGCGTCGAGCGTACCGCCGCCCAGCTGCGCGAGCGCTTCAAGCTCGAAACCCTGATCAAGAATTATCCGTAAAGTTTTGCTGAGGGGCGGCCGCCCTTGGGAGCCAATATGAACTGGATCGATTTCGCCCTCATCGGGGTCATCCTGGTGTCAGCCTTGATTGGGGTGGCCCGGGGGTTGGTCCGTGAGGTGCTCTCTCTCGTGGTCTGGGTGGCGGCTCTAGGGCTGGGTTGGCTCTACCACCGGGAACTGGCGGAGCTCCTCACCGCTCAAATCGCCCAACCCTCGATGCGGCTGGCGGTGGCCTTCGTCGGCATCGTGGTTGCGGTGCTGATCCTCGGTGCCATTGTGGGGTGGCTGCTGACCCTGGCGCTGGACAAGGCCGGGATGAGCGCGGTCGACCGCGGCCTGGGGCTGGTGTTTGGCGCCGCGCGGGGGGCCGTTCTGGTGGCCATGGCGGTCTACCTGGCGAGCCTGACCCCGATGCTGGACGAGCCCTGGTGGAAGGAGTCCAGTACCCTTGGGCAGTTCCAGTCCGTGGCAAATTGGATGTTGAGCCTGGTCCCTCAAGAGGTTCAGGATCAGCTCAAGCGGGTGTAGGGCGGAAAGTCACCGGCACGAGCGCTCCCGCCGGGCCGCTCGAACGGCGCTGCGTCGCGTGTTTCGCCACTCCATTGACCTCCTGCGGTTGCGGCAGCGCGATGTTCTGAGTTAGCGTCGCGTGCTCTCAATCTGCGCTGCCACACCGGCCGGCGCCCGAGCGAGGTTTCCATGTGCGGCATCGTCGGAATCGTCGGCAAGAGTCCGGTCAACCAGTCGCTGTATGATGCCTTGCTGGTCCTCCAGCACCGCGGTCAGGACGCCGCGGGGATCGTGACCTGCGAGGGGGACCGCCTCCATCTGTGCAAGGACAACGGGCTGGCGCGGGACGTCTTCCGCACCCGCAACATGATCCAGCTGCGGGGCAACATCGGCATCGGTCACGTACGCTATCCCACCGCGGGTGCCGCCAGCTCGGCCGAGTCACAGCCCTTCTACGTCAACTCCCCCTACGGCATTGCCCTCGCCCACAACGGCAATCTGACCAATGCAGAGGACTTGAAGCGCGACCTCTACCTGGAGGACCTGCGCCACATCAACACTGAGTCCGATTCGGAGATCCTCCTCAACATCTTCGCCCATGAGCTGCAGATCCAGGGCAAGCTGCGCATCGACGAGCAGGACATCTTCCGGGCCGTGGCCGGGGTGCATCGACGCTGCCGGGGCGGTTATGCGGCGGTCGCCATGATTCCCGGGTTCGGAATCTTCGGGTTCCGCGACCCGCACGGCATCCGGCCCCTGGTCTATGGCCAGCGGGAGACAGACGACGGCACCGAGTACATGATCGCCTCGGAGTCCGTGGCCCTCGATACCCTGGGATTCAGCCTGATCGCGGATGTCGCCCCCGGCGAGGCCGTGTTCGTGAGCGTGGATGGCCAGCTCTACACCCGGCAGTGTGCGGTGACCCCCATCCTCTCGCCCTGCATCTTCGAGTTCGTGTATTTCGCCCGCCCGGACTCCATCATCGACAATATTTCTGTCTACAAGGCCCGCTCGCGCATGGGCAAGCGGCTCGCGGCAAAGATCCGGCGGGAGTGGGCGAGCCACGACATCGACGTGGTCATCCCCATCCCCGATACCAGCCGCACCGCCGCCCTGCAGCTGGCGAACCAATTGGACCTCCCCTACACCGAAGGCTTCATCAAGAACCGCTACATCGGGCGCACCTTCATCATGCCCGGCCAGAAGGTGCGCAAGCAGTCGGTGCGACAGAAGCTCAACGCCATCGACCTGGAGTTCAAGAAGAAGAACGTGCTCCTGGTGGACGACTCGATCGTGCGCGGGACCACCTCCCAGCAGATCATCCAAATGGCCAGGGATGCAGGTGCCAACCGGGTCTATTTCGCCTCCGCGGCCCCCCCGGTGCGCTTCCCCAATGTCTATGGCATCGACATGCCGGCGGCGAGCGAGCTCATCGCACACGGCCGCACCGAGGAAGAGGTGGCGGCCCTGCTGGGGGCTGACCGACTGATCTTTCAAGACCTCGAGGACCTGATCCAGGCGGTTCAGAAGAGGGGCAAGAGCGACGTGGACCGGTTCGATTGCTCGGTCTTCGATGGTGACTACGTGACTGGCGACGTGACTGCCGACTATCTGCAACATCTGGAGGCCAACCGCAACGACGACGCCAAGGAGACCCGATCCCGCCACAGCGAGACCGTCATTGAGCTGCACAACACCCTCTGAGGATCCGCCCGGCGCCGCGCATCCCAAGCAATCTGACTTGGCCGATCTCGGTTTTGCCACGCGGGCTGTACGAATCGGTCACCGCCGGACGCCAGAAGGTGAGCACGGCGAGCCCATCTTCACCACCTCGAGCTTCGTCTTTGCGAGTGCCGCGGAGGCCGCCGCGCGCTTTGCGGGCGATACGCCCGGGAACATCTATTCGCGTTTTACCAACCCCACGGTTCGGACCTTCGAGGAGCGCCTCGCCTCACTCGAGGGGGGAGAGTCCTGCGTCGCCACGGCCTCCGGGATGGCGGCCATCCTGGCCATGTGCCTGGGGCTCCTGAAGGCCGGGGACCATATCGTGTCCTCCCGCAGCGTCTTCGGGAGCACCACCCTGCTATTCAACAAGTACCTGAGCCGCTTCGGGATCTCCACTGCCTATGTGCCGCTCGACGACCCCGCTGCCTGGGACGCGGCGATCCGCCCGGAGACGCGGCTGCTGTTTTGCGAGACGCCGTCGAACCCACTCACCGAGATGGTTGACCTGCGGGAGCTGGCGGCCATCGCGCGACGCCGCGACTGCCTGCTGGCCGTGGACAACTGCTTCTGCACCCCGGCCCTGCAACGCCCGCTGGAGCTGGGCGCCGATCTGGTGATCCATTCGGCCACCAAATACCTGGATGGTCAGGGACGCTGCGTGGGCGGGGCCGTGGTGGGGGACCGCAAGCATGTCGGGGAGGAGGTCTTCGGCGTCCTGCGCACCGCGGGGCCCACATTGAGCCCCTTCAATGCCTGGGTCTTTCTCAAGGGCATGGAGACCCTGGAGCTGCGGATGCAGGCCCATTCCCGCTCCGCAGCGGCCCTCGCGGATTGGCTCGCCGAGCAGCCCGGGGTGGAGCATGTCTACTATCCGGGCCGGCCGGACCACCCGCAGCGGCATCTGGTCGGCACCCAACAGAGCAGCGGGGGGGGCATCGTTGCCTTCGACGTGCGTGGCGGTCGCGACAGCGCCTGGGCCGTGATCGACGCCACGCGGCTGCTCTCCATCACCGCCAACCTGGGCGATGTCAAGACCACCATCACTCACCCGGCCACCACGACCCACGGTCGACTCACGGAGGAGGAGCGCGCTGCCGTAGGGATCGGCGATGGACTGGTGCGCCTTGCGGTGGGGCTGGAGTCACTTGCGGACATCCAGGCGGACCTGGCGCTTGGTCTTTCTCGCCTGCCAGCCGCCTGACCGCCAGCCCGTGCGCGCGGCTCTACCGACTGGAGGCGCCCTCGGCGCGGCGCCGGTCCTGCGGCTAGGGGGTGAACCCATGGATCCGTGTCCTTGTGATACCGAGTCCCTGCGTCTGAAGTGGGACCAGCGTTACCGGCTGGCCGAGGGTCTGCCGGATCCCGCCCTGGTCCTGCTGGAGCACGAGCACCTCCTGCCGCCCGGCGGCGTCGCGCTCGATCTCGCCTGCGGACTCGGCGCCAATGCCCTGTGGCTGGCCGCGCGGGGCTTTCGGGTGAAGGCGTGGGACCTTTCACCCGTCGCCATCGAGCGGCTGTCGGCACAGGCCCGGGCGCGAGGGCTGGCCGTCGATGCAGCGCTCAGGGACGTCATCGCCGATCCGCCGGCGCCGGAGAGCGCCGATCTGATCGTGGTCGCCCACTTCCTCGACCGTGACCTGGCACCGGCCATCGCCGCCGCCCTGCGCCCCGGTGGCGTGCTGTTCTACCAGACCTTCAGCCGGGAGGCGGTGAGCGATTGCGGCCCTTCCGATCCGGCCTACCGGCTCGCGCCCAACGAGCTTCTGGATCTGTTCCCCGGTCTCGTCGTGCGCGCCTATCGGGACGAGGGCCGGCTTGGGGACCGGACCCGTGGCATCCGGGACATTGCCCTGCTGGTGGCGCAACGTGGCCAGTCGCGCGCGGATCCGGGGTCTTGAAGTGAATCACCAAGTCCGCAAATTGCCGATATCCCTCCATTCCACCAGAGAAATACACCATGCGGATGGACAAGCTGACGGCGAAGTTTCAAATGGCCCTGGCGGATGCCCAGAGCCTGGCGGTGGGCCGCGATCACCAGTTTATCGAGCCCATCCACCTGATGACGGCCCTGCTGGACCAGGAGGGTGGTTCGGTCCGTCACCTGCTGGCCCAGGCCGACGTGAACGTCAACCGGCTGCGCTCGGCCCTGGGTGAGGCACTGGAGCGGTTCCCGAGTGTGGAGGGTGCGGCGGGCGATGTGCACGTCAGCAACGAGCTCAACCGGCTGCTCAATCAGACCGACAAGCTGGCCCAGCAGCGCAATGACCAGTACATCTCATCCGAGCTGTTTGTGCTGGCGGGGGTTGACGACCGGGGCACGCTTGGCCAGTTGCTGCGGGACGCGGGTGCGAGCAAGGGGGCACTCGAGAAGGCCATCGACTCGGTGCGGGGCGGCCAAGCGGTGAACGACCCCAATGCCGAGGAGCAGCGCCAGGCCCTGGAGAAATACACCATCGACATGACCGAACGGGCCGAGCAGGGCAAGCTCGACCCGGTGATCGGCCGTGACGACGAGATCCGCCGCACCATCCAGGTCCTGGCCCGCCGTACCAAGAACAACCCGGTGCTGATCGGCGAGCCCGGCGTGGGCAAGACCGCCATCGTCGAGGGCCTGGCCCAGCGCATCGTCAACGGCGAGGTGCCGGAGGGGATCAAGTCCAAACGGCTCCTGTCGCTCGATATGGCCGGGTTGATCGCCGGCGCCAAGTTCCGCGGCGAGTTCGAGGAGCGCCTCAAGGCGGTGCTCAACGACGTTGCCAAGCAGGAAGGCAACATCATCCTCTTCATCGACGAGCTCCACACCATGGTCGGCGCCGGCAAGGCGGAAGGCGCCATGGATGCGGGCAACATGCTCAAGCCCGCCCTGGCCCGCGGTGAGCTCCACTGCATCGGCGCCACCACGCTGGATGAGTACCGCAAGTACGTGGAGAAGGACGCGGCCCTGGAGCGGCGCTTCCAGAAGGTGCTGGTGGACGAGCCCAACGTGGAGGACACCATCGCCATCCTGCGCGGGCTCAAGGAGCGCTACGAGGTCCACCACGCCGTCGAGATCACCGACCCCGCCATCGTGGCCGCGGCCACCCTGTCACACCGCTACATCACCGACCGTCAGCTCCCGGACAAGGCCATCGACCTGATCGACGAGGCCGCCTCCCAGATCCGCATGGAGATCGACTCCATGCCGGAGGAGATGGACAAGCTCGACCGCCGCCTGATCCAGCTCAAGATCGAGCGCGAGGCTCTGAAAAAGGAGTCCGACGAGGCGTCCAAGAAGCGCCTCGCCGACCTGGAAGGCCAGATCGAGCGGCTGGAGCGCGAGTTCGCCGACCTGGACGAGATCTGGAAGTCAGAGAAGGCCGCGGTCCAGGGGACGGCACACATCAAGGAGGAGCTGGATCGCGCCCGCATCGAGATGGAGACCGCTCGGCGCGCCGGCGATCTGGCACGCATGTCGGAGCTGGCCTACGGGCGTATCCCGGAGTTGGAGCGCCAGCTGGCCTCGGCAGCGGCCCTATCCGAACGGGCTGAGCAGGGCGAGACCCGGCTCCTGCGTAACAAGGTCACGGAGGAGGAGGTTGCGGATATCGTCTCCAAATGGACCGGCATCCCGGTCTCCAAGATGCTGGAAGGGGAGCGGGACAAGCTCCTGCGCATGGAAGGGGAGCTGGGCCGGCGCGTGGTCGGTCAGGACGAGGCGGTGCGGGCCGTCAGCGATGCCATCCGCCGCTCCCGGGCCGGACTCTCCGACCCCAACAGGCCCATCGGCTCCTTCCTGTTCCTGGGGCCCACGGGCGTGGGCAAGACCGAGCTGTGCAAGGCATTGGCCGCCTTCATGTTCGACACCGACGAGGCCATGGTCCGCATCGACATGTCCGAGTTCATGGAGAAGCACTCGGTGGCGCGCCTCATCGGGGCGCCCCCCGGCTACGTCGGCTACGAGGAGGGCGGCTATCTCACCGAGGCCATCCGCCGCCGGCCCTACAGCGTGATCCTGCTCGACGAGGTGGAGAAGGCCCACCCGGACGTCTTCAACGTGCTCCTGCAGGTGCTGGACGACGGGCGGCTCACCGACGGTCAGGGCCGTACGGTGGATTTCCGCAACGCCGTCATCGTCATGACCAGCAACCTTGGGTCAGACGTGATCCAGCAACGCGCCTCTATCGGCGAATCCAACTACGCGGCGATGAAGGACGCGGTGATGGAGATCGTGCGCCACGCCTTCCGCCCGGAATTCATCAACCGGCTGGACGAGATCGTGGTCTTCCACCCGCTGGATCCCGCCCAGATCCGCGCCATTGCCCGGATCCAGATCCAGTACCTGCAGAAGCGGCTGGCGGACCGGGACATGAAGCTCCTGGTGAGCGATCGGGCGCTGGATCACCTTGGGGAGGCCGGATTCGACCCGGTCTACGGCGCGCGCCCGCTCAAGCGGGCCATCCGCACCCAGCTGGAGAACCCGCTCGCCCAGGAGATCCTGGCCGGCCGCTTCGGCCCCGGCGACCTGATCGAGGTGGATGCCCAGGAGGGGGCCCTGACCTTCGAGCAGGTGGTCGAAGGGCGAGCTGGTGGATTGAGGTGCCTAGTCCGGTAAACGCACTAGTGGAGTTTGGCGCCGTGAGGTGGATGGCAAACCCCCGACGGACTTTCCAGGGATGAGGGGGTCGGGACGTTCTCCGTTGAGGATTGGCACGAGGCCCAGGAGACTGCGGGCGGATATGTCACCGCCGAGAGACTTGTGGGGGCGTGGGTGGTGTTTCGGAAGCCTAAATATTTTGGCAAGCCATGTTTTTAGATTGGGCGTGCATTTGTAGTCGCCCAGATCAATGAATCAGGAGATCAATATAATCCTTAACTTGTTGATAGCTCCACGTAAATTCGTAGGGATATCTATCGGATAAACCGGTCCGTTGCGCTGCGGCTTTAAATATTAATTCCGCTTGATCCTGGCGGAGTGGATAGGACATTACTTCACCAAAACCCGCCGAATTCAGCAGTAGGACCAAAGCTTTTTGCACATAATTCAGCTCACTTCCGGAACCAATATTGTTGGCAGTCAGGATATCGTAGATCGAGGCGGCGCCGTGTGAAGTTACCGTAAAGGAAATTGTGGGCGGGTCCTTGTATAAGTAGTCGCTCAAGTTTGGGAATTGTTGGCTAATGAGCGTATCTTTATTTAGAGAGTCACTTCCGCTTTTGTATTGAGTGGCCAACGCATCTTGGCTTTGGCCGAACCCTTCGCAATCACCGATCTCATGGGTAGAGACGTTTCCGGAGACTTGCCCGGAGATCGTGCAGTTCCAAGGCACGTCCTGTCCGAGCACGGTGCGACTCGTTAGAAAGCCCAACACCGCAGGCGTGGCCAGGCTGGCCTTAGTGAGGCGGCGCCGGTTGAGATCAACCCCCAATGAGTCCTGTTGGTCTTTCATACGTATTGTTCCAATTAGGTACGTCTATCGACAAGAATGCAATTATCGTTCCGATAACCTGAATCCTGAAATATCAGGCGGTTGCCGGCACTTTTCATCATCGGCCGCTTTCAAGTGTAAAAAATCTCGACATTCCTGATCTCGTCGGCCTAGGCTTCTTTTGCCGTCGTGCCCCGCCAGCCAATCCACGCCTTACATAGCAGATGTGGGACTAACAGGCGAGTGGGCATGCGCAGTGCGTGGCTGCGCACATAGAGCATAAACTCCGCCGGCCCCGACCACGGCAGCCGGCAGCAGGGGTGGGCGGTGGAAAAGCCTCCCAAGAACATCAAGTCCCGCAAAACCCAGGCCGCTCGCGGAAGCGGCGCGCTGACGTGCGTCAGGACGCTGTCGGGTACGGGTGTGTCGAGTAGGTGACGGGCATAGCGCAGGGCCAGGCCCAGCGGACCCGTCAGGTTAAGCGTCTCCGCACGCTTGTGGAGCTCGCCCCACCACCCGGTGCGCGCCATGCCGTGACGAATCAGCCTGTCCAGGTCCGCCAGGTCCCTCAGTCCATGTCCCCATTCGCCCTCATGAAACAGATGGGTGGCGGAATGGAGCACCAGGTCCTCAAGACACGGAATCTGGAGCGCCGCGTATCCCTCCAGTGGACCGGATGACTGGATCACCAGGTCCGGCCGCGTCTTGAGCCGTGCGGTTTCGGGCAGCAGGTTGTGGTGCACATCCAGGTGGCTTTGTCGTCGGATGTGGGTCAGTGGCGGCAGCTCGTGCATCCACTGGCGGTAGTAACGCTGGTCATAGGCGGAGTGGTGGGCGCCATGCCAGCCATGCAGCCGCAGGGCCGCCTCCACCCGTCCCAGCGAGGACTTGGGTACCAGGATATCGACGTCGGCGAACAGCCGCCCCCTGGCGGGGGGCAGGTCGCCCAGGGCATATGCGGCGCCCTTCAGCAGTACTACGGGGATCCGCAGCGGGGCCAGCGCCTGGTCCAACTTGCGGGCCTCCCAGGCCACGGCGCGTCGTTGCCTTTCCGCAATGGTCCGGGCGGCGATGAGATGGCGCTTGACCGGTTCGGCGAGTCGTTCCGTCAGTCCGTGAGCATCGGCTTCCATCACCAACCTGGAAAGCAGGCCCGCCCGGCCCGCCTGGCGGATCAGCTGATCCCAGCCGGCGAGATCCAGGTCGGCCATGGCCCTACCGTCGGCCAGGACGGACAGCAAGGGTTGGCAGCGGTCTTTCATGCAGCGAGTTCCCGGAAGACCCGGATGGCGTCCTCCAGCCTGCCGTACTCGAAGTCCCAACAGGAACAGGCATCCATGAGGGCTGCCGCCTGCTGGAATCCGATCTGTCCCAGCACGCTGTAATTGAAGGCGTGGCTGGCCAGATGCAGGAAGGCGGCGGACTTGGAATGGGGAGTCAGACTGGCCTCGGCCCCCGCCTTCCAGCGCGGGAAGACGATCCAGGCCGGCCGGGCGGGTTCTTCGACACGCAAGACGCTGTCCCCGGAGGGCTTGAGATGGGCGACGCTGCCCTTGTGGGTGTCGTGGGCCGTGTCGCCGAACTCGGACTGAGGGTCGAAATCTCGGACGATGCCGATGGACGCGTTCTTCAGGCTGACCGGTCGGGCGAGCCCCCGAAGCAGACCGTCGTGGCGGTCGATCAGGGCAATCTCGTCGGACAGCAGCCGCCAACCGGACAGCATCAGCGCGGCTGTGAGTGTGCTCTTCCCGGCCCCCGGATCACCCGGCATGATCAGGGCCAGACCGTCCCGTTCCAGCACGGCGGCGTGCAGCATGAGGTAGTAGTGGGCCGTGACGGCGATGCACCAGTTCATGCCCCACTCCATCATGGCAAAGGCCTGGGGTCGTGGCAGGGGCTTGAAGGGGGTCAAGCCGTCCATCCCGAACTGCACTTGCGGCCGGTAATAACGCCGCGGGCCGGCCACCTTGTCCACCCGCACGTGGAAATCCGCAAAGGGGCCTTCCGATAGCGGGAAGTCGGCGTAAAGCCAGTGCAGGCCCGCTGCCACATCGGCCAACGGGCTGTGGATGCGGAACACGAAAGGGCCCGTGGCGAGGGACAGTCCGGATGCGAGCTGAGCTGCCACCTCAGCCTAGGGAGAGCTCGCCTAGTCGCATGCCGCCCGTTCGATGCATTCGTGCCGAAGGAGCACGCCCAGTAGCTTGTCGGCGGATTCGGAGAGGATCTGCAGGGCGGGCGGATCGTCCATCATCTCAGCCAGGCTGAGGGTCAGGGCCTCGGCGCCCATGGGACCCGTCTGCTCCAAGAGATCCAGAATGGCCACCGCCGCGTCAGACAGGCGCAGTGTCTCACCGGTGCCGGAGTGATAGACCACGAACTCGTCTCCCCCCTGCCCAACGCTGGAAGACCACGTCCCTGGGTATCCGGTAACAGGCGGCGTCCGACATGGCGGGGGATAGGAAACTCAACCGTCCGAGGCAAGCCGACCAAGCGTAGCCCCGTCGGGGGTCGCGGACAAGCCCCGGGGCGCAACTCTCGGCAGACGGGCCGAACGAGGGACCGATCCATGCGAACCACCATTCTGCTGACTGCGAACCTTGCGGGGCTGCTGCTCGATGGGCCTGGTGCCTGGGCCGCTGACGTGCGGGACATCGAGCTGCGGCGGCTGTTCGATCCGACCCCGGCGGAGCTGCGGGCGGAGCAGTCCGGCCGAATCTACATCTACGAGGGCCTGCGGGAAACGGATGTGGCGCGGGCCATGACCGAGGAGTTCGATCGGGTGGACTCCATGATGTTCGTCCGCATGCAGCGCGTCGCACCGAAGGCCGAGCCGGCCTCCAACGAAGCGCCGACCTACTACACGGACGACGACGGCTGCTGAGCCGCGCCGACGCTAACGTCGGCGCCCAATCCCGGTGGGCCCTTGGCCGTCCTCGACGTGCACCGTCGCAAATGAGATTTCGAGCTCTCCGTGGGACCGCCGCGCTCGGCGCGCCTCACCCGACGCAAGGCCGCGGACTCTCGGGTTACGCTGGACCAACCCGACCGATGCGCGGCTCGATGCCCTGAGCCATCACCACAGCTTCCATCACCCCACCTTCCGCAGCTCCTCTCGCAACACACGTCGCAACGTGCTCTCCAGGTCGGCGCCGCCCTGGCGCTGGATGTGCTCCAGCAAGGCATCGTTGATCAGGGTCTGATAGTTACCGCCGCCCTTTACTTGCTCGCGGAACCATTGGATCACCTCCGGATCGAGGCGGATGGTGATCCGCTCCTTGCTGCTCCTGATGATCGGTCCCCGCCGACTCCCTGAGAAATCGTATTCGTCGCGCATAGGATTCACCTTCGTTCGTAATGCCGTCGCTCCGCGGCCGTTGCCTGCCTTGCGGAGATGATCCGGATGGACGGCTCGTCTGGCAGGGTGTAGACGATGACCAAAAGGCGATGAAAGGCATCCTCGCCGATCAGAATGAATCGCTGTTCAGTATCGTGATCGGGGTCTTCCATCACGCAGGCCAGTTCGTCGTAGAAGGCTTCTACAGCATCGGCGAAATCGACCCCGTGTTTCTGGCGGTTGGCCGCCCGTTTGCGTTCGTACCCCGAAAGTCGAGGTCGTCGGCCGTCATGGGACGCAGTGTATGTACAGGTGTCGGTGGTTACCAGCCCCGAGTCAACTCGCGTAGCCTAACCCGACTTTGGGTGGCGGCATCGGCATCGGGCTAAGGTGCGGGGTGGCCGCCCGTGTCGATGGCATGGGGTCCCTGCTACTTGCGGGGGGACGCAGGGGGCATACTGGGCCCATTCGAATCTGACCGACCCGGTAGGGCCCAGCTCTGTCAATGCCAGCTCCGTCAATGAAGGATCAGTCGCCTGTCGCGGGCATCCACAGTGTCCGCAGCGCCCTCAAGTTTGGCTCCGAGGGCGTGGGGGAGCTTTGGCTCGACCAGGGCCGGCGTGACCGCCGGCTGGCCGAGCTGGCGGCAGAGGCGCGAAAGGCTGGCATCCGCATCCGCCAGGTGAGTGCCGAGGCCCTGGACCAGGCGGCGGAGGGCGCCAATCACCAGGGCGCCCTGGCCTGGGTCCGCGCCCCCGCAGCCCGCCCCCAGCGCGACCTGGATACCCTGTTGGACGGGATCGAAGGTCCGCCGCTCCTGCTGCTGCTCGACGAGGTCCAGGACCCCCACAACCTGGGCGCCTGCCTGCGCACCGCCGACGCCGCGGGGTGCACGCGGTGATCGCACCCAAGGACAACGCGGCCGGCCTCACCCCCGTGGTGTGCAAGGTGGCGAGCGGGGCCGCCGAGACCGTGCCGTACATCCAGGTCACCAACCTGGCGCGCACCATGGACCAGATCAAGGAGCGGGGGATCTGGCTCATTGGCACCGCCGGGGAGGCGGAGTCGGACCTCTACGATACGGACCTGACGCGGCCCCATCGGACTGGTGATGGGGGGCGAGGGACAGGGGCTGCGCCGTCTGACCCGGGAGCGCTGCGACGCCCTGGTGCGCCTGCCCATGCTGGGTCAGGTGGAGAGCCTCAATGTCTCGGTGGCCGCCGGCGTCTGTCTCTACGAGGCGGTGCGCCAGCGCCGGTCCCGCTCAGTCTGACTCGGGGGCGGGCGCCTCGGCCGGTCCCACCGCCGTTACTAGCGCGGTGCGGCCCTCCACCTGCCAGCGCACCTCCAGGTCATACAATCGCAGCCCGAAGTCCGAGCGTTCCGGATAGCGGTCCATGTAGCCCGGCCGCGGATCCTGGGCGAGCACCTGCACGATCAGCTCCCGCAGCCGCCGCTCACCCTGCGGGTCCGCGGCGGCCACCGCCGCCTCCGCCTCGGGGCTCAAGGTCACGGCCCAGTCCGCACCGGGGCTCTCCATCGCGAAGCCTGGAAGCGCGTTTGGAATGGCGTCCGCGTAGGGGACATAGGGCTTGACGTCCAGCACCGGCGTGCCGTCCAGCAGGTCCACCCCCCGCAGCCGCAGTGCGAGGCCGTCCGGTCCGCGCTCCAGACCCAGGTGCTCCACCGCCGAGAGCCCGATCGGGTTGGGCCGATAGGGCGCGCGGCTCGCGAACACCCCGACGCGCTCCCGACCCCCCAGTCGGGGCGGGCGCACCGTGGGCCGCCAGCCCGCGTTCAGGCAGTCGTCATGGAAGACGAAGACCAGCCAGACGTGAGAGAACCCCTCGATCCCGTTGAATGCCTCCTCCCGCGCAAACTCAGGCAGCAGTACCAGGCGCGCCTCGGCCGCCGTCACCAGCCCCGGCTGGCGCGGGATACCGAACTTGTCCGTGTAGGGCGAACGGATGAAACCGATGGGTGAGAAGCAAAAATCCATGAGGGCTGCCTTTCCGAGTCCGGGGCATCACGGGCCCGTCAAGACCGGGCCTTTGGCCGCGATTGGGGAAGCAACGACGGGCGACGGAGGTCCGATCCGGGCGAGCCACGCAACGCCGCTGGCACGGGTGAGATCCAACACCCCCTGCGGATAGAGTCCGGGCAGGAGCACGAGGAACGAGAGGGCGAAGGCGACCACCAGCTCGCGGGGGAGGAGGTCCCTGGACTCGGCGACGACGGCGTTGGTGACAGGCCCCAGGAAGGTGCGCCGGTAGAGCCCGAGGAAGTAGCCCGCGGCGAGGATGGCTCCGACGAGCGCGGCGAGTCCGGTGCCGGTGTGCGCCTGGAGTGCCCCCAGGATCAGCAGCAGCTCGGCGGGGAAGCCGGTGGTGCCGGGGAGCCCGAGGGAGGCGAGTCCGAGCAGGAGAAAAAAGCCCGTGAGCAGCGGCATGGTGCGGGCGATGCCGCCGAGGTTGACGGACTCGGTGGTGCCGGTGCGGTGATGGAGAAAGCCGACGAGTATGAAGAGCCCGCCGGCGACGACCGTGAAGTTGAGCAGCTGGAAGATGGCCCCCTGGATGCCGTTGAGGTTCAGGGAGGCGATTCCGAGCACCACCAGCCCCACGTGGCTGATGCTCGAGAAGGCGAGCATGCGCCGCAGATTGGTCTGGGCCAGGGCGCCGAGCGCGCCGTAGAGGACGCCGATGACCCCCAGCCCTGCGAGCAGCCAGAAAAAGTCCTGGGCCGCGTTGGGGGCCAGCGGCACCAGGAATCGGATGAGCCCGTAGGCACCGAGCTTCAAGCCTGTCATGAGTGCGGCCACGGCCAGGGGTCCGTCCGCCGCGAGAAGCGGCAGCCAGGTATGGAGCGGGAAGAGTGGCGTCTTGACCCCGAAGCCGAGCAGCAGGAGGAAAAAGACCAGGGTATCGAGGTGATTCGGCAGGGGCGTACCAAGCAGGGTCTCGTAGTCGAATGAGAGCCCCTCGGGGATGCCGACCCCGGTCAGGTCGGCGTGGTTGAACGCCAGTGCCAGGAAGGCGAAGAGAAGGGGCACGCCACCCACCAGCATGAGCAAGGTGTACTTGGTGGCCGCGTAGCGCCGGTTGGCGCCGACGCCCCAGAGGCTCACAAGGAAGAAGACGGGCACCAGGCTCAGCTCCCAGAACGAGAAGAAGAGCAACGTATCCAGTGAAAGGAATATCCCGAGCGTGGTGCCTTCCAGGAGCAGCAGCAGGGTGAAATAGAGCCGCTGCATGGTGCGGACATTGGTCCAGGAGGCCAGGATCACGCCCAGGAACAGGATGGCCGTCAGCGGCAGGAACAACAACGAGATCCCGTCAACGCCGACCGCGTAGTGGATCTGGAGTGTGGGCATCCAGGCGTGGCGCTCCACCAGTTGAAAGCCCGGGTCCGCGGGGTCGAAGCGGGCGAGGACCAGGAGCGAGATCGCGAGGTCCGCCAGGGTCGCGGCAAGGGCGATCGAGCGCGCCCAGCGTGCGTCCGGTGCGAGCCAGATCAGTGCCGCCCCCGCCGGGCAGGCTGATCAGCAGGAGGCTGAGCAGGGGGAGAGTCGTCAGGTCCATCACAGTCGAGGTGCGCCGCTGGGCGTTCCGTTGCGTTTGTCTGCGTTCATGTCCAGGTCAGATCGGCTCTTGGGATCAGGGATGGGCCAGCGCAAAGTGCCCGCTCAATGCGGCGAGCGGGGCGTCGACCAGCTCCAGCCAGGGCTCCGAGTAGAAGCCGGCGCCCAACAGCACCAGGATGACGGCGGAGGCGATCAGACGCTCCAGGCCGGTCGCGGGGTCGATCGATGGCCCCGGAGAAACGGCGGGGGGCGCCAGGAAGGCGCGCTGGAAGGCCCACAAGAGGAAGGCCGCGGCGGCCACGTTTCCCAAGGCAGCGGCGATGGTCACCAGGGCGCCGAAGCGGTCGATGGCGGACTCCAGAACCAGGTGGGCGGCGTCGAAGCCCGGGGTCCCCGGCATGCCGACGATGGACAGGCCAGCGACGAAGAAGGCGATGCCGATCAGCGGGATGCGGTCGAAGAGTCCCCCCAGCTTGGGCAGCAGTGTGGTGCGGGTGCGCCGGTAGACCAAGCCGGTCATGAACAAGAGCCCCGCGATGGCGAGCCCAAAGTCCACCGAGAGCATGACGCTCCCTTGAAAGGCCGTGGTTCCAAGGCTGAAGAGCCCGATGACCAGGATGCTGGTGTGGCTGACGACCGCGAAGGCCAGCAGGCGGCGCAGGTTGTTCTGGAGCAGCGCCAGCACCGCGGCGTAAAAGATGCCGGCTGTGGCGAAGGCCACCACATAACCGCTCCACTGCAGGACCGCTTCGGGCATCAGCGGGAAGACGAAGCGCAGGAGTCCGTAGATCCCCACCTTGAGCCCGAGCAGCAGGGCCGGGCCCACCGCCACGTTGCCGTGTTCTGCCACCTGGGGCAGCCAGCCGTGGAGGGGGAACAGCGGGGTGCGGATCGCGAGCCCGTAGAAGAGCAGATAGAAGATGACCGAAGACAGTGCCGGGTCCACCGGGACGGTGGCGAGCTCGGTGAGGTCGAAGGTCCAGACACCCCCGGTGGCGTCCGCATGATTCCAGCCCAGCATCAGCGTTCCGCCGAAGAGCAGCGCGAGTCCCGTCCCCATGAACTGGTAGAAGCGGGTCAGGGCGAGTCCTTTGCCGGGCGAGGTCCCCCAGCGCCAGATCAGGTACCCGATCAGGGCCAGCTCCAAGGCGGACACCAGGCTGAACCAGAGGAGGTCCAGGGTGGTGAAGAGCGACATCAGGGTCGATTCAACGGCCAGCACCAGTGCCAGCACCAACGGCGTGGGCTTGAGCCCCCGTGAGGGGGCATAGGCCACGAGGAGAAGACAGATCAGCCCCGTGAGCAGGATGAAGAGCACCGAGACTCCGTCCACCCCCGCGTGGTAGTTGAGTGGGGCCAGAGGCGTCCAGCGCTCGGCGAACTGGAAGGCAGCGCTGCCGTGATCCAGGCGCAGGTAGAGAAAGACGCCCAAGGCCATCTCGGTCAGGGTAGCGGCGAGCGCCAGCCCCATGGCCGGCAGGTCGCGCTCGAAACGCAGCAGCAACCCAGCCGCGGCGAGCGGCAGGATCTGGAGCAGCGCCAGCACCGGGAAGTCCGCGGAGGCTGTGGTTACTGGGGCCAATGCGGTCGCCAATGCCGTTGCGGGGGCCGATAGATCGCTCAATCTGCTCGCCCCTTAGAGGATCACGACCAGGGTCGCCATGATCATGAGCAGCAGGTAGCGCGGCCGTCCGAGCAGATCGTCCACCCGTATGATGCCCTCAGCCAGGACCTTGAGGACTCCCCTGAGGCGTTGGCCGCCCCCATGCAGGACCAGCCTGTCCTCGAACCAAAAGAGCAAATCCGCGAGCCAGGCCATGAGGCCGCCGAGCAAGCCGTGCCCGCGGGCATGGTCGGGGCCCCGGCCGCGCTGCCGTTCCTCATCCACCGCGGACAGCGTCCCGGCCTCCTCGGGTAGGCCGACGAGGCGCTTGATGACCCGCTCGTCGAGTGCGCGCACGTCGGCGGCGAGCTGCCGTGTGGGCCGCACCAGCAGCCAGTCCGCCACCGGGTCCAGCCAGAAGCGCTGGAGCGCGGCGGTATAGAGGCGACGCCGTCGGGCGAGCCAGCCGCCGACCGGGCGGGTGGGTGCATCCATCCAGTGCATGAGGGCCGGGGCGTGGAGGAACTGGTAGGCGCGCCATAGCGCGTGGAGGACCAGGTGGGCGGTGGCAAGTGCCGGCCAGCCCAGACCGCACCAGAGCACCATGAGCCCTACCTGGGCGGTGGTGGAGAACATGAGTCCGCTCTTCACGTCCGCCTGGGTCAGGCCGGCGAGCCAGCCGTACAGGGCCGTGGCCAGCCCGGCCAGGGCCACCAGTGGCATCAGGTCTGGGGCCTCGGCGAACAGGGGGGCATTGCGGATGAGCAGATAGACGCCGGCATGCACCATCAGGGAACCGTAGAAGACCGCGCTCGACGGGGTCGGACCCTCCAAGGCACGGGCGATCCAGGCGGAGAAGGGGAGGACCGCGGACTTGGCGAAGGCGGCGAGCAGGAAGCCCAGCAGGATCAGACCGGCCTTGAAGCTCTCCAGCCCGCCGGCCCGGGAGTAGAGGTCCGGCCACTCGACGGTGCCGAGCCAGGCGAAGGAGAGGGCGATGGCGAGCAGGAAGCCGGCGTCGCCGATGCGGTTGGTCACGAAGGCGCGGGTGGCGTTCTCGGTGGCCTGGGGACGCTCCTGGACATAGCCGATCAGAAGGTAAGAGCTGATGCCGGCCAGCTCCCAGCCCACGAAGGTCAGGACCGCATTTCCGGCGGTGACGATCGTCAGCATGGCGCCGGTGAAGAGTGAGAGCGCCAGGAAGAAGCGCCGAAAGCCCGCCTCCCGGTGCATGTAATGGACCGAAAACTTCAAGGTGGCGAGGCAGATGGGGGCCACCAGGGTGGCCATCAGGAGCCCCAGGCCGTCCAGGGTGAGGCTCAGGCGGACCACGACGTCGCCGCTCGCGAGCCAGGTGCCGAGCCGGACCTGACCCGGGGTGCCCGCGATCAGCGCCATCACGTCAGCTGCCAGCACCGCGGTCAGCGACAGTGCCGCGGCCCCGAGGGCGATCGCGCGCCGTCGGGCGCTCCGCGGCCTCCCCCCCATGGGGTCTGAGCACAATCCAGAGCCCGATCCAGAGCGCCGCTGCCAGGGGCGGAAGCGGGATCAGGAGGTACCACGGGCTTGCGAGCAGATCAGGCATGGTCTGGCACCTCGGACCCCATCTCGTCCGGCGCCATGATCAGTGCCGGCGGGCGCGGACCGCTGTGCCCCAGGTAGCATTGAAGGGAGCGTGGGAACTTCGGAGTGGATGCCGTGGTTGGCTGCCATGGCACCCAGCCGCTCCCCGGCCGAAACAACGAGATTGCACCCGTCTCCGGGTCGAGTGCGGCGAGCTGGACCCAGGTCCCGCCGACCAGCTCGGCCACCGCCGGCTGGCGCCGGTAGATAGCGGTGAGCACAGCGGTGCTCTGCTCCACCACCACCAGCAGGCGCATCGCCTCGTGGATCTCTACCATCTGGCGGGGAAGTCCGGTGCGCAGGTCCGACGCGGCACCGTCCATCACACCCAGGAGACCGGTCACATTGTGGGTGATCTTTGAGCCGCAGCCGTAGCCCTCGTCGTTGGCCGCGGAGAAGTAATACTCCAGGCTGATGCCCGCCCCCACGGCACCGTTGATCACCAGATGACGCTCCAGGATGGCGCCGTCCGGGTCCTGGGTGGGGTCGTAGGAGATCAGGAAGGCGCGGCGGTCGAAGAAGGCGCCCCGGCTCATGGAGCGCCGCCCGAAGATCGCGCAGGCGTTGGTGGCGTGGCCCAGCTCCGGGCGCACCTGGGAGATGTCCAGCGCCCGGGCGGCCACGTGCCGATGGGCGGCGGCCGGGTCCAGTCCGGGGGTTGCGGAGGCGAAGCGGCGGCAACGTTCCTGGGCATGCAGACGGGCCGCCTGGTCCAGGGTGTCCCGCAGTCCGGTGAATATCGGAGCGAAGCCAGCGGGCAGGTCTTCGGTGTCATACCAGGTGATGGTGTCGTTGCAGGTGTCGTGCTCCCCCCCAATGAACCAGGTGCGTTCCGGAATGACGGTTCCGCGCTCGGCGAGCAGGGCGCGCACCGTCGGGCGGTTGGCCATGGCCGAGACGAGCCGCGCATTGGGGCCGCTGAAGCGTCCGGAGCAGGCCCCGCAGTTGTAGGCGGAGGCGTGGGGATTGTTTTGATTGCGGCTGCCATGGCCGAGGACCACCACTAGGGGGGCGAAGCCCGCGGTGAGCCCCATGCTGTGCAGCAGGGCCTGGACCCGATCCGCCTGTTCGGTGTCGGTGAAACCGAGCCGGGGGGCCTCGGGGGTGGCCGCGGGGCTGTCGTTGGGGGCGACGAAGTCGATGCAGGTGGGCACCGGGGGCTCAACCCGGGAGCGCAATCCATCCACCAGGGCGTGGAAGCCGACCGGCGCGGCCAGCTTGCCGAGTAGGGAGGCCCCGGCAAAGGGTCCTGCGGCGGCGGTCACGGCAGCCGTCCCCGCCAACCCCCGGCGCCCCCGCTCCAGCAGGCGCTGGCTCCAGGCATGCAGCCAGGCGTGACCTTTCGCATGGGCGGTGCCGAGTGCCTTCGACTCGGGTCGCGGGCACTCCCGGACCTCGTGGGCGGGGATCACCGGGGTCGGGATCACCGGCGCCAGCGGTGTCACCTCCAGGTCGTCCAGACCGCGCCAGTTGTGGGGAACGCTGAAGTGGGCGGCGGCGCCCAGGGTTTCCACACTCGGGTCCAGCTCCTCCAAATGGCGGCGGATACCCTCCTCACGGTCGTCCATGCAGAAGACGACCTGTGCAGAAGGGAGGGGCAGCGGCGCCTGCCCCGGCGCGACCCGCTCTCGCCAGCGCCCGCGGCCGTGGTTGCGTGTCAGCGCCGCCAGGATTTCTTCGCGGTAGTGGCGCTCGAAGGCACAGAGCCACAGGTGGCCGGAGCGATCGTCGTCCAGACGTTCCAGCAGGGCGAGCAGCTCGGCGGCCGCTTCCGGCCCGAGGCGCTGGATGTCCGGGGCGGCGAGCCCCAGGTGCTGGGCGAGCAGGAATAAAGGCCAGGCGTGGTCTTGGAGGGTGCGGTCAAGGGCGGGGCCCGCGGCTGTACCCTGCTGCCAGGCCCAGATCATGGCCGCCACCTTCCGCCAGTCCTGCGCCCCGGCCGCAAGGTCTGAGCTGGTCACGGTGCGCGCTGCGCGCTCGGCCAGAAACTCCGGAAGTCGCCCGCTGTAGAGTGCTTGGCGGGCCAAGAGCTCCTCGGGGTTGCGCCGGAAATACCAGCGCAGCATGTCCAGATTGGGCTCGATCTGCCACTGTTCCCAGCACAGGCGCTTCGCGTAGATACGTTCCATGACCAGGCGCACCGCCAGGTAGTCGAGCATGGACACGGGTACCTGACCGCGCCGGTAGTCCGGGTGCAGGTGCCGCCACAGCACCATGCCCGACCAACCCGGGACCTCCAGGGCCAGACGTTCCAGATAGGGGACCCAGCGCTCCTGGGGGAGTCCCCGGCGCTCGAGCTCGGTGACGATGGCCTCCAGTGGATTCTCTGGGAGCGATGCGCTCTCGGATCCACTGGCCTGAAGGTCACGGAACATGGGGACAAGGTCGCCGACGGCAGTGGCCCGCCAGGCCCGGTAGAGCCCTTGATGCTCAGCAGGGTTTCGCCAGGGTGCGAATCCCTCGTCCAAGAAATTGGACAGGTGGCGGATCAATTGGGGCCGGATTTGAATCAGCAGGTCCTCCCCGGTCAGCTCGCGGAGCAGGTCCCGTAGCGTGGACTCGGCGCCGAGGCGATCGAGCAGGTCCTGGAGCCGTTGGACCGCATCCATCCCTATCCGGCGGGCAATCAAGTCGGGTACGTTGCCCGCGTTCCCGTCCCCTTCGCCGATCCGCCCCTCCAGGGAACGCTCGGCCTGCTCGGGGGAAAGGTCAATCAGCTCCTCGGGGTGGGGCGCCACGTACTCGAGACTCAAGGCGGCAACACAGGCGGACCAGAGCTCGCCGACGACCCTTGACTCGTCACTGGCGCCCGACCCGGACTCGGCGGCGGCGAGCAGGCGCTGGCGCATTGTCTGTTCCAAGTCGGGCTGCAGAGCGCGGAGTGCCCCCTCTTCGTCGATTCGCCAGTTGAGCTGGGCCGCGGGGATGGGCCCGATGGGGTGGCACAGGGCGGCGAGATAGAGATCCCGGCGGCGCAGGGGTTCGCGCTCCTTGTCCGGGTCTCCGCTTCGATCGAGAAGGACCCGGTCCGGCTCGAGCTCTGCTGCCTCATCGATGACGGCGAGCAGGTCGTCCCGGCCGATGCGCCCCTCGGCCAGGTAGGCACGGAAGCGCTCGGGGGGCAGATAGCCCCGGTTGCCGGTCACGCGGCGTGCCTCCGCCAGGGCCTGCGGAAAGCTGAGGTGCTGGAAGCCGTGCAGGGTATTGTGGTGGACGAAGTCGCGGATGGGCGCTTGGCCCGGCAACACGTGCTCCAGGTGCTGCACACAGTCGCGAATCTGCTGGCGGATGTCGGTGGCGGGGGCGCGCTGGTCGCTCATTGCGGTCGGGCGCCCTAAAAGGCCTTGCTGAGGTGGGCCGCGGTCGCGGCGGTGAGCCGCAGCGCGGGCGCCGGGAAACAGCCGATCATTAGGGTTCCGACGGTTAGCACCGAGGCGGCGATCAGCTCGTTGCGGGTCAGGTCGGGGATGGATCGCATCCGTGGACGCACCGGGCCTGTGAAGAGCTGGGTCACGGTGCGCACCGCGTAGGCGGCTCCAATCAGCATGCCGATGCTGAGCAGGACCATGAGCCAGCCCCAACGCTCGAAGCCTCCGATCAGGGTGTGAAGCTCCGCGACGAACCCGGCGGTCCCGGGCAGCCCCACCGCCGCGACGAAGGCGAGGATGGTGAAGAAGGCGAAGCGCGGCATGACCCGCACCAGGGAGCTGTAGTGTCCGATCTCCCGGGTGTGGGTGCGTTCGTAGAGGAGCCCGATCAAGAGGAATAGGGCCCCGGCCACCAGCCCATGGGCAACCATTTGCATCACGGCGCCCGTGATGCCCGTGACGTTTAGGGAGGCGATGCCCACCAGGACAACCCCCATGTGGCTCACCGATGAGTAGGCGATCATGGCCTTGAGGTCGGTCTGACGCCAGGCCAGTAGTCCCCCGTAAATGAGCCCGACGAGGGCAATGGCGACGAGCACCCCCTGCAGCGCCCCGGCGGCAGCCGGCAGCAGGTAAACGGCCCGCAGGAGCCCATAGGAACCCATCTTGAGCAGGATTCCCGAGAGCAGAATGCTCACCGGACTGGGCGCCTCCACATGGGCCAGCGGCAGCCACCCGTGAATGGGGAAGATCGGCATCTTGACCCCAAAACCGATGAGGAATCCCAGGAAGATCAGGACCTGGGTCTCCTCCGGCAGGCGGCGCGCCCCATCGATCATGTCGGCGGCGAGAAAGCTGTGCCCGGGTACCGCATCGAACAGCACCAGGAGCGCGATCAGCATGAATACCGACCCGCCCATCGTATAGAGCACGAAGTTCAGTGACGCGGCGCTCCGGTTCTTGCCTCCCCAGCGGTCGATGAGGAAGAACAGCGGGATCAGGGTCAATTCCCAGAAGACATAGAAGAGCGCCCAATCCTGGGCCATGAAGACCCCGAGCATGGCGCTCTCCAGCACCAGCATCAGCAGGTAGTAGCCCTTGGGCCGCTCCTTGATCGAGCGGGACGCCAGTATCGCGACGAGACACAGCAGTGTCGCCAGCATCACCAGCGGCAACGAGACCCCGTCCACTCCCAGCGCGTAATAGGTGCCGAGCCGCGGGTTCCAGCGCAACGACTCCGAGTACTGCATCCCGCTCTCGGCGAAGTCGAACCCCAACAGCAGGCCCCAGGCCACCAAGAGGGTGAACAGCGCGGCCGAAACCGCGACCCGGCGAATCAGGCCCCGTCGGTCATGAGGAAGCAGGGCGATGAGCCCCGCCCCGGTGACCGGCAGGAGGAGCAGAAGCGAGAGGTAACCCATCGGGGGTCGCGATGCGAGTCCTCATGGTGTCGAGCTCAGCGGCCGGCGCGGAGCAGAAAATCGCCAAGCCGAGCGCATCTGGGTTGCGCGGGGCAGGCCGGGGGTCAAGATACGCCGACCGTTGCTGACCCGCAAAGAGGTGGGGAAATGCCTGCTCGGCTTCAGGCGGGTCGACAGAGCGATCGGGAGGTCCGCCGTAGCGCTTCTTTAGGCGATTGCCGGAGAATCATGTACCAGATGGCGCCGGATTTACGTCCGCCTTCAAGGATCGCCGGCAGGAGCATAGCCGGGCTATGTGACTGCCGGCGCGACAAAAAAGGCGGGCGCAAAGACAAGCGAGCTGGTGCATGATCTGACAGAAATCGCCTTAGCTCAGGTCGGTGTGGTCCGGGTGATGTCCGGCATCTCCGCGAGCATTTGCTCCACGAGGGCTCGCTGCTCCCCATGGGCCACATAGGCCGCGTAGGCCCGCATAGGGAAGACCGGTGCCTCTGACACTGGGTGCAGGTTGCCCGCGGCGAGGTCGTCCGCCACGAGCGCGCGGGGCAGATAGGCGCTGCCGCCGCAGGCGTGCATCATCGTCAAGGCGACCCGAGCCGAGTTGCTGCGCGCCGACGCCGGCGGCCGATGGGGGAAATGGCGGTTGTGCTGGCCGGTGAAGACGGTTCCCCAGTCAACCAGCACGTAGTCCTGGGCCATCTCCTCCTCAACGCCTCGCCCGGAGCGCGTGGATACCATCACCAGCTCCAGGGTCGCCACCTCGCGCACGACGAGGTCGGCGATCTGGGGCGGGCTGTAAAGGAAGCCCAGGTGCAACTCGCCCTGCTCCAGTTTTTCCGCAATACGGGCCGCACCGCTCACCTCGACCCAGGGCACGGCCTCCGGCAGGCGGGTGCGCACGCGGTGCAGCCAATCCTGCAGAAAGATGTCCCAGAAGCTGGCCACTCCCGCTACCGTCACGGGAGAGCGATCGTCAAGGGCGATGTGCTTCTCGGCCCTGTCCCAGGCCTGGACGAGCCCGAGGGCGTGGCGGACCAGTCGCTCGCCTGCCGGGGTGAGCTGGACCTGCTGGCTGCTGCGTTTGAACAGGCTTCGGCGCACCGCACCCTCCAGCTGGCGGATCCGTGCGCTGACCGCCGAGGGGGTGAGGCAGAGGTTTTCCGCGGCGCGGGTAAAGGAGCGCATGCGGTAAACCTCGAGAAAGGTTCGGAGCAGCTCGGTGTCCATGGCGGATTGTGGGCGTGCCCGGTTAGAGAAGTATATTAGCGATCAATGTTGTGCAAAATTATTTCACAACCGACTGAGCAAAATTCGCTTTCTTTATTACCGCTCGGCTTATAGGCTCTTTTCCCGGTTGGAGCCGGCCTATCACACCTCGCCAGATTGCGGGCGTTCCGGTCATCGGATTCTGCCCCGTGGTACGCGACGATTCGGTCGACGTCTTCCTGGGCTGGAAACCTTCCATTCACGGCACCTGTCACGCATGGCCCGTCGCCAGCGTGCGAGGGCTCGGACTGGGTGCAGTCCGCGCTCGGGGGCCGTGCCGGATCCATCCGTCCCGTTTACTCGCCCTTTGCGTGAGGAGCCGTCAGCCAATGAGTTCATCCACATCCGCCGGCCGATCGCCGCGCGCACTCGTCATCACCTTGATCCTGGGCGCCGCCAGCGCTGGGCTCTATCTCCTGCTCTTCCTGTTCTCCGACCGGCTCACGGAGTTGGCCGCGGCCACCCGTGCCGGCAAGACGATCTATGCCTTGGTGCCCCTGGCGGTCGCCATGGTGTTTTCATTCGTCCACGGGGCCTTCACCGGGCAGTTCTGGGATCTGCTCGGCCTGCGTGCCAAGAAGTAAGGGAAGGCTCAGGCAGTCATGGAAACCATTCAATTTATCGATCTCAATTTCACCACCACGGTCATCCTGTTCCTGGTGGGTTTCGTGGGCGGCATGGTGAGCGGCTTCATCGGCTCCGGCGGGGCCTTCGTGCTGACCCCGGCCATGATGAGCCTGGGCGTCCCCGCCGTGGTGGCGGTGGCCAGCAACATGGCCCACAAGTTCCCTAAGGCACTGGTCGGTGCCCACAAGCGCAACAAGTATGGCCAGGTCGACATCAAGCTCGGCGTCGTCATGGGCATCTTTGCCGAGGCCGGGGTGTTGTTCGGCAAGCATGTGATGGTGGACATCCGCGAGGCCTTCGGTGCCGCCGGGACCAACCTCTACGTCTCCGCGGTCTTCGTGGTCGTGCTCGGGATCGTCGGCGGCTTTGTCCTGCGCGATGCGATCCGCGAGCGTCGGGGCGAATCCGCAACGGGGCCCCAGACCAAGGAGCTGACCCCGCTGGTGCGCTGGGTGCGCAGCATCGAGATCCCGGGCACCATGATCTATTTCAAGAGCATGGACGCACGGGTCTCGTTCCTGATCCTGGCCCCCATGGGCTTCGCCACCGGCCTGCTGGCCGCCACCATCGCCGTCGGCGGCTTCATCGGCGTGCCGGCCATGATGTACTTCCTTGGCCTGTCGGCGCTGGTCGCCAGCGCCACCGAGCTGGTCATCGCCTTCGTCATGGGCCTGGGCGGCAGCTTCTTCTACGCCCTGGACGGCTTCGTGGACATTCGGCTGTCCATGATCATCCTGGCCGGCTCCCTGTTCGGCATCCAGATCGGCGCCATCGGGACCACCTATGTCAAGGACCATGTGGTCAAGTTCGTCATGGCCGCCATCATGCTGCTGGTCCTGGCCAGCCGTTTCTTTTACATCCCCGGCTACCTCTCGGAGCTGGGCACCATGGTGAGCATCGACGAGGGTACCCGCGGCCTGCTCGACGGCATTGGCCAGGGGACCCTGGCCTTCGCCCTGATCTTTGGGGCCGTCATGATCCTGCATGCCCTCTACAAGGGGATGCGGGAGCACCGCCTCGCGACGGCTGCGGCGGCGCCTGCCGCAGCGGCCTTCATCGAACCTGCCGCGGCCGGTGGGGTCCAGCTCTCCCCGGTGGGGCGATTCGAGCGTTTCCTGGTGGCGAGCGACGGTTCCGAGTTCAGCGCCGCGGCGGTACGCGAGGCCATCGGTATGGCCAAGAAGTGCGGGGCCCAGGTCCATGTGATGTCGCTGGTCGCCACCGGTGTGGAGCACGAGGCCCTCGGTGAGACCATCCTCAAGCAGGAGATGGAGCAGGCCCAGGCCCATCTGGACGGGATCAAGGACCAGGCGGAGACGGCCGGCGTGGCGTGCGAGACGCACCTGATCCATGGGCAGACCGTGGACCGGGAGATCGTGGATCTGGCTGACCGCATCAAGGCGGACGTCATCGTCATGGGCCGACGCGGTCGCCGCGGTCTGGCGCGACTGATGCTCGGCCACGCCACCGCCCAGGTGATCGGACAGGCCCACTGCAACGTCCTGGTGGTACCGCGGGCAGCCCGGGTGGAGGGCCGCCATATTGTGCTTGCTACCGACGGCTCGCGCTTCGCCGAGACCGCCGCCGTCACCGCCGGGGCCCTGGCCAAGGTGTGCAGCACACCGATCACCGTGGCCTCCGTGACCATGGAAAGCCACGGGCCAGAGCGCCGCGCCGAGGCCCAGCAGGCGGTTGAGAGGGTGGTTGGCCATATGCGCGCCGAGGGCACGGCGGCCGAGGGTAAGGTGCTGCACGGTGAGCCCGCAGCGGCGATCACAGGGGTAGCGCGGGAGATGGGCGCGGACCTAATCGTGACCGGCAGCCACGGCCGCACCGGCCTGGAGCGGGTACTGCTCGGCAGCATCTCCGAGCGTATCCTGAACGAGACCGAGTGCGCCGTGCTGGTGGTGAAGGCGGCCTAGGCGCGAGCCGAGGTCGGGCAGGGACGCCCGGTTCGCTAGTCCCCTGTGCCTCGGCCCCATCTTCGGCCGCCTACTTCAAAGCGTCGGCGCGACTTGCGTGGAGCCCATGAGGATCGGCGGCAGGTCCAGCAGGCGCTAGGGGGCCCTCGCTGGTCGAGATCGATCACACCAATCCGTAGCGGTCCTTCATATCCAGATAAACGAGGTTGGAGACGGCCCGGATGGCGTCGCTACGCTTGGTAATCCAGCTACCGTAATACTTGGCGCTCCTCGGCCTTTCGATGATTCCGACGAAGGTATACGGGTAGCGCCGACTGCGGTGGTCGATGGCCTCGATGATGCCCATGTTTCCGCACAGTCGCGATGTGGAGCCGGTTTTATCGTAGACCCTCACGTAATCGGGGATAGCCGTTACGCCCTGGGAGATGCGATCGTGGTTCGGCAGCGCCATGATGGAGCGCAGTTCTCGGCTGTAGGGCAGGCGGTCGTTCCACAAGGCAAATAGGAAGCGGCTATAGTCGTGGGCGGAGGCCTGGTTTCGGTAGGTCTTGCCTCCGGCCGGAATCTTTTCCACGATACGGGTTTGCTGAAAGATCGAGGGCGCGTTTGACTTGAGTACCGCCTCGACATCCTTGGGTCCGCGATGCTCATGGTGTTGGCTCACCAAGTCGATCAGCTGGTTGGTGGCTGTATTACTGCTCTTGCGGATCATGCGCTCCATGATGGAGCGAACCTCGTGTGTGTAGCGCACGCGCTCGGGCGACTGCTCGGCCTGGAAGAAATAGGCCTGGGCCACGAAGGGCTTGATCATGCTCGCCGCCTGTCGCGGTGCGTCCTCATTGATGGAGACCAGCTTCTTCTTGGTGGTGAAGTCATAGACCGACCAGGAGGAGCGCTCGTCCCCCGAGATCTGCCCCTGTCTGCGTAGACGCTGAAGCAGATCGACCACTTGGCCCTGAAGGGAGTTGCTCCGGCTGCCGGCCTCGGCAAAGCTTGGTGTACCGAGGAGCAGCCCAGCGGAGGTGGCCGCCAGAGCGCCGAGGAAGTCGCGTCGATCCATGAACAAGGTGCGGTTAAAGACTGCCGGCGGAGCCAAGTCCTGGTCGGACGCGTACATGATCGAATCCCCCCCGGTTCCGTTACGTGGGTGCTGCCAATCGCAAGTGATGGCAGCGGTTCCCAGTTCAGGCAAAAAAGCAGTCAGACCGAAAGAGTGCGATCCTTTCGGGCCGTCAGCCAGCAATTTTCAGTGAAAAGGATAGGAGGGAAGGGATGAAAAGGCAAGTCGGTTGATATCTAAAAAACTACATTTCGTCAGTGACATCGCACCGTTTATTCATGTTTTGTAGCATATTGACGTTTCACTGGTGTCCGAATCGGGTGGTCGGAAGAAGAAACGGCCGGGGTTAGCCGGCCGCTCCCCGGGTGCTGCCAGCTATTGAACGCTTCCGAAGGACTTGTCCGCGGCGCCGGAGGGCGCCTGCAGACCACTGAAGCGGCAGCCTTGGGCGACTGGACCGCCAGGGAAGATCTCGTAGAGATACCTGAGGCCGCCCTTGGCATGGAATGCCTCGTCGAGCGCATCATGTAATGTGCGGACATTGGGCTTGTCATGCGAAGCGAAATAACTTTGCAGGCCTTTGATTGCCGCCCAATGATCGTCCCCAAGGGCGATACCGTCTGCAGTCGCTGCCTCCTCGGCGCTTGCCCGGGTCCAGCCGACAGGGGCGTGGGGAAACTCCGGGTCACGCGTGGCGGCGCTCGGGTTGAGAATCTCACTCATCGTCTCTGCCACTATTGATACCTCCAGGTGGTGGAAATGAGCGGCCATGGTTGGCCGCAAGGCCGACATGGGTCTAGGAAGCAAAAGGGAACCCTTGACCGAGCCCGATTCGCTATCCGGCACTCAGTGTCGACGCAGATCCGGGGGGCGTCAAGCGGGGCTGTTCTTTGCCCGTCCGGCTGGGGCGAGATTAGCGCAGCAACAGATAGACGACTGCCGCGGCCCCGATCCCGACGACTGCGGAGGCGGCGACCATGAGATAGACATGGGTGAGGCTCGAGCGCACTTGCTGCGTCAAGGCATCGAGGGCATCCGCAACCTGGTTGGTTCGGTCTAGGGCGGATTCGACGATCTGCGCGGATTCACGGCGGGCGGCCTCTTTGGCCTTCGAGACGATAGACCCCTCTAGGCCGGCGAGTCGATCCGCGCGGAACTCACCATGCTCGTGAGGTTCCCCCTGGCGCGGGGCGAACTCGCGCAGATATTGTTCCACGAGATCCATGATCTGTCCCCGCTCCGCCTCGATTTCGATCTTCACCAGGTCGGGCAGTGTCTCGGTCGTCAAACGGGCAGTCAGCGCGTCAAGCGCGGAATGGTCGACAGAGGGCCCCGACGCCTCACGGGCGCGGCGTTCTTCCGCAAGTCGCGTGTCGAGCAGACTGCGGGTCTCGGACATCAGGCGCTCCGTCAGGTCGCGACGCAGATCGCCGAGCAATGCGTTGATGCTCGCCTCGATGCGCTGATCCAGGCGGCGGTCCAGACGGGCCGTGATTTGGGCGTCGATCAACGAAGCGGCCTCCGCCTCGGTGAGGCCTGACGACCGACCGGATGCCTGGGCACTGGGCGGGCGTGCTGCCGCCAGGACCGGGCGTTCGGCGGGCTCTTGGGCCGGTGTCGGAGCCGCCGGAGCTGGCACACGCTCCCCGCGCAGCCGCGCCAGGATGTTGGGGAGTTTCTCCGGTGCGACCGACTTGGGTAGAATGTCGACAACCCCTTTTCGGTGGGCCGCCGCCACGAAGTCCGCGTCTTCGTGGGATGTGCACATGACCACCGGCAGATGCGCCGTGCGCGGATCCTCCCGTATGACCTCCAATGCCTCGAATCCATTCATGCCCGGCATGGTGTGGTCCATGAAGATCGCATCGGGCAGGGCGCCCTTGAGCAACTCGAACGCGGATTCCGCGGATTCCGCGGTGTCTACGTCCACCCCGTGCCGCTGGAGCTGCAGTCGGAGCGCGTAACGCGCGGACTTGGAATCGTCGACCAACAGGATTTTCATTGGGTCCATGATCGTCAGTAGCGGGCCAAGCCCGGAACGCCGTGGAAAGTGTAACAATCGCGGTGCAGATGCGTCATGCTAAGCCAGAACATCGCCGTTGAATGCCTGGATTCTGCCGCCGCCGTGGCTGCTGCGGCGGCGCGCCGAATCCAGGCTGCCGCGGTACGCTCGATTGCCGCGCGCGGGCGCTTCCATCTAGTCCTCGCCGGAGGGAACACCCCGCTCGCGGCTTACACTCTACTCGCCGATTGGCCAGCGGAATGGGAACACTGGCACATCTTCTTGGGCGATGAGCGCTGTCTGTCGGCGAGTGACCGGGATCGCAACAGCGTGGCCGCCGCCCGCGTCTTTTTCGACCGGGTTCCCATCCCCTCCGCGAACCTGCACCTGATGGCGGCCGAGCGGGGCGCCGAGGCCGCCGCCGCGGCCTACGAGGCACAGATCAGGCCGTTTCTGCCGTTCGATCTGGTACTCCTCGGCATGGGTGAGGACGGGCACACGGCGAGCCTGTTTCCCGGCCACGAGATCCCGCCAGGACCCCTGGTCATACCAGTCCATGGTTCTCCGAAGCCACCACCAGACCGCGTATCCCTGACGCCACGGGCACTGGCGGCGAGTCGGGACCTGCTGATCCTGGTAACGGGCGCCGGCAAGCGTAAGGCGCTGGACGCTTGGCGTCAGGGTGCGGACCTGCCAGTTGCGCGCGTGGCATCCATGGGATCGGCACTCGTGCTCGCTGATCGAGATGCACTCGGAACGACCGGCGCGACCCATCTCCCAGCGCTCGAATGACGCGCCCGGCCCCGATCGACTGTCCGTCCAATCCCCAGGAGTGTTGTGATGAATCTATCGGTGGCGATCCCGCTGGCGCTACACCAACTGGCCTCCATCGTGTGGATCGGCGGGATGTTCTTCGCCCATTTTGCCCTGCGCCCGACCATCAAGCAGATGCTTGAGCCTCCGGCCCGCATTCAGGTCGCGCTGGGGGTATTCCGACGCTTTTTCCCGTGGGTCTGGGCATCGATCGCGACCCTGTGGGTGAGCGGTCTCTGGATCGGCATCGTGGTCTTCGAAAAAAAGCTCGCCCTTCATGTGCATATCATGATGGGTACTGGCCTTTTGATGACTCTTGTGTTCGTCTTTTTGTACGCCGTGCCCTACCGCAAGATGCGCGCCGCCGTCGAGTACGAAAACTGGCGTCGGGCGAGTGCTAAGTTCTCGACCATCCGCAAGCTCATGGCCTTCAACCTCATGCTGGGGCTGATCACCGCAGTCGTCGCCGTCACCGGGCCCATCGTATTCGCCGGAATACAGGCGATGCTGAGCAATCCCGGCTAGGCAACCAAGGGGTCGGACGGTGCAGGGGCGCTGGTACAAAAAAGGGGAGGGCCGTCCACGGCGGCCCTCCCTCTCGCGGCGCTCGGCCGTCGGGTGCCTCGGTTAGGTCACCTTGATCTCTAACTGCTCGCCGGTCGCGGGGTCAGACAGGTGCACCGCGCAGGCGATGCAGGGGTCGAAGGAGTGGATGGTGCGCAGGATCTCCACGGGCTGCCTGACGTCCGCCAGCTGATGATTGTCCTGAAGGGCCGCCTCATAGGCGCCTGCCTGATTCTTCGGGTCTCGCGGGCCGGCGTTCCAGGTAGACGGTACGACCGCCTGGTAGTTGTCGATCCGGCCGTCCTTGATCACGATCCAGTGTCCCAGCGCCCCCCGCGGAGCCTCCATGAACCCCGCCCCGCGTGCCTCCTTTGGCCAAGAGGAAGGATCCCAAAGGCTCCCGTTGAAGGTCTTGGTGTCTCCCTCCTTGATATTGGCGATCAGGTTGTCGTACCAAGTCTGCATGGCATCGACGACGATCTTCGTCTCTAGGGTTCGGGCCGCGGTTCGCCCTAGGGTGGAGAACAGCCCCCTTGCCGGGAGCTCGAGCTTGGAGAGGGTCATGTCGACCAGCTCCTTGGCCTGCGCATGGGCAGCCGCCCCAGTGTCCGCGTAGAGCACCAGCATACGCGCGAGGGGACCCACTTCCATTGCGTGACCCTTCCAACGCGGCGACTTGAGCCAGGAATAGCCGTCCTGGACGTCGAGCTGGGTGTAGGGCGGCTTGACCCCGCCGCGCCCGTCATAGTCGAAATTGGTCTCGCCGGCATAGGGATGAAGTCCCGTTTCCTTGCCACCGGGGTAGTCGTACCAGGAATGGGTCACGAATTCCTGGATCTGGCTGTCGTCGTAAAGATCCACCTCGTGGATGGTGGTGAGATCCCGATTGAGGATCGCCCCCCGCGGGAACAGGAAGCTCCCGGGGTCCATGATGCCGTTTTCGGGCAGGTCCCCGTAGCACAGGAAGTTGCCCAGCCCCTCGCCGCGCTCGGCCCAATCTTTGTAGAAACCGGCGATCGCCAGGGTGTCCGGTATATAGACCTGGTCCACGAACTGGCGCATGGCCGCGATGACGGTCTGCACCTCCGCGAGCTTTTTGGCGTTGATCGCGGAGTCGGAGTTCAGATCAATGGGTGACGCAACACCGCCCACAACAAAATTCGGGTGGGGATTCTTGCCGCCGAAGATCGCATGTAGGCGAGCCGCGTCACGCTGCCAGGCCAGTGCCTCCAGATAATGGGCGACCGCCATCAGGTTGGCCTCCGGCGGCAGCTTGTAAGCGGGGTGGCCCCAGTAGCCATTGGCGAAGATCCCGAGCTGGCCGGACTCCACGAAGGTCTTGAGCCGCTTCTGCATGTCAGCGAAATAGCCCGGCGAGGACTTGGACCAGCTGCTCAGGCTCTGGGCCAGGTCCGAGGTCGCCTTGGGGTCGGCGTCGAGGGCACTCACCACGTCCACCCAGTCCAGTGCATGCAGATGATAGAAATGCATGACGTGATCGTGGATGTACTGGGCCCCGTTCATCAGGTTGCGGATCCAGTGTGCGTTGGGGGGAATCTCGATCTTGAGCGCATCCTCGACAGAGCGTATCGAGGCGAGGCCGTGAACCAGGGTGCAGACGCCGCAGATGCGCTGGGTGAAGGCCCAGGCATCGCGGGGGTCGCGGCCCTTCAGAATGGTCTCGATGCCCCGAACCATGGTGCCGGAGCTGTAGGCCTGCGCAATGTTCTCGCCCTCCATTTGGGCCTCGATGCGCAAGTGGCCCTCGATTCGGGTGATGGGGTCGACGACGACGCGTTCGCTCATGTTGGTGTCTCTTCAAGCTTGGGGCTGGAGACCCGGCCCCGCGTTAGTCGGTTGAGGGCCGTCGACTCAGGCCTTCTCGACCAGATGGTCGGCGATCATCTCGGTGAGACCCACCACGGGGATTTCCATGTTGAACTCCTCGAGCCCCTCTTCGAGCTGGGTCCGGCAGGTGGCGCACATGGTCACCATTCGCTCGGGCTCCACCTCCTCGATCTGGGCCTTCTTGCGCTTGAAGGCGGCCATCCGGAGCGGCTCTGCCCGCTCGTTCGAGCTCACCCCGCCGCCCGCGCCGCAGCACCACTGGAACTTGCCGTGCTCCTTCAATTCGACGAAGTTCTCGGCCACCAGGTTGATCAGGTTGCGTTGCTGCTCGATCACGCCGCTCTTGCGCGCCAGGTTGCAGGGGTCGTGCATGGACAAGCGGTCGCTCTCCATGCCCTCGGTCTTGATCCGGCCCGAGGCGCGCAGTTCATCCAGCACCTCGAGAATGTGGAAGACCTTGAATGGATAGGGCTTGCCGATGAGGTTCGGTCCCTCCCAG
This sequence comes from uncultured Gammaproteobacteria bacterium, assembly GCA_963698355.1. Lineage (GTDB taxonomy): Bacteria > Pseudomonadota > Gammaproteobacteria > Chromatiales > Chromatiaceae > Thiodictyon. The sequence continues at coordinate 562,330 of CAVOQO010000003.1, read as the reverse complement.
CGGATGGCCGTGTAGGCGTGACCGCACTCTGGGCTGATGACGTTCTTGACCCCGAGCTTCACTGCCGCATCCACCACGCGCTGCACCAGGAGGGCTGCCACGTCCTTGTTGCCGATCTGGATGCCGGCATTGGTGGCCTCGAAGCACTGGGTGCTCAGGGTCCAGTTGACCCCGGCATGGTCGAAGATCTTGGTGATTGCCTCGAGATACTCGGGGAAGTTGATGACCTCCATGGAGGACATCATCGCCAGATAGTCGGCACCTTCCTTGTCGACAGGGACCTTGAGTCCGGTGCTCGACTCGACGTGATCGATCTGGACCGCCAGCGTCTTCCACTGCAGCCCCATTGGGCTGCCGGTCTCAACGGCCCTTACGGCAGCCCCGATCAGCCCTTCGGGCGCGTGACCCGAGGCGACCATGCCCTCCCGGGTCTTGCGTACCATGGCCTGAATGTCATTGCCGACAGGACAAACCAGGGAGCAGCGGCCACACATGGTGCAGGAGTCGTAGATCAGCTCCTCCCACTCGGACAGCATCTCGTCGGTAATCTTCTTCTGGAGACCTAGGGTGCTGAGAAGGCGGCCCCAGAGGGTGAACTCCGATTTCCAGACGCGGCGCAGAGGTTCGACCTTGAGGATCGGCGTGTACTTCGGATCACCAGTCTCTACGTAGAAGGGACAAGCGGTTGCGCAGATACCACAGTGCACGCAGCTGGAGAAGAAGGCGGCGACGGGCCCGTCGATCTCCGCGCGCAGTGCGGCGAGGCCGCGTTCGAGTGTCAGCTCGCTCATGACTCAACCCCCCGACGGCCGAAGCTGGCGCCGTTGTACCAACGTGCGATGAAGGTGGTGAAGATGTGCGTGAGCTTGGTGAAGGGCAGCACGATCAGGAAGATCTCCGCGGTCAGGATGTGCAGCCCGAGCGCCAACGGGTAGGGGTTGATGATCCGGTTATAGGCGAGGTACCCGGTGAGCACCAACAGGAAGGTCACCGCCCAGACCAGATAATCCTCGATCGTGCTGATGCGTTTCTTGACCGGGTGGGTCAACCGGTGCACGAGGGTCGCCACCAGGGCCACGAGGGTGACCGCAGTTACCAGGTCTACCACCGGATTGGGCAGCCCCGGCCACGCGAACCCGAGCAGACTCTTGATCAGCTCGACGTGGGGGATGAAGAACAGGAGGGCGATGAGGAAGCCGATGTGCCAGATCCAGCCCACGATCACATTGAACGGGGCGCGCTGGAAGGTGCCGGGGTCGGCAATGCTACGGGTGAAGACGGTCCTGAATCCAGGTCCCCACTTCCCGGCGCGCGCCTCTGCGTAGTTTGGCTGGCGACCGATGACGAAGATCTCCAGGATGCGCGCCAACAGGCCGAGGGCAAAGATCGCAATGGCCCACTCGAACATGGGGCCCTTCGTCCAAAGCAGAAATTCCACGGGGTCGCTCATAGTTTCTGCTCCAGTTCTTCAACCGTGACCGGTTGGCGCTCAGTCTGCTCGGCCTTCACCTGTTTCTTCGCGAGCGCCGCAACGGCACCCCCAACGATGGCCCCGGTGACGCCCGCGGCCAGGATGGTCCCGCCGGATGCGCTGGTGGGCACCGAGAGCGGGTGATAGAAGCCGCCGGCGTCCCAGAATCGCGGCTCGGAGCAGCCCAGGCAGGGGTGACCGGACTCGATCGGCCAGCTGGTCCCGGAGTTCCAGCGCATGGTGGCGCACGCGTTGTAGGTGCTGGGACCCTTGCATCCGAGACGATAGAGGCACCATCCGGCCTTGGCCCCTTCGTCGTCGAAGGACTCGGCGAACAGCCCCTTGTCGTAGAAGGGCCGGCGGTAGCAACGGTCATGGATGGACTGACCGAAAAAGGCCTTGGGTCGATGGTACTCGTCGAGCTCCGGCGACTGGCCAAAGACCAGGTACTGGGCGAGCACCCCCGTAATGACCATGGGAACCGGCGGGCACCCCGAGACGTTGATGACGGGTTTGTCCTTGACCACGTCCATGACCACGTCCATGACCGACACCGCGCCCGTGGGGTTGGGACTGGCACCCGGAAGGCCACCGAACGACGCGCAGCTTCCCACGGCGACCACCGCTGCGGCCCCCTCAACCGCCTCCATCAGCATGTCGTAGTTGCTGATGCCTGCGATGGTCGAGTAGCCGGGGTTGGAGTCCGGTCCCGGCAGCGAGCCGTCGACGATCAGCAGATAGCTGCCGTGATTCTCCTCCATGGCCTTTTCCCGGGCGGCCTCGGCGGCCTCACCGGATGCGGCCTGGAGCGTGTGGTGATAGTCGAGCGAGATCACGTCCAGGATCAGGTCCTCGACGGTTGGGGAATGGCTGCGGGTCAGGGACTCGGTACAGCCGGTGCACTCCTGGAATGAGAGCCAGATCACCGACGGCCGTCTGGCCTTCTCCAGCGCAGCCGCGATCGCCGGCACCATGCTCGGCGGCAGGGCCATCATGGAAGCGGTGGCGGCACAGAATTTGAGGAACCCACGGCGGGAAACGCCGTGCTCGCGCAGGCTCTCGCCCAGGGTCTTGTTTGCGTTGGTCATTGTCCCTCCGGTGGGTGTCAGGACGGTAGACGCGGGTCGCTCTGGTCCGCTTCCAGTCGGGCATCGAGCGCGGCGACGGCGTTGTCGAGATCTTCACGCTGGGTGCGCAGGATCTCCGGGATGGTGGAGATCTCGATGTGCAGGGCCAGTCGCTGGCCTTCCGAATTATGGTAGTCGACGAGCCAGACCCCGGGGATCGCCGATTCCTGGACGAGGGTGGGCCCGAGCGCGTCGATGGTGGCGCGAACCTCGCCGGTACCGAGCAGGGCCTGAAGGCGCTCCTCATCCCCCGGTCCGAAGGGGAGTGAATTGAGGTCGATCTTGGTGCTCTCGCCGGTGACGATCAGTCGCTCCAGGGCGTGGCGCACCTCATGCAGGACTGGGATGGCGTTGCCGCGGAAGGCGGCCGATTCCGCGGGTGTCTCGAGTTGGACAGGGATGCCGTGCAGGCCGGTCATGGTGTGATCTCGTCGCTTCCCGCTCGAATTCTATGTGCTGCACGCGCGGTGGAACTTGACGCAGCGCAGTAAATAAGAAGGTTAGCGAAATCCGAAATAGCCATCGGGTTTCTGAGGTCTCATCCCTGGCGCCCCTCCGCCCGAGGCGATCACGGCTCCGCCCCCCAACGGGCCAGCAGCTCTCGGACTTGCGCCATCGCAACCGGCACCGCCGCCTCTACCGACGGTGTCAGGCAATCTCCCCAGTCGACAAGCTCGGGCTCGATACCGACCAGGGCGCGCCGTGCGGGCAGGCTGTCGGTCAGCCGTGCCATGTCCATCAACTCTGAAAGGCTGACCTCATGCACGCTCTTGGCGTGGCGGCTCAGCTGCCGGTCCATGGCATCGCCCTCGAAAATCCGGACGCTGCCGGGTGCATCGCCCATGACCGCGGCGTCGACCACGATCAGGCTGTGGCACTCGCCGATCGGTACCGCGAGGCTGAAGCTCAAGGTCCCGCCGTCAAGAAATTGTAGGGGGGACTGCGGTTCACTCTCGGCCTCCAAGCGGCGGACGACCTCGGCACCGACTGCCTCGTCCGTCAGCAGCACGTTGCCGAGTCCGAGGATCAAGGTGTTGCCGGTCATGAGTTGGTTCGCTCCGTCCCGGGCCTGGACCGGCGCCGGGCGCTGCCTGGAACGCCGGTTTGCGCGCCGGCGGCAAGGGCCGAAGACGTGGCCGGCAATTCCGGTGCAGCGTCCAAGGGCTTGCCGGGGTCCCCGTCCGCGCTTAGCCTGTATTCTGTTTCCGCTTTCAGGGTCAGCCACCGTGTGTCTCGGCATTCCCATGCAGATCCAGTCCATCGACGGCTTCGTTGCCCGTTGTACCGCCAAGGGCGTCGAGCGAGAGGCGAATCTCTTCATGCTCCAGCACGAGCCGCCCGCGGTGGGCGACTACGTCGTGGTCCACCTGGGCTACGCGGTGGACCGGGTGAGCGCTGAGGCGGCCGCTGCCGCTTGGGAGATCTACGACCAGATGCTGGCGGCCGACTCGCCGCATGCCGGCGCCAGAGGGATCTGAATCCGTCCTTTAGCCCAGGAAGGCGTTGGCGATGGCGTATTGGCGCTCGGCCTCGGACACGTCGGGGGCGTCGTCGCTCTCCATGAGCTCGCAATTGACTGCCATGCGGGCTTGGACCGCGGCCTTCCAGGCGCGGTTCTGCCTTTCCGCCATGAGTGCATCGGGGGTCAGGGCCGCGGCGGCAGCGGCGGCGACGAAGTGATCCGCCTGGGCGAGCCAGTCCGTATCCTTGCCGCAGTCGGTGTAGGTCTTGGTGGCGTAAGACCTGGCGGCCTTGAAGGCGTCCTCTAGCTCGCCAGGCGAGCAGTCGTCGCGCAGGCCGGTCTCGACGGCCCGGTTGACACGCTCGTCATTGGATAGACGCACCACGCTTTGGGCGAACTGGGAGCCGAGGACGCGCTGCTGGTCGGCGCTGAGTCCATTGAGGGCTTCGCGGAGGGCGTGATCATTCTGGATGTTGGCCATGGCTTGCGTTCCTCGAACCGGGGGATGGACGACCGGGTCGGGCGGCAGACCGGGCCGCCGCCGGACGGTAGCCCAGCATATGAGCGGATTCCGATAAATACTGCATTGACTTGTGTCACGCCCCGACGTGGGCGGCGCCATTCACCCGATCCGCCAGGCACACCATGAAGCGCACCGTCTTCTTCGTCTCCGAGAGCACCGGCATCACCGCCGAGACCATGGGCCACAGTCTGTTGTCCCAGTTCGATACGATGGACTTCGAGCAGGTCTACATGCCATACATCAACACGGACCTGCGCGCCAAGGCGCTCACAGAGCGCATGCAGGAGGCCGCCGATCGCGACGGAGTGCGGCCAATCGTGTTCGCCACCATGCTGGACGCAGAGATCGGCGACATCCTGAGGGAGGGGAACTGCTTTTACCTGGAGCTCTTCGAGGGCTACATCGAGCCCCTTTCCCAGGAGCTGGGGGTGCCGCCGAGCCGCCGCTCCGGCCGCAGCCATGCCATCACCAAGCCCAGCTCCTACACCAAACGGATCGAGGCCATCAATTTCGCCATGGCCAACGACGACGGGGTGCGTCCCGACAACTTCCACCGGGCGGACGTGGTGCTCACCGGCGTGTCTCGCTCCGGCAAGACGCCCACCTGCCTGTATCTCGCCATGCACTACGGCTTGCGCTCGGCCAACTACCCCATTACCGAGGAGGATTTCGAGCGCGGCGACGTGCCCCAAGTGGTGTGGGACGTCCGGCACAAGCTGTTCGCCCTCACCATCGATGCGCAACGCCTGCAACTGATACGCGAGGAGCGCCGCCCCGGAAGCAAGTACGCCTCGCTCAAGCGCTGCCAGGACGACATCCGCCTCGCGAGCGGCATCTACAAGCGGCTCGGGATTCCGGTGCTCAATACCACCAGCCAGTCGATCGAGGAGATCTCGACCCAGATCCTGCGTTCCGTGAAGGACACCATGGACTGAGTCGCGGGTCGGGGAGCCGGACGCCCGGTTGCCAGCATTGATACCGGCAATGATAATGCTGTCCCTTTGCCGCGCCCGTGCGGCGAGAAGAGGACAGGACGCGCTACACGATGAGAATCGGGATCCCCAAGGAGACTCGACCCGGAGAGTCCCGGGTTGCCTCTACACCCGAGGTGGTCAAGAAGCTCGCGGCCAAGGGCCTGGAGCTGGCGGTGGAGTCCGGTGCCGGGACGGCCGCCGGCTATCCGGATGCGGACTACGAGGCCGCCGGCGCGCGTCTCACGGACCGGGCCGGTGCCTACGATTCGGACCTGTTGCTCAAGGTCCGGCGCCCCGACATGGACGACGTGGTCGCAATGCGTCCGGGAGGCGTCTTCGTCGGGCTGATGGAGAGCTGCGGCGAGGATGCGGTCGTCGCTGCCATGGTCTCCAAGGACATCAAGGTTCTGGCCATGGAGCGCATTCCGCGTATCTCCCGCGCCCAGTCCATGGATGCCCTGTCCTCTCAGAGCAACATCGCCGGCTACCGGGCGGTGATCGAGGGTGCGGCCCGCTTCGGTCGCTTCTTTCCCATGATGATGACCTCCGCGGGCTCGGCCAAGCCAGCCCGGGTATTGGTGCTGGGTGCCGGTGTCGCCGGACTCCAGGCCATCGCCACGGCGCGCCGCCTGGGCGCCGACGTGCATGCCTACGACGTCCGCCCGGAGACCCGCGAGCAGATCCTGTCCTTGGGCGCCAAGCCCGTCGACCTGGATTTGGGCGAGAGCGGCGCGGGGGAGGGCGGTTATGCCAAGGAGCTCTCGGACGAGGCCAAGGCCCGCCAGCAGGCGGCCCTCGCCGATCAGCTCGCCAAGGCCCATGTCATCGTCACCACGGCCCTGATCCCCTGCCGGCCGGCGCCGGTGCTGGTGACCGAAGAGGTGGTCAAGCGTCTGCGTCCCGGCTCGGTGATCGTCGACCTGGCGGCGGCGAGCGGCGGCAACTGCCCCCTGACTGTGGCCGACGAGGTCGTGGAGCGTCACGGGGTCGTCATCGTCGGGCATACGAACTACCCGTCAATGGTGGCGACGGACGCGAGCGCGTTCTACGCCAAGAACCTGGCCAACCTGATCGACATCATGATCGAGCAGGGTGAGGGCGAACCGATTCTCAAGGACCTCACCCAGGACGAGATTACCAAGGCCATGCAGCTGTAGGGCGCGCCGCGCCCCCTGCGGTTGCCGGCCCACGACGGCCTGACCGCCGAGTCATCAAGCTCAAGCGACGGTGCGCATGGCGCACCCTACGGGATCCATCGTCATGTCTGAAACTCTGGTTGCACTTTACGTCTTCGTTCTCGCCTGTTTCATCGGCTACTACGTGGTCTGGGGCGTCACCCCCTCCCTGCACACGCCCCTGGTGGCGCTCACCAACGCCATTTCGGGCATCGTCATCGTCGGCGCCTTGTTGGTGGCCGGGTCCGAGCAGTCCGGCACCGCCACCGAGCTGATTGGCTTCGTCGCGGTGCTGCTGGCCTCGATCAATGTCTTCGGCGGCTTCCTGGTGACCCACCGGATGCTCTCGATGTTCAACAAGAAGAAAAAGAAGTAGCGCCCGCCGCCGCGACGCGACCGCTGCCCGCCCCGGCACTCACCCGTAAGGAATGTCAATGGAGCTCTCCTCTAACACCCAGGCCCTCGCTTATCTGGTCTCGGCCATTCTGTTCATCTTTGCCCTCAAGGGACTGACCCATCCGGCCTCGGCGCGCCGCGGCAATCTGTTGGGCATGCTCGGCATGGTCATCGCGGTGGCCGCGACCCTGCTCGGAAGAGAGGTTCAATCCTACGGATTCATCATCGCCGGCGTGGCCGCCGGGGCCGTGATCGGTACCGTACTGGCGCTGCGCATCCAGATGACCGCCATGCCCCAGCTGGTCGCCGCCCTGCACAGCTTCGTCGGCTTGGCCGCGGTGCTGGTGGCCATCGGAACCTTCATCAACACGCCGGCCCCGGATGCGCTCCTGATGGTAGAGCTTTCGGCCGGCATCATCATCGGTGCCATCACCTTCACCGGCTCCGTCATCGCCTTTGGCAAGCTGCAGGGGCTGATCAGCGGCAAGCCCGTCAAGTTTGCGGGCCAGCACGCGCTGAACGCCGCGCTCGGGCTCGCCACCGTCGCTTTGGGGGTGCACTTCGCCCTGAGCGGCAGTGCACTCTCCCTGGCCCTGATGACCCTGCTCGCCCTGGTCCTCGGCGTGACCCTCATCATTCCCATCGGCGGGGCGGACATGCCGGTGATCATCTCAATGCTGAACAGCTATTCGGGCTGGGCGGCGGCGGCCACCGGCTTCACCCTGCACAACAATCTGCTGATCATTGTCGGCGCCCTGGTCGGGTTCTCCGGTGCCATCCTCTCCTACATCATGTGCAGGGCCATGAACCGCTCCATCATCAACGTGGTGTTCGGCGGCTTTGGGTCGGGGGATGAGGGCGGCGGGGCGAGCGCCGGCGCCCAGGCGGCGGAGAAGGGTGTCAAGTCCGCCTCGGTTGAAGACGTCGTCTACTGGATGGAGGACGCGGGCAAGGTGATCATCGTCCCCGGCTACGGGATGGCCGTGGCCCAGGCCCAGCACTCACTCAAGGAGCTGATGGAGCTGCTGGAGGCCCGGGGTGTCGAGGTCAAGTTCGCCATCCATCCGGTGGCGGGGCGTATGCCCGGACACATGAACGTGCTGCTGGCGGAGGCGGACATCCCCTACGACCACGTCCTGGAGATGGACGAGATCAATCCCGAATTCCCGACCGCGGACGTGGCCCTGGTCGTCGGCGCCAATGACGTGGTGAACCCGGCGGCAAAGGAGGACAAGTCGAGCCCCATCTACGGCATGCCCATCCTCGAGGCGGGCAAGGCGCGGCAGGTCTATTTCCTCAAGCGTTCCATGCGCCCGGGCTACTCAGGCGTGGACAACCTGCTCTTCTATCAGGACAACACCTCACTGGTCTTTGGCGACGCCAAGGACACCATCGAGGGCATGGTCAGCGCCTTGAAGGGCGGCGGTCACTGAATCCGGAGCTTCGAGAGCGCGTCCACGCGGGAGCCGACGAGATGCGAGCAGCCTTCATTGGCGTGCTGCTTGGGGCCGTCCTGGGCGCTGCCGGCGGCTTTGCAGGGGGGCTCTTTGCCTTTCCGTTCCTGTTCCCGCCAGTCCCTGTTCAGGAGACGGTGAGCGAGGCCGAGACCGGTCCGGCCCTGGCCACGGGGAGCTTCGTCCATGCGGACCCGTCGGATCGCATCCACTGGGGGGCCGGCACCGTCACGGTCTACGACGGCCTCGTCCATCTGGGGGAGGACTTCGAGGTCGGACCTGGCCCCAAGTACCATGTCTATCTGGTGCCGCAACGCGGGATCGATCCGGACACCCGGGTGGAGGAGACCATGTTCGTCGACCTCGGTCGTCTCAAGGCCTTCGGCGGCGGTCAGAACTACGGGGTGCCGGCAGGCGTCGATCTCAAGGACTTCGGCTCCGTCGTCATCTGGTGCGAGCAGTTCAACGCCCTGATCTCCCCGGCCGAGCTCATTTTCCATTGATCCTTCGAGAAACATGAACGCCAGTGCCGAACGTGTCATCGCGCCCCTAACCACCATCCGCGAGGTCAAACCGCTCAGCCTGATCTTCGAGCGGCCACTGGCCCTGCCGCCGGCCTTCTGCGACGCGGTGATCGAGCGCTTCGAGGCCCATCCGGAGCATCAATATGCCGGGCGGGTTGGGCAGCTGCGGACCGAGGATGCAGGCGTCAAACGCACTACAGACCTCGTGGTGAGCAACAAGCCGGAGTGGAAGGACGTGGATCAGATGTTCTTCCGCTCACTTGCGGCCGCCATCAAGGAGTTCCGCGAGACCTTCCCGTACTTCAAGGGCCCATTCAAGGATCAGGGTTATCAGGTCCAGCGCTACCTACCCGGCGAGTATTACCACTGGCACGTGGATGGGGGCAGCCACGAGCTCAGCCAGCGCCAGCTGGTGGCCCTGTGGTACCTGAATGACGTGCCCGGTCCTGGCGGAGAGACCGAATTTCTCTACCAGGGGATCAGCGTCCGCCCCGAGCGGGGCAAGCTGGTGCTGTTCCCGCCCTTTTGGACCCACGAGCACCGGGCCGCGGAGCTCAAGGAGGGCGTCAAGTACATCGCCACTACCTGGGTAATCTTCGCCTGATGGCCGAGCGGGCCCCGTTCCTGCTGGGGATCGTGGAACTTGGCGGCTATCCGAATCTGATCCCGCTTTACAGGGAGCTGGGATTCGACGTCGAGGTGGTCGCCTCCCAGCGCAAGGCCCAGGCAGTGCTCAAGAAGCGCGTCCCCGACGTCATCGTCGCCGAGTACAACTTCCAGTCCGATTTCCGCGACCGCACGAGCAATCTGGAGACCCTGATGGCGATCCTGCAGCGCCAGCCGCAGGTCAGGGTCATCTGCTTCTACATGCCGGAATACCGGCACAAGCTCGACGCAATGACCGCCCGCTTTCCGGTGTTCGAGGCCATTCCCTACCCCGTTGACCCAGCGGCGGTGGAGACGGCACTTCGGCGGGCGCTGGACTAGGCGCTGCCTGTCACCTCCCAGGCGGTAGCGCGGGCGCCCGGAACGTCGGCACGATCCCCCAAACTCAAGGTCTCGCCAGCAGCGTCATGCACGCCGCCGGCGGGGCCGGCTCTGTCTTTGGCTCGCCCTTCTTCTTGGACGGGCGGCGTGCATCGTCGCTGAACCACCACGCCAGGTCGGCGCCGCAGCCGTCGCCCGCCGGTATGGCGGGCTGAGGGCTGCACCGAGTGCTGCCCGCAGGACATCGCAGGCGAAGGTGGAAGTGCGAGTCGTGCCCGAACCAGGGGCGGATCTTGCGCAGCCACCCGCGATCTCCCCTGACCTCCCGGCACAGACTGCGCTTGATCGCTGCATTGACGAAAATGCGGTCCACAGCCGGATGCCTTGACGCGGTTTCGAGCAGAAAGCGCTGATCCGGCCCCCAGGCATCGCTGACAGCGAACCCGCCCGGCTGGACCATGCTGCGCGGATCGGGCCTGTCGTCCATCAGTTGGCGCCCGGCTTGCGGGGAATCCGCCAGGGTGAACCAGATGTCCGCGTCCAGACCGTTCTGATGGCTGCGGTGTGATGACGGCATGCGCCCGCCCCTGGGCTGGCTTAGATCGCCGACCATGACCAGACCGAGACCCTTGCCGCGCGCCGCCGCGCCCAGGTCCCGGACGACGCGGATCAGCTCTGGGTGCCCGTAAAAACGGTTGCGCGCGCGCCGAACGCTGACGTAGCCGGAGCCCACTTCGGGCAACGCCTCGGCCCCGCCCACACAGCCGTTGGAGGCGGCGCCAATGACCTGGGTTGGCCCCCTGCTCGGCGCCGACACCGCGGCCCAGGGCGAGGGGGCGCTTTCCGCAAATGGGGCGCGCAACCAAGCCGCCTGACAGCAATGCGAGAACAGCTGGGATGCGCGGTGCGGAAAGGGTCCTAAACATCGGCAACTCCTGGCGAGCGACGGCCGCGTTGGATTATACAGAGGTGGGTCGGAATGGAGGCCCGAGTGCAAGGACGCCTCGTCGACCCGTCGGGAAGACCGGCAGTCTCAAGCGGTGACCTCGATCCGGTTTCCGTCCGGGTCCAGCACCACGCTCTCGTAATACCCGTCGCCGGTGCGGCGCGGGCCGTCCAGCACGGCGTAGCCGTCGGCCCTGAGGCGCGCGGTCAGCGCATCGACGGAGGTAACTGATCCCAGCGAGATGGCAAAATGGGTCAGACCCATGTGCTGTGCACCCGGTTCGATGGCCATGGGCGCCAGTGTGGTTGTGCGCATCAACTCGATGCGTGCCCCATCGTCGAGACTCAGGAAACACGACTCGAAGCCTTTGGCGACATTGACATAGGCAGGCCCCGGCGTGGCTTGGAAATAGGTCGCGTAGAACCGCTTGCAGCGCTCGATGTCGTCGGTCCAGAGGGCGATATGATCGATGCGCATGGGGCGCTCCGTAACCTTCTGCTTTGTGTTGCCCATGATGGCGGGCCGGTATGCCCCGGTCTACCACTCAAAAGTGCCAGACCATCGGTACCAGGATGACCGTAACCGCCCCCACCAGCACGGTCAGCGGCACCCCCACCCGCGCGAAATCCGAGAAGCGGTAGCCACCCACGTTGAACACCATGAGGTTGGTCTGATAGCCGATGGGGGTGGCGAAGGCGGCGGAGGCCGCGATCATCAGGGTGAGCAGAAACGGCAGGGGTGATACGCCGATGGAGGCCGCGGCCTCGGTGGCGATGGGGAACACAAGCACCGCCGCCACGTTATTGGTGGCAACGGAGGTCAGAATCGCTGTCGCCAAATAGACCAGGGCCAAGGTCGCCCAGGGATCACCCTTCGCCAGGCCGATCAGCCCGCCGGCCACCAGGGACGCGGCGCCGGTCTTCTCCAGGGCGGCACCGATGCCGAAGGAGGTGGCGATGACCACGAGGACCTGCCAGTCTGGGGCGCGGCGGGCGGTGCGCCCGTCGGTGCAGCCGCTGATGATCATGAAACCGGCGGCCAGCAGGGCGGCCTCGAGCATGGTCAACCCGCCGAGCGTGACCACCGCCACCATGGCGGCGGTGATGCCGATCGCCAGCGGGGCGCGCTCGTGTTGCAGGGGATGGTGATCACCGATTCGACTGACGAGCAGAAAGTCACGGGAGTTCCTCTGCTGATCCACGAAGCCCGGTCGGGTCTCGAGCAACAAGGTGTCGCCCGGCAGAAGCTCGATGTCGCCGATCTTGCGGTCCACCCGGGCCCCGTTGCGGGCGAGCGCGATGATGACCGCGTCGTAGCGGTTGCGGAAGCGTCCCTCGCGCACGCTGCGTCCGATCAGTGGGCACTTGTCGGAGAGCACGGCCTCCACGAAACAGCGCCCCGGTCTCGGGGTGTTCAGCTTGAAGACCTGGTCGGTGGCGGGGATCAGGCCTCGGGTGCGCTGCAGGTCCATCACCGAGTCCAGGATGCCGGCGAACACCAGCCGATCGTTGACGCGCAGGATCTCCTGGGCCGATACCGCGGGCAGCACCTGGTCGTCGCGCTCGATCTCGATCAGGAACAGCCCCGGTAACTGGCGCAGCCCCGCCGCCTCGATGTCCTTGCCGATCAGCGGGCTGCCGGTTGGCACCAGCATCTCGGCGGTGTACTGGCGGGTGTCCTCGTAGCTGGCGGCGGCCGGTGGGCGGCGCGGCAGCAGCCAGTGACCGGCGGTGACCAGATAGAGAAGCACCGTCAGGGTCACCGGGACGCCGATCCAGGCCGGCTCGAAGAAGGACAATCCGGGACCGCCCAGGCGCTCGGCGTAGAGCGAGCTCACCACCAGATTGGTGCTGGTACCGATGAGGGTGACGGTGCCCCCGGCGATGGTGGCATACGAGAGCGGGAGCAGCAGGCGGGAGAGCTCCAGGCGGTTGCGCTTGGCCCAGTCCTGCACCGCCGGGATGAAGATGGCCACGACCGGGGTGTTGTTAAGGAAGCCGCTCAGCGCGGCCACGGGCACCATGAGACGCAGTCGCGCCCGGGTCTCGCCCCGCGGTCGTCCGAGCAGCCCCTGGCCGATCCAGCCGACGGCCCCGGTCTCGGTGAGCCCCGTGACCACCACGTAGAGCACCCCGACGGTGAGCATGCCCTCGTTGGAGAATCCCTGGAGTGCTTCCTTGGGGTCCAGGATGCCGAGCACCAGCAACAGCGTGAGTGCCGCGCTGGTCACCAGGTCCGGGGCCACCCGGGTGAAGGCGAACATGAGGAAGCACCACAGGACCAGCGCGAGGCTGAACCACCCCTCCCAGCCCAAGGATTGAGCGGCGTCCAAGGCGCTGGATTCAGACGGACGCGCCCAGGCGGCGGGCGATGTCGCGGATCTGTTCGGGGGGGGGGTACTCATCCGCCCCGTGGACCTCCAGATAGTCACGCCACCGCGCGTGGGGCTCCGCCAGCTGGGGGTCCGTGTGCTGGCAGCCGAGCACCCGGATTACGCACCCCGCGATGCGCCAGGGGCCCTCGCCTCTAAGCTGACCGCGGATCAGATGGGCGGTCCGATCGGGGGTGCTCAGGTGCCAGAAGCAGTCCAGGTAAACGAGCCCTTCGGGGTGGGGGAAGGCAGCGGCGATTACCCGCTCGATGCCGTCCGGGTGACGCAGCGCCAGTGGGGCCGTGACGGTGAAGAGGTCCGCCATGACGATTGGTCAAAACGGATTAGGAGTCGAGCTTGCGCTGCAGGGCCTCGAATCGCGCTTTGAATGACTCCTGGCGAAGGTGCTGGGCCTCCTCCTCAGTGGCGATCAGCGGTGAGTCCGTCCACTGCTGTTGGGCGTGGTCGAATACCGAGAAACGATACGCCTTGCCAACCTTAAAGACCTTGGTCACGTCGTTGCCGGCCTGCTCCATGGCCTCCAGCTTGGAGAGGCCCCGCTCTGGGGCTGCGGCGTGGGTCGAAATGGCCGCCGGTCCCTGGTGCGAGTCACCATGCTCCGCGAGGTTGAACTGGTTGTTCTGAATCTCCCCCTGGATGTCCAGCTCCACCGACTCCACCCCGGGCAGCCGCAGCAGAATGTAGCCGGCCATGAGCCGGCCGAGCTTTTCGTTCTCGGTCTCAAGGGCCGTCAAGAGCTTGTCGGCGACGATCTGGCACCGCTGCAGCCGATCGGGGTTCGCCACCCAATCCCGGCTCATCTGCCAGCCCTTGTCCATGTCCTGGTCAAGCTGGTCGAAGAATGGCCGCGCCTGCTCCAGCAGGGCGTCGGGCACATTGAGCTCGTAGACTTGATCGTCGATGATGGCCTTGAGGATCATTGGTCTTCCGTCGGGATCGTTGCGGCTATGACTGGCCGCGAATTCTAACCCGAACCGAGGTGCTTGGTTCGCTGCGATCGGCTGCAAGCGGTCGCCGATCGTCCCGGCATGTCCTACACGCCGCGCTCATTCGCGGCTCACCGATCAGGAAGGTTACCCATGCTCCTCACTCTCCCGGGGCTTCTGAACTCCGCCCAAATTGCCAAGATCCACGAAACCCTCGAGGGCGCCGAGTACGCCGACGGGCGGCTCACCGCCGGGTTCGCCGCCGCGCGGGTCAAGAACAATCAGGAGCTCAATCCGGGTCCCGCGCGGCGCGAGCGGCTGATCCGCATCCTGATGGCCAGCCTGGGCCACAACGAGACCTTCCGGTTTGCCGCCCTGCCGCATCGGGTGGCGGACCCCATCTTCGCCCGCTATACCCCGGGCATGACCTACGGAGACCATGTGGACGACCCGATCATGGGCACCCATGGGCCGCGCTTTCGTACTGACGTCTCCATGACCGTCTTCCTCAATGCCCCGGAGACCTATGACGGCGGGGAGCTGACCATCCGCACCCCGTTCGGCGAGCGGCAGGTGAAGCTTCCGGCGGGTGATGCGGTGCTCTACCCCTCGTCGAGCCTGCACCGGGTGGCGCCGGTCACCCGCGGCGAGCGACTGGTGGCTCTAACCTGGATCCAGAGCTATGTGCGGGACCCGGCCCGTCGGGAGCTGCTCTACGAGCTGAACCTGGCGCGCGAGCACCTGCTCAAGGAGTCCCCGGGGACCGACACCGCGGGCTATGTGGATCGCAGCTATGCCAACCTGCTGCGCATGTGGGGAGAGCTTTGAGCGCCCGCCCCCGCTGGCAGGGTTCGCCGGCGCCGGTCGCCGGCTTCCCGCAAGCTGATCCCCGCAGGCGTCAGCCTCCCCGGGACACCGGCCGATCGGGCGAGCGGATCCACTCGCTCCAGGAGCCCGCATAGAGTCGGGAGCCTGGCAACCCGGCGATCTCCATTGCGAGCAGGTTGTGGCAGGCATTGACACCCGAGCCGCACGAATGGGTGACCGTCGCGGGATCCCGCTCACCCAGTGCTGCCAGGAAGCGGCGGCGCAGCCGCTCGGCGGGCAGGAAGCACCCCTGGGCGTCCAGATTGCCCTGGAGTGGCAGGTTGATGGACCCGGGGATATGGCCGGCCACTGGATCGATGGGCTCGAGCTCGCCGCGGAAGCGGACCTCGGCGCGGGCATCGACCACTTGGATGGAACCGCTCGCCAATCCGCTCACCAGCGCCTCGGTGGTCACCCAGGCGGAATCGTCCGGGCGAGGCTCAAAGCGGCGCGGCGTCGGGATCGGAACCTGGTCGGTAAGGGGGCCACCGGCTGCCGCCCACGCCTGGAGACCGCCGTCGAGCACCACCACCCGGCGGTGGCCCAGCCACCGCATCAGCCACCAGAGCCGCGCGGCGAAGGCGCCGCCTGCGTCATCGTAGACCGCGACGGTCGTGTTGTTGTCCACTCCCCAGGCGCCGAGCTTTGCGGCCAGCCGTTCCGGGTCGGGCAGCGGGTGACGGCCGGTGGTCGGCCCGATGGGGTCCGAAAGATCCAGCTCCAGGTCCGTGAAACGGGCCCCGGCGATGTGTCCCAGTGCATAGGCTCGAGCGCCCCAGCCCGGGTCTGCCAAATTGAAGCGGCAGTCGAAGGGGACGATTCCCGGGTCGGAACGCAGCGTGCCGGCATCGATCAGATACGGTCTGGCGGTCATGTGGCTCACTCGCGGCCGGCAGCAGGCGCCATGGTCTGACCGCCGCCCGGGCCCAATCCGCGTGACCACCTGCGGGCTGAAGAGCGTCTATCGCTACCTGCGGCGGCGGAGTTCAGGCACGGGTGGTCAAGCAAGGCGGCGGAGCTGCATCACTGCGCTGCGGCGGTGCCGGGCGCGGGTGCCTGGTCCAGCTTGGCCACCAATGACTGGCAGGCGGCGGAGTCCGCCACCCAGTCGATGGCGCCCTGGTCGGGCTTGCTGGGGGTCTTGGCCCGAATCCGCTCCACAGCGGCGGCGATGAGTTGGTCGAGCGCGACTGGGTCGTTCGCCAGTCCCTGGGCCCGGGCGGTCTCAGCGGCCACGCAGATGCCCATCTGGGACCCATAGATGAGACCCGTCGCCGTCCCCATACCGCTTCCGAATCCGAGCGCAAGGAAGCCGCCCACGGCGCCGCCGACTAACAGGGAAATCAACACGATGATAAACGTCTTCATGGGGTACTCCGGGCTTGCGGTGATGGTCGCGGATCGGCGGGTAAGGCCGGGATGCGCCTGTGGCGCCCTGGGTTGAGGGTCTCCTGGCGGGCGCCGGAGAAGTTTGGCCGCAATCGCGGCAGGGGACAACCGCTGGGCCTTGTCGGGACCCGAGTGTTACGAATTGCAGGCGATGTTTGACGCCCGGTCACGTCGGTTGATGTAATCTCGGGCCAAGCTAAGCCCCATTGCCTAAAGGCCCGCTCATGCTCTTGCAGCCCGTGATTCTGTCCGGCGGTTCCGGAACCAGGCTTTGGCCCCTCTCCCGCGAGGCCTACCCCAAGCAGTTCCTGGCCCTGACCAGCGAGCACACCATGCTCCAAGAGACGGTGCGCCGTCTCGACGGGTTGGACGTCGAGCATCCCCGGCGCGCCATCGGGCTGTTGGATCCCCTGGTGGTGTGCAATGACGCCCATCGGTTTCTGGTGGCCGAGCAATTCCGGGTGATTGGGCGCAACAGCGCTGCGATCATCCTTGAGCCCAAGGGGCGCAACACGGCTCCGGCCCTCACGCTGGCCGCACGGGCGGCGACCCGCGACGGGCAGGACCCGGTCCTGCTCGTCATGCCGGCCGACCACACCATGCGCAACGAGCCCGGTTTCCGGGACGCGGTCGCGGACGCCTTCGCCCTGGCCCGGGAAGGGGCGGTGGTGACCTTCGGCATCGTGCCCAGCAAACCGGAGGTGGGATACGGCTACATCCGTCAGGGTGAGCCCTACGGCAGCGAGGACATTGACGGGCGCGCCTTTCGCATTAGCGGATTCGTCGAGAAGCCGGACCTTCAGACCGCCCAGGACTATCTGTCCTCGGGCGACTATTTGTGGAACAGCGGCATCTTCGTGCTCAGCGCGTCGCTGTGGCTCGGACTCATCGAGCGGTTTCGCCCGGACATCGCCCAGGCCAGTGCACGCGCCTATGCCGAGGGGAGCATCGAGGGTCATTTCCACCGGCTGGCCCCGGAGGCCTTTGCCGCCTGCCCGAGCGACTCGATCGACTACGCCGTGATGGAACGTCTGGCGCGTGAGGACGCCGTGGATCTGCCGCCGGCCATCGTGATACCCCTGAACGTGGGCTGGTCCGACGTGGGGGCCTGGTCCGCCCTGTGGGAGGTTCGCACCCAGGACATGGCCGGGAACGTGCTGGAGGGCGACGCCTTCGTCCATGAGGCCAGCAACAATCTGCTGTTCGCCCACCATCGGATGATCGCGGCCGTGGGGGTCCACGACCTGATCGTGGTGGAGACCCCCGACGCGGTGCTGGTGGCGAGGAAGGACAGGGCTCAAGACGTCAAGGCCGTCACCCAGTTCCTGCAACGGGAGGAGCGCAACGAGCTCCGCCATCACCAACGGGTCCATCGCCCCTGGGGCACCTTTGAATCCATCGGTCATGGAGGGCGCTACCAGGTCAAGCGTTTGGTGGTCAAGCCGGGCGAGGCACTCTCGTTACAGATGCATCACCATCGGGCCGAGCATTGGGTGGTCGTGTCGGGCACCGCTCGGGTGACCTGCGATGAGAAGTCCTACCTGCTCACCGAGAACCAGTCCACCTATCTGCCCGTGGGCGCCAAGCACCGCCTGGAGAACCCGGGCACCATCCCGCTGGAGATCATCGAGGTTCAGTCCGGCAGCTATCTTGGTGAGGACGACATCGTGCGTTTCGAGGACGTCTACAACCGGGGCCCGAAGGAAGGCTGCTGAGAGCCTGAGCAGGCGGCGCGGAAGCCGCGGAGATCGTAAGCCTTGTCCCGCTAACCTGGCCCGCGCAGACACCGCTGCGGTAACATCGTGGGTTTTCGCGCGGGACCGTCACCATGGGATTCAAATGCGGGATCGTGGGTTTGCCTAACGTGGGCAAATCCACCTTGTTCAACGCACTCACCAAGGCCGCCATTGCGGCCGACAACTACCCGTTCTGCACCATCGACCCCAACGTGGGCGTCGTGCCCCTGCCGGACCCGCGGCTGGACGTCATCGCATCCATCGTCAAGCCCCAGAAGGTCATTGCCACCACCATGCAGTTCGTCGACATCGCCGGGCTGGTGGCGGGGGCGTCCAAGGGCGAGGGGCTGGGAAACAAGTTCCTCGCCAACATCCGCGAGACCGATGCGATCGCCCACGTGGTGCGTTGCTTCGAGAACGACGACGTGGTGCATGTCTCGGGCGCGGTGGACCCTCTGCGGGACATCGAGGTGATCGACACCGAACTGGCCCTCGCGGATTTGGAGACAGTGGAGAAGGGACTCGATCGGGCGGGCCGTGCCGCCAAGGCGGGGGACAAGAAGGCGCTGGCGCGCAAAGGGCTGCTGGAACGGGTACGTGACCAGTTGGACCAGGGCCGGCCGGTCCGGGCTTTGGGACTCAGCGAGGACGAGCGTCTGGAGATTCGGGATCTATTCCTGCTCACCGCCAAGCCCACCATGTACATTGCCAACGTGGCCGAGGACGGTTTCACGGGCAACCCCATGCTCGATGCGGTGCGTGCCCACGCCGTAGGGGAGGGAGCCGCGGTGGTGCCCGTGTGCGCCGCCATCGAGGCAGAGATCGTGGAGCTGGACGATGCCGAGCGCGACGAGTTCCTGGCCGAGCTGGGTCTGGACGAGCCGGGGCTCAACCGGGTGGTGCGCGCCGGCTACCAGCTGCTGGGGCTCGAGACCTATTTCACCGCCGGCCCCAAGGAGGTGCGCGCCTGGACCATCGCGGCGAGTGTCCGGGCCCCCCAAGCGGCCGGTGTTATCCACTCCGACTTCGAGCGCGGCTTCATCCGCGCCGAGGTGATCGGCTACGAGGACTTCGTTGCCTGCAAGGGGGAGCAGGGTGCCAAGGAGGCCGGAAAGTTGCGGTCCGAGGGCAAGGAGTACGTCGTCAAGGACGGCGACGTTATCCACTTTCGGTTCAATGTCTGAATGCCCGCCGATTGGGCTCTACGGGACGTTGCGCGTCCGCCAGTCGGTTGACGGTCCAGGGATGCCTCATTACAATCCCGCGTCTTTCTCGGCTACGTAGCTCAGCTGGTTAGAGCACCGCACTCATAATGCGGGAGTCGGTGGTTCAAATCCACCCGTAGCCACCATAAAATCAATGTGATAACAAAGCCGACGCCACAGTCGGCTTTTTTGTGTAAGCACCATGTAAGCAGGCGAAGCGATTTCTCGGCCTGTAGACATCACGAAATTGCGCCCCCTGCACCCGTGCCATCGACGCCAGTCGATGCCTGTTGTTTCGGCCGCCAGCGAGGAGCACGATTTTGTCAAGACGCGCTTCTGACATGTCGTTTCACCGGATCGACCGAAACTTGTTCGGCCAGCCGAAAGCAGCGGGCTTTCGCGCTTCCGCGGTTTGCTGATACAGTTCACGCGCGCGCAGTCGTCGCCGCTCTTCGTATTCTATCGGGTCATCCGCTGGTCAGATGAAATGCTCGATAGTTGAACAGGTGTCCTCGATCCCGATGAGTCTCGCGGCAGGCGGGCAGACGAAGTGTCGGGTTAGCCCTCGTAATGTCCGGGAGGGGCTTACCGCTGTCTGGACTTGGGCTTTGCTGTAAACCTGTTCTAGGGGGGCACCCTCCCCGCAGTACTTCACCCTGCGGAGTACCACACCGCCTGAAAATGAGTCGACGGGTTGTCGGATTCGCACGTGCTTCGCCTCCGCTCGCTACGGCTCCTATCGGCCCTTACGCCGTTGTGGCAACATGGCGGCGAGCTCCCACTTCCATCTGAAGCGTTACACGTGGACTACCGGGCTGGTCCTTCCCACTACCCTGCCGGGCAGCGAATGAACTCGTGGAAACGAACGCCCAAGGTCAGGGCGTGGAACATCTGCATATCGTGCGAAAAATTGCTCAGTTTCCCCTTGAAGCGGCATCCCATCGGTGAACCACATGAGAGTAGAGAGCAATTGGCGCGCCATCACCTCGGAGCGGGCTGTCCTCATCACTTAGAACAACGACTGTTTGGGCTGAATCGTCGGCTCGGTCCTTAGCGTTGATGCTGGCCGCGAGAGCCTCATTCTGTCGGCATCTTTGGTGCCGCGACCTTAGGCGTTTTGCAGGAGCTCGCGCGGAAACTGTTCAAGGCTCTCAATCACGGTTGATACTCCGTCGCAAGCGATAAGCTTGCTGTGAGTCATACGCGGACCAAGACCCACAATGTGTCCGATGTTTGCGGCATGTGCAGACTCGAAGCCTGAAATCGCGTCTTCGACAACGATGCATTCGTTCGGCGGCAGGCGGATGTTTGATGCTGCTCTCGAATACATGTCCGGCGCGGGCTTTCCGGGAAGAAGGCCATCATCGTAGACAATCTGCTGGAGATGGAACCACGTTGCCAGCCCGAGGTGATGCACGAAAAAGTCGAGGTTTGTCCGCTCCGAAGAAGTCGCGATCGTTCGCGGTATACCCTTTGCAGAAAGAAAGTTTAGAAGCGATTCCGCGCCTGGTGACAAGACAAATACTTGAGGATTTCTTAAGCACAAGTCGCGGTACATTGATTCCTTGATCTGGACGATATCCAGAAGCTCTTTCCCAGGAAGCGTGCGGCGGCTGAGATAGCTCAGAATATGAGTGTTCGTGCGGCCATGGACATGAATAGCAATTTCGTCGTCACTCAATTCCGCTCCGCGGAGTTGCACGGCCATGTCCTGCCAGGCTCGAACATGGAGCGACGCATCCCAGAGCAGGACGCCGTTGAAGTCGAAGATGACCCCCTTGTATTTCATGGCAGTCCTAGTGGTGCGAACTCGTTGCTCGAAATGGGGGCCCCGAATGTAGTTTCGGGCGCCACCGACCCGGCGGCCGGGTGCAGCTTTAACCCCGTGTCTCCGCGTTCCGACTACTGGGAACCTGCTCTGCAGCCTACGCTGATTCGAGGCAGAGCCCGAGCGCAATTTCGCCAAGCACAGCGCGCCAGGCCCCTTGCGGAAGGGGCCGCCAAGGCGAACACTCCAACGGCGTCCCGCCCGCGCGCGCTCGCAGTAGCCTAGCGGGCAGCATGGCTTCCGCGATCAGCGAAGCGGTCTGCTCTTCTCTTGCCTACCACGGCGAAGAACCTGCTCGACACGGAGGCGTACCTGCTCTAGGACATCCAGGCGGCTCGCGCGCTCGCCCCGATTGCTCCTTGCGTAACACTATCCGCACCGTGACGGCCACCGGCACCTGTTTGACGTACTACACCGGGCTTATCCGCGCCCTGATGCGAGTATACAGCCGCGCGAAGCCGCCCAGATTGGGTCGAGGGACCCGTGCGAAAGTCAGAGGAGTCCTACTCCCGTCGTGGCCTGACGGTCGCAGAACTGCCGCGGCAGGGCGGCAGGCGGGCTAGTACGCGACCAAGGGCTGAAGAGCCTGCCCGCAGAAGGACAAGCCACCGAGGTCCGCCCGGGCATGAGGCTTTGGTGCCAACGAGTTCGGTGAGTTCATTGAAACGCGCCTGACAAAGTGGGCATTGCCGATGCACTCGTCGTCTAGGTCTATGTGGTCACGCACGCTTAGCACCGTGCACCGAGTGACGTCGGGCGGTCATGCGACTCACTCGGCGCACTTGTTGGCTCCCGCGCGCCTGGATCCGCCACCGGCGCGACATCCGGGCCAACAACCGAAGGTGGAAACCGCCGACGCGCCACCGGTCGCGTATACTCCCGAAAGGGATCGCGGCGGACGCACGGAATCGCAAAGTACGCAGTGATTGCGACGAGAGCGAGTCAGCGGGTCAGTTCCACCCGGAAGCCCGATCGAATGGGCGTATAGTTACCAACCTAGGGTCACGGTTGCCAGCACCAGAATTTTCAACGTATGGGTGAGCCAACGATTATCGGTATCGCCGGGGGTAGCGGTTCCGGAAAAACGGCGTTCGCTTATTGGCTGCAAAGCCTAGCGGGCGAGTGGCGAAGTTCTATCCTTCATCAGGATTCCTATTACCACGATCAACGCCACAAATTTGACTTTGATGGTGGGCACGTCAATTTTGACCATCCAGACTCCATCGATTTCGAGCTGCTTTCACGTCATTTAACGGATCTGAAAGCAGGAAGGTCCGTTCAGGTACCCGTTTATGATTATGAAACGCACAGCCGATTGAACAGAACGGAACCGCTTGACTCCCAGCCACTGATTATCTTGGAGGGAATTCTGATTCTATCGCAGTCCGTAATTAGAGAGAAACTCGATGTAAGAGTTTTTATCGACACGACCGAGCGCGTGCGTTTTTCACGGCGGCTCTCGCGCGACGCGCGTGAGCGCGGGCGTGATCTGGCTGGTGTCGAACAGCAACTTTTGGCTCATGTGAAACCCATGCATGACTTGTATGTTGAGCCGTCAAGAGATCACGCCGATTGGGTGTATTCGGGCGAAGAGACCATAGACGTTAACGTTCGCGACCTGCTTACTCGAATCGCGCGATAGCTGTCCGGACTGCCAAGCTGTCACGCTCATAACCGATCGGAACAGGGGTTAGGGATTACAGGGTTAAAAGCAGACGCGAGAGCAATCATATATTGAGTCGCCATGAGACGAAAGAGCGACTATGTATTAATTCGGCAAGTGATTTTGACTTGGTTTGAATCGCACGTTTCATGGAAATGTGAAGGATCTGATGGACGCTGACACTTTAACCAGGCTACGCGAGCGTTTGCCGGAGGCCCATTTGGGGAGGCGTTTGCGACGCCAGACCGAACACGTCGCCACGCGGTTCGGCGTGCGCTCTGGAAAACTGATGCGCTTTTACTGGGAAAACTTCGAGCTGATGCCGAAGGCTCTTGGAGTGATTCTTGAACTCACCGGACTAATGGGCTGGGCTCGGACTAACGCTATCGGGTACCGTTTAGAAGAACTGGACATTCCGATTGAAGGGCTTCCCCGAGCCTTCGAGGGGTATCGTATCCTTCACCTTTCAGACCTTCATATCGATGAAATACTAGACGGCGGCGAGTGCCTCTTTCGCACGGTCGCTGCGTTGAAGTACGATCTTTGCGTGTTGACAGGGGACTACCGATTCGATACCTATGGTGTATATGACGAGACCATTGACAGAATGGCAAAACTGATGGGGGTGTTGAACTGTTCCGATGGAGTTGTTGGCATTTTGGGGAACCATGATTTTATAGAAATGGTTCCTGGTTTGGAGGAGATGGGTATAACGATGCTTCTCAATGAGTCGATGAGCATTGGTCGGGGCGCGCAACGAATCCGCCTTGTTGGGCTGGACGATGCTCATTACTACGAAGTCGCCGATCTTGCGCGCGCAATGACCGACGTGGATTCGTCAGAAGCGGTCGTGTTGCTCGTGCACTCACCTGAGCTAATCGAGGAGGCGGAAGCGGCCGGGGTGGACTTGTATCTATGTGGCCATACCCATGGGGGGCAGGTATGCCTTCCTGGCGGGAGGCCTATCATCGGTAATGCCCGCTGTGCGCGCGACAAGATCTCCGGTCGTTGGACTCACGGACGAATGCAGGGGTATACCCATAATGGAACCGGCGCCTCGGGGTTACCCGTGCGAGTTAACTGCCCACCGGAGATCACGATTCATCGGCTGACAGGATCGAGCGGTAAAGGCTGATTTGTCGTCGGACTGTGTGGGAACAGTCCTGTGTCACTTGCCTATCTTAGCATTGTGCAGTTCCGCGTCGCATTTTGCGACGCAGTGAAGGAGCAAAGGAGCGCAACGCGGGAGCAGAGGGAGGAACCGGAATAAGCGCTTTTCGACCGCCGTTTCCAACTGTTAAAAGAAGGTGGGTGTTGGAAAGCGCAACTGGCATGAATGCTGCCTGCCGATTCGGGGCGATCAATGTTGAGAGAGTTGACATCGGGATCAGTCCTGGGGCGCTACGTCGGGATCCGGGATTTTCGCGGGCGCGGTAAGCACCGGCCTGTCGCTCGTGTTCTGTATTGAAACTTGGCGTGTGTTGGAAAGGCTCCAGGCGATGGGCAAGACTCAAGTTGAGATTCCTGGTCCTCTCGGCGCGTCACGATCGCGCCGCTGGGCAGCCAGCATTAGGCGGCGAACGTATCCCGCATTCGCGTTAATGGGTGAAATGGTGCCACGTGTCTTTGACATTGCGGCAAGCACTTCACTGCTCGTACTTCTTTCGCCACTTCTGCTGACCCGGGGTCTGTGGAGTCGCCGCGAAGTGGGCTGCGTTCTGACGGGGAGTACGTTGGTTGGACGGTTTCAAGTTCCCTTTCGTCGCTTCTCGTTCGCTGGCAGTGGCCGGTTTCTCGATCTAGCCGTGTGGCTGAACGTGCTTCGGGGTGATATGGCGCTTGTTGGACCTCGGCCCCTGTCCCAGGACGAGGCAGCGGCGGTCCCGCTTGAAGACCTTGTTCGGTTCTCGGTTCGGCCGGGGCTGGTCTCTCCCTTTGGGGTTCGGAGCCGCATTGGGATCGCTCATGAACGCGAGTCGGCGATGGACCGGGATCTGGTCTACGGGCAGACGCTTAAGGGGGACCTTGGACTCGCGGCGCGCTCGGCAGTGTCTAGCGTACTTGGCGGCGGCGGTGGTTCACGCGAAATGCCACCGATTCTAAATCTTTTCGGCATACCGGTAGTGAACACGACGATGAGCGAGGCTGTCGCGTGGGTTGTCGCCAAGGCTTCGGGACGGGAGAAGAAATTAATGGCCTTCGTCAATCCGGACTGCCTCAACGTTGCCTGGAAGAATGGTGAATACCGCAACGCTCTGCTCGAGGCGGATCGCGTCTTGCCTGATGGCATTGGCATCCACCTCGGTTGCCGGATGCTCGGGCAGGCCTTGCAAGCGAACGTCAACGGCACAGACATGTTCCCTTTGCTGTGTGAGGCCGCGGCGCGCGAGCAACTGCCGATCTACCTTCTTGGCGCACGGCCTGACATCGCCCAAGCCGCTGCGGAGAATATGGTCCAACGCTATCCACAGTTGAAGATCGTTGGCGCGAGAGACGGGTATTTTCAACCGGAGGAAGAAGAGGCGGTGGTTGACGCCATCAACTGCTCCGGGGCGCGCATCCTCCTTGTGGCCTTCGGCGCGCCGCGCCAGGAGCTCTGGCTTCGACGCTGGCGGGATCGGCTGGTGCCGCCGGTCAGCATGGGCGTTGGCGGATTGTTTGACTTCTATTCTGGTCGTATCGCGCGCGCTCCCGTATGGATGCGGGAGATGGGGCTGGAATGGGTATTCCGGTTGATGCAGGAACCTGGTCGCATGTGGCGGCGTTACGTTATCGGCAATCCCCTCTTTCTGTTCCGCGTGAGGCAACAGGCGAAGAATCCGGAGAGATACGCCTTGCCGAGAGGGCTTCGAACGGCCAGCACCGAGTTTCCCCAGTGAACCGTAAGACACATGATTTCTTGCAAACAATGACCGAACAGACTCACGATCAAAAAATGCGCGAAATCTTGCTCGAGCGCTATGGAAGGCTCGATCAGTCGACATTCAAGCGCCGACTGCGCTTCTATCTCAAGCGCGCCGGGTGGGTGGGCGTCGTGAAGGGGTCGTATTTGGTCAAGCGGGTGCTCGATGTTGCCGCCTCCGCCATCCTTTTGGTGCTCCTGATGCCGGTGTTCCTATCCGTCGCCCTCGCCATCCGACTGGAAGATCCAGGACCGATTCTCTTCAAACAGAAGCGGGTCGGGCGCTGGGGTGCCCTGTTCACGATGTGGAAGTTTCGCTCAATGTACACGGATGCGGAGGAGCGAAAAAAGGAGCTCATGGCACAAAACGAGATGGAAGGAGGCGTGATCTTCAAGATGAAAGATGATCCGCGCGTCACCAAGGTAGGCCGCATCATCCGAAAGACGTCGATCGACGAGTTACCGCAGCTATGGAACGTGCTGAAGGGTGATATGTCCCTGGTGGGTCCACGTCCCCCCGTGCCCCAAGAGGTGGACGAGTATTCCCTTGCCGATCGCCGGCGCCTCGAGGTGATCCCCGGGATCACTTGCATCTGGCAGGTCTCCGGCCGGTCGGACATTCCGTTCGACCAGCAGGTTGAGCTCGACGTGCAGTACATCCAGTCCCAGTCGTTCTGGACGGACATCAAGATCCTGCTTAAGACTGTTCCGGCCCTTCTGTTTGGTGTTGGAGCCTATTAAAGGAGCAAAGAGCGCATGCGCGCACTCGTATTCGCCGATCGTATTGGGGGCGAGCTCGAACCACTGACAGAGAAGTTGGCCGTACCACTCCTTCCGATTACCGGTAAGGAGCTGCTGGTGTATACGATCGAAGAGCTTGTGGGTGCGGGCATCCGCGACTTGGTCGTGGTTGCGTCGGCCCACGGTGAACAGACCAGCGCAAGCACACTCGGAGACGGTCAACGTTGGGGGGCAAATATTCGCTATGCGCTTAGCCGTGGTGAGGAACCCCCGTCAGCCGTCTGGCGGCGTCTCAACCTGGAAGACGCCGAAGCCGTGCTTGTGCTGCGCGGCGACGTGCTGCGCTCTCCGAAAACACGAGAGTTTCTGGATCAGGCCCAAAGCAAGACGGGTACCTCAGCCTTCTGCAGCGTGGGAGAAGATCCCCGCGGTAGCCTGTTCCTCGTGCGCCCAGGGTGCCCGGAACCCGGTGATTTGGTCGACAGCCTGCGTTGGGACAAGCCGACGCCTCTTCCAACCGAGGGCGGCTGCGTTGTCGCTGACTCCAGTCTCAACTGCCTGGTGGATCTTCCCGCCTTCCACCGGGCTAATCTCGACCTGCTGGCCGGACGCTTGCCCGGTTTGGGAGTTGCCGGGCGCAGCGTCGCCCTGGGTCTTTACGCCGGCCGAAGGGCCACGGTATCCCCCAAGACCCTCAAGAAGGGGGTAGCCTACGTCGGTGCCAACAGCCGAATTCACCCCGAGGCCGAGCTGCTCGGAGAGGTAGTGATCGGCGACGATGTTGTCGTGGACCGCGCCGCTACCGTCCGCGACAGTGTGATTTTCCCACGAACCTATGTGGGTGAACTGGTGGAGGTCGGAAACGCGATCGTGGCTAGTAACCATCTCATACGCGTGGACACGGGCGCCATGCTCAAGATTAGCGAGGCCTTCCTACTCGGCAACCTCGGCGCAGCAGAAGGCCGTGCCTCGATATCTCCCTGGGATCGGCTGGGTGGTTCACTGCTGCTGGTACTGTCCTTGCCGCTCTGGCCGGTCGCCGCCGCTGCGGCCGCCCTCTCCCGCGAAGGACCGTTGCTGGCGGGCCGCGAGCTTGTGGGCAATCGCTCGCTGCTTTCTGGCGGGGATGACGCGTCTCGTAGATTCATGGCGAAACACTGGAATACCGCCATTCCAGTTCTGCGCAACCTGCCCAGGCTGCTCGCGGTGATTCGGGGTGATCTGCGTCTGGTCGGTGTTTCGCCGCTCACACCTGAAGAGTCCGCAGCACGCACGGAGGACTGGCAGATGGTCCGAGATCAGGCGCCTGTGGGCCTCCTGGGACCCACCCAGCTCAACTTGACGGAACATGCCCCGCTGGAGGAGCGCTTGCTGAGCGACGCCTTTTACGCGAGGGAACAGAGCTGGACCAAGAATGCACAATATGTACTAAGCGGCTTGAAGATGCTCTTCAGCGGTGACGGCTGGCGCCGAGGTGGCTAAAACTCGGGCGGTGATGTGGGGCATCAAGTGAGCTGGAGTACTGCCGGTTCGGTCGAAGGCGGGTGCAGTTCATACCCGTCGGGCAGGGGTAGAAAGCGTTCGGGGCTGGCGACGAGGACTGAAGCCCCCCTTTGCAGGCGCTCAGCCTGAACGAAGACGACAAGAGACAAAAGATAATAGCATGGCTGCACAACTCGATCATCTCGGCCGGGGCGGATACAAACCCAAGGTCGCTATCGCGATGCGTTCGTACAACGATCGCGACGTCATCCGCGGGACACTGGAAATGATCGGGCGGCAGACCTACCGGAATTATGAGCTATGGAACTTCGACTCTTCCTCCAAGGATGGGACCTTCGAGATCATCCAGGAGTACAACCGCCCTGAACGGATTCGCCAAAACGACTCCGCCTCCTACAATCCCGGCAGAGTGCTAAACGATGCCGTGCATACAGTCGATGGTGACGTTGTGGTCTTCATCAACTCGGACGCCACGCCCGAAACGGAGGACTGGCTGGAAAAGCTCATCGCGCCACTCGCGGACCCAAGCGTGGGTGCCGTGTATGGCCGACAGACTGCACGGCCGGACTGTCGGGCCTTGTTCGTGAAGGACACCGAGCGCGCTTTTGGAGACGGCCGCGAGGCCGCAAAGTGGGTGCACTTCTTTTCCATGGCCAATGCGGCGGCGCGACGTGACGTGCTGGAGCGGTTTCCATTCGAGACAGGGGTCCAATACTCGGAGGACATCGAGTGGTCTCTTCGTCTGCGCAAGGCGGGCCTCGAGATCCGGTACGTGGCAGAGGCCGCTGCCACTCACTCGCATAACTACACTCTGCGCCAGTCGTTCAAGCGCCATTTCGGGGAAGGCAAGGCAGACGCCTATATCTTTCGTGACAGCGAACTCAATACGTCTTTTCTGCGTTACTGCGTTCTTCCCTTCGGAATGGAAGTATTGCGGGACCTGCGCTGGGCAGTAGAGAAGGGTTCCATGGATGCCTTCCTGCACGCGGTGCCGCTGCGCGCGGCCCAGAAATGGGGTCGTTGGCAGGGACTTCGTGAAGGACGGAAGACCTATGGCGCTGCTTGATAGCGACATCGCACCGCCCAGCCGTGAGCGCTATACGCTGGACGGCGACGCGTCCGTTGAGGCACGGATTTCCCGAGACCAGACGCTGGTCGCGCGCGCGGTGGAAGCGCTTGTCGCGCCGGGGAACTTTCGTTCCTTAGTCCTTCTGGGCGGCTACGGGCGTGGGGAGGGCGGCTATGTTTTGCATAACGGTCGGCCCGAGCCCTACAACGATTACGACTATTTCGTCGTCGTGCGCGGTCTCGACCGGACTCAGCGTCACCGGTTGACTCAGGCCTTGGCGGAGCACGCGAGGACGCTGGAACACGATGTGGGGGTCGAGGTGGACTTCGCGCTTTTGCGCGAGGAGGCGCTGCCCGGCGCCGAATACTCACTCATGAACGCGGAGATGATCTGGGGCCACCGCGTGGTGGCCGGTGCCTCGGATGCGCTCAAGGCGATGCCGTCGATGCCGTTCAGCAGCCTGCCCCTTGGGGAATTTACGCGTCTGCTGCTCAACCGGGGCGCCTTGCTGCTGATGAACCAGAGGCAGCTGGCGGGCGGTTCGACGCTCAGCGGAGAAGAGCAGGAGGTCTTCTTCAAGTATCTGTTCAAGGCTGTTCTGGCCTGCGGCGATGCACGGCTTGCGGGCAATCATTCCTACCATCCCTCCTACGTGAAGAAGCGCGACCTCCTGCGCGAGATGGTCTGGCACGGAAAGGGACCGTTCATGGATCTCTACGCTCAAGCTTGGGAGAACAAATTTCATCCGGACTACGGCCGGTATGCCGGCGAGAACGCAGCGGCTTGGCAGAAACGCGTGGTCTGCGTCTGGCTGGACACTCTGTCCTGGTTCGAGCAAAAGCGAACAGGGGAGAGTACCGGCGATTGGGATGCCTACTGTTCACCGGCAATCCTCAAAGGCCAGGGGCACAAATCCTGGGGGGGGTTGCGCAATGTCGCTATCACTTTGCGCGACTTTGGGCTGGCGGAAGTACTGCGACAGCCGCTATGGTCTCTGCGCTACCCCAGGGAACGGTTGATCTCGGCGCTGCCTCTACTCTTATCTAATTTGGGCGCGGGCATAGCTCCAGCACCAGCAAAGGCGCTTGCCGTATCTTCGGACACGCCGTGGCCTGAGGCGGCGGAGACCTTCCTGCATATGTGGCGGCGTTATGCCTGACCCCGGCGGGCCCACGAAATCGTGGACTGTCGAAGGAAAGCGTTGAGACATCTGGTGCGGTGTTCGGTCGGCTGCCTGACACTGGGAGGCGCTCCAATCGCAACCCCGGAGGACCGAAATGCCGGCGACATGCGAACCTGACCTTCTTTCTGTCGTAACCGAGGAGTTCGGGTTTGAACGCGGACACCCTTTACCCTTGGGCGCTAACGTCGAGCGGGGCGGAATTAATTTCGCGATCTTTTCTCGGCATGCCACGGCTGTGACTCTGGTTCTCTTTCTGCCCGGCAGCGCAGACGAGATCGCCGCTTTTCCTCTCGATACGAGGCGCAATCGCACCGGAGACGTTTGGCACGCCTTCGTGGCCGGTCTGGATCCGGGAATCGAATACGCGTACCGAATGGAAGGGCCGATGTCCGTTCGCCACCGATTCGATTCCCAGATTTCCCTGGCCGATCCTTATTCGCCCGCTCTGAACGGGCGCCGCGTGTGGGGCGACAAGAACCACAAGCCGCCCGATAGCTGTCGGCGGGCCCTGATCGTCAGTCGCGACTATGACTGGGCGCTGGACCAGCCGATCAACCGCCCGTTGGCGGATTCCGTCATCTATGAGCTGCATGTGCGCGGCTTCACGCAAGACGCAACCTCCCTTGTAAGTAGGCTAGGCACATTCCGTGGTCTGATCGAAAAGATACCCTACCTGTTGGACCTGGGCATCACCGCCGTGGAGTTGATGCCGGTCACCGAGTTCGATGAGCTCGACAATGATCATGTGAACCCCGCGGACGGATCTCCCCTGCGAAATCTGTGGGGTTATCATCCGTTGTCCTTTTTCGCCCTGAAAGCGGGATATGCCGCGGACACGGATCCGGGCGGTGAAGTCAATGAATTCAAGGGCATGGTAAAGGCGCTGCATGCCGCCGGGATTGAGGTCATTCTAGACGTCGTCTACAACCACACTGGCGAGGGCGATCACCGGGGTCCGACCTACTCACTAAAGGGGATCGACAACGGCAGCTATTACATGCTTACCGCTGACGGCAGTTATATGAACTTCTCCGGGTGCGGAAACACGGTCAACTGCAATCATCCCTACGTCCGCCATTTCATCTTGGACAGCCTGCGCTACTGGGTCACAGAAATGCACGTCGACGGCTTCCGCTTCGATCTGGCGTCGATTCTCGGGCGCGACCAAAACGGCCATGTGCTTGCAAGCCCCCCTTTGCTGGAGCAGATCGCCGGCGACCCCGTACTTGCCGGCACCAAGCTGATAGCGGAGGCGTGGGATGCTGCGGGGCTGTATCAGGTTGGACGCTTTCCAAACTGGGGACGTTGGGCGGAATGGAACGGGCGTTTCCGCGACGATATCAGGCGATTCGTCCGTGGCGACCCGGGTACGGTCGGCAGCTTGG
The DNA here is from genome assembly GCA_963698355.1 of uncultured Gammaproteobacteria bacterium. GTDB lineage: Bacteria > Pseudomonadota > Gammaproteobacteria > Chromatiales > Chromatiaceae > Thiodictyon. The sequence goes on along the minus strand of CAVOQO010000003.1, from coordinate 530,502 downwards.
CGACGCGGCTCGCCGGCAGCTCGGATCTCTTTCAGAGCGGCCGCGAGCCCGGTCATGGCATCAACTTTGTGACCAGTCACGACGGATTCACGCTGGCAGACCTAGTCAGCTACAACGATAAGCACAATGAAGCCAACGGTGAGGGGAACCGAGACGGCGACAATCACAACCTCAGTTGGAACTGCGGTGGTGAGGGGCCAGTGACCGATCCGGAGATACAGTCGCTGCGGGAGCGCCAGGTGCGTAACTTCGCGACACTGCTCCTTCTCTCACGCGGCGTGCCGATGATTTTGGCGGGAGACGAAATGGGGCGCACCCAGGGGGGCAACAACAACGCCTACTGCCAGGACAATCGGATCAGCTGGCTGGACTGGGATCGGCTGGAATCGAACCGAAGCCTTTACCGCTTCTTCAGGCTACTGATCGCTTTCAGAAGGGCACACGAGCTGCTTCGGCACGACAGCTTCATGGTGAGAGACGGCTTTGGTGCCGAAATCAACTGGCACGGGTTCCGTCTCGGTGAACCGGACTGGAGCGACGAGTCAAGAAGTCTGGCAATGCATCTGAGCGGAAATACCCGGCAAGGGCGGGCAGACGACATGTACCTGATGGCGAACGCCCATTGGGAGGCGCACGACTTCGCGCTGCCGACGCTCGATCACCGACGCTGGTGCCGATTCGTCGATACGGCTCGCGGGGGAGATGATGCGATCGTCGAGGCGGAAGCTTTGTTACCGGTGGAGGATCCCGATCGGTACCACGTCCAGAGCCGAAGCGTCGTCGTGCTCGTTTCCGAGAGGGGCGGCGGGTAGCCTAGTCATCGATCCGGGCCAGCGAACGATCGTTCTTGTGTTTTACCGTGTTTTCTTGCTCATGAGCGCCGAAGAGCTTTGCAGCTAGCTCATCGCTCGCCCGAGAGAAATACGCAGCGCTCATGGATTCCGCAGGGGCATCCAGGATCACATGGACGCCCGGTGCGGCAAAGGGGGAGAAGCTCGCGAGCAGATAGTCGCCGTAGCTGGATTTCAGCTCCCCTTCATGGATGAAGAAGTCCCGCATCCACATGTTCCCGCCCGTCATGACCTCTTCCTGGCCCGGTACCGGCTTCAAGATCAGACCGCGGAAGCGCATGCAGGAGGCCAGGGAATGGTGGCGTCCGTCGGCAAAGGCGCCGTACCAGTACATTCGGATATCCGCCGGCTGTCCCGTCAGTCTCAGCTGGTAGCTGTTGAAGGTGAGCTGCTTGGTCATCACTCCGGCCGGGGGGCGCTCGATTGGATGCTCGATACCGATCAGGGACGGCAGCACGAAGGGCGCGATGCCCAGGAGCGCCAGGGCGGCGACCTCCGCGACTTTGGGGGGCATTACCGCGCCCGTCGGTTGGGGCTGCTGCTCGCCGCGGACGATCAGATAGATCCTGTAGGCAAGGGCGGCGCCTACCACGAGCTGCCATGCAGGCCGCATGGCCAGAAGGGAGACGCTGCCCGACAGGATGACGAGGCCCGTCCAGGACGCCAGGAGCCGCCACGAGACGAGGCGTGGGCAGACGAGAAGCCAGGGGATCCATAGGGATTCCATGTTCGACCGAGCGATTAGCAGGGCCGCGACTCCCCACGCAAGGTAAGCGATGAGCAATCGCGGAGAGGCGGTGTCTGCCACCCGGCTGTGGGCAAGAAAGAAAAGCGTCGAGAGGGCGACTAGACTCCCGCCCGGGAAGAAGATCGTCGGCGCGACCAAGGCCAGGACGAGGCTCAGGTATATGACCTCGACCCAGCGTGTGCGGTCCATGCTGCGGAGGTCTTCGATGAATAGGAACAGGAAGGGAACGAGCCACAAGAAGCCGACCAGGTAGTGCAGCTCTTCGCTCTCCCAAGCGGGGTAAAAGACGTATCGGTAACCGGCCAGTGTGAGGATCCGAAGCATATTGGCGAGCAGCGCCGCTGGGACACAGAGCAAGAGCCGCACGACCAGTAACCGGTCGAACGGGCGTTGCCGATTGGCCCAGAGGGTGACACCCCAGAGGATGATCAAGGTGTTGACCCCGGAGCAGTCCTGGGTCCAGGGGAGGACAAGATCGCCCAGGACGATGTCCGTGCCCCGATTGACTGCCTCGATGCCAAGCACGGTTGCGGCTCCGGTAACGAGGGGCCGTGACAGGTAGGAGAGGACCTCCGTCAGGTTGGCCGCGTGCAGGAGCAGAAAGATGATCCCGAGCAACAGCAGGTTGTGGATCATCGCGCGAACCTCGTCATCTCGTTGACCCAGTCCCTCACCTCGGCATCGCCGTGGCGCCGCTTCAGCTCCTGGCCCCAGCGGTCCATCTCGACCTCTTCCTCGAGCTCCACGGCTGACAGGAACAGGAGCAGGACCGTCTCGGTCGGTAACTTGATCGGCTCGGCTTCGCGGTGGGCCTCAATGAGCTCGGCGTACTTCCGCCCGACAAACAGGTTGCGGTCTTGGATCAGCCTCTTAACCGATTCGACGGCAACTTGTCCGGCCGGTGTTTTCGCTTCGATTTCCCGCCTGAGCTGGCGTTTGAATTCCTCCACTTCCGGTAAAGGCGCCTCGTTGCGTGCCACCTCTCGCAGGGGCGCGACCAGAGTCGGCTGCACGCGGCCGGACCCCAGGGCGCCGGCGATCAGCTTGCGCAGGTCCGTGGCCAAACCTTGGTGAGTGCCGATCCGCTGCAGAGATTCCAGATCGTAATTGGTCCAGCTGCCTGGATCGGTTCGCAGATAACTGCTGAGCGCCGTGCCCAGGTCTCCATCCTGCGCCTGCACCCGCGCTTGAATTAGGGCAGGGACCTTGCCTTCCGCGACCGCCGTTCGCAGTGGGTCAAGGTAAGGGTCGGGGCTATCGGGGTGCAGCGACTGCTGGAGTCGGTGCGGGGCGTAGAGGAAGGGCGGGGGTATCGCTTGGAGGTCCAGGGATGCGAAGGCCGCCGATGCCCTGTCCGGCTCTCGCTGGAGGATAAGCAGCAGGGCACTGAGATAAGTCGCCGCCGGGCTGCCCACCTCGCCGGCGAGCCGAACCAGACGCCTGATTTCTGCCGTGTCGGCGCCGACTGACTGAAGCAACGGGTTCACTTCTTCCCATTGCAGGGTCTCCAGGTCAGTCCGCGTCACGGGTCGCCCGGGGGAAAACCGCTGCCCTTGCGTCGTACTCGAGGTTTCGGGCCGAGGTTGCGTGGCTCTGGGGCCTTGGTGAACAGAAACAAACCAAACCCCGGCGGTCAGCGCGATTGCGCCGGCAGGCCCGAGCGCAAGCACCCAGTGATTGCTGCGTCGGGGGGGCGACTGTTCCTTGACCGCCTCGCGTTTCACCTGCGCTTCTTTCGCGCAAGCAGAATGGCGGGGACTGCGCCCAGCAGAAGCCAAGAGGGTTCGGGCGTACCGCCTGGTGCCGCGGCGATCTCGCCGCCGCTTGGCGTGGAAACCGAGTAGGCAATGGTTGTCGGAGCGTCCGCGAGACCGATGTTGGCGTTGTCGAGTGTCTGGGCGTCCGCGGCCGACAAGATGGCCAAGTCCTCGAAACCGGCCGTGTAGTCGAAGAATGATTCGTTGTCTCCGGCCGCCTTCTTCGCGGTGTCCAGGAATTTGACGTTGATCTGGGCGCCGAGGATGTCGCCGGTGAAGCTGATGCCCTGGATCTCGATCACGTCGTCGAAGGTCGAGAGATCGAATCCTGCAGTCGAGCTCGAAATCTGGCTGCTGCCCGTTTGCCCGAACAAGGTGTTGTACTCCGCGGCCTGGGTGGCGCCCGCCTCCAGGATCATGGCGGTGGTGTTCGTGTAGAACGTGGTGAAACTGAAGGTCCCTTCCGTGGTTTGGAGAATCAGCTCCATTTCCTTGATCGCCACGCCCTGGGACGTGGACTTCTCCAGCCCGTCTGCGGCTTCATTGAGGTCCACGCCGAGAAACAGCGTTCCGCCGCTCAGGGCGCCCTGAAGCTCCGCAGCGGTCACGTCTTGCATCACGTTGATGGTGCCGCTTCCCTGCTTGATGGTGTCGGTCAGCACGGCCGGTATTTCCGCCCGCGCCCCGCTGACGAAAACGAGCGTTGCCAGTGCCAGGCCGACAACCGATAAGCAGAACTCAAAGGATCGCGCTTGATGAGACATATATTCCTTCAACACCTTTGGGGGTATATCCACTGCCGCTTTCGGAGCGGGGAGGGTTTACCTGGTCAAGGAGGCAGATTACGTGCCAACCAAGAGTGAGCGGGCTCTGCGCGGCACTTCTGTGGTCATTCCAGCGCGAACGATACTTAAGTCGCCCGGAACGCCCTTCGCGGCTTTACTCCAATTGCAACGGCGATTTTGCATTTCGCGAGGCAAGTTGGGTCTGGTCCAGACCTTCAACTCGCAGGAGTGGTATGCGTGGGCCGCTTCCGAATACTCGACGACGATTGGTTCCTACGGTTGGGCCCGATCCGATCGCTTGGTCCAGTATAGCGGTGCAGCACAGGTACCGTCGTGGTCTCGGCGTCGCTTGCTGCAGTTCAGCAGTCTGCTTCTGTGTGGTCCTGAGGTTGTGGGGGAAGGCGATTTTCGCCCCGCCCCGGTTCAGTGGCGGATTTTGCCCTGGGCGTCGATGTCCTCCTTGAGTCCGCTTCGACGCAACAGCCCAAGGGCCAGGCCCACCTGTGCGTAGTCCGCCACCGTGGGCTCGGACATGGGCGGCAGGCCTCGGGCATCGGTGTAGCGGCGCAGCACCGGGTAGGCGTCCGCATAGTCCGCCGCTTCCCTGGGCTGGCCGGCGGCAGGCTTGCCGGGCGGCAGGTAGGCGTCGTTCACTGCCCGCATCTCCTCCCACAGGGCCGGGAGATGAAAGTGTGGCCCCAATACCGGAATGCCCGCCAGGGGCTCGCCGGAGACGTCCTGGCGGGTGAGCTTGGACAAGGGGAAGCGCGGCGAGCGGGCGCCGAAACCGGTGAGGTAGCAGATTGACTGCGGGTTGGCGCCAAGCTGTGGATGCGGGCTCTGCCACGCCCAGTCAAGATAGTCCGTCTTACCGGTCAGCCGGTAGGCCTGAAGCAGGGGCAGGGTAGCGCGGGTGGAGACGGCGAAAGAGCCCCAGCCGACTAGGCCGATTGCCTGGTGGGTGGGCGCCCGGAAAGGGTGCTCAAGGGCCTTGCGGATGCGCCAGTCGGCCGCGGCAATGAGCGCGCTGCGGGACTCGGCGACCCAGCGCGGGTCCTTGCCCTCGCCGTCCGCCAAGAGGTAGGCCCAGAGTCCGGCCAGCGCGAAGTCCTTGAAGCTCACCCCGGCGGTGGGGTCGATCTTTAGCCGCGGCATGGCCTGCTCGAAGGCGTCGCGGTATCGCGGCTCGCCGGTGGTCCGGTACAGCTCGGCGGCGGCCCACAGGACATTGTCCCGGGCCGAGCCGTCGGCATAGTCCCCCGCATGGACACCGGGGGGGTTGCGGTAGCGCTCGCCCTCCGGCGGCCATTGCGGGTGGGTCTGCAGGAAGTCCCAGGCCGCCTCGGCCGCCGCCATCACCCGCGCCGCTCGCAGTGGCCGATAGGGCCGGATCAGTCGGGCGTGCAGGGCGCAGGCGGCGGCGAAGGCGGCGGTGGCGTGGGTGGTCTTCTCCGCCAGCAGGCGGGGCTGGCGGATGCGGTGGGGCGGGCCCTCGTCCCAGGTCCGGCTTGCGAGGCGAAACCAGACCCCGCCGTCGCCCGGGTCCTGCATCCCGAGCAGCCAGTCCATGCCCCACTCCAGCTCGTCGAGCAGGTCCGGGATGCCGTTGCCCGATTCGGGGATGTTCAGGTCACGGTCCTCGAAGCGCCCGGGCGCCAGATCCAGGGCCGCCCCCGCCAGGAACCAGATCGGGGCGGCGTTGGGGACATATTGGCCATAGTCGCCGGCGTCAAACCAGCCCCGTTGCACGGGGTGTCTGGCCCCTGGGCCCGTGTCCGTGGTGCTTCCGCGGCTCAGGTGCGACCCCGCCACCGCCGGGTGGAAGATGGCGTCCATGCCCGCGGGGACTCCGCCTGCGGGTCGCTCGTAACCCGGTTCCGCCCAAGGCGCGGTGACCGGGGTGCTGTTACGGCTGTGGTAGAAGAGGCGCATGGCCGCGCGGTAGGGCGCGTCGTAGACGTTCGCCGAGATGGCGAAGACGTCTGACACGCCGAGCCCAGGGACGCGCAGTTGGTAGTTTCCCGGTCGGTCCAGAGCGGTGAATTCGGCCTGGTAGACGTCGTTGCCGCTCCAGGGGTCGTGCGGGGTGCCGAGGCGAGCCTGGCCGACGAGGGCGCGTTTGCCGGTCTCTGCGTCCAGCACCTCAAACTCCGTCGCGTCGAGTGGCAGGGGCCCCGCGCTTCCCAGCCAGTTGCCAAGGAAGGCGATCTTGCGCGACCCAGGTGCATAGCCGACCTGATCGACCTGGATGGAGCTGGAGGGCTGGTTGGGTCTGTAGCGGACCGGGACCGATGAACAGGCTCGCGGCGCGGGCGCGGGCGTTGGGGTGGCGGTCGGGCTGGGGGGGAGGGCGGCGCAAGCGTCGAGGCGGTAGTCCACACCGGGCTTCAGTGGCTCGGGGAAGAGCAAGTGGATACGCGATTCGGGCAGCGGGCGCTTGGCGGCGTCGAAGCCAACCACCTGACGGTCGCCCCCGACGCGGATCGCCGCCAGCGGGATCCGGTAGGCGGGGTCCGCGGTCGAGGTCAGCGTGTAGGCGGCAGGATCGCGGGTCGCCGCCGGCAGGTCGACGACATCGAATCCCAGGGTCAAGGCCCGTTCGGAACGGGTCTCGATCCAGAGCGCAGGCCCCTGTGGCAGGTGCGTCACCTGTCGGTTGGATGCGTCGGCCAAGGGAGAGCCGATGCCGCGTTCGACGACGCGGGGCACTGTGTTGGTCTGGACCGGTCGGGTGGCCACTCCGGCGACGAGCAAGGTCGCCAGTACCCAAAACGCCCTTCGTCCCAGCCTATACATGTTCGGCCATCACTTTACCCGCGAGGCGGCGGTACAGGGCCTCAGCCGAGATCCTGGGCGGTGCATCGAACAGCCCCCGCGCTCCCAGTCGCTCCGACAGCCGCAAGACCAACATCGGCAGCGCGATACCCGCCACACACCCGACCAGGAGGTGGATCCCTGCGTCCTCGATCCCGAGGAAGCGGCCAAGGACGATTCGGGCCCCGCTGCCGGCCAGGATGTGCATCAGATAGATGGCCATCGAAGCGCGGCCCAGGGCCAGGACCCAGGGTGCCGGGGCGCGGGCGAGTGGCATTGAGACGCTGGTGACGGAGAGGATCGAGACCGTTGCCACCAGGAGGGAGGCGACCCCTTTGTCGGTGTATACAAGCCCGAGAACGACGTGGAAGCCGTACTGCACCGCCACGAACGCGAGGACCCCGGCGGCGGCCCAAAACCACGGGTGCTGGCTCACCTGGTGCCGTACGGTGTTGAACCAGACCCCCAGGGCGAAGAAGACGAAGTTCTTGACCACATAGTCCGAATGCAATGCCGAGGGGATGTGGTCCTGGTAGACGTACGCCACGGCCGATACCACCAGAACCGCGGTGAGCAGGGGCCGGGCGTCGCGACGGTAGACGACGATGGCGGTCAGCACCACCAGGAACAGGGCGTAAAGAAACCAGAACTGTACGCGCGGATCCCACAGGGAGAGGACCTCGGACAGGGTTGCGGTCCCCGTGGTGTAGTTGGACAGCCACACCTCCGTCAGCCCCTGGATCAGAGACCAAAGGAGGTATGGATAGAGGATGGTGTCGATCTTGTTCGCCGCCAGGGCCGCCGGACCGCGCCTCTGCAGGGAGTGAAAGAAGAACAGCCCGGAGAGGAAGAAGAACAGCGGCATGTGGAAGCTGTAGATGATGCTGTCCACCCGCTCGTAGAGCGCCGCGTCCATGGGGATGCCCGCATTGTAGACGCCGCGCGCCACGTGACCGTAGACCACCAGCACGATGCCGATGGCCTTGGCGTAATCGACCCAGGCGTCGCGCGTCCCCGCGGGGCCCGTTGTCATGCCGTCAGCCCCCTTGTACCGGCCTGGCCGCGGGCCAGACGACCCCCTTGAGCACCTGCGTCATCGCGGGGTAATAGAGCGCGAAGACCAGGCCCAGAGCAAATTCCACCAGCACCAGCGGTGGACCCGCCGGCAGCACCAGCGGGGCCGCCAGGATCAGCACCAATAGGCCGATCCAGGCGGGGAAGCGCGACATCACCGCCGGCAGGCGCAACGCCCCGAGCAGGGGCGGCAGGGCCCACATCAGGACGAGAGACGCCACCGCGACCGTGGGCCAGACCAGATAGGTTCCCCAGATACCCTGGGTGTAAGTCCGCACCAGCCAGATCACGCCCATATGGACGTAGAGGAAGAGCAGGGAATACTTGCCCAGCCAGAGCAGCCAGCGGAAATCGCGCGCCATGAGGTCTTGGGGCAGGCGCCGCGCCATGTAGAAGGAACTGGCGGTGAGCAGCAGGGAGCACAGGAAGTAACCGATGGTCATGTCCCATCGGTTGTCGATTCCCAGTGGGATTCCCGCCGCCCAGGCCAGGCCCAGGGCCAGGATCGCGGCACCGGCCAGCCACAGGTTGTGGCGATTGGGGGCAAGGTGGCAGAACATGCCCAGGAAGAAGGGGAAGAGCCAGGGGACGATGACGAAGTTGCCTGGCTCCAGTACCACGTTTTTCAGGTAGCCCATCCACCAGAGGTCTCGCGGCAGGACATCCGTGGCGAGTTTCAGTGCGAAGACGGCCACCGCGGCGCCCAGGTGGAACCAGGGACCCGGCTTTAGGTAGCGTTGCACCAGGTAAAGCGCCAGCACGCCCACGGCGATGATTTGGAGTATATCCATATCGAAGGTCGCCCAGAAGTTGCCGACGACCATGGCTGCGAAGCTCAGTCCCAGCAGAAAGATCATCGCATAGGTGACGACGACCCCAGTCACCGGGTACTTGCGTGCCTGGAAGTTGGCCGTGATCCCGGATACGGCGAAGAACAGGATGGGCGCGAAGCTGCCGAGGAAGGTCAAGGCCTTGGACGGCAGGTCGATCTGCAGTTGGGTGTGCGCCAGGAGCATGAGAACGCAGGCGACCCCCTTGAGCAGGTCGAGCGAGTGGTCGCGCATGGGTCTTCTTTCCCTGGGGCTAGGTTCTGGTGGACTGACGGGGAACGCCTTTGGTCCGCGCTGCCGGCAGCGGTTGGCGCGGTTGCGTTCGGCTGTTGGTGCCCAGCCGGCTCTGGTTCATCATCCAGAACCACAGGGCCAGGCGGCGTTTCTCGTTTCTCTCCTTCTCGATTCGGTCCCGCTCGACGCGATCGAGGGAGGTCACGAAACCCGCAAGCATGAAATAGGCCACTGTGATCTGGATGGTACGGAAATTCCACTCCAGGGTGCCGATTAGCCAATTGATGACAAAGCCGGCCAGCACTCCGATGGCAACGACCCGTTCGAGGCTGTCCTTGCGTTTCAGAATGAAACGCAAGGCAATCCACATGAAGGTTGCGGTCATCAAGACGTAGAGGACGACCCCGATGATGCCGAGCTCGGCGTAGTGGAGCCAGAAGATGTGATGGGCGATACCGCGGTCCAGGGGAGCAAGATGCTCTCCGTAGGGCATGTAGTTGATGGCGTAAGAATAATTGTTGATGCCGACGCCGAAGAAATAGTCATGGCCCATTTCGGCGGAGGACAGGTTGGCCTCGTGGCGGGACTCGCCGGACTCCTCCGGGGCGGTCTCGAAGCGCTTGATCACTTGCGGCAAGATGACCGCGAGCGCTGGGAGCGAGAGCACGAGCATGACCCCGAGGGCAGCGAACTTCTTTTTGACCTTGGCCGGTCGCTGCTTCAGCGCGAACGTCATGATGACGATCAAGGCGCAGCCGAGGACCATGGTTGCCATACCCCCGCGGGAGAGCGTCGCCACGGTGGTGAGGGCCCCGGCCCCGAGGGCCGCCCAATAGATAAGGGTGCGCTTGTCGAAGAGCTTCGCGCTGTCCTGCATCAGGGCGGCGAAGATGATGAAGTTCATCATGTTCTGAAACGTGGCCAATCCGTTCTGATGGTCGAAGGAGCCCCGCGGGGGGAAGACGCCGCGTACGTACTTGTCCATCAGCACCTGGGAGAAGCTGTAGAAGGACAGGCCAACCACGCACCAGACGATGAAGCGCATGTCCTCCTCGCTGCGGATGAAGTTGTATGCCACCCAGAAGGTGGCGTAGGCCCGAACCAGCTTGGTGACGCCGAAGAAGGCGAATTGGGGGATCAGGGAGGTGGCGATCGCAAAGGTGCAGTAGGCGAGGTACAGCCCCATCCAAATTTCATTGGGATTGCGGGTGTAGAGCCTGCGCTTGCGCCAGCGAGGGGCCTTGAGCATGGCGACGATCAGGGTGATGGTCAGCCAGTCGGTGACGCCGAACTCGATTCCGCGGATGTCGCCGCGGTAGGCGGTATAGCTGAAGAAGGTCACGTCCACCGGGTTGATCGCCATGAACAAAATGCCGGCCATGCAGACCCGGTCCATCCACTCGAATCGGAGGGCCATGGGGATGGCCACCACCAAGAAGCCGATGGTCATGAGGACGAAGACCACCTGCTTGGGGCTGATGGCCTCGGCAAAGATCTCGGGCGGCAAGGGCAAGGGCGTTACCTGGGAAGGGGTTCAGGGCTGCGCTTCGGCTATTGCCGACGGAGGCCTCGCTAGCCTGAATCAGCCCGCGGTCGAGAAGCCCTACGCTCTGAGCGCGCCTGTTCCCGTGCTCTCATCCAATGGGTATCGCAGGGCACCCGGTCCGGCGGGAGGCGCATTTAACCGACGCTTCTACCCTTTTGGATGTTACGCCCCGGTTGGCGAGGGTCACAAGGTAGCGGAAGGGGCGGCTCGATCCCGATTTCGGCCGGGTGCGCCCGGCGTGTTGAAGGCCGGTTACGGTGGGGCGTACCATGCAGCATCGATGGCCGGTGCAGGGCGACGCCCGGGTTCCCGCCGACTCTCATCTGGAGCTTCCATGATCGCCCGGGCGGCCGGATTCATTAAGTCACTGATCGAAGCGAAGAGTCTCCCCGCCTATGTCATCTTTCGCGACCCGTCTGTAGTCATCAGCTATTTCGAGGATTTCCTTAGTCACCGGGAAGCCATCCTCAAGGCGCTGGCGGGGCGCAAGCCGCACCTGATTTTCCAGTTCGGCTGGCATCGCGAGACCACGGAACGGGTAGACGAGGTTCGGCGGGAGGCGGAGGAGACTCTCCGTCTCTGTCCTCAGGCTGAGTTGATCTTTCTTTGCAATTCAGAGCACGAGACCCAATTGATCTCCGCCGTCGGGCTGCGCGCGGAGTTCTGTCATCAGAACGCATTCCTCGACGAGACCCATTACCGGATCTATTCTGGGACCCCTAAATACGACGCCATCTATATCGCGCGCATCACGCCCTTCAAACGCCATCACCTCGCCGCCAAGATTTCCTCCCTGCGGTTGATTGGCGATCACTCCGCCCGGGAGGCCGAATACTTTGCCCAAGTCATGGGGCAGCTGTCTCATGCGAGCTGGAAACGCAAGGTCTTTTCCGGCTACGTGTCCAAGGCGATCTGCGAGGCCCGTTGCGGGCTCTGCCTGTCCGCGGAGGAGGGGGCGATGTTCGTTAGCGCCGAGTACCTGCTCTCGGGGCGGCCACTGGTCTCGACCGCCAATCTTGGCGGGCGCGATGCCCTGTTCGGGCCCGATTACACCTACCGGGCAGAGGACACCCCGGAATCAGTCCTCGCGGGGGTCGAAGCCATGAAGCGATGTCCGGTGCCCCCGGCGGAGATCCGGGCGCGGACCATCGAAAAGTGCCGCCCGCATCGGCAGCGAATGATCGCCATCCTGCAGGATATCTGTGATCGCGCGGGGGTGCGGCGGGACGCGGCGGCGCAATGGCCGACCTATTTCACCCACAAGTTTGGTCTGCGCTGTTTCAATGGTCCGCGGGTTCGCCTGACGCGCATCCTCAAGCGCAAGAAGTGATCTGCACGAGGGGCCGCGTCCTGGCGCCGGGCCCTGCCTCCTCCCACCGCCCCCTTCTCTCAATAAACATCCGGCAGTTCGCACAGTGGACTCGACCGGCTGGCGCCCGGCTGCCAGCCCTCTAATTCGAACCGCTGACGGAATTACTGAGGATAACGCCGGTCTGGATGGCCGTCACCGTGGGCACGATCTTGTCCAGCATTCGCGCCCAGTTCGACAGGCCCGTGGGCGGGACATAGACCACGTCGCCGGGTTCGAGCCGCACGTCCTGTTGCTCACCGGCAATGACCTTGTTGAAGTCGGTGACGATCAGCCTGGGGTTGGTCAGCGACCCGCGGATGACATGGACCCGCGAAAGGTCGGCGTCCTGGGTGAAGCCCTCGGCCAGGGCGACGGTGCGCGACATCGGCATCTCCTCGCGGAAGGCGAACAGGGCCGGGGCCTTGACCTCGCCGATGATGTAGACCTCCTTGGACAGACCCGAAGGAATGCTGATGTAGTCCCCGGCCTGGAGGGCGATGTCGAAGCGCATGTCTCCCTGGCGCAGCAGGCGGATGAAGTCCACCGGCAGGAGCTTGCCTCGGCGCGAGACAAAGGCGTGGGTGAGGTCGGCAAGCTCCACGGAACTGGAGCGGAACTGTCCTTTGTTGAGGCCGCCGGCCTTGGCCAGGGCGGCGGTGATGGTGACATCGGTCACCAGCGGATAGACGCCCGGGCGGACGACCTCGCCGTTGATGACGTAATTGAGGCTGTTGAAGTTGGTCACGATGATCGAGACCTTCGGCGTCAAGAGGTACTGGCGCAGGCGGGCGGTGAGGTCCGCGTTCACTTCGTCCACGGTCCGGCCGTCGGCCTGGATGTCGCCAACTAGCGGGAACGACATCTTGCCGTCGGGGCGAATGGGCACCTCGGAGATCGTCAGATCCGGCTCGTCGTAGACCGAGATGCTGAGGACATCCCCCTTGCCTAGACGCGGTGCGGCGGCGGTCTCGGAGACGATGCGTTGGAGGTCCGCCAGCTGTTCCTCCGGCGTCTGGCGCATGTCGATCTGCGTGGCCGGAATCCCGTCCGGGGCGGCCGCGCCCTGGGATTGAACGGTCGAGGACGGTCCAGAGGGTTGGCTTGCGCAGGCCGCCGTGAGGACGGCGAGCAGGTAGCAAGCAAGCGGTAGTGGCCGGGTGAAATCAACTGGCATAGGGCTCGGGCTCGGTGTTGGATCTATGGCTGGGGCCATTGGGGGAGGGCGCCTCAAGCGCCGTCCACGGCAGCCGACGGGGATCGACGAAACCCGCGACGCCGAGCCTCCGCCCTCACAGGGTACATGGCGGCACCCTCGAGCGAATCCATCGGAACATCGGTGACCAGGATGCCGCGGACTTTGGCGCCGCGGTCTTCGAGTTGCTGCGCCGCCTCGCGAAATTGGCTGCGGGTCGTATGACCGCTGCGGGCCACGAGGATGATATTTTCCAAATTGGTGGCTGCCTCCAGAACGGTTTCATGGCTGCCGATAGGCGGCAGATCATAAACCAGATGTCGTCCCGACTGGCGCAGGGTGTCGAGTACGGCGCGAAACTGCCGACTACCGAGCCGGGCCAGATTGTGGTTCGTCGCGCGATCGGCGGGGGCCCGTTCGGAACCCCCGTCGGCCGGCGGGTTGGAGACCGAGGGTGGCGCGGCCGTGTCATGCATGCCCCCGGGTCGCGCCCTCGGGGCCCGCGCGTCGTCACAGCAGCCGGCGGCCAGGAGGCTGAGGTCGGGGGTCTCGGTCGTGCACAGGAGGGCCGCGACGGGAGTCTGACCCCGCAGGGCCTGGAGCAACCCGGGTTGGTCCGGTGGTAGCTCGAACACATCTGCCGGGCGCATACCGGCGACGGGGCGCAGGTCAGCATCAACCAGGACGACCGGGTGCTCCTTCATAGACAGGGACTGAGCGAGATTGGTGGCGACCAGGGTACGCCCGACCTCCGGGTCGGCGCTCGTCACGCCCAGGCACTTCCAGTCCGCGGGGTCGAGTTGAGCGTCCAGATCGTTGATAATGCGACGGAACAGGGTCGCGACCGGGTCTCCTGGCTCGGCTGCGTCCACCGCAGCATAGTGCCCCTGTGGAACATGCTGGAACTCCCAGGCGAGTTGTACCCCAGGAATGCCCAGGGCGTCGCGGCGGGTGCGGAGCAAGGGGTCCAGGAACTCCAGGATCAGGACCACGAAGAGGCCGATGCCCCCGCCCAGGACCACCCCGGCGATGGCCAGGAGCTTCTTCGGGGAGGGGGCCGGTTCGATGGGCGGGCGTGCGGCTTCGAACAGTTCGAAGCCGGCCTCGTCGCGCAGCATCATCACCTTGGCTTCGTCCACCCGCCCGACCAGGCTGGACTCCAGGTTTTCCGTCGATGTCAGACGCTGTTGGAGCAACTGGAAGTCCTTCTCTGCGGCGGTTAGGGCGGCGAGCTTGGCGCGGTTTTGCTCCACCGTCTGGGACAGGGCGGCGATCTGTGCCTCGCGGACCCGGGTGTCGTTGATCAGCTCGCGCTGCCGGTCTTGCAGATCCACCAGCTTGGTGTTGGCGGAGTAGAGATTCTCCGGTGCCCCCTCGTCCTTGCTCTCGTCGATCATCTGCTTGAGCACGTCCACCCGGGTCTGGAGTTTGATGACCTTGGGGTTCTCCTCCGTATAGCGGCTCCGGGCCTCCTGCAACTGCCACTCGTAGTCCGTCAGGCGGGTCTTGAGCGGATTGCGGTAGACGGTCGAGGTGACCACCATCTCCGGCTCGCCCTTGACGGCTTGCTCGATGTCGGCCACGGCCTCGCGCATGGCCTGGGTCTCGGCGGTCTTGATGTTGAGGTCCGTCTCTAGACGAATGAGGCTGTCCAGCAGTACCTGGGTCTCGGCGTTGAAGTCGGACACCTGGTGGGTGGCCTTGAAGACGCGCATCTCGTCCGTCACGGCGCGCAATTTGCCGCGCGCGGCCTCCAATTGGGCGCTGTAGTTGGCGTGGGCGTTCTCGGCGTCCTTGCGCCGCAAGTCCCGGCTGCGCTGGACCAACTGCTCGGCCACCTTGTTGGCGATGCCGGCGGCCACCAATGGGTCCTTCCATACCGCGACCACCTGGAACAGGTTGGACTCTTTGCCGGTCCTCACGTCGATGGCCGGGCTGAGGGTGCGCGGGGTCACATTCAGCCCTAGGGCGTCGGACACCTCCAGCAGCGCGCTCGGCAACTTGATGGTGTCGAGCATGGTCCTGAGGTTGTAGTTCTGCGACTCGAAAGGCTTGGCCCCGCCCAGCGAGAACTCGTCCTGGCGCGTGTGCACCATCACCGTGGCGGCTGCCTCCCATTTGGGTTTGACCAGCGTGACGGCGGCCACCAGGAACAGGATGGCGATGCTGAAGGCGATGCCGGCGGCCAACCAGAGGCGTTTAAGGACCCCAAGTGCCAGGCGCCGGATGTCCAGCCCGGGGCCCTTGGGTGCCTCTTCCTCCTCGTTCCCCATCCCGGGGAACATGGGAAAGGGGATCCGGGCATCGTCGCCTTCCTGGGTGTCCGCTACCTGCTCTGTTGGATCCGGGGACAGGTTTGCCAGTGGCTCGGCCAGGTCCCAGGCCGCTTCGCCCGGTTCTTCGCCGCGGCCGCGCGAGTCCCCCCGGGCCGGCGGCTCATCGTCTTCCCCCCGTCCGTCCCGAGCGCTGTGATTGGAAAGGGCGTCGCGGATTCGCAGCTCCTGGGTCATGGCGGGGTCAAGCCGGATCGATCGCCGCGTCGAACAGGCCGCCATGACGACGCAGGTCGTCCACAACCGTGGCGATGGCGGGGCCGGTGAAGCGGCCTAGGCCCTGCGCTAGGACGTGCTCCAAGGCGATCTTGCAGATACGGTTGACCTCCCGAGGGATGCCGCGACTCGCGTGGAACAGGCTGTCCAGGGCCTCGTCGTCGAAGGGGAAGGCGCCGGAGTAGCCCGCCACGGTGAGGCGGTGGCGGACATACTCCCGGGTCTCATGCGCGGTCAGGGCGGAGAGATGAAAGCGCAGGCTAATCCGCTGATCGACTTGGGGGATCTGGCGCAGGTGCCCACGCAGTTCCGGCTGTCCTATGAGGATGACGGTCAGATAGTTCTGACGCTCTGAGGAGATATTGGTCAGACCCTTGATGGCGTCCAGACACGTAGGGTTAAGTTGCTGGGCCTCGTCCAGCAAGATGACCAGGTGGCGACCGCGGCCGACGACCTGCTCGGTCAGCAGGCGCTTGAAGGCCGCCAACCGGCTATAGCGGTCTGGGTAGTCCGAGGCGCGCAGGCGCTGGGACTGGATCTGACTCAGGATCTCCAGCAACAGGTCGTCGAAACCCAGAAGGCCGTTCTCGATGCTCACTCGGACATGGGTCTCCGGGGATAAGCGGGCGTGCAGCACTGTACGCAGCAGGGTCTTGCCGGAGCCGATCTCCCCAGTCAGCAGCCCCATGCCCATGTTGCGATCGTCGGCCAAGAACAGCAGGCGCGAGAGAGCCTCCGCGTGGCCCGCCGATGGGAAGAAGTAGCGGGCATCTCGGGTACTATCGAAGGGAGGCGCGGGCGGGTTGTGCGCGGTCAGTTGTGGGTCGGTATCGCTGGCCATGCCAAGGCATTGCCCCGTGTGTGCGGAAAGGGCGCTCTAGTTCGATAAGGCTCGCAGTATATGACAGTTCTGCCGCGAATCCGGTCAAAGCGCTGGGCTTGTGCCCTATCGCAAGTGACGAAGCCGGCCGGTGCCGCAACCCGGCGGTGTGTCGACGTTCTCGAGGGGCTGGGTCGGGACCCTCCGCCTAGCGGACTCTACTGAACCGGCTCTACGGCGTCGTTTGCCTTGGGCGGGTTGTTCATGAAAAAGGTCAGGCGCTTGGGCAGGGGTGGGACGTTCAGGCTCTGTTCCTGGCGCGCCTGGCCGGGGTGGAGTGGCTCGGCTACCACGGTAACGGCGCGGGTGGTACTGGAGAACCACAGGTAGCGCTTGAGGGGTGTGCGGCCGACAAATTCTCCATCGACGTAGATGTCCGCGGGGGTAGGCGAGGAGTCGATTTCCACCAGGGTATTGGTGGCCCCCGGGGGGATGTAACGGCAGGGGTCGATGTCAGCGGCGCAGGGTCCCAGGTTCGGGTCGCAATTCGGCATGGGGCCCCCGCTACAGTCGAGACTGGGCCGTGCGCAACCCCAGAGCAGGACCGAAACGGCGAGGACGGCGACCCTGTGGATGGCCTGGGTAGGGCGCCTGGTCATCGGGCGCCGGCCGCCTCCAGTTCCTCCAGGGTTTCCGCGGCCGCTGCGTCCCAAGTGAACCCGGCGGCCCGCTCGATTCCCGCGGCGATCAGGCGCTGCCTCAGGGGCTGGTCCTGGAGCAGACGCCCCAGGCAGTCGGTCATGGCGGGCACGTCCAGGGGATCGAAAAGCAGTCCGGCGTCGCCGACGACCTCCGGGATGCTTGAGGTATTCGCCGCGCACACCGGGGTGCCGCTGGCCATGGCCTCCAGCACCGGGATGCCGAAACCCTCGAAGAGCGACGGGAAGGCGAAGGCGTCCGCAGCGGCGTAGAGCGGCGGAATCGCCTCGTTGGGGACAAATCCGGGGAAGACTACCTGGTCGTTCAGGCCGAGTTCCCCCACCCGCGCATGGATGATCTCGGAGCCGTTCCAGCGCCCGCCCACGAGGACCAGCTTGTGCGGCAGGTCGGTGGTGCGTTTGAGGGCGGCGAAGGCCTCCAGCAGGCGCACATGGTTTTTGCCCGGGTGCTCGAGGCGAGAGATGTAGAGCACATAGGGCTCCGGGATGTGCAGTTCGGTCGGCAGCTGTGCCCGGGCGGAGGCCTGCGGGCGCGGGGCGAAGCGCTGCAGGTCCGCCCCGTTGTATATGACCCGGATGCGCTCGGCGGGAACTCGGGCGAACGACTCCAAGTCGCGGCGGGTGGACTGGCTCACTGAGATCACCCGGGTCAGGCGGCGCATCATCCGCGGCAGGACACGCATGATGTAGAACATCCGCGCCGCGTCGTACTTCTGGGGGACATGCAGCTGGGAAAAGTCGTGCACCGTACCGACGCTCGGCACGCCATAGGACCAGGCCAGGCGCCGGTTTCCCGCGGGCATGAAGACCAGGTCGCAGTGGTGCCGGCGCAGCATCCCCGCAAGGGAGGCGGCGTGCCAGACGATGCCGGCTACGGGGTGACCCGTCCAGTCCGGCAGGGAGACCACCTCCAGGCGCGGATGCCAGGTCCGAACCCAGGGTGCATCCGATTGATTGATGAAGGCGACGAAGTCATGCTGCGGCGCCAGTGCGAGCAGGCGTCCGACCACATTGGCCGCATACTGGCTGATGCCAGACTTGCCGCCGTCGGTGGCAAAGGCGGAGATGCCGATCTTCATACCGCTTCCCCAAGGATGTGCATGAGCCGGTCCAGGTACTGGTCCGGCTGGAAGCGCTCGCGCACCCGGGCGAGTCCAGCCTCGCCCAGCGCCGCGGCCAGTTGCGGGTCGGCCAGCAGGCTCGCGATGGCGGCACCCAGGGCGCCGCTGTCCGCCTCAGGGGCCAGGATGCCGGTCACACCGTCGTCCAACCAGTCGGGGATGCCACCGACGGCGAAGCCGACCACCGGCCGACCCCTCGCCATGGCCTCCACACCGACCATACCGAACGGTTCCGGCCAGCGGGACGGCACAACACAGACTGTGGCGCGGGCATAGTAGGGTTCCAGGGCATCGTGCGGTACCCAGCCGGCGAAAGTCACGCGCGCGGCGACGCCCGACGCCTCTGCCAGGGCCCGGCAGGCGTCGAGATGGTTGCCGGTACCGACGATGGTCGCGTGCCAGTCCCCGGGGACCTTCGTAAGGGCCCGAAGCAGCAGGTCCACTCCTTTGCCTCGAATCACCTGGCCCACGTAGAGAACCTCGGGCTTCCCCGAGGGCGGGATGGGCCTGGCGTGCGCCAGGGCCGCGGGGATGGGCGGGATGATGGTCACTCGGGCTGGGTCCAGGCCGTTGACAATCAGCTCCCGCTCCATCCAGCGACTGCCGACCATGAGCTGGCGCACCCCTTGGTGGGCACGGATGGCCGCCTTGATCCCGCCGACCCCTTTGAATGCGATGGGTAGACTGGAGCCCGGCGTGGCCTTCTGCACGAAGCAGAGGTTGAGGTAGCAGGCGAGCCCGGCCGGGCGGTCGCAGACCCGGCTATTGAGGGGGAAATACTTGTGTCGGCGCAGGCACACGAGGTCGTGGTCGTGCACCATCCGCACCGTGGGGTAGCGACGAGCCAGGTCCGCGACCCGCGCCGGGTCCTCGACCTTGTGCAGGAAGAGCAGATCCGGAGCGAAGGCGGCGATCAGGTCGTCGCCGGTTCCGGCCTGCTCGAAAACGGCCAGGTACTCGCCCCGTGGCTTGCTGTCCGCGTGGAGTAGACCCTGTGGCCAGCCGCGGGCGGCCAGCCCGCGGGTGGTGTCGTAGAGGATCTGTTCGACCCCGCCGTGGAAACCGGCCCGCTCGTGGACGTGCAGGACGCGCACCCTAGGCACTCCTGGGTCGCGGGAGGTTGCGGTAGAGGTTCAGCAGGCGCTCGGCGATGGCCGACCAGGCGAAGTCCTGGCGCGCCTTCGCGTGGCCGGCGCCGGCGATGCGCGCGGCCAGAATCGGGTCCTGCAGGACCTGGATCAGGCGGGCAGCGAGATCGTCCGTATCGCCTGGCTTGGCGTGGATGATGTCCTCGCCGTCCCGGGTGAAGGAGGGGATGCCGCCCACCCGGGCCGCCACCACCGGACGCCCGGCGGCCCAGGCCTCCAGGATGACGATGCCAAAGGGCTCGTGCAGGGATGGCAGGCAGAACACCTCCGCGGCGTGATAGGCGGCGGGGAGCATGGGGTCGTCCGGGCGCAGGCCCGGGACCAGGGTCACGCGATCGGTCAGGCCCAGATCCGTGACCCGCCTAATCAGCCGCTTCTGGTAGCCGGCCACGGTGACCGGACCGAGCAGGACCAGCTGGACCTGCGGGACCTGCTCGGCCACCTGGGCCATGGCCTCCACGAGCCCGATTTGGTTCTTTTGATAGTCGATGCGGCTCACGCACAGGACGATGCGTCGGTCGGGCGCGATGCGATGGGCGGCCCGGAAGGCCGCGGCATCGCCATAGGCGAAGGCGTCGCAATCCACGCCATTGGGTAGGAGTTCGACGCGCTGTCCCGGCAGCCTTGATTTGGCGGCTGCGTATTCGTCGCCGCCGACGCACAGCACGGCGGCCGCGTCCTCCAGCACGCGTCGCGAGCCGAGCAATGCGCCGAAGACGCGGCCCCACTCCGGACGGTTTTGGATGGGGGCGAGCATCTGGTCCATCTCACCTTGGGGCACCTCGAAGAAGCCCCCGTGCAGGGTCACCACATAGGGGATGCCGCACAGGCGCGCCGCGGTCCGCACGATGCCGCCCACACGTTTGCCGGTGTGGGCGTGCAGGACGTCCACACCGGGTTCCCGCACCAGCCCGAGCAAAAGGGACAGGGACAACAGGTTACCGCCCTTCTTGTCCATATCCCGGCGGTCGTCGGCGGTGAGTCCGAAGAAGGGGTAGCTGTAGGGGAAGCGGCGAACGGGCACACCCTGAACGAACTCGTCGCGCCGATCAGAAAGGGCCAGACTCGTGAAGATGGCGACCTCGTGGCCGGCCTGTTGCAGTGCCCGGCTGGTCTGGAGGATGGTCGTCTCGGTTCCGCCCCACTCGTGGGTGACGAAACGCCGCGGGACCTGGACGATCTTCATGTGGCCTCTCCGGGGCTCTCCGGTTCCGGTGCCCCGTTGCGCCTGCCGATGACCCGAGCCGGCACCCCCACGGCGATGGACCAGGGCGGGATGGACTTGTTGACCACGGCCCCAGCCCCGACGATGGTTCCGCGGCCGATGGTGACGCCTTGCAGGATGACTGCGTTGAGCCCGATCCAGACATCGTCCTCAATGACCACCGGGTCGATGGCTACCGGTTGCTCGTTGATGGGGATGTCGCAACGCTCGGCGCTGTGGGAAACGGTATTGATGCTGCTGTGACCGGCCACCAGAACATTGCTGCCGATGGTGACGCCTCCGTTTCCGTAAACGAGGCAGAAGGGCCCGAGCCAAGAGCGGTCTCCCAGGGTCACTTGGCCCCGGTTGGCGTTGATCACCACCGAGTCGTTGATGGACACCCCCCTGCCCAGCTCAATGCCCGGCGACCGTTCCGTATTGGCACGTAAGGTTACGTTGCGCCCGATGCCGGTCCCATCGCCGATGCGGATGTGCCCGGGGTACTGGAGACTGACCCCGGGCTCGATCCGGCACCCCTGGCCCAGGCCGCCGAGACGCAGTCGGTACCAGCGCAGGCGCAGACCCTCAAGGGTCTGGCGGATCACACTCAGCGGGCCGGGCATGGGGTTCGCTATTCGGTTGGGGGCGGTTGCGTGACGCGGGAGCGGGTCAGTACGGAGCGCGCCTTGGCGGCGATCAGTTCCCGCTCCCAGGCCGCCAGCCCGGTCCGGTAGAAGGCGGCAAAGTAGAGCAGGGCGGCCACGCTGCCCTCGAGGATGATCCAGCCGAAGTTGTCCGGCGGCTGCGCGTAGGCCATTAGGGCAGCCGTTCCGAGGGCCGGTACCAGGGCCGGCAAGGTCGGCCAAATGGCGTCGCGCAGGAAGTCCCCCAAGCCGATCCCCTGCTCCCGGCACGCCCGTGGCACCACGAACAGGAACTCGGCGACCAGGGTCGCCAGCAGGGTCCCTAGGGCGACGCCGGTCAGGCCGAAGATCTGGATCAGTATGATGGACAAGATCAGGTTCAACACCGCCGAGCCGCCCATGGCGAAGGCGACGAAGCGGTGCTCCCCGGTCATGCCCAGCACATTGGCGGCGTTAAGCTGGACGCTGGAGAAGAGCACTGCCAGTAGCAGGATGCGCAACAGGGGTACGGACTGCGCGAACTCGTGCCCCATCCAGCGGATGACGATAGCGTCGGCATAGAAAAACAGGAGCGCGATGAACGGTACCGCGATGGCCAACAGGAAGCGGGTGCCATCCACCAGGATGCGCCGTACCGTGTCCGCGTCCCCCGCTCCCTTGGACTGCGAGACCAAGGGCATCAGGGCGTTGGAGAACTGTTTGTTGAGCAGGTAAGTGTACTCGGCGATCTTGGCTGCAACCGCATACACGGCCACCGCACTGAGTGCGAGGAACATCTTGATCACCACCGGGTCGATGCGCAGGATGATCAGCACCGCCACATTGGCGACGAAGAAATACACGGAAACGCCCAGCAACTCGCGCACCCGGGAGCGGGAGAAGAGGCGGGGCGAGGCAGACAGCCCGGGGGTCAGCCGGATGGCCAGGGGCAACATCACGACGGGGCCGAGCAGCATGGTAGTGGCGGTGGCGATGGCCATTCCCAGGAGGCCAAAGCCTGCCTCCAGCAGGATGACGATCAGCGCCGCGTTGACCAGCGTGGTGACCAGTTCGATGGCGTTGACCAGGTGCATGCGTCCGCTGCCGATGAGGATCGCCTTCACCAGGCTGGCCGGGAAGTTGATCGCGACGGCTGTGCCGATCAGCCATAGGGCCAGAGTAAATGGCTGCGCGTGGTCCGGAGACAGGTCAAACCAGCCCGCGGCCGGTCCGGCCAGGATCGCCACCAGCACCAGGCAGATTACCCCTAGGACCCCGTAGACCATTAGCAGGGTGGCCAGGACCTCGTTGCGTCCGGCGTGGTCGCCGCTGGCCGTCAGCTCTGCGACGTACTTCATGGCGGCGGTGGCAAAGCCCAGGTCCATCAGCCCGAACAGCCCCACGACGGCGAAGATCAGGGTCCAGAGGCCGAACATGTCTACGCCCAGGCGCGAGACCATGAACGGGATGAGGAAGAACATCACCGCGATACCAACGATGACCCGCAGGTAGTTGCTGGCGATGTTGAGCACCCAACGCATGGTGTGGCCTCGGGGCGTCGGCGGTCGATGCTGGAGCGGGGACCTAGGCCCCGGACTCGGCGCGCATCAGGTGAAAGACGTCAGTGATGGCCTTGGGATCCGTTGGCGGCTCGACGTTGGAGAGCAGGGATGCATCCGAATCGGGGTCGTCCGGGTGGTAACCGTGCATCCCCGTGATGGGCGTGGTTCCCATGTGGCTCGGAACGATCAGGACACCGGCATCCATCAGAAAGATCAGCTCTCCGAACTGATCCCCCTCGAAGTCGCAGCCCAGTTTCTCGAGCTCCTGCTTCGGCAGGATACGCCCTGTCGGCACCTGCTCCAGCAGTGCGGTAATGCGCTCGCGCGCAGCCTGGTTGTGGAACCAGAAGCGTCCCATGGTGGAATCGTAAGTCGCCGTATAGTCGCGACCGAACTCGAGCCCGATTGACTCGACCTTGCTCATCAGGTCCACATGCGTGTGCACGGTGGCCATGCCGTGATCGGAGCAGATGAACAGCCGTACCTGATCGTAATGCTCCGACGCGGTACGCAGCACCTCGTCCAGCTGAGCCTCGTACCAGGAAAGCTTTTGGTCCACCTGGGGGCTCTCTTTTCCAACCTCGTGGAGGAGGGCATCCATGGATGCCATGTACAGGAGGGCAAACGCGATTCCACCGTTCTTCAGGTCGGCCTTGAGCGCCTCCAGGTTGCTGTCTTCCGAATCCCGCCAATTGGAGACGTGGTAGGGCACCCCGGCGCGGCTCAGGTGATCGAAGATATTCTCGCCCCGGTTCATGCCGCCAGGAACGAAGAGGTCGCTCTTCTCGCAGTAGTCGAACTTGTCCACGTGCTCGAACGGGATGTTGTAGAGCTGGAAATATCCCGTGTAGCTGTACAGCCGCTTGATCAGCTTGCTGATCAGGTTGCGCACCCGTCCGCGGTCGACCAGGGAGCGCGGAAGCAGTCCCAGCAGACGCAGGGGCTTGAAGGGGGAGGTCTCGGGCGAGTAGTAGAAGAACGACCAGTGGCGGTGCTCCCGAGGCATCAGTCCGGTGAGGATCGAGGGGATGCACGCGGACGAGAAACCGAACACCGAGCGCAACTTGCGCCGGAACGGCAACCGTTCCTCCATGAAGCGACGCCCCTTCAGCACGTCCCAGCCAAGCGCGTCGATGAAGACGACGATCGAAATCTTCGGGGCCTTCTTTTCGCTCATTGGCTTGCTGTCTCGCTTTTGTTTGCGGGGACCGTCGCCGGCCGCGGTGTATCAGGACAAGGCCTGAAGGGCCCCCGCCTCGTCGTCGAAAATCTGGAAGACGGTGTGCAACCGAGTGAGCTCAAAGAGGGCCCGTACGGTGGCGCCCATGTGGGCAAGGTAGACGTCTCCGTTCTTCTTGCGCGCGGCTTGCAGGCTGCTCACGAGCACTGCGAGTCCGCTCGAATCCATGAACGTGGTGTCCGCGAGGTCGAGGATCAGCTTTCCGCTACCCTTGTTGATGATGTCTTTGAGTGCAGCGCGTGCATCGGCGGCGTCGCCCATCATCAGTCGCTCCGGCAGCTTAACGATATCGATGCCGTTTTGGATGTGGTGTTCGAGATTCATTTTTATTTCTCCGTTGGTTGATGGCTCTGGGGCGAAAGCATCCTGGCTTTTAGGTTTCGGGGCGGAAGCAACTGCTCTTCACACCGGTTCAGTATCCGACCGAATCTGCTGGGAAACTTCGTCCTGGACGTCACATCCAAGTGTTCCTGACGCCCGCGAACGGGCGGTGCCTGGCTACAAACGGCGCGTAAGTCTGAGCACGTTCTCGTTGGCTTGTCTCGTGTAGGTTGCCGAGTCGGTCCACTGACGGATGATATGCCACCCGCGCCCCGATTCGGCATCTGCTTCCGGCATGGCAACGGCTTCCGGCGGAAGGGCGGCCATGGGTCGACCCTGGTCGCGGATCTCGACCACGACACCGTCCGGGTTTCTAAGCCAGAGCAGGGATATCGGATGCCCGGGTTCGCCCTCGTACGCATGCTCGATACAGTTGTTGACCGCTTCGACGATGGCGCACGTCAGTTGAAACGCCGCCAGGTCGTCCAAGCCCGCCTCGCCACACAACGCCGACAGCCTGGTCTGTAGCTCCGGCACCTCGGCCGGGCTGCTGGACGCGGAAATGCGGGTTTCGGCCCCGGTCATGAGACAGACCCGGCAGCGAGGTCGTTTTGCCGTGCCAGCTGAAGCAGTAGATTGTGATCGTCGCTCAGGCGCTGCAGATGGCGTGCGTCGTCGATCAGCCAGGAGAGATCCGCCGCGCGGTGGCTGAAGAAGGATCCGTCCGGCTTAATGCAGTGACCATGACTGATGATGAGGTGGTCGAGACGCGCGACACTCGTGATCTTCGTGTAGTCATCGACCAGACATTCTCGGATTTCTGCGCCGGGTTCGACGACGGAACCAGGGCCGATCACGGTCGGACCCTCGATCACTGCACCGTCGCCGATGTCGCAGCTGCCGCCGACATAGACGGGACCTCGGATGTCAACCCTTTCCCTGTTTATGCGCACGTTTCCGCCGCAGCGCAGACCGTCACCGAGATCTCGGCCGGGTAAGCGATAGCCGCGAAACTGCCCTGAGAGCACTGCTCTGGTCGCGTGCCAGAAATCGGTGATGGAGCCGATGTCCAGCCATTGAAAAGGAAGAGTCACCCCATAGAAAGGGAGACCCTTGCGGACCAGATCGGGGAAAAGCTGTCCACCGATGTCATAGGTCGCACCAGCTGGGATGTGGTCGAAGATCGCGGGCTCGAAGATGTAGATCCCGGTGTTGATGGTCGTCGAGACCGCCTCCTGCGCCGCGGGTTTCTCCTGGAATTGCAGGATGCGTCCATCATCGTTGGTCTGCACCACGCCGTACTTGTGCACCTCCTCCCGTGATACCTCTTTCATGACGATCGTGGCCAGTGCCCCCTTTGCTTTGTGAAAGGCCACGGCGGCCCCGATGTCAAGATCGATGAGTGCATCCCCGCAAAGGACCAGGAAGGTGTCGTCGAAGAAACCGGAGAAGTCCTGCACCCGCTTCATTCCGCCTGCGGAGCCGATGGCCTGTGCCCTGATTTCGCCCGTTTCCACATAACCTTCGAATGAATAGGCGATCTCGACCCCCCATGCCGAGCCTTCGCGAAAGTAATCCTCGATCGTCGGAGCCAGATGACTCGTGTTGATCACGATCTGGTCGACCCCGTGGTGGCGAAGTAATTCGATGATTGACTCCAGCACGGGTTTACGAACCAGGGGGATCATGGGCTTGGGCACGTCGTATGTCAGCGGCTGCACGCGCGTGCCTTTGCCGGCGGCGAGAACCATAGCCTTCATCGTCTTTCTCCGGGCAGCATGTCCGAGTTTGGTTGTCCGCTCGACGCCAGCGGACGTTCCAGAACAAGTACCGAAATGTCGTCTTCGAAGTCGCTCGTCCCTCGCCACTCCCGTAGGCTGACTCCAAGGGCGTCGGTCAATCCCGCTGACGCATGGTGCGCGGAGTACGTCGTAACTGCTCGCAACTGGGCGTCGCCGAAGGCCTCCCCTTGGGGGTTCTGGCACTCGGTTACGCCGTCGGAATAAAGGATCAGCCTGTCCCCGGGGTCGAGGCGCAGCTGCTGGGATTCATAGGTGACATCCGGGAACATGCCGACGGGTAGACCGCCAGGTTTAAGGTGCTCTACCTCTCCTCGATGGCGGAGGACGATCGGGAGCGGATGTCCCGCAAGTGCGACCTTCACCTCGCCGCTGCGCTTGTTGACTGTGCCGTACACAACGGTCGCGAAGTGTTCAGATTCCGCGTCCGGGTCGCCCAGCTGCCGGTTCAAGTCCGCCAGAAATCTCGCCGGGTCCAGGAAGTCCGCCGCCGCCGCGACACCCGGCCCGCCTCCCGGGACCAGGGAACGACTCAGGCTCGCGGAAAGTAACGCTGCCGGGATCCCGTGGCCGGATACATCCAGGTGGTAGAAGCCGATCACGTCGGTGGTCAATTCGAAGAAATTGAAACTGTCTCCGGATACCTGAGCCGCAGGCAGAAACAGCCACTCGGCTCGGAACGGGAAGGCAGCGCGGTCCGAAGTCGGCAGCATCTGGCGCTGAATACGAGCGGCTGTGGTCAGGTCCGCCTGGATTTGGTCGTAGGCTTGCTCCAGCCTGTTTCGGGACTCCCGTAGTTCGCGATTTTGCTCGGCAAGCCGCTGTTCCAACCCGAGGATGCGCTCCGCGACGCGCAGCCGCGCCTGCAGCACCTGCGCGTCGAAAGGCTTGCTCAGAAAGTCGTCCGCTCCGGCGTTGAGGCCTTCCACTAAATCTGCCTTGTCGGAGCGGCCGGTAAGCAAGATTACGTACACATAGTGCCCCAGGTCGGTATCACGGACGGCGCGACACAAGTCGGGCCCGGACATGCCCGGCATCATCCAGTCGCAGACGACAATCTGAACGCCCGAGCCTTTGATGTGGGCGAAACCCTCCGCACCTTCGCTCGCGTCCTCCGTCTCGTACCCCCACTTCTCGAGGAGTGCGCGGACGTAGATCCGGATGTCGGGTGCGTCGTCGATGATCAGAGCTTTCACGGCCTTTCTCGACTCACGGTGCTGCCCCTGCCGGGGGAACGGTTGTGCCGGTGGTTCCCAAATCCGTCGTTTGAGATTCACCGGAATCGGGGATTCGCTTATCGCAGCGCACAAGACAGCCTGACCTGCGATATTCTTGGCAGCCACCTCATCTTGTTACCACCTTACGCTTGCACACGACGTTCCACAAAAATCAGTCCTCGCCTAACACATATTGGATCATCGCCGGAGCGGCTCTCAATTTCTGCTGCCTCTGCGTCCTAATCCTGTTCGCTTGGCTCAGGGAACAGCCGCTGTTCTGGAGGAACGCGGGACACTGGCCGACCTGGCTTCGGGAGCTCGTCGGGACCTTTTTCTATCCACTACTCCTGGTGGAGCTTCTGCTCCTCGTGGCGTTCACCGGGGCGTGCCTCCGTAATCTGAGCCCTCGATGCCGCACTGCAGGACCCGAAGTCGCCGCGCTCCCGGTGCTCTGGACGCTATATCTCCTTGTTATTGCGATCGTCGCGGTCAACAACCTAGACAATCTGTTAGCGGGGCAACCGCTGCACTGGCATCTGGACTGATCCTAGCCACAACACGGACGCGCTAGCTCCTGGACCCAAAGATCTCGCGCCGAAGGACATCCATTTCGTCCTTCGAGGATTTCGCCAGCCCTCGAAATTCGCCCATCGCTGTCACCGCCGACTCAGCCTCCCCGCTTCGCGCCGCCTGTTCGATGGATGCAGCGAGGCGGCTGAGCTGATTGGCACCAAAGCTTGCCGCGCTGCCTTTGATCCGGTGTGCCGCCTGCGCCATCGCCTCCTGGTCGGACTTGTCCGCTGCTTCCTGCAATTGGTCCGCCTGCCTTTCAAGTTCCAGGACGAAGGCGTCCACGACCGCCTCCGCGTTCTCCGCACCCACGTCTTCTAGTAATTGATCCAGAACCCGTCGGTCGATCGAGCTGTCCGAACCGTGTGCGTGGTCGGGAATTTCGGTGTGGTGGGAACCTGTCACTTGCGGGGCCTCCGGTGTGAGCCATCGTGTCAAGCATTCGAGCAGAGCGGTCCGGTCAATCGGTTTAGCGAGATAATCGTCGAGGCCCTGCCCAAGCAGACTCTCTCGCTCACCACGCATGACATGCGCCGTCAACGCGATGATGGGGACTCTTGCAATTGGGCCTTCAATGGCGCGAATCGCTCGGGTGGCCGCGACGCCGTCCATTTCCGGCATGCCGATGTCCATCAGGACGAGGTCGTAGGGTCGACTGCGGGCTGCGTCCACCGCCTCGAGTCCGTTGGCGACGACGTCTACGCGCAGACCGATCCGGGTAAGCAGCGATTGGGCGATCATTTGGTTGGCTGGGTTATCTTCCGCGATCAAAGCGCGGCCCCTCAGGTGGATCCCGCGGGTCCAATCCGTCTTGCTTCCCTCCCTTCCGGACAATGCCTCCTTAAATGCAATCGCATCGCGGGATACGGCGGCGAGCGGTATGTCGAACCAAAAGCGGGTTCCTGCACCAGCGCGGCTTTCGAAATGGATTTCTCCCCCCAGGATGTTGACCAGCCGGCGCGAAATCGACAACCCGAGGCCGGTGCCCGGGCTCCCATGGCTCGTATCCTCTGAGCGGGTCCAGAATTCTTCGAAGATTCTTCCCTGCTGCTCCAACGCGATTCCTTTTCCCGTGTCGCTCACCGTGAATCGCAAACGCAACTGCTGTCCGCTTTCCTCGAGGAGAGACACGCGAATGCGGACTTCTCCGCGCTGGGTGAACTTGACGCCGTTCCCCGCCAGATTCAGAAGCACCTGCCGGATCTTGGTCGAGTCGCCTTCGACGATTGAGGGAACGTCCGGGTCGATCTCGGCTCGTATGCTGATGGCCTTCTCCGACGCACGAGGTTCGAGCATCGCGATGACGCTGTGGACGAGACTGGGCACGTTGAATACGGCGGGCTCCAACTCGGTCTTGCCCGCCTCGATTTTCGAGTAGTCGAGGATGTTGTTGATGATGGAGAGCAGCCACTCGGCAGAACCCCGGCTCGTCTCCACATACTTGCGTTGCTGCGCATCAAGCACGGTGTCTTGCAGAAGGCCAAGAGATCCGAGCACCCCGTTGAGCGGCGTACGAACCTCATGGCTCATCATCGCCAGGAATCTGGATTTTGCGTGACTCGCCTCCTCGGCCTTTTGTCTTGCCTCCTCGAGTTGCCGCTCGCGGGTGCGGGACCCGGTAATGTCCCGTTCGATTCCCATGAACTGGATGGTTTGCCCAACCTCGTCTCTGATCGGTTGGACCTCGATCGAGACCCAGTAAGGGCGGCCGTCCTTGGCGTAATTGAGGATCTCTTCCTCGAAGCCCTGGTCCCGGCGGAGATTCTCTCGGATGCGCTGCACGACCTGCACATCGGTCTCGGGACCCTGCAACACCGAGCCGGGTGTACGACCGACGACCTCCGCGAGGGTATAGCCCGTCATCCGCGCGAACCCGTCGTTAACCCACTCCACCCGTCCATCGCTGTCGGTGATGATCACCGCGTTGTCTGTGCGGGCCGCCACCATCGCAAGCTTGCGGGATTGCTCTTGGCTTTCCCTGAGCTTGGTAACTTGAGCACTGCTTTGCAGGCGCAGCTGGACGTTCTGAAGAATGTTGGCATTGATGCGCCGCGCGCCGACTGCGGTTACCCCAAGAAAGAGTATCGTGAGCAGCCCTAGCGAGAAGATAACGTCATGATCACTGGAGAGAAAGCGTGTCGCGAGCGGCACCAGGGACAAAGAGAGAAAGGCCAGGGTGGCAGGAAATGACGCGGAAAGCGAGGTGACGGCGCCCGCGCTCAGCCCTGCAACCAATACGCCGAGGAAGGCTTGGTGCGCAACGGCGTCCGGTGGGTACAGCATCCATGTCCCCAGTCCCCAGGCCGTTCCAGCTAACGCCGCTCCGACGATGAAGGCCCCCAGCCAGTTCCGGCTGTTAGTGCCAGCCTGCCCGAGCGTCTTGTAGTAAGCGATCGCCAGGGCCCAGCGTAGCAGGCTGATCAGTACGACGGCGCTCATCCAGACAGCGATCACGAAGTGGTCTTTCACGGGCCACTGGGCGTACGACATCACCCCCGCGACCGCGATTGATGCGGGTATGCTTGCTTTAACTCCCTGCATCAGGAGCAGGACCTGCTCGGCCTGGATTTGCGAAGCCTCAGAATTGTCGGCTGTTTGCGGGGAAGCGGGAATGGCCGTGTCCTCTGGGAGGCTAGGCAAACGTGGCTCGGCGCCCAAGGAACTGTCTGCGCGTTGTCCGTTCCCTCCAAACGCTCATGTCGAATGGTCCTCGGGGGCGGCGGAACGTCAGGTGGCAGGCCGCTGTGCGGGCAGGCGTCGCTGCAGTCCGCGCGAGACGCGGCATACTTCGTAGGTTGCTCGGAGGAGAAAGGCACTTTCTGTGCCAATTCGGAGGGTTCCATGCCGGCCAATGAGTCCGCGCGCGGTCGGACGGCGTATGTGCCGCGCTCAAGGATCCGCTTGTCCGCGTCGCAATTTGCGAAGCATTTTACATCGCACATCCGCCGAAGCGGCCACGAGAACCGCGCTGGCCCGTCCTCCCGGAGAACCCGTCGCGAGCGTGTGGGCGAAGCGGTCGGCGTTGACTTAGGCAGTCGCAGTGGATCGGGGTCGAAACCGCCGCAACCGTCGGACAATCGGGGCTAGGTGCCGCCATCGATCCACAGTGGCTCATGTGCACGGGGTTTGCTTCAAATCGCGGGATCGACTTTTTTGAAGTGTACGAGGCCCCCGACATCCAGCCTGTGATCTCTTGGCGTGTACGGTAGCCTCAAGTATCGGGTGTTGCGGGCGGTCGCCTGCTGGGCGTAAATCGGAGAATTTTTGTGAAGGGTATGGTGTTTTCGGAATTCATCGAAATGGTCGAGAGCCACTTCTCTCCCGAGATGGCCGACGAAATTATCGTCGCCGCGGACCTCCCGTCGCGGGGCATGTACACGGCCGTCGGGACTTACGACCATCGCGAAATGCTGGACTTGGTTGCCCAGCTGAGCGAGAGGACAGACATCCCGAGCGCCGATCTTGTTCGGACGTTCGGGAATCACCTGTTCGGCAGGTTCTTTGGGTTGTATCCAGCTTTTTTCGAGGGCGTGAGCGGCACATTCGATTTCCTCTCGCGTATCGAGGAGCACGTGCACGTGGAGGTGCGCAAGCTTTACCCCGACGCCGAGCTTCCCAAGTTCGAGACCAAAAGCCCGAATGCGAACACGATGGAGATGACCTATCGGTCCCGACGACCATTCGCCGATCTGGCTCTCGGTCTGATTCAAGGGTGTGCCACTCATTACGGTGAGCAGATCGCGATTGATCAAGTGGACCTGTCCGACGACGGGCGTACGCACGTGCGTTTCACGCTGACGCGGCAGTAGGCCATGCCTGGGAACACCGACAATGCGTCCGTTTTCGAGCGTCGGATCATGCGCGAACGGGGCGCCCGGAAGCAGGCGGAGGAGCTGCTGGAGGAGAAGAGCCGCGAACTCTACACGGCCAATCAAGAGCTCCGGAAGCTCGCGGAGAACCTGGAAGGGTTGGTGGAGGAACGTACCGCTGAACTGAGAGTGGCACGCGATGAGGCGTTGGTGGCCAGCCGCGCCAAGAGCGCGTTTCTGGCCAATATGAGCCACGAGATACGCACCCCGATGAGCGGGGTGATCGGAATGGCGGAGCTGCTTCTGGACTCACCTCTGCCCGACGGCCAGCGGCAGCAGGTACAGGTAATCCTCGAAGCCGCGAAGTCCCTGCTCACCATCATCAACGACGTTCTCGATCTCTCCAAGCTGGAATCCGGAAAATTCCAACTGGAAATCGAAGAGTTTGATGTCATCGAGATGCTCGACACCGTGGTCGACATCCTGGCAATCCCCGCAAGCAAAAAGCGCCTGGAGTTAGGTTCGGTCCCGGCGGAGGGGTTGCCGTCGCGACTCCGCGGTGACTCCACGCGCCTGCGTCAGGTCCTGCTGAACCTGCTTGGCAATGCGGTCAAGTTCACCGAGCGGGGAGGGGTAACTCTCAAGGTGGAGGCGGAGGACCGCGGAGCCGCGGGGGTAGGCCTGCGATTTGATGTGATCGACACGGGTCCTGGCATCGCACTGGAAGACCAAGGCCGCTTGTTCAGCAATTTCAGTCAGCTTGAGGTGGGGCGCGAGCGTCGTCACCACGGCACGGGGTTGGGTCTGGCGATCAGCAAGAGGTTGGTCGAGCGCATGGGGGGGGCGATCGGGGTTTACAGCCAAGCCGGTCAAGGGAGCCGATTCTGGTTCACCGTGGTGCTGGAGAAGACGGATGTCTTACACGGGCGCGAGCCCTCGATCCCGCCCGGCCTGCGGGTGGCGGTGCTGACTCGAAGCCCGCTGCTACGTGAGTCGGTCGTCGCGCAGCTGCGCAGCCTTCGTGCGGTAGTCGTGGCGGTAGGGGAGCCGGATTCACTCATCGACACCTTCCGGGAGGCAGGTGACCGAGAACAACCGTTTCATCTCGTCCTTGTGGACGGTTCCGACGCGCCCGAAGCGGCGACCGATCAGCGGCTCCGGGAAGCGCTGGAGCGGCACGGTCATCGGGTCTGTCGTGTGTCTCTGGACTGGATGGAGAGCGGATGCGCCGGGGAGAACGGCTTTTGGGATGTCGCCCTGAACCGACCTCTGACCCGCCGAAAGCTGCTGGCTGTCCTACGCCCGGCGGCGTGTGCCGTCGATCCAGGTCTTGCGTCAGGAAAGTCTGCCTCGAAGTCAGCGGCCAGGCGAGTGCTCCTTGTGGAGGACGTGCTTCCGCTCCAACTCGTCGCGAAGGCGAAAGTGGAAAGGCTCGGCTACGCCGTCGACGTTGTGAGTGATGGACTCGAGGCGCTCGAGGCCGTTCGTTCCGAAGATTATGGCGTTATCTTGATGGACATACAGATGCCCAGGCTCGACGGCGTTTCAGCGACCAAGCAAATACGGGCGCTGCCTGATCCCGTGAAGGCATCAACGCCAATCATCGCATTGACCGCGAACGCGATGAAGGGCGATGAGGAGGGATATCTCGAGGCAGGTATGAACGGTTATCTCAGCAAGCCAATCGACAACCAGCAACTTGAAGCGGCATTGGTTCGTTGGTTCGTTGACGCTTAGCTGTCGCGTCGATCGCCACAAGCGCTCGCAGAACGGTTCCACCGGTCCCGCCGCCTCCATGCGCGGTGCGGTAAAGCAGGAGAGATGGCATGTATTCCGTCGTGTTGGCCTCGGTTCTTTTGTTGCTGGCCGCCTCCCCATCGATCGCGCAGGCGGACGTGGGCGAGCAGCCGCAAAGCTATACCTTCGGCGTGGTTCCGCAACAGTCGGCAAGTGAGCTTGCCCGTCGTTGGGCCCCGGTCTTGGACTACCTGGGGCGGAGTGCCGGGCTTGAGATCAAATTCCGCACAGCACCGGATATCCCGGAGTTCGAACGTCGGGTCGCGGCCGGCGAGTACGATTTCGCCTATATGAACCCCTACCATTACACGGTCTTCAGCCAGAAGCCTGGCTATCGCGCCTACGCAAAGGCGAAGGGACAACGCCTCAAGGGCATTCTGGTCGTACGCAAGGACAGTCCGATTCAGGATCCACGTGGGCTTTCCGGGGCCACCCTGGCCTTTCCCGCGCCGGCGGCGTTTGCCGCCAGCGTGCTCACCCGCGCTTATCTCAATCAGGAGGGTATCCCGTTCACCCCTAAGTTTGTCTCCTCCCACGATTCGGTCTATCTCGCCGTCGCCAAGGGCCTCTATCCGGGCGGGGGTGGCGTGGTCAGGACCCTCGAAAGCCTGGAGCCCGATGTGAGGAACCAACTGCGAATTCTTTGGACGACCGAAGGCTACACGCCCCATGCCTTCGCTGCGCACCCCCGGGTTCCAGCGGAAGACGTGGAGCGTCTGACCGAGGCCATGCTGGCGATGGGTCAGAACGAAGACGGGCGGGCGCTGCTGGAGCCGCTTGGCATAAAGGGGTTCGAGGCGGCGGCAGACGCAGACTGGGACGATGTGCGGGCCCTTGGCATCGACCTGCTCAATGACCTGGTGCAGCCCGCGCAGTGAGCTTTCGCCTCAAGACGATCATCGGGGTCGCCGCAATCGAGGCGATTCTGCTCGCCATACTCATCTTCAGCGGACTGAGGTGGCTCCGCGACTCTAACGAAGATCAACTCGTCCAGCGTGGTGCGACCACCGCCCGCCTCTTTGCTACGACGACCAAGAATGCGGTGCTGGCGACGGATCTTGCCTCGCTCGAGAGCTTCGTGCGGGAGGCCCTGAACAATCCGGGTGTCGTCTATGCCAGGGTGCGTGATGAAGACGGACGGGTGTTGGCCGCGGGCGGCGACGAAGACTCCCTCGCCCGCCCGTTCGCCCCTGACGCCGATCCATCCCACGCTCAAGACGGCATTTTCGACACCTATGCCGATATCCGCGAGGGCGCAGCTCACTTTGGCCGGGTCGAAGTGGGGCTTTCGGTCGGGGAGTTTCAGACGCTTATTCGTAAGGCCCGTTCAGGCGCAGTAGGCATCGCCGCATTGGGGATGTTTTTGGTTGCCTTGTTCTCGCTGTTGCTGGGGTCCTACCTGACCCGGCAGCTTCGAGAGCTAAAGGACGCGTCGAACAAGATCGGGCGGGAAGGCCCCGGTTTCCTCATCCCGGAAAAAGGCAAAGACGAGGTGGCCCAAGCCATCGGCGCCTTCAACACCATGTCGTCCCGCCTCGCGGAGTCTTACGCGGAACAGCGACGAGCCCTTGAAGAGTCTCAAAATCTAGCGGCGCGTATCAAGGCCAGCGACGCGCAGAAGGCGGCGATGGTGGAGGCAGCCTTGGACGCCATCATCACCATCGACATGGACGGTCGCGTTCTTGAGTACAACGCCTCCGCAGAGCAGCTCTTCGGCTACACGAAGGAAGAAGTGATGGGGCGTATGTTGGACGAGCTGATCATACCCGACAGACACCGCGCAGGTCACCGACAGGGTATGGCGAGGTTCCGCGACAGCGGTGTGGGCCGGATTCTCGGCAAGCACCTCGAGTTGCCGGCCCTGCATAAGAGCGGGACCGAGTTTCCGATGGAGGTCGCGATAGCCCATGTCGTGATCGAGAACGGCGACTTCTTTACCGCGTTCATGCGTGATATCAGCGAGCGTATGCGCTCTGAGGAGGAGCTTCGGCTGGCCGCCTATGCTTTCGAGGCCCAGGAAGCGATCTTCATCACCGATGCTGATGCCCGCATCCTCCGTGTCAACCGGGCTTTCACGGAGATCACGGGCTACGCGGCCGATGATGCGATTGGCAAGAACCCGCGGATTTTGCAATCCGGCCTCCAGGATGCGGAGTTCTATCGCCAGATGTGGGGGCGGTTGCAGGCTGAAGGTCATTGGGAAGGCGAGATCGAGAACCGTCGCAAGGACGGTGAGGTCTTCGCCGAGAGGCTAAGCATCACCGCCGTGCACGACCCGGAGGGGCAGACCACCAATTACGTGGCACATTTCTTTGACATCAGCGACCAGAAGCGCAATCAGTCGGCGCTGGAAGACGCGCGTGCCAGGGCCGAGCAGGCAAGTGAGGCCAAATCGCGCTTCCTTGCGACCATGAGCCACGAAATCCGCACGCCGCTCAACGCGATCATCAACATGAACGAACTGCTGCTCGACACGGATCTCGATAGCGATCAGCGCAACTACGCGGTAACGGCCAGCGAAGCGGGGCGCAATCTACTCTCGATCGTCACCAGCGTTCTCGATTTCTCCAAAATCGAGGCGGGACGGGTGGAAAGACGATCTGAACCCTGCGAGCCGGAGGCGATCGCCGAGAGTGTGTTGCGCCTGCTCGCCCCGCGCGCCTTCGCCAAGGGAATCGAGCTGACCCTGTTCGTCGATCCAAAGGCACCTCGCATTTTCAGCACAGACCCTGGGCTCTTGCGGCAGATCCTTCTCAACCTGGTGGGGAATGCCATCAAGTTTACGGAGATGGGCGGCGTTCGAGTGCGGCTTCTTTCTGAAGCAGAGGCGACCGATGGGCCTTGGGCGCGCTTTGAGGTGATCGACACGGGAGTTGGTATACCGGAGGACAAGCAGGCCGAGCTCTTCACCGAGTTCACCCAGGTAGACGGCTCGCACACCCGCCGCTTCGGAGGGACAGGGCTGGGACTCGCGATCAGTCGTGCCCTGGCTCGGATCCTGGGCGGCGACGTTGAGTGTGAAAGCGAACCGGGGCAGGGCAGCCGTTTTTCGCTGCGATTGCCAGCGTCGGACATGGAGCCGACCGCGCCTCAGAGTTCAGAGCTTGCCCGCACGCTTGGCCAGAAGGTCGTGCTCACTCAGAGCGACAATCCGATCCTGGCTGAGGAGATCACGTATCAGCTGAAGGTCCTGGGATTGACCGCGCGCGTTGTCGACGAGCTGCCCGGCGCGCCGGAGTGGCTTGACGATCCGAGCTGTGCAGGGGGCATTGCGTTGGTCGAGGATGGCCTCGACGCCTCTGGCGGTCGCCCTCCGATTTTGGAATCTGCGCGACTGATTCGCCTGGTGCGCGCCGGACAGCTTGGGACTGACGACGCGAGTGCCTCCGGCTGCTTGGTGCGGTCTGAGCGCGTCCCTGTCGCTCCAAGCGCACTCTACCGCGCATTGCGGGAGGCGGCGGGCGAGACTGCGGAGGTGCGAGAACCGGCAGACGCTCGGAAAGTCCAGCTAACGGCGCCGACGGGTGGCGCGGCACTGATGCCGATCCTCTTGGTCGAGGACAGTGCACCGAATCGTCTGGTCGCCACGGCCATTCTCACGAAGGCGGGGTACCAAGTCGAAACAGCCGAGAACGGTTTGCAGGCCGTGTCCGCAGTGACGCAGAAGCGCTACGGACTGGTGCTCATGGACATCGCCATGCCGGAGATGGATGGGCTCGCGGCGACGCAATCCATTCGCGCCTTGGGCGGGGAACGCGGAGACGTGCCAATCGTTGCCATGACAGCGGGAGCCTTCAACGAGGACAAGCAGCGTTGTCTCGACGCCGGTATGGACGATTATTTGAGCAAGCCGGTGGTACGAGCGGACCTTCTTCGGGTGGTGGACCGTTGGCTAAGAAGCGCCGACGGTCCAGGGACCCACCGGGCTCCCGCTTCCGCGGCTACCACGATCTCTTTGTTGGACGAGGCGGTGCTGAGGGAGCTCGAACAAGACGTGACCGGGGATCTGTTGCCGGGATTGGTGGCGAGCTTCGTTGCCGAGGTTAGGCGGCTTGTCCCCGGTATCGAGGGTGCAGCAGAAACCGGGGATCTGGCTTCGGTCCGGCACCACGCCCATGCGCTTAAGGGTTCGGCGGGAACCTTCGGCGCATCCGCCCTGCAGTCGGAATCCTCGGCGCTGGAGCGAGCCGCAGGCGAAGGTCGTTTGGAACTGGTCCGTGCGCATCTGCCGCCGCTCATGGCCATCGCCCGCGATACCCTCACACACATGGAGGAGCGATTCGGCATCACGGCCGATAATCAGGGCAAATTGGCTCTCGAGTGAGCCCCACGCTGGCTCGGGTTTGGTGCGGACCCTGTGTAACCCTTCCCTGACGCTCTCGCGGGCTGCCATCTACCTCATCTGGCTTCAGGAGCGTGGAGTTCCGATCCCCCGAGTCCTTCCCGCTCGCGAAAAATCCCATTGAAGTACCGCGAGCGACGAGCCAACCGGTGAGGGGGTGTTCCAACGAGGGCAAAGAACCCTGGTGACCCGAGATGGCCTTTGCCAGGTACCCATCGCTGCTGTTTTTTGGCTGCGGAAAGCTTCCCCAGCGTCCCGTGGTGGTTCGCGGTAGGGGTTGCCGCGGGAGCCAGGATGCGACACGCTAACGCGCCGTATCGGTATCCTTGGGTCCCGGACGAGCAGGAAGCATCCGTAATAAGGACCGCTCGGTATGCTGCGCACCGGCCTCCAGCTTGAGTGGTCCGGCTCGGTCGCTACTCCGCTGGGCAGGGTCGATCGTCCCGAAAACGAATACCTAATCGATTCGAGAACGCGTGGACAGAACGAATCCCCGGATTCTCATCGTCGAGGACAGCCCGGCGTTGGCCGAGGTCTATGCCAGCTACCTCCGCGACGAGCCGTATGTCGTCACTCGCGTCGGGGACGGTGCGAGCGCCATGGCCGACCTGGACCATAGCCCGCCGCAGGCGCTGTTGCTCGATCTCAAGCTTCCCGACATGGACGGTATGGACATTCTCAAATACGTCCATCTGCAACAGATGCCCACTTCCGTGGTGATCATCACGGGGCACGGCTCCGTCGACATAGCGGTGGACGCCATGCGCTATGGAGCTTTCGACTTCATCGAGAAACCGTTTAACGCGAAACGCTTGACGGTCACGCTGCGCAATGCCCTGGATTGCCAGAACTTGACTGCCCTGGTGGATAGTATCAAGGAGGATTTCCAGCGCGAGCATTACCATGGTTTCATAGGCGGGTCGCTACCGATGCAGGCGGTCTACCGCATCATCGACAGCGCCGCGCCGAGCAAGGCAACGGTCTTCATCACGGGCGAGAGCGGAACGGGAAAGGAAGTCTGCGCGGACGCCATCCACCGCCAAAGTCCACGGCGCACGGCGCCGTTCGTTGCACTGAATTGCGGCGCTATTCCGCGGGACTTAATGGAGAGCGAGATCTTCGGCCACGTCAAAGGTGCCTTCACCGGGGCGGCCAAGGAGCGGATAGGCGCGGCTGGGCAAGCCGACGGCGGGACCTTGTTCCTCGACGAGATCGGGGAGATGGATCTGCAGTTGCAGACCAAGCTCTTGCGTTTCGTGCAGACCGGTACCTATCAGAGAGTCGGTGGTACGGGACTTCAGAGTGTCGATGTTCGATTCATCTGCGCCACCAACCGGGATCCGCTCAAGGAGGTCGAGCAAGGCCGGTTTCGGGAAGATCTCTTTTATAGGCTGCACGTCATACCGATTCATCTGCCTGCGCTGAGGGAACGCAACGATGATGTACTGCCCCTTGCGCGTCATTTCCTGTGCAGCTTCGCCGCAGAAGAAGGCAAGATGTTTTGCGGTATAGCGCCTGACGCGGAAGACGTCCTTCTTTCCTACGACTGGCCAGGAAATGTTCGCCAGTTGCAAAACGTGCTCCGTAACGTGGTGGTCCTCCATAGCGGACCTCAGGTAACGGTCGAAATGTTGCCATCAACACTGAGAACGGTCTCACCGCCGGTGAGGAGAGGTGGAATTAAAACTCAAGCGGTAGAGGGTGTTGGCACGGCACCAGAGAGTACGGCGTCAGTCAAACCTCTTTGGCTGGTCGAGAAAGACGCCATTGAAAGCGCGATTGAGTATTGCGGCGGTAATATCCCGAGGGCCGCTGCCCTGCTTGAAGTGAGCCCTTCCACTATCTATCGGAAGCGTCAGGCGTGGGACGCCGCTGCGGACTAAAGATGGCTCTCTCGCGTTCATGTTTCGTGCGGACTTCGGCGTCAGAGTGAGTCGGTCTCTAGTCTGCGCAGTGGCCGCGCTGGTCACCTCGCCCCGACCCTGTTTGCGGGAAGCCCCCCACTTCGGAACCTGATGGTTCCCATCTACGAAAGGGGACCCAGGTTCTGGGCACTTGGATCTTTGATCCACCGGCTCACACTGCGGGCTTGGCTGACTGAAGTGGCCGGTTCCAGTGCCACTTTCGCGAGCGCGGCGGCCCCTGTACACTATCTGCGGTCACCGCGCTCGCCAAATTCGTCGCTGCGCCCGTGCGACCGAACGCCCGGACTGTTCGGGCGGCTCGGGGTCATTGCGCTCGATCAGCAGGACTGGTCGGGCGGATCTAACCGACTTGACGACATTGCCAAGCCGTGACCGATCACGCCTCTGCACAGAGTGCCAGGGTGGGACAACGGACTTGGCCGCCTTCGGTATTGGGACGCCATCGCAGCCAGAGCCACTGTTGCCGAAACGACTGAGCCTCGCCCTCGCTCAGCTGACCAGGGAGGACGGATATGAACAGGGAAACGTCACCTTGGGAGCTGATCGAGAGGCAAGCAGAGTTAGCATCAGCTAATATACCTTTCAATGGCTGCCTCTCGCTCATGATGTCGCCAACAAAGTGTGACGAGAGTGCACCGCCAAGCCCAGCAGTACCGGTACGTCAGCAGTAGCCTCGATACGGATATGAACGCGAGTCGTTGGCGTTGGGAAGCTCCCAGGGAGGACAGGAGTCGCCAGATCCAGCATTCTGAGCGCTCAAGTCTCGGTGTCTTCGTCAGTTTCGACCCGGGAGCAGACTTCGAGCACTGCCCGAGACATCTGGAGTTGGTGACCCGTCCAGCAGACTTCGATGACTACGACTTTGCGACATGCGCCCGCAAGAGGCACCCCAACGAGTTGTAGCTTCCCGGGAATGTGGGCACCCGGTGCCTCCGTGGGCTCATGTGGCCTGGCCGCCGTCACAATCACCCTGCTGGCGGTCGGCCCACTGGCGCACGCCGAATCGCCCAGTTGGCCACACGAGCAAAGAACAGCGGGGGCACAGTCCGTTATCGGCTGGGCCGAGCGGGTACGCCTGCCGGAACTCGGTGTAGAGGAGGAGGCTAGACTCGATACGGGTGCGAGTCTCACATCCATCGACGCCACCATTCTCCGCGTTGTGCGCGGTGACAGGTCATCGCAGCCGCTGCGGGTGGTCTTCGCGATCGACTGCGGAAAGGGTGGTGCGGTGGCGCTGGAACGGGAGATCGTTGACTGGGTCAGGATCAAGAACAAAGGCGCCCGCGGATCAACTCGACGACCCGTGGTGACACGGCAAATCCGTTCTAGCCGTTGCCGGCTTACAGGGGCAACGGGCGAGGGCGAGAATTTTCGGTCATGCGGAGATAATCGAAGACCAGGCGAACGTTGCGCGCCAACCGCTGGATCGTCGCGGCGACGGTATCGCGGGACTTCGACCTGATAGCGCCGATGGCGAAGCGACGTAGTGCGGTGATGTTCTCGGGGTCGTGGCCGGTACGCAGGGTGCAGCGATCCTCGTCCCAGTTCCAGTGGAGGATGGAGTGGCAGCCGTTTTCGACGGTCCAGTGGCGGCGGTTGAAGGCCAGTACGGCTGCGGCGTCGGCGCTTTCCGGGGTATGGCTGGTGAGGCCGTAGACGGTTTCGGTCGAGGTTTTGCCGGTGGTCTTTTTGATGGTGGGACGCTCGATGACGAAGACCTGGCCGACGCCGGGAAAGTTGAGGTAGTGGTTCAGGCGCGTGGTGGTCCAGATTGAGCGCTGTTCGATGCGACCATGGGCCAGGGTGGGTGGCTCGCTGAAGTCCGGTTGGCTGCGGCCCTCGAAGATCAGGCGGATATCCTCGCGCAGGGTTGGCTGGTTGTCTTTGACGGTGAAGACGGAGTGGGCGTTGTGCTCGATCAGGTCGGTGGCCAACTTGCGCTGGGTCAGCAGGGCGTCGGCGGTGATGTCGAGGGGTTTCAGTAGCGGGATGACCATCCCGATCTCGTTGGTTTGCTTGAGTTCGTCGCTGCCGCCTACGGGTAGGGAGCCGACTTTTTTTGGGTGTGGCAGGTCTGGGTTTGGTGGCCGACGACCCCGAGCATGTGGGCCTGGTGGCCGTCGGCATCGATGGCATTGCACATCGTCTTGCCGTCGATGGCGAGTCCTTCGTCGGTGG
Organism: uncultured Gammaproteobacteria bacterium; assembly: GCA_963698355.1. Taxonomy (GTDB): domain Bacteria; phylum Pseudomonadota; class Gammaproteobacteria; order Chromatiales; family Chromatiaceae; genus Thiodictyon. The sequence goes on along the minus strand of CAVOQO010000003.1, from coordinate 488,376 downwards.
CGGCCTGCTGGGTGTTCCAGCGTTGGAGGGCGCGCCGGGATCGGTTCTTAGGAGCCCATGCGGATTCTGCACGCCTTTTGGTTACCCGACGCCGACGAGGCATTCGCCCAGGCCGGCTCCTTCCAGCTGTGGGCTGAAACCTTGCAGGCGCGACCCGCGGGTTGCGGCCGGGACGTCCCGCTCCACCCCTTTTCCGTGACAGGCATCGTCTGGCCTGCCTTTGTGGAGGAGTTGGGGCTGAAACTCACGCCGGCGCAGCTTCGCACCGCGCTGCAGTCCTATGCAATCCAGCTGCCCAGCACGGCGGATGCTCCGCTGCCCTCACCTCAATTGGCGAACGTTTGGCCGAAAGAGATCGATGAGGAGCATGCTGTCTTGCGCCCCTGGCAGGCGGACTGCTTGCGGTTGGACTACCCGGTGAGGCAGTTGAGCGACCTGCATTTCCTTGCCTTCTACCGCGCCGAGGATGTGCAGCCAGGCAGCGATTTCCTTTTCTGGTACTGGTTCACCCAGGAGCTGAAATGCCTCCTGGTCCGCGACCAGTATCTCCCAGCGCTGGTGTATCGCCAGCCGCCTACGCCCAAAGGCAAGCGTAAGGCCCCGCCCTTCGAGCTGTTTGGGGCCTGGCAGTGGGCCTCCGATCAGTACGACCAGCTCATTGCCAAGGCCTGCGAGCGGATGCCGGCGGCTTGCGCTGCCGGGCTCGATGGATTGGCGGACCCACAGGGTCTTCTGCGCCACTGCTCGGAGGTGCTGCTCGATCGGATCGTGCGCCAGACCCCCTTGCCGGCCACCTTCGTCAAGAAGGTCGAGAGCAGCCTGCTCGCGGCCAGCCTCGTGCCAGTGCCCGCGGAACGGCCCTGGAGAACCCCCGGGACGGGCCTGGATAGCTACCGGCTGTGGCTCCAGTGGCGGCAGCGTATCGCCGGATCCGAGCAGGAAGCGGCGTTCACACTTGGTTTTCGGCTCGAGGAGCCGCCCGGCGAGTCTGATGCGGACTGGTCGCTGCACTTTGTCGCCGTCCCCAAGGACGACCTTTCCCAACGCCTGGCCCTGGCCGACTTCTGGTCGATGTCCGCGGCAGATCGGAAACAGGCCCGCCGCCAGCTCGGCGGTGATTTCGAGACCCAGGTCCTGCTTAACCTCGGGCTGGCCGCCCGCATGGTCCCTAAGCTGTGGGAGGGTCTCGACACCGCAACGCCTCAGGTCGTGGCACTGGATCTGGACGAGGCCTTTGCCTTTCTTAAGGAATGGGCGTGGGTGCTGGAGGACGCGGGTTACAAGGTCATCGTCCCAGCCTGGTGGACGCCGCAGGGACGCCGGCGCGTCAAGATCCGCCTGCGCTCCTCGACAGCCAGGAAAGCTACCGGTACCGGCCCGGCCACCAGCGGACTCAGCCTCGAGAACTTGGTGCAGTACAGCTACCGGCTCGCAATCGGCAACGACGTGGTGAGCGAGGAGGAGTGGCGGCGGCTGGTCGAGTCCAAGACGCCGCTGGTGCGCTTCCGCGGCCAATGGGTCGAGCTCGACCGGGACAAGATGCAGGAGATGCTCGTCTTCTGGCGCCGGCACGGCCAGGAAACCCCGGAGATGAGTGTCCAGGAGCTCCTCCAGCGCACGGCCACCGACGACACCTTCGAGGTCGACCGCGACGACGCCCTGGCCGAGATGCTGGAGCGACTGCGCGACCGCAGCCGTCTGGAGCCCATCTTAGACCTGCCCCAACTGAAGGCAGAGCTGCGCGACTACCAGCGGCGTGGTGTGGCCTGGTTGCGGTTCCTCGAGGAGCTCGGACTCAGCGGCTGTCTGGCCGACGATATGGGACTCGGAAAGACGATGCAGGTCATAGCCCGCCTGGTGCAGGAGCGCGAGGGCGGGGAGTTACTCGCCCCGACCCTGCTTGTCGCCCCGACCTCGGTCATCGGCAACTGGCAAAAGGAAACGGAGAAGTTCGCCCCCCACCTGCAGACCCTGATTCATCATGGGCCGGACCGCGCCCAGAACGGCGAAGACTTCAAGCAGCGGGCCGGCGGCAAGGACCTGGTGATCACGTCCTATGCTCTGATACGCCGGGACCAAGGCATATTCACCGCTCTCGACTGGCACCGCGTGGTACTCGACGAGGCGCAAAACATCAAGAACCCCGGGGCGGCCCAGACCAAGGCCGTCAACAAGATCCAGGCCAGGCACCGGCTCGCCCTGACCGGCACCCCGGTGGAGAACCGCCTGATGGACCTGTGGTCCATCTTCAACTTCATGAATCCGGGTTACCTGGATACCCAGGCGCGCTTCCGCAACCGCTTCGAGCTACCGGTCCAGCGCGATAACGACCCGGTGTGCATCGCGACCCTCAAGCGTCTGGTGGAGCCCTTCATCCTCCGCCGTGTCAAGACCGACAAGGCCATTATCCGCGACCTTCCGGACAAGGTAGAAGCCATCCAGTACTGCAATCTCGGCCGCGAGCAGGCCGCGCTCTACGAGAGCGTGGTACGCGAGGTGGAGCGGGAATTGGAGGAGAAGGAGGGTATCGAGCGCCAGGGGCTCATGTTCTCGACTCTGATGCGGCTCAAGCAGATCTGCAACCACCCGGCCCAATTCCTCCAGGACGGCAGTCCCTTCACCCCGGAGCGTTCCCACAAGCTGGAGCGCCTCAAGGAGATGCTCGAAGAGGTCGTGGCCGAGGGCGACAGCGTGCTGATTTTCTCCCAGTTCACCGAGATCGGCGCGGAGCTCGAGCGCCTGCTCCGGCACGGGCCGCACTACAACACCTTCTATCTCCACGGAGGGACGCCGCGCAGCCGGCGCGAGGCGATGATCGAGGCATTTCAGGACCCGGCGACCGAGCCCTCTGTCTTCGTGCTCTCGCTCAAGGCCGGTGGCGTGGGCATCACGCTCACAAAGGCCAACCACGTCTTCCACTTCGATCGCTGGTGGAACCCGGCGGTGGAGGATCAGGCGAGTGACCGAGCCTTCCGTATCGGGCAGGAGAAGACTGTCTTCGTACACAAATTCGTCACCCTGGGCACCCTCGAGGAGCGCATCAACGAGATGATCGAACAGAAGAAGGCCGTTGCCGGCACCATCGTCGGCGCCGACGAATCCTGGCTAACTCAGCTCGACAACGAGCGATTCAGGGCGCTGATCCGCCTGAACCGCGAGGCGGTGGTGGACTGACCATGGCGAGACTCGGCAGGACGTGGTGGGGGCACCGCTTCATCGAGGCGCTCGAGGGCTTCACCGACAGCGGACGCCTGCAGCGGGGCCGCGGCTACAGCGGCGAGCGCCGCATCCTCGCCTTCGCCGTCGAGAACGCCCAGGTGACCGCCACGGTACGCGGCAACGTCAACCCCTACTACGGGGTCTACAAGGAGCCCCGCTACAAGACCCGTATCCAGATGGCCCCGATCCCACCCACGGACTGGGACAAGGCCATCGCCCACGTGGGGGGCAACGCGGCCCTGATTGCGAAGCTCCTGATGAACGAGATGCCCGACAACATCGACGACGCCTTCGCCGGCGTGAAGCTCCACCTGTTGCCGCGAAGCCGCAAGGACTTCGCCCTGACCGAGTGCTCTTGCCCGGACTACGCCAACCCCTGCAAGCACATCGCCGGGGTCTACTATCGGCTTGCGGGCCAATTGGACCGCGACCCCTTCCTCTTGTTCGAGCTGCGCGGCATTGCACGTGAGCGCCTGCACCAGGCTTTGAGCAAGACCCCTCTGGGCAAAGCCCTGGTCTCGTTGACGGACGATCAATCCGCGGATATCGCTGCGGCTGAGTCATTCTTTACCCGCCCCACCGCCATGGCGGCGATGCCGGACTATCGAGCCTTCTGGCACGGCAAACAACGCCTGCCCGGCGAGATCGAGCCGGCCGTGCCCGCGGCCATCCCGGGGATGCTGGCAAAGAAGGGCGGGGACTTCCCGCCCTTCTGGGACAAAGACACCTCCTTTGTTGTGGTGATGGAGGAGCTCTACCTGCGCGTGCGCCAGAAGAACAAGGGCGTCTTGTAGCCGACGAGGAGCGCTCGGCATACAGTGCCCTCGTTCACCGAAAGTACACCAGCGGTGCACAAGCGGTTACGAAACCGCTTCGCCTGGGCGCGTCTTGGACTGGAAGTACACGCCAGGTACACTGGCGGTACACAAGCGCGGGAGGATCCTGCCCGAGATCTCCAATCGTCATCATCCACAAAGGCGTCTGAACACCGAGTGCTTGCGCCGCGATGTGAAGCCGTCCGCTGTGCTTTATTGCGCAGCGCGATCGAGGTGCGGGCGAAGACAGGGACCGGTCGAAACCTGCGGGCGAAAACAACATTCAACGGAATCCCCATAACCATCTGATCGCAATAGCGAAAACGTGCGGGCAAAAACACACCCGTCTGTTTGCATGCGGGCGAAAGCACGCCGGAAAAGCCGCCACCGGCGGGGTGCGGGCGGAAACAGGGGGGGACGCAAGACCTGCGGGCGAACACAGCAAAGTCATAACCGCGCGCAACTGCCGGATTCGAATCATAAAAACGTGCGGGCGAAAACACCCCTGCCGGTCTGCATGCGGGCGGAAATAAGCCCGCTAAATGCACTTTTTCGAGGGGCTTGGGGGTGCGGGTGGAAACAAAGGTCGTGTTCCACATAGTTAGGTATGTGGAAACATGCGGAGCGTGGAGCATGTCGGAACCGAGGCCGGAAATCGAGGAAACCATCGAGCAATGGGCGCAGGCGCGTCTGGAAGCACTTTCCGCGGAGGCGGGAGAGGTGGCATCACAGTTCTACCTGCGCGCGGCTCCGGAGCCTTCGCCATGGAGTCGTTCACCCGGCGCTGGATCAACCGCAACGGAAGCCGGGCGCAGACCTTAATGACCTACCTCCGCCGGGGAACAGGCGACCGCTACCCCCGCTCGGCCCTGGCCGGCGTCGCTCATCCTTGGGAACTCGCGCTCGCCGAGTTCCTTGAGGACCGCTTCGCCGAGATCCGCCGGTTGGCGCGCGGCGTCTCCCGGGTGCGGATGGCCTTTCGCCAGCACGCCAAGCCGGAACGTGCGCTGGCCGAGGCGCGCGGGCGATGTGGTCCGAGCGGCACCAACGCGTGAGGTGTGGCATCCGGCGGTGGCGAACTGTCGCCCTTGGCTGCGTCTCGCGGGCCAGGGATACGTGGTGCAACGTTTGGACTCGACAGGGAGTAAGGCCGCTCACGGTAGGCGGCCTATTCCTGAGGTAAGGTCTGCCGTCGCCCCCATAGCGCGTCAAACGCAGGAGAGGAACCACGAGCGCATGTTTTGTCTCGGGGGTCGCCTGACGTCAGCACCCCAGCGTTCCTGATGGCGGGGGTTTCGTCGCCAACGCACGACTGCGGCGATCCGGTTCTCGGCCTGTTCGTTGAGCGCCGGGTCGTCGATCCGCACTGTGGTCGGTTCTCCCACTGGGAGCACCTGCGACCCTGGTTCGCGCTCGCTCGCGGCGCGATCGGGCGCTGCTCGCGAATTCCCCAGACAGCGGCGCGTGGTCCTGGTGCTGGGGTAGAATTTAGAATCGGCTTTGCGGAGGCAGCAATGCGGCTGTAAGTTGACTGTCGCTGGTTGCGGGGCGTATGTGAGCCTGGCTGTTCTTCTGTTATGGCGATACGCTCCCAAGCAACCAGGTCGTCGGTGTCTGATGACGCGACGCTGACAAGAACCAATCTACTCGTCTAAGGTTTCGACGTGCGACCTGTGGTCTGTGTTGAGGTTAGCTATGCCGAACATCTCCGAACAGATTGCCGAGTCGGTGGAGCGTCTCCCGGATGAAGCCGCGCGTGAGGTGCTGGATTTTGCCCATTTCCTGCTTCTGAGAGAGGCGACGCGCGAGGATCGCGACCTGATCTCGGCGCAGCAAGTGTCTTTGAGCGATTGGGACAACGCCGACGACGATGTGTGGAACGATGCCCCTGCCGTCTGAGATTGTCTTGTTGCCCTTCCCGTTCACCGACCTATCGGCGACCAAACGTCGCCCGGTGTTGGTATTGAAAGCGGGTAATGCACAGGGTGACTTCCTGGCGGTTCAGATCACTTCGCAGATGAGCTACCGTCCGGCCGTGAGGCTGACAGCCGAGGATTTCGACCTGGGCGGGTTGCCGAAGGAAAGCATCGTGCGTCCCGACAAAGTCTTCACCCTGAACGAATCGCTCATCGCTCGGCGTGTTGGGAAGTTGACCCTATCGGGTTTCGAGCGGATATTGGAGGCGGTTTGCCAACAGCTCGGTTGCCAAAAGCACTAAGGACTCGGCTGCAGTGCATGCAGCTCGCCCCGCGCAGAAAGGAATCGAAACATACCGATCATTGGCATGCCCCGACAGAACCCAGTGACGAGGGTTCGGACACTTCGTTCCTCGGGGCTGCGGTCACTGCGCGCGTCTCCGGTGCAGATGTTCCACAACGTAAGTCAGCCTTTCGCCGAAGCGAAGACGCAGGCAACGGCGCGCCTCTTCCAGGTCGCAGTTCGGCGCGATCATGGTCAACCAGGTATCAGGCTTGTCGATGAGCCGGTAACGGTAGACGCGCATTGCGTATCGCGCCTTGCCCGGTGTGGTCTCCCTGGACTCCCCGCCGTCGGGCTCGCAGACAGCGGCCCGCCCTGCATTGGTTTCCTCATGTTCTGCGGTCAGTTGCGTATGGTTCGGAACGGCGCAGGCCAGGAGCCGGAGCAGGGCCGCCTTGTGGGCGCGGATCCATGCCCGCTGTTGGTCAGTCAGGGGTGCTCGGGACGCCACGGATAGCCGATCGCCGCGGGCGCGCATGAGGATGCCGGCCGCATTCATCCGGCTGAGCGCCTGTTTCAGGTCCAGCTAGAATTCCTCCACGAACGGTTCCGCATCCTCCCGAAGAGGGCCAACATCCGTGAAGGGGGCCAAGGATCCATGTTGGCATCCTTCTTGGTCCCCTTCCTGACAAAGGGGGCCAACCTCGCACGAAGGGGTCCATCCTATATCTTTGACCGCCTTCGGAGTGTCTTGGCCCGCTTCGTGCGGAAGGTGCCACAGCCAGGGGTCTTTCATGCCGGCCTTGTGCGCCTTGATCCCCAGGGCCGCCTTTGCCCGCTTCAGGGTGCGCTCGGCATGTCCGGCCTCGTCCGCCTCCCGCTTGATCTGCTTCGTCGGCAGCGGGCCATCCGCGAGGAGCCCCACCAGGAACTCCTTTGCCTCTTGAAGCGCGCTGTGCTCATCCGGGTCGTCCACGGACTCGGCCTTGCCCAACAGCTGCCGGGCCGAGCCCTCCAGGGCAGCGCCCCAGATCACGCGGGTAGTTTGGACGCCGGGGTGACCGGGCAGCTCCAGGGGCTCCAGGTCGTAGGTGAACCCGCCCACGTCCGGCCCAAGATTGTTTTTGGCCCGGGCAAGGAGCCGCCCGCCGCCGTCCTCCTCGGACATCTTGGCCACCGCCAGGACCACGCGGGCCAGGGCGCCGAAGGCGAGCGACCCCGTGACCCGGTCCACGGGATCCCGTCCCGCCGTGCCCTTGGTGAAGTGGGAAATGCCCAGCACCACGCAGCGCACGGCCGTGGCCAGGTCCACCAGCGGCTGCAGGCCTCGCCGGACCTCCGCATTCCTGTGGCTGTCGCCCGCGACGGCGGAGACGATGGGGTCCACAATGAGCAGTGCCGGGGGCGGGTTCATCGCCCCCGCATGGTCGCGCAGCAGGTCCGCGTCCCGCCCCGGGTCGAAGGCACGGATGCTGCCTTCCTCCGTGACCGAGCCGACGAAGTGAATCCGCGAGAGGTCCGCGCCGCAGGCGATCAGGCGCGGAACCAGCGTGTCCCGGGGATCGTCCTCGCCGCTCCAGATCAGCACCGAGCCTGCGGTCGTCGTGCTCCCGTCCGGCCAACGCCCGGCGGTGGTCAGGGTGGCCGCGAGCGCGAGCGAAACGGACGTCTTGCCGGTGCCCGGCGCGCCGGCCAGGACATGCACCTTGCCGCGGGCGAGCCAACCCTCCCACAGCCAGGCGACGGGCTCGGGGGGCAACCGGTCGGCGCAGATGACGGACAGGCCGGTGCAGACGCGCTCTACGGGTTCGGGCCCCTGGAGCTGTGACCGGACGGTGGCCAGCCCCTCTGCCTTGGCCAGGTCGTTGAAGTCAGTTTCTCGCGGGCCTGGGCGCCGGAAACGCGGCACCACGACCGAACCACCCGCTGCAGCCGCCGCGGCCCGCGCATGGGTCACGCCTGGGTTGCCGTCGGTGTGTCGGTCGTCGTCGGCGCACACCACCAGCTCCGCGCCCGGGTAGGCGTCTCTCAGGACCCCGGCGACGGCCTTGAGGTTGCCCGCATGGAAGGCCACCGCCACGGCCGTCCGGGTGGCCTCGTGGATGGTGGCGCCGGTAGCGTAGCCCTCACACAGGTAGAGCCGCCCGGCAGGTTTGCCGATGAGGTGGAAGTGCCCGGCCAGGCTGGCGCCCGTGTTGAACCGTTTGGTCCCGTTCGGGCCGATGGCCTGGAGGCCGTGGACGGCGCCGGCCGCATCCGTGACCGGGATCAGGAGCCGGTCGCCGCTGCGCCGGATGCCGTGGGCCTTGATGCGCTTGGCCGCGAGATAGGGATGTCCGTTGACCTCCCCGGACGCACTGGACCAGAGTGCCTGGGCCTGTTGCGCCGCCGTGTTCCGCCGTGCCTTGTCCTCTTCCCTCCGGCGTCGGGCGGTCTGCTCGATCTGACGCTGAATGCCGCACGCCTCCTCCGGGTGGGTCGGCGCTCGTCCAGTCCCCCAGCTCTTGTAGACCACCATGGGGGTCGACACGTCCCCGGTGATCTTGGCGTTGCCGGCGGTGACCATCAGCCAGGGTTGACCGCTCCTGCCGACACCAGTATCCGCCACATACCACAGGTGATCCTGCCTTGGCTTGCGACGGAACCCGGCATCAAGCTCCAGGCGCTCGAAGTGCAGGCCGGCGGCTTGCAGGGTGGCGAGGGCCTGGGCTGTCAGATCTGGGAGGGTGACCGATCTGCCAGCAGCGCGCATCCGCTCGACATGTGGTGGCGTCATCTGTCCGTGTTCCGCACTGCGGCGCGGTCGCGGGTACCAGATCCGAGGCCCGGAACGTCCTCCCGGTGCCGGCCGTCAGCGGCTGCCTCGGCATCGCTGGAGGACGTCACTGGCCGCCCGAGTTTGGTCGCGATCCAGGCATCCAGGTCCTCGCGGCGGTAAACGCAGCGCTGGCCAAACTTGTGGTAGCGGGGTCCGCCGCCGATGGTGGCATATTTTTGCAGCGTGCCGCGGGCCAGCGGCAGCCCGTGGGATTGCACGTATTCTGCCGCTTCGGCGCGGCTCAGAAACGCTCTCGCGGTGGTCATCGGCGATACTCCGGGTCTTGCGGTAACCTGGAGTCATTCTTGCCCGCGGAATGGAGACGCGCGGCTTAGAAAGAGTGCCCTTTTGGGCGCACTTTCTAACGGTTGCTCTCGCCTTAATTGTGCCGATCAATCACAGGGCGGGGATTTCGGCCACGAAAAGAAGCTCGAAATTGGCCTCATCGCTCCTTAGCCCCGCCTTCCGAGGATTCTTCCATTTCGGCGTCCTCGCGCCCTGCCTGCGCCACCTGCGCGCCTCCGGTTGCGCCATTCAGAGCGGCGGAGATGTGTGCCGCGGCATCCTCCGCCAAGGCGGCGCGTTTATCCTGCGCCCAGTGCACGTACTTCTGTGCGGTCGATAGCTGCCGATGCCCGAGCGCGGTCATGATCTCGGCGGCCTGCGCTCCCTGCATCGCCATGTGGGATGCCAGACTGTGGCGAAGACCATGAAGCCCGATTCCGTCGGGGAGACCGGCTTCTTCGCGGACAATACGCCAAGGTTTGGCCAGGGCCAGAGCGCCTTCCCCTTTGGCCGGCGCGAAGACGAAGTCCTTCGGATCGCCGTGGGGTCGTCCAGCGATGATGGCTTGAGCTGCTGCGGGGAGGCCGATTATGCGAGGTTTACCGGTCTTGCGTCCCGTCTTATGGGATGTCGGGGGGAGCGTGAGAACACCGGCTTTGAGGTCCACATACCCCCAACGTAACCCGGTGATCTCGGAGCGCCTGGCACCCGTGAGAGCGATTACACGGACAGCGTCGGCCACCGCGGAGCGGAGCCGGTGCTCGTTCTCCATTCGCTGCAAGGTCCGGAACAGCGAGGCATACTGCTGGGCAGATTCAAGGATGCTATCTCGCTCGCCGTCGATCCCGATCTTCACCCCATGCGCCGGATTCGACTCGATAAGGCCTTCCGACCGTGCCCAATTGAGAATCGATCTGAACACCCGGATCGCCATCCGCGCAGCGCCTTCACCTCCTCTGACGATTGCCCGACCGCGGGGACCCGTCTTCTCGTTCACGGCGGTTTTGCCGTCGCGGATTTCGCCGAAGGCTCGGCGAACGTCCTCTTGCGTGAGCTTGCCGACGAATTTTTTGCCGAGAAGCGGTCGAAGGTGGCGGTTAATGCGACCGCGGTCGGTGGACTGGGTGCTCGAAGCCTTTTCGGCGAACTTCGCGGATGAGAGGTAATCGTTCAGGATGTCTGTCACAGTGAGTGCATTGCGTGCCTGCTGCTTCTCCTCTAAGGGGTCACCTCCATCGGAGATCGTTTGCTGCAGGCGTTTGGCCTTCTTGCGGGCTTGGTCCGCCGTTAGGGTCGCCCCGTGCTTGCCGATAGTCGCTCGGCGCGTCTTCCCCTCGGAGGTGCGGTACTGGAAAACGTAGCTCTTGACGCCGGTCGGGAGCACCCGCAACCCGAATCCTTTCACCTCGATGTCCCAGACAAAAATGGGTTTCTCGCCGGGCTGAGTCGCGTCCACCACTCTCTTGCTGATTTTGGTTGCCACAACCCGCCTTCTGTCCGCCTAGTTTCAGAATGCCTCGTGTAAGCGCCATGTAAGCAACGAGTGGAAAAATCGAGGCAGATTCAGTAATGCTTACCTGGCTTCCAATGATCGTTAGTATACTGTTTCTTAAAAAGAAAGTAAGATTCGCATCGGTTGCGGTAAGCGGAGTAAAATGTAGGTCCCTGCACTCATAATGCGGGAGTCGGTGGTTCAAATCCACCCGTAGCCACCAAAAACATCCTAGAAAACAGCCGCCTAATGCGGCTTTTCTTTTGCCTGAGCGTTTTCGATTTTGCAGTCTGGCCTCTGGGATCCTTCTGGGCCACACTTACGTCCCAACGTTGGCGGTGGCAGGGCGCAGAGCGAAAATCTCGGACAGGCAGGAGGTCCGCACATAGCCGCCGGGCGTGAAACCGAAGCGGACGCAATGCCCCCGAGAACCACCGCCGCTTGTAGGGGTCACCCGCTTTTCCTAAACTCACGCCGCCGTTTTGCCGGCAAAGCATGGGGATTGTTATGCAGTGGTGGAGGCTAATTCCGGGAATCGCTGCCGTGCTTTTGTACGTTCTAAATGCTCAGGCGGGGAACCCGGCTTGCCCTTACGGCACCTCCAGGGTGGAGGCCGATTCGAAAGCGCACTTTGAAAAGCGATTTCCCAACTCCCACGAGTTGCAGCAAAAGTTGCACAACGAAAACATGCAAGCCTATCGGCAGGTCTGCGAACTAACCCTTCCTCCGGAGTTGGACGGATCGTTGAGCACGCTCTTCGATCGGTATTATCCGAGCTATTCAGCAATCGAGTTATTGCTTGGGTCTGAGATTCAGGCTCACCGGCAGCGGCACAACGGCGACTGAAGGTGCCTTCGTCTGCACCGGTGCGCGCCGGCACGAACCGTCCGCGAGATCCCTCTACCGCGACGACGAACCCCTCGATCCTCCGGTCGATGGCGATCTCCAGGATGTTGGCCTCAATGCGCACAGATTTGGATGTCGCAGCCGGGCTGGCGAACCCGGTTAGGCACTGGGAGTGCCTGACCGCTTGAAAGCCTGCCGGCTGTCACTCCGACTAGATCTGGCGAGCCAAAGTGAGTTCTGAGATCAGGCGAAAGATCATCTCCGTTTGACTCGTCGACTGACTGTGCCAGTCTCGATGCCTCGGCGACGGATGGCTTACGCCGGGACCTGGACCCCATGCGCGACCCCCGTAACCCGGCCAACTACCGCTTCGCCGAGCGCCTGACCCGCGAACAGTGGGCCTGGGAGTTCCTGCGCCGAAATCCCGATTACCGCCGCGAGTGGGCCGACTTCGACGCGACTTGGCGGATTCTGGAGGCCGCTTATGGTAGTCCCCCGAACCGGGATTTCACCGCCTGGAAGCAGGACCCGCGGGCCTGGGTACCTGCGTCGGAATGTCCCGAGGGCGAATGCCGGGTGGACCAGGACAAGGTGTTGATCGAGTGTGCCCTTGGTTCTCGCTGGGGCTTCTACAAGTTCCCGCCCGATCCGGCGGATGACGACCCCGTGGGTGGTGGACGGTTGACGTGGCGGGAGCGACGGTCGGATCACACGGTCGAGGTGGGGCCGGACGACGGCGACTGGTTGGGGACCGACCCGAGCCGCATTGCCATCGGCTTCGACCTGCGTCTGCCGCTGCGCGACCAGATCGAGCAGGCCAAGCGGTATCTGCAGATGGTCCAGCGGCAGAGGGTGCGGGAGGGAATTGTTGTCCCGGCGACGGTTGCCCGGCTGCGCGAGCGCTGGACCCGTTGCCTGCGACTCCTTGACGCGGATTCGGCGGGTCCTGCCGAACCCTTGTTCCTCGAAGAGTTGGCGGGCAAGGGGACAGTGGACTGGCTGCGGGCCGAAGCCCACCGCCTGCGTGACGGCGGCTACCTGCAGATCCTTCGTTTGCCAGAGGCTTAAGTCAGTCTCCCCGGGGCTTGTCCGGGGTGGCCTGACCTCAGTGCCGGCCCGTCAACCGCTCCTCCGCTTCCCGGTACTTGGCGGCGGTCCGCTCGATGATGTCTGTGGGAAGATCGGGGCCCGGCGGGGTCTTGTCCCAGTCCAGGGTCTCCAGGTAGTCGCGTACAAACTGCTTGTCGAAGCTCGGCGGACTGATCCCGGGGCGATACTGGTCCGCGGGCCAGAAGCGGGAGGAGTCTGGGGTCAGGACCTCGTCGATCAGATGCAGTCGGCCTGCCTCGTCCAGGCCAAACTCGAACTTGGTATCGGCGATGATGATGCCGCGCTCCAGTGCGTAGGCCGCGCTCTCGGTGTAGATGCGCAGGCTGACGTCGCGCACCTGCGCGGCGAGCTCTCGGCCGATCAGCGTGGCCACGTGATCGAAGCTCACGTTCTCGTCGTGGGTGCCAAGCTCGGCCTTGGTGGACGGGGTGAAGATGGGCTCGGGCAGGCGGTCCGCCTGCACCAGGCCGGGGGGCAGGGCGATGCCGCACACAGAGCCGGTGGCCTGGTAGTCCTTCCAGCCGGAGCCGATCAGGTAGCCGCGCACGATGGCCTCCACGGGAAGCGCCCTCAGACGGCGCACCACCACTGCCCTGTCCCCAAGCTCGGCCCGCTCGGCGGGGTCCGTCACCACCGTGTCGACCGGGATGTGGGCCAGGTGGTTGGGCACGAGCCCTGCGGTGCGGGCGAACCAGAAGTTGGAGACGCGGGTCAGGACCTCACCCTTGCCCGGGATCGCCTGCGGCATCACCACGTCGAAGGCCGACAGGCGGTCGCTGGCCACCATCAGGAGATGATCCTCGTCCACCCGGTAAAGATCGCGGACCTTACCTCGGCCGAGCAGCTGCAGGCCCTTCAGATGGGATTCGTAGAGTGCGGACATGGCTTGGACCCCGGTCGGTGTGATCCCCCGGGCTTGGGGGCCGACAGGATACCAGAGTGCGGATCGGGGACGCTCCGCGGCGCCCATCTGAGGGCTCCCGACCAAGACTCAGGTTGACACGGGGGATCACCACTCGCCTCGCGTCGGCTACGCTTGGGTACGGGGGATCATGGCATCCTGACCCACGGTTCGGTCTCGCCTGGATTGATCTGTCGGCATGATGCGAATAGATTCGGACCCTCGTCACTCCCACCAAGCTCGCTCGCCCGCCCCTCAATAACGTGACCGTATGAAAACGTGGGATGTCATCAAGCGGGAGAGATGCTTCGCCGGTCTTGCCGGGGCGGCCGCGCTTGTCCTTGCGTCGGCTTGGGCGGCCGACGTCCCGGTGGCGTCCGCCGTGCACACGGTGGGCTGGAGTCCGGCGCTGACTGAGCTGGCCGCGTATCGGTCTCTGTCGGCCAGCCAGTCACGCAACTACGACAGGGCGCAGGATATCTCACCCGGGCAGCTGGTCATTCTACTGGAGGTATCCGAGCGCACCGGGGCCAGTCTGGGACAGGCGCTGGCGACCGGGGAGCACGAGAGTGCCCATACCTGGAACGACCACATCCGGCCCACTCTGAGCAATGGTAACCTGGGCTCCGCGTCGGGCGTCTGGCAGTTCCAGCCCGCCACCTTCCACAGCGTCCTCAAGAGCTACGGGGCCCAACTCCTGGCTGCGAGTGGGGCCGACGCCGCAAAGGGCCGTGACGCTATGGATCTTGGTGAGGGACCCTTCACCGATGAGACCGTGCGCCGTCTGATTCAGGAAACCGTGGACGGCAGGCGGGGTGCGGACGATGAGGAGCTCCAACTCCTGCGTCACAACTTTGCCGTGCTGGCCTTTGCGAAGCACTACCTGAGTCTTGACTCGGGGGCGACCACGCCGGAAGAAGATTACCTGCTGCACTTTATGGGCGCGGGACAGGGCAGACAGGTACTGGCGCTGGCGCGGGGAGAGGCTCGGAACACCCTGAGCGTCAAGCCTACTGAACCTCCTTCCGGACCCCTGGACACAGCGCCGGGACAGCAAGCCGGAGAGCCCCGGATCGCCGTGATGAAGGCGAGGGCCTTCATGGAGATCCGGCCCAGGGACGTTGGCGCACCCGCTCCTGTGTCCCGAGGCGCTCGTGATGACCCGGTTTCGTCGACGGACCGTCTTGCGGTAGGGTCGCAGCGACGCCCCGGCGAGGTCGGGATCACCACGATCCGAGCAGAGACCGGCCTCGAGTCCATCCCTCCGCTCACCGCTGGATCCGCTGTCCTTTCGCCGTTTTCGTTTGACCCCCCGCCGGTATCGTCGGAGTGGGGGCTGCCCGCCGACTCTCCAGTCGTGACGGGCAACCTCGGCATGTTCTACCGTGACGGCAAGGGACGAACCGAGCCTTACACCTGGGCCGAATTCATTGAGAACCTAGGAAGGCGAGTCCGCGCCGGCAACCAACCGGCATTGGTGAGGGCCAAGTATGGGGTCGGGTTTCGGCTGAACGGAGGCGATGTCCCGGGGCGGGCCTTCGACCCAGAGAAGCCCTCCGAAGTTGCAGAGTTCACTCATGAAAACGGGCGAACCGTGCGAGTACCCGATGCCATGGTGACAGGCCCTCTCAACCGGGACGAGACCGAATACTACAAGCAGCGCCTCGGCGCCCTGGTGAGCCAGGGCGATGACGAGCCGACGGACACCCTGCCCCCGGAGACGTTGGCGGCGGTCCAGCATCTCGGGATGCTGTCCGCAGACGTGCAGGAGGTCAGAACCACCCATCCTGAGGTGCGTCAGGCCCTGCACGGTTTTCGCAAGACGGTCGGCAAGGACGAACCTGACGATCCGGCGCACTTCGACCTGTTGATGCCCGCCGAGCGGATCGCACTGGAAATCTACGATCGGCGCCTCGCCCACTACGCGGCGTTGCAGCTTTGCCAGCAGGCTTACGCTGGCGGTGCCCCCGACCTGAATCTCATCAGCAAAATGCCTCCCGGGCTGCGGAGACCGACGGCGCCCTATGTCGCCACATTGCAGGACGCCCTGGCCGAGCAGGGACTCCTGAAGCAGCCGACCAGGAAACACGTCTGGCGGGACAAAAAGCGCAAGAAGCATGTCGCCTACAAGACGGTTCCGTTCGCGGGCAAGCCGGATAAGGCGACGGTTGCCGCGCTCAACACCTTCCAGCTACGAAATGGCCTGCGTCAGACGGAGGGCGTTTTGGACGCCGTGACACTGGAAATGCTGGGCCTGCCGCCGATGGGGCCGGAGATCTTTTTGCCCCTCTCCGGTCCCCAATGCGCCATTCCCGAGGGCGCCGAGTCGGACTCAATGTGTGAGGTTCTGACCAAGAATCGGCGAACGGATTTTCGCGCGCTCGCCCCAAGCCGGCCGCGTTCGGCCCCGAGGCTGCTGTATGGAGTTTTGGGCACGGACGGCTCAGGGCATCCGGTGGGGTCGTCCTGATCCAGCACCCGCAACGCCGACACAGATTCTTTGAGCGAGCGGCGGCGCTGGGGCCAGGGCCTGTACAGCAGGTCCCTGGTTGCGCGTCCTCGGGGGTTCCGGCTTAGACCGCGCCGCATCAAGCCGCGGCTTGATCCCTGGTCGGAGAGGCTGAGAGTATATCGGCCCTCGGCGCGTCTCGGATTGCGCCTCGTCCGTTCCATTCGTCAAGCCGAGCCGGCCTCATGAGCGCTACCGCGAGCACCGCCGTCGAACCAGCCGACCCCTTCCTTGCCGCCTTTCGCGGCAGCTTCACCTCCGCGCTGCGCTGGCACCAACTCGACGCCCTGTGGGAGCGTGTCAGGGAGCGTGCCGGTGCGGGCTGGTATCTCTACCATGTGGGGGATGAGCCGCCGGAGGAGCCCGCGGACGCCGTGCGCGTGGAGACCTTTGTCTCAGAGATCGACGCCCTTCTGCGGACCGAGCACAAGGAGGATTACTGCGGCATCGTCTATGCGGACGATCCCGCGGCGCCCAGCCTGATCAAGATCTACGATCCTCACAACCTCGGTGTCTCCTGCGGCTACAGCAACAACCCACCCCTGCCGGGCTGGGTCATGAGCCTGCTCCCCCCCTGCGACCTCCCGGCATCCCGGACTCCGACCGGGAGCCGGCGCCGATGGTGGCAGCGCCTGTTCGGCTAATACCCCGCGGGCCTATGCTTTACGGCGCGGGGTGGTGGCTGCGCAGTCCGCCGCCCGCCGCCTGCGTGAATCACTACAACGAGGATCCATGACATGCCCAAGCAGATCATCAGCACCGGTCAGGCGCCCAAGGCGATCGGAACCTACTCCCAGGCGGTGAGGGCGGGCGACACTGTCTATCTCTCCGGGCAGATTCCATTGGTTCCTGACACCATGGAGATGGTCGACGGAAACATGGAGGCGCAGATCCGGCGCGTCTTCGACAACCTCCAGGCCGTGGCGCGGGCCTCAGGGGGTAGCCTTGCGGACACGGTGAAGCTCAATGTCTTCCTCACCGACCTGAGCTTCTTTCCCGTCGTCAATCACGTGATGGCGGAATACTTCCAGGAACCCTATCCCGCGCGTGCCGCCGTCGGGGTCGCAGCCCTGCCCAGGGGTGCAGGCGTAGAGATGGACGCGGTGCTCGTGCTGGGTCGAGACCAGTAACCGTGCGCACGACGGGACTGGTCTGGATTGCTTAGACCCAGTCAAGTACTCTGGGAGCCTGAGTTAAAATAGAGTCTTGGCTTGCATTCTTGATAAAATCTCTTACCATTTGGGCCAATCCTGTCGCTCGCGCAATCCGGGGGGAACATGCGCACCATCCTGTCTTTGCTGTCCGTCGTTACGCTGCTCCTGGCCTCAGGCTGCGGGTCCAACTCCGCGAAGGACGGAGTCTCGACCACGCGGCCCGAACATTCTGGCTACGCCTCCAGGTCCACGGTCGACGCCCGGGCGCGTCGGCTGGCGGTCTCGAGTGTGGGCTACGAGGTCCCGCCCGGGGGCGGTGACTTTGCCGGTTCCCCGGAGCTCGAGCGCTTCATCCGTCGCATGGAGCAGAAGCACGGATTCGATTCTCGGTCCCTGCGACACACATTGGCGCGCGCCGAGCGTGAAGACTGGATCATCGAGGCCATGGACAGGCCGGTGCGCAAGAGCAAGAGCACCGGGCCAAACGGCTCGTGGAACCGCTATCGGGCCAAGTTCATCACCTCGGACAACATCGATAAAGGTGTCCAGTTCTGGCGCCAGCATGCGTCGGTGCTGGAGCGGGCCTCCTCCCGCTACGGGGTGCCGCCGGAGATCATGGTCGGCATCATCGGGGTCGAGACCCGCTGGGGCCGCATCATGGGCAAGACCCGAATCATCGACGCCCTTGCGACCCTGGCGTTCGCCTATCCGCGTCGCGCCGAGTATTTCGCGGGGGAGCTGGAGAATTTCCTGATCATGGCGAGGGACGAGGGCTTCGACCCCTTCGGCCCAAAGGGCTCATTCGCCGGGGCCATGGGCTATGGGCAGTTCATGCCGTCGAGCTTCCACAGCTATGCGGTGGACTTCAGCGGCGATCGCCACCGGGACCTGTGGAACCCGGTAGATGCCATCGGCAGCGTGGCCAATTACTTCAAGGGTCACGGATGGCGCTCGGGCGAGCCGGTGGCGGTGAGGGCCAGCGGGTCCGGGGCCCCCGTTGGGGCGCTTAAGACCGGCTTCGACGCACGCTACCCGGTTTCGACCCTGACCGCCGCGGGGCTGACCCCCGCCGGGTCACTGGGGGGCGCGAGCCAGGCCAGTCTGCTGCGGCTCGACGTGGGCAGCGGGTATGAATACTGGCTGGGCCTGCACAACTTCTATGTGATCACGCGCTACAACCACAGCACCTATTACGCCATGGCCGTCTGGCAACTTGGTAATGCGGTCAAGGCGCGCGTTCGTGGTCTCCCCGGGACGCGTGTCGCGGGCCGGGTGGATGACTCCGTGGGTGGGACCCTGTGACACGGCTTGGCTGGTCGCGGCCCGCGGGCTCGGGATGGTGCGCATGGCGCACCCTACCGCGGCTTGCCGATGATGGTGAGCATGACCTGGCGGTGGTGCGCCCGAGCCCGATGCTCATAGAGGTAGACACCCTGCCAGGTGCCCAGCGCACAGCGCCCATCTTGGATTGGCAGGGTCAGGTCCATCTTGGTCAGGATCGAGCGCACATGGGCCGGCATGTCGTCCGGACCCTCGTCGGTGTGGTGGAATAGAGGCTCGCCGTCCGGTACCAGCCGCGTCATGAAGGACTCCAGGTCGCGGCGTACCTGGGGGTCCGCGTTCTCGCACAGCACCAGGGACGCGCTCGTGTGCTGGATGAAGCAGTGGCAGATCCCGGTGTGGATGGCCGATTCGCGGACCGCCTGCGCGATCTCGGCGGTGATGTCGTAGGTTCCCCGTCCGCGCGTGCTGACGTTGAGGCTCTGTTGGACGATCATGGCTGCCCTCGCTTGACCCTGGTCCGCCCCGCCGGGATAACGGGGTCCGGTGCCGGGATTGTCCTGGGCCGCCCCTAGAAACGCCACCCAGCTTGTCCACCCGGCCGGCCGCTTCAGCCTTGACATCCAGTCGCTCGGGTCCCGTACATGGACCCGACCCGAACGCCCAGTCTCTCGACTGCATCCCGGTGGACCGGCTCGACCGGGTGGGCCCGCGGGTGTGCGAGCGGCTCGCCCGCCTCGGCATCCGGAGCGTCCAGGATCTCCTGTTCCACCTGCCGGTGCGCTATCAGGACCGCACCCGGCTGGTGCCACTGGGGGAGCTTCGTCCCGGAGCGGAGGTGATGGTCGAGGGGGAGGTGAGCGACGTACAGATCGGCTACGGACGGCGACGGTCGTTGAAGGTGTGGCTCACCGATGGCCCCAGCTTGGGCGGCGCGCTCATGCTGCGCTTCTTTCACTTCTCCCCCCAGCAGCTCGCGGCCCTGAGACCCGGGGTGCGGCTGCGCTGCTACGGCGAGGTGCGCGAGGGACCGGGCAGCCTGGAGATGATCCACCCCGAGTACCGTTTCCGGGCGGACGAGTCCGCGGGCGAGGTCGAGCCGCGCCTGACCCCGGTCTATCCATCGACCGAGGGCCTGCAGCAGGCCTCCTGGCGCGGGCTGACGGACCAGGCCCTGGTGCTCCTGGACACCCTGACGCCTGAGGAGTGCCTGCCCGCCGAGGTCATTGGCGGCCTGAACCTGCCCCCGTTGATCGAGGCCCTGCGTTATCTCCATCGCCCCCCACTGCAGGCGGGGCTGACGGAGCTCCTTGAGCGCCGGCATCCGGTGTTCCTGCGCCTCGCCTTTGAGGAGCTGGTGGCCCACCAGGTCAGCCTGCGGCGGCTGCGTCAGTCCCACGGCCGCCAACGTGGGCCGGTGTTGGATGGGAACGGGGATCTGCGGCGGCGGCTGCGGGAGGCGCTGCCGTTCGCGCTGACGCCCGACCAGGAGCAGGTTCTGGCCGAGATCGGCGCGGACCTGAGCCGGCCGCATCCCATGCAGCGCATGCTCCAGGGCGACGTGGGCTCGGGCAAGACGGTGGCGGCGGCCATGGCGGCGCTCCAGGCCATCGAGTGTGGTCGCCAGGCGGCCCTGATGGCGCCCACCGAGCTCCTATCCGAGCAGCACTGGCGGAGTTTCGGGCGTTGGCTCAGGCCCTTGGGGATTGAGCCGCTGTGGCTCGCCGGACGCCACAAGGGCCGCGAGCGGATGGCCCTGCTTCAGGCCATCGCCGACGGCGGGGCCCGATTGGTGATCGGCACCCACGCACTGTTCCAGGACGAGGTGCGCTTCGCGGATCTGGGCCTGGTGATCATCGACGAGCAGCACCGATTTGGCGTTCACCAGCGGATGCGCCTGCGTGAAAAGGGCAGCGTGAACGGCCGCGTCCCGCACCAGCTCATCATGACGGCGACCCCGATCCCGCGGTCCCTGGCCATGACCATCTATGCGGATCTGGACCTGTCCGTGATCGCGCACGCACCGCCTGGGCGCACCCCGATCGTCACGGTGGCGGTGTCCGACACCCGTCGGGCGCAGGTGATCGGGCGCGTCCACGAGGCCTGCGCCGCAGGGCGCCAGGCCTACTGGGTGTGCACCCTGATCGAGGAGTCGGAGGTGCTTCAGTGTCAGGCGGCCGAGGACACCGCGCGGCTCCTCGGGGAGGCCCTGCCCGCCGTGCGGGTCGGCCTGGTACACGGCCGCCAGAAGGCGTCCGAGCGTGAATCGGTCATGGGGGCCTTCGCGGCGGGTGAGCTCGACCTCCTGGTGGCCACCACGGTGATCGAGGTTGGAGTGGATGTGCCCAATGCGAGCCTCATGATCATCGAGAATGCCGAGCGCCTGGGACTCTCTCAGCTCCACCAGCTTCGCGGGCGCGTGGGGCGCGGATCGGTAGAAAGTCATTGCGTGCTGCTCTACCGGTCGCCACTGTCCGCCCAGGCGCGGGAGCGGCTTGCCATGATCCGGGAAACCCACGACGGATTCGCAATCGCTGAAAAGGACTTGGAGATGCGTGGTGCCGGGGAGGTGCTGGGCACCCGCCAGACCGGGACCATTGAGTTTCGGGTCGCAGATCCCCTGCGGGATCAGGGTCTCACGGCCGCCGCCCAGCGGGCGGCGGATCTGATCCTCGCCCGTTATCCCGAGCTGGTCGACCCACTGATCCATCGCTGGCTGGGTCGGCGTGAGGAGTACGGGCAGGTTTGAGCCGGGCCGGAGCGGGTAACTCGGGAACCGTCGGCGCCGGTTCGCCTGTGCCATAATTTCGGCCCCGGACCCCTGGCCAGGAGGTCCATCCCAGGCAACTGACGTCCGACATGGACTTACCACAAGTCAAGACCGGCACCCAGAGACCCGGCGCCCCCCACTGGGCGGAGCGGCTGCGCGCCTACTACTACCTGGTGCGCCTGCACCGTCCCATCGGCATCTTTCTGCTGATGTGGCCGGCGCTTTGGGCCCTTTGGCTGGCTGGAGAGGGCAACCCGCCCTGGTCCGTGGTCCTGATCTTCGTTCTGGGGGTGGTTTTGATGCGCTCGGCCGGCTGCGCCATCAACGACTACGCGGATCGGGGCTTCGACGGTTTCGTGGCCCGTACCCGGGACCGCCCCCTGGCCACGGGTGAGGTCTCGCCCGGGGAGGCCCTGGTGGTCTTCTCGGCGCTTTGTCTGGCCGCCTTCGTCCTGGTGCTGCAGCTCAACTGGCAGACGGTGGCCCTGTCCGTGGCGGCCCTCTCGCTGACCGTGATCTACCCCTTCATGAAGCGCTTCACCCATCTGCCCCAGCTGTTCCTGGGCGCCGCCTTCGGCTGGGCCATCCCCATGGCCTTCATGGCGGTGACCGAGACAATCCCCGGCTACGCGTGGGTGCTGTTCGGCGCCACCCTGATCTGGGCCCTGATCTACGACACCCAGTACGCCATGGTGGATCGGGAGGACGACCGCAAGGTCGGCATCAAATCCACGGCCATCCTGTTCGGCGACTGGGACCGCCTCGCCGTGGGGCTCCTGCAGGTCCTGATGCTCGGGCTCCTCGCATGGGTCGGCCTGACTGCCGGGCGTGGCGCCTGGTATTTCGGTGGCCTCACCGCCGCGGCTGCCATGTCCGTCTACCAGCAATGGCTGATCCGTGATCGTGACGTGGCGGGCTGCTTTGAGGCCTTTCTCAACAACAACTATTTCGGTATGGCGGTGTTCCTGGGCCTGGTGCTGGACTACGCCGTCGGTGCTTGATTTTTCAGGATTCGACGTGACCATCTGGTGCGTCGCCCCAGACCGCTGAGACAACACCCCCTTCTCATGAGGACAGACTCGATGTTCGCCAAGAACTTAACCGCCCGGCTGTGTGCACTCCTGCTCGGCGCCGTGTTGCTTCCCACCCCCCTGTGGGCCATCGACGAGGGTATCGATTACACGGTGCTGCAGCCTCCCCAGCCCACGGAAACGGGAGACAAGGTCGAGGTGCTGGAAGTGTTCTGGTACGGCTGTCCACACTGCTGGCATCTCGAGCCTGTGATGAACGATTGGGTGGCCAGCATGCCTGCCGGCGTGGCCTTTCGCCGCATGCCAGGCACCGGCCCGCGCTGGGAGCCCCATGCCCGTGCCTATTACGCGGCCGAGTCCCTTGGCAAGCTGGACGTCTTCCACGAGCCCTTGTTTAAGGCCATGCAGGTGCAGAAGCGGCGGATCATGACCGAGGACGATCTGGTCAAGTTCGCCACGGAGGTGGGGATCGACCCCAACGAGTTCCGCGCCGCCTACAACTCCTTCTACGTCGAGACGCGCGTGCGCAAGGCGGAGGAGATGAGTCGCCGCTACGGCATCGACGGAGTCCCGGCCCTGATCATCGACGGAAAGTACCGCACCAGCCCGTCCCAGACCGGCAGCCAGGATCGGCTGGTGGAGGTGCTGAACAACCTGGTGGGGCAGGAGATTGCCGCCAAGGGCGGGCCGGCCGCAGCGCCGGTGGCAGGGCCCGCCAGGGTCCCGGCCGTCAAGTCGGCCAGCGGGTCCTGACCGGTCAGGAGGCTGCGTGGGCCGGGGTGTCCTCCGGTATGACCTTGGCCTCGGGGTTCGGGTAGCGCTCTACCACCCAGGCGGGGAGTTTGGCCTGGTTGGCGTGGTAGAGGGCGTCCGACTCCACGATCACCAGCACCAGCACCGTCACCATGATCGGCAGGATGCCCGTCCCGCCGATCAGAGCCCACACCGCCTCCTTCATCATCCCGCCGTAGGTGTAGCCGACCCAGCCCAGGGCCATGATGATAAGTAGCAAGGTGAGCATCAGGATAAAGACTCGGCTGCGCCGTGCGCACACCTGCCAGTGACACATGACGTACCAGGGATCCCGGGTGAGTGACCGGCGCGCCCGCCACAGGGTATAGCCGAGCAGGCTGAAGGACACGATGGGGATGATCGCCATCACCCAGGGGAAGCTTCCCGCCACGCCGCCCGCCGCCACGGCCATCAGGATGTGGTTGCCGATCAGGTTGGTGAGGAAGATCTCGTGGGGGACGTTGGCCTTCTTGATCTCGTCTGGGCTGACTTCGAAGCGCATGGGGCATCGGGCTCAGTGGCCGAAAAGCCGGTCAAGATACCGGAACGGTCGCCGGGATTCATCCGACAGTTTCGCTTGGCGGCGTGAGTCGCGGCGGCGTCGCGATCTCGCGCGATACCGCTGCCTGAGACGACGTATGGGGTTGAAGTTGGGGCTCCCACTGGCGGGGCTCGATCCCGCGTCAAATGACAGGGCCTGGCCGGCGTTTTTTCAGGGGCGGCTTCGCTACACTAGCCCCACGCCCGCCGCTGGAGAGCCCCGATGCGCCTTTTCAACCGTCCTTCCCGGTATCTGGTCTTCTGGCTCGTGCTGCTGGGATGGCTGGGGCTGCCAAGTTGGGCGGCCGAACCGCAACCGGTGAGCGACCCCGAAGTGCCGGAGGCCCTTCGGCCTTGGATCCCCTGGGTCCTCGACAATGAAGATCGTCGCGGCTGCCCGGTCGATCCGGCGGTCATGGGGAAGGCGGCGGGTGACTCCGGCCCCGCGGCCGCGGCCCGGCTCTGCGCCTGGCCCGGCCGGCTATATCTGGACCTCGACGCCCGCGGCGGACTCTTCACCCAGAGCTGGGAGGTCTACGCGGAGTCGTGGGTGCCGCTCCCCGGAGATTCGGAGATCTGGCCGCAGGACCTCCGCAGCGACGACAGTCCCATTCCGGCGGTGCTGCATGAGGGGGTGCCGGCGGTGAAGCTCGCGCCCGGGACCCATGCCATCAATGGCCGGTTCGAATGGGCGAGCCCCCCGGAAGGACTGACCCTGCCGCAGGAGGCGGGACTGCTCTCCCTCGTCATCGACGGGGTGGAGGTGCCGGTGCCGCGCGTCGAGCGGGGAGGGCGACTGTGGATCGGGAACCCCAACGCGGCCGGCGCCGGGGAGGATGAAGACCGGTTGGCAATCGACGTCTTTCGGCAGATCGGCGACGATCTGCCGCTGCGGGTGACGACCCGCCTGGAGCTGGACGTGGCAGGGCGGGCACGGGTGCTGAGCATCGGCCCCGCGCTGCTGCGCGGGGGCGTTCCCCTGCGTCTCCAGAGCCCGTTGCCCGCGCGACTTGACCAGGACGGGCGTCTCCAGCTACAGGTCCGCCCGGGAAGCTGGGTGGTGGAGCTGGAGTCGTATCATGCGGGTGACGTGACCGCGCTGGGCGCGGTTGGCGGCAGAGCCGCCTTGGCCCGATCTGGAGGTCTGGTCCTTCGCCGCGCGGCCTGACCTGCGCCGTGTCGAGATCCAGGGTCTCACTCCCGTGGACCCACGCCAGAGCGGCGTTCCCGCGCACTGGGCGCGGTTGCCGGCCTATCGGGTGGGTCCCTCCGAGACCATGACCCTGGAGCTGCGCCAGCGCGGCGATCCGGATCCGGGGCCGAGCCGCCTGGAGCTCAACCGGGATCTGTGGCTGGATTACGACGGGGTTGGTTACAGCGTTCGGGATCGGATCTCGGGTCAGCTCACGCGCGGATGGCGACTGGACCTCAGGCCGCCCCTCAACCTCGGCCAGGTCCAAGTGGACGGGGAGCCCCGGCTGATCACCCGCCTTGCGGACGGGGATCCGCCCGGGGTCGAGGTGCGCCGGGGGCGGCTCCAGCTCACGGCGGACAGCCGCGTGGAGGAGGCGACCACCCAACTCCCGGTTTCCGGTTGGGGCGTCGAGCTTGGCGCCATCCGGAGCCGGCTCCATCTCCCCCCTGGCTGGGACCTGCTCGCGGCCTCCGGCGTGGACAACATCCCGGCGAGTTGGTTGGTCCGGTGGACGCTGCTCGACCTGTTCCTGGTCCTGATCCTGGCGCTTGGCGTCTCCAGGCTCTGGGGGCTGGGATGGGGGCTGCTCGCCCTGGCGGCGATGGCTTTGACCTGGCAGCTGCCCGGCGCACCGCGCCTGGTCTGGCTGCATCTGCTGGCGGGCGCCGCCCTGTTGCGGCTCCTGCCTGAGCGCGTCGAGCGGACCGGGATGGCCCGCCTGCGCGGCCTGGCTCAGTGGTACTTCCGATTGAGCCTGCTGGTCTTGCTGGTGGTTGGTCTGCCCTTCCTGGCGGGCCAGGTGCGGGACGGACTCTGGCCGCAGTTGCAGCGGCCCTGGGTCGGGCTTGGCGGGGCGGGTGGCGTGGGCGCGCCACTGTCCATGGAGGCCGCGTCCATGTCGGACTCGCTCGAACTCGGGGCCCGGGCGAAGCTGAGCAAACCGTTGAGCAGGCCGGCGGCGGCGCCTCCGCCCCTGGACGCGATGGAACCTGGGGCCCGCGTCCAGAGCGGACCTGGCATGCCCGACTGGGATTGGACGGCCTTCGAGCTGGCCTGGAACGGTCCGGTGCAGCCGGATGAAACGGTGCGTCTGTGGCTGCTGACACCGTTCTGGCACCTGGTTTGGTCCCTCGCGGGTGCCGTGCTGGTCACGCTCCTGGGTCTGCGCGTGGCCGGTCTGGTCGGAAAGGGAGGGCCCGGCGGATGGGAACCCCACGCGGGTCCGGAGGAGACCGAGGACCTGACCCTCGATCTGTCCGATCCGCCCGCACGTCGCGGAGTCATGGCCCGGGTCTGGGTGCTCCTGGCCCTGGCCCCGCTGCTGGCCGGGCTCCACCCGGGCGCTGCCCGGGCGGAGGTCCTGCCGACCCCTGAGCTTCTCGACCAGCTCAAGGCCCGACTGCTCGAGCCCCCGGACTGCCTGCCCCAGTGCGCGGAGCTCTCGAGCCTGACGCTGGAGGCGGACCCCACCCGGCTGCGGTTGGTGCTTACCCTGGATGCGGCCGCCCACGTGGCCGCCCCGGTACCCGGCCATTCCGGGGGCTGGCTGCCCGCCGAGCTCAGCCTCGACGGTGAGCCGCTGACCGGGGTCCGGCGGGGCGCCGGCGACCAGCTTCTGGTCGCCGTCACCCCGGGCCGGCACCGTATCGAGCTGGCGGGCCCGTTGCCACAGCGTACCGAGGTGGAGATCCCCTTCCCGTTGCAACCCCGGCAAATGAGCGTGGACCTAGAGGGCTGGACCCTGGAAGGTCTGGACCCGGCCGGCCGCCCGGGCGCGCAGATTCGTCTGGTGCGCCTGTCGGGACCGCAGGGGGAGGTTGAGGGTCCACCGGCCCAGGGGGCGCTTCCGCCGCTCCTGATGGTTGAGCGGCTCCTGCGCCTAGGGCTCGATTGGCGGGTCGAGACCCAGGTTCGGCGACTGTCCCCGTCGGAGCCTCCGGTGGTGCTACAAGTGCCACTCCTGCCCGGAGAGTCGGTCCAGACCCCGGGCGCCCAGGTTCGCGACGGCCGGATCCTGGTCAGCCTAGCGCCAGGCGAGACAGAGACGCGTTGGGTCTCCACCCTGGAGCCGAGCGGCAGCCTCGAGCTCAGGGCCGCCTCGGATCCCCGCATCGCGGAGACCTGGTCACTGGATCTCAGTCCGCGCTGGCACCTGGCATGGCGCGGCATCCCACCGGTGCAGCAGATCTCGGCGGCGGACCGCTGGCTGCCAACCTGGCGGCCCCTGCCGGGTGAGGGTTTGACGCTGGACATCACCCGGCCGTCCGCGGTTCCGGGGCCGACCCTCACTCTGGATCGGGTGGACTTCGATGTCCGGCCGGGACGTCGGGCCAGCGAGTCGGAGCTTGGCCTGACCCTGCGCAGCACTCAGGGCGGGACCCACGTCATCCGACTGCCGGAGGGCTCGGTGCCGGTCCGGCTCCTGGTGGATGGTCAGGAGCAGTCCCTGCCGGCGGCCGGCGCGCCGCTCGAGCTGTCGCTGGTGCCTGGGAGCCAGGCTGTTCGGGTGACATGGCGCGAGGCACGGCTCTTGGGCCCACGACTGCGCCCCCAGGGGCCGGACCTGGGCAGCCCGGCGGTCAATCTCAATCTGTCTGTGACCCTGCCGCCGGATCGCTGGGTCCTCTTCACCCAAGGACCGCGCATGGGGCCCGTGGTGCTCTTCTGGGGTCTGTTGCTCGTTCTGGCGGGTCTGGCCTTGGCCCTGGGTCGGGTTCGTCTGACACCGTTGAAGGCGCGCGACTGGTTGCTCCTGGGGGTTGGACTCGCACTCGCGGAGGTCTGGGTGGTGCTGCTGGTGGCGGGCTGGCTGTTCGCCCTCGGTTGGCGCCGCCGCCTCGAGGTGCGGGGGCCACGCTGGCGCTACAACCTGATCCAGATCGGACTCGTCCTGCTCACCATCGCTGCCCTCGTCGGACTGGTGGCCGCGGTCTCGCAGGGCCTGCTCGGACGACCCGAGATGCAGATCATGGGCAACGGCTCCCACGGGGGACTGCTCAAATGGTACCTGGATCGAGGCGGTCCCAACCTCCCCGAGATCAGCGTGATCTCGGTGCCCATTTGGGTCTACCGCGCGCTCATGCTCGCCTGGGCCCTGTGGCTTGCGCTGCGCCTGCTCGACTGGCTGCGTTGGGGCTGGGAGGGATTCTCATGTCCGGTGCTGTGGCGGGAGGGGAGGCCCAGCGGGCAGCGCGGTTCCCGCAGCCAGGAGACGGCGCCGGGGGCGTGAGGGCGACAGAGTGCGCAATCTCTGTTGACGGCTAACAGCGGGAACCGAGCGCTGGGACTAGCAGGCAGCCGCCGCCTCACAGCGGGGCAGCCGGAGAAACCCCCGGAGGCCGCGGCGGCAATCCCTCCCGGATGGCCTTGGAGAAGTCCTCCAGGTCCCCCGCAGAACGGGCACGCGCGGTGATCTCGCTGCGGCGCTTCAGCTCGTCGAGTCCGATGCTGGTGTTGACGGTCCCGCGCTCGTAGGCAAGGTCGACGAGGTAGCCGTTCGCCAGCAGCCGCCAGTCGAGCGTGGGACCAGTACCCACCGCCTTCGTGTGGTGCCAGATGGTCGTGGTGCAATTGTGGGTCAGGGCGTTGTACCAGCGCGCCCGTTCGGCGATGGCGTTCATCTCTTTCACATAGTCGAGCAGCAGCTCGCGAGCCTTGTTCGGTGAGCCCCCGATGCGGTAGAGGTAGACCGTTTCGCCGCGTTGGTTCGTCCGCAGCGTAATGACGTCGCGCTCGTCGGCGACGACGTAATAGAGCTCGTACTGGCGGAAAAAGCCCCGTAGCGCCGAGTACTCCTCGCCTGACTCTTTGCGTGTCTCGATCGACACCGCGAGATGGCGCCCGTCGGCGAATTCCCAGCTCGCGATGGTGTGACCGTAGAGTGTCGGGCCCCAAAACGAGACGAACAGGTCGAAGCCGACGAGGGTGTCGAGGTCGTAGGTGCGGGTCTCCCAGCGCTCGGTGAAGGCCTGGTCGCCGCGGTATGTGAAATCGCGGACGTTGCGCACTGTCAGCATGGAGCCATCGATGGTCGCCGTCGGCAGCCTCGCGACATCCGGCTGCCAATCCCGGTCGTTGCTCGGTGCGAGCATCAGCCACCATCCAAGCACGATCGCGAAGGGCGCAAAGACGGCGGCAACGCCCCGCCACCAGGGACGGACCAGCACTGCCGCCACGCCGGCAATCAGGACGAGGCCGCCTGCTAGGGTGCCGGCGAGCACAGGAGACGTTGGACCGTCGATCCAGAGCGCGGCCGCCGCCCACAGGATTGCGATCGCCAGTGCCAGCGAAACGGCGATGCGCAGGACGAGACGGCTCAGGCGCAACAGGACCATGGTCTCGCCCAGCGGCGATGGAGCGCCTTGTCCGGCCAGTGCCTATAATCTCGCCTAACGTCCACTTTCCGCGGCGACCGGGAACCGCCAGGTGACCCGTCCCGTCTTGATCAGCTCCCGCCCCGGCTCGCCCAACCGCTTGCCGTAACGGATCAATTGGATCAGATCGGAGCTGACCTGCGGATTGGTGGTGAAGTAGGAATGCCCGAACCAGTCCGTGCGCTCGCCCTCGTAGGAGATCAGGTCGATGCGTCCCGCGGTCTCGAAGTAGCGCTGGACGCTATCGGGAATGTCCTCGGGGCGCAGTTGGCCTACCCGGTGGCGGCTGCGAAACAGGATCTGAGAGACCAGGAGCGCCCGGTCCTCCGGCGAGGCATAGACGGTCAAGCGGCCCTTCAGCACGCGCGGCAGCCGCGCGTCCGGCCACACCGTGACCAGATCCGGATCCGAGAGGAAGCCGGTGATCTGCTGGCCGGCGATGTCTACGTCGATGTCCGGGGAGAGCAGCACCAGGTTGTCGATCTTGTAGACGTTCAACGGCTCTTTGCCGGCGGCGATGGCCTCGTTCACTAACTCGTGCACGGCCCGCAGGGTCAGGGCCGTGCCGCGGCTGTGGGCAAGGATCTGCAGCCCCTCCAACCCCGGGGTCGTCGCGAGCATGCGGATCGTCTTCTTGAGATGCGTCGACCGCGTACTCGGCGGACTCGGTGGTGGTGGTGTAGGAGGTCAGGAAGTTTCCGGTGGATCGAGGCGGGCCAGGTGAAGAAGGCGCAGACCTGCTCCCGTCCGAGGAAGTGGCACAGCTCCGCCGCGGTATAGGCGGCGGTGGCGAAGGTCTCGTTGAAGCCGTGCACATAGAGCAGGACCTCCTTCTTCGGCGCTGGCGGCGAGCCGGCGCTGGACCTCGCCCTGCAGCCCGGCCTTGGCCTCGAAATGGCGTACGAGCTCCGCACGGTCCCGCAGAATCTTCCCATCCGCCCCCCTGGAGATCTGGTAGGGCTCCTGGGGGAAGGCCCCCAGCTCCCGCACCGGGCCCAGCTCCAGATTGACCTCCCGCGTGCGCTCGGCGAGCTGGCTCTGCTCACGCAGGGTCTCCCAGTCCAGCCCCGGCACCACCCGGACCTGGGCGGAGCCGAAGGCGATGCCTCGGGCGCGTTCCTGGCCGTAGGGCAAGGGGCCCGCGTCCTTTTCCTTGGCTCGCGCCTCAATCTCGGCGGGTGTCGGTGGGGCGCGGTCGGTGATGAACAGCAGGTCCAGGTCCGGGCTCTGCCGGGTCTCCTCGGACCGGTCGAACACCGGCTGGCCGCCCGGAAGCTGGTACAGGGTCGGGGTCGGCATCAATTGGCGCGCGCTGGTGGCGCAGCCGCCGATCAGGAGGACGGTCAGGACCGTGACGGCCGTCTTGACGAGTCTTTGTTGCATTGGGGTCCCGGGAGCATAGGCCGAAAGTGTGGATTATGGTCGAGACTACCCCCCGACTGCACGGCGGTGGGTGGAACGGCGTCTGATCGGTGCATCTTTGAGCGGCGGTTCTGGACTCAAGGAGCAACCGCGCGCGGCCTAGGTTCTCCCCGAGCGCCGAGGTTTTGCACCCAGCGGCGAGGGAATATAGACTCAGAGGATGTACAAGCAGAGGAGACAACCCATGACCGCCCCAGCGACCGCCAAGATCTTCAAGAACGGCAACTCCCAAGCCGTGCGGCTCCCGAAGTCCTTCCAGTTCGACGTGGACGAGGTGGAGATCCTGCGCCGCGGCGACGAAGTGATCCTGCGCAAGCCGCGCCAGAACCTGTCCGAAGCCTTCGATCTGCTGGCGACCATGCCGGAGGACTTCTTCGCCGAGGGACGGGACGACTCGCCGCCGCAGGATCGGGAGCCCCTGGCGTGACAACCCGTTACCTGCTGGATACGGACATCTGCATCTATACCGCTAAGGCGCGACCGCCGGAGGTTGCACGACGCTTAGGCAACTTGGCGCCGGGCTCGGTGGCCATGTCGGTCGTGACCTTGGGAGAGTTGGTGTTCGGGGCGGAGCGCAGTCGGGCACGGGAGCAGGCCATGGGTAATCTGGCCCGTCTGGTGGAGCTGATACCGGTCTTGGACCTGCCCGAATCGGCGGGCCGACACTACGGGCGCATCCGCGCGGCCCTGACCGCCGCGGGGACACCCATCGGCAACAACGACCTTTGGATCGCGGCCCATGCCGCGGCGGATGGCCTGATCCTAGTCAGCAACAACAGCCGAGCGTTCGAGCGTGTACCTGGGCTTCAGGTCGAGAACTGGGTTCGCAAGCCGTGAGCCGGAACCCTTAGTCGCTCCTGGGTCTCCGCTTGCCCGCTCCACTGACGGCGGCTAGCATCAAACGACGCATCCGCTCGGTCAGGCGAACAGCGCGCCGAGCACGGCAATGACAACGACGAAGCCCGCGCGCTCGGACACCAAGCGGCGAAGACTTGCCTGCGCGGGTTGGGGGCTGCCGGTCATGGGTTCGGTAAGTCGGTCGGCCACCCGTGCTGAGCGGAACGTTTGCCGTCCCCGGTGAGATCCGGCGCGCTCATCCTTTGAATGCTGCCTGCAGGCATTCGTTTCTCGCTGCGTGTGGCTCTCATTGCTTACGCACGTAGCGTCTGCCCCAATTGGGTACGTCCGGATCTGTGGGAACCTACGGGTGGTAATCACCCGAGGCCACCGGATCCCGTCGCGCCGAAGGGACAAAGATCCAAAACTCCCTCGGATCGAGCTAACCGATCGACCCGGTCCAGAGTATCCACGGGGTTCCGATGATCAGAAAGACCAGCGTGCAGAAGACCGTGGTCAGCAGCCCCAGGCGGTATAGCTCGCCTTGGGTGAGATAGCCGCTGGCAACGAAGATGATGTTCTGGCTACCGCCCTGCGGCGTCAGCGAGGAGAAGTAGCTGCTGGCAAACAGTAGAGCGAAGGCCATCAGGTGCACGGGCACGCCGGCTTTCACGCCGACATCGAGGAATACGCCGAGGAGGGCAAGCACCTGTGCCGACTGGCTGACGAACAGGTAGTGCAGCAGCACGTACAGCAGGAGCAGCACAACATAGGCGACAGGCCAGGTCAGGTCTCCGAGCATAATGGCCAGCCTTTCGCCGACGTAGCCCATGAAGCCCATCTCGTTAAGCTGCCCGCTCAGCGCAAAAAGCACCGCCAGCCAGAGGAAGGTGGCCAGGGTGCCGCCCTGCTCATGGATGTCCTCCAACGTCAGCACCTTGGTGGCGAGCAGAATCCCGAGTCCGGCAATGGCGACCGCCGTGTTGCTCAGATCAAGGGCCCCACCCAGTATCCAGGCGCACACCATGGCTCCGAATACCACGGCGGTGATACGCTCGTCGCGCGACAGAGGGCCCATCGAGCGCAGCGCCTCCTGCGCCGCTTTCGGCGCATCCGGCGTATCGGTTACACCAGGTGGGAACAGACGATAGAGCACGCTCGGGAGCACTGCGATCGTCACCAGCGCGGGCACGGATGCAACGAGCAGCCAAGAGCCGAAGTTGACTTTCAGCCCTTGTTCCGCCACCAGCGACACCCCGATCGGATTCGCCGAGGTGGCGGTAAGCCAGAGGGCCGAAGAGACGCTGAGACTGGCCATGCCGCAGAACATCAGAAAGCCGCCCAAGCGGCGCCGGCTCTCGTCCTCCGGCACTGAGCCGCTGCCCTGGGCCAGGGCCAGTATGATGGGGTAGAGCACACCGCCGCGCGAGGTGTTGCTCGGGAAACCGGGTGCGATCAAGGCGTCGGTGATGAAGATGCTGTATCCGAGCCCGAGCGTCGATTTTCCGAACTGTCTGACCACATACAAACTGATCCGCCTTCCCAAGCCGCATTGGACGACCGCTTGAGCGACGAGAAACGCCACCACGACGAGGAGCACGCTCGCGTTGGCAAACCCGGCGAAGGCCTTGGCCGGATCGAGCGTATGGGTCAGCACGGCCGCGGCGCCGGCCAAGAGGGCCGACGTCAGGAGCGGGAAGGCGTTGATGATGACGGAAAAGATCGCGGCCGCAAAAATGGCAAACAGGTGCCATGCCTCGGCGGTCAGCCCCTGTGGAACCGGCGCGAACCAGATGCCGATCGCCAGGGCAATAGGCGCCAGTTGCCTGAGCGTAGGCTGTAATATGGGATCGCGTGCCTTCATCGCTGGTCTCCTTCAGGGGGCGGGACAGCGTCGCGCGAGCCGAGCCGCGCCCAACCCTTGAGGCCGACCACTCGCCCGCTCACCCTGCCGTCCTCGCTGTCGACCAGGTGCTGCCACTCGAAGCTGTACTCGCCCGTGACTCCCGCGTAGCGGCCCGAGCCGCCGATAAATCTGCCTTCGATGGGCTTTCCGGGGCCGGCCTCTGCACCCACCAGCTCGCTGAAGACCTTGTCGCCATGTTCGTCGGTCCACACGCTGCGCGCCTGTATGCCGCTCCGGCTATCGGAGAATCCGATGACCTCGGACTTGAATCCGACCCCAGGCCGTTGTTCGCCGGTCAGCAGCAGCGAGCCGCTCAATCTGAAGATGGCTGCCCAGTGCCCCGCGTCCAGAACGAGCGTCTGCCGGGTGCCGGTGGCCGACCAGTTGCCCACGAAATCCCTACGTTCGCCAAGGTCAGCGGCTACCGGTGACTCAGTCACCGGCCGATCGCACGCGGCCAGCAAAGGCAGCGCAACGAGAAAGGCCGTTAGAAAGAGACGGACGATCGATGATCCACATCGACAACACATCCTTATTGACTCCCGCAAACAAAGTGCAACCGGAACGGTCCTCGGAGACTCTTGGCCGGCAGTCTAACAGGGCTAGTCCCGCGTCGACGCGGGCAGGCCCCCCGGCGCTCATCGCGTCTGGCCTTGGCCATCGTTTCGGCTCCTCGGGGTCATTCCTGTGGTTCGGCCGGGGGGCGCTGGAGCGGCGCGGTGGCTTCACCGCAGCAATCTCAACCGCGATCGATCCCTGGTTTCCCAGCTACGCGGTTTCCTGATCGCTGCGTATGCTCAGGTCCGTCCCGCCACGCCCGTCTGCGACAGGTAGCGCTCCACGGCCGTCGGTAGGTTGAACAGCATTCGCTCGCGACCAAGCGTTTCGCCGAGCGACGAGCGCTGGACCATGCCCAGTGCCTCCGGGTTGAGTGCCACCAGCCAGAGCAGGGCGCCGCGCTCGCGGAGCCGCTCCTCGCCCTCGATCAGCATCTTGAGTGCCGAGTACTCGATGTCCGGCACGGCGCTGAAGTCGATCGCCAGCACCCGCGGCTCGGCGGCCTCGATCAGCGGCCAGAGCTGGTCGCCGATGCGCTGAGCATTGGCGAAGAAGATGCGTCCCTCGGGGCGCACCATCAGCAACCCAGGGAAGGTCTCGTCCTCTGGATGTTCCTCCGACCTGGGACGGAAGACATCGGTGCCAGGCTTGCGCCCGAGGGCATAGACCCGCGGGTGGGCGGCCTGATAGGCCAGGGCCACCATGGACAAGATGATCGCCACCACGATTCCCTTCAAGGTCCCGAGCAGCACCACCCCGGCGAAGGCGGCCAGGGCCCAAAGGAATTCCATGCGTCGGATGCGCAGGATGGCGCCGAACTCCTCCGGCTGGATCAGGCCGATCGAATAGACGATGACCACCGCCGCTAGGGTCGCCTGGGGCATCAGCCCCATCAGCGGCGCGAGGAAGACCATGGTCGCCACGGCCGCCGCGGCCGTCACGAGGCCAGCCACCTGGGTGCGGGCGCCAGCGAGGCTGTTCACGGCCGTCTGCGAGGTGCCGCCCCCCGCGGGCATGCCGCTGAACAAGCCGCCGACCACATTGCCGAGGCCCGTCGCCAGCAGCTCCCGATTCGGCTCGGGACGCGGCTCGCCACGACCTGCGAAGGCCCGCGCCGAGGCGATGGACTCGGTGAAGCTCATGAGCGCAATGCCGAGTGCACCGGGCCAGAGCTGCGCGACCAGATCGAGGCTCGGCGCCGTGAAGGACGGCAGGCCCTGGGGGATGTGTCCCACCGTCTCCACGCCATGGCTGCGGAGCGCCAGCAGGCCCGAGGCGGCGATACCGAGCGCGACGGCGACCAGCGGCGCCGGGGCGCGCGGGGCAAATCGCTCGATCCCCACCAGGATGACCAACATCGCAACACCGACCGCGAGCGTCGCGAGCGAAGTCTCCGGGAGGTGGTGTATAAGCGCGAGCAGGTTCTCCAGAAAACCGCCCTTGTCGAAATGGATGCCCAGGAGCTTCGGGATCTGATCCAGAACGATGACCAGACCGACCCCCGCCTTGAACCCGGTCAGCACCGGCTCCGAGATGAAGCTGGCGACGACCCCCAGGCGCAGCGCAGCGGCCAGGATCAGCATGATCCCGACCAGGAAGGCGAGAGTCGCGGAGGCGGTGAGCAGAGCGGCGGGGTCTCCGCCCGGCACGACCAACGCGAGCTCGGCGCCGGTGAGGATGGCCAGCGTGGTGGTGGTGCTGACGCTGAGCGGCCGCGAGGTCCCGAGGATGGCGTAGATCACCATGGGGACGAAGGCGGTGTAGAGCCCGATCTCGACTGGCAGCCCGGCGACCGTGGCATAGGCCATGGCCTTGGGGACGACCACCGCCGCGGTGGTCAGACCGGCGACGAGATCCG
The DNA here is from genome assembly GCA_963698355.1 of uncultured Gammaproteobacteria bacterium. Classification (GTDB taxonomy): domain Bacteria; phylum Pseudomonadota; class Gammaproteobacteria; order Chromatiales; family Chromatiaceae; genus Thiodictyon. The sequence goes on along the minus strand of CAVOQO010000003.1, from coordinate 452,465 downwards.
GGCGCAGCCAGTCCTTGCGGTAGCCGGCGAGCCAGTCAAGCATCGGGATGGCACTCATGCGGATTCACTCCTGGGTCATCGCGGTCAAGTTCGATTGATCTCACTTTCGGACGCGAGGGGCTCTTGGACCTTCCGCGAGCCTGGCTCTCTCGAGGGGAAATACGCATCGAGGACATAGAGCCCCCCGACGGCGTAAATCGCCGCCATACCTAGCTCGCCCAGGCGGTCGCCGAAGTTGGAGCCGCCGTCGTCGCTGAAGGGGATGATCGACTCGCCGTACAGGATCATCACCACGCTCAAGGCAAACCCGGCCAGCGGTGCCCAGGGGGGCCTCGATGGCCGTCGTTAGGTTGAACTGCAAGCTCACGTTCCGCGCGTGTCGCGGCGCTCAGACCTCGCCGGCCTCATTCGCAACGCCCTCCGGAAGCGCGAACGGCGTGGCAAAGGTCAGTGGCGTCATGAACAGAGTGCCACCTCCCGGCCGATGGATGTCCGCCTGCTCATAGATCTGATCGAAGAGCGCGTCGGCCTCGTCCGCTGCCACGACGACCGTGACCAGGCGCATGAGCGAGGGTTCGGGGAGCTTTCCGCGCCGTGTTGCGGCCTCCCGCAGGATCGAATGGCCGCGACAGTAGACGCTGTTCGCCCGCGTGATGCCCTGCTGGTCCCGCAGCCAATGCAGCAGACGCCGATCCGTGCCGTCGTCCGGAACGATGCAGGAGATGAGCTTGGCGGACTTGCTCCCAATTGGGCCATTGACGGGCACGTCCGGTGCCGTCTCGCTCATTCCGGGCCCCCTTGGCCCGACACCCGCTTCAACACCTCTCGCGGAACGAAGGTCGCTAGCTTTTCGATGGGCGTGATGTAGGCCATGCCGGCGCCCGGCGTGTTGAGCTCCGCGGCGCGGTACATCGCCTCGAAGACCACGTCCTGGTGGTCGGTGGCGACCAGGACACTGACGACGTCCTTTTCTGCCTCGATGGCGATGCCGAGCAACCCGAGCCGTTCCCGCGGACCGATACCCCGGGCGTGGTAGACGAGCGCGCCGGCCGCGCCCATCGCCTGGGCCGCCTGGATGACCGCGTCACCGCGCCCGGTCGTCACGATGCACGTGATCAGCGCCACATCGGTCAGGTAGGTGATCTTGTCGTCTTTCATACCAGTGTCTGGATTTCCTGCTCGTGGTGGGCGACCGGCTCGCGACGGGCTGCCTGCTCCTGCAGGCCGGCCTTGATCCGTGCCCACAGTCCCGTCAACAGCACGCTGATGATCGGCCCGATGGACGCCAGGCAGAGAATACCGAACCCCTCGACGGCCTGGGTCGCGTTGCCGAGCCCGATTCCCATGGCGAGCACCAGCGGCACCGTGATGGGGCCGGTGGTGACACCGGCGCTATCCCAGGCGACGTTGACGAACTCCTCGGAGGACACGGCCGTGAGGGCGGCGGCGAGCAGATAGGGCGGGACGATGAGCCACACGAGCGGCAGGTCGAAGACGAGCTTGGCCAGGCCCAGGCTGATCCCGCAGGCGACCCCCACCGAGACCGCCAGGATCAGCATCCGCTTCTTGAAGAACCCGTTGGTCAACTGCTCCGCGGTGACGCCAAGCGCGTTCAGGGCCGGCTCGGCGATGGTGGCCCCGAAACCGAGCACCCAGGCGAACACCAGGGCGAGGGTCAGCCCAACCGCATAGACATAGAGCGGTGAACCGGTGGCAGCCGGAACCTCCATGAATGCGGCGGGCACCAGTGACCCGGCGCTGCCGCCGAGCGCGGACAGGCCGTAGGTCAACCCGAGGTTGAAGATGCACATGCCGATCACCGTCAGCCCGATCCCGAGGACCATCTCCCCGCGGCGAGGCAGGTCTTCCTTCAACACCAACTTCAGGATGACGAACAGGAACAGCACCAGCGGCAGGATGGCGCGTAGCCCCAAGATTACCTCGATTCCCGGGCTGCGTTCATACCAGGCGAGCGCGCCGGTTTGCATGCCCGCCGCCGTGGCCGCGGCAGCGACGATCTCCGCGGGGGTGGTTGTCCCGGCCACATAGAAGGCCAGCAGCAGCACGCCGATGATGGGAAAGAGCGACGCCAGGGTCACGATGCCGAAACCGGACAGACCGGAATCGCCCCGGCCCGCGGCGGCCGCGATACCGATGCCGAGCGACAGGACCAGCGGAACCGTGACCGGTCCGGTGGTCACGGCGCCCGCATCCCAGGCGAGGCCCATCACCTTGGCCAGCTCCGGGTCACTCGCGCCATAGAGGGTCAGCCCGAGCACCGGCACCAGAGAGGCGTAGATCAGCGGCTTCAGGCTCCAGCCGTAGAGAAAGCGCAGGGTCCCCAGCACCGCGGCCAGACCGACGCTGGCCCCGATGACCAGCACCAGCTTACCAGTCCACTGGTTGAGCAGCGCCCAGAGATAGGGCGCCTGCTCCGGCGAGACGTTCTGCCCGGCGGCCTGGAGCGCACCGATGGCCGGCTCCGCGAAGGTCACGCCGATGCCGAGCAGCAGCGTGATCAAGAGCACCAGCGGCAACGGCGACTTGCGGGGCAGGGTGTGTCCGATCAGCTCCCCGAACGGCATCAGGCCGAGCTTCAGCCCCTCCATGAAGAACATCAGGCCGACGATCACCGCGAACAGTCCGGCGGTGATGAGCCAGGAGTCGGCGACGAGCTGGCGCAGGATGAGGATCTGGAAGAGCGCCAGATAGAGCGCCAGGGGCACCACGGCCTTGACCTGGTCCATGAACCGCACGGAGACGTACGGACGGAGCAGCGCCACGACCTCGTCGGAGTGGAGCTTGATGGGCCCGGGTGCCGGCGGAGGCACTGGCCGCCCATCCGCGTCCCGCCGCACCGGCGGCGCGATGGCGTTGAAGCTGATCTCGCGCCGCCCGGCGCCGATGGCTCGGAGATAGTCCTCGTATCTGATGGCTTGTTTCATGCCGTTTGAGTGTTCCTCGCTTGAGCCAGTCGCCGGCCGGCATTCAGACCGTCCTGTCCGTTTCAGTGCCCGCCAAAGACCAAGGTCTTTATCGGCAGGAGCAGCGCCTGGATGCGCAGGATCATCGCGTGCACCAGTCCGACGGTGTCGACGGCGTGGAGCCCGAACCGGCGCAGGGTGCCAATGTCGGGGTCCTGCAGCGCCTCGTGGCTGTTGGTATAGGCGTTGGCAATGCAGCTGCCGCCCTGGGGCAGGTCGTCGAGCTGGCCCCGGTAGAGCGGCTCCATGATGACCGTGATGGTGCCGGGCTTCGCGAACTGCTGGATATCGAACAGCTGGTCGGTCGGCCGCATCTGGCCGGCGGCGATGACGTTCTGCACATCGGTCACCACCATCGGGATGATCTGCCAGGGCTTGGCGATGCAGGTCACCTCGCCGATCATGCCGATCTTCATCACCTGCGCCTCGATCTGTCCGAAGCCGGCGAGCAGGCCGGTGACCTTGCGATCGGGCACGAGGATGCCGGCGGGTCTGAGCATCGGGTTGACGACATCGCCCGCGCGCAGCGCGAACTGTTGCACGTATCCGTCGGTCCCCGCGACGACCAGGGTCTTCTTTAGGTCCACCTCGGCCTCGTGCAGTGCCGCCTCGGCGCTCGCCTTCTCGGCCGGGAGCTTGAATTCCATGTCCGAGACGACGGCCTCGCGGCTCGCCAGCGCCGCATCAAGGGCGCCCTGCGCGGTATCGACCTGGACGCGTACCCGTTCTACGTCACGCGCCGCGATAGAACCGGGACTGCGGCGCTGCACCTCCTCCCGGGCCTTGAGCTCATCCTCGGCTTGCTGGAGCGCCCCGCGCGCCTGGACGATGCGACCCTCCGCCTCCGCGAGCTGGGACTTGGCCACGACCATCGCGGCCTCGACCTCCGCGATCTTGCGGCGGGCCGTCTCCACCTTGGCCTCCTGCTCGGTGCTATCGAGGCGAAACAAGGGCTGACCCGCCTGCACCCGCTGGCTCAGCTCGACGAAGGTCTCGGCAACCCGGCCTTTGGTCTCAGGCAGGATGGTCACGGTCCGGAACAACGAGTTGACGGCCGTGGTCGAGGGGTGAAAGTAGAAGATCGTCGTGATCAGGCTCACCGTAAGGATCAGGCACAGCGTGATCCCCCAACGCAGCTCGAACCAGACCGAGAACAGGTTGATCTCGCGTCCGACCCGCTTGCCCTGCACGTAGCGGCGAAAGAGGTAGTCCGGCAGGATGGTCAGCATCGAACAGAGGAATAGCTCCAACATGGCTCAGGCTCCCGTTCGCTGGGTGGACTGCTCGATCGGCTGATCGCCGGCCGGCAAAGGCGCTTTCGGTGCAGGCGGCGGCGACGGAATCGTGGGCTCCGCACCTCCGGCCATCCGGTGGAGCGAGCGGGCGATGGAATTCAGCGGGGTCATGAAGTCCGGCAGGGGGATCAGGGCGAGCAGGAGTCCGGCGATCCAGAACAGGTGGTTGTGGGTGAAGAGCGCCAGCAGGGCGAGCACCGCGACGATCTCGAACTGCACCTTTTGGCCGCGATGCGCCATCTGCTCCGGCAGCGCATGGAGCTTGAAGTAGAAGACGCCGATGCCGATCACGGCGAACAGCACGAAGATGGCCATCGCGATGAACAGCCAGTCGGTCTCCCCCGGCGCCGTGATGAAGGGGGGCAAGTGATGCGTCGCGGCGGGGTTTAGCGACTCCGTCATCTGGGAATCTCCTACTCGATGTTGTGAAAGTCAGGCCGGATGGATGTTGTGGAGGTCAGGCGTCCAATGGCGGCGCGGAGGTGCCTTCGCAAATCAAGGGGTCTTTACTCATTCCCTTTCGCCTCGCCGCTCGGCCGAGCGGCCGAGTCCTGCCAGCGGGCGTGTTGATCCTTGAGGATGGCGATGGCCTCGTCCACGGTCTTGATGCAGCGGGGGATGGACATGTCCTCCGGGTTCACCAGCTCGAAGCCTGGACGCAGCATGGTGCGCCGCGCCCAGTCGACCAGCTCGGCCCACATGTCGCCGACGAAGATCAGCGGCGTGTCGTGGAGGTGGCGGACTTGCAGAAGCTGCCACACCAATGTGGCCTCGAGAACGGTGCCGATGCCGCCCGGGACTACGACGTAGGCATCGGAAAGCAACACAAAGTGGTGCAGGCGGGTGAAGAAGGTCTGGTGCTCGAATGACTCCTGTACGAACGGGTTGACCTCCTGCTCGAAGGGCAGATCCACCCGGATTCCGACGCTTTGAGCGCGCTCGCCCGCGCCTCGCGCCTGCGCCCCCTCGTTGGCCGCCTGCATCAGGCCGGGCCCGCCGCCGGTAACGATGTCGCATCCCAAGCCGGCGAGCTCTTCGGAGAGACGCTTGACCTCGTCGTAGACCCAGGTCCCCGGCTTGGCCCTGGCCGAGCCGAAGATGGTCACCCGGTAGCGCTCGCGCCTGGAAGGCCGCAGACGGGTCAGGTTGTTGACGATACCCCAGAGCCCGTAGACGGTATCGACGAGTATCCGTCTGACGCCCTCCTCGTCGGTCAAGCTGACCGTCTCGGCACCGCGCTGCGTTGGTGTGGTATTGCTCATGCTGACTCCTCGAAACGTTACAACGGTCTGCAGGCCGCATGCGCGGACGCAGTCCCCGGCGGTTCGGAACCTTCTGCTCGCTAGAGCAGCCCCTGCGCACGCCGCGCCGCTTCGATGACCTCGATCCCAGCGCGTTGTGCCACGTTGTCGAAGCGAATCGTCGGCGGCTGCGTGGATAGCTCGATGGCCGCCACGAGCGTCTTGTAGGCGTTGGACGTCAGGTGCTGGTCCAACGCCGCCTGCGACGCCCACTCCTCCACCAGCGTGAAGGCGTCCGGATCTTCAAAGTCCGTGTAGAGCCGGCAACCGATACAACCGGGCACCACCCGTGTCGGCTCGAGCAGGGCGCCAACGCTCTTCAAGAAGTCGGTATGGCGCGACTGCGGCACCAGGACGCTCAGTGAGAATACGATCATCGGCGGTTGACCCAGGTGGCGGGATCGCTCGGACATTCGGACGCCGTTCGCCTGGCGCGCAGCAGATGCGGTGCCCTTCGGGCGTCCCGTAAAGTCTATCGCTTGGCGGATCCCATCGGGCGAAGCCCATCTATCGAAACTGGGCAGGGCCTCGCGGGCGGACTCCCACCTCTCGGAGCTCCAACCCGCAAGGGCGACCGGGTGAGACATCCCCTAACGTGGATCGAGTGGGCCGCGTGGATCGGCAATACCTCGCGGGTCCGCTATACCCCGTGGGTCCGCTATACCTCGTGGGTCGGCAACGCCCCGCGGATCGGCAATGCCGCGTGGATCAGCAATTCCTCTAGGACCTGGGCGCCCGTGGCTCACCGGCAGCAGGCCCAGGAGGACTGGGAGCAAGAGAAAACTCAGGACCCGCCTCGTTCGGTTTTTGTCAGTCGTCTTATACACTGTTTGAGCCCCTGATTTCGTTGACGGTTGCGGTCGGTTGCCTCTGGTGACGATTACGCGCCCCAGGTCCGCCGTTCTGCTGGCGTGGCTTCCTCAATACGCCTCGGGGATGACCTTGAATGGATAGTCGGGCTCCCGATAGCCGCCGGCCTTCTGCCGCTTCGGCAGTTCCACCTTGTCGCGGGGAAGCTTCTTGTACGGAATGTTGGCAAGCAGGTGGGTGATGATGTTGAGTCGCGCCCGCTTCTTGTCGTCCGACGGTGCGACGTACCAGGGTGCGAAATCGGTGTCCGTGGCCGCGAACATGGCGTCACGCGCCCGCGAGTAGTCGTACCAGCGGCTGTAGGATTTCAGGTCCATGGGCGAAAGCTTCCAGATCTTGCGCCCGTCCTCGATGCGTCCTTCGAGCCGGCGGGTCTGCTCCTCGGGACTGACCTCGAGCCAGTACTTGAGCAGGACGATCCCGGAGTCCACCATCGCCCGCTCGACGAAGGGTGCCATTTTCAGGAAATGGTCAGTCTGCTCCTCGGTGCAGAATCCCATGACCCGCTCGACGCCGGCGCGGTTGTACCAACTGCGGTCGAAGATGACCACCTCGCCGGCCGCCGGGAAATGGCGCATGTAGCGTTGGACGTACATCTGGGACTGCTCACGCTCGGTCGGCGCCGGCAGGGCCACCACCCGGAAGCCCCGGGGGCTCACCCGCTCGGTGATCGCCTTGATGGTGCCGCCCTTGCCAGCGCCATCCCGACCCTCGAAGACGATGCAGACCTTGAGCCCCTCGCGGCGGACCCATTCCTGGAGCTTCACCAGCTCCACGTGCAGCTCGGCCAGCTTGCGCAGGTACTTCTTGTTCTCCAGCTTCTTTCGGGTTTTCGTCTCGCCTTCCGGGGTTTCGGCTTCGTCGACGATGTCTTTGGCCTCGGTCACCGGTGCTGTCTCCGTTGGAGCTCCATCGGTCTTGCTGCGCTTAAGCCTCCTTCGGGTCTTGGTCTTGCCTTTCGGGGTCTCGGCCTCGTCGATAACGTCTTTGATCTTTCTCATACGCACGGTCTCCCTTGGATCTCCACTGGCCTTCTCGTTGAACCCAGGGCTCGGCAATAAACCTGCCACAGGTGCAGTGGGAGAGAACCCGACGGGGATGCGAGTGAGATCCGTCGCTTGCCGGAGCCGCCCGAGCGAAAGAGGGAACGACTCCGAAGCGGATCTCCGAAATGTCGTTGTTTCTACGAAGTCTCAGAGCCCGGTCGTCGGAGGCCCAGCCGCTTCAGGCGTGATTCGAGGGTGGTGGGCTTGACGGCAAGCCGCTCCGCGGCGCCGCCGGACCCGCGGATTCGCCATGCCGTCTGCTCCAGGACCCGGAGGATGTGGGCACGCTCGCTCGCCTCGAGGCTGGCAGCGGGCGGCAGGGCAGTATCCAGAGTCGGGTTAGGCGCCGGATCGAGGGCGACGGACAGCTTCGAGCCCCGCGTCAGGATCATGGCGCGCTCGATCACGTTGCGCAGCTCGCGCACGTTACCCGGCCAGGGATAGGCGAGGAGTGCGGCCATGGAGCTCTCGGCGATATGGTCGATGGGCTTGCCCATCGACTCGCTGAGCTCCGTGACGAACTCCCAGGCGAGCAGCGGGATATCCTCGCGGCGCTCACGCAGCGGCGGCACCGCGACCGGAAACACATTCAACCGATAGTAGAGGTCCTCCCGAAACGCGCCCTCGGCGACGGCGCGGGCGAGATCGCGGTTGGTGGCCGAGATCAGGCGCACCTTGACCTTGATCGTGCGAGTACTTCCCACCCGCTCGAAGCTGCCGTCCTGGAGCACGCGCAGCAGCTTGGTCTGCAGCTCCAACGGGAGCTCGCCGACCTCGTCGAGGAACAGTGTCGAGCCGTCCGCCAGCTCGAAGCGCCCCATCTGACGTGCCAGCGCCCCGGTATAGGCGCCCTTTTCCCGCCCGAACAGCTCGGCCTCAATCAGCGTGGCCGGCAGGGCGGCGCAGTTGACCTTGACCATGGGGCGGTCTCGACATCCGCTCAGGTCGTGGATCGCGTCGGCCAACAGCTCCTTGCCGGTGCCGGTCTCACCGAGCAGCAAGACGGTGGAGCCCGTCGGCGCGACTTGGGCGATCTCCTCGAGCACCTGGTTGAAGCGCGGCGAACGGCTGGCGAGCGCCGGTAAGGAGCGGATGCGAGCGGCCTGACGTAGATAGGTATTCTCCGCCTCGAGACGCTCCTTCAGCCGGGTGATCTCGGCCAGCGCCGCGGCGAGCTCCGACTCGCGGCGGCTCCGCACCAGGGCCTGGGCAAACACCTCGCCAACGATCTTGAGCCGGACGATGAGATCCTCCGGCCAGGCGCGGGTGCGATGGAACGCGGTAAAGGCGATGGCGCCGATCACCCGGCCGGCGACCCGCAGCGGGATGCCCAGATTCGACCTCAGACCGATGCGCCGGCAATACTCGATCTCCGCCGCGGCCTCGGCGGGGAAATCGGCGGGGATATCCGCAAGCACGACGATCCGCCCCGCCTGCAGCTCACGAAGGTACCAGGGCAGCGACAGACCACGGCCGCGCGGCGTGGTCTCGATGCCGCTGCGGGCGACCGAGCACAGGACCTCGAACGCCCCATCCTCGTTCACGAATTCACCGAAGGTGCAGCGGTCGAATCCGAGGAAATCGACCAGGCGCCCGAGGGCGCGCGCGATCTCGTCGATCACCCGATCGGCGGGAAGATCGGCGAATAGCGCGGACAGGTCGCCGAGCAGACGCTCGAATGCCAGGCGTTCGGCGAGCGACAGGTCTGCGGCATCGGGTCGGGGCTTGCTTTGGGCGTCTGGCCGTGCGCTGCTCAACTGGACTGCTCCGTTACGGATTCGGGCGCCTGGGTCTGCAGCTTCCTCAACCCGCCAGGGGGGGACTTATTGTTACAGGCCCGGGCCCATCGGGCCGCTCATACACCCAGGCCAGGAGCAGCTTGTAGCCGAGCACCAGGACCACCGCGCCCACGAACAGCCCGATGATGCCGGAGGTGATGAAGCCCCCGATGGCACCCACGAAGATCACCGCCATGGGCACGTCCACGCCCCGACCGAGCATGATCGGCTTCAGCACGTTGTCCAGGCTGCCCACGATGATGCTCCAGATGAGGAAAAGCACCGCCGGCACCGTGTCCGCCGTGGAGAAGACGTAGATCAAGATCGGCAGGGTGATCGGCACGATGCCGATCTGCACCGTGCTGAGCAGCAAGCACAGCAGCGCCCAGAGCCCGGCGCCGGGGATCCCCATGACCATAAAGCCGATACCCGCCAGAATGGCCTGGATCAGGGCCACCCCGAGGATGCCCTTGGTGACGCTGCGCACGGTGGCCTCTGTGAGCTTGGCGAACTCTTCGCCTTTCTCACCCGCCAGCCGCACGGCGACGGCCCGGGCAAATTTCCCGGCGGACTCCGAATGGGCCAGCAGCACTCCGGCAACGATGATGGCGATGATGAACTGCAGAACGCCGAATCCGGCCCCCGCGGCAGTGGACAGCAGCCATCCCCCCGCGGCCTTGAGTTGGGGGGCGATCTTGGCCGCGGTCTCGGCCAGATTCTGAGACGCCTGGGCCCAGAAGGCGCTGAGGCTCTCGCCCACCAGGGGCCAGCCCTTCACCGACGCGGGCGGCGGCGGCACCAGGGTGCCTTCCTGCAGGCCCTTGGCGAGGCCCTGGGCGCCGTCCAACACAGTGCCGCCCAGCATCACCGCCGGGACCAGTAGCACCAGGAGACCGAGCACCGCCATCAGGGTGGCCGCGGTTGTACCGCGTCCGCCGAGCCAGGCACGCAGCTTGAGATAGCCGGGGTACTCCGCCACCGCAATGATCCCCCCCCACACGATGGGGATGACGAATGGCTGGACGATGCTGAAGCACCAGGCCACCAGCAACAACAGGATGCCGATGCGGACGGTGGCCTCAAGGGCATTGGCCACGAACTCTCTCTGCTGGGGCAAGTGGATCTCCTCAAGTTTGGACAGAAGGCGTCAGCCAAGGGTGTCAGTGGCTGTCGCCTGAGGTGCGTCCGAGTCAGTGCGGGACAGGTAGAATACCCGGAAGAACGATTCGTTCACCCATCGGTCGCGCAAGAGAAAACCAATGGCCCCCGTCAGCCGCCCCGGCGCGACCGAGCATGCCCCAGAGAGGCAGTACGGCAAGCCCGAATCGGGGCTCCGCCTCACGCTCTACACCATCATCTTCGAGGCCGACACGCGCGCCGGACGGGCGTTCGACGTGGCCTTGCTCGCCGCCATCCTGGTCAGTGTGGCGGTGGTGATCATGGACAGCGTCGACAGCATCTCGAGTCGCTACCGCGATCTGTTCCAGGTGCTGGAGTGGGGCTTCACCCTGCTGTTCTCGGTGGAATACGCCGCGCGGCTTTGGTGCGTCCGCCATCCGAGTCGCTATGCGGGAAGCTTCTTCGGCATCGTGGACCTGCTCGCGTTCCTGCCCAGCTACCTGGCCCTTCTGGTTCCGCATGCGGTGGCATTCCAGGGAATACGCGTCCTGCGGTTGCTGCGAATCTTCCGGATATTCAAGCTTAGTGCGTACGTTGCCGAGTACCGTGCTCTGGGGCAGGCACTTCGCGGCAGCGCGCGCAAGATTCTGATCTTTCTCTCCGTGGTTCTGATGGCAGTGCTCCTGCTCGGGACGCTCATGTACGTGGTCGAGGGTCCGGAGAACGGCTATACGAGCATCCCGACCTCGGTGTACTGGGCCATCGTCACCATGACCACGGTTGGCTACGGGGACGTCACTCCCCACACGGACCTGGGTAAGCTCATCGCCTCCGCGATGATGCTGATCGGCTGGGGCATCCTGGCCGTTCCCACCGGCATCGTCACCGCCGAGATGACCGCGCAGCGCTTTCTTCCGCCGACCGACCACCCGCACCTGCCACGAGTGCCTGAGCGAGGGGCATGAGCCGGATGCCAGGTTCTGCAAGGACTGTGGCGCAAGGCTGCCTGAGTACACGTACGACTGACCATCTTGACGACCGCCGGCGATGCGCCCACGGACGGGTGGACCGGACGCCTGTTACGGCGTCGCCACGGGACGCGGGTTTGCACCCGCACGAAGGCGTGGTCATTTGCGCAGCGTCATATCCTCGATCATGCGCTGGCGCAGGGGGCTGATGGACTTATCGTGACTCGACATGGGTCTGCTCCTGTCTTGGGTTGTCTTCAGTTGACTTACCTCGGGCGTCAAATCGTCTCGCCGGCGGCGACTGGGTACAGCGTGAGAATCACGAGGACGCGCGAATCCGGAACGGCTGGCCTGACCGAGGCCCGCCGCTCGAGTGATCCGAAACAAGAACAGCTCGCCGAGCCCCTCAGAGGCTACGAAATCCAGACGCGTGTCACCCGAGCTTCGGGACCCGCAAGAGACGCCTCCTCGACGCTCGACCGCAAAAAGCCAACCACGGCTCGCCTCGTTTACACGGCGCGGTATCCGCCACCGACCCAGTCCAGAAGCATCTTGGCAAACTCGTCGGCCTTATCCTGATAGGAGAAGTGGCCGCAGTCCGGAAAAACGGTCAGCTCGCTACGTTTCATGCGCTCGTGCAGGCGCTGGCCGTTGTCGACGAAGAGCAGCTGATCGAGCTCGCCCCAGAAGATCTTGACGGGCAGGTCGATCTCCGCCAGGTGAGGGTCCACCGTCGCCAGACTATCCGGGTACTTGGCAAACCACTGGGTCACCGGTTCGATGCGGCCGTCATAGCTGGCGACATAGTCGGCAACCTCCTCGGGCTTGGGCACATAGTTGACGTAGCAGAGCCGGTTGCCGGCCTCCACGAAGGCACCGGCCCCGGCGATCTGAAACACCATCCGCCAGAAACCGGACTGAACCATCTTGTCGATAACGCTGCCATTGTGCGACGGCGAGATGCCGGGGCCGTCACCGATCAGGAGGCTGGCGGCCCGATGTTGGCTGTGGATCACGTAGTGGAGTGCCGCCGACATGCCGACGTCCGGCCCGACGATGTGCACCTGCTCCAGACCGAGCTCGTTGACGAAGTTCGCCAAAAAGCGCCCCTGGGCCTCGAAGGTCATGAACTCCAGGCCGCCCTCGCTGCGCCCGAAGCCAGGCAGGTCCAGCGCCACCAGCCGGCATTGCTCGCTGAGAGGTGTCCAGATCGGATCGAAGGCGAGGATGCTCTGGGGGAGCGGGCTGAGGAGCAGCACTGTCGGTCCGTCCTGCTTGCCGCCCTCGGCCAGGCGCACCTTGACGCCGCCCACTGTGCGGTACGCGGGCTGCATGCTAAATCCGGCCGAGGCGGACGTAGGCTTGGCCCCCCGACCCGATGCCCGCTGGGCGGCACCGATGGTCTTGTACTCGGGCGTGATGGCCAACAGCACGCCTGCGTTTAGCTTGCCGTAGAGGCTGATGGGATCTTTGGTCTCGCTCATTTGGGAAATGCGTCCGTGGAAGGTGGATGTCAGTGACTGGGTGTCTTGTCCCGGAAGCCGTGCCAGGGGCTCCAGTCGGAGGCCACGGGGACCAGTCCCTTGTCCCTGGCGTATTGCTCGTAGAGCGCGACCATCCGTTCGAGTCGCTGGGGCTGCTCGCTGTCGAGGGGAGTCGTTTCCCCCGGATCTCGCCTGATGTCGTAGAGATGCCATTCGCCGTCACCGTACATGCCGGTGCGGACGCGAATCGCCTTGTAGTCACCGGCGACGATGTAGCTGTTGCCGAAGAGCTCGAACACGAACCACTGGTCCTCGGAGCGCGGACGCTCCGTGTCCCCTTCAAGGAAATCGCGCATGGAGACACCCGACGGCGCTGTGATTCCGCGGCCTTTGTAGGCGGTCCGTGGATGCTCGACCCCGGCATAGTCCAGGATCGTCATCGGCACGTCCTTCACGCTGGCCAGCTCGTCGGTCCTTTGCCCTGCCTTGGCGAAGGCCTTGTTCTGGGGCGGTACGATGATCAGTGGCACGCGGACACCACCCTCGCCGATGAACCACTTCCACCACTGGAGGCCGCCGGTGGAGGCATTGGCCCAATCGGTGCCGATGAAGCCGAAGGCGTTGCCCCGGCCGATGTCCTCGAATGCCTGGCTGAAATTCTCGGTCAGCCACTTGGTCGCCTGCGCATTGCTGAGCTCACCGCGAACGTCCGTGCCCTCCGGTCCGTTGTCTGACATGTAGATGACCAGGGTATTCTCGTGCTGCCCGGTCTCGCGCAGGTAGTTGAGCAGCTTGCCGATGTGCTGGTCCTGCGACTCCATCATCGCCGAGTAGGTCGCCATCATGCGCGCCTGACGGCGCTTCTCCTCGTCGCTGAGATCGGACCAGGAACGCAGTAAGCGATTATCGGTATCCGCAGGGAAGGGCGCGTCGTTGGGAATGATGCCGTGCGCCTTCTGGGACTCGAACCGAGCGCGCTTAAGCCCTTCGAAACCGACCTCGAGGTAGTGCTCGAAGTAGCGGTCGACCAGATAGTCCGGGGCCTGCAGCGGAGCGTGGGGAGTGGTGTAGGCCAGATAGGCGAAGAAGGGTTTCCCGCTGTCGCGGCCTTGTTCGAGGTACTGCAGCATCTTGGCCGTGAAGAGGTCATCGGAGTAGATGCCGATGGCACGCTCGACTTCCTTGCCGTCCTCGTAGAACGGCTCCTTGGGTATCTTTCCGGCCTTGACCTGTGCGGCAACCTCGGGGTCGCTCATGTCGACGTGGAAAACACCCTGGTTCCAGTGGTTGGAACCGCCGGTGTAGATCCCGTAGCTTCGATCGAAGCCCCATTCGCGGGGCCCGTCTCCGCCATGGCTGGTTCCGCCGAGGTGCCACTTGCCGACCATGTAGGTGCGGTAGCCGACATCCCGCAGCAGCTCCGCGATGGTGGCGGTCGTGCGCGTCAGATAGGCCTCATAGCCTGGTTTGCCCTTGGCGGGCGGGTAGACGGCATAGTCGAAGGCGGCCAGCCCGATGTCGATGGGGTCGTTGCCGGTCAGCAGCATGGCTCGGGTCACCGAGCAGACCGGAGAGGCATGAAAGCGGGTGAAGGTCAGGCCGTGCTTCGCTAAGCGCTCGAGCGTCGGCGTATTGGTCACGGACCCGCTGATGCCGAGGTCGCCGAAGCCGATGTCGTCACCGACGATCAGCAGTATGTTCGGCCGCTCCGCGGTGTCTGCGGCCATGGCAGATGTCGCTGAACCGCCGAGCAGCGCCTGAACCGTGAGCAGAGCAAGGAGTAGGACTCGCACGACAACGCTTCCTGTGGGGCTTAACCAAAGTGGCGCAAAACCATAGCCGACTCATCGGATATTTGGTAGAAACGGACCGGGAAATATCCGCTTTCGGCCACCTCGGGGGTTTCAACCTTGCCCGCTCCACAACCACTCGGCACCTCGCGACCGGCTCCCCAGCAACACGCGTTCTCGCGCCAGTTGAACGATTTCGAAGATTTCTACGCGGTGTTCGGGCAATGGGATGGCGACTTCCGTCAGATGTCCCGCGGAAAATTCCAGGGCAGGATCCTTGTCGCGGACGGGCAGCTCGCACGGGTGTTCCAGGCGGAAGCCAGTCAGGCCCTTCTCACGCGCGGCATGGACAGCACCTCCTACGCGACCTTCATCCCGATAACGGCTCGCAACGAGGAGACCCGCTGGCAGGGAAGAACGCTGTCGCGGGGACAGTTGATCATCAAAGGCCCCGAGGTGGAGTACAACAACCAAACACCTCGCGATTTCGCCATCCGCTCACTGCTCGTGCCGCTGGCCAACATCCGGCACGCCGCCCGTATCCTGTCCGGTAGTGAGGCCGACGGAGCCATCTCTTCATGGTCGGCAACTCGACCCTCCCCAGCGGCCATGGGACGTTTCGAGGAGGCCTTGGCCGTGCTCCTGGCATCGTCGATGCGGGAACCGCGTTTTCTTGGCTCCCCCCGCGGCTACGCGTTGGAAAGCGAATGCCTCCGACGGTTGATCGACGTGTTGTCCAATCCGGCGTCCGAGGAGTCGACGCCTCGTCATTGGGCCAGCCGCTCGCGGTTGGTCAAACGGGCCGTGGATTTGATGCAGGAGCGGTTGGAGCAACCGTTGACCGCCCTGTATTTGTGCGCGCAGCTCGAGGTCAGCGACCGGGTGCTTCGCCGCGCTTTCCGAGAATCCTTCGGCTTAGTTCTACTTTGTCAGATTAGCGGCGTCCTCAACCGAAGGGGGCTGAGACACCCTGTTTTGCGTAGGCAGCGGCGGTTGCCGCGCGGCGCTGACGGTGTCGTTTCTCCATTTGGCGGATGACCTCATCGCGCTCGAGATCGCGGCGCGGGAGAAACGTCTTGAGCAGCATCTCGATGTCCGAGCAGCTCAGGAGCGGGTAGTCGTCCTTCTGGGCGATGCGCTCTTCGAGCATGAACAACAAGCTCATGGCCACCAGGGCCATGTGATGATGCCAGGCGCGCCACTTGCGCACTTGATAGTCGGCCATGCCGCAGTGGCTCTTGGCCTCCTGGAAGGCGCGCTCGATCCAGAAGCGTTGCGCCTGCATCTGCGCCAGGCGTTGGGCGTCGAGCGCGGGATCGGCGTTGCTCAAGGTGTACTTGATGGTCTGCGGCGAGTCGATCTCGCGGCGCACGATCAAGTGCCAATGCGGCGCCTGGGCCTCTTTGCCGTCCCAGAGCCACACACGTTGATGGATCACCTCGACGTCCAATCGCCCGCAGGTGCTGTCACGCAGGCTGATGCGCTGCCAGGCGTCCTGCGGCAAGCCCGTCACCCACTCATCGACGCGCTGAGGCGTGCTTTGCGCCTCCAGGCGGCTGCGCGGACGGCCCCGTTTTTTTCCGGCCGGTGCCGGCGCAACCTGTGGCTGCGGATCCTCCAGGTAGATGCGCTGGTCCTTGTGCACATCGGCCACAAAGACCTCGCCCATCGCCTGCAGCGCGCGCAGGAATTCGGGCTCCTTGCCGTAGCCGCCATCGGCCCCGACCCAGGCGAAGCACACCCCCAGCTCCCGTTGATGGCGCACGATCTCCAACGCCAGTTGTGACTTCGTGCGCAGTTGCCGTTGCGCCTCGGGCACACCGGCCAGCGTGCAGCGCTTGGGATCGGCGACCCACTCCTTGGGCAGATACAACCGCACATCGGTCAAGGCCGCCCGATGCCCACGCCCCAGGGCCGCGAACACGCCCACTTGGCAGTTGTCGACCTTGCCTTGGCGCCCGCTCCATTGCCGCGCCACGCCCACCGAGCGCATCCCCTTCTTGGCGAAGCTCGACTCGTCGATCAGCAAGCAGCTGTCCGCTGTTGCGCCGAGGTGTCGGTTGGCATCCAGCGCCACCTGGTCCAGCACGGCCCGCTCATCCCAAGGCGAGTCAGTGAGCATGTGCTGCAACTGCTGGTCGTCCGCCTCAACGACCGCCTCTTCCATCCGCTGCATGTTCTTGCGTGTCGCTTGCATCAGACCCTTGAGGTAGTCTCCGGCGGTGCTGAATACCGAGCGGGTCTTGCCCTGAAAATGAGGCAGGTAGCGCCGATGGAAGCGAAGAAATCGATCTGCGACCCCATCAATTCCTTTAATGTTGTCATTAGTATTTTCAAATGATTGTTCGGGCTGCCATAGGGGTCGTTTTCCATTGTTTCCGGTTGACTCACGAGAGCGCTATTCTACCATTTTCTCGTGTGTTATCAGTGTGCTAAAAGTGACAAAGTAGAATTAACCAGGCGTCGTAATGGCAGCGACCGCTTCCAGCGGGATACAGACGGTGACGCGGCCTGGCTGGGCGTCCGGTGAAGAAGACGACTGGAACCCCGAGCTTTCAACGTGGTTTCCGTTGAGCCACGCCGGGCACCGGCAATCATTTTAGTTGGCGTCTTTCGAAGCACCTTGGGTGGCACTTTTCGTCAGAATACGCAGCCGGTGGGGGCGGCAGCCTCGTCGGTCAGATGTCAGTACAGATAGCGCTGCGCCGCCGTTACAAGATCCTCGCGCGGCGGCAGCTCCGCCGGCGCGATTGAGATTGGGAGCATGATGACGCGGCCGTCGCGGGCATTGCGCAGCTCCTGCAAGACGATCCGGCGAGCCGATGGATTCTGTGCATCGCGCTGGATGTTCATCGGATCCAGGTAGAGGGTGATCTCTTCCGCCCAGAGCTGGCGCCCGGCCTCGCCAAGCAGCTCGGCGACGATTTCCAGATGCGCCCGCAGCACGCCCTCATCGGCGCCTAAGGTATCCAGTTGGGCCGTGACGGCGTCCAGCTCAGTCGTCAGGGCGGCGGGATCGGGGCGATCGGCCTCCGGCGCATCGAAGCCCCAACCTCCGCGCTCGAGCGCCGTCAGCTTGCGTCGCAGCAGATCGCGCTGGCGCGTGAGATCTGCGCGCTCCACGCGTGCCTCGGCGATCCGCGCCAGCGCCAGGCTAAGCAGATGGTCGAAGGCACGGCGCTTGAGCTGGCGACGGGTCTCCTCCTCGCTGCCCGTGGGATCGAGCAGACGGTGCGCGGTGAAGCTGACCGCGACTTGCTGCACGTCGCCCCTCACCTGGTCGCCCACCAGATCCATGCCCAGGATATTCCGCTCCACCCGCTCCGCCAGCAGCAGGGCCGTGACGCGCGGGGTACTCGCCCCATCCGGACTGGACAGAAAATTCGCCAGCGCGTCATCCCGGCCAAAGGTGTCCAGCATCGTCGCAGCAGAGGCGAACAAAGCGGCAAGGCGGGGTTCGGCGCCGTGGTCGTTGCGACCTGCGGGCAGTGGCGCGGGGATGCCGTCCACCAACGCGACCACTTGATCGATCGCCTGGATGACGGGCTTGCGCAGCCGCTTGCGGTACCCCGGTAGAAGCCGCAGCCGCGAGTCGGTGCCGTCCACGGTACGTTCGATGGCCGCCTCGATGAGCGATTCCGGATAGCTCCCGCGGGTCTCAACGCCGCCGAAAATGGACTGGAACAGTTTCAATGGTCACCTCCCGCCCGTGCCGCTGGCCTCAGTGGCCCGACTCACCGGGCATGGTCTAGATGAGCGGCGCCTGCTTGCCACTGCTGGATCGCTTTCACCGCCGACCGTAGACGCGAAGTGGGGCGCTCCAAACCTCATGCGCTCGTGGTCACTGGCGGTCGTCTTCACGTGAAGCCTCGTCGACTCGGATCACCGTATGCGGCGCGACATCATCTTCGATTGCGCGGCGACGGGCAGCGCGGATGCCCACGGCAACGCACGGTCAGCGGTCAAGGCGAGAACGGCATCCACGGCATCATGCGTCCGGCACGGCCCATGGTCGAGTCCATCGTGGCGGTGATGACGTGCATTTTGGCGTTGATCTGATTGAGCTCGGCGACGATCGCCGGCAGGGCCCCCATCTGGCCACTCATGGTGCGCATCTGCTGCTCCATGGAGGGCATGGTGTCCATGCTCTGGGCCATCCGAAAGAGCATCATCGCCACCACGGCACCGGCCTTTCCCTGGTCCCAGGTCTGCATGTAACCGCTCACCCAATCCGCCTCCCGGTCGAATTTCTCCAGCAGGCGCTGCTTGTCCGCCGGCAACATGACCAATAGCTCCGCTCGCCTGGCCGCCCGGTCTTCGGGGCTCATGGGATTCGGCTGTTGCGGCCCCGCCCCGAAGCCCTCCGCCACAGAGAACCTGGGAAGCCACGACCAACCCGCGGCACCCAGCAGGAGCACCAGTGAAACCACCATCACCCGCATGCGCCCCCTTTGGCGTTGGGCGTCCGCGCGAACGGCTTTGAGCTCATCGACCAGGAGTTGGATCGCGTTGTCCAGGCTCCCGTTGACCGACAGGTCCGCGGGGTCAATCTGCATCTTGGCCTGCATGGCGGTCTCCAGTGTTTCGGGTCGTCGCGGACGTTCCTGGGTTAGCGATCAGAATAAACAGTCTGCCCAGAAGCGCAGAACCTGGTCAGTCGGGAGGGCAGCCCGATCAATCCACGTACACGACTACGCATCTCCCGTTGTAGGGCTGATAGTAGGTGCCTCCGCAGGAGTGGAGGGAGGTCCCCTCGACGACGACGGTCCTGCAGCCCGCCGGCAGCGTGGCTTCATAGATCGCCGAGCGGCGGATGGTCCGCCGCGTGGTGCGGCGGGCGACGCCGGCGACGCTCCCCGGCGTCAGGGGCCGCCCCACGACCGCCTGTGCGTCCTGGATCACAAAATCGAAAGGGAGCCAGCCGTCGACTACTAATGCGGCCGCCATCAGGCCGACCCCCAAACCGACGGAACGAAGGGATTGTCTTTTGGCCACCACGGCTTCTCCTCGAACATTAGCGTGCCCAGTTGGTCGACCACGATGTTCTCCAGTCGTTTCGCCCCCTGCGGTGGAACGAAGGTGAACCGGGCGGCCTCGATCTTGGGTTCGGTGTTCCAGTCACGAAATCGCACGGCATATTCCGGCGCGCCGGTCACCCACTTACTGGTGATGACATACTTCATCGGCAGCGGCCGATCACCGGTCTGAATCCAGATCTGCCAGTCCACCTTGGCCGCCCGGAAGGCGAGATGATGGCACTCGGTCCCGTTGACGTAGGCCGTCCCGATATAGGCGCCGCGGATGACATCGGTCATCAGGCCAGGATAGGGATCGGCGTAGAAGAGATCCCGCCCCGGTGCGTCGAGACCTGTCTCGGCACGCAGTTGGGTGATCGCCCGATCGATGGTTCCGGGGGTCTCAAGCTGCGCGTAGACCTGATGCTCCTTACCAGGCAGGGTCAGGGTCTGGCCGTCGAAGATGGCCTCGACGTCGGCCAAGGGCCCCTGGCGCTGGGCATAAAAGCGGTTGGGACGCTCCACCACGAGGTTTGGCGAGCTGCTCAGTTGCAGCTTCTGACTGGCGAGATCGATCACCTCGTCATCGACATCTCCCTGCACGCTGAAGGCGGCCAAGCCCCCCAGATAGCTCGACATGGCGTGCAGGATTCGGTCTGCCCCAGGGTCCACGCCATCCCCGGCCCTAACCGTTCCACCCGCGAGGCCAAGCGCCAGAGCGACCCCGACGATCAGGACAACCCCCCGGACGCCGGTTGCCTTCGGATAACGCTGAATCGTTGCGACTTAACTCGTCTATCGGAAATGGTCGAAACTGCAAGTACCAATCCAGCTGGTGCCAAGCGCATGCAGAGTACTCCCACTCGCCCAGGTGGGCGGGGAACCCTCGCGGTGCCTGCACCATCGAGCGCGGCGCCAAGCACAGCGGCGGTAGGCACCGGTCCGCCCGCCGCGACCGAGTGCATTGAGGAGACCCAGCTCGTCACCGCTAGGGGTGCGCAGACGGGTCACCCGTCCGCTTGGTGTCAATGGCGCTACAGGGCTGTTCGCACCCCGCGTCCGCTTGGGGACCGCGGCTTGTACCCAAGAGGCGGTCCCTTCCGATCTCTGGTGGGCTGCGGTATCGTAAGTGACCGGCGCACGCGACAACCTGGGCGGGCGGCGCGCGCGAGATCACAGTGAATCGGGCCCCCGTGCCGGGGCGCCTCCCGCCATCCTTCCCATCTCTCCGGAGTAGACCATGACCGAAATCTCCCACGACCAAGGAGTCGTTGTCGCGCTGCTGGAAAGGTTCGAGAAGTTCAGGCTCCCGCGGGCCCTCGACATCAAGGCAAAGGTCGATCGCGGCGAGCAACTCGACGATTCCGATCTCGACCACCTCAACGCCGTGCTGGCGGACACGAACGACATCAAGCGCCTCGTCGACGAGCGGCCGGACCTACAAGACATCTATACACGCGCCATCGCGTTGTACCAGGCGATCACGAAGAAGGCGCTGGAGAACGAGCAGAACTCCTAGCTAGGCTTCGCCTCAGACCGACGAGCCGTGATCTTGCTGCGCTGCAACAACTTGACTCATCTGCAAAGATTTCGGCCCTTCAAGCAATCTAGTCGCCGGCGCCAGCCGAGGGGCGCTCCCGGCGCCGATTCGGCCTGTGCCGGCCTGAGCGGCATCGTCGCCCTCTGCATGCGGGCGAACGAGGCCGACCGGCCGAGCCTCATGCGCTTCGTCCACCAGCGGGTGTTACTCACCCTGGGGCGATTGATCTTGAGGCGCCCTGCATCCTCGCGGTGATCGCCATGGTAGGCGGTGATCGAGTGCCCGGAAAGGGCAAGACCCCACCATTCACGGAGACCCGTTATGCATGATCCATTGAGCACCCAACGGCTGAGCCTACGCCCGGACCAAGGCCCATCCCGATGTGGTCTTGCCGCTGTGGCGCCGATTATGGTTCTTGCGGCCGTCCTGACCCAGCTCGGGGGCTGCGGGGCGGAGGCCCCCAAAGCCCCAGCGGCCGCGCCGCCGCCCTCGGTCATCGCGGTCCCGGCCAAGAGCGAGCCCATCAACGAGCAGGCCGCTTTCGTCGGCCGGGTGGTGGCGGTAAACCGGGTGGAGCTGCGGGCCCGGGTGCCGGGCTTCCTCAAGGAGCGGCGCTTCACCGAGGGCCAGCAGGCACAGGCCGACGAGGTGCTGTTCCTGATCGAGCCGGATCAATACCAGGCGATCGTCGAGCAGCGTAAGGCGGACGTGGCCAAGGCCGTGGCCGAGGAGCAGAACGCAATCGCCCAGTTGAAGCGCGGCGAGGAGCTCCTCAAGAGCAAGAACATCTCGGCGGCGGAGGTGGACAAACTGCGGGCCGCCCAATCCGTCGCCAAGGCGAGCATCGAGCAGGCCAAGGCGGCCCTGGCCGCGGCCGAGCTGGACCTCGGATACACCCAGATCAAGGCCCCGGTGGCTGGACGTGTAGGCCTCGCCAAATACACGGTGGGCAACCTGGTGGGCCCGGAATCCGGACCCCTGGCGACCCTGGTCAGCGCGGATCCGATCTATGTGCAGTTCCCGCTCACCCAGCGGGAGGTCCTGGAGGCACGGCGGGACATCAAGGCGAAGGGCGGTGACCCCAAGAGCGTCGTGGTGAGCGCACGCCTGCCTGACGGCAGCCTCTACGATCACACCGGTCATATCAACTTCATCGATGTGACCACCGACCAGGGCACCGACTCGGTGACCCTGCGCGCCGAGTTGGCCAACCCCGAGGGCATCCTGGTGGACGGTCAGTTCGTTGGCGTGGTCGCTCAGGCCGGGGAGCACGAGTCGGCCATCGTCATCCCCCAGTCCGCAATGCAAGTGGATCAGCAAGGGGTCTTCGTGCTGATCGTGGACGCGGAGGGCAAGGCCCAGATTCGCCGCATTCAGACCGGCGCCCAGCAAGGCGCCAAGGTGGCGGTAACCGAGGGGCTCGCGGAGGGCGACCTGGTGATCACCCAGGGTGTCCAAAAGGTGCGCCCTGGTCAGCCCGTGACCGCATCCCCGCCCCAGTCCGTCGAGTCCGCCCAAGGCATCGACGTGGCGTCTGAACCAGACGCCGAGGACGCGGCGCAGCCGGGCTCCAGCGGGGGTGAGTCCAAATGATCTCCGACGTCTTCATCGACCGCCCCAGGCTCTCCATCGTCATCTCGGTGGTGGTGACCCTGGCGGGTCTGATCGCCATCACCCAGATCCCGGTGGCCCAGTTCCCGGATATCGTCCCGCCCCAGGTCTCGGTGACCACCGCCTATCCCGGCGCCTCGGCCTCGGTGGTGGAGGCGACGGTGGCCCAGCCCATCGAGTCCAAGGTTAACGGCGTCGATAACATGCTCTACATGAAGTCGAGTAGCGCCAACGACGGGAGCTACTCCCTCAACATCTCCTTCGCCCTGGGCACCGACCCTGATCTCAACACCGTCAACGTCCAGACCCGGGTCAACCAGGCCATTGCCCAGCTCCCCCAGGAGGCTCAGCGCGCCGGGGTGACCGTCCAGAAACAGTCCAGCGCGCTGCTTCAGGTGGTCAGCCTGATCTCGCCCAAAGGCTCCTACGACGCGCTCTTCCTCAGCAACTACGCCACCATCAATATCATCGACACCCTGGCCCGGGTGAACGGCGTGGGCAAGGCGGCCCTGTTCGGCCCCCTCGACTACAGCATGCGCATCTGGCTGGACTCCGACCGGCTGACCGCGCTCAGCGTCTCCCCGGGCGATGTGATCGCCGCGATCCAGGGCCAGAACGTCCAGGCGGCGGTGGGTCGCATCGGCGCCCAGCCAATGTCAGAGGATGAGCAGTTCCAGATCACCCTGCAGACCAAGGGCCGTCTAACGGAGGTCGGGGAATTCGAGGAGATCGTGGTCCGTGCCAACCCGGACGGCTCCACCGTGCGCGTGCGCGACCTCGGGCGGGTAGAGCTGGCCGCCAAGTCCACCGACGCCGTCGCCCGCCTCGACGGTGGCCCGGCCGCCGGCATTGGCATCTATCTGGCCCCCGGGGCCAACGCCGTGGCGGTAGCGGCTGGGATCAAGGAGGCCATGGAGACCCTCAAGGAGCGATTCCCCGACGACCTCGACTACCTGGTGATGTACGACACCACGGACTTCGTCAACGCCAGTATCGAGAAGGTCATCCACACCCTGTTCGAGGCCTTCGCCCTCGTCATCCTGGTGGTGTTCGTGTTCCTGGGCAGCTGGCGCGCCACCCTGATCCCCTTGGTCGCGGTGCCCGTGGCCCTGGTGGGCACCTTCGCCTTCCTGCTCTCCATCGGCTTCTCCGCCAATACCATCTCCCTGCTCGCCGTGGTGCTCGCCATCGGCATCGTGGTGGACGACGCCATCGTGGTGGTGGAGGCGGTGGAGCACCTGATGGAGGAGGAGGGGCTTTCCCCCCGCGAGGCGGCCAAGAAGGCCATGACCCAGATCACCGGGCCCATCCTCGCCATAACCCTGGTGCTCTTGTCGGTGTTCCTGCCGGTGGCCTTCATACCCGGCATCACCGGCCAGCTGTTCCAGCAGTTCGCCGCGGTGGTGGCCTTCTCCATGCTCATCTCCGCCATCAACGCCCTCACCCTGTCTCCCGCCCTGTGCGCCATCCTGCTCAAGCCCGGCGGCCACAAGAGCGGGCTCATGGGGCTGTTGTCGCGTGGCATCGACGGCATCCGCGACGGCTATGCGGCGGTGGTCGCTCGCCTGGTGCGGATCTCCGTGCTGGCGCTGGTGTTGATAGGTTTCGCCATCGCCGGCTCCGGCTGGCTGTTCAAGGTGACCCCCACGGGCTTCCTGCCGGAGGAGGACCAAGGCGCCTTCATGGCGGAGATCCAGCTGCCCCAGGGCGCCTCAGTGAGCCGCACCCTGGAGGTGGTGAAGCAGGTCGAAGAGATCGTCATGCAGGACCCGGCGGTCCAATACGTGCTGACCGCCCCTGGCTACAGCCTTTTGGACGGTGCCGTCGAGTCCAACGCCGCCCTTCTGATCGGACGCCTGAAGCCCTTCGAGGAGCGTGCGGACCCCGAGCTCAAGGTCCAGGCGGTGATCGCCCGGGTGGCCGCCCAGACCGCCGCCATCCCGGCGGCCCGGGTGATGCCCTTCAATCTGCCGCCCATCATGGGCCTG
The DNA here is from genome assembly GCA_963698355.1 of uncultured Gammaproteobacteria bacterium. Taxonomy (GTDB): domain Bacteria; phylum Pseudomonadota; class Gammaproteobacteria; order Chromatiales; family Chromatiaceae; genus Thiodictyon. Next base: position 427,676 of record CAVOQO010000003.1, on the reverse strand, counting down.
GGTACCGGCAGCGGCTTCGAGTATCAGCTCGAAGACCTCCAGGGTCGCACCCCCGACGAACTAGCGGCGGTCATGCGCGCCCTGGTCTTGGCCGCCAACCAGGATCCGGACCTCGCGCGCATCTTCTCCACCTGGGCCACCGACAATCCCCAGGTGTATCTGGACATAGACCGCGAGAAGGCCCAGACCCTCGGTATCCAGATCGACGACGTCTTCACCGCCTTGCAGGCCACCCTTGGCGGGTATTACGTCAACGACTTCAATAAGTTCGGCCGGGTATGGCAGGTCCAGGTACAGGGTGAGGAACAGGACCGGGCGCGCTTCGACGACGTCTACCGGGTCCACGTGCGCAACGGCGAGGGCGACATGGTACCCATCCGCGCCTTCATGGAGCCCAAGCTCATCCTCGGCCCCCAGCTCATCCAGCGTTACAACAACTACCGCAGCACCACCATCCAGGGCGAGCCGGCCCCCGGTAAGTCGTCCGGCCAGGCCCTGACGGCCATGGAGGAGCTGAGCGCCACGACCCTGCCCAACGGCTACGGCTTTGAGTGGAGCGGAACCGCGCTGCAGGAGAAGGAGGCCGGCGGCAAGACCCCCATCGTGCTGGGACTCGCCGTGCTCTTCGCGTATCTGTTCCTGGTGGCCCTCTACGAGTCCTGGACCATGCCCATCGCGGTGCTGCTGTCGGTCACGGTCGGCGTGGTGGGGGCCATGATGGCCCTGCTGATCACCGGGCTGCCCAATGACCTCTATGCGCAGGTCGGTCTGGTGGTGCTGATCGGGCTTGCGAGCAAGAACGCCATCCTGATCGTCGAGTTCGCCATGGCGGAGCGCCGCGCGGGCCAATCCATCCAGCAGGCCGCCATCAACGCCGGGCGCCTGCGTATCCGGGCCGTGCTCATGACCAGCTTCGCCTTCATCCTCGGGCTGATCCCCCTGGTGATCGCGAGCGGGGCGGGCGAGGCCAGTCAGCGCGCCGTGGGCACCGCGGTGTTCGGCGGCATGCTGGCCGCCTCCACTCTGGCCATCTTCCTGATCCCCATGCTCTATGTGGTCTTCCAGTGGCTGAGGGAGAAGTTCCATGGCGAGCCGGCCGCTCCGGCAGGGACGGAGGGGAATGCACCGGCCCCTGCGGTCTGACGAACCAGCGGCGGTCGTCCTGGTGACGGCAGCGCAAGGCCCTGCCGACAGCCCGCCCGATCGACCGGCGGAATGACGGCCCGGCGATGGGAGTGGTGGCGCCGGATCCCGATTGAGGTCCGTTGCGAGCGCACGGACCTCTAATTTTTTGGTTTACAGTTGATTGAAGATGCAGTCGAGCGCCGGCTGATTGGCGCCGGTGGGGTAGAAGGAGTTGATGTAGCTCGCATAGTCTGACTGCGAGAACTGCCCCGACTGGAGCTTACTGGTCGCGTCCACGAAAGTGGTGTCGTTGCTGCTGGCGCTTAAGAGCCACCCGATGGGCTGGTTGCCCACGGACAGCTTGCCGCAATTGGTCTGGATACGGTTCAGGAAGGACTCGGCCCCCGGGCTCTCGTCCAGCGCGTCCTGGGAGAAGCCCCCGGCGCCGCAGCCCGCCAGGCCGATCAGCGAGGCCGAGAGCAGCAGGACGGAGACCGCCTGCCATCGCGCATCATGATGTCTGTTGGGCATCGTGTTGGGTCCTCAAGAGGTTAGCGGCGCGAGGGATCTTCAGCCTGCGACGGCCGCGCTGTAGACGGTGGTCATCATCGCCCCTGAATCCTGTGGTTGGCAATGAAAAGGCAAGGCAAGGAGCACTCCGAAGGTGGCACTGGGGTGCCGTGTCGCCAGCAGAAGGTCACGCCGAGCGCCGGGCCTACCAGAGCCACTATCTTGCCCCTGACGGCTGACGTCATTCAATTCGGCGGTGGGAAACATCAACCTGCTCGGCGAGCACGTCAGCCGGCCGAGGAGGGCGGTCGCGTTAGCTGGGGACAGGCTCGGGGCCGTGACCAAAATCGGGCTCAACCAGCTCCGCCGCACGCAACGCGGATGGGGGCTGGCGATTTTGGAGCGGAAGGGAGGCCCGGGCCCGCGATGTGGCCCGGGCTGGTCAGGACGCCGGGGTCAGCACTCTTGACAGGCGGCGTCGACGGCCACGCCCCGGAAGCCCGGCTCGTCTTCCTCGACGCGCAGGGTCTCGCGGCCGAACCACACGAAGGCGAGCAGATAGAGGGCGACGGAAAGGATGCCGGCGATGGACAGGGGATCGATGATCATGGGGCCTCACGGGATGCACCCCTCGGGTGCGAACGGACTGACTTAGGGATCTATATAAGAGCTTGATGAAATACTGTCAAGCCGTTTTGCCCTGAAATGCCTGGGTCAATCCACCGATGGTCGCCCGTGATCAGCCCCGGACCGAGGGTTCGTCATCGGGGCGCCTCCGCCCGGGCCGGTCGATCTGGCTTCCAAGAGCTCGCGACGTGGGCGTTAAGACGTGCCGGGGCGGATTGAAGTCCTGGACATCCCGAATCGAGGTGGAACAGCGCGGGTGATCGTGCAACATCATGAAAACTTGACCTCGGACAGGTTTTCGCCCGTCCTGGGAGGTCAGGGCTACCCGGACGCTCCTTGTGGGGAAGCGTTTACTGGACTAGCTTTAACCGAGCATTGCGAATTCTCAATGTCCATGGATGGGAGGAAAGAGTCGAGGGGACAAGGCCCCGATAAGTCGCCGGCGCGCGCGCTGCTTCCCCCGTTAAGGACGCACTTGCCGAGGGGAGCCATTCTCCGACCGAGCGGTTTTCTGGCCTGGAGCCCTTCCGTCGCGTCTCGCGGGCGGCATTGAGCCGTATCCCCGCCCGAAGGTCGCGCTCACCACCAACGAGTGTCGCGTCCATGCCGGATCATCACACGTCAAGTCACCAGCCCCCCGCGCCGCGCGCCCAGGCTGCCACCGAAGTCGGTATCTCGGGGCGAATCGCCCGCACCTTCATCAATACCCCGGTCACACCCATGCTGCTCATGGCATGCATGTGCCTGGGGCTCATGGGGCTGTTCTTCACCCCGCGTCAGGAGGACCCCCAGATCTCGGTACCGATGATCGACATCTTTATCCAGTATCCGGGGGCGTCGGCGGAGCAGGTGGAGAGTCTGGTGACCGAGCCCCTGGAGCGGATCATGAAGGAGATCCCGGGGGTGCGGCACGTCTATTCCGCTACCCAGCGGGGCGCCGCGATCGTCACAGTGCGCTTCTTCGTGGGCGAGGACATGGGCGAGTCCATCGTCAAGGTCCACGACAAGCTCCAGTCCAATATGGACAAGATCCCGCCCGACGTCCGTATGCCGCTGGTGAAACCGGTGAGCGTGGACGACGTCCCAGTGGTGACGGTGACCCTGTGGTCGACGGAGGTTCCCGACAGCCAGCTGCGTACCCTGGCCCTGGACGTGCTGCAGCGGCTCGGGTCGGTGCCCAACACGGGCAAGGGCTTTGTGGTTGGCGGGCGCGAGGACCAGATCCGGGTGGAGGTGATGCTGGAGCGCCTCGCGGGCTACGGGATCACCCTGGACCGCATCGCCAGCACCATCAAGGGTGCCAACTCGGAACTGGCCACGGGCGCATCCGAGTCCGGTGGCGCCGCCTACAACGTCTATTCCGGCTCATTCCTGCGCACCGCAGAGGACATCTCGCGCCTGGTCGTGGGCACACAGGCCGGGCGTCCTATCTACGTTGGTGACGTGGCACGGGTGGAGCACAGACCCGAGGACACCAAGTGGCTCGTGACCCACTCGACCGGACCGGCCTACGAAGGTTCGCATCGGGCGGAGGGGGAGCAGGCGGTGACCTTGGCCATCGCCAAGAAGGAGAAGACCAACGGCGTCACGGTGGCCCAGGCGGTGCTCGACAAGCTGGAGACACTGAAGGGCAATCTGATTCCGGACAACGTGCAGGTGGAGATCACCCGCAACTACGGCCAGACCGCCAACGACAAGGTCAACGAGCTGCTCAAGGCCATGTTCGAGGCGGCCATCATCGTCTCCATCCTGTGCCTGGTGGGCATGGGGGTGCGGGCCGCCTTCGTGGTCATCACGGTGATCCCGGTGGTGATCGTGCTCACCATCTGGTGGGCCATGATGGTGGACTACACCATCGATCGGGTGAGCCTGTTTGCCCTCATCTTCTCCATCGGCATCCTGGTGGATGACGCCACCGTGGTGGTGGAGAACATCTTCCGCCACTGGCTGGAGGAGGGCGAGACCTCAATCGCCGAGGCGGTCCGGGCCGTGGACGAGGTGGGCAATCCCACCATCCTCGCCACGCTCACCATCATCTCCGCCCTGCTGCCGATGGGCTGGGTCAGTGGACTCATGGGGCCCTACATGCGCCCGATCCCGGTGCTCGGCGCCTCGGCCATGGCCTTCTCGCTGTTCGCGGCCTTCATCTTCACCCCCTGGTTCACCCTGCGGGTGCGGCCCAAACTCGAGGCACTCCACAAGGCGGAGCGGCGCGAGGAGAAGACCCGCGAGCTGGTGAGCCGGATCTACCGGCCCCTGGTGACGCCGCTCATCGAGCACCCGCTCCTGGGCCGGGCCTTCCTGGTGTCGATCATCGCCGCGACGGCGGCCGTCTGTGTCCTGTTCTACACCCAGACCGTGCCGGTGAAGATGCTGCCGTTCGACAACAAGCCGGAGTTCAGCATCGTCGTGAACATGCCGGAGGGCACGGCCCTTCCAGTCACCGCCAACGCGGTGCGGGAGCTCGCGAACAAGGTGCGGGAGATCCCGGATGTGACCGCCGTTCAGACCTATGCCGGGACCTCCCAGCCCTTCAACTTCAACGGCATGGTGCGTCATTACTATCTGCGGCGGAACCCCTGGGAGGGTGACCTGCTGGTGATGCTCAAGGACAAGAAGCAGCGCGAGCGCGGCAGCCATGCCATCGCAACGGACGCGCGCGCCCTGCTCACCCCACTGGCCAAGAGCCTCGGTGCGCGCATCGCGGTGGTGGAGATGCCGCCGGGCCCCCCCGTGCTGCAAACCGTGGTGGCGGAGGTCTATGGGCCTTCTCCCGAGACGCGCCGCCAGGTGGCACAGGACCTCACCGGCATCTTCGAGCAGGTCCCGAACATCGTGGACGCCGACAGCTACATGGCCGAGCCCTTCGACTACTGGCGCTTCGAGGTGGACGCCGAGAAGGCGGTGCGCCGCGGGATCTCGGTGGACGCGATCAACCAGAATCTGGCCATGGCCATGGGGGGGTTCCGACTGGGGGACGTCAAGCGCGGAACCGTGCTGGAACCCACCTATATCGTGCTGCAGGTACCGCTCGCCTATCGCGCCCAGCTCAACAGCATGAGCAGCCTGCCGATTGCCACACCGAGTGGCGAGACGGTGCCTCTGGAGGAGCTGGGGCATTTCGTCAAGCAGCCGGAGGACCCGATCATCTATCACAAGGACCTGCGCCCGATGGAGTACGTGGTGGGCGAGATGGAGGGCTTCCTGGGGGCGCCGATCTACGGCATGTTCGGGGTCGAGGACCGTCTCGCAGACTACACCACCCCGGACGGGGTCCAGATCTCTGGTATGCCCTGGGGTCTGATTGGGCCCCCGCAGGACGACTCGGTCTCCGGCTTCGAATGGACCGGCGAGTGGACCGTGACCTACGAGACCTTCCGAGACATGGGTCTCGCCTTCATGGCCGCACTGATCTTGATCTACGGGCTGATCGTCTGGCAGTTCAGGGACCTGGCCCTGAGCGGTCTCATCATGGCGCCGATCCCGCTCACCCTCATCGGCATCATCCCGGGTCACTGGATCATGGGGGCCGAGTTCACCGCCACCTCGATGATCGGCATGATCGCGCTAGGCGGGATCATCGTGCGCCAGTCCATCCTGATCGTGGAGTTCGTCAAGATCGAGGTGGCCAAGGGGCGCAACGTCACGGACGCGGCCATGGCCGGTGCCGAGATTCGCATGCGGCCCATCCTGATCACCTCGCTCACCACCATCGGCGGGGCCTGGACCCTGATGTTCGATCCCATCTTCCAGGGGATGGCGGTGTCCGTCTTCTTTGGGGCGACGGTCGGGACACTGATGGCGGTGATCGTGATCCCGCTTGGCTGCATCAGCATGCGTCGTCGCTTCTACATGGTGGAGACCGAGACCGGCGAGATCGAGCTGTCCCAACGCTACTTCGAGACCGAGGTGGGCGCACCGCCGCCCCCGGATTTGGTCGCTGCGCCCAAGCCCGCCGCGCCGGTCGCGCGCAAGGGACCCCGTCCCACCCCGGCCTGGATGCGCGTCCTGTTGTGGTTCTGGGGCGCTCTGGTCTCGGGTCTGTTCTCGCTGTTCGGCGCCCTGGCCGGCCTGGTCGGTTGGGTGAAGCGGATCCTGCCCGGTGGCCCGAAGCCGTCGCAGGCCCCCCGTTCAGGACTGACGACGGCCGGACCGACCGGAGCTACGTCAGGTGGTAGCGCCACACCGGCGCCCGCGGGGCCGTCCGCGGGGACTCCACCGCCCCCACCGGCGCTGGGGGGCGCCCAGGCAGGAGCGGGGGGGGGCATTCGGATGCCGTCCTTTGCCGCTCCGCCCGAGTCCGATGACCTTCAGGCTTACGCACCCAAGACCGAACCCGATCAGACATCGGTTGCAAAGGCGGCTGCGGAAGGAGGAACGCCGGAGCCGGCGGCCCAGGTATCCCCGGCGAAGGCTTCGCCGGCCGCACGTGCGACCAAGAAGCGTGCGCCGCGCAAGGCGTCGGTCACGAAGCCGGAACCCAAGACGGAAGCGGGTACTGCCGCGCCAACGACGAGGAAGACCGCCGTGCGCAAGACGGCCTCGACCAAACCCTTGCCCGAGAAGATCAACCCGCCGCCCCGGGCGGCCCGCCCTAAAGGCGGCAACGGCAAGGCTCCGCGAGACGACCGGGGACCCTTGAGCAGCTAGAGCGAGAGTCCACCCATCGGGCCGCTCGCACTGCAGCAGCGGAGCCCCGGTCGCGATGTGGTCTCGCGGCCCAGACCCGCCGCGGTCTCCAACGCCGCGGCGGGATCCGGTCGCGAAGGCCGACGCCAGCGCGCTCCCCGTCCGTACCCCAGTCCGCTTGGCGCGGGCTCAAGCCATCCATCTCCACGTTCCGCCTCGAGGATGGGGACACCCGGTTACAATGGGCGCCGTTTCCCATCGGCCAGAGCCCGCGGCGCCGGTTAGCTGACCGGCCTCAGGGTCTCGAAGCGGCCCCTTGAGCGACCCGCCGCCGCAGACCCCATGGGCGTGGTCGGAAGAATCGACGCGGATGATCCCTGCCGCCCCCACGGATGCCCCCACCGCCCTGAAGCCCGATTACCAGGGCGGGAGCATCGTCAATCTGATGGCCTCGATCATCCGGGGCCGGGGCGGGCAGTCCGAGCACCCGCCGCTCGCCCTGCTGCCTCCGCGGGACTTGGAGGCTGTGACCAACCTGGTGCTCCTGGTCATCGACGGGCTGGGGGACGATTGGCTGGCCCGCCGCTCCCCGGACGGCATCCTGATTCGCCATCGCCTGGGTCCGATGACCTCGGTCTTTCCCTCTACCACCGCGACCGCCATCACCACCTTTCTCACCGGGGACGCGCCCCTCGAGCACGGACTGACGGGCTGGCATACCTGGCTGGGGGAGCTCGGCTGCGTGATGACGGTGCTGCCCGGCACACCCAGGTATGGTGGCGTGTCCTACCGCAAGGCCGGCATCGACCCGGTGCGGCTGTTCCGGCACCGGTCGGTGTTCGACCGGATCGCGACGCCGTCCTGGGTGGTGACGCCTGATCGCATCGCCCGATCGGACTTCAACCTGGCCCACACCGGCTCCGCGCGCGTGCTGGGCTTCAGCTCCCTGCGGGAGATGTTCCGTCAAACCGCCCGGGTCCTGAGCCGGGGGCGGGGCCCAAAGTATGTCTACGTCTACTGGCCGGAGCTGGACTCTATCGGCCACAGCCAGGGCATGGAGAGCCCGGCGGCGGCCAACCACCTGCGTGCGGTCGAGCAGGGGCTGGAGGAATTCCTGGACCGCATCGCGGGCACCGACGCCTTGGTGCTGGTTGCCGCCGATCACGGCCAGGTGGACAGCACCGCCGGGGATCTGATCGACCTCGCGGACCATCCGGAGCTGGCCCACTGCCTGGTCCTGCCGCTGTGCGGCGAGTCCCGCGCTGCCTTTGCCTATCTGAGATCGGGGCGCGAGCGGGCGTTCCACGATTACTGTGCCGGACCGCTCACGGGGTTGGTGGAGGTCCGCGCGAGCCGCGAGCTGCGTCAATCGGGCTGGTTCGGGCTTGGGGCCGCCCATCCCCGATTCGACGAGCGCATCGGCGACCATTGCCTGCTGCCCACTGGTAACCGGGTGATCCGCCAGATTCTGCCCTTCGAAGAGCCTCATGCACTGATCGGCCACCACGGAGGCCTGTCCCGGGCCGAGCTCCTGGTGCCCCTCTGCCTGCTGCAGACCTGAGGACTGTCCGGCGCCCTCGCCGCGACGGGTCTGCGGCCGGCGGGCGGTGTAGAATCTGGGCCTTTCGGGGCAGGTGCGCAGCAGGGCAGGGCACGGGGTGTTGCAGATTCTCGCCATCGCCGGGGGCGGTGCACTCGGGGCGCTGGCGCGATTCTGGGTGTCCACCGGGATCTACGGGCTCCTCGGCAAGTCCTTTCCCTGGGGCACCCTGGCGGTCAACGTGCTGGGCTCACTCGTCATGGGACTCCTGTTCGTGCTGTTCATCGAGCGGCTGGCCGCGGCGCCCGAGTGGCGGGCCGCCGTTCTGGTGGGCTTTCTCGGCGCCTTCACCACCTTCTCCACGTTTTCCATGGAGACCCTCACCCTGATGGAGAGTGGCTACATGCTGAAGGCCCTGCTCAACGTGCTGGTGAGCGTGGTGGTCTGCACGCTCGCCTGCTGGATCGGCGTGATCTTGGGGAGGTCCCTATGACTCAGGTCCAGGCGGTGATGGTGCGGGTGTATCTGTCGGAGGCCGACCATGAGCTCAAGCACCTGCTCACCTGTCTGCACGACGAGCTCAAGGTCTGCGGAGTCACCGTGATGCGCGGCATCGAAGGCTACGGGACCTCCGGCCGGCTGCACACCGCCTCCCTGGTGGACCTGTCCCTGGACTTGCCGCTGATCCTGGAGTTCTTCGACCGGCCCGAGAAGGCGGCCCAGGCCATCGAGCGCATCAAGGATTTCATCAAGCCCGGACACCTAGTGTCCTGGCCCGTGACCGTCGAGACAGAGGACCCCAAATGCTAGACCCGCGCCTCCTGCGTACCGACCTGGCCATGGTCGCCGAGCAGCTCGCCCGCCGCGGCCTCAAGCTGGACACCGCCAGGATCGAGGCACTGGAGGCCGAGCGCAAAGGCCTTCAGGTCCAGGTGCAGGAGCTGCAGAACGAGCGCAACACGAGCGCCAAGTCCATCGGCAGGGCCAAGGCGGCGGGGCAGGACGTCGCGCCCCTGCTCGCGGCGGTGGCGGATCTCGGGGACCGCCTCAAGGGGGCCGAGGAGCGGCTGAACGCCCTCCAGTCGGAGTTGACCGAGATCAGCCTCGGGCTTCCCAACCTGCCGGACGAGAGCGTTCCCGACGGCGCGGACGAGACCCACAACCGGGAGGAGCGCCGCTGGGGCCAGCCCACCCAATTCGACTTCGCCCCCAAGGACCACGTGGACTTGGGGGTCGCATTGGGCGCGATGGACTTCGACGCCGCCGCCAAGCTGACTGGCTCCCGATTCGTGGTCCTGTCCGGCAGCCTGGCCCGGCTGCACCGGGCCCTGATCCAGCTCATGCTGGACGTCCATACCACCGAGCACGGCTACACCGAGACCTACGTGCCCTATCTGGTCAACGCCGACAGCCTCTACGGGACCGGCCAGTTGCCCAAGTTCGAGGCGGACCTGTTCAAGGTGCCCTTGGGGGGATCGGGGGGCGGATCGGGCGAGCGCGACTTCTATCTCATCCCCACCGCGGAGGTGCCCGTCACCAACCTGGTGCGGGACGTCATCGTCGATGCGGACACCATGCCCCGCAAGTGGGTGGCCCACACCCCCTGCTTCCGCAGCGAGGCCGGCTCCCACGGCAAGGATACCCGCGGCATGATCCGCCAGCATCAGTTCGAGAAGGTGGAGCTGGTCCAGGCCGTGCGCCCGGAGGATTCCTTTCAGGCTCTTGAAGCGCTCACCGGCCACGCGGAGGCCATCCTCCAGCGCCTGGGGCTCCCCTACCGCGTGGTTACCCTGTGCACCGGAGACCTGGGGTTCTCCTCGCGCAAGACCTACGACCTGGAGGTGTGGCTGCCTGGCCAGCAGACCTACCGGGAGATCTCCTCGTGCAGCAACTTCGGCGACTTCCAGGCGCGCCGCCTCCAGGCCCGCTGGCGGAATCGTGAGACCGGCAAGCCCGAGCTGCTCCACACCCTCAACGGCTCCGGCCTCGCCGTCGGCCGCACCTTGGTCGCCGTGCTGGAAAACTACCAGCAGGCCGATGGCACCATCGTGGTACCGGACGCGTTGCGGCCCTACATGGGTGGAGCCGAGGTCCTCGCCTGACCGAGGGGAGCCACCGGGCCAATTGCGGGGTGATGCTCCGCGCGCGCAACCGATTGATTCCGCGTGGGAGAAGTGCGAGGTTGCGCGAAGTCGGCCGGGTGAGCAACTCGTCGCTTAAGCACCGTCCTGGCTGCATGATTCGAGATAGAAGAATCATCGGGTTACGCGTGGCGCGAAAGGGTAGGGATTTGGGTGGCCGCTTGGGGTTCGCGCATCAGACCGGTGCAGGCCAGTGGCAAGGACTGGGGTTGAACTGGAGCTTACTCAGGGAGGTGGCTCAATGCTCGTGAGTCCGCGCCTGGGATTCGCGGAGCGGATCCACGCACAAACATGCTCGGCGTTGCGAGACGCGACTGGCGGGGAACCATTCCTTCTTGTGGGGCGCGTTGTGGGAGATCGGAACGTTGCTGGGGCGAGGAGTCGAGTGAGGTATCTGCCCTCGGCAGCTCCAATGTGTCGATGCCGGAGAATTACCAGCGGGTGGACGGCGGTGTGTGATCCCAGAGGCCCTGCGGTTCTGCTTCAGGGCAGGTTGGCGCGGCGGGGCCGTGACAGGGCCCCCGCGGGGTGTCTCAGGCACCAGAGATGCCTTTGGAGCGGTGCCTTGCAGTGAAAGGAGCTGTGTTACCACGCAAATTCAATCCGCCCACAATCCGGAGAGGTCGAAGGTAATCGCATCGAAGGGCGGCATCGAAACTGGATCGGCGCCCTCGCGTACGCCCAGCAGCAGCCATTGACCCTGATGGAGCGCAAAGACCTCCAGGGTACGCAGGATCGGGTCGACCAGCCACGCGTGCGAAACCCCCGCCACGGCATAGGCCGGCAGCTTCTCCGCCCGGTCGATCCGGGCCGTGCTAGGGGAAAGGACCTCGCACACCCAATTCGGCGCCAGATCGAACCAGGGGGTCTCGGGCAGGCTGGGCATGCGCTCGCGCTGCCACCCGGCCAGGTCGGGAACCAACACATCGGGGCCAAGATGCAGCTCCGGTTCGTCGAGGATCCACCAACCGCCGGGTCCGCCGCGTCCCTGATCGAAGGGTCCGTCGATCTCGCTTCCCAGGCGGGAGCTGGCCCGTAGGTGCTTGGGCGCGGGCCTCGGGTGGGTGACTAGCCGTCCGTTGACGATCTCCGCAACCAGATTGGGCGGGACCTGCAACAAGTCCTCGTAGGTGGCGGTTCGGCGGGCGCTTTTTGCCATTGGATGGTGCTCCGCGGCAAGGGACTGAAGCGATTCTAGCAGTCCCCAACAAGGACCCGTTGGGTGCCGAACTCTACCCAACACTCATCGCACGGCCATGATGAGTAGCACCACCAGCAGCACCACCGCCCCCAGGGGCAGCAGGGCCGCCTGCCAGTCGCCCTTTTCGGCCTTGCGTCCACTCTCCTGCCACTGTTTATACGCGGGCCACATCCGAAACAGCAGCAGCACTAGGATCGCGCCCATGGCGATCTTCAGAAACAGCTCCATAGGTCGGTCCCCCAGGTCATGTACGGGTTACGGAATGAAAAACCCCGGCGCGGGGCCGGGGTCGTGGCGTCGGGAACGGGTCAGGGTCACTCGTCTCCCATGATCCCGAGCAGCTGCAGCAGGCTGATGAAGATGTTGAAGATGCTGAGATAGATGCTGTAGGTCGCCATGATGTAGTTGTCCTCTTCACCGCGTACGATGCGGCCAGTGTCGAAGAGGATGAAACCGCTCATCAGCAGGATGATGGCCGATGAGATCGCGAGCGACAGGGCCGGCATCGCGAGGAACAGGTTCGCGATGATGGCGATCATCACCACCATCATGCCGGCGAAGATGAAGCCGCCCATGAAACTGAAATCGCGCTTCGTCGTCAGGGCGTAGCCGGACAGTCCCAGGAAGATCAGGGCCGTGCCGCCGAAGGCGACGGCCACGGTCTGTTCCCCATTGGGCAGCTTCAGATACATGCTCAGGATCGAGCCCAGCCCGAAACCCAGCAGGCCGGTGATCAGGAAGATGATCCCGACGCCGCTCGCGGACTTGGCGGCCTTGGGTAGAACGAAGATACCGAGCAGCATGGAGACCACGACCGCCGCCAGGTAGGTCCAGCTCGGCATGTCGAGCGTGATGGACAGCATGGCGGTTAGGGCGCTTAAGCCCAGGGTGGCCGCCAGGAGCTGGTAGGTGTTCTTCAGAACCTTGTTCGCGGCGACCGTCTGCTGGACGCCCCGAGTCAGGGTGTAGTCGATGTTTGCCATGTGGTCACTCACTCCTATTGGATGGATTCGAATGGACGAAACCGTCGTCTTTCAGAAAACCCGTGTGATCGGACTGGTGGTCCGGAACCGAGCTCCGGGAAGCATAGCGAAGCCTTGCACCGGGGTGAACCACGTCCTTGGGTCCGGGGCCGGGCTTCGGTTATCCTGATGACCCCGCAGATAGGGGCGGAACGCTTTGGTTGCAACCATCGGGTGCAGTCGGCGGAGCCCCGCCTTCGGAGAGGTGGCTGAGCGGCTTAAAGCGGCGGTCTTGAAAACCGTTGAGGAGCAATCCTCCGGGGGTTCGAATCCCTCCCTCTCCGCCAAATCAATGGCTTAGCGTTCTCATGCCGAACCCCTGCACGTACCCCTCCGAGGCCCAAACAGCGTCTCGGGTGGTTGGAGTCCGGCGCGAGACCGCGTCGCTCAGGGGTGTTCGCGGGGCGCCGGGACGGGAGCGCCCCGCAAACGGTTCGAAAGATTCGAGTGTTTCCGGGCTGTGATTCGAATGGTTGGTAGCGGGCTGGAGCCCTCGCAAGCCTCGCGGAATGCGCCATCGGGACCCCGAACGGGAGAGCAATCAGCACCTGTTTGCAGCGCCGCGATGAAAAGCTCGGGGTTTGAACCGATGTGGATCCTGCCGATCTCGTCTCCCGCCGGAGCGTCCTGCAGGGCGGGCACTGACTGCATTCGCTGCTCCCGTTCTGCACCGGGCGTCCTCCTGGGGCGGTCGGGCCCAATCTCAGGCCTGTTGCGCAATGGCAGCGAGTGACCGCCCAGACCCGCACCCGAGCCGACACGACACCCGATTCGACCCGGGTTGCCGGCGCTGTCCCCGGCTCGCCGCTCACCTGGATGGGGTGCGCGCTGCATTTCCCGGTTATCACGCCGCGCCCGTTGCGCCCTTCGGCGATCCCAGGGCGCGGCTGCTGATCGTGGGCCTGGCGCCCGGGATGCACGGGGCCAATGCCACCGGCCGGCCCTTCACAGGCGACCACGCGGGCATCCTGTTGTACGAGACCCTACACCGTTTCGGCCTTTCGGACCGGCCCCAATCCCGGGCCGCGGATGACGGGCTGCGGCTCCTGGACTGCCGTATCACCAACGCGGTCAAGTGTCTGCCGCCGGAGAACAAGCCGACCACCTCGGAGGTACGTGCCTGCAACGCGTTCCTCGTCGCGGAGATGGCGCAGCTTCCCGCCGGCGCGGTCCTGCTCGCGCTGGGCCGGGTGGCCCACGGTGCGGTGCTGCGAGCCCTCGGCCTGCCCCAGGCGGGCCGCCCCTTTGTCCACGGTGCCGAGCACGGGCTGCCGGGCGATCGCGCACTCATCGACTCCTACCACTGCAGTCGCTACAACACCCAAACCGGCCGGCTGACCGCGGTCATGTTCCATGCCGTGTTCGCGCGGGCGAGGGCGCGCCTTGATTCCGCCTGAGCCGGTGCCGGACCCCATCCCGGACCCAAGGGAGCGGTTGAAGCAGATGCCCCAGGGCCCCGGCGTTTACCGCATGCTCGACGCCGAGGGCACGGTGCTCTACGTGGGCAAGGCCCGCAACCTCAAGCGCCGGGTGGGGAGCTATTTCACCCGGGCGCTGGATCGGCGCCTGCAGCTGATGGTCAGCCAGGTCGCCGACATCGAGTTGACGGTGACACGCAGCGAGGGCGAGGCCCTGCTGCTCGAGAGCAACCTGATCAAGTCCCTGAAGCCGCGCTTCAACGTTGTGCTGCGGGACGACAAGAGCTATCCCTACATCTATCTCAGCACCCAGGATGAGTTTCCCCGCCTGAGCTTCTACCGCGGCTCGCGCAAGGGGTCTGGGCGCTATTTTGGGCCCTATCCCAGTGCCTGGGCGGTCCGTGAGACCCTGCAGCTCCTGCAGAAGCTGTTCCCGGTGCGTCAATGCGAGGACACCTTCTACCGCGCCCGTTCCCGCCCTTGTCTCCAGTACCAGATCAAGCGCTGCAGCGGCCCCTGCTGCGGCCTGGTCAGCCAGGAGGTCTATGGCGAGGACGTGGAGCGCACGATCAAGTTCCTGGAGGGGCGAGCCGATGAGGTGATCGGCGATCTCGTCGGGGCCATGGAGCGGGCCGCCGGATCGCTGGAGTTCGAGCGGGCCGCGGTGCTGCGCGACCAGATCGCCACCCTGCGCCGTATCCGCGAGAGCCAATACGTGAGCGGGGAGGGGGGCGACCTGGACATCCTCGCCTGCGCCCAGCAAGGGGGCGCGAGCTGTGTGCAGGTCTTCTTTATTCGCGCGGGGCGCAACCTGGGCAACAAGGCCTTCTTCCCCCAAGCGCCTGCCGATACAGACGAGGCCGCGCTGCTGGCCGGATTCATCGCCCAGTTCTACTCGGACAAGCTGATCCCCGTGGAGCTGGTCTGCTCTGCGGAACCGGAGGAGCAGGAACTCCTGGAGGTCGCCCTGAGCGAGCGCGCCGGGCATCGGGTTCAGATCAAGTCCCGGGTGCGCGCGGAACGCGCCCGCTGGTTGGAGATGGCGCGCGGCAACGCCCGGGTGGCGCTTCAGTCCCGCTTGGGCAGCCAGGCAGGATTTGCCCTGCGCCTGGAGGCCCTGCGCGACGCCCTGAATTTGTCGGAGTCGCCCGGGCGCATGGAGTGTTTCGACATCAGCCATACCCGCGGTGAGCACACCGTGGCCTCCTGCGTGGTATTCGACTGGGAGGGGCCGCGCAAGTCCGACTACCGTCGCTTCAACATCGAGGGCATCACCCCGGGAGACGACTACGCCGCCATGCACCAGGCGCTGACCCGACGCTACACCCGGGTCAAGCAGGGGGAGTACCCAGTGCCGGACCTGCTCTTTATCGACGGCGGAAAGGGCCAGATCGGGGCCGTCGGCGAGGCCCTGCAGGAGCTGGGCCTGAGCGGAATCTATGTCGTCGGGGTTTCGAAGGGGCCCGACCGGCGACCGGGAACGGAACAGCTCTGGTTGTTGGGTCTGGGGACCCCCGTTATACTCCCGGGCGATTCTCCAGCCATGCATCTGATCGAGCAGATCCGCGACGAGGCGCACCGCTTCGCGATCACCGGGCACCGCCAGCGCCGTGCGAAGGCACGCACCGCCTCCGTCCTCGAAGAGATCGAAGGGGTTGGACCGAAGCGGCGGCAGAGGCTCCTGAAGGCATTTGGCGGAATCCGCGGCCTGGCGCGGTCGGGGGTCGAGGACATCGCCCAGGTGGACGGGATCAGCCGCGAGCTGGCCCAGCGCATCCATGACGCGTTTCACCCGCAGTCCCCCGCATCCTGATTCCCACCTTCCGATTCCCAACCCAAGCGATGTGGAACACCCCCAATCTGCTGACGATGCTGCGGATCATCCTGATCCCGGTGTTCGTCATCGTGTTCTACGTGGAGGCCCGCTGGGCACCTTACGCGGCAGCCCTGGTGTTCGGAGCGGCGGCACTCACCGACTGGTTGGACGGCTACCTGGCGCGCCGATGGGGTCAGACCTCACCGCTCGGTGCCTTTCTGGATCCGGTGGCGGACAAGCTGATGGTTGCGGTTGCCCTGGTGCTGCTCGTCCAGGCAGACCCGCGCACCCTGGTGGCCCTGCCGGCGGCGGTCATCATCGGCCGCGAGATCACCGTCTCGGCGCTGCGCGAATGGATGGCGGAGATCGGCGCCAGGGGAAAGGTGGCCGTGTCCATGACCGGCAAACTGAAGACTACCGCGCAAATGATCTCCATCGTCTTGCTGCTGCTGCGCAAGTCGGCGCTGCCGGACTGGGTCTACGACCTGGGTTTGTGGCTCCTTTACCTGGCCGCCATCCTCACTCTATGGTCCATGTTGCTGTACCTCAGGGCGGCGTGGCCCAGCCTCTCCGGTCAGGCGGTGCCTCCTCGAGCCCGGGCGTCCGCAGGGGGAGGGGATCAGCAAACCGCGACCCGGGGTTGACAGCATTCGGGCAGCTCGTAAAATAACGCGCTTGCAAGCGGGAATAGCTCAGTTGGTAGAGCACAACCTTGCCAAGGTTGGGGTCGCGAGTTCGAGTCTCGTTTCCCGCTCCAGATCTCAAGAAGGCCGCCTGATCAGGCGGCCTTTTTTTGTTCCCACGCGGCGCGTACCGGGCGGGGTGCAGTCCGTGTGCCGCGCGGGCGCGGCTGGCCATGCGGGATTCTTCACGCTTTGGGAGAGTCCCGTCGGTCCCGACGATCGACGGAAAGACCATGCGCCTCTACGACTTCGAGCTCTCCGGTAACTGCTACAAGGTCCGTCTGCTGCTTGGCATGCTCGGGCTAAAGTACGAACGGGTGCCGGTAGACAGCAGCAAGGGGGAGACCCAGACCCCGGCCTTCAAGACCCTCAACCCGCGGGGGCAAATCCCGGTGCTGGAGGACGGCGAGGTCCGGCTCTGGGACTCGCTCGCAATCCTTGTCTATCTGGCACGCCGCTATGGGGACCCAGAGCGGCGAGGCGGTCCCTGGCTGCCGACAGACGCACTGGGTGAGGCCCAGACAATGCAATGGCTGGCACTCTCGGAGAACGAGCTGCTTTACGGCCTGGCCCGCGCCCGTGCCGCCCTGCTGTTCGGGCGCCCCTTCGACATCGTCGCTTGCCAGACGGAAGGCCGCGCGGGTCTCGCCGTGCTCGAGGGCCATCTGACGGACCGCGATTGGCTGGTCGGCGAGGTGCCCACCGTCGCGGATGTCGCCTGCTATCCCTACGTCGCCCTGGCGGACGAGGGTGGGATTGCGCTCGGGCCATACTCTGCGGTCCAGGCCTGGCTGCGTCGCTTCCGGCGGCTGCCCCACTATCAGGCGATGTCTGGGCTTGCCGACGACGACTGACCGCCTCGGGCGGAACCTTCGGACGGCTGCATGCCGTCCAGAAATTCCAGAATCCGTCCCTCCAGCCAGTACACCGGACGCCAGGGCAGGGCACCTCTGACGAAGCCCACATGCCCGCCGCGACGACTGACCTCCAGCGTGACCCCCGGGCCGAGCTCGTGTTCGAACGGGATAGTGGTGGGAAACATGAAGGGATCGTCGCGTGCGTGGACGATCAGGGTCGGGGTGGTGATGCCCGCCAGGTACTGGCGGCAGCTGGCCTTGCTGTAGTAGTCGAAGACGCCGGCGAAGCCGCACAGGGGCGCGGTAATCTGGTCGTCGAATCCGTTGAAGCTCGTGATGGTGTCAATGTCCACGTCGAGCGGGCAGGGGCGGGCGCTGAACTTGCGCCGGAAGGCGTGCTTGAGCTTGTCCACCAAATAGCGGCGATAGATGCGTGAGGCGCCGAGATCGAGCCTGAGCATGGCGTCGCGCAGGACGAAGGGCACCGACACCGCGATCGCGCCCTTCACCAGGGGCCGCTCGGTCTCACCCAGATACTTGAGCAAGAGGTTGGCGCCGAGTGAGAAGCCGATGACGGCGAGCGGTGCCCCCTCCGGGTCGTCCACCAGGCTCGCCAGCACCTCCGCGAGGTCCTCGCTGGCACCCGAGTGGTAGGAACGGTCGAGCCGGTTGGGCTCCCCGGAGCAGCCCCGCAGGTGCATGAACACGGGCTGGTAGCCGGCACGCGCCAGGACCTCGAGCAGGGTCCCGGCATAGTGGGATCGGAGGTCTCCCTCCAGCCCGTGGATCACCAGGACCCGGGGACCGGAGACGTCCCCCAGGCGCAAGTCGATGAAGTCGCCGTCGGCGAGCTCGATCCGCCGGCGGGTGAGAGGGAGCCGAGGCCGGCGCCGGGCGAGGGTGGGCCACAGCGTCTGCAGATGGGCGTCGGGCAGCCACCAGGCCGGTCGGAAGGTGCTCTCGACGAGACGTCCCACGGGACTAGCCCGTCTGGCGCCCGTAGAGCGTGGCATAGAGTCCGTCTGCGTTGATCAGGTCCTCGTGGCGGCCCTGTTCGGCAACGCGGCCGTCCTCCAGCACGTATACCCTGTCGGCTTGGCGCACGGCGCTCAGTCGGTGGGCGATGATCAGCGTGGTGCGGCCCTTGAGGAAGCCGGTCAGCGCCGCGTGCAGGCGTCCTTCTGTCTCCCCGTCCAGGGCCGAGGTGGCCTCGTCGAGAATGACCACCTTGGGGTCAGTCAGCACCATTCGCGCCACGGCCAGGCGTTGGCGCTGGCCGCCGGAGAGACGCACCCCGTTGCGTCCCAACAGGGTGTCCAGACCCTGGTCCAGGTCCTCCACCACCTCCCGTGATTGCGCGACCTCCAGAGCCCGCCACAGGGCGGAGTCCGGGATCTCCCGCCCGAGGGTCAGGTTCATGCGGACGCTGTCGTTGAAGAGAGCTGGTTGTTGCAGGACCGTCGCCACGTTGTCGCGCACCACATCCATGCCGATGCGCTCGACTGGAACCCCGTCGAAGCGCACCACCCCGGAGCGGGGCGGGTAGAGCCCCAGGATGACCTGGACCAGGGTCGTCTTGCCGCCGCCGCTCGCCCCGACGAAGGCCACCTTCTCACCTGCCGCGATGGAGAGCGAGATGCCGTCCAGCACCTGGGGTCCGTCTCCATAGGAAAAGCGGACGTCCTCCAGCTCCACGGAGACGGTCTGCTTGCCGGCGAAGGGGTCCTGCAGGTGGGGATAGCTCGGCTCCAGATCCATGGCGAGCAGCCGGTTGATGCGGGTGAGGGCGGCCTCCGCCGAATGATAGGAATACTGGATGCCGAGCACCTCCTGGACCGGTCCCATCATGAACCAAAGGTAGGAGAAGACCGCCAGCATCTCCCCGATGGTCAGGCCGGAGAAGAGCACCATCACCATGGCCAGGGACCGGAAGATGTCGAAACCGAACATCAGGATGTTGAAGGAGAGCCGGTTGCCCGCGTCGCTCTTCCAGGTGAACGCCGTGGCGAAATCGCGGATGTCCCTGGCATGACCGATGGTGCGGGCGACGTAGAAGCGCTCCCGGTTACCGGCGCGGATCTGCTGGATGGCGTCCAGGGTCTCGGACAGGGACTCCTGGAAGGCCTGGAAGGCGGTGATCTCCCGCTTCTTGAGCTCCGAGACCTTGCGCCCGAACATGGTGGTCACGTAGATCACTAGCGGGTTCAACAGGATGATGAAGAGGCCGAGCTTCCAGTTCATCCACAGCAGCACGATCGCGGTTCCGATGATGCTCAGCACCGCCACCAGGAACTTGCTCGTGGCGCTGCCCACGAAGCGGTCCACGGCGTCCAGATCGGTCACCAGGTGGGAGGCCACGGCCCCGCTGCCCAGGGTCTCGTACACGGCCATTGAGACCCGCTGCAGACGGGCCAGCAGGTCGCGCCGCATGCGAAAGATGACGTCCTTGGAGATGCAGGTGAACTGGCGAGTCTGCATCACCCCCAACGCCATGCCGATCAGGCGCAGGAACAGGGTGAAGAGTAGGATGGCAACGATATAAAAAATGGGTCCCTGCCAGGATTCGGGAAACAGGCGGTCCATCGTGGCGACCATAAATCCGGGCTTGTCGAGCAGGACCTCGTCCACCAGGAGCGGCATCAGAAGCGGCATAGGGACGCTGACCAGGGTGCCCAGGAGCGCGAGCAGATTGGCGAGGATCAGCTCCCGCCGGTGACTGAGCACCATCTGGGTGAGCTCGCGCCAGTCATAGGGGCGGCTGCGGAGCGTCTCGGTCGGGTGCTCGGCGTCGATGGTCATGATGGCGCGGGTATTCGGAACTTAAGGGCGCAGCAAGTTTACTCGAACGCCCCATGGGATCGATGCCGCCGCGCGTCACCGCGTTGAGCCCCCTCGCCCTCGTCGCCTATACTGCCGGCCTTCATGCGTGGCCGACCTTCGCGCTTGGCCGCGCTGCCGCCCGCCAGCACTAGGAATCACCCGATGCGGAAACTGCTTTCCACCCTGATCGCCGCGCTGTTGTCGGGATCAGTGTCGCTGATGCCCGGACCCGCCATGGCGGAGGATCTGATCCAGATCTACGACCTGGCGGTGCGCAGCGATCCCGTTCTGCGGGAGGCCGAGCAGACCCTCTTCGCCACCCGCGAGGTGAAACCCCAAGCCCGCGCCCTGCTGCTGCCAAACATCGCCGTCACCGGGACGGCCGATTACAACAACCTCCACAGCAGCGGGAGCAGCAACTTCGGCAGCTTCAACCGCCGTGATTCGTTCAGCACCCAGGGCGCCCAGGCGGTCCTGAACCAGTCGATCTACAACCGGGCAAATTGGATGACCCTGAAGCAGTCCGACAATGTGATCGCCCAGGCGGAGGCGCAGTACCGGAACGCCCAGATCGATCTCATGGTGCGTACCACAGTGGCCTATTTCGACGTGCTGCGGGCGGCGGATGCGGTCACGGTGAGTGAGTCGCTGGTGCGCGCCAACGAGCGGCAGCTGGAGCAGTCCAGGCAGCGCTTCGAGGTGGGGCTGGTCGCCATCACGGACGTCAACGAGAGCCAGGCGGCCTATGACAGCTCACGCGCCAACCAGATTAATGCCAAGGTCGCCTTGGACAACGCTTGGGAGGCCCTGCGGGTGATCGTCGGGCCCATCAACGTGCCCTTGGCACGGCTTGGCGACAAGCTGCCCCTGGCGCCCCCCGAGCCCAATGACATGGACACCTGGGCGGAGACCGCGCTGCGCAACAACTACGGCATCATCGCGGCGAGCGAGTCGGTCGCCGCGGCCAAGAAGTCCATTGAGATTGAGCGCTCGGGCTACTATCCCTCGGTGGGTCTCCAGGCGGGATACGACGTGGCACGTTCCGGCGCCGAACTCAACACCGACTCTGACCTTGGGTTCGTCGGGCTGCAGCTGAATGTGCCGATCTACCAGGGGGGGGCGGTGGCGTCGCGCACCCGCCAGGCGGGCTACCAGTTTCGTGCCGCCCAGGACCAGTTGGACCAGACCCGCCGGCAGGTGTCCCAGCTGGTCAAGGATGCATTCCGCGGTATCCAGTCGAGCATCGAGGACGTCAAGGCCCGTCAGGCCGCTGTCGTGTCGGCGCGATCCTCGTTGGAATCGACCCAGGCCGGACTCGAGGTGGGCACCCGGACCCAGGTGGACGTGCTCAACGCCCAGCGCAACCTCTTCGAGGCGGAGTTCCAGTACCTGAACTCACGCTACGCTTACATCATCAACGGGGTCAAACTCCACCAGGCGACCAGCACACTGACGCGGGACATCCTCGCCAAGGGCAACGCCTGGCTCAATCCAGGGGACATGGTGCCGCCCCCCGCCTATTGAGAAAGGCGCGAGTTGGAGTGGCGAGCGCCGAAACGGACCGCGCCACGCCACCAAGCTCGCCAAGCGGCCAAATCCGTTCGGTGCTCGCTATTCCCTTACACCTGACTCGCGACTCGTATGTCCGGTAACAGCTTCGGCAGGCTCTTCGTGGTCACCGGCTTCGGGGAGAGCCACGGCCCCGCCATCGGTGGCGTCGTGGACGGCTGCCCGCCCGGCCTCGCCCTGACCGAGTCGGACCTGCAGCGGGACCTGGACCGGCGCAAGCCTGGGCAGTCGCGTCACACCACCCAGCGCAGGGAGCCCGATGCCGTAGAGATCCTCTCCGGGGTCTTCGAGGGGCACACCACGGGCGCCCCCATCGGGCTCCTGATCCGTAACCAGGATCAGCGCTCCAAGGACTACTCGGAGATTGCGGCCAAATACAGGCCGGGCCACGCGGACTACACCTACGATCAGAAATACGGCTTCCGGGACTACCGGGGCGGCGGCCGCTCCTCCGCCCGGGAGACGGCCGTTCGCGTGGCGGCCGGCGCCATTGCCAAGAAGTACCTTGCCGAGCGCTGCGGCATCCTGATCCGGGGTTATCTCTCTCAGCTCGGTCCCATCCGCCCGTCCGCCTTCGACTGGGACCAGGTCGAGCAGAATCCGTTCTTCTGGCCCTGCGCGGACACGGTACCCGAGCTCGAGGCCTACATGGACGCCCTGCGCAAGGAGGGAAACTCCATCGGTGCGGCGGTATCCGTCGTGGCGACCAAGGTCCCCGCCGGGCTGGGTGAGCCCATCTTCGACCGGCTGGACGCGGACCTGGCGCACGCCCTGATGAGCATCAACGCCGTCAAGGGGGTCGAGATCGGAGCCGGGTTCGGCTGCATCGAGCAGAAAGGCACCGAGCACCGCGACCAGATGACGCCCCAGGGCTTTCTGTCCAACAACGCGGGCGGCATCCTGGGCGGGATCTCGAGCGGTCAGGACATTGTCGCGCGCATTGCGCTTAAACCGACGTCCAGCATCCGGCTCCCGGGCCGCACCATCGGCGCCGACGGTCTGCCCACCGAGGTGGTGACCACTGGCCGTCATGACCCCTGCGTGGGCATCCGCGCCACTCCCATCGCGGAAGCCATGGTGGCCCTGGTGCTGATGGATCACTTCCTGCGCCAGCGGGCCCAGAACGGAGACGTGATCCCGCCGACCTCGCCAATCCCCGGCCGCGCCGACGGCTGACGCCCTGGGTATGGCCGTCCAGTCCAGGGGCGGCCTGCCCTACTGGCGCCTGTCCGCCTACTACTTCTTCTATTTCGCCTCGCTGGGCGCCCTAGTGCCTTATTGGGGTCTGTTCCTGCAATCGCGCGGGTTCCAGCCGCTCGCCATCGGGGAGCTGATGGCCACCCTTGCTGGGACCAAGATCGTGGCCCCCATGATCTGGGGCCATCTGGTGGACGCAAGCGGCCGGCGCATGCCGCTGGTACGTCTCGCCACGCTGGCGGCGGTCCTGGTCTTCGGATTGGTGTTTGCCGCTGACGGATTCTGGTCCATGGCGGCGGCGATGACCCTGTTCAGCTTCTTCTGGAATGCGTCCTTGCCACAGATGGAGGCGGTTACCTTCAACCATCTGGGCCATCGGGTCGTGCGCTATGCGCAGATCCGGCTCTGGGGGTCGATCGGATTCATCCTGGTGGTGGCCGGACTTGGGCTGCAGCTGGAGCATGCGCCGCTCTCGGTGGTGCCGATCTGGGTGGGGGCCCTGTTCGTTCTGCTCTGGGCGAGCTCCCTGAGGGTCCCGGACAGTGGACCCGTACAGGGCGACCAGCCGGTCCAATCCCTGCGCGGACTGCTGCGCCGGACCGAGGTGCAAGCCTTTCTCGGCGCCTGCTTCCTGATGCAGCTGAGCCATGGGGCCTATTACGCCTTCTACTCCATCCATCTCAAGGCCGCCGGCTACTCGAGCACCGCGGTGGGAGCCCTCTGGGCGATTGGGGTCATGGCGGAGGTGATGGTGTTTCTCGTCATGCACCGGCTGCTGGTGCGCTTCGGCGCCCGCCGGGCGCTGATGGGCAGCCTGGCGCTGGCCGCGGTCCGCTGGCTGCTGATCGGCGCCTTCGTCGCGTCGCCACCGGTCCAGGTCCTGGCCCAGACCCTGCACGCGGCCACCTTCGGCACCTTCCATGCGGCGGCCATCCACTTGGTCCATCACTACTTCCCGGGCCGTACCCAGGGGCGCGGTCAGGCCATTTACAACAGCCTGAGTTTCGGCGCCGGCGGGGCGGCAGGCAGCCTCATGGGGGGTGTCCTGTGGGAAGGCGCCGGGCCGTTCGCCACGTTCGCGCTCGGGGCCGTTGCCGCGCTCCTTGGTCTCGTGGCGGTCGGTCGCTGGGTGGACCTGGAG
Source organism: uncultured Gammaproteobacteria bacterium (assembly GCA_963698355.1). GTDB lineage: Bacteria > Pseudomonadota > Gammaproteobacteria > Chromatiales > Chromatiaceae > Thiodictyon. The sequence continues at coordinate 403,380 of CAVOQO010000003.1, read as the reverse complement.
CGGCGGTATTGATGGGGTGGCGTTGCCGAGCCTGATGCCTGAGAAGCGCAATCCAAAGCGATTAGAAGGGGCTACGAAAAGTCAATGAAATGCCCCAAGATGCCCTGGCAGAATCCATATTTTCCCCGGCGTGTTAAGCTTTTCCCGCCTGTCTGACGCGATGGGTGTGCGGAGCCCTGGGGTCTGCAGACCACTGAAAGAATCATCCGGTCCCTATCGGACCTGTGTCGCACAGCCAAGATGTCCCACTCACCCGGCCCTTATCGGATTCTGCCTGGGCGCCGCTATCCCCCCGGCGCCACCGTCGAGGACGACGGGGTCAATTTCTCCGTCTACGGCCGACATGCGATCGGGGCTGAGTTGCTCCTCTACGAAGCGGCCTCGAGTCCCGAGCCCTTCCAGACCGTCCGACTGGACCCTGAGGAGAACCATACCTTTTTCTCCTGGCACGTGACCGTGGTCGACCTTCCGCCCGGGACCCATTACACCTGGCGTATGGACGGGCCTTACGATCCCACGGCTCACGGCTGGCGCTTCGATCCCACGGTCGAGTTGGTGGACCCGTGGGCGCGCGCCGTCAATGTGTGCGGTTGGGACCGCTGGCGGCGCCAGCGCGAAGGGATCAAACCGCATGACTCACCGCGGGCCGTGGTGCTTGCGGACGAATATGACTGGTGCGGTGACGCCCCGCTGCGCGTAGCGTCGGAGCAGATGATCGTCTACGAGCTGCATGTGGGCGGCTTCACTCGACACCCGTCCTCGGGGGTGCGCCATCCCGGGACCTTCAGCGGACTCGTGGAGAAGATCCCATACCTCAAGGACCTGGGCATCACCCATGTGGAGCTGATGCCGGTCATGGCCTTCGACGAGCAGGACGTGCCGGAGACCGTCTGGGACGCGGGCCTCAGGAATTTTTGGGGCTACAGCAGTTTCGGGTTCTTCTCGCCGCACCCGGGCTATTGCGTGTCGCCCGATTTGGGCAGTCATCGCCGCGAGTTCCGGGACATGGTGCGTGCGCTCCACCGCGCCGGCATCGGAGTCATCATGGACGTGGTCTTCAACCATACCTGCGAGGGCAATGGCGGCGGGCCTGTGCTGTCCTTCAAGGGCTTCGGTAACGAAACCTTCTACTGCCTGGACCAGGTCGACAAGGGCATCTATCTCGACTTCACCGGCTGTGGCAACACGGTCAACGCGAATCACCCCTTCGTCGCCCGCTACATCCTGGATTGCCTCGAGTACTGGGTGCGTGAGATGCACGTGGACGGGTTCCGCTTCGATCTGGCAAGCGCTTTGGCGCGGGACGGAAGCGGCCGACCCATGGAGCACCCGCCGGTGCTCTGGGGCATCGAGCTCTCCGACACGCTTGCGGCCTCCAAGATCATCGCAGAGGCCTGGGACGCGGCCGGCCTATATCAGGTCGGAAGCTTCCCTGGATACCGCTGGATGGAGTGGAACGGCCGCTATCGCGACAGCCTCCGCCGCGTCGTGCGGGGCGACAAGGGCCTGGTGCCGGAGATGGCCACCCGGCTTGCCGGTAGCAGCGACCTCTACGGGGCCAACCTCCGCCAGCCCATCAACAGCGTCAACTTCGTCACCTGCCATGACGGCTTCACCCTGTGGGACCTGGTCGCTTACAACCACAAGTACAACAGCGCCAACTCGGAGGGCAACCGCGACGGTACCGACGAGAACTACAGCTGGAACTGCGGCGTCGAGGGGGAAACCTCGGACGCCGCCATCCTGGCGCTGCGCCGGCGCCAGGCGAAGAACCTGCTCACGCTTCTGTTCCTGAGTCAGGGGATCCCGATGCTGCTCGCCGGAGACGAGGTGCTGAGGACCCAGAGCGGAAACAACAACGCCTGGTGCCAGGACAATCCCTTGGGCTGGTTCGACTGGTCGCTGCTGGACAAGAACGCCGAGATGCTGCGCTTCGTGCGGGGGTTGATCGCGCTGCGCAAGCGGCACGGGAGCCTGCGCCGGCGGCGGTTCCTCCTCGGGCAACCTCGCAACGGCGCCAATTTTCCGGACGTCGTCTGGCATGGGATGCGCCTGAACAAACCCGCTTGGGACGATCCCCAGGCTGGCACCCTGGCCCTCGCGCTGGCGCCGACGCGACCCGACGACGACCTGCTCTATATCGCCATCAACATGGACCCGGAGGCCCGCCGCTTCGAGCTGCCGCGGCCGGCGGGCCGGACCTGGTACTGCGCCCTGGATACCGGTGGCGTCTCACCCACGGATGTGCCGGCGCCACCCGATCAGGTGGGAGTCCCCCCCGATGCGCTGGTGGTGCGCTCGCGAAGCGTGGTGGTGCTGGAGGGTCGCCCCTAAAGATCAGGGCGGGGTTGGAGCGGTTCCCAGGCGCAGCGGCCAGGCCTGGTGTCTGGTCTTCGCCCCATCCCCATGCGATGATCGCGAAGGTTTGGTGCGGCCGCCCCAGGGCCGCCGGTTCGCGGTGGGGACCCATGACTCGCAGCAGCATCTACCACGCCCTCGGGCTGCACATGCACCAGCCGCCGGGCAACCTGCGTCTGTTGATCGAGTCGAATCCATGGGAGGCCGAGCAGATCATTCGCTGTTACGAGCGGCCGGCCCGCTACGCCCTCCAGTATCGGGACGTCGCCCATCTGCATATCGGGTTCTCCGGTGTGTTGCTTGAGCAGCTCTTGGACCCCGAGATCGTGGACCGTTACCGGCATATCCTGGACATCCCGGAGATGCTCGCCCGCTATACCGAGGCCGACAATATCGAGCTTATCGGTATGGGCTATTACCACCCGATCTTTCCGCTCATCCCCAGGGCGGATTGGGAGGAGCAACTGGACCGTGGACTGGCCATCATGGAACGGGCGTTCGGCCGTGTCCCGCGGGGCTTCTGGCCCCCGGAGATGGCCTTCAGCATGGAAATGATCCCGTCACTCGTGGAAGCGGGCTACGACTATGTGGTGGTGGACGGTGTGCACGTGCGTCCGGAGGACGGTATCAGTGATGTCTTTCGCCCCTACCTGGCGTGCCACGAGGGTGTCTGCATCAGCGTCGTGCCGCGCGATCGCGACGTCTCAAACGCCCAGGAAAGCGGGCTCGACCCCACCTGGTTTCAGAACGAGGTGCGCTGGCGGGTGGGGGGTTCGCCACGCCCGGATGAAGCGCGCCTGGTCACCACCTGGTCCGATGGCGAGAACGGCGGCTGGTTTCGCCAGACCCACGAGGGGTCCGGCTTCTTCGGCCATTTCTTCGCCCCCTACATGGAACACTTTCGGGGTGGTGACTACGCGATCACGCCCGTCTCACTGAGCGACTATCTTCGGCGCACCCCCGCGGAGGCCTACGCCCAGGTGCAGACTGGGGCCTGGAACATCGGGGGCAATGCGGGGCGTGATCTCTCCCAGTGGGCCGGCAGCGAGCGCCAGCGGTCCGCCGTTGACGCGGTGTCCCGGCTCAGTGCGCGGTATTGGGACCTGCGTCGCCGCGCGGATCGGTCCGGTGTGTCTGTGACCGCCGTTTCCGAGGATCTGGATCGGTCCCGCCGGCTGATTCTGGAAGCGGAGACCAGTTGCTTCCTGTTCTGGGGCGATGCCTGGATTCCCCATCTCTACGAGCGCACCGGTCCGGCGGAGCGGGCGTTGGCCGCGGTCGAGCGTGCGCTGCCGGCGCCCCAGACCGCGGGTGCCGACATCGAGCCGATCCCGGAGCCGGCGCATTCCCCCGTCGAGTCCGTTCCTGGTCCCGCCTCCCGGCGGCGCCCGGGCCAAGACGAAGGACTATGACAATCACCTCCAGTCCCCGGCAAGCGGATCGCCCCGCGCCCATCACGAAGCGGGGTGCTCAGAATTCGCTGGATGCGGTGGGCCCGGCCACATCGGAGACGGCGGCGCTCGCCCCCGTGACACCCGACTTGGCCGCGCAAGGGCGGGATCTGGCCCCGATTTTCCCGCTGGACGCGAGTGGTACGGGCGTCGTGCTCTACGTCGGGTCACCGGGCTTGATGCGGGTCCATTGGTTCCTTGAACGGGACGACTTCGAGCAAGCCGCGGCGAGTTTCCCGGTGAGTGGCAGGAGGCCCGCGGCGGTTTTGCGGCTGCGCCGGGAACGCCCCGGTGGCGGCGCGGACTTGGTCGACGAGCGCCCCCTGGGCGCCGGTGCCCGGGACGGTACCGGAGAGAGTGGCTTCGCGGTCCCCACCGATCATGGCCTCTATCGGGCGGAGCTCGGCCTGACCGATGGGGAGGGCGGCTGGTTGATGCTGGCCCGCTCGAACGGGCACTACAACGCGGTCGGCGTGGGACTCAATCTGCCCGCCCCGTCTCCCGGAGGGCAGCCCGGTCAGGATTCGGACCCTGTCCCCGAATCGCCGGGCACGCCGGTCGAGGTCGCGTCGGCGGTGACAGGGCAGGACGGGGCCGAGCCCAGGGTGACGGTCGCCGAGCCGGCGCTGAGCGCGAGTGCGCCGGGACCCGCCGGGTGGAATTTTCCCCTCGCGCCGGTGGTCCGCAGCCTGCTGCGGGTCCCTGCGTCGGGCGCGGACCCGATGCAGGGTGGTGGCGCCTCCGGAAAGGATGGCGTGGCGGCGGTCTCCGTGTGCGCGGATGGGGGTGCCCTCGGGGGACCGGCCGTTGCCGCACTGAACGCTGTCCCGGTCCAATCGCTGGTGGAGGCGCTCGCTGGGGTGCCAGCGGCTCGCTCGTCAGGGGCGTCCGTGACTCAAGGCCCCGGTGCCAATCGGCTGGCGACGGCGGACGGAACGGTTGCAGGCAGTGAGGGCGGGATTGAGCGCGCTCTGCCTGGCGTCAGGGTGCGTATTGAGCCCCTGACCTACGAGCGGCCGACGTCCCGTACCACGGGTCTCGAATTGGAGGCGGAGCTACGCATTCACGGCCGTGCCGAGCCCAACAGCACCATCGACCTCTTCGGTTTTTCTTACCGGGTGGGTCCTGGCGGACGCTTCCTTCTGACGTTGCGGGTCGAGGATCCCGATCTGCTGCGGCGGGCCTTGGAAGCCGCGCCGCCGCCGGAGCTTGCTCCCGGCCGGGATGGATAACCGCAGCTCCCGCCGTCTTTGGACACAGACTGCCCCGCGGTCGACGCCGACCGGTTCCGACGACGCTGGCGGGTATAATCCATAGATTGCCACCGGGTTTCGGTCGCTGAGCCCCGGGTGGGCGTGGGGATACAAACAAAGATCGAGGGGGCAGGGCGCATGTATATCGCAATGGTGAGCGCCGAGTGCGCGCCAATCGCCAAGGCGGGAGGTCTGGGGGATTTCGTACAGGGTTTGTCTCGGGAGCTTTCCGTCCGCGGCAACGAGGTGGAGATCTTTCTGCCGAAGTACGACGTCCTGCGGTACGACCGCATCCGGGACATGACCAAGTGCCACCCGGACCTGTGGGTGCCGTATTACGATCAATGGATCCACTGCGACGTTGAATATGGCGAGGTCGATGGCCTCAAGTGCTTCTTCATCGACGAGCACGCACCCGAGAGCTTTTTTCGCCGAGGCAAGATCTATGGCGAGTCCGATGATGCGGACCGCTTCGCCTTTTTCTCCCGGGCGGTGCTGGAGTACCTGGTGAAATCCGGCAAGCGTCCGGACATCATCCACTGCAACGATTGGCAGACCGGCCTGGTTCCGGTGCTGCTCTACGAGATCTACCAGAATCTCGGGCTGACGAATTCACGGGTCTGCTACACCCTCCACAACATGGGCCACCAGGGGGTGGTGGGCGAGTACATCCTGCGTCAGGTTGGGCTCAAGCCCGACCGGCTCATGGTGATGGAGCGGTTGCTCGATCCCCATAATCACCGGGCCGTGAACCTGATGAAGGGGGGAATCGTGTTTTCCAACTTTGTCACCACGGTGTCGCCCCGCTACGCCTGGGAAATCCAGCACACCGACCAGGGCATGGGGATGCAGGGGGTGCTGCAGTACCACGATCGAAAGTTCGGCGGGGTCTTGAACGGCATCGATTATTCCGTGTGGAACCCGGAGCTGGACACCCATATCCCCCAGACCTTCGGACCGGACAGCCTGCCAAACAAGGCCGTCAACAAGCGGGCGCTGCGGGATCGGCTTGGGTTGCAGGACGTCTTCAAGCCCATCGTCTCGGTGGTCAGCCGGCTGGATCGCCAGAAGGGCGTTCACCTGATTCGCCACGGGATCTATTACGCGCTGGAGAACGACTGTCAGTTCGTGCTCCTGGGTTCGGCCCCGGAACCGGAGGTCAATGCGGACTTCTGGCGCATCAAACATGAGATGGACGGCAGTGCGGATTGCCAGCTGGAGCTCGCCTACGATGAGGAGCTGTCGCATCTCATCTATGCCGGGGCCGATATGATCGTGATCCCGAGTGTCTATGAGCCGTGCGGTCTCACCCAGATGATCGCCATGAAGTACGGGGCCGTGCCCGTCGTGCGCCGGGTCGGTGGTCTTGCGGACACGGTCTTTGATGCCAATTACTCGGATAAACTCTTCGAGGAGCGCAACGGTTATCTGTTCGATGACTTGACCGAGGCTGGTCTCGAATCTGCTCTGGGCCGCGCCATCGGGCTCTGGTTCCGCTTCCCCGAATATTTCCGGCAGCTGCGGGTGAACGGCATGCGTGCCGACAACTCTTGGAACCACCCGGGCCAACAATATCTGGATATCTACAACCACATCCGCGGCTGACGCCGCTCCCGCGGTGCGCGCCGCCGCGCCGACCCGCAGTGGCCCTAACCGTTGCCGCGGCGGCTTGCCGAGACCCGGGCGAGACTCCGGCTCAGCCCCAGCAGACTGCCTGATGCACTTTTGCGCATGATCCGCACCATGCCGCACACCCCCCATCTGCCGCATGCCCTCTATCGGGCCGAGCAGGTGCGGGTCCTCGATCGCACTGCCATCGAAACCCACGGCATTCCGGGGATCGAGCTCATGAACCGGGCCGGTGCGGCGGCCTATCGCTTGCTCCGGGAGTTGTGGCCGGACCAACCGCGGGTCACGGTGCTGGCTGGAGGCGGCAATAACGGGGGGGACGGATATGTCCTCGCCCGACTCGCCCTCGCCGGCGGGCTGGACGCGCGGTTGCTCTACCTCGCCGAACCGGGCCGGCGCAAGGGCGACGCGGCCGTCGCCGTTGCGGCCTATCAGGATGCGGGGGGCCGGTGCGAGCCCTATCGCTCCTTGCCAGCACGCTGCGGTGTGGTGGTGGATGCACTGATTGGCACCGGACTGGAGCGGCCGGTGGAGGGGGCCTGGGCGGCAGCGATCGACGCAGTCAATGGCGGATCCTTCCCGGTACTTGCCGTGGACATCCCCTCCGGCCTGCACGCCGATACCGGGGCCGTCCTGGGTACGGCCATTCGCGCTCGTTCCACCATCAGCTTCATCGGTCTCAAGCAAGGGATGTTCACCGGGGCCGGACCCGATTGCTGCGGCTCCATCCGTTTCAGCGCCCTGGATGTCCCGGCGGTCGTCTATTCTCGGGAGGTGCTCTCCGCCCGTCGAATCGATTGGGCTCAACAGTCTTCGACCTTGCCTCCGCGCAGACGGGCCGCCCACAAGGGAGACTTCGGCCATGTGCTGGTCGTCGGAGGCGCGCCCGGTATGTCCGGGGCCGCGCGTCTGGCGGGGGAGGGGGCCTTGCGCGCCGGGGCAGGCCTGGTCACGGTTGCTACCCACCCAGACCATGCCCCCCTATTGAACCTCACCCGGCCCGAGCTGATGGTGACTGGCGTTGAGGATGGAGCGGCCCTGGCGCCCCTGATCGAGCGTGCTGATCTGATCGCCGTGGGTCCAGGGTTGGGGCGCGGCCCCTGGGGCCGGTCAATCTGGGCCCAGGTGCGGTGCCTGGATAGGCCTCTGGTTGTGGACGCGGACGCGCTCAACCTGCTGGGGGAAGCGCCGGGCCTTAGCGGGGACAGGGTGCCGGACTGGATTCTGACGCCACACCCGGGGGAGGCGGCGCGCCTTCTCGGGTGCACGGCGGGGGATGTGGAGAAGGACCGGTTTGCCGCCGCCCGGACGCTGCAAAGCCGCTATGGAGGGGTGGTGGTGCTCAAAGGCGCAGGAACCATCATCCACGGCGGCTCGCACCGTCCGCCCGCCGTGTGCAGCGACGGTAATCCAGGCATGGCCACCCCCGGCTCCGGTGACGTGTTGACCGGTGTCCTTGCGAGCCTGCGCGCCCAAGGTCTCTCCCCCGAAGATGCCGCCTGCGCTGGGGTCTGCCTCCACGCCGCCGCGGGCGACCGGGCGGCCGCAGGCGGGGAAAAGGGCCTGCTCGCCGGGGACATTCTGGATGCCCTCCGGGCGGTCGCCAACGGCGTCGACCGGGACGAGGCGGGTTAATGGAGATCGATCTCCCGGACGCGGACGCCCAGCTCGCCTTCGGCGCCTGCCTCGGCGCTCACATGCCGGGGCGCCTGGTGGTTTACCTGGAAGGGGACCTGGGAACCGGCAAGACCACCCTGGTGCGCGGCATCCTGCAGGGGCGGGGCCACCAGGGCCCGGTGCGCAGTCCGACCTACACCCTGATCGAGCCCTACGAGCTCCCGGGTGCGCAGGTCTACCATCTGGATCTCTACCGGCTCTCCGATCCCGAGGAGTTGGAATACCTGGGGCTTCGCGATCTGAGCGGCGAGGACGCCCTCCTCCTGGTCGAGTGGGCGGACCGCGGCGCCGGGGCCCTGCCGCCGCCGGACCTGACCATCAGGATCCAATACCGGCCCCACGGGCGGCATCTCACCCTGATCGACGGCGATGAGTGCGGGCTCCTGCTGATCGAATCCGTCGACTCCTCATTCCGAGGCGAGTCGGGCGCCCGCACGGGGGGCGACGCCGGTCACCGGAGGCGTCGACGGTCCGGCGATCAAGGGAACTGACGGGCGGGGTACGTTGCAGTTGCAGGCTGCTGTTCTCAGTCGAGTGGCCCGATCGATACCACTCGGCCTTCGGCGAAGCTACGGAACCCCAGCTCGATTAGGCCCATGACCTGCAGCGCTTCGGTTGCCGGCACCGGATTCGGTGCACCGCCGAGGATCGCGTCGCATATGCCGCTGTAGTAGCGGGTGTAGTCCCCACGCGCGCATTCGTACTGACGCTCAACCAGACCCTCCGGGCCGTCCAGGGTCAGTGTGCCTGGCAGCGGATCCCGCCCCCAATCCGGAGTCCCCGGCCGCAGACCGGCCTTCAGCGCCTCCTCCTGTGCGTCAAGCCCGTATTTCGTGAAGCTGCCGTTGGTGCCGTGCAGGGCAAAACGCGGTCCGAGGTCGGCTACCAGCGCGCTCGCATGCAGAATCACCCGCAGACGGTCATAGCGCAGCACGGCATGGAACCAGTCGTCGGTGGCCGCACCGTTACGCTGACTGGCGAGATCGAGCGCGATCGTCTGGGGCGCGCCGAAGAGCTGCAGGACCTGGTCGAGCAGATGGGACCCAAGGTCGTACCACAGCCCGCTCCCCGGCGCGCCGGATTCGCGCCAGCGTTCCCGTACCGCAGGCCGATAGCGGTCGAAGTGAGACTCGAAGTGACAAAGTCGGCCCAGATCACCGCAGGCCAGCACCTGCTGGACAGTCAGAAAATCCCCGTCCCACCGGCGGTTGTGAAACACGGACAACAGTCGCTGTGCCGACTTCGCGCGAGAAATCAGGTCGCGCGCCTCGGCCGCGTTCAATGTGAAAGGCTTGTCGACAACGACGTGCTTTCCGGCTTGGAGCGCCTTGGCCGCGAGCGGGTGGTGGGTTTCGTTGGGCGTCGGAAGCACCACGAGGTCGATGTCCGGGCGCGCGATCAGCGCCTCCGGCGTCTCGCAGACGTCGAGCCGTGGCCAGGCCCCGTGGACCTTCGCCGCATCCCGGCTCGCGATGGCGACAAGGTTCAGCCCCGGAACGGCGGCGATCAGCGGCGCGTGAAAGGTCGCGGCCGCATAACCGAAGCCGACGACGCCGACATTCAGTGCAGCGTTCATCGTACGGATCTCTGGCGCTTCCTGATCTACTCGAACCCGTTTGGGTTCTCGGACTGCCAGCGCCAGGCGTCGCGCACCATCTCCTCGATGCCGAACTGCGCCTGCCAGCCCAGGGCCTCCCGGGCCTCGGTCGGGTCCGCATAGCAGGTGGCGATGTCGCCGGGGCGGCGGTCCGCTATTTCGTAGGGGACGGTCCTGCCACTGGCGCGCTCAAAGGCGGCCACCATCTCCAGCACACTGTAGCCGCGCCCGGTGCCCAGGTTGTAGACCACAGCGCCGGGGTGCTCTTGGAGCTTGTTGAGCGCCGCCAGGTGCCCCCGGGCCAGGTCCACCACGTGGATGTAGTCCCGAACCCCGGTACCGTCCGGGGTCCGGTAATCGTTGCCGAAGACCCTTAAACGCGGGAGCTTGCCCACCGCGACCTGTGCCACATAGGGCATAAGATTGTTCGGGATCCCGTTCGGGTCCTCGCCGATCTGGCCGCTGGGATGAGCCCCGACGGGATTAAAGTAGCGCAGTAGCACCACGTTCCAGGCCGCGTCGGCGATGTTGAGGTCGCGCAGGATCTCCTCGATGAAGAGCTTGGATCGACCATAGGGATTGGTGGCGGACAGCGCGAAGTGCTCGCGGATGGGTACGCTCTGCGGGTCCCCGTAGACGGTCGCCGAGGAGCTGAAGACGATATTTTTGACCCCGGCATCACGCATTGCACGGCACAGGGTAATGGTGCCGGCGATGTTGTTGTCGTAGTACTCCAGCGGCATTTGGACTGATTCACCCACTGCCTTGAGTCCGGCGAAATGGACGACTGCATCGAACGATTGGCGCTTGAAAAGGGCGTCCAGCGTGGGCCGGTCGCGCAGGTCCGCCTCGATGAATCCAAGCTCCCGGCCGGCTATCTCCTGTACCCGCCGCAGGGACTCCTCCTTGCTGTTGCACAAGTTGTCCACCACGGTCACCTCCATGCCCGCCGCCAGCATCTCCACGCAGGTGTGGCTGCCGATATACCCGGCCCCTCCAGTCACCAAGACCCGCATCGCGCGTCTCTCCGTCAGTCAGAGTGATGCCGCAGTGTACCCCGATAATCCGCGCTCCAGGCCTTGCCGGGTTTCGCTTGATCCCAGGTGCACGGGGAGTGCTTCCAGTCAGGCAGGCGCGGATTCGTCGTTGCGGCCGACCCCTTCGACGCGCAGGCGCTGACGCAGCCGGCGCAACTGGTCCGGGTCCAAGGCGTCGGCGAACAGGGGTAGAGACCAGCGTCTCAGGCGCCCCCGGCGCAGGTTCAGCACCACCAGGGGGACGCTCACGAAGGTCGAGGGGCAGAGGCGGGCCTCTGTCTCGCGTCCCGAAACGAGCTGGATACTCCAGGTGCCATCTCCCTGCCAGGTGAGAACATGGATTGACCAGGGTGCGCGGCGCAGGACATGGGCGTAGACCTGATAGGCGAGGCTCAGCGATACCGGTACTGCGAGCAGTTGCCAGGGGCCCGGTAGGGCCAGGATGGCGGCCAGCGCCGCAGAATGGGTGAGGGCCACAAAGACGGCAAGTCGCTTGGAGCCGCGCGGCCGTATCAGCAGAGGAGGGCTTTGGCGGTGGGAGGCCATGGCATGGTGGTCAGCGAGAGAGACTCATGATGGTCCTGGAGCACGGTCGTCGGAATGAAGCGAATTCATGGCCCTAAATGCCGTGCGACATTGGGGGTTAGGGAGCCCGCCCGTCCTCCGGGGGCTGCAATGGAAGGTCTGACCGCATCTGGCTCGTTGCAGGTCTTGCCTCTGCTACGGCGACGACGTGGGCGACCAGGGCCGCGATACGCGGATCGCCAGGTGTGCGGCGTCCCATGAACCAGTCGCTCAGATCCTGGTCCTGCTGCTTCAGCAGTGCCGCAAACTCAGCGCGCCGCGCGGGGACCAGGTCTCGATAGCCCAGCTCCAGGAAGCGCAAGAGCAGGTGATCCAGCTCCAGCATCCCGCGCCGGCACTGCCAGCGCAGACGGCGGATCTCCTCGCTCAAGTCCGGTTGCATCACGGTTGCATTCCCCGATCCGTCTCTGCCTAGATCCCCTTCTCCAGCATCAACTCCTTGATGCGCCCGATGGCGCGGGTAGGGTTGAGCCCCTTGGGGCAGACCTCCACGCAGCTCATGATGGTGTGGCAGCGAAAGAGCTTGTAGGGGCCCTCGAGCGCGTCGAGGCGCTCCGCGGTGGCCTGGTCGCGGGTATCGGCCAGGAAGCGCCAGGCCTGCAGCAGGGCGGCGGGGCCGTGGAACTTGTCCGGGTTCCACCAGAACGACGGGCAGGCGGTGGAGCAGCAGCCGCACAGGATGCACTCGTAGAGCCCATCGAGCTGGTCGCGCTCCTGGGGGGACTGCAGGATCTCCTGCTCGGGCAGCGGGTCGGTGCGCACCAGGTAGGGTCTCACCGCCCGGTACTGCTCGTAGAACTGGGTCATGTCCACCACCAGGTCGCGGATCACCGGGCGGCCCGGGAAGGGGCGCACCTCGATCGGCTCCTTCAGCTCCGTGATCGGGGTGATGCAGGCGAGCCGGTTGGTGCCGTTGACGTTGACCCCGTCGGAGCCGCACACCCCCTCGCCGCAGGAGTGACGAAAGGCGAAGGACTCGTCCTGGCGTTTGATCTCCAGCAGCGCGTCGCGCAGCATCATGCCCTGGACGGGCTTGACCACGAAGTCCTGCAGGCGCGGCTTCTCGCCGGTGTCGGGGTTGTAGCGGTAGACGCGGATCTTCATGGACGTGGCCTTCCTAGTAGACCCGCTCCTTGGGCGGGAAGCTCTCCACCGTGAGCGGCTTGGTGCGCACCGGCTTGTAGTCCAGACGGTCGGCCTCCCGGAAGTAGAGGCTGTGCTTCATCCAGTTGAGGTCGTCGCGGTTGGGGTAGTCGGGGCGCGAGTGGGCGCCGCGGCTCTCCTGGCGGTGCAGGGCGGAGACGGCGATGGCGAGCCCCACGTCGATCAGGTTCTCCAGCTCCAGGGCCTCGATGCGGGCGGTGTTGAAGACCTTCGAGTGGTCCGTGAGGCGCGCCTCGGCGAGCCGCGCGCGGATGGCGCAGAGCTTCTGGTAGCCCTCGCTCATGATGTCTTGCGTGCGAAACACCCCGGCGTGGTCCTCCATGCACTTGCGGAACTCCGCGCGCAGCGCGCTGACGGCGAGTCCCTCGCCCTTCTGGTCCCAGCGGGTGAGCCGGCCCATGGCCTGCTCCAGGCTCGCGGGGTCGGTGCTGCGCTGGTAGGGGTTCTCACGCACGAAGTCGATGATGTCCTTGCCCGCCAGGCGCCCGAACACCAGGATGTCCAGGAGCGAGTTGCCGCCCAGGCGGTTGGCCCCGTGCACCGAGGCGCAGGCGCACTCCCCGGCGGCATAGAGCCCGACCACCACCTCTTCCCCGTGCCGGGCGGGCACCACCACCCGCCCGAAGCGGTCGGTGGGGATGCCGCCCATGGCGTAGTGGGCGGTGGGAAACACCGGGATGGGCTCGCGCACCGGGTCGACGCCGGCGAAGATCCGGCTCGATTCGCGGATGCCGGGCAGGCGCTTGGCGATGACCGCTTCGCCTAAGTGGTCGAGCTTGAGCAGCACGTGGTCGGCGTGCTCGCCGGCGCCGCGCCCTTCCTTGACCTCGGTGACGATGGAGCGCGCGACCACGTCGCGGCTGGCCAGGTCCTTGGCGCGCGGGGCGTAGCGCTCCATGAAGCGCTCGCCGTCTTTGTTGACGAGGAAGCCGCCCTCCCCACGCACCCCTTCGGTAATGAGCATGCCCTTGCCGGCGATGCCGGTGGGGTGGAACTGGTAGAACTCCATGTCCATCAGGGGGACGCCTGAGCGCAGGGCCATGGCGGCGCCGTCGCCGGTGTTGATGTGGGCGTTGGAGGTGGTGCGAAACACCTGGCCGCAGCCGCCGGTGGCGAGCAAGGTGGCCTTGGCCTCGATCAGCAGCGGCTCGCCCGTCTCGATCTCGAGCACCAGGGCGCCGCAGCAGATGCCCTCGCGGTCGTGCACCAGGTCGAGGGCGAAGTATTCGTCGAAGAAGTGGGTGCGGGCGCGGATGTTCTGCTGATACAGGGTGTGCAGGATGGCGTGGCCGGTGCGATCGGCCGCGGCGCAGGTGCGCGCGGCCTGCGCGCCGCCGAAATTCTGGCTCTGCCCGCCGAAGGCGCGCTGGTAGATCTTGCCGTTGTCCAGGCGCGAAAAGGGCACCCCGGCGTGCTCGAGCTCATACACCGTCGGGATGGCCTCGCGGCACATGAATTCGATGGCGTCCTGATCCCCCAGGTAGTCCGAGCCCTTGACGGTGTCGAACATGTGCCAGTGCCAGGTATCGGGAAGCACGTTGGCGAGCGCGGCGTTGACCCCGCCCTGGGCGGCGACGGTGTGGGAGCGGGTGGGGAAGACCTTGGAGACGACGGCGACCCGGGTCTGGGCGCCGGCCAGTTGCAGGGCGGCGTTGAGGCCGGCGCCGCCGGCACCGATGATGAGGGCGTCGAAGTGGCGGGTGGGGAGGCTCATGGGCTGGGTTCCCTGGTCAGGCGGCGATGATGGCCTTGAGCGCCCACAGGCCGGAGGCGAGGAGGCAGAGGGCGAAGAGGCTGAGCAGGACGACCCGGATCCTTAAGGGGTGGACGTAGTCGATCAGGACGTCGCGGATGCCGATCCAGGCGTGGGCGAGCAGCAGGGGGACGAACACCAGAAACCCGGCCGAGACCAGGGGGGCGCTGACCCAGGCCTTCAGGGCGGCGTGGTCGGCGGGGGCGTGCAGGGTGAAGTGGATCAGCAGATAGCTGAGGAACAGCCCCAGGTACACGGCGCTGACGCGCTGGATGATCCAGGCCTTGAGGCCGGAGGCCTGGCGGCTCATGCCAGTACTCCTGCGCCGAGCACCAGGGCGGTGGCGATGAGGCCGGCGCTCAGGGCGAGCCAGGCGCTGTGGCGGGCGGGGGCGCGATCGAGCCCGAGCCCCAGATCCAGGAGCAGATAGCGGATGCCGGCGAACAGGTGGTGCAGCAGGCTCCACAGCAGCACCAGCAGCGCCAGACGCACCGGCCAATCTCCCAGGAAGGCGGCGCTGGCGGCAAAGCCCTCAGGACCCGACAGGGCCTGGTGCAACAGGATCGCCCCCGCCGGAAGCGCGAGCACCATCAACACCCCGCTCAGGCGGTGCAGGATGGACACGAAACCCATGACGGGGAGCTTGATGCGACGGAGATCGAGGTAGATGGGGCGGGTGGATTGCATGGTCAGCTTGTCGTGATTCGCAATGGCCGCTGCGTGTGCCGAGCAAGGGGATCGCGTCTCCGTCCCTTCTAATTCCTCCAAGGGCACGGTGTGCTTGGTCGCCGGCCCCATCGTTTTGTGCGCCGCAACAGAGTATAGAGCGATTCTTCGCCCTATCGATTGGATTTATCAAAGCTCATCTTGTGCCTTTGCCCGGATGAGGTGTGCGGCCTGGAAATGGGCGCTCGGACTCACGGATTGAGCCTCCCGGGAGATACACTTGGCGCCTCATCAAAACCCCAACCCGTGAGCCCCGTGATCGAACGTCTGCTCGAACGCATTAGCGCCCGCCTTCCTTGCCGACTCATCGAAGGGGAGGAGGGTGAGCCCTATCTGGAGCGCTATTACCTGGCCGGCGCCCTCGGCTGGCACGCCTACCTGCATCGGTTCGTCGACTCAGACCCCGACCGCGGGCTCCACGACCATCCCTGGGGACGGGCCCTCAGCCTGGTGCTCACGGGCGGCTACGAGGAGATTCGGGGGGAGCCTGGCAATCCGGAACGAACTGCCGTGCGCTTCATCGGGCCGTGGCGGATGAACCGCTTGCGCGGGCAGGACTACCATCGGGTCGTGCTGCGCGGCGGTCGGCCCGCCTGGACCCTGTTCCTGCACGGCCCCCGAATTAAGGGCTGGGGCTTCGTACAAAACGGCGCCTATCGGTCCATGGCGCAGGATGGCGGTGAGTTTCGGCACAAGGACTGGTGGAAGAGTGCCCCCAATGGAGCGGAGATGCGTGCCGGGCGCTAACGCCAAGTGCGGAGTCGAGCCTCCGGCGCTCCGCCCGGAACGTCAATGGTTACTTGGTCGTCGGGGCTGTCTGACCCCAATGTCTTGGAGAGCCCCGATGCGCGGATTCTCGGTTACGGTTTTGGTGTGCCTGGCGTTGTTGCTTGCCGGCTGCGGTGGAAGCGATGGGCTCAACGTCAGGGACGAGCTTCCCGTAAGCTGCGTCGCCGGATCGGGGAGCAGCAACTGTCCACCTGGCCGCGGAAGGTTTTACTACGACTACCAGAGCGACCGCTGCATGCCTACGAGCGCCCGCCGCTGCGGTAATCGGAGGCTCTTCGACACCGTCGATGACTGCAGGAGCTATTGCGGCGCGGCTCGCTGAGGGTCGCACGGTTTAAGTCCGGGGCCGCTAAGGCAACGGCATCGTCTGCTCTAGCCACTGGGCGACCGCATCGACCAGGACCTGATCCTGACCCTCGAAAAAGTGATCGGCACCGGGGATCTGCGCCTGGTTGTAGCCGGTGTTGCCTCCTGCCACGGCTGACTTGACCCGCGCGGGGGCGGACTCGACTACGGCGTCGAGGTCATTCTGGCCATAGAGGTCAAGCATCGGGACCCGGATGCGGCCCACAGTGCGGGTGTTGTCGAGGCGTTCCTCCGGCGCCCCGCCGGACATGCCGATGGCCACGTAGGCGTCCACCGCGTCCGGGTGGCTGGACAGATAGTCACCGGTCATGGTCGCACCCAGGCTGTGGGCGACGATCGCAATGCGCTGGGCGCCGCTTTCCTTCAGAAAGGCGACAGCCGCATCCAGGCGCGGTGCCACTGCATCCATGAGCGGCAGGTAATCAGCGGGCTTGGCCTCGTTGCCGAGCACCGGCACCTGGATCGAGAGCGTGCTGAAGCCCTTTTCGGGTAGCCCCACGCGCAGGGGATGCACCACCTGAGGCCAATCCGGATGGACGCCGATGCCGTGTACGATGATCGCTGCCCGCTCGCTGGGCTCCCCGTCCGCGCCCGTGGCCTCGGTGTAGAGTCCGAGGAAGGTCAGGTCGCCTGCTTGAAGGTCCACCGCCTCTCCCTCGATGAGGGTGTCGACGACCTGTTCGCGCCAACGTTGCTCCTTCGCGAGATCCGGGGCGGAGCCCATTGCCCCCGTATCCGCTGCGTGGCTCGCCAGGCCTGCACTCATCAGGGCGAAGGCGAACAGAGCGCTCAGGGTACGTTTCATCCGCGTTTCCTCAAGTTGAAAGGAATATCCGGCCAACCAATATGGATTTCGGGGGCGGAATTCAACCGTTGCAGCTCGGTTCAGCGGCCCTGGCCGCCGGTCACCGGCACGAAACGAACGGGCAGCCGGCTGCGGCCCACCAGCTCGCCGGACGCCGCCTTCTCGTAGACCACGAGCTGTTGCACGTCCCACGGCTCCCCCACTGGAATCACCAGCCGGCCTCCGGTCTTGAGCTGTGCGACCAAGGGCTCGGGGATGCGCGGCGCGGCGGCGGTGACGATGATCCCATCGAAGGGCGCCGCCTCGGGCCACCCAAGCCAGCCGTCGCCGGCGCGGACATGGACCTTGTCGTATTCGAGCTCGGTGAGCGTCGCGGCCGCCCGCTCGGCGAGCTGCGGGACGATCTCCACCGTATAGACCTCCACTCCCATGGCCGCAAGCACCGCGGCCTGGTACCCCGATCCGGTGCCGAGCTCGAAGACCCGGTCTCCAGCGCCGACGTCGAGCATCTGGCTCATCACGGCGACGATGTAGGGCTGGGAAATGGTCTGGCCGCCTCCGATGGGCAGTGGATGGTTGCCGTAGGCCAGTGGACGCTCGCTCTCGGGTACAAAGGCGTGACGCGGCACGGCACGCAGGGCGGAGAGAACCTCCGGGCTCAGTCGGGAGAATCCGAGGGCGTCCGCCGTTAGGCGTACGTCCGCCTCCACCTCGGCGATCAGGGCCTCACGGCGGTTGTTCATGTCGTCCTCCGCGCCGCAGCCGCCTGGCAGCAGCAGGGCGGGCATGAGAAGCAGCGCCGTCCAAGGTCGTGATGTGCGTGAACGGCGAAATCGGGCTGGATGCTCATGGGGTATGGTCATGGTGTCGGACCTCTCGCCGGCGTCTGGCAGGGCCTACCGCTCCTGCGGCA
This sequence comes from uncultured Gammaproteobacteria bacterium, assembly GCA_963698355.1. Lineage (GTDB taxonomy): Bacteria > Pseudomonadota > Gammaproteobacteria > Chromatiales > Chromatiaceae > Thiodictyon. The sequence goes on along the minus strand of CAVOQO010000003.1, from coordinate 385,277 downwards.
GGTCGATGACCTCAGGACCGGTTCCGCATTTGACATTCCGGGCGACCGGCCGGCGATAAGGATCACCTATCCATCAGTCTAGCATCCTGGCCTGCGGATCCCGGTGCGACTCGCGCCGCCGGCGGCAAGCCAATCCGATACAATGATTGACGACGATTTCGATTTAGCAGTCTCTACCTATCGAGCTCACTCGATGTCCGCGGCCGTACCCCCTTTTCATCCATGGCTGCTCCTCCTGCTTCTACTGTGGGTTTGCACTGGGGCCTGGGCCCAAGGCGACGCCGCGGCGCCGGGGCTCGGCACCGAAGCTGCGCCCCAGTGGCTATCGGACGACGCCGGGGGACACGCTCGCGTACGCATCTACATGTTCTGGTCCAAGCGCTGTCCCCATTGCAGGGAGGCGTTGCCGTTTCTCCAGCGGCTGCGCGATACGGAACCCTGGATCGAGGTCCTCGACTACGAGTTGACCGGCAGCCGCGCCAATGTGCAGCGTTACATGGAGATGGCCCGGGGCTTGGGGGAAGAGGCGCGCTCGGTACCCGCATTCTTCGTCTGCGGCCAGATGTTGACGGGTTTCGACAGCCCGGCGGGCATGGGGGAGCGGCTTCTGGGCCTCGCGCGCTTCTGCCGCCAGGCGGTGGAGGTCGGGCAGCCGGCGACGGGGAACCCGGGGACGGATCTGGTCCCGGACAGTGAAGTGGCCAGTGAGCCAGCGGCGAGCATCGAGGTTCCCATCATCGGCACCCTGGCGGTCGGGGCGCTGTCCCTGCCGCTCTTCACGCTGGTGATCGCGGGGCTCGACGCATTCAATCCCTGCGCCTTTTTCGTGCTGCTGTTCCTGCTCAGCCTCATGGTGCATGCCCGAAGCCGCGGACGCATGCTGCTCATCGGCGGAACCTTCGTGCTGTTCTCAGGGTTGGTCTATTTCCTCTTCATGGCCGCCTGGCTGAACCTGTTCTTGGTGATCGGCGGCGCGCCCGTCGTGACCGCCACGGCCGGAGTCGTCGCGGTGCTGATCGGCCTTTTGAACGTCAAGGACTACCTCTGGTTCAAGCGGGGACCGACCCTGTCGATACCGGATGAGGCCAAGCCGGGGCTTTTCAGGCGCATGCGCGGCCTGGTCGCGGCGGACAATCCGACCACCCTGCTCTTGGGGACCGTCGCCCTCGCGCTGGCGGCCAACAGTTATGAGCTTCTGTGCACGGCCGGTTTCCCCATGGTCTACACGCGCGTGCTAACCCTCAATGACCTCTCGTCCGCCCTTTACTACGGCTACCTCGCTCTCTACAACTTGGTCTACGTCCTGCCGCTCCTCGCCATCGTGCTGGTCTTTACCTTCACCCTCGGCAGCCGCAAGCTGAGCGAGGAGCAGGGCCGGGTGCTCAAGCTCCTGTCGGGGCTCATGATGCTGGGTCTCGGCGTCCTGATGCTGGCGGCCCCGGAACGTTTGAGCAATCCGTGGGTGGGGGCCCTGCTCCTCGGTGCCGCCCTGGCCCTGACGGGGGTGATCGCGCTGCTCCCCCCCCGGCCTCCGGCCCGGAGTTGAACGGGTCTGCTCGGTTGAGGACGGCAACCTCGGGCGCTCCGTTCGGCCGTCCGACGTCCTTGAGGTGCTAGTCCTTCGCGGGAAGCTCGCCGCTGCGCTGGAGCAGGAGCTGGACCAAGAGCGGGACCGGGCGGCCGGTACTGCCTTTCTCCTTGCCGCTCACCCATGCCGTGCCGGCGATGTCCAGGTGCGCCCAACGGTAGGCCTTGGTGTAGCGTGACAGAAAGCAGGCGGCAGTGATGGCCCCGCCGTCGCGGCCGCCGATGTTCGCCATGTCCGCGAAGTTGCTGTCGAGCTGGGTCTGGTAGTCGTCCCACAGCGGCATGCGCCAGGCACGGTCGGCGGCGGCGTCACCGGCCTCCATGATCTCGGCAGCCAGCTTGTCGTCATTGGTGAAGAGTCCGGAGGGGTGCTTGCCCAGGGCGACGACGCAGGCGCCGGTGAGGGTTGCCATGTCGATCACGATCTCCGGGTCGAAGCGCTCGCTGTAGGTGAGCGCGTCGCACAGGATGAGGCGGCCCTCGGCGTCCGTGTTGAGTATCTCGATGGTCTGGCCGGATAGGCTTTTGACGATGTCACCGGGCTTGTTCGCGGCGCCGTCGGGCAGGTTCTCTGAGGCCGGCACCACGCCCACCAGGTTGATTGGTAGATCGAGCTCGCAGGTTGCCTGCATGGCCCCGAGGACGCTGGCACCGCCTGCCATGTCATATTTCATCTCATCCATCTCGGCGGCGGGCTTGATCGAGATGCCGCCGGCGTCGAAGGTGAGCCCCTTGCCGACCAGCACCACCGGATTGGTACCGTCCTTGGCACCCCGGTAGTCCATGACGATGAGCTTCGCAGGCTGGCGGCTGCCCCGGGAGACCGAGAGCAGGGCGCCCATGCCGAGCTCCTCCATGTCGGCCTCCTCCAACACCTCGACGCGCAGCTTGTCGAAGCGGCCGCCGAGCTCCGTGGCCTGGTCCGCAAGATAAGAGGGAGTACAGAGATTGCCCGGCAGGTTGCCCAGCTCCTTTGCGAGCCTCACTCCCGCGGCAATGGCCGCACCGTGCCGCACGGCCTGCTCGGCCTGCGTCAGGTCCTGCTTCTTGGAGACCCAGAGGGTCAGGCGGCGCAGAGGTGTCTTGGGCGCCTGCTTGTCTTCCTTGGTGGCGGAGTAACGATAGACCCGATCGGCCGCGGCGGTCACCGCATCGCGCACCGCCAGATAGGGGGTGGTGCTGTCGGGTGCCAGCTCGGGAAAGGTGCATACGGCGTCGCCCGCATGGATTCGCTGAAGTAGGTCGACCGCGGTGCCTAGAGCCTGTCGATAGGAGGCACGGGTCAGCTCCTTGCGCTTTCCGCATCCCACCAGCAGCACGCGCTCGGCACTGACCCCAGGGATGTCATAGAGCATCAGGGTGCGTCCGGTCTGCCCGTCCAGGTCGCCGCGCTTCATTAGTTCTGAGAGACGCCCCCCACTCGCCTTGTCGACAGCCTCGGCCGGCCCCGACAGTCTGCGCTTTTCGAAGACCCCGAGTATCAGGCAGGGGGTCTTCAGCTTGGCGAGCTCGCCGGTCTTGATCTTGAACTCCATGAGGGCTCCTGAGCGCGTCGGATTCGAGCAGGGCCTGTCCGCCCCGCCCGGGTGTTAGCATGAGGGCCTGAGTCTACCGGAATCGTTACAGGTGTCGAAGTTGAGTGAAGCCGACGCCCCGCCGGGGGGCCGGACGTCGGCTCTTGAGAGGCATGAATGAGGATCCTCGACCGATATCTGGCCGGCTCGGTGATCGGCGGCACCGCCGTGGCCTTGGCCGTGCTCCTGCCCCTGCTGGGGTTCTTCATCCTTGCCGACGAGATGGAGCAGGTGGGTGTGGAGCATTATCGCTTGCAGGATGCCCTGCTGGTGATGGCGCTGAGCCTTCCGCGCTATGCCTATCAAATCTTCCCGATTGCGATCCTGATCGGCGCGCTGGTTGGACTGGGTGCACTGGCCAGCCGTTCGGAGCTCGTGGCCATGCGCGCCGCCGGCATCTCGGTGGCGCGAATCATCGGATCCGGGCTGCTGGGGGGGCTGTTGCTTGCGACCCTGGCCGTGGCTGTCGGGGAGCTCCTGGTCCCGGCGGCGGAACAGCGGGCAACTGAGCTGCGCCGCGTTGCCCTGTCGGGCGACGTGGCCCAGCAGACATCCTTTGGCTTCTGGGCTGTCGATGACGGCGCCTACGTCAACATCCGCGAGATCCTGTCGGGCACCAGCATCAAGGACATTTATATCTACCAGGTGGACAGCGCCGCCGGCACGCTGATCGCCACCCACGCCAAAGGGGCGCGCTACCTGAACGGCGAGTGGGTGCTTGAAGACATTGCCCGCAGCCGCGCGGGACCTGAGGGTGTCGAGGTCGAGCACCAGGAGCGCTCGATCTGGAGCTCCATGCTTGACCCGGGGCTGCTGAAGGTGGTGGTGGTGGACCCTCAGGTGCTCCCGGTCTGGGGACTGTTGAAGTACATCCGTTTCATGAAGGTGAACGAGCAGGACGCGAGTACCTATGAGGTGGTCTTCTGGGGCAAGGTGGTCTACCCGTTGCTCGCCCTGTCAATGGTGTTCGTCTCCGTACCGATCCTGCTCGGCTCTTCCCGCAGCCGCGGGCTAGGGCCGCGTATCTTCGCGGGCGTGCTGGTGGGGATCCTCTACTACCTGGTGAGCCGCACCTTCACCTACATGGCGTTGCTCTACGATCTGAACCCGCTGATCTCGGCCATGGCCCCGCCATTGCTCTTCATCGCCGGGGCTACGGTGGTCCTGCGGCGGGTCGGCTGAGCACCAAGCGACAGCGCTCGGTCAGCGCGGGAGCGTGACGAGCCGCGTACGGGACTTGCGGTCGTGCCAGGCGAGGTGCTGGGGGTCGATCAGGCACCACCAGAGTCCCAGTCCCGCGGGAAGCAGACTGATGGAGGCCCAGGCGAGGCGGCGCAGTGCGTCCGCCGTGCTCAAGGGGGTTGCGTCCGCCGTCACCACCCGGATGCGCCAGGTGCGCATGCCAAGTGTCTGCCCCCCCCGCGTCCAGAAAAAGAGATAGAAGCCGGCGATCACGGACAGAAGGTAAAGTTGCATCAGGGCGCGGTAGAGGGGCTCGTCGTGGGGGTAGGGGCGCGCGGCGAGCAGGTCATAGGGGATAATGAGGGCGGCGACCGCGAGCATGAGAACGCCGAACAGGAGCACGCTGTCGTAAAACAGCGCGCCCAGCCGACGGGCCAGTGAAGGGGAGGGGGGCATGGCGGCGGTCTGTTCCATCGGTCGTCGGGACAGGGGTGTCGTGATTCCGCACTATTCTCCCCCGGCCGGCACTCAGGCGCCACGGTCCCCCGCATCGAACGGCGCGGCGCCTTTTCGGTAGACTTTCCGCCGCGCCCTACCAAGAGATCCGAGTCGCTTGAGCACCGCCTCCAACAAGCCTTTTCTGTACCGACTGCTGCGACGGGTGCCCATGCCCGTTATCGCCATCCTGTTCGGCATCGCGGCCGGTCTGGCGGTCTGGGGCTTGCTGGACCAGGTCCAGAGCCGGCAGGTAGGCAAGATCTTCGCACAGGAGCTGCAGGCCCAGCTGGATATGCAGGCGCGGGAGAGCCTGATCCGCTTCGACCGCTATCTGGAGTCCTACGGAATGACCACCCGTCTGCTCGCCAATCACCGGCGCCTGGCGGAGTATCTGGAGCCGTTGTTTTGGTCCGATGAGTGGTCCGGGGAGCCGGTGATCTATCGGGAGTTCCGCCCATCCTGGCTGCCCGATTTCTTTGGACGCGACGCCCTGCGGGCCCCAAGCCATGTGCTGTTGGTGGACGCCAGAGGCCGGGTCCGGGAGGACTATCAGGCCGGGAGCTCGCCCTTGCCCAACGAGCTGTCCACCACCGTTCCGCCCCAGTTCCTGGACCCGAGCGAGGTGCGCATCGTGCCCGTGCGCTTCGCCGATGCGCTCTATCTGTTGGTTAGCGACGCCGTGGACGACTCGGGCGGTTACCCCATGGGACACCTGGTGGCTCTGGTGCCCATCGACGATGCCTTCCTGTCCGCCTCCCAGAGTGGCATCGACCCCAACCGAGCCGCCGTTGCCCTGGTGGACGGGGACGATCAGCGCATCGTTGCCAGTCTGGACTCCGACTCCCTGATCCTCGGCACGACCCTGGACATGTGGAGCGACGGCTATCTCGTCACCTCGCAGTCATTCCCGGGCTATGAGGGCTCGGACTCCAACCTGTTGTTCGCCACCTTCGTCCCCCAGACCAGCGTGGAGCGCATGCAGCGCCACGTGCGCATCTTCGAGCGGCGCCAGCGTTTTTATGCGGCACTGGCCTTCATCCTCGCGTTCACGGGGATCATCTATCTGGTTTCGGCCCGACTCAACCGGGTGCTCAAGCGCATGACGCGGTTCTCCCAGCGGGCACTGGGTATCACGGAGCCCGGGTTCCAGCGGCAGGGCAACCAACTGCTGTTGCTCGAGGAGTGGATCAAGCACTTTACCCAGCTGGTGCTCAAGGCGCGCGAGGAGATGAATCGCCGCCACCAGGCCGCGATGCGCGAGAGCGAGGCCCTAAAGGCGGCCATGATGGAGGCCTCTCTGGACTCCATCGTCACCCTCGATCACGAGGGTCGAATCATCGAGGTCAACCCTGCCGCCGAGCGGGTCTTCGGCCTGGAGCGCCAGGAGGCGATCGGAGCCGTTTTCGCCGAGCGCGTGCTCCCCGACGTGGCGAGGGCCGCGTTTCGCCGGCTACTCGACCGCTCCCGCCACGAGGGATTGGAGCCCCAGGGGCGCGGCGAGCTGTTGGCGTTGCGCGCCGGTGGCACGAAGTTCCCGGTGGAGATCTCCATCGTCCCCATCGATCTTGATTCCGAGCGCTTCTACACCCTTTACATCCACGACATCACCAGTCGCAAGCAGGCCGAGCGCGAGATCAAGAGCCTGGCACGCTTCGCCGCGGAAAGCCCGAACCCGATCCTGCGGGTCACGAGCGCCGGACTCATCGCCTACGCCAACAATGCCAGTCGCCCCCTGCTGCGCGCCTGGGAGACCGAGCAGGGGGAATCCTTGCCCGAGGAATGGGTCGGCGAGGCGTCGCAGGCCCTGGAGCTCGGGGAGCCCCGGGAGAGGGAGACGGACCTCGCGGGTCAGGTCTACGCCCTGCTGTTCGCCCCCATCCGCGATCTGGGCTACGTGAATATCTACGCCCGTGACATCACCGCGGTGCGGCGTGCGGAGCAGGAGTTGCGGCAGCACCAGGCGGAGCTGGTCCACGTGAGCCGGCTCAGCACCATGGGCGAGGTCGCCACCGGCATGGCCCATGAGCTCAACCAGCCCCTGTCGGCCATCGTCAACTACGCCAACGGCTGCACGCGGCGTATGCAGAGCGGGGCAGGGCAGACCGAGGAGCTCTTGGGGGCGCTGGGCCAGATCACCGTCCAGGCCCAGAGGGCCAGTGAGATTATCCGCCGCTTGCGGGCCCTCGTCGGCAAGCAGCCGCCGATCCGCGCCGACGCGGACCTGAATCATCTGGTACGGGAGGTCTGTTCCTTCGTGGAGTTCGAGACCGGCAAGCTCGGGCTGCAGATCGAGCTCGACTTGGCGCCGGAGCCCATCCCCGTGCACGTGGACCTGGTCCAGATTGAGCAGGTGCTGCTCAACCTCGTACGTAACGGCCTGGACGCCCTGGAAGAGGCCCCAGGGGCAGAGCGCCGGCTCACCATCCGCACCCGGGTTGATCCGGGGGGCGAGGCCCGGGTGAGCGTTGAGGACAACGGACCTGGCGTGGCCCCCGAGCGCCTTGCCCGCTTGTTCGACCCCTTCTTCACCACCAAGGAAGGCGGGATGGGAATGGGGCTGCCCATCAGTCAGACCATCGTCGAGAACCACGACGGCCGCATCTGGGCCGAGTCCGAGCCCGGTCGCGGCACTGTCTTTCATCTGGCCCTGCCCTGCTCGGAACCGGCTGAGGCCGACGAGTCCGAGCCGGAGCGGCAGCCGGAGCTTGAGCCCCTAGGGCATTAGGAACCAAAAGATGACGATCGAACCGACAGTCTTCGTGGTGGACGACGACCAGGCCATGCGCACCTCGCTCAAGTGGCTGATCGAATCCACCGGCATGCAGGTCAGGACCTTCGATTCCGCCGATGCCTTCCTCGCCGCCTATTACCCCGGGTGCGCCGGCTGCCTGTTGCTCGACGTGCGCATGCCCGGCATGAGCGGGCTCGAGCTTCAGAGCTACATGGCCCGCGAGGGCTACCGATTGCCCGTGATCATCATCACCGGCCACGGGGATGTGGGCATGGCAGTCAAGGCGATGAAGGCGGGCGCCGCGGATTTCATCGAGAAGCCTTTTCATGACGAGGATCTCCTGCGCAGCATCCGCAACGCCCTGGAGCTCGACGAGCGCTGGCGGGTGACCCAAACCACCCGCGCGGAGATCGCTGTCCGCCTGGCGGAGCTCACCCCCCGGGAGCACGAGATCATGGGCATGGTCACGGACGGCAAGTCCAACAAGGAGATGGCCGCGGTACTTGGCGTAAGCACCAAGACGGTGGAGGCCCACCGCGCGCGTGTGATGGAGAAGATGCGCGCCGAGTCGCTGGCCGAGCTGGTCCGAATGGCCCTGATCGCTGCCGGGGAGTCTGGCGTTTGAGTTCGGCGGGGAGCGGGACCCGACCGCCCCCTCGCCGGGCCGCCCTGGCCTGGGCCTTCTATGACTGGGCCAACTCGGCCTTTGCCACAGTGGTGATTGCCGGGTTCTTCCCGGTCTTCTTCAAGCAGTTCTGGGCCGTCAGCCTGCCGGCCGCGGAGAGCACCCAGTGGCTCGGCTACACGAGCAGCGCGGCGAGCCTGATCCTGGTCTGCGCGGCCCCGGTGCTCGGGGCCCTGGCCGATCAGCTCGGGGCCAAGAAGCGCTTTCTGCTGCTGTTTACCGGGGCCGGGGTGATTGCCACGGGCGGACTCTACTGGCTCGCCGCCGGCCAGTGGGCGGCGGCCCTGGTCCTCTATCTCCTGGGCCTGCTGGGATTCTTCGGCGGCAACATCTTCAACGACGCCCTGATCACGGACGTCTCGGCCCCGTCGGAGTACGAGCGGGTCTCGTCCCTGGCCTATGCCCTGGGCTACCTGGGGGGCGGCCTGCTGTTCGCGCTGAACGTCGCCATGGTGCTGGCCCCCGAGACCTTCGGTCTCGCTGACAAGGGTGCAGCCGTGCAGACCGCCTTCCTTGGCGTGGCCCTTTGGTGGGCGGTCTTTACCCTGCCGCTCGCCCTGTTCGTCCCCGAATCGGCCGGCGCGGGGCGCAAGACCTTCGCTGGGGCCGTCCGGGGGGCCTTCGGGGAGCTGGCCGGCACGTTCCGGGAGATCCGGCGCCTGCCGAACACCTTCCTGTTTCTGGTCGCCTATTGGTTCTATATCGACGGGGTGGACACCATCGTCTTCATGGCGGTGGATTACGGGCTGTCGCTTGGATTCGCCGACTCGAGCCTGATGACGGCGCTCCTGATCACTCAGTTCGTCGGCTTTCCCGCGGCCCTGCTGTTCGGGCGGCTGGGGGAGCGCTGGGGGCCCAAGCCGAGCATCCTGCTCGCCATCGGCTGTTACGTGCTGGTGGTGGCCGCTGCCTCACAGATGCAGCGGGTCGAGCACTTCTACGCCCTGGCGGTCGCCATCGGCCTGGTCCAGGGCGGCATCCAGGCGCTTTCCCGGGCCCTATTCGCCGGATTGATCCCGGAAGGGCAGACGGCCGAGCTCTTCGGCTTCTACAACATGGTGGGCAAATTCGCGGCCGTGCTCGGACCTTTCCTCGTGGGCAGTGCCGCGGCGTTGACCGGCGAACCGCGTTTGTCGCTGCTGCCAATCCTGCTGCTGTTCCTCATCGGGGCGTCCCTGTTGTGGAGGGTGGATGTGGCGGCTGGTCGGTCAGCGGCCACAAACGCCGCCGGACTTTCGTCCGTGGGCGGCGCGGTGCCATTGCGATGACCGACGGGACTTGTCGAGCACCACGGCGGGGAGCTTAGGATGGGGCGCTAAAGGCGAAAGCCCAGGGCCGCCAGGACTTCTCTGACCTCCGGCTCACCCAGCAGCGCCGCGAATCGACGTACGGCAGGGCGCTCCCACCGCGATTGTGGAATGACGAAGTCGTAGTGCTCCTCCTTGAGGGGCAGAAACTCCAGGCCGTAGGGTCGCGCGACCGTGTCAATGGCGACGCCCCAATCGGCCCGGCCCTGGGCGATGGCTGTCGCCACGGCGTTGTGCGATTTGGTCTGAGCGGAGTAGCCGGTCGGCTGGGCACCGTCCAACAGCTCATCGATCAGCACGCGTGTGCCGCTGCCGGCATTGCGGTTGATCATGATGCAGGTCGGATCGGCCAGCGCCGCCGCCACGGCCTCCTGCGGGTTGGCCGCGCCGGCGAACCGGGGGTCGCCGTGCCGGAACAGGAAGCCTTGCATGCGTCGATAGCCGGGCAGCAGGCGCATGCCCTCGGTCAGATAGGGGCGGTTGTACACGCCGGTGGCCGGGTCCATCAGGTGCACGCCGGCGAGATCGCATTCGCCGCGACGCACAGCGGCGAGACCACCCTGACTGCCCACGTGCATGGATTTGGTCGTGACGCCCTCGCGCTGCAGCCGCTGCAACAGAAAGTCGAGCCCCACGCAGTGGGAACCGATGGTGACAAGGTCGGCGGGAGCCAGGCGGCGCGAGAGGAGCTGCACGGTCACGGCGGTGCCCTCGGGGACCTGCTCTGTCTGTGCGGGGATGCGGATGAAGCCGTCGGCGTTGCTGAAGGCCGTGACCGCTCCGGAGCCCTTGCCCATCGGGTAGGCGGCGTAACCCCGATCCGTGCGCATCAGGCCGACCATCAGGAACTCGGTGCGCCCGCGCTCGGAGTTGACGCGCACGGGTAGCTCTGCCTCCACTTGCTCCTGAGTCTCCTCGGGCATTCCGCCCAACAGCCTCAGCATGGGGGCGACGAACTGGTGGAAGGTAAAAATCGCGGAGGTGGGAAAGCCCGGAAGGATCACCACGGGCCTTCTGCCGGTCACCGCCAGGCACAGTGGCTTGCCGGGTTTGATGGCGACGCCGTGCACCACGACGCCGGGGTCGGACAGGGTGCTGACCACCTCGTAGGAGAGGTCGCCTGCGCCCTTGGAGGTCCCGCCGGACAGGATGACCGCATCGTATTCGAGTCCCCGGTCCAGGATGTCCTTCTGCGCCTCCCAGTCGTCCGGAACGGCGCCGAGGCGCACGGCCTCACAGCCCAGCTCCTCGACCGCGGCGGCGACGATGGCCCCGTTGGAGTCGAAGACGCCGCCGGGCCGCGGTGCCTCGCCCGGTTGGACCAGCTCGTCGCCCGTGGAGATCACCGCGACCCGAGGCCGGCGATAGACTGGCACCTCGGCCAGCCCCACTGCGGCGAGCAGACCGATCTCGCGAGAGGTCAGGAGCTGGCCCACGCGCAGCACGGATTCGCCGCGGCCGATGTCGGTGCCAGCGAAGCTGATGAAGCTGCCCGGCGGAACGGCCGTGCTGACCTCTACCGCCTGGACTCCGTCGTGCTCGACCAGCTCGGTTTGCTCGACCAGCACCACGGCATCGGCGCCGCGGGGCACCACGCCGCCGGTGGCGATCACCGTGGCCTGACCCTCGGTGACCGTGATCCCTGGAGTGAGTCCGGGGGTGAGCACCTCGTCGGTGAGGCGCAAGAGACGCGGGGCGTTCTCCCGCGCGCCGACGGTGTCCTGTGCCTGTATGGCGAAACCGTCCACGTTGGCCCGGTCGAATCCGGGTACGTCCACCGGTGAGGTGATGCCCTCCGCCAAGACCCGGCCGAGCGCCTGAGCCAGCGGTACCTGGTCGACGCCGAGCGGCTCGGGCCGAAGGGCCTCCCGGAACCGCTCCAGCGCATCCTCGGCGGTCGTGACATCGAGGAACTGTCGCTGATTGGCGGCGGCGCGCCTTGCAATCAGGGTGTTTGCGTCAACCATGGATCGCTCCTGGCGGTGGCTCAATCGTAATCGTCGTAGAGGTAGGGCTCGATCCTGCTGCCGGGCGGGTAGCCTTCGCTCTGCTCGGGTATCAGGAGAAAGCCGTCCGCGTGGATTGCGGTGGCCAGGGTGCGGCCGTCCGCCGTCGCGATGGGCTCGGCCGTGTCGCCGGTGATCCTCAATCGGGCGAGCTCCAGGCGTCCGATGCTCGACGCGATCTTGCGTCGCAGCGTCAAGGCGCGCCGGCGATAGGGCAAAGCGCTTGGCCGTCCGGACAGTCGTCGTAGCACCCGAGCAGCGATCAGATCGTAGGCGCACAGGCAGGCGAGTGGCGCACCGGGCAGGAGCAGCACTGGCCGGATTGCGTCTGCGGTTTGGCCGAGCACGACGCCGCCGCCGGGGTGGATGGCGACGCCGTCGAGATGCACGGCCCCGCAGCGATGGAGTGCGTCCAAAGCGAAGTCCTGGGGCCCGCGACCAGTTCCTCCGGCCACCAGGATCAAATCGGCGTCGGACTGCTGCAAGACGTCGATCAGCGCGGTCTCGTCCGATACGGGTCGAGTCCCGGTCAGCTGTCCCCCATCGCGGTTGATCAAGGCGGCCAAAAGTGGACTGTCGGCATCGATGTCGAAATGTCCAGCCAGGGCGAGGAACACTCGCGGGCGTCGTTGGACGCTGACCTCGGTCAAACCAGCGAGCGCGAGTCTGGCGAGATCCTGGGGACGCAGACGGCGGCCCGCACTCAGGAGCAGCTCGCCCGCCGCGCATTCTTCGCCCGCGGCGATGACGCCGTCGCCGCAGGGGAGGCTCACCCTGACCTCCAGCACGGCACCGCGTGCGTCACCCTGTTCAATGGACAGGACGGCGTCGGCACCAGGGGGGAGTGGATCCCCGTCGGCCACCCGGGCGGCGCATCCCCGCTCCACGGGCAGAGTCGCGGGAACCAACTGGAGGGGCAGGGGGTTGTAGTCGCCGGCGCCCAGGGTATCGGCGGCCTGGACGGCGTAACCGTCGCGCGCGCTTCGGGCCTCGGCCGGGATGTCGGCGGGGGCGGCCGAGTCCTGTGCCAGCACGCGGCCCGCCGCCTCAGCCAAGGGTATCTGTTCCGTGCCGCTCGGTAGCGGCCAGCGGTCCGCCCAGTCGAACGCCGCCTGCGACGGGCATGGCTCGAATGCGCGAGCCATCGCCTAGCGGCTCCTGCACCGAATCAGGGCCGGCGAGTGCCTCACGACTTCGGCCTGGTGCTCGCAAGACATGGTGCGGGGGCGGGCGAGCGGCCCGACTTGGCACCGAGTCGGATCAACCGTGCGGGTGGCATTTTGCTTTCGCTGCACAATCCTGCAAAGATTCCGGGAACATCCTCTGGCGATCCTGATTTTCCGGACAGGCAATTGACGGATAGTACAACCGAGTTCCTGACCACCAAAGAGCTTGCAGAGCTGCTCCGGCTCAAGGAGCGCAAGGTCTATGATCTTGCCGCCTCCGGTGAGGTGCCGTGCTCCCGCGCCACCGGCAAGCTGTTGTTTCCACGTCAGGCCATCGAGTCCTGGGTGGCCCGCCACAGCACGGGACTGACGTCCGACCGCTCGCCCCAGTGCAGTCAGGTGTTTCTCGGCAGTCATGACCCCTTGCTGGAATGGTCCCTGCGCGCCTCCGGCACTGAGCTGGCGACCTTTTTCGACGGCAGTCTGGATGGCCTGGAGCGCTTCGGCCGCGGCGGCGGTGTGGCCACCGGGCTGCACGTGTACGAGCCCGAGACCGGCGACTGGAACCTGCCCATCGTCCGCGCACGGTTCGGTCATGCTCCCGTGGCGCTGGTAGAATTTGCGTGGCGCGAGCGCGGACTTATTGTGGCGCCGGGAAGGGAATCCGCTTTCGGCCACATGGCCGCGCTGAGGGGGCATCGGTTGGTCCCCCGCCAGGGTGCCGCGGGGAGTCAGGTGCTGCTCCAGCACCTCATGGAACAGGCCGGTCTGGGGCCGAGCGAGGTTGAATGGTCGGACACGGCCCGTACCGAATCGGATGCGGCGCTCGCCGTGCTCGAAGGCAAGGCGGATGCGGCGCTGGGGTTGCGGGCAATGGCGGAGCAATTGCGCCTTGGATTCGTGCCGCTGCTGCGCGAGCGGTTCGATATACTGGTGGACCGTGCCGCCTGGTTCGATCCACCCTTGCAGCGCCTGTTCGACTTCTGCCGCTCGAGCGCCTTCCTGGCCAGGGCCGCGGAACTGGCGGGATACGATGTGAGCGGTTTCGGAAAAGTCCATTTCAACGGGGGCTAAGAGCCCGTAACAGGAGGAGATCGATGAAGCTCAGCGCACGCAATATGCTCAAGGGTACCGTGGTGGATGTCCGTAAAGACACGGTGGCCGCCCAGGTCCAGGTGGATATTGGCGGGGGCAACGTCGTGACCTCGACCATCACGTCCGACTCCGCGGACCGACTCGGGCTGGAGGCGGGCAAGTCGGTGACCGTGGTCGTCAAGGCGAGTGACGTCATCCTGGCGGTCGACGACTAGTACCGTGGCGCTGAAATGGCACCAACATCATGCGACGAGCGGCTTTCCTTGGTAGGTCCACCTGAAGGGTTTGGCCATGGTGGCGTTGAAGTAGTCGATGAAGGTGAGAAGCTTCTCGCGCAGATCCTCTTTGGAGTGGAAGTTGCCGCGCCTGACCACCTTCTTGGCGAGGATGCCGAACCAGATTTCGATCTGGTTCATCCAAGACGCATGTCGCGGGGTGTAGTGGAACACGACGCGCTTGTCGTCGCGGGAGAGGAACGCCGCGCGGGAGTCCATGGACGCGAGGATGCCGCGCTCGCCCTTCACGCCCAGGTCAGTGTTCAGGCCGCTGAGCTCAGCGGCCAGTCGCACCAGCGCCTCGGATTGATGGATGTTGAGCTGATCGACGACGAAGCGATAGACCCGGTAACCGGGATGGTGTTCGATCAGCGTTGCGATGAACCGGCAGAAGTCCGCTTCGGTGCGGGTCTCCCCGCAGTGGGCGTAGACGCTGCCCATGGCCACGCGCAGCGCCGCGATCAGGGTCTGGGTCCCGTGACGCTTGTACTCGAACTCGCGCGCGAGCGGTTTGCCCGGCGCCAGCGCCAAGTCGGGGGCGATGCGCTCCAGGGCCTGAATGCCGGTCATCTCATCGACCGAGAAGACGATCTCGTCGCCTTTCTCGGAGCAGGTGCGATACACCGCGCAGATCTCTTCGATGCGTGCCTCCTTATGCGGATCCGCCTTGGCATTCAACCAATAGCGACTGCGGTGCGGCTGTAAGGTCTTTTTTTAAGCACCTTGCGCAGATGCCCGTCGGAGAGACGCTCCACGATCCCTTGTTTGACCACTTCAGCGGTACCGGGGGTGCGCCATGCCAAAGGACCTCTCGCAAAAAAGTTCTTCAACATGTTAGCCAACAATCCTCATGTTGTTAATCAGATTTTGGCGCTGCTGTACTAGCGACACGCTCGACAACAAAGCGCTTCCGCAGGGCACTCTGACGCGCCTTCAATTCCGATCGAGTAAGCGATCCGATCGAAGGGAGTCGATCATCAGTTTGCGCGGATTGCGAGCTGATTGGAGCCGGGATGCCCTTGAGCCGCTTGTCCCAAGGCAAGCGCCGAACGACTCAGCATTTCACCCGCATCCGATTGACCCACCAGTTCCAGCGGCGCAAACACGTTGGAACTGGTGGGTCGGAACAACTCACCTACTGTGCCTGTCGTCCATGGCTCGGTTGTCGTAGCAGGGCGACTTCAGCGCTTGGCGTTGGGGAAAAACAGCTGCAATCCGTCCAGCTTGTAGTCTGCGATCGCCTGCTGGCCCTCGTCACTCAGGATCCAGTCAATAAACGCGTGGCCCTCCGCCGCCTTGATGTTGCGGTGCTTTTCTGGGTTGACCAGCATGACGCCGTACTGGTTGAACAGGTTCGGGTCGCCTTCCACCAGGATTGCGTAGTCGCCCTTGTTCTTGAAGCTGATCCAGGTGCCGCGGTCGGTCAGGGCATAGGCGCCCATGCCCACCGCCGCATTCAGTGTGGCCCCCATTCCCGAGCCTGTCTCCCGGTACCAAGCGCCACTCGCTTTGGTCGGGTCGATGCCCGCGTCCTTCCACAGCGCAAGCTCCTTCTTATGGGTGCCGGAGTTGTCTCCGCGGGAGGCAAAGGTGGCTTGCTTCTCCGCGATCTTGGATAGGGCCGCGGGGGCGTCACTGGACCCGGCGACACCCGCCGGGTCGTTCGGGGGACCGACCATGATGAAGTCGTTGTACATGACGTCGAAGCGCTCCACTCCGTAGCCGTCGGCGACGAACTTTTCCTCGTCGGGCTTGGCATGGACCAGCAAGACGTCGCCGTCGCCGTTCATGGCGTTCTTGATCGCCTGTCCGGTTCCGACCGCGACCACGTTGACCTGGATTCCCGTCTTGGCGGTGAAGATGGGCAGCAGATAGTCGTAAAGCCCTGAGTTTTGGGTGGACGTGGTGGACTGCACGATGATGGACTTATCTGCGGCGAGCGCCGTCGTTGCCATCAGGGCGGCGGCGATGACCTGGAAGGCGACGGAACGCCGGCGTTTCAGTCTGTGCATGGTTTCACTCCTCTGGGTGGTTCGTGGGGACGATCAAAAGACCAGTCGGCCCTCGAGATAGCCTTGGGCCTCGGGCGACCTCGGCTGGGTAAAGAATTCCGCCGCCGGTCTGTGCTCGACCAGGCGGCCTTCGTGGAGAAACACCACCTCGTCCGCGAGCCGGCGCGCCTGCCCGATGTTGTGGGTGACGAAGATGATCTTGGTGCCCCGTTGATGGGCGGCAGCCACGATGCGTTCGATCGCGGCGGTCGACGAGGGGTCGAGGCTGGCGGTTGGCTCGTCCAGGAACAGCACTTCTGGCTCGACGGCCAGGGCGCGGGCGAGTGCGAGGCGCTGCTGCTCTCCTCCGGAGAGCCGGCGCGCCGGCTTGTGGGCATGCGCTGCCAGCCCGACATGCTCCAACAGTTGCATGCCGCGTTCAGCAGAGGGCGTGCCGCGGGACTTCAAGGCGAACTCGACATTGGCGATGACCGAGCGGCGCAGCAGCACCGGGCGCTGGAAGACCATGGCCTGACGGCGGCGCAGATCGCCAGCCAACGGCCTTCCACCCCAAAAGATCTGCCCACTGCTGGGTTCGATCAGTCCGTGCAGCAGGCGCAGCAACAGGCTCTTGCCGGCACCGTTCGGCCCCATGACGACCGTCACCTTGCCCGGACCGATCTGGAAGCCCAGGTCGTCGAGGAGCCGTTTGCCGCCGACCACGTAGCTCAGAGACCGGACCTCGAGCGGAAACAGGCTGGTCGTGGCACGCACCGCCCCAGCCTCCAGGCGCAGTACAGCGGCTTGCTCAGGCATAGGCGTAGCGGGCCGCCGTCATGCGCAGTGTCATGACGCCCGAGTTGACGATCAGGGCGATGCTCATCAGGACCAAGCCCAGCGCCAGCGCCAGGGCCAGGTCCCCCTTGGACGTCTCCAGCGCGATGGCCGTTGTCATGACGCGGGTCAGGTGATTGATGTTGCCGCCCACGATGATCACGGCTCCCACCTCGGCGATGGCCCGGCCAAAACCCGCCAGGGCCACCGTCAGCAGGCTATAGCGCGCATCCCAGAGCAGGGCGCCGATGGCGGTGTGGGAGGGAATGCAGAGGGAGCGGAACTGCTCGGCGTACTCGTTGTGTAGCTGCTCGATCACCTCTCGCGACAGGGCCGCGACGATGGGCGTAATCAGTAGGGTCTGGGCGACGATCATCGCCGTCGGGGTGTAGAGGAGCTGCAGCCAGCCGAAGGGGCCGGCGTTGGAGAGCATCAGGTAGACGAGCAGCCCGACTACCACCGGCGGCAGACCCATGAGGGCGTTGAGCACCACCATGACCGCGCCTCGGCCGGGAAAGCGTCCAATGGCTACCGCGGCACCCAGGGGAAGTCCTACCAGGCAGGCGAGCAAGACGGCACTGAGGCTGACGCGCAGCGACAGCCAGACCACCTCCAGGAGGTTGCTGTCAGCATTCAGCACCAACTGCAACGCCACGCGAAAGGCTTCGCCGAAATCCTGCATGCTTTACGTGAACTGCAAAATTTCCATTGCTACAGAATAGAGCGCAACCACCGGTTGTCACAACCATGTGCGAGCAAACACCTGTGGCGCCCACGAAACCCGTGAGGCCATCGATGCCGCGGCGGCTGCCTTTCCAGCCTGGAGGGCCCGAACCGCGGCGGAGCGGGGCGGGGTGCTGCGGCGCGGGTTTGAGCTGATTCTCGCGCACCGGGAAGATCTGGCCCTGTTGATGACCTGCGAGCAGGGCAAGCCGTTCGGGAGGCGCGGGGCGAAATCAACACCGGGATTGTCTCCACCGAGGTCGCGCCCTTCGGTGTGGTCAAGGGCTCGGGGTTCGGACGGGAGGGATCGCGCTACGGAATCGACGAATATCTGGAGATGAAGTATCTGAGCCTGGGCCGGATCTGAGCTGTCCAGCCTGCTAACCGCTCGATTGCGAAAGGCATCCGCCGGTAGAAGCAAGTGCAGACGAAGCAAAGGGGTCGTACTCCTTTCGCATTTCAGTGCTTTTGCAGGGCCTTGCGCCGTTGGGGAGCAGGGTTGGATCGCCGCAAAGCCCGATTTGCGTGCGCTGCGGCAAGAATCCGTCGGAAAGCATCGCTCGGCAGTCCCAAGCTCTGCGACAATACTGCCCATCCAGTCCAACGCGGTGCCTCGGCACCGCTTCGAATTAACCCAAGTTAGACGTAGCGAGGTACGAGGGAGCCATGGCATCCGATTCCAGCAAATACGTGTTCGCCTTCGAAGAAGGGGACGGCAAGGACAAGAAGCTCCTTGGCGGCAAGGGAGCAAACCTGTGCGAAATGACCCAGATCGGGCTCAATGTCCCGCCCGGATTCGTGATCTCCACTGCCGCCTGCCTGGAGTACCTGGCAGCCAAGGACCGCCAGCTCCCACCCGGGCTCTTGGATCAGGTCCATGCCCAAATGCGCGCACTGGAGCAGAAGACGGGCAAAGGCTTCGGTAATCCGGACGACCCGCTCCTTGTTTCGGTGCGCTCCGGCTCGGCCATGTCCATGCCCGGCATGATGGACACCATCCTGAACCTGGGCCTGAATGCCGCCACCCTGCAGGGTGAGATCCGTGCCACCGGCGACGCCCGCTTCGGCTATGACGCCTACCGCCGTTTCATCCAGCTGTTCGGTAAGGTGGCCCTTGGGGTGCCGGACACCCTGTTCGACGAGCAGTTCGAAGTGGTGAAGAAGGCCTGTAACGCCAAGCAGGATGTGGATCTCAGCGCGTCGGACCTGAAAGAGGTCAGCGAGCGGTTTCTCCATGTGGTGCAAGAGGCCACTGGACACCCCTTCCCGGATGATCCCTACCAGCAGCTGGAGATCGCCATCAAGGCCGTCTTCGGTTCCTGGAGTGGCAAGCGTGCCGTGGATTACCGCAAGCAGTTCAACATCACCCCGGACATGGCCAACGGGACCGCGGTGAACGTGGTCACCATGGTGTTCGGCAACCGCGGCGACGACTCCGCCACCGGCGTGGGCTTTACCCGCAGCCCCGCCACCGGCGAGAACAAGCTCTACGGCGAGTATCTGGTCAACGCTCAAGGAGAGGACGTGGTCGCCGGCATTCGCACCCCGAAGCCCATCGACCGTCTCAAGGTGGAGATGTCGGAGCTGGCCGCCCAGCTCGACGAGCTGCGCGATCGTCTGGAGACCCACTATCGCGAGGTGCAGGACTTCGAGTTCACCATCGAGCGCGGCACCCTCTACTGTCTGCAGACCCGCAACGGCAAGATGAACGCCACCGCCATGGTGCGGACCTCGGTCGAGATGGAGCGGGAGGGGCTGATCAGCAAGCGTGAGGCGCTCCTGCGCATCAAGCCGGATCTCCTGGAGCAGATGCTGTTCCCGCGGCTCGACCCGAGCAACAAGGCCAAGGCTCTGGCCCAGGGCCTGCCGGCCTCGCCCGGCGCCGCCTCCGGTGTCGCAGTATTCGACGCTGACCGTGCCGAGCAGCTCGGCAAGGATCTGGGCCAAAAGGTCATCCTCGTGCGCGAGGAGACCAAGCCCGAGGACATCCACGGCTTCTTCGCCTCCCAGGGCATCCTGACCTCGCGTGGCGGCAAGACGTCCCATGCCGCGGTGGTGGCCAGGGGCATGGGTAAGCCCTGCGTCGCCGGCGCCGAAGGGATCAGCGTGGATGTCAACCGGCGTGAGGCCATGGTCGGCGGGATCCGCTTCAAGGAGGGCGACGTCATTACCATCGACGGTACCAGCGGCAATGTCTACCTTGGTGCGATTGCCACCGTGGAGCCCGACTTCACCCCGGAGCTGTCCATCCTGCTGAGCTGGGCGGACGAGGTAGCCAAGCTCAAGGTCATGGCGAACTCCGACACCCCCGACGACGCCCGGCGGGCCTTGAAGTACGGGGCGGTTGGCATCGGTCTGGCGCGCACCGAGCGCATGTTCAACGACCCGGAGCGCCTCCCCATCGTCATCGAGATGATCGTCGCCGAAACCCCGGAGCAGCGCCGGGCGGCCCTGGATCAGCTCCTGCCACTGCAGCGTAAGGACTTCCGGGAGCTGTTCGAGGTGATGGCGCCCAACCCCGTGACCATCCGCCTGCTGGACCCGCCGATCCATGAGTTCCTGCCGAGTGAGCACGTCCTGGAGCGTGAGTTGGAGGAGCTGCGCGCGCTTGCCGCCAGTAGCCGCGGACTCAACGTACTGGCTGGTGCCATGGGTCTGCTGCACACCCCGGACCCGGTTCGTCACGAGATCGACGCCATGCGCCACATGGTGGACCCGGGCCTGGTGGAGGACGCCATCGGCAAGAAGGAGGCGATGCTCAAGAAGGTGCGGGCGCTCTACGAGACCAACCCCATGCTCGGTCACCGCGGGGTGCGTCTCGGCATCACCTTCCCGGAGATCTACCAGATGCAGATCCGGGCCATCTTGGAGGCGGCCGCCGAGTGCTCCCGGATGGGGATCGATGTCCATCCCCAGATCAAGGTGCCCCAAGTCTGCACGGTGCAGGAGTTGTTGAAGGTCAAGTCGTTCGTGGACGAGATCCACCAGGAGGTCAGCCAGCGCGAGGGTCACCCCGTCAGCTTCAAGTTCGGCACCATGATCGAGGTTGTCCGCGCCTGCATGCGCGCGGAGTCCCTAGCGGAAGAGGCGGAGTTCTTCTCCTTCGGCACGAACGATCTGACTCAGGCCACCTTCTCATTCTCACGGGAGGACGCCGAGAATAAGTTCTTGCCCCTCTACAACCAGTCCGGGATCCTGCAGGACAACCCCTTCGAGGTGCTGGACGTGAAGGGTGTGGGCAAGCTCATGCAGCTCGCGGTGGACTGGGGGCGCTCGGTCAAGCCGAATCTACACGTAGGCATTTGCGGCGAGCACGGCGGCCACCCGGGCTCCATCGCCTTCTGCCACAAGGCCGGTCTGGACTATGTGAGCTGCTCCGGTCCACGGGTGCCGGTGGCCCGGTTGGCGGCGGCCCACGCAGCCTTGGAGGCGGAGGGCTGACGCTTCAGGGGCCCCGAGGACACACTCGGGGCCCTCGGCACGGCAATTCAGTCAGGTGACAACGCGGCCCGCCGTCTCTCCAGCCGTTTCGTCGGCGGCCATTCCAAGCGGGACCTCATCGATCCCAATCAGCTCGGGCCGCGTGGCGGAACCGGCAACGGGCCTGGACGCGAGCCCTTAGTCGGCTTTGGATCGCCGCGGAAATGATCCACCAAGGCAGCACCTTGACGGCCCAGCTGGCCATCGGCCGGCGCATCGCCGAGACCACCACCGGAACCGGGGTCACAGTCAACACCGAGGTGCCGGAGTCTTCGCGTTCGTAGAGGGTCGCGACCTTTGTGAAGCGCAGGGGCGCAACAGTGTGGAGTGGACTTCACCACCATGGAGCGGGAGTTCTTCGATACCGCTGGTCCCACGTCGCGGCTTCGGCAACCAACGGCGGGTCGGCGGAGGGGTCGTACGCGCAATCCCCTGAGGCGCTGGCTCGCCAGACAGTGAACTCCCGTCGCCGGCCGACGTAATTCGATGCGCGTGTCCGAGTGGGGCTCATCAACCCGCCAATGAGGGTCGGCCTTTTCTAGATCGAACGGGAGTTCCGTCCCACAGGCTCTGGAACAAGGTATCTTGGCTATCGGTATCGGCTAGAGCTGCCGGTCAAACTGGGCCTGTCGAGTGACAGGTCAACGCTTTGATTCCGGTCGCCCGAGGCTGGCCTCTTGACTGTCCGCAAAGGACGCTCAGGAGACGCTCGCCGTCTCCCTTGAGACTGGCAGCAATCGGGCCGGACGTGCCGCTCGATCCGACCGGTCAAGTGTCAGCAAAGGATTGTGTTCCGCCCGCACGCTCTCCTCGAAGGACTCTGAAACGGTCTCATGGGGAATGTGAAGCGGTCGCCCGCGGCCGGACGCCGACGCTTATTCGATGGGGATGCGATGCTTGTTGCGTTCGAGCCAGGTGCGAAAGTCCTGGAGCGCGGGGTTCAGTGCGCGAGCGAGCGCTAGCTCCCGCGCACCGCAGAAATACTCCTCGAATTCCTGCTTGAACTGGAACATGTTGCCCAGGTCCTCGGCTCCTGGAAAACCGAAGGCCCGATAGTCCGCCGGGCTGACGGCGTTATAGACGACCTCTCGGCCCAAGGCGCGGCCGAGCTCTGAGGCCATTTCGGCACCGGTGAGGTGCTCCCCGGCGATCCCGACGGTCTTTCCGATGTGGTCGCCGCCGGCCTTGAAGATCCCATAGGCACAGCGGCCGATGTCCTCCGCAGCGATGCCGGGAAGCTTCTTGTCGCCCATGGGCAGGGTGAACGCAAGGCGCCCGTCCGGCCCCTTCTTCGGCCCCATTCCGAAATGGATCAGGTTGTCCCAGTAGTAGGAGGTGAGCAGGAAGGTGGTCGGCACCCCTTGCTGCGTGAAGAAGGCGTTCGACTCGCCCTTCGCGTCGAAGTGCGGAACCTTGTACTCGCCCATGAGCGTGGGCATCCGGTCGTCGGTCAGCGGAACCCAGCGGCGCGTGTCCTCCAGGGTCGACCAGATCGCGTGCCGTAGCCCGACGGCCTTTGCGGCCCGCGCCATTTCGTCTGCCTCGGCCTTCTCGCGCTCCGGGGAGAAATGGGCCCAGAAAAAGGTGACGAAATACGCGCCGTACGCGCCTGCCAGCGCCCGCTGGAGGCTCTCGGCATCGTCCACGTCCCCGCGTACCACCTCGGCGCCGAGATCCGCAAGCTCCCGTGCCTTGGGAGAATCCGGGTCCCGGGTGATGGCCCGCGCCGCGAATTCGCCGTGCGGGTCATCCAGGATGGCGCGCGCCAAGCCGCCGCCCTGGGCGCCGGTGGCCCCAAGAACCGCGATGATCTTCTTCTCGGCCATGCTCGTTCGCTCCTCATGGTGGTTGATAGCTTTGCTGGAGTATAGATCGTGATCGACGCGCTACTGTCAGCATCGGGATCCGGCTCAGCGGGACTGCCGCGGCGGGAAGCGAGGTCCGGCCCGACGGTCCGCCAACAGACCGGCGAGGGCGATGGCTGAAAGGCTCGCGCCAAAATAAAAGGTCATCGCCGGGCCGCTGGCGCTCCAGAGCCCGCCGGCGATGACGCTTGCGGCGAGCAGGGTCACCCCCGTGATCAGGTTGAACACGCCGAAGGCGCTGCCTCGCAGGTCTTCTGGGGCGGTGTCGGCGACGACGGCAGTCAGCAGACCCTGGGTCGCGCCCATGTGCAGGCCCCAGAACAGGGCGCCGATGCCCACCAGCCAGGGGTCTTCCGCGCGTGCGAGGAGCAGATCGGCAACAAGCAGAAAGCCGATCCCCATGGCCAGAAGATCGCGGCGGCGCACCCGGTCGGACAGCCGACCGAATGGATAGGCGCTGGCGGCATAGACGACATTCATCAGGATCAGGATCAGCGGCACCCAGGTCACGCCCAGTCCAACGTCCAGGGCGCGCAGCAGCAGGAAGGCCTCAGAGAAGCGTGCCAGGGTCAGCACGGCGGCGAAGGCGGTCACCAGCCAGTAGCGGCGGGGAAGCCGCGCCAATTCCGCCCTGCGGATCGGAAAGCGGCGCGCGGAGGTGGACGGCTCGAGCGCCGGTTCCTGGACACCGAAGACGATCAGTGCCACGCAAGCGAGGGCTGGGATCACCGCGAACCAGAAGACCAGGCGGAAGTCGTTCCCAGTGGCCGCCATGAGCACCAAGGCTAGGAGAGGGCCGGCGAAAGCCCCGACGGTGTCCATGGACTGCCGCAGCCCGTAGGCGGCTCCCCGCAGTCCCCGCGGCGTGAGGTCCGCCACCAGGGCGTCACGCGGCGCGCCGCGAATTCCCTTGCCGATCCGGTCGATGAAGCGTGCCGCCAGTACCATTCCCGCGCCGGTTGCCAGCGGAAAGAGTGGCTTGGAGAGGGCGGCCAGACCGTAGCCGAGGAGGACCAGCGGCTTGCGCCGGCCGATCCAGTCGCTCACCGCGCCGGAGAACACCTTGGTGACGGCGGCAGTGGCCTCGGCGATTCCCTCGATAACACCGACGGTCAGGGTGCTTACCCCAAGCACGGTGACCAGGTAAAGGGGCAGAAGACTGTGGATCAGCTCAGACGACAGGTCCATCAACAGGCTGACGAGGCCCAGCGCCCAGACCCCGCGAGGAATTGCGCGCAGGGGGTCGCTGGCCGCTTTGCTTTTCCGATAAGGCTTTGAGGTCATGCGTTTCCTTATAAGGGGTCAAGCGTCGGGATCGGCGGAGGGTCAGGCAGGGATCAACGTTCCATTTGGCTGCGCCGGGTACGCTCCCCCGGTTGCCAAAACGATGCCGTGATGGAAGCGATGACAGCGGTAGGCAGTAAGGGCCAGAGCGGGTCGCCGAGTGCGAGCAGTGTCAGCCCCGAGATCAGGGACCACGCGGCCGGGACGATCATCAGCAGGTGTCTCCGATGGGGAGCGATCAGCGCCAACAGGCCGAGCGTCGCAAGGACCGTTGGGTCGGGGGCCGTGCCGAAGTGCTCGAGACCCGTCCAGGGTCGGTGGAGCAGGAAACCTAGGATGGGCATCAGCAAGACGGCCAGGACCAGCATCCCGTAGGCGAACCGGGGCGTCGGCGCGCTCCCCTCGGGGCTACCGCGCCGCAGGCGCGCAATCCCTGCCGCCAACAGCAGCGATCCCTGGACCGCGAAGGCGACTGCGGCATAGTTTGCGGCCCAGATCAGGGGTGCGTAGCTTTTCGAGAGAAATGCCCAGGCGATCCAGAGCCAGCAAGCGCCAAGGAGTGCCGAGCTCAGGCGCACGCGGGTGGCGGTCGGTCGACGCAGTGACCAGAGCATCCAGAGACCGAGCGCAAGGCCGAGAACGACCGCGGGCCAGAACCTGGCGTTATAGATCTCGAACAGCCTGAGGTAAGTCGGCCGGGAGAAGGGCAGGAAATCCGAAAGCGTGTAGGTCAGCCAGTCGGCCATGGCGGCGCCGGTCTCGGAGCCCCTCTGCTACAGGACGGCGAAGTCGTCAGCCATGCGCCGACGCAGGGTCGCGTCGGGCAAGAGACCAAGGCCCGCCCCCATGTTCTCCTCCATGTGAGCGACCTGGCTGGTGGCCGGTATGGTGCAGACGATGGCGGGATGGGAGACGATGAACTTGAGCAGCACTTGGGGCCAGCCGGTGCAGCCGATGTCCGCCGCCCAAGCGGGCAGGGGGTGGCGCTGAGCGATCTCGATCAGCTCGCCGCGCCGAAACGGACGGTTCGCGATCACCGCGATTCCGCGCTCCTGGGCCAGGGGCAGCAGGCGGCGTTCCGCATCCCGGTCGACAATGTTGTAAGTGAGCTGAACGAAGTCCATGGGCTCGGACTCCATGATCTGCTCCAGCGCCCCGTGACGGCGGCCGTGGGAGGTGGTGACGCCGAGGTAACGCACTTGGCCGTCGGCCTGCATTGACCTGAGGGTCTCCAGGTGCTCGCGCCAGGCGAGCAGGTTGTGGACCTGGAGCAGGTCGAATCGCTTCACCCCCCAGAGCCGCTGGGATTCGGCAATCTCGCGCGGACCCTCAGCGCCGGACCCGGTCCAGACCTTGGTTGCTGCGAACAAGCCGGGCGGATCGTTCAGGCGCGCCAGCGTCTTCCCGACGACGGCCTCGGCCGAGCCGTACATGGGGGAGGAGTCGATCATGCCTCCCCCGGCAGCGAAGAAGGCGCGCAGGATCTCGGCGCGGACATGGAGCGCCTGCGGATCATCCCCGACGTTGAAGGTGATCCAGGTCCCCATGCCGATCACGGGCAGGGCCTCTCCGCTTCCAGCGATCGGCTTGGCGAGGCGCGCGCCTTCGGCGGCGAAGAGTGGGCTTGGGACAGGCAGCGATTCGGCGCAGCAAGCGGCCAGCGCGGTGAGGAAGGAACGGCGATTCATGGGCGCATTACCGATGTCAGCGGGCGTCGGTGTTGTTGATGGCCGGCAAAGGGACGCGATGTGTCCCGGCAGTCGCGGTGACCCTGGCTGGCGGAGCTCGCCAGCGAAGGGGCCGGCGAGCCGACGGACTCCGTCTCTGACTGTAGCATCGTGCCGTTGGTGCCGGGGCGGTCTGATTGCGGACAACTCCCGACCAGGTTCCGCTATGCTCGAAGCGCGGAGGCCCCGTGAACCGACCCGTTCCCCACCCGATCTATCCCTGTCTCCCGGCGCTGATCGCTGCAAATCTGCTGCGTCCGGATCGCCGGGTGCTGCTCCTCGGCCCGTCGGGGAGCGGCAAGACCACCTTGGCCCGCGCATTGGCGGTCGAGCTTGCTGCGCAAGGTCGTCCCGTGCAGTTTCTCGTCGCCGACCCCGGCCTGCCGGGCCACGGGGTGCCCGGGGCACTGTGTCTTTCCGACTGGCGGGCAGGCGACTGGTCGTTGCGCGCATTGGAGGCGCTCTGCTCGCTGGATGCGGCGCGCTTTCGCCTACCGCTCGTTTCGGCCGCCCAGGCTCTGGCGGTGGAGGCAGGCGAGGGGACCCTGCTGTTGGACACGCCGGGGGTTGTCCGCGGCGTGGCCGGGGCTGAGCTTCTGGAGTCCCTAGTCGGTGCGGTCGCCATCGATCTGATTCTGGTGCTCCATCGTGCCGGTCAGCCACAGCCGCTGGCCGGGGAGCTGGACGCCCTGGGCGTTGAGCTGGCCTGGGTGCGCCCGTCCGACCGGGCCCGGCGGCCCGGACCAGCGGCCCGTGCCCGCGAGCGCACCCGGCTCTGGGACCTTCATCTGGCCGGCGCAGAGGTGCACGAGGTCTCCCTCGACTCAGTCCACTTGGTTGGCACGCCGCCGCGGCGGGCCGCAGAGGCCTGGCGGGGCAAACAGGTCGCCTTCCTCGCCGGGGGGCGAACGCATGCCATGGGCGAGGTGCTCGGGCTGGACGGCACCGCCCTGCGCGTGCGACTGCCGCCAGGACAGGTCTCCACCGACATCCTGCTGGTGCGCGACGCCTGCCGCGGCAGCGATGGCCTGCTCACCACGGGCAAGCCATTCGCCGCCGATCTGGTCCACTATGTTCCACCGCCCGACGTGCTGGTGAGCGGGGCTTCCGACTCGGACGGCGGTGTGCGTCCGGTGGTTCATCTGGGAACCGGCGTGGCCTGTCTGATCAATGGGGTTTTTGGCGACCCGCTGCTGCATCTTCGGCTTGGCCACCAGCGGCGCAGCCTGCTGTTCGACCTCGGGGAGGGCTCACGCCTACCTGCCCGCGTCGCTCATCAGGTGACGGACGTCTTCGTCACCCACGCCCACGCGGATCACATCGGCGGCTTCCTTTGGCTGTTGCGCTCCCGCATCGGCGAGTCGGGTGTCTGCCGGCTCTATGGTCCGCCAGGGCTGGCCAAGAACGTCGAGGGACTCATCGCCGGCATCCTGTGGGACCGCATCGGCGAGCGCGGGCCGGTCTTCGAGGTGTCCGAGCTGCACGGCGGGAGACTGCGCCGGGTCCGTCTCAAGGCCGGCGTCTCAAAGGCGGTCCCGCTTGCCGACGTGGGGGCAGAGGAGGGGGTGCTGCTAGCCGAAGCGGGTTTTCGCGTGCGCTGCGCCCTGCTCGACCACGGTACACCCGTGCTCGCCTTCGCCTATGAGCCCGCGACACAGATCAACGTGCGAAAGGAGCGCCTGGTCGAGCGGGGCCTTGAGCCCGGGCCCTGGCTGACCGGGCTCAAGCAGCGGATGCTCCGTGGTGACTTCACCACCCTGGTTGACCTCCCCGACGATAGCCGCCAGTCGGTCGCCGAGCTCGCGGCGGACCTGACTCTGACCGGCCAGGGCGACAAGTTGGTCTACGCCACGGATCTCGCCGATACACCGGAGAATCGGCGCCGCCTGGTGGCGCTGGCCGCGGGCGCCCATTGCCTATTCTGCGAGGCCAGCTTCCTCGAACGGGACCGCGCCCAGGCTGAACGTACCGGGCACCTAACCGCCCGCGCCTGCGGCGAGATCGCCAGTGCAGCGGGTGTTCGCTTCCTGATCCCCTTTCACTTCTCGCGCCGCTACGAGGCCGAGCCTTGGCGGGTCTATGAAGAGATCGGTTGCACCTGCCCGCAGGTGGTGGTCCCCAAGGGGCGGGGCGATGCGCTTCTGTGAACTGGACGCGGGTGAGCTAGCTCATCGCCCGGCAAGTCCCCAGGGGGCAGGTCGGGGTCGCTCGCCGAAATCGCCCGGGCCCTCAGGGTCCGGCCAACAGGACTACCAGGCCACCAGTCCGGTATAGGCCGTGCCCAGCACGATCAGCCCGAAGACGATCCGGTACCAGGCGAAGGCGTCGAAGCTGTGGTGGGAGATGAAGCGCAGCAATCCCTTGACGGCCAGCATGGCGAAGAAGAAGGCAGAGACGAATCCCACAGCGAATACGGGCAGGTCGTCCGCGCTAAGGATGTCCCTGGATTGGTAGACATCGAAGACGGTGGCAGCCAGCATGGTTGGGATGGCGAGGAAGAAGGACATCTCGGTGGCGGCGCGCCTGGACAGGCCGAAAAGCAAGCCGCCCATGATGGTGGCGCCGGCCCGGGACACTCCGGGAAACAAGGCGAGACACTGCGCGAGGCCCACCTTGAGGGCCTCGCGCCAGGTGATATCGTCCACGCTGTCGAAGCGCACGGTGCGCGGGCTCCGCTCGATCCACAGGATCGCGATACCGCCCACGATCAGGGCCACCGCGACCGTGAGTGGATTGAACAGATAGGTCTTGATGATGTGGTGAAAGAGGAGCCCGAACACCACGGCGGGCAGAAAGGCGATCAGGATGTTGATGGCGAACCGCTGCTCCCGCTCCTGGGTCCACATCCCCAGGATCACGTCGATGATGCGCTGACGGTAGATCCAGCACACCGCCAGGATGGCGCCGAGCTGGATCACGATCTCGAACACCTTGGCTTGGTCGTTGGTGTAATCGAGCAGGCTGCCGGCGATGATCAGATGGCCGGTGGAGGAGATGGGAAGGAACTCCGTGACGCCCTCCACGATTCCGAGGATCAGGGCCTTCAACAGCAGGGGGAGTTCGGTCATAGGAGGTTCCTGATGGGCCGCAGTCGATGCGGCGTGTTAACGGCTCCAGCTCGGACGCGACGCGGCCGCGGTGTCCTCAATGGGTCTGAGAAGAGTCCTCGGACGTCGGTGGGTCGTCGCTCGGTGCGTCGGTGCCGTCGTTGACACGATATTCCTCATCCAGCCAGGCACCAAAATCGATCAGCCGGCAGCGCTCGCTGCAGAAAGGCCGATAGGGGGACCTGTCGTTCCATACCACCGGACGCCCGCAAGTCGGGCAAGAGACTGTCTTAGGCATTCGATCTGGCGACGAAAGGGCCGTCAGAAGACGCAGCAAGTGAGCCGGAAGGAGACGTCCTCCGGCCAGGGGACGGGCCGGCCCTTGGGCTCGAGGCGCATGAAACGGATGCTGAAGCGTGATTTGTGGCCGCTCACCTCTGGATACAGGCGATCTGCCCCGTTGAGGCCGACCCGCACCAACTGGATGGGTGCCTGAACATTGAGCGCTTCCTGGAAGAAGCCCCCCTCCGCGGTCACTTGGCGCGGATTGGCGCTCCCGCGAGCCAGCGAGAGCATGAGGCGGATCGCTACGTCCGCGGGACGCAGGTCCTGGAGCCACTGGTCAAGATTCGACTGGCGGTGCTCCGGGGTCTGGATCAGCCAGTGGTGGTACTGCGGGATGTCGAAGCTGCAGGCGCCGCCGGGCAAGCTGCTGCGCTGGGCGATGGCCTTGAGGAACTCGTCCTCTCGCGCGATTTGGCCGATGGGGTGCGGCATGGCCTGGATACCACTTGCCGCCCGATCCAACTCACCCAATACCCGTTCCAGGGCCGCCGGGTCCACCCCTGGCTGGCTGGCGATCCGATTCAAGCTGGCGATGTTGCGGTCCAGCTCCCTCGCGATCTCACTCTTGAGGTCGGCCCGGGCGGTGATTGCGATGATGTCAATCAGTGCCTCCACAGCGACCCGGGTGGCCCATGGGTCGTACTGAGGCATGAAATAATCGATCTTCTCGAACAGGTGCTCTAGGCGCAGGAAGGTGCGCACGCGCTCGTTCAAGGGGTGTTCGAAGACGATCTGTGCGGCCACGGGCAGTCTCGGAGCTGGGGCGGGTGGTCGAGTCGCATACACCGGGACAGTGTGCCCCGAGGGTTATCACCCGGATTCTCCGGGTTTGGGGCGCCGGGGACAATAGCCACCCAACGACGGGCGCCGGAACCTCAACAATCGCGCCGAGCGGGAGGCTGCAAGGCGCCCGTCTCCAAACTCGCCGGGGACGCGGGAAATCCGCAGGCGCTGACGCCTGCAACTTGTCATGCAGTGGGTTGAGAGGGTTGCTGTCCTCCTGGCTCCAACGCGTTGTAGCGCAGGACCTCGCGGAGGTCCCTACCCAGTACCTGCAAAATGCAAAGACCGCCTTCCGGCGGCCTGGGCGGAAAAGGCGTCTGTTCGCCGGCTACATCATGTAGCTCAGGGCCTCGTCGCCCGGATGGGGCAGGCCGGCGATGCGCCAAGCCTCGCGGCAGGAGCCGAACAACCGGCGCACGGCGTCCTTGTCCATGCCGTGGGTGCGGCAGATCTGCGAGACCGGTGGGATAGCCCCATAGGTCATGCGGTGCTCGCGCAGGTAGTAGATGATGGACCAGTGATCGGGGGTGAGTGGGCCGAGATCGTCCATCCGCGCCATGGTGCGGGCCATGCCCTGGTTCCACAGCTCGGCGTCGACGAGGAAGCCGTCCTCGTCCACCGGGAGGGGGCGCGAGGCGCCTGAGTCGACGTCTTGAAGGGTCGTCTTGTGCATTTCTCCATCCACTCCGTACAGGTGCCGCCTGAAAGGCGATTAGTAGAGTTAATGTGCGCATAAGATCGCCGCACAGGTTGAACTATAGCGGCAAAATGCGGAGGCACAAGTCCGAATCGCGCCGGACGCGTCCATGGTTCCTAGCGGAGAGAGGCTGGTTTTGGTGCGAGGAGGGCGGAGGCGGCTCGGTGCTACCAACCCTCGGGGTCGCCGCGCTGCAGCCGGATCGGGTGGTGCTCGAGGACGTATCCCCTGTCCCGGTAGAAGCGGAACCGCTCGCGCCCGGCGGCGCGCACCGACGGCTCCTGGTCGAGGGGCTCACAGACCCGCTCAAAGCGGCTGAAAAAGGCCGGGACTTCGGGGGCCAGGTTGACCAGGACCTGGTCCTCGGATTCGGGAGATCCGTCGCGACTGATGAGGATTGGGGTCAAGCCAAGATCCAGCGGCGGCGAGGACTGGCCGATGATTCCATGGGGCAGGAAGCTGTCCTGGCGGTAGGTCCAGAGCAAGCGGTCCAGATGCCGGCCAAGCTCGGGGTCCGGACAGTGGATCAGAACCCGTAGTCCCTCGGCGCGGATCCGCTCCACCAGGCGACAGGTGAGCAGGAAACGATCGCCGGGGCTGTCCGAGTCAAGGGTGTAGAAATCGATTCGGGTCATAAGGGAAGTGGCGAGTTGGGAGTGGCGAGGCCACCTGGTCTTGGGGCTTACCCTAACCGATCAGGGCGGGCGGTCAAGCGCCGCTGCGTTCAGGTCGAAGCGATGCCTCAGTACGGGCACCTGATCGCTTAAACTCTAACCCCCGGCCCTTGCAACTTGGCACTTGCGTCTCTTTGATCGACCCACTCACCCAATGCCCCGAGTGCGGACTCACTCAGCGTAATCCGCCCCTGCCTCCGGGCGGGTTCACAGAGTGCGGTCGCTGCGGTTGCGTGCTCCACCGAGATCGTCCGGACAGCCTGAATCGGACACTGGCGCTCACCATCGCCGGGCTGGTGCTCTTCATCGTCGCCAACAGCTTTCCCTTCCTATCGTTTCAGATGCAGGGCCAAAGCACCGAGACGACCCTCTTCACCGGGATCATCGACCTCTTTGACCAGGGCAAGTGGGAAATCGCCGCGGTCGTGGCCTTTACCGCCGTGCTGGCGCCGGGTCTGCAACTGGCCCTGCTGCTCGTGGTGCTCCTCCCACTCCGCATGGACCAGATGCCCGGGTGGCTTCCCACCCTGTTCCGCTTCGTCCGAACTCTGACCCCCTGGGGCATGATGGACGTGTTCATGCTCGGCATCCTGGTGTCGGTGGTAAAGCTCTCCGACATGGCGACCATCGTCCCGGGGACCTCGCTGTTCGCCTTCGCTATCCTGATCTTCGTGCTGGCCGCGGCCCAGGCGGCCCTGGACCCCGACCTGGTCTGGTCGCGGGTGCCGGTGAGCACCGACGTGACCAGGCCCTTGCAGCCAGGAGAGGACCATATCGGCTGCGACGTCTGCGAGCTGCTGGTCCCGAGCCGGGCCGCCCTGTTCGACGGCAGGCACCTGCGCTGCCCGCGCTGCACCGACGTGCTCCACCACCGCAAGCCCGAGAGCCTGCAACGGACCTGGGCCCTGTTGATTGCCGCCGTAGTCTTTTATGTGCCAGCGAATCTGTTGCCGATCATGACGGTCACGTCGCTCGGGCGGAGCCAATCGGATACGATCATGAGCGGGGTGGTCTTCCTGCTGACTCACGGCATGTGGCCTCTGGCGCTGATCGTTTTCGTGGCGAGCGTCTTCGTGCCGCTCCTGAAGCTCCTGATCCTGCTCTTCCTGTTGGTGTCGGTGCATCGGCGCTCGACCTGGCGGCCTCGGGAACGGACCCGACTCTACCGGATCACCGAGACCATCGGGCGCTGGTCCATGGTGGACGTCTACGTGGTCACCATCCTGGTGGCCCTGGTTCGGCTGGGTAATCTGGCGAGCATCCGGGCGGAGGCGGGCGCCATCTTCTTTTGCGCCGTGGTGGTCATTACGATGCTGGCTGCCATGTCGTTCGACCCCAGGCTGATCTGGGACCGCATGGGTCCCGAAGGTCGGGTAGGACAGGAGCCGTCGCATGTCAGAGAACCACGGCACGTTCGCGGGCCCGGGCTCGCCCGCCCCAGTGCCTCCGCCCACACCTGAGCCGATTCCGCAGGCGGTCGCGGTCCGCCGCAGCCGCGTCTCGGTGGTCTGGCTGATCCCCCTGGTCGCGCTTGCCATCGGCGGCTGGCTGGCCTACAAGACCTTCTCCGAGCAGGGGCCGACCGTCGAGATCCGCTTCAAGACGGCCGCGGGGCTGGAGGCGGGCAAGACCAAGGTGAAGTTCAAGGACGTTGACATCGGCCAGGTCACCACCATCGACGTGAACCCCGATCTGCAGACGGTGACGGTGACCGCCCAGCTCAAGTACGGGTCTTCCGACTACCTGACCGAGAACACCCGCTTTTGGGTTGAACGCCCGCGGGTCACCGCGAGCCGGGTGTCCGGCCTCGAGACCTTGCTGTCGGGGGCCTACATCGCCATGGACCCGGTGACGGAGGGCATATTCGTACGCTCCTTCGAGGGGTTGGACGAGCCGCCGCTGTTTACAACGTCCGAGCCCGGCAAGCGCTTCGTGTTGCGCTCCGCTTCGTTGGGCTCCCTGAACATCGGCTCGCCCGTTTACTACCGGCAGATCCAGGTGGGCCAAGTCGTCGGCTATCAGCTCGATGAGGACGGGCAGGCCGTGAGCATCGAGCTCTTCGTCTCGGCCCCCCACGATGCCCTCGTGTTCAGCGATACGCGGTTTTGGAACGCGAGCGGTGTGGACTTCTCGCTGTCGGCCAGCGGGATCAGGGTGGACACCCAGTCCTTTCTTTCGGTCTTGATCGGGGG
Organism: uncultured Gammaproteobacteria bacterium; assembly: GCA_963698355.1. GTDB lineage: Bacteria > Pseudomonadota > Gammaproteobacteria > Chromatiales > Chromatiaceae > Thiodictyon. The sequence goes on along the minus strand of CAVOQO010000003.1, from coordinate 351,529 downwards.
CGTTTCATTCGATACCCCGGACACCATCGAGGGCGGGCGTCGACCGGCGGAGCCCGACGAGGTGTTTCCGCTGTATCCCAGCCGTGACGAGGCGCACGAGAAGATCTATCAGCGCAAGGATCGTTATCTGTTGTATTTCAAGGGCTCGGTGCGGGGCTTGAGCGTTGGGGCCCCGGTGCTGTTGCGCGGGATCAGCGTTGGGCACGTGCTGGACGTGCAGCTCACATTCAGCATCGAGGACTTCGAGTTTCATATCCCGGTGCTGATCGAAATTGAGCCGGACCGAGTGGGCATCCGCGGGGATCGGTCGAAGATCGACGGTCTCGACGTCATGGAGCGTCTGGTGGAAAGGGGCCTGAGGGGTCAGCTCAAGTCCGCCAGTCTGCTGACCGGACAGCTCTACGTGGACCTGGAGTTCCATCCTGACGCCCAACCGGAGCTGATCGCGCGCCACGGGGATTACAAGGTGCTGCCGACGGTCCCGGCTCCACTGGAGGCGCTCACGACCCAGGCGACGGCGGCTCTGGGGCAGGTCAAGAACATCCTGGACAAGGTGGACGCCCTGCCGATCGAGGGCATCGGCAAGGAGTTGCAGGAGACCCTCGGCGGCGCCAATGCCGTGGTCAATTCCGCTGAGCTCAAAGGGTCGGTCGTGGAGGCGCAGGCTGCGCTGGAGGAGATGCGCAAGACCGCGGAGACGTTGAACACCGTCATTGCACCGGAGCTCAGCACGGCCCTGCGGCAGACGACCGAGACCATGAAGTACGCCGGTGACATCGTGGTCGACAACTCGCCCTTCTATATCGAGATGACGCGCATGTTCCAAGAGCTGTCGGCGGCGGCGCGCTCTGTGCGGATCATGGCCGACTATCTGGAACGTCATCCGGAGGCGTTGATCAAGGGCAAGGGGGCGGGACGATGATGGTGGAACGGGCATGGGGGACTCTGGGACTCGTCTTGGCGCTGGGACTTCTCGGTTGTGCCAGTTCGCCTCCGTCGAGCTTCTACACCCTATCGCCCCTTCCCTCGGCCGAGGGGCGCGGGACCCTCAATGGTGGCGCCGTCGGCATCGGGCTCGGTCCTGTGACCTTTCCCGCCTTTCTGGACCGTCCCCAGATCGTCAGCCGGGACCCGGGCAATCGCCTGGCCCTGGACGAGTTTCACCGCTGGGGCGGCACCCTTCAGGACGATTTCTTGAGGGTTTGGAGCGAGAACCTCTCGCACCTCGTGGGCACCAGCCGAATCGTCATCTTCCCGAGTGAGGTGCGCTATCCGCTGGACTTCCGCATCACTGCCGACGTGCTGGCGTTCGAGGGCACCCCCGATGGCGAGGCGCTGCTCAAGGTGCGCTGGGCGGTGCTCGATCCCTATCTGGAGCAAGCGCTTTCCGTTCACGAGAACGCTTACCGCCAGCCCCTGGCCGAGCCCGGGGACGAGTCGGCACTGATCGCCGCCTTGAGCGCGGCCCTGGCCAATTTCAGCCAGGACGTGGCCGACGTTGTGCAGCGTCTCCCCAAGCCGGTGCAGCCTCCAAAGCCCGCGCCGCTCTATTGACGCACCGCATCGGTGCGCAGTCACCGCGCAGGTTTGTTGGTTACCCGGGGATGAGGGTGCTTTCGCGCATCTCTCCGAAATAACCTGCGGTAAATCAGGCGCTGTTTGGCCTCCACGCCGTATCCAGCCGCGACCGGAATGGTGCACCATCGGTGCGGCCGTCGCGAAAATCCTGCACTTGGTGATGATTGAGGCGAATGGAAAAGCGGATTGCGCACCGATACGGGGCAATCCTTGGCTGCCTTCATCGAGTCTCTTCCCCCGCCGCGCCAGCGGCCACCGCACCTGACTCGCCGCGAGCGCTGGCGAGGCCTTGCGGTGATTGGGGCGAAGAATTGCTCATTCGTCTGTCCTCGCGTTGCCCTGGAAAGGATGACCGCCCGCGGCCCGGCACACTTTCTGCTTCTGCGTGCACCGCATTCGTTCATGAGGTCAGACGATGGAACAACTCAAGGTCGGCACAGACGTACTCTTCATCCTCATCGGCGCCGTCATGGTGCTGGCCATGCACGCGGGCTTTGCCTTTCTGGAGGTGGGCACGGTGCGGGCCAAGAATCAGGTCAACGCACTGGCGAAGATCATGAGCGACTTCGCCGTCTCCACCGTCGCGTACTTCTTCGTGGGCTACGGCTTTGCCTACGGGGTGAGCTTCTTCACGGGGGCCCAGGCGCTTCAGGTGGAAAGCGGCTACGCCCTCGTCAAGTTTTTCTTTCTCCTGACGTTCGCGGCAGCCATCCCGGCCATCGTCTCGGGCGGGATCGCCGAGCGGGCGCGCTTCTATCCGCAGCTCCTGGCCTCAGCCCTGATCGTGGGTCTGCTCTATCCCGTCTTTGAGGGGATGACCTGGAACGGCAACTTTGGCATGCAGGCGTTCATCGAAAACACCTTTGGGGCGCCCTTCCATGATTTCGCGGGCTCCGTGGTGGTCCATGCCATGGGCGGGTGGATCGCACTGGCGGCGGTATTGCTCCTCGGGCCGCGCAAGGGCCGTTACCACGCCGATGGTGGCATGACGGCCCACCCGCCGTCTTCCATCCCCTTTTTGTCGCTGGGTGCCTGGACCCTCACGGTAGGCTGGTTCGGATTCAACGTCATGTCAGCCCAAACAGTGCAGGCAGTGAGCGGACTGGTGGCGGTGAACTCACTCATGGCCATGGTGGGCGGTATCCTGGCGGCCCTGATCGTCGGTCGAAACGACCCGGGCTTTCTGCACAATGGACCGCTCGCGGGCCTGGTGGCGGTGTGCGCGGGCTCGGACCTGATGCACCCGATTGGTGCCTTGGTGACCGGAGCCGTGGCGGGCGGGCTGTTCGTCTACGCCTTCACCCTGACACAGAACCGCTGGCGAATCGACGACGTCCTGGGCGTGTGGCCCCTGCACGGGTTGTGCGGAGTCTGGGGCGGTATTGCCGCCGGGATCTTCGGCTTGGAGGCCCTGGGCGGAATTGGAGGGGTGGCCTTCGGTGCCCAGCTCGCGGGTACGTTAGTCGGCGTTGCCGTGGCCTTCGGCGGAGGCTATCTGATCTACGGGGCCATCCGTGCCCTGATGGGTCTGCGGCTCACCGAGGAGGACGAGTACCGGGGGGCCGATCTCAGTATCCATCGCATCACTGCCCAGCCGGACTACAACCGCGGCGAGGTGTGATCGGCTGAAGCAGGTCAGTGACGAGCTCGCATCCGTCCGCAGGTGGCAGGGCAGCGTGCCTGTCGGCGGGTTCGGGTGTCAGGTGCGCCGGAAGCTGGCGGAGGCGGAGGCGGTCTCGAAGATGGTGACTTCCACCACGGGGAAGCCGCCCGCGTCCACGTGCTCGAAGATGAGCCGGGCGATGTTCTCGGCCGACGGATTGGCGTCCATCTCATAGACCCGCTCGCCCGCGTCCCGGAGCAGGGGTAGGAGCGGGTCGTCGCTGTAAAGCAGCATGTTGTGGTCAATCTCGGCGTCCAGCCAGGACTTGACGTAGTCTCCGATCTCCTTGAAGTCCGCCAACAGGCCAATCCGGTCCAGGGACTCGGACTCAAGCCGGATCACTGCACGGGCGTTGTGGCCATGCAGGTGACGGCAATTGCCCTCGTGACCCAGAAGGCGGTGGCCATAACAAAAGTGGATCTCTTTGGTGACGCTGTACATCAGGGTCGGCCCCTCCGCTCAACCGGCGGTAAGGTTAACCCGGTAGCGCCGGGGCAGGCCGCTCGCCCGGAGACCCGAGATCGGGTCCGGGGCAGGATCAGACGCAGCCGGTGGGTTTGGGCAATCCGCCCCACTTGCAGATCAGCTTCATGGGCCCCTTCCTGAAGATGTCGTAGAGTTCCTTGGTGGACATCTTCTGTTTCTTGGCGAAGATGCGGATGGGCGGCACGACGCCGTCTTCCTCGTACATGGCGCGGGCCTTGACGATCAGGTCCATGACCTGCTCGGTCATCTCGAAGTCGTCTGCACGGGCCAGCTCGACGGCGATCTCGTCGCTCCAGTCGTCACGGTTCACCAGGAAGCCCTCTCCGTCCAGGGGTACGCTCACTGCAGCGGTGGTCATGGATACATCTCCCAAAAAATACCGACAAAAGCCATTGAATTAGAGTTCAGGAGAGTGGAGGCAACTCAGGTCGAATCAACGCCTGCCCCAGGATTTCTCAGGAATCGTCTGGGCGATCCTGAGCCCTCCAGGCGGTCAGAGCGGCGCTGCGAAGGGACTCGACCGTCGTCAGTGGGCCGCGCAGGGCGATCCGATGTAGACGTGGCCCTTGGGCCAGGTCCAGGCCCCAGGGGTCGACCCCCGCGAGCCGCGGCGGCTGGCCGGGATGGCCGGCGAGGCCCGTAAGCAGACCCCGGAGGTCCTCAAGGGCCAGAAGCAATTGGACTTCCGCGACGTCGTCCAGGGGTGATTCGCGCAGCACACGCTCATTACCCAGCCAGCGGGCCGCAGCGAACCCACCGTTGACGTGGAAGCGCCGAGGCTTGAGTCGGTAGAGGCGGAAATTCAGCTGCTCGAAGTAAGGCCGGCTCGACGGGAAGTAACGGAACCACCGCGCATGGCTGGCGCGGTCATTGGCATCGACCAGCTCTGCGTCGGCCGGACAGGAAAGCCGCAGCGTCTGCTGCACGTCCCCCTCGGTTGGTTGGGCCACGGACAGACCGCAGCGCGGGTCAGCGGTCAGGTTCTTCGTGTGCTGGGCCAAATGACTCAACAACAGCAGCGGACGGCCCTCCCGATCCAGGCAATAGGGCACGACGGAGGCGAATGGGTAGCCCGGCTCCGCCAGTGAATGGGTGCTGATGACTGCCTGGAAGCGTCCCGCCCAAAGCTGACGCACCTCCTCGAAACGCTCGTCCTGCTCTGCGGTGGCCATCGCGTCAGCTCGCCCGGCGTCGGGCCTCAATGGCCTCTGCCACCCCGTCCCAGAAGCGGATGCGGGCGCAGACGGCCTCCTCCGCAGCGGTCTCCGCCTCCTCAATGCGTTTTGGGTCGTCTCCGCACAGGACGGCCATCAATTTCATGGACAGGGGTCCGTGAAAGTCCTCATCCAGGTGGACGTGCCGGTTCAGGTAGTAATGGAAGGCGGGCGCCTGGTCGGCGCCGATCGCCATGCGGTCCAGGAACCGGCGGAACATTCCCGGGATCAGCCGCTCCCTGCCCACCGCCAGGGCGGCTGCGACCACGTGTGGCTTGTCCTCGCGGATGAAGCAGAAGGTGGTTTCGGTGAAGTAACGGGCGGGGAGGGGGACCAGATCGGAGTAGAGCGCGGCGTCGATTCCCTGCTCCGCCACCAGGGAGAGGAATCGCTCGGGCAGGGTGCTGTCCGCGCCGATTTCTGCCATGGCCCGGCAATAGAACTCGAAGTGGCTGCCGTACTGCAGGTTGCCGTCGGGCCCCGGGGCGGTGTCGGACTCCTCCTCGAGCACGAGTTGGTTGATGAGGTAACGCAGACCGGGGTCCCCCTTCGGCATCCATGGAACCTGATTGGGGGCAATGTGTTGTTGAATGTACTTAATCAGCGACATTAAGTCCCAGACCGAGAACACATGATGCTCCATGAAGACCCGCAGGTCCCGCTGGTCGCGGATGGCGCCGTAGACGGGATGGGCGTTGAGCTGCTCCCGCAGGGGGAGGATATGCTCCAGGTTCAGTGTCGGCACGGTCCGGTCCTCCTAATTCAGTCGATCACTGGATGCTGATGGAACACTATACGGCTTGCGGGCTGAAAACTACCCTGCGCCCGCGGGCGCGCCACCGAGGCCATGTCCCTAGCGGAGGTCGAAGCGAATGGGCACCCGCATCGGCCAGCTTTGACGTCCGATCGAGGCGGGAATCGGCTTGAATCGGTTGAGCCGGTGAAGGGCCTGCAGGGCCGCCTTGTCCAGGCTCGAATCTCCGGACGACGAGTGGAGTTTGACCTCGCGGATGCGTCCGTCCGCCATGACCATGAATGCGACGGTGACGACTCCGGTTCTGCGCCGCTTGCGGGCGTCATCTGGAAACCGCTGGTAGCGTCCGATCGCGCGCTGGAGCTGCGCGAGGTAGGCGCGCTCGGCGTCTCTTTTGGCCTTGGCGCCAGGGGCCGACCCACCACGGGAGGCGCTTGTGCTTCGACTGGCCTTGTCTGCGTTTCCCGAGCTCCCTTGCCGGTTCGATGCGGCAGGCAAGCCGCCGGAATCGGCCCGGGCGGGTCGGCGAGACCGATCCTCAGTCGTCCGGTCGGGTATGGGCGCCGGAGCGGTCTTGGGTATCGCCTTTGGCTTCGGTTTCTTCTCCGGCCGCTTGAGCTGAGCTCGCGACTTTGGGCGGGGCTTCACTGCTGGTTTAGGCGCAGGCTCAACCTTCGCCAGGGTTGCGGGTGGAGGGTCCGCCGTTGGCGGCGGCAACTTGGGTTCTGCAATGGGCGCCGGCTCAGGCTCCGGTTCTGGCTCCGGGGTGTCCTGTGTCTCAGCGCTGTCGATCTGCGGGCGGGTCTCGGGCGGAGGCTCGGTGGGGGTCTGCGGCGCCGCGGCTACTGGGTCCTGATCCAACTCGGGCGCGCCGACGGTGTCGCCGCCTGCGGATGCAGTGGTCTGCTCCGCGGCGGCGAACATGGCCAAGTCGAGTTCCACGACTCGCGTCTCGGACGGGGGGGCGTCTGCCGGACGCGCACTCAGCCACAGTGCTGTCGCTCCATGCAGCAATGCGGAAAAGCTCAGGCCGGCGGCGAGGCAGTGCCGGCAACGGAGGGTACGGCTCACGGCTGGCGGGTCAGGATGGTCAGACGCTCCAGACCGCGGGCTTTGAGTCTGTCCACAACGGAGATGAAGCCTTCGAAACGGGTGTCGGCATCCACCCGCAGGACGATCGGGGTGTCTTGCGAAAGTGCATCCAGGCGCGACTCCAGGACGCCCAAGCCCGCCACGCCGGACCCGAGCGCCTCGGACCCGATGAAGAGGCTGCCAGCCGCGTCGATGGCGATCTCCACCCGCTCCCTGATCTGAGCCTGGACCTGGTTCTCGGAGACGGGCAGCCGGATCTGCAGGCGCCCCTCGACGATGAAGGTGGCCGTGGTCAGCACGATGGCCAGCAGCACCAGCATGATGTCGATGAAGGGGATGACGTTGATCTGGTCCATGCGTTTCATGCGGGGTGCCCCGGGTCAGTCCGGCGGCGCCAGCGTGCCTTGAGCACGTCCACCCGGCGGAGCAGCGCGTTGTAGAAGACGATCGAAGGGATGGCGACCACGAGCCCCAGGGCGGTGGCCTTGAGCGCCAAGGCCAATCCGACCATGATGGTGGCGGTCTCGATGGTGCCGCCCTGACCGATGTCGTAGAAGGTGATCAGAATGCCGAGCACCGTCCCGAGCAGACCCACGTAGGGCGCGTTGGCGCCGACAGTGGCGATCACGGTGAGGTGTCGGGTGAGCGCAATTTCGAGGTCCTCTGGGTGATCGAAGGAGCCCAGATCCACGCGGGCGAAATACAGATAGCGCTCGATCACGAAGGCGATCATCAGGAAGCTCATGAACCCCAGCACGACGATGACGCCGGCGTCCAGATTGGCCTTCAACAACTCCAATGGTTCAACTCCTTAAGCTCATGGTTCGCGGAACGCCCCCGCGTGCCGGCGGCGCTTCACCATGAATACGGCCTTTCTGTTGGCCTTCGTGGTGGGGATCCTCAGCGCGCTGCATTGCGTCGGTATGTGCGGCGGTATCGTCGGTGCCCTCAGTTTCTCGCTGCCACCGGAGACCCGCGCCCACCCCCAGCGACTGACCTCCTTTCTGCTTGCCTACAACCTTGGGCGTATCACGAGCTACGCGGCAGCCGGCGCGCTGTTCGGCTGGCTTGGTGGCGCGCTGCTGGGGGTCGGCGCACGCGCTTGGATGTATGACGCCCTGCGGGTCGTCGCCGCTCTGGTGATGGTCGGCATTGGACTCTACATCGGCGGCTGGTTTCCGCGGTTTGCGGCGCTCGAGGGCCTGGGGGTGCCACTATGGCGCCGAATCGAGCCCATTGGGCGGCGTCTCCTTCCGGTGCGCACCTTGCCGCAGGCCATGCTCTACGGGGCGGTTTGGGGTTGGCTGCCCTGCGGCCTGGTCTATAGCATGTTGATCGGCTCTCCTGCCCAGGCGGGGGCCGCGGCGGGGGCGCTTTACATGGCCCTGTTCGGGGCGGGTACCCTGCCGGTGATGTTGGCCGGCGGTCTCCTTGCTGGCCGGCTTTATCGCCTCGGCCAGGATCGGCGCTTCCAGGCCGCCTCGGGGCTGCTGGTCATCGTCCTCGGGCTGTCGACCTTGCACTTCCAAGGATACAATGGAGCACCGTGACATTCATCCCCGCCGCCCCGCCCGGGCCCAGCGGCGGCTTCGAGGGTAGGTTCGTGAAGACAGAGTTGATCGGCGGCTCGCCCGCCTTCCAAAGGATGCGCAACACGGCGCGAATGGTGGCGGCGACGGACGTTGGTGTGCTCCTGCTGGGGGAGCCCGGCAGCGGACGGGCGGCACTGGCTCGGGAGATACACGCCCTGAGCCCGCGGGCCGGCGGCCCCTTCGTGGCCTTCATCTGTGCCGGAGCGCCGGAGGGGACGCTGGCCGCGACGGTGCAGGAAATGACGCCGAGGCACGCAAAGGGCGGCGCTACCCTGTTTCTGGACGAGGTGAGCGAGCTCTGTTTCGGGGATCAGGCGCGCCTTCTCCGCCTCATGGCCGCCGCGGACGTCGGCTCTGAATCAGCGCCGCGAGTGATCGCCGCCTCTGCGCAGGATCTGGGCGTTGCGGTGAAGGAGGGGCGCTTTCGCCACGACCTGTCTCTTCGCCTGTGCGTCGTGCCGATCGAGGTACCACCGCTGCGCGAGCGTGTGCTCGACATCGCGGCTCTCAGTGCCCATTTCCTGACGGCTGCCGCCGCCCGTCACCATCTCCGCCCGCCGACACTCTCCGCGGGGACAGAGCGCCTGTTACGCCGGTATCCCTGGCCCGGCAACCTGCGCGAGCTTGCGAACCTTTGCGAGCGCCTGGTCATTCTCCTTCCGGGCGTGCAGGTGGTCCCCGAGAACCTGCCCCGGGAGCTGATTTCCGGCGAGCGGAGCGGCGAGGGCGCGTTTGGGTTCACCCTGCCGCCGCAGGGGATCGATCTCAACGGTCTGGAGGCGGAGATGATCCGCCAGGCCCTGGCGCTCGCCGGCGGCAATAAGAGCCACGCCGCGCGCCTCCTAGGACTCACCCGGGATACCCTGCTCTATCGGATTCAGAAGTACCTGATCCCCGCCTAGCGGGACGCTGGTCGGGCGCACCGCTGACGGCCTCTCCACTCGGGGGATCGAGCTTGACCGAGTCCGCGGCGGGATCAGCGGGCGGTCAGCTTGCGCTCGCGCGTGAGATCCAGGGACGGATACATGCGGTAAGAGGGCGGCACCCGCTCTGGTGGCACGACGCCCCATTGGGGCGGTACCTGGAACGGACTCGGCTCCGGTCGATAGGCTTCCCCCGGACGCGCTGGGCTGGTATAGGGGCCTTGCCAGCGATCACGGGTACCTCGCGAGGGCTCGACTTGCCGAAGGCTGTAGCCTTCCGTGCCCCAACCCGGGTAATCCCAGGCGGGCCCCAAGGGCTCCCGCCCGGCGGGGTAACCGCCGTAGGCGGGGTCGGGGGGTGTGGTGCGCGGCTGCCGCGGCTGCCACTGTTCGGGGGTCGGGCCGTAGGGCCCATAGGAGCCCTGGGCCTGTCGGTCGATGCGGTCTCGATCGCGCTCGCTCAGGGGCCTGAAGCGGAAGCTCTCTTCTGCGCCTCGCTCAATGGGCGACGCAGGCGGGAATGACTCGGCATAACCAGGGTAACGGGGGCGTGGGTAACCCTCGCGCGGCGCGGGTGCCGGGCGGCGAGGCCAGGTGCCTTCGGACGGCGCCGTGCTCGGCTGCCACGATTGCGGCTCTCGTGCTCCTTGCTGGACGATTCCGGTAGGAGGCCTCGTCTCTTGGCGTTCGGGAGGCTCGTTACCCCCCCGCAGGAAGACTATTCCGGCTAGCACCGCAAGGACCACCGCGATCACCAAGTGCTTTTTTGTCACTGCAAATAACTCGATCAAGTTTCAGTGCTTACATCCATATCTTAGACCGAAGATTAGGAGCCTGCCTGGCCGTGACGAGGAATTGAGTGCTGGAGTGGGCTCCGCGTCACCGTGCTTGGCGCGGACCGAGTCATGACGGCGGGCTAACGCGCACCCTCAATCAGTGCAGCCGCTGGCCGGCGCACCAGCGGTAAAAGAAGCGCTCCATGACCTCACGCACGGGCTGGGGATAGTCGAGGGCCGCCATCTGCCCCATGCCCTCCCTGAAGAATGCCGGAGCCTCGTCCGGCAGGTGCTCGCACACCGCCTGGAAGGCTTCCACCATCAGGGCGGGGCGGTGGCTGCGAGTGGCGACGATGGCGCGGTTAAGGAGTAGCACCCGCCAGGGGCGGGAGGGGTCAGCGTCATCCACCTCTTGCATACGAAGCGGGCTCACTCCGTCCACCACCTCGCTCATCAAGACATAGAGTCCCGCAAGGTCGTCCGGCTCGTGCAGTCCGTTGGCCAGGGCGGCTGCGGCGTTGACCACGGGTTCGGGAAAGAGCAGCTCCGCGCCGCGACGCATCAGCCAGCAGGCGACGGGCAGCGTCAGGCGCTCCACTCCACCGGCGGTTTGAGGCTGACGCAAGCGCATGGCGAGTGCGGAGAGCTGGGACAGCAAGTCGATGCCGTGAGAGAGCAAGGCGTCCGGCTCGCTACCGGTGCGCTCCCGCAAGGCGTGAGCCGAGGCGGCCATGGTGTCGGCCTCGGCGTCGGCAAGCGCATCCAGCAGGTTTCGTAGCCCGGCGTTCAGCACCTCAGGACCCGGATCGATTGCGTCGCCGGACTCGTCGGCGGCGCGCTGGATCTCCTCCCCCAGCCGCGCCAACTCCTGGGCGATATAGCGGATGTCAACCGAGGGCAGCATGGCCAGGATGATAGCAATCCCGCGGGGCGGCGTCTCGACGCCAATTGTCCCGGCTGCTGAATCGCCGGCCACGACCTGCGGCAGGGGTAGGCGCCGTCAGTATAGAATGGGCAAATGAACACGAGTCCGGACCTGCACACCCATTCCACCGCCTCCGACGGCACCCTGAGCCCGTCGGCCCTTGTGGAGCGCGCCGCGGCGGCGGGAATACGGGTCCTGGCGCTCACCGACCACGACACCACGGACGGGCTTGCCGAGGCCCGGGCGTCGGCTCGCTCCCACGGCGTCGTGCTGGTCCCCGGCGTGGAGGTCTCGGTCACCTGGGGCGGTCGCACCGTCCATGTGGTCGGACTCCATATCGACCCCGATTACCCGGAGCTGTGCCAAGGGCTGGCGGGGCTGGTTGCCTTCCGCGACTGGCGGGCGGAGGAGATCGGCCGGCGCCTGGCGAAGCAGGGCATCGAAGGTGCCTCTAGCGGTGCCAAGGCCCTCTCCAACGGCCGACTCATCGGGCGCACCCATTTCGCCCGTTTCCTGGTGCAGCAGCGCCTGGCCGCGGACGAGCGCGATTGCTTCAAGCGCTTTCTGGTGAGCGGGAAGCCAGGGCATGTGTCTGGGGAATGGGCCAGCCTGGCCGCGGCGGTCGGCTGGATTCGCGGCGCCGGCGGGCAGGCAGTGATCGCCCATCCGGCACGCTACGGTCTCACGCGGACCCGCCTCCTGCGGCTCCTTGGGGAGTTCCGTGAGCTGGGTGGCATAGGCCTGGAGGTTGTGTGCGGCAGCCATAGTCGGGACGACGCCTACAATTTCGCCCGGCATGCCCGCGAGCAGCGGCTCTTGGCGTCGGTCGGGTCGGATTTTCACGGACCGCAGCGCTCTGTCTCCGGTCATCCGTGGATCGGTCTCGGTCGCCTGCCCCCCCTGCCGGACGGCTGCACCCCGATCTGGCAGGATTGGCCGGCCCTCGTCGACGAGCTGCCCGCCCTAAATGTTGCCGTTGCCTGAGGATCCGCGCTCGGCACCGCCATGGCTCAGTATTTCCAGATTCACCCGGAGAACCCCCAGGTGCGGCTAATCCGCCGCTCCGTCGAGATCCTGCTCGAAGGAGGGGTGATCGTCTATCCGACCGATTCGTCTTATGCCTTCGGCTGCCAGATCGGGGCCAGGGAGGCCATGGAGCGTATCCGACGCATCCGCCAACTCGACGCGAAGCACAACTTCACGCTGGTGTGTCGGGATCTCTCGGAGATCACCACCTACGCCAAGATCGACAACCAGGCCTTCCGGCTGCTCAAGTCACTGACCCCCGGACCCTACACCTTCATCCACGAGGCCACCAAGCAGGTCCCCCGGCGCCTGTTGCACCCCAAGCGCAAGGCGATTGGCATCCGCGTGCCGGACAATGCGATCTGCCGCGCGCTGCTTGCGGAGTGGGACCAGCCCATCCTCTCGACCACGATGATGCTACCTGGTGACGACAGGCCCTTGACGGACCCCGAGGAGATGCGCGACGCGCTCGACAAACAGGTGGACCTGATCATCGATGGGGGCTTCTGCGGTCTCGAACCCACCACCGTCGTGGACATGATCTCCGAGCCGCCCCAGGTGCTGAGGGTGGGCAAAGGCGACCCCTGCCTGTTCGAGGAATGATCCGTGCCGCTATAAGGAGTCAGAGCCGGCGGCCGCGCGGACTCCGGGCTTCCGCCGTGTTCCGGGGTGCGGCGGCCGCGGCCACTCGCCTTTCCCGTATAATCCGACGATGCAAGCCCTGAACCATATCCAACTGCTGGCGGTGTTGGCACTGCCGGTGGTGTTGGCGATTACGGTACACGAGGCCGCCCACGGATGGGTGGCCAACCGGCTCGGCGACAAGACGGCCCTGATGCTCGGCCGCGTGACGTTCAACCCCCTGAAGCACATCGATCCCATCGGCACCCTGCTGGTGCCGGCCGCAACCTTCCTGCTCGCCGGGTTCCTGTTCGGGTGGGCCAAGCCGGTCCCGGTGAACGCCCGTCACTTGCGAAACCCGCGACGGGACATGGCCCTGGTGGCCTTGGCCGGCCCCGGATCGAATCTGGCGATGGCGGTCCTTTGGGGGCTGAGCATCCACTTCGGCATCGGGCTTTTGCGGATCAGCGAGTGGGTCGCACTGCCCCTGATCTACATGGGTGCCGCCGGTGTCCTGATTAACGTCTTTCTCATGGTCCTGAACCTGCTGCCCCTGCTGCCACTGGACGGGGGTCGGGTCCTGAACGCGCTGCTTCCAGCACGTTGGTCAGCGGCTTTCTCCCGGTTGGAGCCCTACGGCATCTACATCCTGTTGGCGCTGCTCCTCACCGGACTCCTGAGCGCTGTGTTACTCCCCCTAGTCATCGGTGCCGTGGGGCTCCTGCCCGGTGCCGGAGTCGTGAAAGAGCTCTTTCTCACCTAGGCCTTCGTCTCCCCATCCGAGGTCGACCCCTTTGTCTTCTGTCTCCGCCCAACACACGCGCGTGCTCTCCGGTATGCGCCCCACAGGCCATCTGCACCTGGGCCATTATCACGGTGTGCTGAAGAATTGGCTGGAGCTCCAGCACGAGTTCGAGTGCTTCTTCTTCGTCGCGGACTGGCACGCACTGACCACCCATTACGACGACCCGACCCTGATCCCGGAGAGCACCCGGGAGATGGTCATCGACTGGCTGGCGGCGGGCATCAACCCCGGCTCGGCGACCCTGTTCATCCAATCCCGGGTGCCCGAGCACGCGGAGCTGCATCTGCTGCTCTCCATGATCACCCCGCTCGGCTGGCTCGAGCGTGTGCCGAGCTACAAGGACCAGCAGGAGAAGCTCAAGGAGAAGGACCTGGCCACCTACGGATTTCTGGGGTATCCGCTCCTTCAGTCCGCCGACATCCTGATGTACAAGGCAGGACGGGTGCCCGTGGGCGAGGACCAGGTCGCCCATGTGGAGCTGACCCGGGAGGTGGCACGGCGATTCAACCACATCTATGGCCGCGAGCCAGGCTTCGAGGAGAAGGCCGAGGAGGCCAGGAAGCGGATGGGTAAGAAGAACGCCAAGCTATTCGACAAGCTCCGCCGCGCTTACCAGGAGCAAGGGGACCAGGAGGCCCTGGGCGAGGCACGTGCGCTGCTGGACGACCAGGGCAACATCACCCTGTCGGACCGCGAGCGTCTGTTCGGATACCTGGAGGGCGGCGGCCGGGTGATCCTGCCTGAACCCATGCCGCTCCTCACCAAGGCCTCCAAGATGCCGGGACTGGACGGGCAGAAGATGTCCAAGTCCTACGGCAACACCATCGCCCTTCGTGACGATCCGGCGGATGTGGAGAAGGCCCTGCGCACCATGCCGACGGACCCTGCGCGGGTGCGCCGAACCGATCCCGGCGAGCCGGAGAAATGCCCGGTCTGGCAGTTCCATCAGGTCTACTCAGACGAGGGGGTGCGTCAGTGGGTCCAGGAGGGGTGCCGCTCCGCCGGGATTGGATGCATCGAATGCAAGCAGCCGGTAATCGAGGCGGTGCTCGCGGAGCTCGCGCCTATGCGTGAGCGTTCGCGTGAATACGCCGCACAGCCCGAGTTGGTGCGTAATGTCATCAACGAGGGCTGCGAGCGGGCCCGGGACGTGGCTCGGGAGACCATGGAGGAGGTCCGCCACGCCATGTCCCTCGTCATGGTCTGACGGGTAGGGGCCTGCGCCATGGATCTCGACGCCGGTGAAGCCGCTGCCGCAGAGCTGAGTCCCGCGCTTGAGCGGGAGCTTGCGCCCGCCGCGGACGGCGCCGCGGACAACGGGGCCGTGCGACGGGGGGAGGGTATCCAGCAGGAGATGCCCTTCGCCCTGGTGCTGGGCGCGCCGCTGCTCACGCTGCCGCAGGATCTCTATATCCCGCCCGATGCCCTGGAGGTCTTTCTCGATGCCTTCGAGGGACCCCTGGATCTCCTGCTCTATCTCATCAAGCGCCAGAACCTGGATATCCTCGACATCCCCATCGCCGCCATCACCGACCAGTACATGGAGTACGTGGAGCTGATGAAGGGAGTCAAGCTGGAGCTGGCCGCCGAGTATCTGGTCATGGCCGCCATGCTGGCCGAGATCAAGTCGCGCATGCTGTTGCCCCGCCCGAACGACGATGGCGAGGACGAGGAGGACCCGCGCGCCGAGCTGATCCGGCGGCTCCAGGAGTACGAGCGCTTCAAGCGGGCCGCCCAGGACTTGGACACCCTGCCGCGCCTGGAGCGCGATCTCTTCTCCGTCCGTGCGGAGATCCCCCCGGGGCACCTGCGCCGCATCCCACCAGACGTGGATCTCCGGGAGGTGCTGATTGCGCTCCGCGGGCTGTTGGCGCGGGCGGATCTGTTCACCAGCCACCGGGTCGAAAAGGAGTCCCTGTCGCTGCGCGAGCGCATGTCGCTGGTGCTGGAACGGGTGCGTGGCGGTCGCTTTGTGCGCTTCACCGACCTGTTCGACGTCACCGAGGGGCGGACGGGCGTGGTGGTGACCTTTCTCGCCCTCCTAGAGCTCATCAAGACCGCGACCCTGGAGTTGGTTCAGCCCGACCCCTTCGCGCCCATTCACGTGCGCATGCGCGAGTCCCAGGCACCTGCAGCCGCTGGACTGTCCGGGGACCTGGACGAGATTGCCGATGACCGCCTCGAGCTTTAGCCCTTCCGGTCCCAAGGCCCCCAGCCTCAAGCAGATCGTCGAGGGGGCCCTGTTCGCCGCCGGCGGGCCCTTGGCCCTGGACCAGATCCAAGCGCTGTTCGAGGAAGGCGAGCGCCCGGAGCGCCACGCCCTGCTGGCGGCCATTGACGAGCTGGCCGAGGACTATGCGGGACGCGCTATCGAGGTCGCTCAGGTGGCTGGAGGTTACCGCATCCAGGTGCAGGCCAGTGTCGCACCCTGGGTGGCTCGGCTGTGGGATGAGAAGCCGGCGCGCTATTCCCGGGCCCTGCTCGAGACTCTGGCACTGATCGCTTACCGCCAGCCCGTCACGCGGGGGGAGATTGAGGACATCCGGGGGGTCGTCGTCAGCACCCAGATTGTCAAGACCCTGGTGGAGCGGGAGTGGATCCGGGTGGTGGGCCACCGGGACGTCCCTGGGCGACCCGCGCTCTATGCCACCACGCGTCGTTTTCTCGATTACTTCGGTCTGCGCTCGCTGAACGACCTGCCGCCCCTTTCAGAGATCCGCGACCCCGAGTTCCTGGGCGACGAGCTGGACTTGGACGACCCGGACGCGGCGCGGCTCGAGTCGCCGGGGGAGGGTCGGACCGCGGACCCGACCGATAACCGCCAGCAGGAAGAGATTGAGCGGCTAAGGAACGCGAATGAATGCCAATAGGATTCCGTTGCCCAAGTCGGGCCGACGCCCGACTTGGGCCGGAACCACCTTCGGCGTTCTGCCCGTTCGCGTTGCGTCCCGCTTCTCGGGCGTTTCCCGTTCCTACCCGCAATCCGTCCCTGTGAGCAGGTTTGCCGCCGTTCCCGGATGCGCGGAGAATGCGGCAATTAGCCATCTGTGAGGAGATAACGCGATGTCGGACAAGGCCCCCTGGATCACCTATCGGCCTGAGCTCAAGGTGCTCGATTGCACCATCCGCGATGGCGGCTTGGTCAACGCCCACCGCTTCAGCGATGCCTTCGTTGGCGCCGTCTACCGGGCCTGCGTGGATGCGGGGCTCGACTACATGGAGATCGGCTACAAGAATTCCGCCAAGGTCTTTCCCAAGGACCGGTTCGGGCCTTGGCGCCATTGCGATGAGGATGACCTGCGCCGGGTGGTGGGCGACCACAAGGCCGCCGGCACCGGCCTAAAGCTCGCCGCCATGGCGGACGCGGGCAAGAGCGAATGGGAGACCGAGATCCTGCCCGCCGCCGACAGCGTGCTCGACATGATCCGCGTCGCCTTCTATGCCCACCAGGTCTCCGAGGCGGTGGACATGATCCGTCACGCCGCCGAGCTGGGCTACGAGACCACCGCCAACCTGATGGCCGTCTCCAATATCACGGAGGAGGAGATCGACACGGTGCTCGAGGCCATCGCCGACACCCCGGCCAGCACCATGGTGATCGTGGACAGCTTCGGCTATCTGTACCGGGAGCAGATCGACCGGCTCTACCGGAAGTATTCCGCCGCCTTGGAAGGCACTGGCAAGGAGATCGGCATTCACGCCCACAACAACCAGCAGCTCGCCTTCGCCAACACCATCGAGGCGATCATCCTGGGCTGCAACCGGGTGGACTCGACCCTCTACGGCTTTGGCCGCGGTGCCGGCAACTGCCATACCGAACTGCTGCTCGGTTTCCTGCGCAATCCGAAGTTCGATCTGCGCCCTGTCGTCGACGTGATTCAGCACCACTTGGTCCCACTGCGCCGGGAGATCGAGTGGGGGCCGTCGATTCCGTACAACCTGACGGGTCAGCTCAACCAGCATCCGCGTGCCGCCATCGAGTGGAGCGAGGGCCCCAACCGGGACGATTACCTGACCTTCTACGACAAGATCGTCTCGGAGATCTGAGTGCGCGACCGCGACAGCCGCAACAACGGTAAGGGACCCAAGGGCCGGCTCCCGGAGCCGGGGTCTCGCCGCGGTCGTCGGCGGAGCGAGCCGGTGCCTGCGCCGCTGGACGAGCCGGGCCTGCGGCTCCAGAAGGTGTTGGCGGACCTGGGCCTGGGTTCGCGCCGGGAGATCGAGGGCTGGATCAGTGAGAGCCGGGTGAGGGTCAACGGCCAGCTTGCGAAGCTCGGCGACCGGGTCACCAGCGCCGACCGGATTCGGATCGACGGCCATGAGATCCGGCGCCGGCGGGGCCGGGACGCGGAGGAGGCCGAGATCATCGCCTACCACAAGCCGGAGGGCGAGCTGGTCACCCGCCGGGATCCCGAGGAGCGGCCGACCGTTTTCCGCCGCCTGCCGCGGCCCAAGTCCGGGCGCTGGATCGCGGTCGGCCGGCTCGACATCAACACCTCGGGACTCATCCTGTTCACCACCGATGGCGAGCTGGCCAATCGCCTCATGCACCCCTCCCGGGAGGTGGAGCGCGAGTACGCGGTGCGCATCCTTGGGGAGGTGCCGCCCGGTGCCTTGGAGCGGCTTACGGCGGGTATCGATCTCGAGGACGGGCCGGCGCGCTTCGATGCCATTCAGGAGCGCGGCGGCACGGGCGCCAACCGCTGGTATCACGTGGTCCTGCGAGAGGGCCGGAACAGAGAGGTGCGGCGCCTTTGGGAGGCCGCGGGGTGTCAGGTCAGCCGCCTGATTCGAGTGCGTTACGGTAACGTGGAGCTGGGCCGCCGGCTTTTCCCCGGGGTCTGGCGCCCATTGACGGCCGAAGAGAGGGCGGGTTTGCTTACGATTGCCGGTCTCAGCGCCCCGCGTGCCAAGGGCTCGCGCAACGGAGGCCGCCGCGAGTCGGCAAGCGCGCCCGCTCTCTCTAGGGGTGCAACGCCCATGCCGCGGACCCGCCGCCCCGCGCCCCGCACAGGCGACTAGGTGCCCAGTCGTCGGCCAGGCTGGCCTTCTCATTCCCAATACGGGGTCATCCAGCGGTCCGCGGGTGCCCGGGACGAGTCGCGCGCCGTCTGCCCGGACTCCGCCAGCCATTTGCGCAGGCGGTTGGAGTCACCGACGGGTGTTCGCTTGCCCGCCGCATCGAGCAGGACGATGTCGAGGCGGCGTCCGGCGGCCACGGCGCGCATCACCAGGCACCGCCCGGCCTCGTTGATGTAGCCGGTCTTGCTGATCTCCACGTCCCACTCCGGATTGCCCACCAGGGGGTTGGTGTTGCGATACTCCAGGGCGGCGGCAGGGTTCCCGGTGTCGCCGTAAGGCCAGACCGTCATTCGCTCGCGGCTGGTGACCGCACTGATCAACGGGTAGCGGGCCGCGGCCCGGACGAGCAAGAGCAGATCTTGCGCGGTGGATTGGTTGCCGCCGTCGAGACCCGTGGGGTCGGCGAAGTGCGTTTCGCCCATGCCGAGCGCGGCGGCCTTGCGGTTCATGGCCGTCACGAAGGTCGGCTTGCCGCCGCGAAAGGCGGTACGCCCTAACGCGGAGGCGGCGCGATTGTCCGAAGACATGAGTGCCACGGCAAGCATCTCCCGGCGGCTCAGTGTGGCCCCCCGGTCGATGCGCAGTCGCGAGTGGCTGTTGCGTATGGTGTCACGGTCCGCCTCGACGATGGTGATGGGTTCATCCAGAGGAACTCCCGAATCGAGAACCACCATCGCCGTCATCAGCTTGGTGATGGAGGCAATGGGTTTCGGGGTGCGCGTGTGCTTGGCATAGAGGACCCGTCCCGACTCGTCAACGACCAGGGCGGCGTCCGCACGGACCTCCGGCATCGTGGCTCGGACGGCAACGGTGGCGAGCTGAGTGGACGGCGTTACGGGGGTTGGGTCAGCGGCGAATGCCGGTCCCCAACCCAGGGCAGCAGCCAGGATCAGGCGCGCTGTGTCATTCAGACAGGACCGGCGTTTGGCGTCCATGGTCGTACGCTTGGTGTGGCTCGATTTTCGTTGGGAGCCGGCATTGTCGCACAGCCGACTATTTTCGTGAGGGTCGAGTCCACTCGAAGCGACGGCTGCCAGCGTCGGACTGGAGACGCCGGAATCGTCTCTCGTGATTGATGCGGTTCGACGGATGGCCTTCCTGGCGGCCCTACCTCCGCTGTTCTGGGCGGGTAACTTCGTGCTTGGTCGCGCCTTGCACACTGAGATTCCCCCTCTGGCCCTGTCCTTTTGGCGTTGGGTCCTCGCCCTTTTGATTCTGCTGCCCTTCGCCTATCCCCGGGTACGTCATCAATGGGGTCTTCTCCGGCAGCGGTGGCCGGTCCTCGCCCTGTTCGCCCTGCTGGCGGTGACCAATTACAACACCTTCGCGTACGTCGGACTCCAATCCACGACGGCAACCAATGGGGTATTACTGACATCCGCTACGCCGGTGCTAATCCTGGGCCTATCCTGGATGCTCTTGGGTCAGCGGGTGCAACCCCGCCAAGGGGTCGGGATGGTGCTGTCGCTCGTCGGCGTCTTGCTCATCGTGGCAAAGGGTGACGCTGGACGGCTTGCCGGGCTGCGTCTCAACCGAGGCGATCTGTGGATACTCGCCGCGGGCCTGGATTGGGCGCTCTACTCCGTGTGCCTGCGCTGGCGCCCAACGGGTCTGGACCCCTTGGTCTTTCTGACCGCGACGGTGGCACTGGGATGCATTCCGCTCGCGGTGCTCTATGCCTGGGACCTGTTGATGGGCCGGGGATTTGCGCCGACCCCAGCGAATCTCGCGGCCTTGGGATACGTGGCCCTGTTTCCCTCGGTGTTGGCTTATGTGATCTGGAATCGGGCGGTGGCCGATCTCGGCGCCAACCGCACCGGGCAGTACATCCATCTGATGCCGGTCTTCGGCGCCATGCTCGCGGCCATGCTCTTGGGGGAACGCCCGGGCTGGTTCCACGGGGCGGGGTTCGTCCTGATCATGACCGGGATCTGGCTCAGCGCCCGCTCTTAGGCGCGGTTTCACCCGGGTTGGCGGACCGGAACCCCCGGTCCGCCCCAGGTTACTCAGTCCTCGCTGCGCTGATAGTCCTCGGCGAGCTGCTTCTGGACGCTGCCGGGCACCGCCTCGTAATGGCTCAGCTCGATGCTGTAGGTCCCTTCGCCGCCCGTGATCGCCTTTAGGCGCTGGTCGTAGCCGTTGAGCTCGGCGAGCGGCACCTCGCCGTCGATGGCGATGCGCCCCCGCGTCTTTGACTCGCTGCCGCTGATGCGCCCGCGTCGGTTGGAGAGGTCGCCGGCCAGGTCACCCATGCAGGAATCGGGGGCAACCACTCGGATCTTGACGATAGGCTCAAGGATCACCGGTCGCGCCTTGTCGACGGCATCGAGGAATGCCTTGCGCCCCGCGGTGGAGAAGGCAATGTCCTTGGAGTCCACCGGGTGGTATTTGCCGTCGTAGACGGTGACCCGAACGTCCTGCATGGGATAGCCGGCGATTGCGCCCTCCGCGAGGACCTGGCGAACGCCTTTCTCGATGGAGGGGATGAAGTTGCCGGGGATCGACCCGCCCACCGTGGCATCCTCAAAACTGAATCCGGCCCCGCGCTCCATCGGCTCCACCCGCAGGAAGACCTCGCCGAACTGGCCGGCGCCACCGGTCTGCTTCTTGTGGCGGTGGTGGCCCTCGGCCTTAGCGGTGATGGTCTCCCGGTAAGGGATGCTCGGCGGGCGGGTGTCGACCTCCACGTGGTACTGCTCGGAGAGCCGGCGCAGGAGTACCTTCAGGTGCAGCTCGCCGAGGCCGCGCATGACAGTCTCGTTGGTGGAAGCGTGGTGCTCGACATGGAAGCAGGGGTCTTCCGACTGGAGCTTGGCCAGGGCATCGTTGAGCTTTTGCTCGTCGCCACGCTTGGCAGTGCTGATGGCAAGCCCGAACAGGGGCACCGGGCACTCGATGCTGCTCAGGTGGTGGTGGTCCTCGTCGTGGGAATCGTGCAGCACCGCGTCGAAGTGAATGTCGTCCACTCGCGCGACCGCCAAGATATCGCCGGGCACGCCCTCGGGCACCTCGATCTGCTCGCTGCCGTGGAGCCGGAACAGGTGGTTGACCTTGAACGGCTTGCGCGCGTCACCGATGAAGAGCTGGCTGTTGGTGGTGATGCGCCCCTGGTGGATGCGGAAAATGCCGAGCTTGCCGCGGAAGGGGTCGTTGATCACCTTGAAGCAGTGAGCCAGGGCATGCTTGGACGCGTCCGGGGAGACGCTGACCGGCTCCATGTCCGCTCCTTCACCCTTCATGAAGGGGGGCGGATTGCCTTCCGCGGGGTTGGGCATGAGCCGCACCAGGATCTCCAGCAACTCCGGGATGCCGGCGCCAGTCTCGGCGGAGCAGAAGCAGATGGGGATCAAATGGGCCTCGCGGAGCGCCGCCTCGAACGGGTCATGAAGCTGCTCGGGCTTGAGGTCCTGGCCCTGCTCCAGATAGAGCTCCATCAGCTCCTCGTCCACTTCGACGACCTGGTCGATGATCTGCCCGTGCGCCTCCTCGACTGAGGAAAAGTCCGCACCCTCGCCGCTCGGCTGGAAGAAACAGTCGATGACGCGGGTGCCCCCGCCCGCCGGCAGATTGATGGGCAGGCACTCGGCGCCGAAGGTCTCCCGGATCTGGGTGGTCAGGTCGGCCAGGTCCACCCCGGGCGCGTCGATCTGGTTGACCACGATCATGCGGCAGAGATTGCGGTTGTCGGCCGCCCTCCACATGCGCTGGGTCACCGCCTCGATTCCGGCCTGGGCGTTGACGACCAGAGCGACGGTCTCCACCGCCGGCAGCACCGAGATGCTGCGCCCGAGGAAGTCGGGGTAGCCGGGGGTATCGATCAGGTTGATGTGCTTTCCGTGGGCGCTGAGGCCGGTGACGGCCGAGTCCAGTGAGTGCTGGAACTCCTTTTCGAGGGGGTCGAAGTCGCAGACCGTCGTGCCCTTGGCGACGCTGCCCGGGGCGCTGATCACGCCGGTAGCGGCGAGGAGCGCCTCGACCAGGGTGGTCTTTCCGCTCCCGGCGTGACCGACTAGTGCAATGTTGCGGACGTCCTCGGCATTGTAATCAGACATCGGGGATCCTGTGGTGGCGAGGGGGAGGGTGGCGCCCAGCTGCCGGACAGCCTCCCAAGGGTTTATTTGGAAGCACAAAATTATACCGTAACTCCACGGCTACCCTGTCCACGGGCGTCGCCGAATTCACGGCCCGGGGTGCGTCAGATCAATGCCCGAATTACCATTGGCCGGGCCGAGGCTCCACGCGCAACGTCAACGACACGCCGATCAAGGATCCGCCAATGCTGGACATCGTTTGGATCGTGTTCGCCTTCGGAGCGGGCCTGTTGGCGCGTCAGCTGGGTCTCCCGCCGCTGGTTGGCTATCTGGTGGCCGGGTTCGTCCTGCATGGATTCGGGCAGGAGCCGAACGAGACCATCTCCCGCTTTGCCGAGCTCGGCGTCACCCTGCTGCTATTCACAATCGGGCTAAAGCTCAAGCTGGGCAGCCTGGCGCAGCCCCAAATTTGGGCCGTGGCGGGGGTCCATCTGGTGCTGGTGGACCTCGTGCTCATGCCTGTCCTACTGGGGCTGGGTGCCCTCGGGTTACCCTATCTGGCGGATCTGGAGTGGACCAGCGCGACCATCCTGGCATTTGCGCTCAGCTTCTCCAGCACCGTCTTCGCGGTCAAGTTGCTGGAGGAGAAGGGCGAGCTCGGTTCCTACTACGGCACCCTCGCCATCGGCATCCTCATCATGCAGGACCTGGAGGCGGTGGTCTTTCTGGGCATCTCAGCCGGCAAGGTCCCGTCCCTCTGGGCGCTGTCGCTCCTGTTGCTGATCCCGGCCCGACCTTTGATCCTAAAGCTGCTGGAGAGGAGCGGGCATGGGGAGTTTCTGGTCCTGTTCGGCCTGACCCTGGCGGTCGGGGGGTATCACGTCTTCGAGCTCGTGGGGGTGAAGGGCGATCTGGGTGCCCTGATCCTCGGGATCATGATTGCGCCCC
Organism: uncultured Gammaproteobacteria bacterium; assembly: GCA_963698355.1. Taxonomy (GTDB): domain Bacteria; phylum Pseudomonadota; class Gammaproteobacteria; order Chromatiales; family Chromatiaceae; genus Thiodictyon. The sequence goes on along the minus strand of CAVOQO010000003.1, from coordinate 328,013 downwards.
ATCCCAAGGCCAAGGAGCTGGCGAAGGAGCTCCTTGGTTTCAAGGATCTGTTCCTGATCGGTTTTTTCCTGAGCATCGGTCTCGGCGGGGCGCCGACCCCGTTGATGCTGGGGATCGCACTGGCGCTGGTGGCGGCCTTGCCGATCAAGTTCCTGATATTCCATCGGTTGCTGCTCCTGTTCCACCTGCGCGCCCGCACCTCGCTGCTCGTCTCTTTGACGCTTGCCAATTACAGCGAATTTGGACTGATCGTCGCCTCGATCGGCGTGGCGAACCAATGGATCGGTAGTGAATGGTTGGTGATCCTCGCGGTCGCCACGTCCATTTCCTTCGTCCTTGCCGCGCCTCTGAATGCGAAATCACACGAGATCTATGAGCGCCTCAGTCCCCGCCTACACCGTCTGGAGTCGGCGCAGCGTATCCCGGCGGAGGCGGAGATCGACCCCGGAAACGCGGATGTGATGGTCATCGGTATGGGGCGGATTGGTATTGGGGCCTATGACACCATGGCGGGCCAAAAGGGGCGCAGGCCCGTGGGAATCGATGCGGACCCGGACATGGTGCGCTTCCAACAGGGGGAGGGTCGCAACGTGATACATGGCAGCGCCACGGATCCGGATTTCTGGCACCGACTTCAGTGCCGCAACGGCAGTCTTCGGCTGGTGCTGCTGGCCATGCCCAAGGTCTCGGAGAATGTCTTTGCCGCCAAGCACCTCAAGGCCGAGGGCTTCGACGGTCTCATCGGGGCCATTGCCAAGTTCCCGGATGACGAACCGATCCTGCGTGGCGCGGGGGTGGACATGGTCTTCAATCTGTACGCGGAGGCGGGGGCCGGCTTCGCCCAGCACGTCTGCAGCGGGGTAAGCTCCGCCTCGGCGACGGCTCCGGCCTGACGGTCAAGAACAGGGGGCCGTCGCACGCCGAATGACGCAGGCGGGGCAAAAAAAGGCGGCCATTTGGCCGCCGAAGGACGCACAGCTAGGGAAGGGTAAAACCGCTAGGGCGATTTTGGCTGTTGGCCCATGAGACCGCGAGGTGTTGCCCCAAGTTTCGTCGCAGCATCCTCACAGTCTGCAATGCTCGATGTTGCCGCCGTGTCTCCTATTTGGGTGCCGCCGTCGACCATCGAGCGGGCAAATTCGATGTCCTCTTTGTCCGATACTGGGTGTACCGCGTCGATGCCAGGCACTGTAATTTTCTCGGCACCCCACGTTTCGATCGCTTGATAACGTAGCACATGCCCGGAGGCAGCAAGATGTCCCTAGTTCTCAAATCTGATGCATTCAACGACGGTGGCGAAATCCCGATCAAGTATACCTGTGAGGGCGACGACGTCTCTCCGGGTTTGTACTGGGAAGGTGTCCCGGAAGGCACCGAGAGCCTGGCGCTGATCGTCGACGACCCGGATGCCCCGGATCCGTCCGCGCCGCGCATGGTTTGGGACCACTGGATCCTATACAACGTCCCACCCTCTTTGGGCGGGTTGCCCGAGGGCATCGTCCCAGACGCCCTGCCGCCCGGCTGCGGCGGAGGCATCAACAGTTGGGGCCGGACCGGATATGGCGGACCTTGTCCACCGATCGGCCGTCACCGTTATTTTCATCGGCTCTACGCCCTTGATACCAAGCTGCCGGCGGAGCTCGGAAATCCCACCAAAGACGACCTGTTGCTCGCCATGGAGGATCACATATTGGCCCGTACGGAGCTCGTCGGTACCTTCGAAACGGCTAGCGACTAGCCGACATTCGAATGGGGCGCAGGACCAGGGGGGCGGGAGTAGTCAGCTGTACCCAGCCAAAAAAGGGGGACCCTCATAGCTCGGTCTGCAAGCATTGAGCGTGCAGGAACATTGATCTGAGATGTTGGAGGTGTCCCCATGAGCGGGTAGATATCACAGTGTTGAGTGCAAGAACGTGGACTGGACGGGCTTGAGCGAGGGCGTTGCGGGCGAGGTGGTGGTGTTCGCTGTGGACGTGGCGAAGCACGACTTCGTGGGGCTGTTGAGTCTCAAGAATGGGGCGGTGCTGGGGCGGGTGCGCTGGCGCCACCCCGAGCAGACCCGCGAGTTGGTGTCGGGGATCGCCGCGTTGGGCGCGGTGGCCGAGGTCGAGGCGGTGATGGAATCGAGCGGCACCTACGGGGATGCGTTGCGCTGGCAGTTGGGGCGCATGGGTGTTGCGCTCTACCGGGTGGCGGCCAAGCGCGTGCACGATGCGGCCGAGGTGTACGACGGGGTGCCGAGTCTGCATGACGCCAAGGCGGTGGAGCTGATCGGCGAGCTGCATGCCCGAGGGTGCAGCGTGCGCTGGCCCGAGCAGGACGCGCGCCGGCGCGCGCTGCAGGCCGAGCTGCGCATCCTGCACCAGAGCAAGCAGCGCGAGCAGGCCCTGCGCAATCGTCAGGAGGCCCTGTTGAGCCGCCACTGGCCGGAAGTGCTCGTCCTGTTGGAACCGGGGAGCATCACCCTGCACCACCTGATCGCGGCCTTCGGCGGGCCCCAGCAAATCGACATCCTCAAGCACCAAGCGCGCGTATTGATGCAGCAGATACTCTGTTCCGTTGCAAGTCCGATTTGCCTCCGTTCCATAAGCCAGTGTTATCAGTTCGTTGGGCTCACGAGCGGCGTCCGAGCCGAGGCTTCTGACCCCGTTGACACCTGGTGGGGCGGCCTGTTGGAGCGGCTTGCGGGGTCCGAGCGGGCGGACTCCGTGTGGACAAAGCGTGAATGTCGCGAGCGAACGTGGGGACAAGCCGGGGACAGCGCGCCGCGGACCTCATCCCTGGGGTGGGGAGCGAGGCAGGCGCGTTGCCCCCCGCTTGCCCCCACTCATTCACCCTTTGCCCACACTGCGCCGCGGCGAGGAAAGCGGTTGGTGCGCACGCCTGCGGCGCAACAACAATCAAGTTTTTTAAGGCATTGATCAACGGATTCTCGCTGGGTGTGCGCTCAGGTCGGGGTCGCGGCCAGAGTGTAGAAGCGGCGGCCGTCGAAGGGCTGGCGGGACTTGAGCATGCCGTGGATGGCATGCAGGAGCTTGCGCATCACCGCGCAGACGGCCTGGATCTTCTTCAGGCCCCGGCCCTCGATGAGGTGGCGGTAGTAGCCGTTGACATGGCGGTCGTGGCGCGCGGCACTCAAGGCCGGCATAAACAGGGCTAGGCGCAGGTAGCGGTTGCCCGCTTTGCTCAGGCGCGGCTTCTTGTGGACACTGGTGCCGGAGATACTCTGGCGGGGGTCGAGCCCGGCCAGGGCGACCCACTGCTTGGCACGCATGTCGGCGGGCAGGACCAGGATCTCGCCCATAAGCTGGATGGCGCTGGCGGCGGCGATACCCTTGACGCTGATGAGCAAGTCAAAGACCTCCTTGAGGCCCGCGTCGGTCTGGATCAGCCCCTCGGCCCAGGTGCGCAAGTCCTCGATCTGGTCCTCGCACTGGCGGATGCTCAGGCGCACATCGGCGAGTACAACCTCTGGGGTGGTCTGGGTCTGGATCAGCGCATGGAGCTGGTTCTTCGCCTCGGTCTTGGCCCGGTTGAGGGCCGCCAGACGCCGGGCACAGGCGCGCAGCGCCAAGGCTTGGGCGTCCGGTCGTTTCCAAGGCTCGAAGGGCATGCGCAGGGCGAACTGCGCCAGCACCGCGGCATCCACCGCATCGGTCTTGGTGCGGGTGAGCAGGGCCTCGGTGAAGCGCTTGGCCGCCTTGGGGTTGACCACCATCAGCGCCAACCCGGCCGTGTCCAAGGCGAGCGCCAGGTCCAGGTGGTAGGAACCCGTCGCCTCCAGACAGACGCGCTCGACCCGCGCCGCCTTCAGCACCTTCACCAGCGCCAGGTGACCGCTGGCGGTGTTGGCAAACTCCTGTGCCTTGCCGGCCTTCTCCTCGCTCCGAAGGACGACCCCAAGGGTCTTGTGGGCCACATCGATTCCTGCCACCTTCATCGCTGCTGGGTCTCCAAGGCTGATCGCTGTAACATCGTGTCCCGGTTCCCCGACCCTGCACCCTCGCCTACCGACCTTGTGTATGCAGGCTCACGGGCTTGGCCCAAGGCCTCGGATACTCTTCGGTATCGGCGAAGAGGGCGGGGAGCCAATCTACGTACAAGCTCAAGACTTCAGGTCGGGACGGCTTCCCGGGCACTCTCCATAAAGTCCTTTTATCAGTCCTCCCTGTCAATCCCTCGGAACAGAACATACAAGGTCGGGCGTCCCGGGCTCAGCGAGGAGAAGATCGAAGCGGTGCTGGCAAGTGCCGCAGGCACCCTGGGGGTGCCCTGTGTGCTGGAGGAACGCGAGCTGCTGCGCTGGCAGGCCAAGGCGCTGATCGAGGCCCATCGGGAGATTCACCGCAGCGAGCAGCGCATCGAGCAGACGCTGGCCAAAGACGACACACTCCCCGCCCTGCCCAAGGCCCTCGGGCGGGTCACCGCTGCGGTGTTGTTGGCCACTGTGGGCAGTCCCGCCAATTACCCGACTGCGGCCAGCTACTGCAAGGCCCTCGGGCTCAACCTCAAGGAGCGCAGCAGCGGCACCCACCAGGGCCGGCTGGCGATCACCAAGCGAGGTCCCCCGGTGGCAAGGTTTTACCTCTATTTTGCCGCCTTGCGCCTGATCGCCCAGGAGCCGCTGGTGGCCCGTTGGTTCGCCCTCAAGACCGCCCGTCCCGGCGCGCTCAAGGGCAAGCAGGTCGTGGAGCTGATGCGCCGCCTCGCCAAGGGCCTGTGGCACCATCTCCACGGGCATCCGTTCCAGATCGAGAAGCTGTTCAACACGAGCGCCATGCTCGGCACCGAAGACCCCGTCCACGCACCAGAAGGAGGACCACACCACGCGCTTCAACGACCCCTGACACCGCTGATGACGGTTGCTCCCTGGCGCCGACCTTCGAACTCCACCCTCAGGCCCCAACGAGGCCCGCACGTAGTCCTGAGGCGGCGCCCGGGATGGCCCATGGGCTGCTTGCCCGATGAAGCTGATCCGATGACGCCCGCGGGCGCGCCCGCCGGGTGGACATCCCATGCGAGAGGTTCGGCTGACCCCATGGTCGACCATCCGCTGCGACCGCCACCACCGTGCCCGTCGCCACGCATGATCTCCACAGGCCATCGCCGATAACGGATACTTATCGTCGTCGCTTGTCGCGTTCGCGCGGGAGAAGGGGGAGAAGAAGATAAAAATATTGAATTTGAATGCGCTATGAGAGGGTGGAGTAGTGAGCGTCCGGACCAGCGCGCAGGGTATGGCGGAGTGGCACCAGCCTCCTGGTAGACCCAGAGCTGGCGGAACAGGTGACCCAGCGGAACAACCAGCCGAGGAGTTGTCGAGATGAATGGGGGCTCCCACCCCCTCCTCGTGCTGGGCCTGATCGTGCGGGCGGCCGCATCGCACACGTGCTCGCGCGCCGAGTTCAGCCCTGCTAACCGAGGGGCTCAGCTTTTTTCTGCGCTTCTATCCAGCCTCGGGCTGGCGTTGCTATGGAGACCGCTTCCGATCTTAGGGTCAACGCCTGACCTGATCGATGTTCACCGCCGCGTCGGACGTCCCGTCGCTGCTCAGCGGGCCAATCTGTCCCTCCAGGTCGCCGGACTGGGGTGTAGCCTGGCCGCTCTTCGAGACCCGTGCACCCACGACGACCTGGGGGAAGGCCGAGAGCCGCATCGCCGGCATCACGGCCATGCTGTCGTCGAGGGTGACTGTCGCCGGCAGGTCCGCCACCTTCAGACGCTGGACGGCGAGCGGCATGGGCGGGCCGGCGGAAGCGCGGGCGAAGACGAACACCGTGTCGTCGGGGTCGGCCTTTTCGGCGAGGGTGGGGTCCAGGGTCACGGCGACCTGGATCTTCGCGCCCGTATGGCCAGCGGCTGCTGGTTGGGCCGGCGCCGCGCCCGCGCTCGGAGCCTGGGCAATTGCCGGCGGCGCGGCGGGCATTCCGCCCCGGTTGCGGGCCTCGGCGATCAGCTGGCGAACCTGCTGCGCCTCTTGGCCGGCGGGGTCCATCTCGGGAAGGATGCCTTGCCAGGTTCCGGCCGCGTCGGCGAACCGCTCTTGCTGATAGGCGAGCATGCCGTCCAGCCAGCGAGCGCTGGCATTACCGGGCTCGATCTCCAGGGCGGTGCGAATCAGCTCGGCCGGCTTTCCGGTTAGCCTGTTCCCATTGTTCGCGGCCAGGGCCTCAGCATAGGCGATGACCACGTTCGCCTGCTTCGGGGCGAGCTGGTAGGCACGTTCCATGGCCGCGAGGGCCTTGGTCGGCTGCTTGATTGCGAAATAGGTCCGTCCCAACATCAGCCAACCATCCAGGTTGTCCGGGTCCTGCTCTAGCCGTTCCGCGAGACCCTGGACCAGGACATCCAGGGGTGGAACCTTCTGGCCGTCGTGAGCGGCCGCTGCTGTCTGTCCACCACCGATGGCGGACCCCGCAGTCTCCATCCGCGCGATGATGGCACTGTCGCCAAGCTGTAGGTAAGCGAGGACTGCGCCGACGGGCACCGCCAGGGCGAGCGCGGTGGCGAGCCAGGGAGCGCGGCCCGATCTGGACTTCTGCGCGCCTCCGCCGATCTTCGGGCCACCGTCCAGGTCGTACAGGAGCTCTCGCTCCAGGTCGTGACGCGCGGCGTCGTACTGCGCTTGCTCGAGGAATCCGGAGGTCAGGTCGCCGTCAAGCTCGGCGAGCCGATGCTGGAATACCTGGAGATTCAGGGCATCCTGGTCTGGGGATTGGTTGGCCGGGGCCGGGCGCAGCAGGGGCAGGACGGCAAACAGGATCGCCAGGCCCACGAGCCCGGCGGCGAGAATCCAGAAGATGATCATTGGGCTTGGTCCTTCCGGTCGCCTTGGAGCGCCGCGAGGGGTTTGGTGAGCAGGTCGATCCGGGCGCGCTCCGCGGCGCTCAGGTCCTGCTCCGGTTCGGTCTTCTTCCGTTTCAGTGCCCGCAGCAACAGGAAGCCGCCCAACCCGATCAGAACGAAGGGGCCAAACCAGAGGATATAGGTGGAGGGTTTGACGGGAGGCTCGTAAAGCACGAAATCGCCGTAGCGTTCCACCAGGAAGGCGATGATCGCATCATCGTCCTTGCCGTCGCGCATCATGTTGTAGACCTCCTTTCGGAGATCCTGCGCCAGATCCGCCTGAGAGGCGGCAAGCGACTCGTTCTGACAGACCAAACAGCGCAGCTTGCCGATCAGGTCGCGGAACTGCTGTTCCTGAGCCGGGTCCTTGAACTGGAACTCTTCGAGCGTGAAGGCGGAGGCGCCGCCCCAGGCGAGCAGTGCGCACAGGAGCGCCGCGATGAGCGATGGTCGAAGCATGGACACGGCTTCTCTCTTGCTGTGGTCAGTCATCGGTCTGGGTGAAACCCATGTCGGGTGTGGTGAGTCGGGGAACGCGACGCAAAATCGCGGGCGGTCGGATGGACAAGCGAGCGGTACACCGGCCCCTTGTGAGGACTTGCCGCGCGTCGAGCCGCGATATCGCGACCCTAGCCGCGGGGCCGGTACTGCTCGATGACTGGCACGATCTCTTCCTGCCATACTTTGCGATCGATCGGGCCGATGCGCTTGTGACGGATGATGCCCTCGGCGTCCACCACGAAGGTCTCGGGTGCGCCGTAGACGCCCCAGTCGATCCCCACCTTATTCTCCGGGTCATAGACGCTCAGCACATAGGGGTTGCCGAAGGTACGCAGCATCTCCAGCGCGGCGGGGCGCTCATCCTTCCAGTTGAACCCGATCATCTGGACGTCCGACTCGCGAGCGATGCGAACGAGCTCCCCGTGCTCTTGCCGGCACGAGGGACACCAGGATGCCCAGACGTTCACCAACGACATTTTCCCCTTGAGGATGTCCGAGCTGATGCTCTTGCCCGGCTCGGACAGGGACTCCAGCGTGAAGGCGGGCGCGGGCTTGTCGATCAGGGGGGAGGGAACCTTCCGCGGATCGAGCCTGAGCCCGTAAAACAGGAGCGCCGCCAGGGCGATAAAGATGCCCAGCGGCAGTAGATAGCTCGTGGTCGAACGGGCCATGGTTTCGGATCTCTTGTGAGGTGCTCTCGTGTCGTCTAAGCCAGGCTCAGGCCCGGGCCAGATTGCCGGCGGGCAGGGTCGCGGCCTTGCGCGCGGTGCGATAGCGGCCGTCCGTGACGGCCAGGATGCCTCCCAGCGCCATCAGGACGCCGGCCAGCCAGATCCAGCGCACATAGGGCTTGTAGTAGACCCGCACCGCCCAATCGCCCTGGTCGCCCACTGGCTCCCCGAGGGAGACATAGAGGTCGCGCAGGAAGCCGGCATCGATCCCCGCCTCGGTCATGGGCATTCCGCCTGCCACGTAGGCACGCTTCTCGGGATGCAGGACCGCGACCTCGCGATCGCCCTTATAGACGACAAACTCGCCCCGTTGGGCCCGGTAGTTGGGGCCCATCACCGTCCGCGCTCCGTTGAACTGGAAACGATAGCCGGCCGTCTCATGGACATCGCCCGGAGACATGCGCACATCCGTCTCGATGCCGAAATTCGAGACCATGGTTGCGCCGACGATGAACATGGCGACACCGATGTGGGCCAGCCACATGCCGTAATAGCTGCGGCTGCGGCCTCGCAGATCTGCCATGAGCCCCGTGACGCCACCCTTGTTCCTCAACCGCTCCCTGAGATTCACTAAGTGGGTGAGAACCAGCCAGGTGGTGAGGCCGAGCCCTAGGCCGACGTGGAGATTGCCCGGGATGAGCAGCTTCGTCGATGCAAGGGTGAAGACCACCAGGCTGAGCGCGAAGGCAAGCCAGAGCGCCCGGACCAGACGCGGGATCTCGTCATGCTTCCAACGAGCCATCGGACCTATGCCCATGGCCAGCACCAGCAGGGGTGACAGGACGATGAACATGGTATTGAACCAGGGAAAGCCGACCGAGATCTTACCCCAGCCGGCCGCTTCGTAGATCAGCGGGGCCAGGGTGCCGAACAGCACCATCAGGGCCAGTGCGGCCAGCAACAGGTTGTTGGTCAGGAGGAAGCTCTCTCGCGACACCAAGTCGAACCGTCCGCCGCCCGAGACCGCCGGCGCCCTCCAGGCATAAAGGGCGAGGGAGCCGCCGATCACGATCACCAGGAAGGCCAGGATGAAGGTCCCGCGGGTCGGGTCGGTGGCGAAGGCATGAACCGACGTCAGCACCCCGGAGCGGACCAGGAAGGTGCCGAGCAGTGACAGGGAGAAGGCGGAGATGGCGAGCAGGACGGTCCAGCTCTTGAAAGCGGCACGCTTCTCGGTCACCGCCAGTGAATGGATCAGCGCCGTGCCTACCAGCCAAGGCATGAAGGAGGCGTTCTCCACCGGGTCCCAGAACCACCAGCCGCCCCAGCCCAGCTCGTAGTAAGCCCACCAGGAACCCAGCGCGATGCCGATAGTGAGAAAGATCCATGCCACCGTGGTCCAGGGCCGCGACCAGCGGGCCCAGGCGGCATCCAGCTTGCCACCCATCAGTGCGGCGATGGCGAACGCGAAGGCAACCGAGAAGCCCACGTAGCCCATGTAGAGCATCGGCGGATGGATGGCGAGCCCCGGGTCCTGGAGCAGTGGGTTCAGGTCACGTCCTTCCAGAGGCGCGGGGAAGATGCGCTCGAAGGGATTCGATGTCAGCAGCATGAACAACAGGAATCCGATGGCGATCATGCCCTGAACCGAGATCACCCGTGCGATCATCGTTAGGGGGAGCTTGCGGCTGAAGGTCGCCACTGCGGCCCCCCAGGCCGCCAACAAAAAGACCCACAAGAGAAGCGACCCTTCGTGGGCGCCCCACAGGGCGGACACTTTGTAAACGTCCGGCATCAGAGAGTTGGAGTTGGTGGCCACATAGACGACCGAGAAGTCGTCGGTTAGGAAGGCCTGGAGCAGGGAGGCGAACGCGAGGGCGAGGAAGGTGAGCTGCCCGTAGGCCAGCGGCCTTGCCAGCTCCATCCACGCCCGGCGGCCGACGAAGGAGCCCCAGAGCGGGAAGACGGCCTGGATCAGGGCGAGGCCCAGCGCCAGGATCAGGGCGAAATGTCCAAGCTCCGGGATCATTGCGTCACCAGCGCGGCGGCTTGGGCTTGACTTGCCACGGCATCCGCGGCCTTGGTCATGCCCTGGGCATGGGCGGTCTTGAGGGTATCGGCCACCTCGGGCGGCATATATTCCTCATCGTGCTTGGCCAAAACCTCCTCGGCGTAGAAGACGCCATCCGGACCCAGTCGACCCCGGGTGACCGCCCCCTGACCCTCCTTGAAGAGGTCCGGCAGGATGCCTGTATAAGAGACCCTGACCGTTTGGGCCATGTCGGTCACGTCGAATGTGACGGTCAGTCCGTCCTCGGCGCGCTTGACCGTTCCCTTGGTTACCAGGCCGCCCAGGCGGAACACATGGTCCGTTGGAGCCTCCTTCGCCAATACCTGGGACGGACTGAAGAAATAGGAGATATTGCTCTGCAGGGCGCTGAGCGCGAGGGCCGCGGCGGCCCCCACACCCGCGACCGCCAGCCCCACCAGGACCAGCCGTTTTTGTCTCGCCTTCATTGCTTGCCTCCGGAATCGCGCAGCCGAAGCAATCGACCGAGCCGCGTCAAAATGGTTCGCTGCTGGCGTCGCAAGCCGATCACCTCGGCCATCAGCAGCACGAGGGCCATCCCGTAGGAGGCCCAGACGAATCCCGCGTACCCGCCCTGAGAGAGAAACTCCATCACGATGCCACCCTCGACTGCATGGCAATCCCGGCCTCGCTGCGGACCGTGTCCCGGGCCCAGGTCGTTTCCGCTTCCCGGGTCAGGATGATGGAGCGCAGGCGCATGAAGGTGGTGGCGAACGAGTACATCCAAAATCCCAGGGTCATAGTCAGCATCGCGAACAGGATGTTCCCGTCGATCTTGCCGAGTCCCGAGCGCTGGTGCAGGGCAGCGCACGCGTTGGGGTCGGGGCAGTTGATGGACCAGAAGATCACCGGGACCATCACCAAGCCGACGATCGCGAGCAGGGCGGCGGCCCGGTCCGCGCGGCGGTTGTCATCGATGGCCGAATGCAGGGCGATATAGCCGATGTAGAGGAAGAACAGGATCAGCTCGGAGGTCAGGCGCGGGTCCCAGTCCCAGTAGGTGCCCCAGCTCGGTCGTCCCCAGAAGGCCCCTGTCCAGAGTGCCAGGAAGGTGAAGATGGCACCGGTGGGGGCCACGGCATTTGCCATCATGAAGGACAGGCGGGTGTTAAACACCAGCCCGACTGCCGCCCAGCCTACCATCACGATGTAGAGCCACATCGACATCCAGGCGGCCGGGACGTGGACGAAGATGATCCGGTAATACTCCTTCTGAGGGTTGGTGCCGCCGAGCCGGTCCGGGGTCTCGAAGAAGCCCCAATACAGCCCGAGTAGGATCAACACGGCGGCCAACACCCAGAACACGGGAATCAGGCGCCCGGCAAGGGGATAGAAGGTGGCCGGGGAGGCAAACTTGAACCAGGGAGTCAACATCGGGAAGGGTCTTCGAGTGAGGAATTATTCGATGGAGATCCGAAGGGCCGCTGACGCCGCCGGGGGCGCCAGGACCAGGGCCGACAACAAGAAGGCCCCCAGCAGCATCAGATAGGGGCGGGTATCGGCCAGGTCCACGCCACTCACTTCCACCGCGCCGGCACCGTAAACAAGCACCGGGATGTAGAGCGGCAGGATCAGGAGCGACAACAGGATGCCGCCGCCGCGCAGCCCAAGCGTCAGGGCTGCACCGATGGCGCCGATCAGGCTGAGAACCGGCGTGCCGAGCAGGAGCGCCAGCATCATCACCCCGATCGCGGTGTCCGGCAAATGATATTGCATGCCGATCAATGGTGCGATCAACACCAGTGGCAGTCCCGTCAATAGCCAATGAGCCAAGACCTTGCCCAGCACCAGCAGCGGAAGGGGTTGGGCGGTGAGAAGCATCTGTTCCAGGGTGCCGTCGTCATAGTCCGCCGCGAACAGCCGCTCGAGGGCCAGCATGGAGGCGAGCAGGGCCGCAACCCACACCACGCCCGGTCCAAGGATTCGAAGCACCTGCTTCTCCGTGCCCACCCCGAGCGGGAACAGGCTCACAACGATGACGAAGAAAAACAGGGTGGTGAGCACATCCGTGCGCCGTCGCATGGCGAGCAGCAGATCACGGGTGACGATGCGCCAAAAGACCTTGAGCACGGTGCGTTGGCCAGGGTCGTCAGTCGCCCAGATCCAGGTGGTGCGCCTGACCCGAGGTCAGCGGCACGGCCTGATGCGTGGTCAGCACCGCCACACCGCCACCGGCGACATGGTCCGTGATCATCCCCTGGAGCAGGTCCACAGCATCCTGGTCCAGGGCGGTGAATGGTTCATCGAGCACCCAAAGGGGGGCTCGGCTCAAGACCAGCCGGGCCAACGCCACCCGCTTCTTCTGTCCCTGAGAGAGCATCCGCGTGGGAAGATCCTCGAAGCCTGCGAGCCCGATTCGTCCCAGGGCCGCCCAAATCGCTGCGCTGTCCACCCGGTCCCCGTCCAGGGCCGCCGACACCGAGAGATTCTCCACCCCAGTCAAATCGCCTTTGATCCCGTTTAGGTGGCCGAAATAAAGGAGGTCGCGACGGTAGTCCTCCGCCAGCGCGCGGATCGAGTCTCCCTTCCAGCGCACCTCCCCGGATTCCGGGGCGAAGAGCCCGCAAAGGGTCCGCAGCAAGGTCGTCTTGCCGCTGCCATTGCGCCCCCGCACGTGCAGCAGGGTGCCGGCTTCCACCGCGAAGTCCAGCCCGGCGAACAGCAGCCGATCGCCGCGCCGGCATTGAAGCTTCGACACCTCAAGCATCTTGAACGGGGTAAATCCTTACAGGTTGTGGCGGTCGTAGCCCGTCGGGCGCGCAGGTCCGGGGGGTCGTCCGCTCGTTATAGGGCCGTGGGCGTGGCCCGTGGCGAAAGGCTGGAACCTTATACGTTGTCGGCGATTTGCACAACTCGCCGTCGATGGGAGGGGGAACGAGCCGGCCTTGGCCGACGTCAAGGGGTCGCTCGCGGTCCCGCCGTCGGGCGCCTGGGGTGCGACGGGCGCGACCAGATGAACCACAGCACGGCCAAGACCGTCGCCGCCATGCCTCCGGATAATGCCAAGTGCAGGTCTCGGGTGAGGAGCACCCATCCCACGGACGGAACCATCAGCAGGGTGCTCGCGTACTTGCCGACCCGTGGAATCACCTGCTCCGCCTCCCAGTCGCGCACGTACCCGCCGAAGCGGGGATGATCCCGAAGCCAATGGTGCAGCCGCTCCGAGCCCTTGGAAAAGAAGAAGGCGGCGAGCAACACGAAGGGCGTGGTGGGCAGCAGGGGCACGAAGATGCCGATGAGCCCCAGGACCAGCGCGAGCCACCCCAGAACGATCATCAGCCAGCGCCAGGTCTGCTTGAGCATGGACTTTCCCGATGTCGACCCTGCTCGGGAGATCGGCCCGAACAGGTTCGGGATCAAGCACGGCGACCGACGAATGTAAACGGCGCCATCGTCCTGAAAGGCCGTCGTGGCCAGGCGGATTGCGCCGCATCTCCCAGGAATCGATGTGCGCCGGGACCCCTATATCACCGGAGCATCAAGTTCGCGGGCCGCGCCCGCTGATTGGGACACCGGGCTACACTCGGGCGGGCGAGCTCGCGTCTCGGCGGTCTTCAACGGCCTGGAGTCCTTGCTGCGGGCCTGAAGGCGACTGCTCGGTGAGGCGCGGGCCCGCGCCGTGAGAAGACTTCCCTGGTCGCTGGCAGTCGTATACGCCGGTACGCGATTCAGCGCGCCCGGGCGGCCCGCTGAAAGAGCCTGGCCTCCGGATTCGCCGCCCGGCTGATGGGCCCGCACCAGGCTCCGTAGAACAGTGCCCGGAAGGATTCCCCGACGATTCGGATTAGCCGGCGCGGGTCCCGTGTCTCGAGGAAGACGTCCCTCAGGCGCACCAGGGATAGGTCCAGGAAGGTCTCCAGCCGGGGATCGCCACCGACCGGAGGCAGGGCATTAGGGCGCGCGCCGGGGAACAGGCGCTCGGTCTCGTCAGGGCGCCCGAGGCGGAAGCTGCGCCCGAACTCACGCCGCAAGGCAAGCAGATCGATCTGGTGGTTGCCTGGGATGACCGCCACGGCGTAGCCTCGGACGTCCGCGAGCAGCAGGGTTTTGGCGATGCGGTTGCGGCCAATCGACGCACCTTCTTGGTCATCCCGGCCCACCGTGTCGAAGGGTATTCCGTTCTCCCGAAGAATTCCGTCGAGGTCCAACACAGACTGCACCCTTGACCCTCCTGTGCACTCGTTCAATTCTGTGCCGCCGGCCCGCTGGCGGTTTTTTCGGCCGCGCATCTTGCCTTGCGGCGCCTCGGATCGCAATCGGAGCCTGACTGATTGCGTAGGCTCTGGATCGGCTCGCTTATGATCGGGAATCCATGTCAAGCACCGGACCACTTGGCGGCCTGTCGAACCGGCTGAAGGCCGTCGAAAGCCGTCGATCACCGATCTCCTAGGTCTTCGGCAACACATCCATGCGCTACCGGTTCAAGAGTAGGTCGACCCTGTATTGCGATTGTTGCCGCTGGTCTCAATCCGAATGTGCCCATGAAATCCCCGCGCAAGAATGTGCCGACGGCAGTCCTCCGCGAGCCAAGGCTTGGGCGCCCACGGGTCGATCTTGACGATTCCGGGCAAGCCTCGATCGTGAGCAGGGTGCCCCAGACCTACCTCTGACGTCTGAGGTCCAGCTGCGCGATGAAACCCGAGCCCATCTCCATCGACACCCTGCGCCGCAAGTACGCGGCACCCGGCGAGACGGACGCAGACGCCGTCCGCCGCCGGGTGGCACGTGCCCTGGCAGCCGGCGAACGGGATCCAGGGTATTGGGAGCGTGCATTCCTCGGGGTGCAGGAGGCGGGCTTCATCCCCGCCGGGCGCATCAACGCCGCCGTTGGGACCGAGTTGAAGGCCACCCTGGTCAATTGCTTCGTTCAGCCGGTGGGCGACAGCATCAGCGGTCGGGAGGACGGATGGCCCGGTATCTATCCGGCCCTTCAGGAGGCCGCCGAGACCCTGCGCCGGGGTGGCGGCGTAGGCTATGACTTCTCCCGGCTTCGACCCAAGGGCGCGCTGGTGCACAGCACCCGGTCCCTGGCCAGCGGGCCCGTCTCCTATATGCGCCTGTTCGACCGCTCCTGCGAGACACTCGAGTCTGCGGGAGCCCGGCGCGGGGCCCAAATGGGGGTGCTGAGAGCAGACCACCCGGACATCGAGCGCTTCATCGCCGCCAAGGACGCGCAGGGAGAGTTGACGAACTTCAACCTCTCGGTTGCAGCGGACGATGCCTTCATGAATGCAGCGGCTGAGAACCGGGAGATCCACCTGGTGCATGTGGCGGAGCCGGGGCCGGCGCTCAAGGCGGCTGGGGCCTATCAGCGCCGCGACGGCCTCTGGGTCTATCGGCGCGTAGCCGCCGGCGCCCTGTTCGATGCGTTGACCGAGCGGGCCTACCGCTACGGAGACCCAGGGGTGCTGTTTCTCGACAGCATCGCGCGGGAGAACAACCTGGCCTACTGCGAGACCATCCTGGCCACAAACCCCTGCGGCGAGCAGCCCCTCCCAGCCTACGGGGGTTGCTGCCTGGGCTCCTTCGACCTCACGCGCTTCGTGCTGCGGGCATTCGAGCCGGATGCGCGCTTCGACTTCGACGCCCTCGCGACCCGGGTGCCGGCCGCGGTGCGCATGCTGGACAAGGTGCTGGACGTCACCGACTGGCCGCTTCCCGAACAGGCGGCCGAGGCCCGGCACAAGCGCCGCATCGGGCTCGGGTTCACGGGGTTGGGGGACGCACTGATCCTGCTCGGCCTCCGCTACGACAGCGGCCAGGCGCGTGACGTCGCCGCCCTTATCGCTCGGACCCTGCGGGACGCGGCGTATCGGGCCTCGGTCGAATTGGCTTGGGAGAAGGGACCCTTCCCACTGTTTGATCGGGACCGTTTTGGGGAGAGTCCCTTCGTCCGCCGATTGCCAGCGGATCTCCAGCAGGCCATCCACGCCCACGGAATCCGCAACAGCCATCTGATCTCCATCGCACCCGCGGGGACCATCTCGCTCGCCTTCGCGGGCAACGTCAGCAACGGCATCGAACCCGCCTACGCCTGGACCTATCGGCGGCGGGTACGGATAGGGGAGGGCACCGTGGCCTACCAGGTGCAGGACCATGCCTACCGGCGCTACCGGGCCCGCTTCGGGGAAGCGTCGGCCCTGCCCCCGGCCTTCGTCTCGGCCCTCGACGTGGAGGTCGCGGGTCACCTCGGGATGGTGGCGGCAGTGGCCCCCTACGTGGACGCCGGCATCAGCAAGACGGTAAACCTGGCGGCCGACTACCCCTTCGATCGGTTCAAAGATCTTTTTTTCCGAGCCTGGCGACTAGGCCTCAAGGGTGCTGCCGCCTTCAGGTCGAATGGCATCCGCCCCGGCGTGCTCACTGCCGGGTCGAGTGAATCGGCGGTCGACCTGGAACCCGGAAGCGGTGCCCGCTGCCCCAGCTGCGACTCGGGGGCTTGACAGCGCGTGTGGCCTGGCTGGCGGAGCCCCTGGCTGCAGGCCGCCCCGAAGACCCGCGTCTCGAGTCCGTGAGAGCGGGCCTATCGTTACTCGCATCCGCGCAGCCGGACAGCGCAACGTGTGGTGGCTCGCCAATCCCTGGGAACTAAGCGCCAAACCGGTCGCCGAACAGACTGGAGACCAACAATACACCCAGCCAGCATCGCCCCCTGACCGCGCCGAATGCCGGAATCCCCATACCGATTGGACCCGCGTTGCTGAGCTATGTCGCTGCCATTTACCTGATCGCGACTGGCAAATCGGCCTGCTTCGCCTTTAGGCTTCTGGCAAGGTTGTCAACCAATTGTATTTATTTGCGTTTGGTTGAGGATGGTGTACTTTTTTAGCTTGTAGAGAGCCCCTGGCGTTGATCCCGAGGCTGAGATTGCCGCGCTCCCGGGCGTGTGACGCTTGCAGACTCGCGGCGCCTTACCGGCAATGGGATTCTCGGTCTTCAACAGCCTGCCCGAGACCGTTCAGGGGCCGCACGGTGACTTTCTGGCAGCTGACGCAGGTTGCGCAAACCAGGCCGGCGCTCCGCGGCCGGCACCCACCGCAGACGGATTGCCATGGCACGCTCGTTCGGTTCGACACGAGACATCCGACGGGGCGGTTTCCGGCACCCGTTTTCCGGCACTGACCGCCGACTGACTCCGCCGCGCGTCTTGGAGCGCCTGGCGGCCCGCAGCGGCATCGTGTTCAACGGGGTCCGGCCCTGGGACATTCAGGTGAGGGATCCGCTGCTCTACCGCCGCATCCTGTTTCGGGGGTCCCTCGGTTTCGGCGAGGCCTACATGGATGGACTGTGGGATTCCAGCCAGTTGGACGAGACCATGACCCGTTTGATCCGAGCGGGGGCCGGCGACCGGTTGCCAGGCCTTGCGATACTGCTTAACGGGTTGGCTTATCTCGAAGATCGCGTGGTGAATCGCCAGAGCCGCCGCCGTGCCTTCCATGTCGGCGAGCGCCACTATGATATTGGCAACGACCTCTACCAGGTCATGTTGGACCCCACCATGAGCTACAGCTGTGGCTACTGGTTGGATGCACGCACCCTGGAGGAGGCCCAGCGAGCCAAGCTGGACCTGATCTGCCGCAAACTGATGCTCCACCCGGGGGAGCGGCTGTTGGACATCGGGTCCGGCTGGGGCGGACTCGCCGAGTACGCCGCCCGGAACTATGACGTCGAGGTGGTTGGGGTCACGATCTCGAAGGAGCAGATCGAGCTGGCGCGCGCGCGCTGCGAGGGCCTGCCGGTCGAGTTTCGGCTCATGGACTACAGAGAGCTGGACGGTCGGTTCGACAAGATCGTGTCCGTCGGCATGTTCGAGCACGTGGGTCAGAAGAATTATCCGGCCTTTTTCAACAAAGTCGCTGATCTGCTCGCGGATAGCGGACTGATGCTCCTGCACACCATCGGGTCACGAACTACCGCCTGGGGGACGGATCCCTGGGTGCACAAGTACATCTTCCCCAACGGGACCATTCCGTCGGTCCGCCAACTCGGCGCCGCCATCGAGCCCTGGCTGGTGCTCGAGGACTGGCACTGCTTCGGCCAGGACTACGACCATACCCTGCAGGCGTGGTGGAGCAACTTCGACCGCGCTTGGCGGGGCCTTGACCGGGAGCGCTACGATCAGCGTTTCTACCGGATGTGGAAGTACTACCTGCACCTGTTCATGGGCTATTTCCGCTCCCGCCGCGGCCAGCTGTGGCAGCTGGTGCTGTCGAAGCCCTCCAGGTCGGAGACCTACCGCTCGGTACGCTGAGTGCCGGGGCCGCCTTCGCGGCTCATCCGCACTCGGGTTCGGTCGCTGAGGCCACCCGCCAGGGTCGGCCAGGACGGAATGGCCCGCCCATCTCCGAAGCGGACGGGGCTGTCCGGCGTACACGCGTTTCAAATGCCAGCCGCATTAAACACCTTGCCCCGGGTTTCCGCCCCGATCGCTGGTCTTGGCGGCCAGACCCTGCAGCCATTCCATGGGTAGCGGGAAGACCACCGTGGTGGCGCGCTCGTTTGACATGTCCGCCAGGGTTTGGAGATAGCGCAGCTGCAGGGCCTGGGGCTGCTCGGCCAGAACCCTCGCCGCGTCGCGCAGGCGCTCGGAGGCCTGCAGCTCGCCGTCCGCGTGGATGATCTTGGCGCGCCGGCCACGTTCTGCTTCCGCCTGGCGGGCGATGGCGCGGATCATGTTCTCGTTGAGGTCCACGTGCTTGATCTCGACGTTGGTCACCTTAATGCCCCAGGCGTCGGTCTGGGCGTCAAGGATTTTCTGGATGTCCGCGTTCAGACGGTCCCGCGCGGCCAGGAGCTCGTCCAGCTCGTGCTGGCCGAGGACCGAGCGCAGCGTGGTCTGCGCCAGCTGGCTGGTGGCCAGTTGGAACTGCTCCACCTGGATGATCGCCTTGTCCGGCTCCACGACTTTGAAGTAGATCACCGCGTTGACCCGAACCGTGACGTTGTCCCGAGTGATCACATCCTGGGCGGGGACGTCCATGGTCACGACCCGCAGATCCACCCGCACCATCTGTTGGATGGCGGGGATGATGATGATGAGCCCGGGGCCCTTCACCGCTTGGAAGCGCCCGAGAAAGAACACCACGCCACGCTGGTACTCGGGCAGGATCCTGATGGACGCGGCGAGCAGCAGGATGATCAGGGCGATGGGCAGCAGATAGGGCAGCAGGGATTCGTAGGGCATGGGTTCACTCCTGGTGTTCGGGTGTCACGTTCAGGCGCAGTCCGGTAATACCCAGGACTCGCACCGCTTGGCCGCTGCGCACGGCGCTATCCGCGTGGGCCGACCAGATCTCTCCGGCGACGCGGACCCGACCCCCTCCAGCGTCTTCCGGACCGAAGTCGTCCAGGGACTCTCCCACGACGCCGATCAGGTGCTCCGTGCCGACGGCTGGGGCCCGGCGGCGCAGCCGCACCAGTCGGCTCAGGATCCAGATGAAGAAGGCACCGCTGGTCACCCCGGTGGAGGCGATGACGGCCGGGGAGATCGGCATCCCGCGCTCGTCCATCAGGATCACGGAGCCGGCCAGAAAGGCGGCCAGACCCCCGAGTCCCAGGGCCCCGAAGCTCGGGACGAAGGCCTCCGCCGCCATGAATGCTATCCCGAGGAACATGAGCGCGAGCCCCGCATAGTTGACGGGGAGGAGCTGTAGTGCATAGAGGGCCAGGATCAGGCTGATCCCACCGATCACCCCAGGCAGCACGGCGCCCGGATTGGAAAGCTCGAAGATGATGCCGTAGATCCCGATGATCAGCAGCACGTAGGCCACGTTGGGGTCGGTGATCACGGCGAGCAGTCTGGCCCGCCAGCCGGGCTCCAGCTCCCGCACCGGAAGCCCCCCTGTGGTCAGTGTCCGGGGTCCGCTGGGCAGATCGACGGTGCGCCCGTCGACGCCCTCCAATAGGGTCTGGACACTCGGCGCCATCAGGTCGATCACCCCCGCCTCCAGGGCGGCCTGCGCGTTCAGGCTCACCGACTCCCGCACCGCCTGTTCCGCCCAGTCCGCGTTGCGCCCGCGCAGCGTCGCCAGACCGCGGATGTAGGCCACCGCGTCGTTCACCAGCTTGCGCTCCATGGCGTCCTTGGCCTTGGGGGCCTCTCCTTTCTCGTCCTCGGGCGATGCGGGTCCCCCGATACCGGGGAACCCGCCGCCCACCTGCACCGGCGTGGCGGCACCCAGATTGGTGGCTGGGGCCATGGCGGCGACGTGGGCGGCATAGAGGATGTAGGTGCCGGCGCTGGCTGCCCGGGCGCCGGATGGGGCCACATACGCAGCGACCGGGATCTCGGAGGCCAGGATGGCCTTGATGATGCGGCGCATGGCGGTGTCCAGTCCCCCGGGGGTGTCCAGGCGCAGGATCACCAGTTCCGCGCCCTGCTCAGCCGCGGTGACCAGGCCCCGCTCCACCATCTCCCCCGTGGCCACCCCGATGGAGCCGTCGATGGGGATCAACAGGGCTTCTCCGCCGGCCTTCGCTCGGCCCGCGAGCGTGGCCAAGAGGCACAGGATCAGGATAGGCCCAAGGGCATCTCGATTCGGAGCGGCCATTGCTGGCTCCACGTTGTGTGCCGAGGCATCTCAGGCAATTCACCACCTGCAGTCGCCGAAACCCCGGGCAGCTTCTTCTCCCCGCGGTGGGTGCCGCCGGCCCGGACCAAGCCCTCGGCGCGATCGTTTGCCGTATTGATAGGTTAGACCGCCATTGCCAGGAGAGCGACTGATATAGGGTCGCGCGTGGCGGACGCATGACCCCCCAGCAGACCGTCGCCGCAGCCGAGGCTCCCGAAACAGGAGGGGACCGGCGACATGAAGTACCATTCAATGCAGGACGAATCATCTCTTCAGCGGGCGACAGAAAGTCTCCTTCCGGCTCTCGAAGCGATCCCATGCCTCCCCCTAAACAGCGCTACCAGTCCGCCGACCGCAGCAAGACGGGCCGTGTCCATCCGGCCGGCCTCGTTTGGGACACCGGCGGGGACCGACTGCGTCTGACCGGCAGCTGGACAACCGGCGCCATTGCTGGACTTCACGGGCTCACCGGGGGACCGAGTCTGGCGGCGGAGTCCGTCACCTTCGATTGTGAGGATCTTGAGACGATCGACACCGCGGGTGCGCTGGTTATGTATCGGCTCATCGAAGGGCTTAAGGGGGAGGGAAGGGAGGTGCGGCTCAGCGGGTTCGACGACCGTCACGCCGAGCTGCTGGAGCTGATCACCGAGCGGCTTGAATCGCACGCTGAAGGGATGGCGACGCTGCGGGCGCCGAGCCGACCGGCCGGACTGGAGCGTCTCGGCAGAGAGGTCATCGCGTTCAGCCGGGAGTCCTTCGCCATGCTCTCTTTCGGCGGTGCGGCGTCTCTGGCGTTGCTGCACGCCTTCGCCCGTCCTGCCCGGTTTCGCTGGCGCCAGATGCTGTCCGTGCTGGAGCGCGACGGCGTACGTTCCATGCCGGTGTTAGGCATGCTGTCGTTCCTGCTCGGTGTGGTGATCGCCTACCAGTCCGGGGTGCAGCTGCGCCTCTACGGCGGCAACCTCTATGTCGTAGACCTGGTGGGAATCACCGTCCTGCGTGAGCTTGGCCCCCTGATGACGGCCATCATCGTGGCCGGGCGCAGCGGCTCGGCCTATACGGCTCAAATCGGCACCATGCAGGTCACGGAAGAGGTGGATGCCCTGCGAAGCATCGGGGTCGCCCCCCTTGACCTGCTGGTGCTGCCCAAGGTCCTGGGCCTGGTGATTGCGCTTCCGTTGCTCACGGTCTTCGCTGACCTGGCGGCGGTCGCCGGGGGAATGGTCATGTCGGCCCTGATGCTCGACATCAGTCCGGAAACCTTTCTCCGCCGTTTCCCGGAGGCGGTTTCCATCAACTCACTGCTTACCGGGGTGGCCAAGGCGCCGGTGTTTGCGGCGGTGATCGCCGCCGTGGGTTGCTACCAGGGGTTCCAGGTGCGGGGTGGCGCGGACAGCGTGGGCCGACACACCACGACCAGCGTTGTTCAGGCCATCGTTCTGGTGATCGTGATGGATGCGGCCTTCTCGGTCGCCTACAGTTGGCTGGGGATCTGAGATTGGTCGAGGACCGACAGACTGCGGAGATGAATCCGGTCGAGCTTCGCGGCATCCGCACCTGCTTCGGGAGCACCTGCATCCATGAGGGGCTTGACCTCACCGTGCGGAGGGGCGAAATCCTGGCCCTGGTGGGGGCGAGCGGCTGCGGCAAGTCGGTGCTGCTGCGCGAGATGGTCCTGCTCGCGCGGCCGACCGCCGGCCGGGTGCGCCTGTTTGGCGAGGAGGTGGCGTCCCTGGACGAGCCTGCCGCCAACCGGCTCCGCCGGCGCGTCGGGATCCTGTTCCAGCAAGGGGCACTGTTCAACTCGCTGACGGTTCTCGAAAACATTGCGGTTCCCCTGAAGGAGCAGACGGACATCGCGGCCCCATTGATTCACGACATCGCGATGCTCAAGCTGCTGCTGGCTGGGCTACCCCCGGATGCGGCCCACAAATATCCCGACCAGCTCAGCGGGGGCATGCACAAACGCGCGGCGATGGCTCGGGCCCTCGCCATGGACCCGGATCTGCTGGTGCTCGACGAGCCGGGTACCGGGCTGGACCCGGTGGGTGCCGACGCCCTCGACGAGCTGATTGGGAATCTTCACCGATCACTGGGTCTGACGGTGGTCATGACCACCCACGACCTGGACACCCTCTGGCGGGTCTCCCAACGCGTGGCATTCCTGGGCGAGCGGCGCATCCTCGCCACCGGGACCATGGGTGATCTGAGCGAATCGGAGGAACCGGCGCTCGCCGCCTTTTTTCGCGGGCCGCGAGCCCGGGCTGCACGGAGCACGACGTGGAACCGCGGGTGAGCTATGTCCTGGTTGGGCTCTTCGTGCTCATTCTCGCGGGGGCCTTCGTGATGGCGAGCCTGTGGCTGGTGGGGGTGGGGCCTGCGGGAGACTACCGCACCTATGCCGTCTACCCGCCCGAGTCGGTCGCGGGTATCGGCGAGGAGTCTCCGGTGAAGTATCAGGGGGTGGATGTGGGTAAGGTGCGTGAGGTGGGGATCGACCCCGAGGACCCGCGCCGGGTGCGTCTGCTGATCGACGTCCGGTCGGACGTGCCCATCAAGGCGGACACGACCGCCAGCCTGGCCAGTCAGGGACTCACTGGTCTGGTGTATTTCATCGAGCTGCAGGGCGGCGAACCCGGGAGCCCAGCGCTCCAGGCGGCGCCCGGGGCCAAGTATCCGGTGATCCCTTCCGAGCTTTCGGAGCTGACCCGGATGCAGCGCATCGGAGCCGCGATGCTGGAGGAGGTGAGGGACGCGGCCGGCGAGCTGCGCGGCACGCTCGCGGCGCTGCGACCTCTACTCGGCGAGGACCAACGGGGTGGTACACTCGGCACGGCCATCGAAGAGGCTGGGCGGGCCGCTTCCGGGCTCGCGTCCGCGGCAGGGACCCTGAATGTCCATCTGGACCGCCTTGGCCCCATGCTCGATGACCTGTCTCGGGCCACCGGGCGCCTGCCCGGCCTGGCGGAGCGGGCGCAGGGTGCCCTCGATGCCGCGGGTCAGGCGGCGCAGGCGGTGGGCCGAGCCGCGCGCCGGTTGGATGAGGTGGCCGCCGCGGCCGCGCCCGGGCTCGCCACCCTGACCCAGGACGGGATGCCGGAGCTGGTGGCTCTGCTGCGGGACCTGCGTGGCCTCACGGCACGTTTGGACCGGCTGTCGACCGACCTGGAGCGGGACCCCAATCTCCTCATCTATGGAAGACCGCGCCGGCCGGGGCCAGGTGAGCGCTGATGCTGACCCTGACTGGAACACCCTGGTCGCAGGCGGTCGTGTTGGCCGCCGTCTTTCTTTCGGGTTGCGCCGGGGTGCTGCCCCAGCCACCCCAGCCGCCACCCAGGACCTATCTGCTGGCGCCCGACCTTGAGGGCCTGCACAGTGTGTCACGGGGCCGCCGCTCCGTTGACCTGGACGGCTTGGGTCCAACCCTGTCGGTATCCCGGCCGGAGAACGCGTCAGGCTGCGCCAGCGCGCGTATGGCCTACATGGAGCAGGACTTTCAGCTCGACTATTACGCCGATCACGCCTGGGTCGACTCGCCCGCCACCATGCTCGGTCCTCTTCTGGCCGAGGCCCTACGTGCGAGCGGGGACTTTGCCGCTGTGACCGAGGAAGCCCGGGGCATCCACACGGACCTGCGCCTGGACACCCTGATCGTGGATCTGTATCAGGACTTCCGCACTCGACCGAGCCTGGCCCGCATGGAGCTTCGGGTGCGCTTGGTGGACCCCGAGCGGCGACGCATCCTCGGCTCTCAGGTCTTCGCGGACGCCGAGCCCGTGCCGTCCGATGACGCTTACGGCGGAGTGGTGGGGGCGAACCGGGTCCTGGCCCGGATGCTGCCGCGCATCGCGGAGTTCGCCGCGGAGGCCGCGGCCCGAGCCGGTCCATCCGAGAAGGTTTCCGCTCCCGCTCCCTGACCCGCGGGTGCCTGTGGCGATGGGCCGCTAGGAGGCCTTGGCGGTAGGGAATTCAGCGAGGATGTGGCTCTGCGACTCACCGGGGCGGGTGGCACGGACGCAAACCCGGTTTCGGCCCTCGTGCTTGGCCGTGTAGACGGCGTCGTCGACGGCATAGAGCAGATCCTCGCTGTTCACGGTCCGGCCCGCGGCAGCGGTAACGCCGAAGGACGCGGTGACCCGGGGGTGCAGGGCGGAATCGAACCGTGTCTGGGTGTACTCCAGCGCCTCGCGCACCCGCTCGGCGATCCTCGCAGCCGCCGCCAGGGGCGTCCCGGGGAGCAGGATGGTGAACTCCTCGCCGCCGTAGCGCGCCAGCACGTCCCCGTCGCGCAGGGTCGGCTGAGCGGTGGCCACGGCGTTCTTCAAGACCTCGTCGCCCACCGCGTGCCCATAGGTGTCGTTGACGTTCTTGAAGTGGTCCATATCGAACAGGATCAGCGACATGGGAACGACCGACTGTCGGTGGCGCTCCAACTCCTGCTCCAGGCGGTCGAGAAAGACGCGGCGGTTGTAGACGCCGGTGAGAGGATCCCGCTCCGCGAAGTGAGCCAGTCTTGCATTGGCGGAGGCAAGGACCTCCTCTGTTCGCAGCAGATCGTAGAGTGGGAAGCACATGGCCAGCATGAAGATGCCCAGCAGATCCACCAACAGCATGGTGTAGAGGATCTGGCTATGGGTCTCCGGACTGAGGTTCTGGGGGATCGCCGTGCCGTACATCAGGAACACCGTGCGCAACAGGAAGGCGGTCCCGACGATCACGATGGTACCTATGATGAGCTGGCCGATGGTGTTGTTGGGATAGGAATGGACATAGAAGATCCGGGCGGTGGCCAGGTAGTAGGCGCCGTTGAGGCTTGATGTCATGGCGCCCGGAACCGCCTCCTCGTTGATGAATGTAACCAGCAGCCAAAAGACCAGCGCGAGCACGCCAAAGGACACGCCGAGGACCAGCGGCACCCCCTTTAGGTTCAAGAACTCCAGCGTGGCGCAGAGAAGGAACACCGGGAAGAGGAGCAGCAGGATCTCCGCCGTCGCCAAGGCGATCTGCGTGTTGCCGTAATCGTACTGGGCGAGATTCAGCATCCAGCCCGTGGCGAACGAGGCGGCGCCGACTGCGAGCCAGCCATAGGCCCGCTCCTTGCGGATGCGCGCCGCCAGCAGCATGAACAGGGCAGTGAGCGAGAAGACGCCGATCGACACCAATAAGAGGGTCTTCGGGTCGATAAGCGAGAATGGATACACGATGAGGATTCGCTCTTGGTTCGCTGGGCTCTGTACACCTTCCGCTGTGGCTTGCTGGGCGCCTGAGCCGACCCCGTCCCCCACCGGCGCGGCTCTCTCGCGTCATCAGGCGGGGCGCCCGGGCCATTCGCCTCGGCGATGTGACCTCTTGGGAGGATCGGGGCTCGGGTCGGCATTACTCTAGCGCCCGAGCCACTGGCAGGCACCGGAACTGTTTCACAGGGCCGTGTTCTGGTTCTACGCACGAAGCGTACTTCGCCGCATCTGTCGCGGATCGACTGCGGTGTATGCCCGCCGGTCGTGGGATTGGGGGCGCGGACAGCGCAGGAGGCGCGATTGGGCTGGCAGGCAAACGCGGAATCGCTGACGGTGCCTGCGCGATTACCCGAGGTTTCCGGCGGCGTACACGGGTGTCACCCAATAGTGCAGTCCGCTTCTGGGAAAGGCCTCCTTCAGCCCTCGAAGCAGATCATCGACGGTGTGGTCTGGAAGATGGGTGAAGAACAGGACCCTGCGGCTACGGCCAGCCACCTGCTCGCCCAGGGTCATCGAGTGCTCGGATGAGCCGTGGCCGGATACCGGCACGCTGGTAAAGCCGGGTACGTCGTCACGTTCCAGAAGCCATTCCGCCAGCGCCTCGGCGACCTCGGGCGGGGCGATGAGATTGAGGACCAGGATCTCCCCGGTGGAGTCGGCACCGGTTTGCATCATCGAGCCCGCCACGCATCGCACGACTCGGGTCTCCGGGCGAGCAAACACATCGTCATCGGTCTCATGGGATCACCGGGATTCGGCCACGGCGGGCTCGGTCCCGCCGAAGCGCTGGTAGAGGATGGGCAGCATGATGAGGGTCAGCGCGGTGGACGAGACCAGGCCGCCGATGACCACGATGGCCAGGGGGCGCTGGATCTCGGACCCCGGACCGGTGGCGAAGAGCAGAGGGAGCAGCCCGAAGGCGGCGATGTTCGCCGTCATCAGCACTGGGCGCAGCCGCCGCTCGGCGCCCTGGGTGACAACTTCCGCAAGTGGCCGCCCCAGGAACTGAAGCTGGTTGAAGTAGGTCACCATCACCACCCCGTTGAGCACCGCGATTCCTAAGAGGGCGATGAAGCCGACCGAGGCCGGCACCGAGAGGTACTCGCCGGTGACCGCCAGCCCAACCACCCCGCCGATCAGGGCGAAGGGGACGTTGGAGAGCACCAACAACGCCTGCTTGACCGACCCGAAGGTGGAGAAGAGCACCAGGAAGATGAGCCCCAGGGCCACTGGCACCACCAGCGCCAGGCGGGCTGCGGCCCGCTGCTGATTCTCGAACTCGCCGCCCCACTCCAGCCAGTAGCCGGTGGGGAGCTGAACCTGCTCGGCCACCTTGGCCTTGGCCTCCTCCACGAAGCCCACCAGGTCCCGCCCGTTCACATTGGCGATGGCCACGGCCATGCGGTTGCCGCGCTCCCGGGACAGGGCCACCGGGCCCTCGATGCGCTCCAGACGCACCAGGTTGTTCAAGGGCACCGAGCGCCCGTCCGGCAGGGCCACCTGGAGCCCGCTGAAGCGTGAGGGGGAGTGACGCAAGGCCTCAGAGCCGCGGATCACCAGGGGGCGGCGCTTGCCCTCCACGTAGACGGTGCCCGCCGGTATGCCCTCGACCTGGGCGCGCAGGAGCGACGCCAGGGCGTCGCCGTCGATTCCAAGCCGGCCGGCCTCCAGTCGGTCAACCACCAGATTCAGATACTGGGCACCGGCGTTGCGCGGGGTGTAGACATCCTGTGCTCCAGCGATGCCTTCCAGAACCGCCACGATGGACTCGGCTGTGCGATTGAGCTCGTCCTGACCGGTCCCGAAGATCTTTACCGCCAGGTCGCCGCGCACCCCGGTCAGCATCTCCGAGACCCGCATCTCGATGGGCTGGGTGAAGGCGTAGTCCACCCCGGGGAAGCGCTCCAGCACGGCGCGGATGCGCTCGGCCAGCGCCGCCTTGTCCGGCACCGTCCACTGCTCCGGGGGCTTCAAGACCAGGAAGCTGTCGGTCTGATTGAGCCCCATGGGGTCCAGGCCCAGCTCGTCGGAGCCGGCGCGGGCGACGATGGCGGAGACCTCCGGCACCTCCTCCAGAATGGCCCGCTGCACCCGTTGGTCGATGGCGATGGACTCCGCCAGGTTGATGGACGGCAGCTTCTCCAGCTGCACGATCAGGTCCCCCTCATCCATGGTGGGCATGAATGCCTTGCCGATGCGGGTGTAGAGGAGCCCTGCCCCAACCAGCAGGCCCAGTGCTACCACAATGACCACCCAATGATGACGCAGGGCCCAGGCGAGCACCGGCCGGTAGAGACGGATGAGCAGGCGCACCAGCCAGGGGTCCTCGTGGGCGACCTGACCGATCAGGAAGGAGGCCAGCACCGGGATGACGGTTAGCGACAGGAGGAGCGACGAGAGCAGCGCGAAGACGATCGTCAGGGCCACCGGGACGAACAGCTTGCCCTCCAGACCCTCGAGGGTCAGCAGGGGCAGGAACACGATGACGATGATCAGGATGCCGGAGGCAACCGGCACCGAGACCTCGCGGGTGGCCCGGTAGATCAGGTGCAGCCGCGGGATGCGCCCGCCCCCCTCGGGGCGCGCCGCGAGCTGGGTGACCACGTTCTCCACCACCACCACGGCCGCGTCCACCAGCATGCCGATGGCGATGGCCAGTCCGCCCAGCGACATCAGGTTTGCCGAGAGCCCGAACTGCTTCATCAGGATGAAGGTGGCGAGCGCCGCGAGCGGCAGGATCAGCGCCACGGTGAGTGCCGCGCGCAGATCACCCAGGAACAGCACCAGGAGGACCAGCACCAGGACGATGGCCTCCATCAGGGCCTTGGAGACTGTGTGCACGGCCTTGTCCACCAGCACCCCACGGTTATAGAAGACCTCGATTGAGACCCCCTGCGGAAGCCCGGGCTTGAGCTCCTCGAGCTTCGCCTGCACCCCCTGCACCACCGACCGGGCATTGGCGCCGCGCAGCCCAAGCACCAGGCCCTCGACCGCCTCGCCGCTGCCGTTGCGGGTTACGGCCCCGTAGCGGGTCAGTGCGGAGAGCCGGACCTCGGCGATGTCGGCCACCCGCACCGGCTGTTGGGCATCCCCGCCCACCACGATGGCCGCCAGGTCGTCCAGGGTGCGGATGGCCCCCTCACTGCGGACCAGCAGGGCCTCCTCGCCCTCGTCCAGGCGCCCGGCCCCGTCGTTGCGGTTGTTGGCGCCGAGGGCGGTCTCCAGGTCCCCGAGACGGATGCCGTTGGCGGCCATGCGGGCGTTGTCCGGCATCACCTCGAAGGTGGTCACGAACCCGCCCAGGGAGTTCACGTCGGCCACCCCCGGCACGGAGCGCAGGGCCGGGCGGATAGTCCAGTCGAGCAGGTCCCGGCGCTCGGCGAGCGTCAGGTCCCCGCCCTCGATGCTGAACATGAACATCTCGCCCAGCGGGGTGGTCATGGGGGCGATGCCGCCGCTGACCCCCGCCGGCAGGTCACCCCAGATAGCGGTCAGGCGCTCCGCCACCTGCTGGCGCGCCCAGTAGATGTCGGTGCCCTCCGCAAAGTCCACGGTGATGTCGGTCAGCGCATACTTGGCGATGGAGCGCAGCATGGTCTGGCGCGGGATACCCAGCATCTCCACCTCGATGCGGCTGGTGATGCGTGACTCCACCTCCTCCGGCGTCATGCCGGCGGCCTTGACGATGATCTTGACCTGGGTGGTGGAGACGTCCGGGAAGGCGTCGATGGGGGTCTGCTGGAAGGCGGTCCAACCGCCCCCGATCAGGAGCAGCACCGCCAGCAGCATCAGCAGCCGCTGGGTGAGGGCGAACTGGATCAGACGGGCGAGCATGGCGCAGGACTCACTCCGCGGCCGCGCCAAGCCAGGCGGCCTTGAGGGCCACCACTCCGCTCACCGCCACGCGGTCCTTCTGGCCGAGCCCACCCGCGACCACCGCGCTCCTTTCCTCCTCCGCGAGCACGGTCACCGGCAGGGCGGCGAAGCCGCCCTCGCGGGCCACGAAGAGGTAGGCGGCGCCGGCGTTGCGCACCACGGCGGCGGCGGGCACTCGCCAGCCGGTCTCGTCGGCGGCGCGGGTCAACTGTACCTCCACGAACTGGCCGGGCCTCAGCCGGTCGGTCTGCTCTCTGACCTCGGCGCGCACCAGGACCCCCTGATCCGCCTCATGGACCATGCGCCCGATGGTGATGATGTCCCCCTCGGTGCCGATCATGGGCAGCAGCACCCGGCCCCCCACCGTCAGGGCCTCGACCCGGTCAACCGGGACATGCACCTCAATCCACAGGGGCTTGAGCTCCGCTACCCGATAGAGTGGCGTGGCGGCGGCAACGGCTTGGCCGGTGCTGACCATCTGCTCCAGCACCACCCCCGCGATGGGGGCGTGCACCGGTAGGGTGCTGCTGAGTGCGCGGGTGCGTGTGAGGGTATCGATGTCCTGCGGCGACAGACCGGCGAGGCCCAGGAGCTGGCGACGCTGCTCCACCTGGGTGGTCAGCTCCCGCTGCTTGGACCTGGACTCCAACAGGCGGCGCTCAGCGATCACGCCCTCCCGATGGAGCATTTCATCGCGCTTGAGCTCGCTGTCGGCGAGAGCAAGGCGGGTGACGGACTCCAGGTATTGGCTCTGGGTGTCCACCAGCTCGGGGCTTCGTATCTCCGCCAGGACCTGACCGGCGGTGACGTTCTCGCCCTCGGCCACCAGGAGGGCCGACAGGATACCGCTCTGGGGGGCGGAGACCACGCGCAGCTGGCGGTTGGGCACCGTCACCTTGGCGGGGTAACGCCGGGTTAGGGTCTCTCCGGCGGTCTGGGGCGCCGCGAGCTCGATGCCGAAGGCCTTCTGCTGGGCGGCCTCCAACGGGATCAGGTCCGCTCCGATCGCTGATCCTTCCGCGACACAGACGAGCGCCAGCCACGTGAGGACGATCCCCAGTGCGCCTGCCCGGTGGGGTCGCATACCCAGGGTCCCGAGGGAAATATCACCCTCGACGTTGGCGGCGCCGAAAGGTGCCGCGAACGGCCGGCATGTGCAGTGTTCTTTCATTCCGGTACGACTCCCAATGCCTGACTGAGCCGGGCCGCGGCGCGCCCCTGCTCCAGACGCCGCAGCTCCAGATCCAGGTTCGCCTGACGGGCACGCTCCTGGGCCTGGAGTAGGGCGGTGAGGTCCGATTCACCCAGGTCGAAGGCCCGGCGAACCAGCTTGAGCGCCTCCTGGGTCAGGGTCTGGCGGCGCTGGGCCACGCCCAAGGCGTCCGCGGTCCCCAGTACCCCAAGCCGCGCCTCGTGCAGGGCGTGCTCCGCCTCCAGCCGGGTGAGGCTCTGCTCGCTGACCCGCTCGGTATAGGCCCGCTCAGCGCCCGCGAGGGCGGGTGCCGCCTGGCCGGACAGCCCGAAGGGGATGCTGACCTCCAGTTGGAGGGCGGTATCCGATTCGGCACCACGCGCGCCGCGCGCCTGCTTGGCCCCGAGGCTCAGCATCGGGTTGCCGCGGCGCTGGCTTTGGACCCGATCGCGCTCCGCCCGGGCCTGGGCCACGGCGCCCTCGCTGCTCGCCAGCAGGGGATGATCGGGCGGGATCTCTTGCTCGGCCTCCGCCGGAGCGGCCTTCTCGACGAGCGGGTCGGGCAGGGCCGTCAGACCGGTCAGGTGGATATAGCTGTGGATGGCCCGGTCGTACTCGATCTGGGCCGCCTGGAGCTCCACTTCCCGCGCCAGGGTCTCCTGCTGCGCCACCAGCAGGTCGACCCGGGCCAGCTCGCCGGCCGCGCTGCGCTTGCCGATGTCCCGCTCCAGGGCGCGCGCCGACTCCAGGGCCGCGCCGGCCTGTTGCAACCGCCCCTGGGCCAGGGCCGCACCCCAGGCGGCCTCCCGGACTTGTCCGGCCATGTCCCAACGCAGGTAACGCGACAGGGCGTCCGCCTGGGTGCCAAGGGCCCGTGCCACGGACCGGCGGGCGTCTCGTTGGCCGGGCATCCAAAGGGGCAGGTCCACCATGGCCTCGAGCTCGTAGGCCCCGTCGTCACCGGTGAGTGCGTCGCTCAGCGTCTTGGCGCGGAGTGCGGGGTCCGCGGCCAGGAGGGCGGCGGATTGACGGTCCACGGCTGACTGCTCGCCCCGCAAGGCACCGACCCGTGCCTCCTGTTGCTGAACGGCGAGGGCGGCGCTCACCGCCTCCGCAAGGCTTGCGGCGGCAACCCCCAGCGGGTTCGGGCACAGGAGCACCGCGGCCAGCAGGATGGGACCACGGTACCGTTGCACGGCGTTGTCCAATTGGGTTGCGAAGGAGCTCATCGGCAGGAGTCTATCGAGCATACGCTGAAATTTCGCTGAACGACGGGCGGCACCGGCTCGGCAACCTGCCATTCTAATTTTGCTGGGGGGCACCCACCGGTTGCCGCGTACCCTTCCTTCTGACACCTCGGAGGCGCGTCGAACGGGCGTCGCAGGCAGCCAGCTCCCCCTATGAGCCCTTGGCGGCGTAAAGCGTCTCATAGAAGGCGGCGAAGATCAGGCTGGCCAGCACCAGACTGGCGAGCATGACCGGCAACCCGGCACGTAGCCAGCGGGCCGGATCGATACGTGCCGCGGGGAGCCCCGAGCGCTCGGCCTCCGCGACGCAGATGATGTTGGCGGTGGCGCCGATGTGGGTGCCGTTGCCGCCCAGACCGACGCCGATGGCGAGCGCCCACCACAAGGGGTCTGCCGCCAGGCCTTGTGACTGAAGACCCGCAACGATCGGAATCATGGTGACGGTGAAGGGGATGTTGTCGACCACCGCGGACAGGATGGCCGCAACCCACATCAGGACCAGTGCGGCAAACAGGAGCTGGGAGGGATCCCGGGCCAGGTGGACCAGTTGCTCGCCGATCAGGTCCAGGAGTCCCGACGCCTCGACTCCGCCGACCAGCACAAAGAGCGACGCGAAGAACAGGAGTACCGGCCACTCCGCCTGCTTGAGCAGGTCTTCAGGGTCCGGGCGCACCAGGGCGACGGCGATGACCAGCCCGATGAGTGCGGCGAAGGAGGGATAAAAGCCGATGTGGTGATGGATGAAAGAAGAGCCCCAGCACCACGGCCATTGCCCACAGCACCCGGCGCAGCACATGGGGGTCTTTGATCGCCTTCGATTCGTCCAGGTCGAGGACGCGGTGCCTGTCTCCAGTGAACTCCAGATCCCTGCGGAACAGGGCGAGCAGGATGACCACGATGCCAACCCAGATCGGTACGACCGCCGGTACCATATGGATCAGGAAGGCGTTGAAGTCGAGCCCAGCGGCGCTGCCGATCATGATGTTCGGTGGGTCTCCCACCAGGGTCGCGACGCCGCCGATATTGGACAGCATGGCCTCGGCCATGAGGTAAGGGGCGGGGTTGAGCCCCAGCATGCGGGTGATCAGCACGGTGAGGGGCGCGAAGATGATCACCGTGGTCACGTTGTCCAGAAACATGGACAGCACGCTGACCGCTAGGGACAGATAGACGAAGAGCCGCCGTGGCGAGGCCGCCGACAGCTTGGCCAGCCGAATGGCCAGATACTCGAATCCGCCGGTCGGGCGCAGCAGGGCCACCAGCAGCATCATGCCGAGTAGGAGCAGCATGGTGTTGCCGTCGACGGACGAGAGCGCCTGTTCCTGGGTATAGAAACCAACCATCTCGCCGACCGCCACCATGATCACCGCTCCCAATAAGGCGGCGCTGGTGCGGTGTAGGCGCTCGGAGAAGATGACGGCATAGCTGGCCACCAGGATTGCGGCGGCGATCAGCATGTGGTCAGTGAACGCCATGCAGTCAGTCCCCTCCTTGCTCGAGGGCCGCCGCGGCGATCCCCATGATGGAGATGGTTCCCCGATAGTCGTCCCCATCGATCACGAAGAGATAGGTTGTGTTGTTTCGCTCCATCACCGCCAGTGCCTTGGCGACTGGGGAATGGGAGCCGATCACCGCCGGGTCCGGGATCACGAAGTCGTCGATCGGCAGGTTGATGACGTAATGGGCCTTCTCGGGCGGGATGGTCAACTCGTCGATCTCGTCCCCCAGAAGGGCCGCGTGGGTCACCATGAAGTCCGGGATGCAGTTGAGCTTGAGTACATGGCGGATCGAGGCCTTGCCAGTGATGCGGCCGCTGGCATCTCGGAAGGGAATGCCAGGCACCTGCTTGTCGATGCACTCGTGGAACACGTCGGCGACGCGCATCCCCGGCGTGGCGACGGCGGTGGGGACCACCAAATCGATCAACTGCATGGTGACGGACTCCTGCGTGCCAGGTGCTGGCTGGCAGTATCCGCATCGGGCGTCGGTGGCGCAAAGCGCTAGATCAAGATTCGGGTCGGAATGCTGGATCGTGCCTGGGGCGGTAGAGCGCCTGTGCATTCCCGTGGAGCACCCGGCGCAGGGCGGTCGCCTCGTCCAGCGCGGTAGCCACCAGGTCCAGGTCGGTGCGTGCGAAGGGACGGGGCGCTCGCGTGGACGGCAGATCGGTGCCGAACATCAGGGCGCTCGGGTTCTCCCGATGGATGACGGCCAGAGCCTCGCTGGGGGCGAAGTCCAGTCGCCCGAATCCGGTGGCCTTGACCCACGCGCCCCGGGCCACCAGGGTGAGCAGATGGGGTAGGCCCGCGCGCGTCAGACCCAGGTGGTCGATCACCACGCGGGGCAGGGTCCGCAGCACCTGCATCAGGTCCGGCAGATCCGCCGCGTCCAGGTAGAGCTCCGCGTGCCAGCCCACCAGCGCATGGACCCGGCGCGCCAGCCGGTCGATTGCGGCGAGGTCCGGGTGCACACCCCGGTGCAGGTTGAAACGCACTGCTCGGACTCCGATGCTGTTCAGTCGCATTACCTCGGTGTCCGACACCGTGGTGGGGAGTTGGGCTACGCCGACAAAGCATGGGCCCAAGGTCCCCAAGGCCGCAGCGAGCCAGGTCCGGTCGAAGCTCTGGAAGGAACCCTCCACCACAGCGCCTCCTACCACGTCGAGCCCCTCAACAGCACGGCGGTAAGCGTCGACATCGAAGGCGTCGGGAAAAAACCCCGCGTTTGGAATGAGGGGGAATCCGGGGTCGATGATGTGCAGATGGGCGTCGAAGATCATCCGCTTGACCTACTTATTAATAGTTTGAGCATTGTTATGCAACCGCGTTGTGAAGTTCAGGCCCTAACATATTCAGGAAGCGGCAGAACCCTTTCGAGGAGCAGAGATGATCGCTGAACGCCGATACAACGTTCGACACCCCGCCGCCCTGACCGTGTACATCCTTTATGGAAAGCGCCGCTTCTGCCGCGCCCAGGCCAGAAACCTGTCCAATCTCGGCATGCAACTGACCCTGAAGAACCTCACCTTACCTAGCGGCACACTCGTCGAACTTGAATTTGCCTGTCTCGGGCGCGATTGGCTGATCGAGGCGGTCGTTGTGTCAACGGCGGAGAGAATTTGGCGCACGTCAACCTCACGATGGCCGTAGGCGACCGGCACCGAATAGTCGTTGCCGCGGTAGCGCACCAGGGAAAGCGAGCTCACGCGGGTGCTTACCCGCTCGCAGGCCTCATACGGCGTGGCGGGTAACGCCAGCAGGGCGGCTTTGTCGCGCTCCAGGCGCTCGGCAATCGTCTCTTGGTGTCCACGCAGCTTCGCGGTCAATCGCTCGCGGCAGCAAGTCTCCAGGTGCACATTGAGGACCTCGAAACTCGCAAAGCGCGGGACCGGCACCAGGAAATTGCGCCGGATGAAACCCACCAGGTTCTCCACCTTGCCCTTGTCGTTGCCGCGACCGGGACGGCCGAAGCGGGGCTCGAACAGGTAGTGAGAGAGCAGCTCGGAGAACCGCTGGGTGCGCTGGCGCTTCCCGTCCCCAAGGATGCGCGCAACCGCCAGCTTGGTGTTGTCGTACAGGACCGTGAGGGGAACGCCGCCGAAGAAGGCGAAGGCGGCGTTGTGCCCATCGCAAAACGCCTCGGTGGTCTCCCCCGGGTCGGCTTTGAGAAACACCGCATCGCTGTGCGGCAGCGCGAACACCAGGAAATGGACCTTGCGCTCTTCCCCGGCAATGACCGCCAGTGCCTCACCGAAGTCCGCTTGGGCATGCCCCGGCGGATGGGCGAGCGGCACGAACATCTCCTGGCGACGCTGGTGCTGCTCACGCACGTAGTCCTTGACGATGGTGTAACCGCCGGTGAACCCGTGCTCTTGTTGTAACCGCTCACAGATCCGCTTGGCGGTATGGCGCTGCTTGCGCGGGCGGTTGCGGTCTTCCTCTAAGATCTGGTCGATGAGCTCGGTAAACGGGTCAAGCTTCGGTCGCGCTGGCGGCTGCTGACGCCGGTAGCCCGGCGGCACCGAGTGGCTGAGCATCTTGCGCACCGTCTTGCGGTGGATCCCGAACACCCGTGACAGCTCATGGATGCTCTCCCCCTCGACGAAATGCGCGCGTCGGACCTTGTAGTAGATCTCCACGCCGTACATCCCCCCTCCGATCCGGTAGCCTCACATAGCGCCCAGATCGGGGCTTCGTCGGCGGTACACCTTCGCACCGCCACGACCGGACATTCCGGCCGCTTCAGGGGGACATTTTTGCTCCGCCGATTACACCGCCCAGGCGCCGCGGCATCCGGTACACCCCAGATCCATAGTTCCCCGGGACCTAACCGCCGGCCTCCCTCTCCTTCCGTGGTCCCTGCGTGCTTCCAGTCCGTTATTGGTAGACCGCCTTCGGAAGCCAGGTCGCGAGGGCCGGCCACAGGGCCAGGGTGACGAGCATCATGAGTTGGATGAGGATGAAGGGCACGACGCCGCGATAGATCTGGCTGGTCTTCAGCGCTTGCGGGGCGACCCCCCGCAGATAAAAGAGCGAGAAGCCGAACGGTGGGGTCAGGAACGAGGTCTGGAGGTTGATGGCGATCATGACCCCCAGCCAGACCGGGTCGAGCCCCATGGCGAGCAGGACCGGGCCTACGATCGGCACCACGACGAAGGTGAGCTCGATGAAGTCCAGGATGAACCCGAGCAGGAACATGACCACCATTACCAGGCTCACGGCCCCCACCACGCCGCCGGGCAGGTTGGTGAGAAACTCGCTCACAATGGTGTCGCCCTCGAAGCCCCGGAACACCAGGGAGAAGATCGCCGCACCGACGAAGATGAGGAACACCATGCTGGTGACCTGCGCCGTCTGACGCACCACTGCGCGCAGGTTCGAGAGGGTCAGTTGACGGTGAACGGCGGCCAGCAATAGGGCGCCCACGGCGCCCACCGAGGCCGCCTCGGTTGGGGTTGCGAGCCCGCCCAGGATGGATCCGAGCACGGCCACGATCAGGAGCAGGGGCGGCATCAGGACCAAGGCCACCCGCCCGAGCAGGACGCCGACGCCGATGGATCTCTCCGCCGCGGGGATGGCGGGCATGGCGGCGGGTTTGAGCACCGCCACCCCGAGCAAATAGAGGATGTATAGTCCCACCAGCATGAGGCCCGGGATCAGGGCGCCGACGAAGAGGTCGCCGACCGAGACCGTTTCCGGCGAGAACACGCCCATGTCGAGCTGGGCCTGCTGGTAGGCGGACGAAAGCACGTCGCCCAGGAGGACCAGCACGATGGAGGGGGGGATGATCTGCCCTAGGGTGCCGGAGGCGCAGATGGTGCCGGCGGCCAGGCTGGGATCATAGCCGCGGCGCAGCATGGTGGGCAGGGACAGGAGCCCCATGGTGACCACCGTGGCCCCGACGATGCCTGTGCTGGCCGCGAGCAGCATGCCTACCAGTGTGACCGAGATTCCCAATCCGCCCCTCAAGGGGCCGAACAGCAGGGCCATGGTGTCGAGCAGGCTCTCCGCCACCCGGGAGCGCTCCAGCATGACCCCCATGAAGACGAACAGCGGCACGGCGATCAGGGTGTCATTGGTCATGACCCCGTAGAGGCGGTTCGGCAGGGCCTCCAGAAAGGCCGGGTCGAAGAGCTCGAAGGCCTCCCCCACTAAGGCGAACGCCAGCGCCGTCCCCCCGAGGGACAGGGCCACCGGGTAGCCGAGCAGCAGAGCGGACCCGACCCCGAGGAACAGGAAAAGGGGCATTAGCTCATGCATCGCCGCTGTCCACGGGGTGAGATTCGGCACGGGCCCCGCCGGTCCCTCCCGCGAGGGCGGATTTAACCCCCGCCAGAAAGAGTCCGTTGCGCAGGGCCCAGGCCAGGCCCTGCAGCAACAACAGGGCCGGCATGAGCAGGATCAGGGTCTTGAGCAGATAGACACCAGGCAGGCCCCCGGCCTCCCGGGAGCCTTCCCGCACGTGCCAGGACTCGGCGACGTAGTCCCAGCCGAGCCAAAGGATCAGCAGGCACACGGGGATCAGCAGTAACAGGGTGCCGAGCAGGTCTACCCAGGCGCGCCCACGACGACTGATCCGCTGGTAGAAGATGTCCACCCGCACGTGTCCGTCGCGCCCCAGGGTGTAGGCGATCGCGAGCATGAAGAGGCTCGCGTGCATGTAGGTGACGGACTCCTGGAGGGCGATGGAGCCTTGGTCGAAGACATAGCGCAGGACCACGACAAGGAAGGTGACGAGCACCATCGACAGGGAAAGCCAGGAAATGGCCTCGCCGAGCCGGCGGACGAAGGCGTCCACCGCGTCGGCGACGCGGAGCAGCCGGGGCTTCCGGTTCTCGGGAGTTCCAGCGGTCATCTGGCGCGATCAGTCGATGCCGGCGCGGCGCCTACCGATGATCGAGGCAGTAGCCGCGCGCGGCTGCCGAGCGGATCGGGCGCGGGCGCTCAATCCCAGGTGAACAGCACCCACTGGGGGATGGAGATGTCCCTTGGGTCGCTGTTGCGAATATCCATGACCCCGTCCCCGTTGGTGTCGATCAGGAAGTAGGGCGGCCCGAACTGAGGCTGGATCTTGATCATGTAGAGCTGGCCCTTCACCCGATACTCGTAGATCAGTTCCTCGCCCTCGGAGCGGATCGTGATGTCCGGTTCCACCGCATCGCCGGTGACGGGCGAGGGGGCCACCTGAGGCGACTGGAGGAATCCGTTGCCACCGGGCGTCGAGTCTGCAGTCGGCGGGGTCTCGGGCTCCGCGGCCAGGGCAACAGGGCCCAGGCCAAGCAGGGCCAGAATGGCGAAGAGCTGGACGTTCATGCGGCTCGATGGCTCCCCAAGGGCTAAAGGGTTCGCATGGTAGTACGAACCGCTGGCGAATGCTCCCCCCGCCCCGCCGTTCGTGCGGCGTGCGCGTCGCGGCGGGCCGGCGGCTCGGGCATAATTCGCACCCGATCAGACACCGGCGTCGAACGATGAACGGACTCAACCTTAGGCAGCTCGAGGCGGCACGCTATATCGGCGGCCCCCTGCTGGTGCTGGCTGGGGCCGGCTCCGGCAAGACTCGGGTCATCACCCGCAAGATTGCCTATCTGATCCGCGAGTGCGGCATCGCCCCGCGCCACATCTGTGCCGTCACCTTCACCAACAAGGCGGCGCGGGAGATGCGCGACCGGGTGGGGCGGGAGCTCAAGGGGCGGGACGGCCGCGGGCTCAGCATCTCCACTTTCCACACCCTCGGGCTCACCATACTGCGGCGTGACCCCGCCCGAGCCGGGCTGCGCACGGGCTTTTCGTTGCTCGATGCCCAGGACAGTGAGTCGCTGATCAAGGAGCACCTGCGCGGCGTCCGGGACGGAGTGGGTGCCGATGCCGTGAATGCCGCGGCGGTTCAGTACCGCATCTCGCGTTGGAAGAACGACCTAGTCGAGCCCGAGCAGGCTTTGGCGGCTGCCGAGGACCCCTTCGAGGCGCGTCTGGCGGGGCTCTACGCTGGTTACCAGCAGAGCCTGCGTGCCTACAACGCCGTCGATTTCGACGACCTGATCCTCACCCCGGCGCGTCTCTTTGCCGAACAGCCGGATCTGCTGGAGCATTGGCAAGGACGCATCCGATACCTGCTGGTGGACGAGTACCAGGACACCAACGGGGCCCAATACGAGATGGTGCGGCTCTTGGCGGGGCCGCGCGGGGCCTTCACCGTGGTGGGCGACGATGACCAGTCCATCTATGCCTGGCGCGGTGCCCGGCCCGAGAACCTGGCTCGCCTGAAGCAGGACTATCCCACCCTTCAGGTCATCATGCTGGAGCAGAACTATCGCTCCAGTGCCCGCATCCTGGGGCTCGCCAACCACCTCATCGCCAACAACCCCCATGTGTTCCAGAAGCGCCTGTGGAGCGAGCTCGGCCCGGGAGATCCGCCGCGGGTGCTTCAGTGTCGCGACGAGGCTCACGAGGCCGAGCGGGTGGTCTCGGAGATCCTTCACCGCAAGTTCACCGCCGCCACGCCGTTCGGCCACATGGCCGTCCTCTACCGGGGCAACCATCAGGCGCGTCCATTCGAGAAGGCACTGCGGGCGCACGATATCCCCTATTTCCTGAGCGGCGGCACCTCCTTCTTTGCCCGCGCCGAGGTCAAGGACCTGATGGCCTACCTGCGGCTGCTGGCGAACCCCGACGACGACGCGGCCTTTCTGCGTGTGGTTAATACCCCCCGCCGAGAAATCGGCCCGACCACCCTGGAGCGACTCGCGGACTATGCGCGGGAGCGTCAGGTGCCCCTCATGGCGGCTTGCGGGGAGATCGGCCTGTCGCAGCACTTGGGCGAGCGCCAGCGCGAGCGTCTGGGAGAATTTGCGCACCTGGTTGCGGGTTACGCCCGGCGCGCCGCGACGGACCCGGTGGCCGCCACACGCGCCCTGGTGGATGCCATCGACCTGCCCGGCTGGCTGCGGGAGAACGCCTCCAGTCAGGCGGTAGCGGACCGCCGAATGGAAAACGTGACCGAGCTGATCGAATGGCTCGGGGCCCTGAACAAAGGTGAGCTGCAGGAGAAGACGCTTGGCGAAATGGTCAGCCATCTGACCCTGATGGACGTGCTGGAGCGTCAGGACGAGGAGTCGGGCGGCGACCGGGTGCATTTGATGACCCTACACGCCGCCAAAGGGCTGGAGTTTCCCCATGTGTTCCTGGTGGGGATGGAGGAGGACCTGCTGCCACACCGCACCAGCATCGAGGAGGACACCATCGAAGAGGAGCGCCGGCTCGCCTACGTGGGTATCACCCGAGCCCAGCGCTCCCTCACCTTCTCGCTCGCGCAACGGCGCAGGCGCTTTGGGGAGCTGGTAGTCACGGAGTCCAGCCGCTTCCTCGCGGAGCTGCCGGAGGATGCCCTGCAATGGGACCACCAGCGGGAAGCCGACCCCGAGGCTCGCAGGGCGCGGGGCATGGCCCATCTGGCCAACCTGCGGGGCATCTTGGGCGAGGGCTGAGGAGGGCGAGGCGTCGGGTCGCGCGGGCAATCGGGCTGCACGCAAGTCGAGCCGCCGCTCATGCAGAGCTTGCGGGGATGATTTCGGCCCTGCCGATGGTCATGCTGCGGAGGCGGGTCGGCGCCGCTTCAGAGACGGTTCTCCAGGATCAGGAACCAGGGCCGCCGCTGCACCGGCTGAAGTCGCCCTTGGCTGTCGAGCTCTAGGGTGCTCCTCGAGACCGAGTTGCGGACGTTGCCGCCGATGGTTTCCAAGGTCTGGCCGGTCTTGCCGACGACCAGGTCGCAGTGGGTGCTCCTACCCTGAATCCCACTGGCGCTGGTGTAGCCGCCGATGATGACGGGCCTGGAGGAACCGCGGTAGGCGCAGACCAGGTCACCCGGTTTGGGGCTGTAATCCGCCAGCCGTCTGGGAACGAACCAACGGCCGGGATAGGGCGCCTCGTCGATCAGGCTCGAAAGATAGATCCAGTGGGCGGGTGCCCGGGGGAACTGGCTCTCTGGAACGCCGGCGCTCTGCATGACCCAGCTCATGAAGGCCGCCGACCAGGGTTCTTTGCAGTCCATGCCGTCGAGCCCCGGCTTTCCCACGGCGCGCCAGTAGGCGTTGACCCGGCCGCTGTAGCTGTAGCCGTCATCCTCCCAGTAGCCCACGTGGGGGATGCTTTCCTCGCTGCCCTCGAACACGACCGTCTGCCGCCCGAAGAACTCCCATTCCCGGGTGGCGCGGGAGACGATCGCCCGCTTCAGGGCGGGATTGGGCCGGGGCGCCTGTCCGATGGGACGTCCCGCCCAGACCGCGG
Organism: uncultured Gammaproteobacteria bacterium; assembly: GCA_963698355.1. Classification (GTDB taxonomy): domain Bacteria; phylum Pseudomonadota; class Gammaproteobacteria; order Chromatiales; family Chromatiaceae; genus Thiodictyon. The sequence goes on along the minus strand of CAVOQO010000003.1, from coordinate 285,998 downwards.
GCGCGGCCTTCTCCGGGGCCGTGCCGCAGGACACCAGGACGACAGACAGTGCGAGGCACGCTGTCAGCTTGCACCAGGCCGGAGCGGTGGTTTCGATCGGCAAGGGACGGACTCCTTTGGATGATTGCCGGGGGTTCCGCGGCAGGGGAGGTGACAGGACCGGCGCCAGGCAGCTAGCGCGGCGGCCGGGTCGTATCGCGAAACCAGGACCGGTATTCCTCCATCCGAGTTCGCTGATCGGCGGGCGCTTGGCGTCGGCAGGTGGCGTAGTCTGTGGTGTCCGGGGAGGCCCCCCAGCGCCGCTCGACGCAATCGTTTGGGTTGTAGCCCATCTCGAGACCCGGCCGGCGCGCATAGATCTCGGCCAGGCTGAGGCGCATGGGGCTGCCGTCGCTGCGGGAGTAGGTAATCAATCGCTCGCGCATGAGGCGGTCGTGGAGCCTCTCGATGCGTGCCGCCGCGCTCGACGGACTCTCGCCCCGCAGGAGGTAGAGGTCAGGATAGCGGCGGATACGTTCCGGCAGGTCTTCCAACACCTTCATGGCGATCAACAGGCGCATGTCCCGGGATGGCGTGGCGTAATCCTCCCACGGGCCCGTGGTCTCGAAGATGGCGGCGCCGCTCGGCATCGGTACCACGGCCCTCGGATGGGCGCGCATGTACGATTCGCCGTTATCGACTGAGCCTACCCGGGTCTCCAGCTGCTCCGTCAGGGCATCGAGGGTGACTCGGTACGCGCTCTCCGGGTCCAACCCCCGTGGGTTGATCAGGCGCTCCATGCGGGCGTAGAAGTCCGCGGGCGTCAAGGCCGCCTGCTCCATGGAATAGGGGGGGATGCCGTCCCGGCCGCTCAGGGCGGCATTGGGCACGGGCCGCAGTCCTGAATTGGTCGCAGCCAAGGGACGGTGGGCCTTGAAGCCGGCCCCCGCGCTCGGCGTCTGGGCGAACAGGAAGTTGCCCTCCCAGAAGCGTTTGCGCGCCACCGAGTTATCCGGTTGGGCGTCCACCGCGAGCAGAAGGCCGCTGCGACCGGCGCTCTGTGGGACCCATTTGACCAGGATCATGACGTGGCCATAGGGGTCGGCGTAGACGGTCCCGGGCCACAGGGCCGAGCGCCGCAACGGCACGGGGTAGAAGTCCGACGACTCATCCCGCAGGGCGGTACGCCCGCTGCCGGAGTGGACCGTGTCCATGAGTTTTCGGGAGACCCCAGTGAAGGTCTTTGCGGCCACCGGTGGGCCGGTGAATCCCTTTTCGATCACTGGTGCCTGGCAACTCGGGGGCTTGCTGCGGCTGCCCCGACTGCAGGCCCGGTAGGCGACGGGGAGGCCGAGCTTCCAGGCGAAATAGGCCCGCAGGAAATAGGGCAGGTCGGCACAATCGGGCTCGGCGGGCAGGCGTCTGTCCTCCCCGACCCCCAGGTAGTCGTAGAGGAAGTTGCGCTCCGGGTCGCGCAGCACCGGTGCCAGCGAGGGGAAGCTCAGGGACTGGCCCGGCGGGGCGTCGAACAGACGCTCGATCCAGACCGCGTAGAGTGCCTGGGTGGCCAGGTCCCAGTCATCGCTGTCCCGGTCCGCGGAGCCGCCGCCTACCCGGACCTCAGTGCAGGCCGCCGTATGACCCCCGCGCATCGCCTCGATCCGGTAGATGCCGCGAGTGGGGCGCGAGAGTCCCCCGTGCAGGCCCCAAGGCGGGCCGCCGTAACGGGCCCCGCCCAAGGTTTCCCGTCGACCCCCGGGGTCAGTGACCAGAACCTGGTTCAGGTCGCCGTCGGCGGCTACCGCCAGGACCTCCAGCGGCTCGCCCGGCTGGGGAGTCAGCGGCGCCGTCCAGACCCGGACCTCGTCACCCTGCCGGCAGCCGGGCGCGCCCCAGACCCCGTTGGAGAGGACCAGACCTGACGCCAGCAGGATGGCTGTCTGAACGAGCAAAATGTCACGCAAAAACATCGATACCGCCACCATCGGACTGGGAATCGCGCCAGTTTAGCGCTCGGGAATTCCGGCGGCGACTGCGCTGCCGAGAAACGCCGGACTCGACGGCCTCGTGGGACCGCGTAAAGTCTGCCCGGAGGCTTCACTCGTGCCGAAGCTCACGATCCACGATGGCCGCGACCACGAGATCGCCCCAGACGTTGATTGCTGTGATGGGGTAGTCGAAGAAGCGGTCGACGACCAGATACAGAGCCAGATAGGTCTGCGGCAACCCGAGCAGATCGAGCATGAAGGCCATCATGGCGATGCCGCCCCCGGGGATGCCTGCGGTGCCGGCCGACGAGGCCATGGTGAGTAGCACGATGAAGAGTGCCTGGAAGGCGCTGAGGTCGACCCCGGCCAGTTGGGACATGAAGATCAGCAGGATGGACTGGTAGAGGGCCGAGCCGTGCATGTTGAGCGTGGCCCCGAGCGGCAGGGTCAGGCTGGTGACCCGCTCGCTGACGCCTGCCGCCTCCAGCGCCTGCTTCGAGACCGGATAGGTGGCGGAGCTGGAGGCGGTGGAGAGCGCGGTCACCAGGGGTTCCCGGCAGGCCACGACAAGGGCCCAGGGGGAGCGCCCGGTCCGGACGCGGTAGAGCAGGGGCATCATCATGACGGCGTGTAGAACCGCGGCCAGTGCAACCGCCCACACGAAGGAGCGGAGTTGGAAGACCCCAGACCAGTCCATGGTGGCGAGGCTCCCATAGACCAGGGCGGCGATCCCGGCCGGTGCCAGTGCCAGCACCCCGCGCAGGAGCTGCATGAGCAGGGCGTCCAGGGCCTGGGCACCGCCAAGCAGGGTCGCCCGCTGGCCCTGGGCAATGCGTCTGGACGCCAGTGCGGCGATGACCGCGACGAAGACGATATGAAGAACGTTTCCTGCCGCCAGAGAGGCGAACAGGTTACTGGGGATGAAGTTGTCGATCAGCCGATCCAGGCTGAAGTCGGCCGCGGCCGCTTCCACTTGTTCGAGATCGAGCAGACCAGCGGGCAGGCCGCGGGAGAAGGCGAGCCCGATCAGGGTGCCGAGGGTGGCCGCCACAGCGGAGGTGACCGCGTAATAGGCCAGGGCGCGCCCGCCGATGCGCCGCAGGTTGTCCCCTCCGGCCAGGGAGGCATAGATCGAGACCAGGATCAGGGGCAGGATCAGCAGCTTCAGCAGGGAGACGAAGACCTGTCCCAGCCACGCCACGTAGGGGGCCCCCGCCGGGAACAGCAAGGCCAGCGCGATGCCAAGCAGCAGACCGGCGGGGACAGAGTAGAGCTGGCGCAGGGACATGAGGTCGCCTTGGGTCTGTGATGGTGCCGACGGGCGTCAGGCAGACACCGGCATGGGGTCGTCCGCGGTCGAGGTCAGGCCGAGGGCCGACCTACCAACCCAGGCGCCGCAGGTTGCGGTCTACCTCGTCCTGGTCGCTGTAATAGGTCTTGCGGCCGTCGCGGTCGATGTAACGCTCGTGGCCCTTGCCCGCGATCAAGGCCACCCAGTGCTCCGCTGGTGGTCGGCTCTCCAGCAGGTCGAACAGACGCGCGACGGCCGCTGGTCGCTCCACCACGACCTCGGGCTGCCCGTACGGAATGCCGGCGAGGATGTCGGCGATGATCCGCTCCGGGTCCTCGGTGCGGGGGTTGTCGGAGGTGACGATGACATGGTCGCTGTGCTGTGCCACCACCGCTCCCATGAGCGGGCGTTTGCCCCGGTCCCGGTCGCCGCCGCAGCCGAACAGGGTCACGATTCGGGACCCGGGGAAGCCACCGCGGATGGCCGTCAGGATGGTCTCGAGGGCGTCCGGTGTGTGGGCGAAGTCGATGACCAGGGTGCGGTTGCCGACGTTCCGGCACTCGAAGCGTCCGTCCACGGCTTGGAGGTGCCTCCAGTCTTCCCGTGGTCCCGGACCCAGGATGCCGTCCGCGAGGGCAGCGGCGAGCGCATAGTTCTCGCGGTTGTGCCTGAGGGCCAGAAAGGGCTGGGCCGCGATTGCCTCGGGGTAAAGTCGCGCCGGTCCGAGAACCTCGATGGGGACGTGCGGATCGCCCAGTCTGCGTAGCCGTTCCGCCACCGCCTCGCTGGTGCAATAGAGCAGCCCTCCTTCTTGGATCAGGTCCAGGATGCCTGCCTTGGCGGCGAAGTAGGAGGCCTCATCCCGGTGGTAGTCCAGGTGGTCCTGGGTGAAGTTGGTCCATCCGGCGTTCTCGAACGGGATGCCGTGAACTCGCCCTTGGTCCAGTGCGTGGCTGCTGACCTCCATGGCCACGATGTCGCTGTGGTCTTGCTCCGCATGCAGCAGCCGGCGCAGCTCGATCTGGGGCGGGGAGGTGAAGCCGGTCTCCAGCAGGGGCTCGCCGTTGCGGAAGAGCCCCAGTGTGCCGATGGACAGGACACGCCGTCCCTGGGCCGCGAGCATGGACTCCAGGTACTTAACGGTGGTGGTCTTTCCGTTGGTGCCGGTGACGCCGATGAAGCGCAGCGCCCCCGGAGCCAAAGGGTAGACCAGGTCGCAGAAGCGCCGCAGTACCTCCGTCCAGTCGCCGGGGCGGGTGACATAGATCGCTTTTTCCCCCAAGGCATCGAAGCAGTCGAGCCTGCGGTTGGTGACCAGCACCGCGAACGGGCTGTCCGCCAGGTAACGGCGATAGAGCTCCCCATCGCTTCGCCCATCGTCGAAGCGCTGGAAAAAAAGGATTGAATCCCGATCGCAGGCGCCCGCGCGCCACTGGATGTTGGTCGGGGAATTCTGAGCGGGCGGTTCCCGGCGCCAGGCGAAGTCGATGGAGGCGAGCAACTCGGCGAGGGGGGTGATCGGCATGAATTGGACGTCGGCTGAGGGCATCGGCGCTGGACTATACCTGAACCCAGACCGGGCCCGCTCGCCGGCGACGGGGTGAACATGGGTTGAGGCCGCAGGGACCTTTGTCGGCGCCCATGCCCCGATTCGCTTTCTCCCGGCTTGCGCTCGGGCAGGGGTGCGTACCGGGCGATTCGTCGTCTCGACGGAGCGTCGTCAGTGGCGGTTGCACATCGCCTTGTCGGTGAGGCGATGGCCGAGGGCGATGAGCTCCCTGGCACGATGGAATTCGTGGGCGGCGCAGGCATCGCGCGGCACCTGGACGACGACGTCGGGCATATAGGCGGCGAGCTTCATAGCGCTGATCGCGTTCTGCATGGTCTCGAATGAGCGGCTGACGAGCTCAAACATGCCAAGTTCGCTTCCGTCTCCGCGCGGCATCAGGTTCTCACCGATACTGTCGAGAAACTGCAGAATGCGCGAGCGGATGTCATCCTCGCTGTTCCCCGCGGCTGGGGTGGGCTCGGGTTTCTGCGTCGGCGAAGGCACGCTCGCCACGGCGTTCAGGTTCACGGCGATGGTAAGGTCGGTGAAGTCCCGAAAGGTCGGCGCGATGGGCAATGGATTCAGGAGTCCCCCGTCGAGCAAGGTCAGGCCCATGTATTCATGGGGTGTGAAGATGGTGGGTACGGCGATGGAGGCGCGGATGGCATCGAATAATGGGCCTTCAGAGATCCAGACCTCGCGCTGACGGTCGATGTCCGTGGCGACCGCCGTGAAGGCGATGGGCAGGTCCTCGATCGCGTGCTCCCCGACCATTCGCCTGAGGGTGTCCATGATGCGGTCGCCCTTGATCAGGCCGGCGGAGTGAAACGCCAGGTCCAGGAACCGCAACACGTCGGTGCGGTGCAGGGCGCACACCCAGTCCTGGTACGTATCGAGCTCGCCGGCGGCATGGATGCCGCCCACCAGCGCGCCCATGGACGCCCCGGCGATGGACTCGATGCGGTAACCCTGCTCCTCTAGCCATTGGATGACGCCGATATGCGCGAGGCCACGGGCCCCGCCGCTGCCGAGAACCAGTGAGACGCTTTTTCGCTTGGCCGCAGGCATTGAATCATCGGGTACCGGGAACCCGTTGAGGGAGGGCGTGGGTTGCCGGACGCACCAAGCCTCAGTCCTGCCCGCCCTCTGGCTGGTGCAGCGTTCCGGCAGCATCCCGCAGGAACGCTCGGCCGCGGTCGTCTGCGGCGCGGTAGCGATTCAGGATGTCGATCTCATCGGTGTCGAGGTTCCACGGATCGTCCAGACAGAGCAGATGGCCCGGCGAGACGGTCCCGAGCGCCGTCGCCAGCTCGCGCGCCTCCTCGACGCCCATGCGCCGGAGACCCTGCTCGTAATTACTGATGCGAGACTTCGAGAGCCGACCCTCGGTACGCTCCGCCAATTGGCTCAATGAAAGGCTAGCGCCTTTGCGTGCGCCGCGCAGCCGTTCACCGATTTCTCTGCTCAGAGTGATTTTGGATTCACGCATTGTCTTTCCGGTTCTCCACGGTGGATAAGGTGTGTTCAAGCCGTTGCTGACAAGCAGCGGCGAATGGGCATGATACAAGCTTCGCCAAACGTGGCTCGTTCACCTGTCTAACCGAAGGGCACGAACCACAGGTCACGCCCGTGGCGATTCTGCCCGCGATGCACATAACCATGGCGTTCCAGATAGCGGCGAATGCCGGGCCGTGCCAGCTTGGGGTGGTCTGCCACCAGTCGCATTCCCGCGGCCGGCGTCGTGCGGCTGTCATCCCGGAGCAGGTCACGGCTGCGGTTGGTGAGCTCGCGCGCCAAGTAGGGGACGCGGTCGGTGGGCGCGACGAAGATCCGGAAGTCGTAGATGTTGCGCCCGTCCTGGGTGCGCCGCCCGAGGCTGACGGTGGTGAGGCCCGCGAGTCGTCCGTCCGGCGAGCGGGCCATGTAGACCAACTCGTGGCTGCGACGCTCCGCGATGCAGGACTCGCTCACGGCCCGGTGGTCGAACCAGAAGGCAATGGCCTCGGCGCGCTGTGCCGGGGTCACGGTCCGATAGACGGGAATCAGCGCATACCCACGGAACCGGCTCCCGGCACCCGCGCCGCGAGCGGCTTGGGGGCCCGAGTCAGGAGGCAGAGGGGGCATGTTTTCCGGCCTCAAGCGACATTGCCCGGCGCGCGTCCGCCGGGCCCGAGGCAACCCCTCAGATCCCCACCTTGAGCTTTTGCCCGGGGCGGATATTGTTGTCGTTTGGGCCCAGCTTGTTGAGCTTGCGCAGCTGCTCGACCGAGATGCCGTTGAGGGTGGCGACCCGGTAGAGGGTCTCCTGGGGCTTCACCACGTGATATTTGGGCGCCGAAACGGAGGATACCTTGATCACCTTGCCTTTGGACTTGGCAGACGTCGCGGCCACACGCACGACCTTTTCTGGCTTTGAGGCGGTCGGCCTGCGCGGCTCCACCCGCGCTATCGCAGGCTCGGGCCTGGGTGTCGGCGGGACACTCGTGCGCTTGGGTTCGCTGCGTGCGACCATCACCGGTGGATTGTAGGGCGGTGGTTGGCTGGCGATGCGGCGCGTGCTGCCCGCCGGGAGCCAGACGGTGGAGCCGCTCGGCAGGAGCGCGCGACCGTTCACGGCTGGGTCGCGCCAGTGCAAGTTCAGCTTCGCGAGGGTCCCGGTGGAGACCCCGTAGTGATGGGCCACGTGGTCGGCCGGCATGCTGCCTCGCAGCACGATGCGGTCATGGGGCCAAGGGGATTCATAGTGCACGCCTTCAGGAAAGTAGCGGGGGGCGTTGCGAGCCACCTCACGGGCGGCAATGAACTCGGAATAGAAGTTGCGGGATGCGAACTTGAAGGACCGGCCGTCATAGTCCTTGACGATGCGTCCGATGTTGTTGCCATACTGGGCCTTCGCATTGGCCATGCCGCCTACGCCGTGGTTGTATGAGGTGATTGCTAGCGGCCAGCTGTGTAGCTTGCGGTAGGCGTCGGACAAGTAGCGGGCGGCGCCATCGGCGCAGAGAATCGGATCGAGGCGCTCGTCCACGGTGCCGTTCACATTCATGGCATAGAGACGCCCCGTGCTGGGCATGAATTGCCACACGCCCGCCGCGCCGACACTGGAGCGGGCATTGGTCTGGAAGGACGACTCCACGTGGGGCAGGTAGGCCAGGTCTTCCGGCACACCGTAGGCGCGCATGGCTTCCCGGAAGGTCTGATCGTACCGGCCGCTGATCTCCACCCCGCGCCGGAAGCGCTCACGCAGGCCGCGTTGGCTGCGCACCCGGTCGGCGGCGCCGTAGATGGCATGGGTCCCGCCCGCCTTCTCGAACTTGGCGAGAAGCTCCTTGTCCGCCGGACTCAGCGATTCGCGGCTCGCAACGCGGCGCTCAAGGGCCCTGAGTCGATCCTTGTAGTAGCTTGTTCGGCTGCGAACCCAATCCTTCTGGTAGCCCGTATAGCCGTCGTGTATGGGACCGGGCAGCCGAGCCACCTCGTAGACCACGCCCATGTACTCGTCGTCGTGGAAGGCGACCTGGCCACGGCTCCAGACACCGTAGACGTGCCGCCAGAAATCCACGTTGGGCTGGATTTCCGGGGGTACGGGAAAGATCTCGGAGGACCCGTAGTCGACTCGGGACTCGCGCGTGGTCTCGCTTCCCCCGCCGCAGCCGCTCAGGGCCAGGATCGCCGCGAGGACCCCGAGAAGCGCCAAGACCTGGCTTTGCCTCCCATTAAGCGCGCGCGCACGAGCGCGCTCCTCGTACCAAGGATTCGAATGAGCTTCGTTCATCTCCCCCCCCCCCGGAGGTGGCCTAGTGGCTCTTGCCGCGAACCAGAACAGAAGCCGCGATGATGGCCCAGACTTACCCCAAGGCGCAATCTGGGGGCGTCACAGATTCGTTGTCGCGTCTCGGACCGTTTTCAGGTCAGCAGCGGGTCGAGTCCCTCGGATTCGAGGAGCGTGACCAGGCGGATCAGGGGCAGTCCGACGAGCGCGCTGGGGTCGTCACCCTCTAAGCGTTCGAACAAGGCGATCCCGAGTCCCTCGGATTTGAAGCTTCCAGCGCAGTTGTAAGGCCGCTCCCGGTCCAGATAGCCCTCGATACGTTCCACTGTGAGGGGGCGGAAGTGGACTCGGAAGGGCTCCACTAGGGTCTGAGCGCGCCCCGTCATTGTGTTGAGCAGACAGAGCCCAGTCTGAAAAACCACGGCTCGCCCCGAGGCGCGCTGCAGCTGCGCGATGGCTTGGTCTCGGTCGCCCGGCTTGCCCAGGACCTGGTCGTCGATGCAGGCAACCTGATCGGAACCGATGATCAGGGCGCCGGGGTGGACCGGGGCGACCGCCCGGGCCTTGGCCTCGGCGAGACGCAGCACGAGGACTTGGGGTGGCTCGCCGGGCAGGCGGGTCTCGTTGACCTCTGGCGCAGCGGTGGTGAAGGGCAGTCCGAGCCGCTCTAGAAGCGCCCGGCGAAAGGGGGAGGTGGAGGCGAGGACCAGGGGCCGCTTCATGGGAGACTCCGATCGGGACAAGGCGGGAGTCTATGCTAAAGCGACCGCGCCCCCGCGGCACCTGATCCCCGGCTCTGGAAGAGCCGCCCCGGCGAGATAGGCGGGATAGAATGGGTGCTGGATCGAAACCACTGGAGAGTGAGGAAGATGATGAGAGCCTCCAAGTCCCTGCTCGGGATCGCGCTGTTGTTGCCCACCTTGGCGATGGGCGCGGAGCCCGATACGTCCACGCTGAAGCCGGCCGCGGAGGGAACCGGCGCCAAGGGCGCGACCCAGCCGGCTGGCGAGGCTTCCGCCCAGTCGCCCTGTCGCAAATCGGGTGTCAGCGAGTCGGACGCCAAGGCCGCAACAGAGGCGGCCACCGCCTACTTGAACGCCTTGAAGGACGGCGGCTTCAGCGCCGCACCGGCATATCTGCACCCGGAGGCCCTGGAGCGCTTCAAGAACCTGGTGCTGCCCGCGTTCGACGCTGAGGGCGCCCGCGGTGCCCGCAACCTTCTGAATGCCACTTTCGGGCGCGAGGCGAGCCTCTCCGCAGCCAGGTCTGCCGATCCCGCGGACTTCATGGGCCGCTTCGCGCGGGTGGTCTCGGCTCGCGACCCGAACGCGGCCCCCCGCTTCGGCGCGCTGACCGCGATTGGTGTGGTTCCGGAGGGGGAGCGGCTGCACGTACTGGTGCGGCTTGGCGCGGGCAGCGGGGCAGATGCACCGGAGCGGCTGGAGGTGGTGTCCCTGCTTCCGTATGGCACCGGCTGGAAGGTCTTGCTCGACGGCCGTTTGGAGGCCATCGCCGGCTCTCTGGCCGGGCGCTCGGCCAGGAACGAGCGACGTTCCAGCCTGCAGCGCATGGAACCGGTTCCGGAAGGTGCCCCCCTTATCCCGCGCGAAGCCCAGGGACCCGCTGGGCTGCCCGCGGTGCCGGCGCCAGCTCCCGCGCCGCGCTAGGTGGGTCTCACCCCCTCGTGTTCGGCGGCGGGGAGGGGCTTTCTCAACAGGCCGAAAGGCCGGACGGTTTCCCGTCGGGCCTTTCGGTTGAGGGGTTTTATTGCGGGACCTCCGTCACACCCCGCCCACAGCGCCCCCGACCACGGGGGGCTCCTGGCGCGGCTTGCCGCCGCTTGGGGCGCCGCCGGTCCCGGGCTTGGAGGCCGAGCGGTCGGCTTCGCCATCCGGCTCCCGTGCCGGGCGGCCGGACATGATGTCGTCGATCTGGCCGTGGTCGATCGTCTCGTAACGCAGCAGGGCATCCGCCATGGCGTGGAGTTTGTCCATGTTGTCAACCAGCAGTCGCTTGGCGCGCTCATAGTTGCGGTCGATGATCACGCGCACCGACTGGTCGATTGCCTGGGCGGTTTCGGGGGAGACCTGGCGCTGCTGGGTCACCGAGTGCCCGAGGAAGACCTCGCCCTCTTCATCCCCGTAAGCCAGCGGGCCCAGATTGTCGGAGAGCCCGAATCGGGTCACCATCTTTCGTGCGATCTCGGTGGCACGCTCGATGTCGTTCGAGGCGCCCGTGGTCACGTGCTCGGGTCCGAAGATCAGCTCCTCCGCGAGACGCCCCCCGAAGAGGCTCGAGATCTGGCTCTCCAACTGGCGTTTGCTCATGCTGTAACGGTCCCGCTCGGGCAGGAACAGGGTCACGCCGAGGGCCCGGCCGCGCGGGATGATGCTGATCTTGTGCACCGGGTCATGCTCGGGCACCAGGCGCCCCACGATCGCATGGCCGGCCTCGTGATAGGCGGTGAGCTTTTTCTCCGACTCGGACATCACCATGCTGCGCCGCTCGGCACCCATCATGATCTTGTCCTTGGCCTTCTCGAACATCTCCATGGTGACGGAGGCAAGCCCTGCGCGTGCGGCGAAAAGCGCCGCCTCGTTTACTAGGTTGGCGAGGTCGGCGCCCGAAAAGCCGGGGGTGCCCCGTGCGATGGTCCGTGCATCCACGTCGTCCGCGAGGGGCACCTTGCGCATGTGCACCTCCAGGATGGCGGCGCGACCGGTCAGATCGGGAAGCCCGACCACCACCTGGCGGTCGAAGCGTCCGGGCCGCAGCAGGGCGGGGTCGAGCACGTCCGCCCGGTTGGTGGCGGCAATGACGATGATGCCCTCGTTGCCGGCGAAACCGTCCATCTCGACCAGGAGCTGGTTCAGGGTTTGCTCGCGCTCGTCGTGACCGCCGCCCAAACCGGCTCCGCGGCGCCTTCCGACTGCGTCGATCTCATCGATGAAGATGATGCAGGGGGCGCTCTTCTTGGCCTGTTCGAACAGGTCTCGAACCCGCGAGGCACCGACGCCCACGAACATCTCAACGAAGTCCGAACCCGAAATGCTGTAAAAGGGTACCTTGGCCTCACCGGCGATTGCGCGTGCGAGCAGGGTCTTGCCGGTGCCGGGGGGGCCGACCATCAGCACGCCCCGTGGGATGCGCCCGCCGAGGCTGGAGAACTTCTGGGGGTTGCGAAGGAAGTCCACGAGCTCGGCAACTTCCTCCTTTGCCTCGTCGACGCCGGCCACGTCGCGCAGGGTGACCTTGACCTCTCCCTCCGCGTGCTGGCGGGCCCGACTCTTCCCGAAATTGAAGATACCTCCAGGGCCGCTCCCGCTGGCACTGCGGCGCATGAACCAGATCCAGACCCCGATCAGGACCAGGAAGGGCAGCCATGCCACCAGGATCTGCGTAAGGAGGCTCGGCTCCGGTGGAGGCTCGGCGCGGATGGTGACGCCATTCTTGAGCAAATCACCCACCAGGCCTGGGTCACCCGGGTTGTAGGTCTCGAACCGGGAGCCGTCGGTGCGCAGTCCCTTGATGGTTTGGTCCTGGATTCGTACCTCTTGGATGGCCCCGTCGGAGAGCTCGGAGAGGAACTGGCTGTAGCTCAGGTTTCGTGCCTCGATTTGCTCCGGGCCGCTCAGGCTACGCAGCATCATCACCAGCCAAAGGGTGACGGCAACCCAAAGCAGGATATTGAAGTTTTTGGAGTTCATTCGTCGTGTCTAACCGGTTGTGGAGCTTGAAATATCGAGCGATCCGGCAGGTCTGCCAGGATCCATTGCGGGCTAGATCGGGGCTCGACGGGGAAAACCAATGCGCTCCCAACGCGGCCCGAGTCCGCCATCACGAGGCCACAGGGCGGAACGGCTCGCCGATCGCACTGTCGCAATGGCCCAACGCGGCCTCTTATCTGCACAGGACTCCCCACGTGATCTGGATACTGAACCATCTCAGGCCATGATGAAACCCGTTTTGATTCTGCCCGTTCTCGGTTTTCTCGCCGGCACCCTGTTCGGCGCCCTGGCCTTCGGTGACCGGGGCGCACCGGAACTCCACATGGATCAAGCGCCCGCCGCCGAGTCCATTTCAGAGACCGTTCCGGCTTCGGTCCTTGGGGTCGGCGGGGAACCCGGCTCCAACGGCGGGTCGATCGAAAGCGCGACGGCCGAGTCCCCTGCGCCGGTGTTGGATACCCAGCCCGCGGACCCGCGTATCGAGTCCGCCCTCGCCGCCTGGCGCTCGGCGGAGGTGCGCATCGCCGATCTCCAGGCGCGGCTCGGGAAGCTGGAGCGGACCCTGGCGGACCTGGACCGGGCTGGACGACCGGACCGCCCGCAGTCCCCGAGCACGCCGGACGAGCGGCGCAAGGCCATGGTCGCGGCCGGGGTGGATCCTGCGCTGGCCGATGACATTTTATGGCGCGAGAGCCGGCTCGAGCTCGACCGGCTCAATCTGCGGGATCTGGCGGTGCGCGAGGGGTGGATCGGGAGCGATCGTTATCGCGACGAGCTGAATCAGCTCGCGGGTGAGGATCGCTCGGTGCGGGAGGAGATCGGCGACACGGCTTGGGATCGCTATCTCTACAACACCGGAGGGGACAACCGGGTCGCCGTCGCGGCCGTGATCCAGGGCTCAGCGGCGGAGGGCGCTGGGCTCCGGCCGGGAGACCTGGTCGAATCCTACGCTGGGGAGCGGGTTTTCGGCTTCGCCGAGCTCCGGGACGCCACCACCGAAGGCGAGAGCGGTGAGTTGGTGGCAGTCCGCGTCAGGCGAGGCGGCGGGGTCGTGGATCTCTGGGTGCCCCGAGGCCCACTCGGCGTCCGTATGGAGATGAGTCGGGCCGAGCCGGTGCCCTAACAAAGGCCGCTTCGGCCCGGGGCGTCCATCAGCCGCTCTGATTGCGCTAGCATGCTTCCGTGTTCCCGGTTTGCCACCGATCTTTTGCGAGGGCCCGGTTGTGGCTCCCCACATCGATCCTCGTCCTGTGGGCGCTGACCGCCCTACTGGCGCCGCTGGCTGGGCTTGAGCCGAATCGGGTGGAGCTGCCCGCGATTCTTGCCCCGCCGGGGCAGCATTCGCTACTGGGCAATGACGACCTGGGCCGCCCTGTCCTCGACCGCCTGCTGGTGGGGGCTCGGACCTCCCTGGTCGTCGGGGTCGGTGTCGTCGCCGTCAGCGCCATGTTAGGCACCCTGGTCGGCGGGGTGGCGGGATTCGCGGGGGGGTGGGCGGATCTGATCCTGGTGAGGGTTATGGACATTTTCTTGGCCTTTCCTGGGATCCTGTTGGCGATCGCCCTTGCTGGGGTATTGGGTCCCGGGATCGGTAACCTGATCGTCGCCCTGGCAGCGGTGGGCTGGGTGGGGTACGCCCGGCTCGCCCGCGCCCAGGTGCTCGCCCTTGCTCGGCGCGACCACGTGGCGGCGGCCCGAGCCCTGGGTCGCGCCCCTGCGGCTATCCTGCTGCGACATCTCATCCCATTAGCCCTGGCGCCCCTGATCGTAGAGGCCACCTTTGGTGTGGCGGGGGCCGTGGTAGCGGAGGCAGGGCTGTCCTTCCTCGGTCTCGGTGTGCAGCCGCCCGACGCCTCCTGGGGCAGTCTGGTGCGCGATGGGGTGTCTTACCTCCTGGTCGCGCCCCACCTGGTCATTGCGCCGGGGATGGCGCTCCTGTTGGTGGTCCTCTCTGTCAACCTTCTGGGGGACGCCCTGCGGGACTGGATGGACGTGCGTGCTCGGGGCGCCTAACGGCGCGGCCGGCGCAGACAGCATCGCCCCGCTGTGCTAAAAGCCGCGGCCAGAGGCCAAGCCCATTCCGGGCTGGCTGCGATATGAGGGGCGACCCATGCCAGCGTGCATTCAGCGGCTCGAATGGCGCCTGGCGTTGCGTGCTGACCCCGTGGAGACCGAGCCATGTCCCTAGGGCCCATCATGGTGGACCTGGCAGGAATTGAGCTCACCGCCGAAGACCGGGACCTGCTGCGCCACCCCGCGGTGGGCGGGGTCATCCTGTTTGCGCGCAACTTTCACTCCCCCAATCAGGTCGAGGAGCTGACTGCGGCGATCCACGCACTGCGCGATCCGCGGCTGCTGATCGGCGTGGACCAGGAGGGCGGCCGGGTCCAGCGCTTCCGCGATGGCTTCACCCGACTCCCACCGGCAGGACGCTTCGGCGCCCTGTATGCGCGCGATCCGCGCCATGCCCGCTCGGCCTCCGCGGCCGTGGCCTGGCTGATGGCCGCGGAGCTGTTGGCGGTGGGCGTGGATTTCAGCTTCGCCCCGGTGCTGGACCTGGACCGGGGGATCAGCCAGGTCATCGGTGACCGAGGCTTCGGCCCCGGGGCGCGGCAGGTGGTAGCGCTGGGCTCCGCTTGGGTCGAGGGCGCTCGCCTGGCTGGTATGGCGGCTGTCGGGAAACATTTTCCCGGCCACGGCGGTGTCGAGGCGGATTCCCACAGCGCGCTGCCCGTGGACGGCCGGACACTTGCGGACCTGCTGGCCGATGACCTGGTGCCCTTCGCGCGGCTGATCGATCAGGGGCTCGAGGCCGTGATGCCCGCCCATGTGCTCTACCCGCGCGTTGCCCCTGAGCCGGCCGGCTTCTCCCGACTCTGGCTCCAGGAGGTGCTGCGAGGCCGGTTGGGCTTTCAGGGAGTCATCTTCAGCGACGATCTCAACATGGCCGCTGCAGGGGTCGGGGGCGATTATGTCGGGCGCGCCCAAGTAGCGGCCCGAGCAGGCTGCGATATGCTCCTGATCTGCAACAATCGCGCGGCGGCCCTGGAGATCGTCGATGCCTTCCACGGCTACAGCCAACCCGCGGCACAGTTTCGCCTCTTGCGTATGCACGGCCGCGGCCACCTTGAGCGCATCCGCCTCCACGAGGATCCGCGTTGGCAGAAGGCCGTCCAACAGGTTGCGCTGCTTGAGTCGCTCGAGACCCTGGATCTTGCCCTTGACGACCCTACGGACCCGGAGGCCCGCACTTGAGGAAGATCGCGCCTGAGACCTATGAGGCCATTGCAGCCCGCGCCGAGTTATTGGTCACCCCCGGGGCCATGAACGAGGCCATCGACCGGATGGCCGAAGCGATCACCGCCCGGCTGGGGGGTAAGGACCCGCTGGTCCTCTGCGTCCTATCGGGCGGGGTGATCGCCACCGGGCTCCTGTTGCCGCGATTACCCTTTCAATTGCGGCTGGATTACGTGCATGCCACCCGCTACCGGGGCGGAACACGGGGCGGAGAGCTCGTTTGGCGCTACCGTCCGTCGGATTCCATCCGAGGCGAGCAGGTGCTAATCGTTGATGACATCCTGGATGAGGGCGTCACCCTGGACGCGGTCGCTCAAGCCTGCGAGGAGGACGGTGCGGCGGGTGTGCACACCGCGGTGCTCGTGGCCAAGCGTCGCCCCCACCGCCGAGAGGCAGATTTTGTGGGCTTGGAAGTTCCAGACCGCTACTTGTTCGGTTATGGGCTGGATTACAAGGGTTACTTCCGAAACGCGGCGGGTATCTTTGCAGTGGCGGAACGCGACGTGTGACAGGAAGGGTCCATCGGAAAACGCTAAAACAGCAATATAATTATGGGCCTTTTGACGATTGGCGAATTTTGGTTTACACCTCCGGCACATGATTACGCGCGCCCCGACCGATCGAGTAAGGCCTGACGAGAGCGGCCGGCAAATCCCTCGCGCGTAGATCGTAAATAGCCGGCGGCCGTGAAGTGACAACGAGGAGGATGGTTTATGCATACCCTAGACAGCTACCGCGGCACGCACGCCGAGTTGCGCCAGATGATCGACGATCTGCGCTCGATACTCACGATGGAGCAGCTTCGAATCCGGCCCAATGCCAAGACCGCCTACGAGCTGCTGTGTGATCTGGCCGAGAAGGTGCGCGCTCACCTGGCGGAAGAGGACCGCAGCCTCTACCCAAGTCTGCTGATCCACGAGGACCCGAAGGTCAAATCCATCGCTTGGGGGTTCATCAGCGGCGAGAAGCCGCTGCGCAAGACCTTCGACGACTACCACAAGCACTGGCTGAAGAACTGCGACTTCAACTTCACGGATGAATTCCTGAGTGAGACCCATGAGGTCTTCGATATGGTCGCCCATCGCATCGAGCGCGAAGAACAGGTCCTGTTCCCGAAGCTAGTGGAGATCGGCATGTTTCAGGAGGCCCGCCACTAGGCGGAAACAAGAAGAGGGCGCGAGCCCCCGCACGCTGCGCGAATCCCTGCTGAGGTAGACCGGCGGACCCCGTCCATGGGTCCGCCGGTTTTTTTTGTTTGCCCCTGCACTGGGGTAGACTTAGCGCCCGATTGGGCATGTCGGCGGGCGCATGGGTCTCCTCGCAATCATTGGTGGCACGGGTTTCGACCGTCTGGGTGCGCTGGAGCCGTTGTCGGAGGCCGCGCTTTTGACGCCCTATGGTCCCGCCTCGGCCCCGGTTCGGCGTGGACGCTTGAACGGGACGGAAGTCCTGTTCTTGCCCCGCCACGGCGAACAACATGGGCTGCCTCCCCACCGCGTAAACTACCGGGCCAACCTGTGGGCTCTTAGGGAGCTCGGGGCCGAGCGTGTCCTGGGACTAGCAGCGGTGGGGGGGATTGCCGGCGCCTTTGCACCCCGTGGCTTCGCGGTGCCCGATCAGCTGATCGACTACACCTACGGGCGCGATCACACGTTCTATGAGGGCGACACCGCCGGGGTCCAGCACGTCGATTTCACCGAACCCTACTGCCCGCAGCTGCGCGCCGAACTGCTCGCCGCCTGCGCACAAGCCGGGGTTGCGGTCTCAGACAAGGCCACCTATGGGGCCACCCAAGGACCCCGCTTGGAAACAGCGGCCGAGATTGCTCGATTGGAGCGGGATGGCTGCCATCTGGTCGGCATGACTGGAATGCCGGAGGCGGCGCTGGCTCGGGAGTTGGGTCTGCGTTATGCCTGCCTGGCATTCGTGGTGAACTGGGCCGCTGGCAAGGGCGTGGGCGCCATCGACATGGCCGAGATCGACGAGCATTTACACCACTGTGTCGGTTTGGTCGAGAAGATCCTGACCGCCCTGACCGCGGGTTGTTCGCCCGCGGCGCCCGCCGAAATGCGCTCCGTCCATTTCCATCCGATGTAGGAGACTGATCCATGTCGACAGCAGAGGTTTCAACCGCGAATGCCGGTCTCGGATGGTGGCCGAAATTGGTGCTCTGGGGCCTGGTGATCGCCTTCGGCGTGCTCTACCTCGGCTCCGTCAAGCGCCACATAGGCGAGTCGGGGGATAGCACAGCTACCCCCCCGGTGGCGACAACCACGCTCGCCCCTATCGGCACAGTCACGACGGGGGGGGCGGCCGAAACCTCTGGACCCGCGGCGCCCCCAGCGGCGCCGACGGGCCAGGCCGCGTCAGAGCCCGAGCCGACTCCTGCGCCTGTGCAAGCGGCTGAGTCGGCCGCCTTCGCAAGCGGCCTGATGAGCGCCGCTCCCGACTCCAATGGCGCTGCTGGGTCTGCGCCGGGAGAGACCGAGCCGATGCCGGCATGGACCGCTCAGAGTCCCCCGGAGGGGATTAAGGACGCAACCCCGCCGAAGATGCCGCGGGATCTGGGCCAGCCACCGGGCCCCGAGGCCCAGGGTCCGTCCGCCGCGGCCCCGAGTTCGGTACCGGCCACTGCACCCGTCTCGGCTGCCCCAGCGGTTGCTCCCGCGAAGGAGCCTGCTCCCGGAAGAGCGCCCACCGTGCCGGTACCGATTGCTACACCGGAAGGCGCCGGCGCGGCGACCGGGCCGGTCTCGGCGTTGCCGCCCGGCACCAGCCCGGGCGAGGAGACCATGGAAGCGCGGCGCCGGCGCATCCTCGCCGAGTACGAGGCCATGCAGCGTGCGGCGCAAGAGCAGATGCGTCAGAACTGGGGTCGCATGGTGACACCCGGCTACCCTGGGCACGCGCCGAACTCTCCAGGATATGGGCAAGTGCCAGGCGGTTATCTGCCGCGATGATCCGAGCGGTACCGAATCGGGCCCTGGTTTAATCCGCTGGCCCCACCCTTGGGGCTGGACGTGCGGCCGAGTCCGGTTGTAGTCCCGGGCGCAGGGGCGCGGAGCAACGTCGGCACAGATAGGTATAGCCGGCCAACACCCGATTATGCCGGATGCTGCTAAGCACATGGTTTCGGCATCCGCAGTGATATTCGAATTCACGCAATCGTCTGGACGCCACCCCGGTGACGTCAAAACGGTGACAGCGCTGGGGCTCGGCCCCGAGGTATTTCATGACCGCCCGCCACTCGGGTCCATGGGGACGGATGCGCGGTCCGTGGCAGGCGAAGGCGATCAAGTGTGCCACCTCATGGGGGACCGTCTGGGTCAGGAAGTCATCCGTGTTCTCGCGGAGCAGGACTGGGTTGTAGCGGATCACCCAGGGCTGCCCCCGGCAAAATCGGACTTGGCCGGCGGTCCGCCCCCGGAGGTCGAATCGGATTTCCGCCACGGGCATCCGGATATCCAGCCCGTCGGAGACCTGACGCAGGAGCTCGCAGGTTCGATCGACCGCGAGTTCCTGCGGTGTGCGGCTATGGGATCCGTGGCCGATCATTCGGAAGAGACTGGGGAAGGTGAGCCAAGGACGCCGGCCTTAGGAATGAGCGATGAGCAGATCCAATCCTAACGCGTATCTCTCTTGCGCGCGCTTGCTGCCTTTTGCCGCTCTGGCTGCCATATTGAGCGTGACGGGGTCGGGCTCAGCCGCCACGGGGGGTGGCGAGGCGTTTTACTTTGCCCGACACTGCGACGGTTGCCACGGCCAGCGCGGGCGGTATCCCGCGATCCCGCTGTACCCGCGACTCGGGGGGCAGAACGCCGCATATCTGTACCCGCAGATGCGTGATATCCGCGACGGCAAACGCACCAACGGCATGAGCGCCGCCATGCGAGCGACCGTCAGCCAAGTGACCGACGAGGAGCTCAAGGCAATTGCCGACTGGCTGGCTGGCCAATAGCCTGGCTTCGGCCTTGCGCAATCACAGCAGACCACCTAAACTCCTTTGGCTCAGGGATGACGGACCTTGGTTTCCGTAGCAGGTGGGTTCCCTTAGGGAAGACCCTTCCGCAGGAGACCCCGTCATCGGCCCCGTCTTCGGGGCTTTTTTGTATCTCACGATGTGGACCGCACCCGCCTTGGCGGGAGAAGCGGCCCGGCAAGAGAGTGGGCCGCTGGCCCATTTTTCGTTTTTGCGTGACCGGTGATGGAGCTACTTGACAGCACTTTGACCCGATTGGCCCGGCGCGTCGTTGAACCCATGGGCTACGAGCTGGTCGGCGTGGAGCATTTCCGGCGCGGCGGCGGTGCCTCGACCCTGAGGGTCTATATCGACCGCGAGGACGGCATCACCCTGGATGATTGTGCCGCCGTGAGTCACCAGTTGAGCGGCGTGCTCGACGTGGAGGACCCGCTCTCGGGCCGGTATGACCTCGAGGTGTCTTCGCCGGGACTGGACCGTCCGCTGGTCTTCCCCGAGCACTTCTCGCGCTTCCGTGGACACCGGGTCAAGCTTCGGCTGGCCGAGAAGATCGAGGGCCGGCGGAATCTGGACGGAATCCTCCAAGGCGGGGACCAAGGCATCATTCGGCTGGAGGCGGACGGACGGGAATGGGAGATCCCGCTCGGGGCGGTGGAGTCCGCCCGCCTGGTTCCTGAATTCTGACGTGCCCCGCCGTGGCCGGCGCTAAACATGGCCGAATCGTCACGAGATAGCGTTTCCGAGTAAAGCGTAGGTATGAGCAAAGAGATCCTGCTGGTCGTTGAGGCCGTATCCAATGAGAAAGATGTCCCCGAGGACGTGATCTTCGAGGCCATCGAGTCTGCGCTGGCGACCGCGACGCGCAAGAAGCACGGTGGCGAGATCGAGGTGCGGGTCGCCATCGACCGTAAGACCGGAGACTATCGAAGCTTCCGTCGCTGGGAGGTCGTGGAGGACCCGGAGGAAGGGGTGCTCGAGGCCCCGGAGCGCCAGATCACCCTGTCCGCCGCCCAGATCCTGGAGCCCGGCCTCGGGGCGGGTGGCTTCATGGAAGAGGAGATCGACTCCGAGTTGTTTGGTCGCATCGCTGCGCAGACCGCGAAGCAGGTGATTGTGCAGAAGGTGCGCGAGGCCGAGCGGGCCAAGATCGTCGATGCGTACATGCACCGCAAGGGCGAGCTGGTGACTGGCATCGTCAAGAAGGCGGATCGGGGCACCATCCTGCTCGATCTCGGCAACAACGCCGAGGCCCTGGTCCCCCGGGACCACGTGATCCCGCGCGAGTCGGTGCGCGTAGGCGACCGGCTGCGTGGCTATCTGTTTGACGTCCGCGCCGAGGCCAAAGGGCCCCAACTCTTCGTTAGCCGCACCGCCCCCGAACTCCTGATCGAGCTGTTCAAGCTGGAGGTCCCGGAGGTGGGCGAGGGCATGATCCAGATCCTCGGCGCCGCCCGCGACCCCGGGGCCCGCGCCAAGATCGCCGTGCGCACCAAGGACCCGCGCATCGACCCGGTGGGTGCCTGCGTCGGGATGCGTGGCTCCCGCGTCCAAGCGGTCTCAAACGAACTCAACGGCGAGCGGGTCGACATCATCCTGTATGACGATAACCCGGCCCAATACGTGATCAACGCCATGTCGCCAGCGGACGTGGTCTCGATCGTCATCGACGAGGAGTCACGCAGCATGGATGTGGCGGTCAAGGACGAGAACCTCTCTCAGGCCATTGGCCGCGGCGGCCAGAATGTGCGGCTGGCCAGTCAGCTCACGGGCTGGGAGCTCAACGTCATGAACGAGGAAGAGGCCGCCGACAAGAGCGAGCAGGAGGCGCATCGCTCGGTCCAGAGCTTCATGGACCAGCTCGGAGTCGATGAGAACCTGGCAGCGATCCTGGTGGAAGAGGGCTTTTCCACGGTCGACGAGGTGGCCTATGTGCCGCTCGCTGAGATGCAGTCCATCGCCGAGTTGGATGACGACACCATTAACGAGCTGCGCGAGCGCGCTAAGGACGTCTTGCTGACCCGCGCCATTGCCTCCGAGGAGGTCGTTGGCGGAGAGCCGTCGGATGACCTGCTCGGTATGGAGGGAATGGATGAGGCCCTGGCGCTGGCGCTTGCCGCGCGGGGTGTCTCCAGCATGGAAGACTTGGCCGAGCAGTCGGTGGACGAGTTGATGGATATTGAGGGTATGGACGAGGAGCGAGCCGCGCGGCTGATCATGAAGGCCCGTGAGCCCTGGTTTGCGGAGTCCGGCGAGGCGACCCGGTAGGAGGTTGGTGCATGAGTGAAGTAACGGTCAAACAACTCGCCTCCACGGTCGGCGTCCCGGTCGAGCGGCTTCTCACCCAACTCAACGAGGCAGGTATTCGTGCCAGTGGCGAGGATGCCACCCTGACCGAGCAGGAGAAGCTGCAGCTCCTCGGGTATCTGCGGCGCAGTCACGGAAGGGCGGAGCCCGAGGCGGGCACGAGCCCGAGCCGAGTGACCCTGAAGCGCAAGTCGGTCACGGAGCTGCGGCAGCCGGTCGCCGCTCCCCGCGGGCCGGCAGGAAGCTCGCGCCCGACCCCGGCGGTGCGATCCAAAACCGTGAGCGTCGAGGTGCGGCGTAAGCGCACCTATGTAAAACGCGGTGAGGAGGCGCAACCGGAGGCGGTCGAAACAGTCTCGGCCGAAGGCCCGGCATTGGCCGGACTTGGGACGACGGCCCAGCCCCAGCGGGCCGCGCGTGGACCTGGGGGCACCGTCGCTGGCGAGGGGCGCCGCCGCGGCGAGCTCGAAGCGCTGCGCGCCGAGCAGGAGGCACGCCGCTTGGCGGAGTTGGAAGAGCAGGAGCGTCTGCGGCGCGAGGAACACGAGCGCCGCCGCGAGGCCGACGAAGCGCGCAAGCGCGCGGAGGCTGAGGAGGCGGCGCGTCGGCAGGCCGAGGAGGCCGCATACCTCGGCCCGGAGGGGGTTTCGGCGGAAACGCCCGAGACTGAGCCCGCGGTGGAAGCGGGCGAGGAAGGGGAACTCGCGGCACGCCGCCGCGCCGAGGCGGCGAAGCCCAAGAAGGGCGGCGCGCCTGCGGCCAAAAAGGTCACGGACCTCTCCGAGAAAGAGCGCTCGGTCAAGAAGGCGGCCCGCAAGGACTCGTTGCGTGCCCGTGACCAGGAGGTCCCGCGCGGCGATTACGAGGAGGTCGACGCCGATGCGGGGGGAGGACGACTGCCCAAGCGCCGGAAAAAGGGCGCCAAGCCCCAGCTTCAGGACAAGCACTTGTTCCAGCGGCCCACCGCGCCGGTCGTGCGCGAGGTAGAGGTCCCCGATGCGATATCGGTCGGGGAACTGGCGAGCCGCATGTCGATTAAATCCGGCGATTTGATCAAGGCGCTCTTCAAGCAAGGCATGATGGTCACGATCAACCAGGTTATCGACCGCGACACCGCGATGATCCTGGTGGAGGAGATGGGTCACAAGGCCGTGGCTGCCGACGAGCGCACCGCGGAAGATACACTGATTGAAGAATCGGAGGCCCAGCTGACCGAGGCCGAGGCGCGGCCCCGCCCCCCCGTGGTAACCATCATGGGCCACGTGGACCACGGCAAGACCTCCCTCCTGGACTACATCCGGCGGACTAAGGTCGCCTCTGGCGAGGCCGGCGGCATCACGCAGCACATCGGCGCCTATCACGTGGAGACCAGCCGAGGCGTCATCTGCTTCCTGGATACGCCCGGCCATGCGGCCTTCTCGGCCATGCGTGCGCGGGGCGCCGAGGTGACGGACATCGTCATCCTGGTGGTGGCGGCGGACGATGGGGTCATGCCCCAGACCGTTGAGGCCATCCAACACGCCCGGGCATCCGAGGTTCCCATCGTGGTCGCCGTCAACAAGATGGACAAGCACGATGCGAATCCGGACCGGGTCGTGCAAGAGCTCGCCCAGCACGATGTGCTGACCGAGGCTTGGGGCGGCGACACCCAGTTGGTCAAGGTATCGGCCAAGACCGGCGATGGCGTCGACGCCCTGCTCGATGCCATTCTGCTCCAGGCGGAGGTGCTGGAGCTCAAGGCCCCCGTCGACGGGCCGGCCCGCGGTGCTATCGTGGAGTCGAGTCTCGACAAGGGGCGTGGCCCGGTGGCCACCATCCTGGTCCAGTCCGGCACCCTGAGGCGCGGTGACATGATCGTGAGTGGAACCGAATACGGTCGCGTGCGGGCCATGTTCGACGAAGCGGGCAACCCGGTGGAATCGGCGGGACCCTCGATCCCGGTCCAGGTGCTCGGACTCTCCTCGACGCCCAACGCCGGTGACGACGTCATGGTGGTGACGGACGAGCGTCGGGCCCGCGAGGTGGCGGAGCTGCGCGCGGACCGGATGCGGCGCTCGAAGCTCGAGGAGCCGCGCGGCGCAAGCCTGGAGCAGTTGTTCTCTCAGTTCAAAGAGGGCGAGCAAAAATCGCTCAATATCGTCATCAAGGCGGACGTCCAGGGCAGTTTGGAGGCCCTGCGCGACAGCCTGCTAAAGCTCAGCGGCGACGAGGTCAAGGTGGTCCCGGTGGCGACTGGCGTGGGCGGTATCACCGAGTCCGATGCCAACCTGGCCGTGACCTCCAACGCCATCATCCTTGGCTTTAACGTCCGGGCTGACGCCGCCGCGCGCCGAGTGGTGGAAGAGAAGGGGCTGGACCTGCGCTACTACAGCGTCATCTACGAATTGATCGACGATGTGAAGAAGGCCATCGGCGGCATGCTGAGCCCGATTGTGACCGAGGAGATCGTTGGCCTCGTGCAGGTGCGCGATGTCTTCCGCTCCTCGAAGTTTGGTGCCATTGCGGGCTGCATGGTGTTGGAGGGGGTCATCAAGCGCAACAACCCGATCCGCGTGCTGCGCGACAACGTGGTCGTCTACGAGGGTGTGCTCGAATCTCTGCGCCGCTTCAAGGAAGACGTCGCCGAGGTCAAGGCTGGAATTGAGTGCGGCATCGGCGTCAAGAACTACAACGATGTCCGCGTCGGCGATCAGATCGAGGTGTTCGAGCGCACGGAGCGGGCGCGCGTGCTGTGAGCCGGATCAAACCTCGGGAGCGGCACCGGAGGAGAGCGGCGTCCCTGCCGTGGTCCCTCCGCCGCGACCCGGCGCCTTGGATGCCCGCATGAAGGAATTCGATCGGACCGAACGCATTGGGGCGGAGCTCCAGCGGGAGCTCTACCAAGTGCTGCGCGAAGAGGTCCGAGACCCGCGGTTGGCCAACATCACCGTGCACGAGGTGCGGGTGGCGCGTGACCTGTCGCACGCCAAGGTCTTCTTCACCTGCTTCCCGGCCGATGAAGAAGCGGGCGCCCAGGAACGTCTGCTCAATGGGCGCCTCGCCGGCTTCCTGCGGCACGCGCTGGCGCAGCGGATGCGCCTGCGGGTCATGCCCGCGCTGCATTTCGTCCATGACGAATCGATCCGAACCGGCGAGCGTCTCTCCGCGCTGATCGATGAGGTCGTCGCGGCTGCCCCTGACGAAGCGGACGAGTCCGGGGTCTGAGGAGCACCACGTTCATGGCAAGCCGCCGCAATCCGGGACGCAATGTCACCGGCATCCTGCTTTTGGACAAGCCGTTGGGACTTACGTCGAACGATGCCCTGCAGCGTGCCAAACGCCTGTACCGGGCGGCGAAGGCGGGCCATACGGGCAGCCTCGACCCGCTTGCCACTGGGCTGCTTCCAGTGTGTTTGGGCGCCGCCACTAAGTTCTCTGCCTTTCTGCTGGACGCGGATAAGCGCTATCGGGTCCGGGTGAAATTGGGTGTCACCACAACCACCGCAGACGCCGAGGGTGAGGTGCTTGAGACCCGCCCGGTGGAAGGCATCAATGTGGAGGGCGTGCGCGCCTCGCTGGCGACGTTCACGGGCGAGATCGACCAGTTGCCGCCCATGTATTCGGCGGTGAAGCACGAGGGCAAGCGACTCTACAAGCTGGCCCGCCAGGGCGTGGAAGTGGAGCGCAAGCCACGCCGCATCAGAATCTTCTCCCTCGAGCTGCGCGCCTTCGAGCCCCCCGAGATCGAGCTCGACGTGCACTGTTCCAAGGGTACCTATGTGCGCACCCTGGCGGAGGACATCGGCCGGTCGCTCGGCTTTGGCGGTCATGTGACCGCCCTGCGGCGCACCGGGGTTGGGCCCTACGACGAGTCCGTCGCCCCTTTCGTCTCCCTCGAGCGGGTGCAGAAGATCGCGGAGGAGGAGGGCGCAGCCGATCGGCTGGACGCCCTACTGCTACCCCTGGACTCGGCCCTGGGACACTGGCCGGCGGTGCGTCTCTCAGCCGATACCGCGTTCTATCTTCGTCAGGGTCAGGCGGTTCAAGTGCCCCAGGCGCCAACCGAAGGGCTGGTGCGTCTCTACGACCCCTCCCTCCATTTTCTTGGTGTGGGTGAGATCCTCGACGATGGGAAGGTGCAGCCCAAGCGTTTGGTGTAAGGCAAGAATTCGTATGGTGGCCGGCTTCCGGAGCCGGTAAAATTTCGCGACGGTTACGACGGGTCGTGTGATTCGCCTCGTGAGTTGGCCCGACCCCCTGAGGTCATAGTCGGGGTGGTCAATCGGCGGCGGAAGTCGCCGAATCGAGGGTCTTTTTCAATGTCCCTAGCAAGATCAAAGGAGACAAACCATGGCTATGACCGCAGCAGACAAGAAAGAGATCGTCGACACCTATGCTCGCGGGGAGCGGGATACCGGCTCCCCTGAGGTGCAGGTCGCCCTGCTTACAGGGCGTATCCAGCAGTTGACCGGCCACTTTCAGACCCATAAACATGACCACCACTCGCGTCGCGGCCTGGTGCGCATGGTCAATTCCCGGCGCAAGCTGCTCGATTATCTCAAACGCAAGGATCTGGAGCGTTACCGCGAGCTGATCGCGCGTCTCGGCCTGCGCCGCTAAGGCACGTCAAACGCTGGCGCGGAAGACCCTCGGGCCGTCCGCGCCGCGCACCCCGGCGGGCTAGGTCCACTGGGGTTTCCACTCAACACCTAAAGGTACCGCGTCCGGCGCCACGAGAGGCGTCGCTACTGCGGTCTCAATGGCTCCCAGACGCATCGGCGGCCGCACATCCGAGCCGCCAGCACCCGAGGAAAGACCCGTGATTCCCACCCCCATCCGCAAGCAGTTACAGTTCGGCTCCCAGACCCTGACCCTGGAGACCGGCGAGATCGCCCGCCAGGCCGACGGCGCGGTGCTGGTCAATATGGACGATACCGTGGTGCTGGTCACCGTGGTCGTGGGCAAAAAGCCCGCACCGGAGCGCGACTTCCTGCCCCTCACCGTTGATTACCAGGAGAAGACCTATGCCGCGGGCCGTATCCCGGGCGGCTTCTTCCGCCGTGAGGGGCGTCCGAGCGAGACCGAGATCCTGACCTCCCGTCTGATCGACAGGCCCATCCGACCCCTGTTCGCGGAGGGTTTTACGAACGAGGTCCAGGTGATCGCCACGGTCAAGTCCCTGAACCCGGCGGTGAACCCGGAGGTCCCCGCCATGATCGGCACCTCCGCCGCCCTGGCAGTGGCCGGCGTTCCCTTCAACGGTCCCATTGCGGCCGCGCGGGTGGGCTACAAGAGCGGCGAGTACATCCTGAATCCCGCCGTCGTCGGCCTGGGTCCGGACAGCGATCTGGACCTGGTGGTCGCCGGCACCGAGCACGCGGTCCTGATGGTGGAATCCGAGGCCCGCGGCCTGAGCGAAGAGGTCATGCTCGGGGCCGTGCTGTTCGGCCACGAGCAGATGCAGGTGGTGATCCAGGCCATCCGCGAGTTGGCCGCCGAGGTGAACAAGCCGCCGATGTCCTTCACCCCCGCGTTGCCGGACCTGGACCTTGAGGATACCGTGGTCACCGCATGTGGGGCGCGGATTGCCGAGGCGTACACCATCAAGGAGAAGATGGCCCGCTACGACGCGCTGGACGCCATCCGTGGCGAGGTCCTGGCGCAGATCTGCGGCGCCGAGGATTGGAAATGGTCGGAGCAGAAGGTGATCGGCGCCATCGAGCGGTTGGAGAGTAAGATCGTCCGCGGCGGCATCCTGGCGGGCAAGCCGCGTATCGACGGCCGCGACAACAAGACGGTGCGCCCCATCACCATTCGCACCGGCGTCCTGCCCCGCACCCACGGCTCGGCGCTGTTCACTCGCGGCGAAACCCAGGCGATGGTCGTCACCACGCTCGGCACGGAGCGGGATTCCCAGATCATCGACGCGCTCGAGGGGGAGCGCCGGGAGCACTTCATGCTCCATTACAACTTTCCGCCCTTCTGCGTGGGCGAGATCGGCCGCGTGGGTAGCCCCAAGCGCCGCGAGATCGGCCACGGGCGCCTGGCCAAGCGCGGCGTGCTCGCCGTCATGCCGGGCATCGAGGCCTTCCCTTACTCGGTGCGTGTGGTCTCCGAGATCACCGAGTCCAACGGGTCCAGCTCCATGGCGAGCGTGTGCGGTACCAGTCTGTCCCTGATGGACGCCGGCGTGCCCATCAAGTCCCCGGTCGCCGGGGTGGCCATGGGCCTGATCAAAGAGGGCGACCAGTTCGCCGTACTCACCGACATCATGGGTGACGAGGACCATCTCGGCGACATGGATTTCAAGGTCGCCGGCACCGCCGACGGCATCAATGCCTTGCAGATGGACATCAAGATCGAGGGCATCACCAAGGAAATCATGGAGGTCGCTTTGGCCCAGGCAAAGGCCGGCCGGCTGCACATCCTGGGTGAGATGAATAAGGTTATCGACGTACACCGCGCCGAGATGTCCGAGCATGCCCCGCGCATCATCGAAATCAAAATCCACCCGGAGAAGATCCGCGACGTCATCGGCAAGGGTGGATCCGTCATCCGCTCTATCACCGAGGAGACCGGCGCGACCATCGACATTACCGACGACGGCATCGTCAAGATCTTCTCCGTGGAGAAGTCGGCGGGCGAGGAGGCCAAGCGGCGCATCCGGCTCATCACTGCGGACGTGGAGGTGGGCAAGGTCTATGAGGGCAAGGTCGCCCGACTGATGGACTTCGGTGCCTTCGTGACCATACTCCCCGGGCGCGACGGCCTGGTGCACATCTCTCAGATCTGCGAGGAGCGCGTCCAGTCGGTCAGCGACAAGCTCAAAGAGGGCGACGTGGTCCGCGTCAAGGTGCTGGAGGTGGACAAGCAGGGCCGCATCCGGCTGAGTATGAAGGCCGTGGAGCCGGGAGAGTGATGGATTGACTTGCCACGTCTGGCCGTCTTCGGACGGTCGGACATCCCGAGGGCCCCGTGCGGGCCTTTTTTTTTGGGTGCGGGCGCTGCGGGCTCGACCCGCTACTGGACGGCTGCAATTCGGTCAGTCGCAGGATAGGTACGCGACGGTGCACGGGGGTTAACGTGAAAGAACCCGACGTCGGGACGAGTGGCATTCTGGCGTGACGCATGCCGGTGCGTGACGGCCTGGCGATGGGAGGCCGGGAGGCGGCGGAGCGAATCAGGCGGTGGCGATGTAGCCGTGCTTGGCCAGCATCTTCAGCCAACGCGGCGCGTTGCGGCCCACCATGAGTGCTTCGTAATCGACGGTGCGATCCTGATAGGGTGTTGTGTTGGCAAGCATCGCATAGACGATGCGCAGCATCTTGTGCGCCAAGGCCACGATGGAGCGTTTGTGTCCCTTGCGGATGGCGAGGGCCGAGAACTTGTCCTTCAAGGCACAGCGGGTGCGGGAGGCGGCTTGGGCGAACTCGCACAACAGGCGTCGCACCCAGGCGTTGCCCTTGCGCGTGCGGCCGCTTTTGCGTTTGCCCGCACTCTCGTTGTTACCCGGGCAGATGCCCACCCAGGAAGCGAGGCGTTCAGCGCTGCCGAAGCTGTCCATGTCCGTGCCGATTTCCACCAGCAACATGGCCGCGCCCAGGCGGTCGATGCCGGGAACGGTTTCCAGCAGGCGCATCTGCGGCTCCCAGGGGGCAAGGCCAACGAGCAGTTGCTGTTCAAAGCGGGCCATCGTGGCTTCCAGGTATTCGATATGCGCCATGATCTCGTTGAGCACGAAGCGATGCTTGGCACTGAGCTCTTCCGGCTGCAGGGCTTCGAACAGATCCTCGCGGCTGGCACGCAGACGCCCGGCACGCTCGAGGATGGCGGGGATGGGTTCATCGGCCAGCAGGGCCTTGACCATGGCTCGTGCGGACTGCCCATGCAGGTCGGAGAGCAGCACATTCAGACGGATCCCGGCATCGGCCAGCACCTTGTGCAGCCGGTTCTTCTCCGCGGCCAGCATCCCGCCGAGCTTCTGGCGCTGTCGTGCGATCAGGCGCAGATGGCGGATCTCGGCCGGAGGAATGAACGAGGCCCGCACCAGGCCCGCCCGCGCCAGCGTCGCCAGCCACTGGGCATCGGAGATGTCCGTCTTGCGGCCGGGCACGTTCTTGACGTGACGGGCATTGACCACCCACGCCGCAATGCCCACTTTCTCCAATGCCGCATAGGGACTCTTCCAGTATACCCAGCTAATACCGGATTTTCGGTTTTTCATCGACCGGTAATTTCGAAGTTCTCCGTCAACAATTAGCGCAGCTCTGGTTGGTATTGCTGCGGATTGCTGAAAAATTCTTCGCAAGCCTTTCGGAATGTGTCGAACGACTCGTAGTATCGGTTGTACAGAACCTTTTTCTTAAAGAACTTCCACAACCGTTCAATGAGATTCAGATTCGGTGCATAAGGCGGGAGAGGAACGAGCTTGATGCGGGAATCCTCAAGATACGCTTGGACAGCGCGCGAGTGATAGTAACGCGCGTTGTCGCAGATGACGTAAATGTAGGTGGCAACGGCATAAAACTGTTCGAGTTGCTCAAACAGCGCGATGGTCGAGTCGGCGTTGATGGTGTCGTCGAAGCGCACCACCGGCTCCAAACGTTCCAAGTCGATCGCACCGTTGATGTTGACGCGCCGCCGTCCGGTGTTGGAGCGCACCGCGTGAGTCCTCGCCGCGCTTGATCCAGCCGTAGCCGAGCACCGGATTGTGCTGCGGGTGGACCGCGTCCATGAAGCAGATGACGTCGTTCTCGCCTTTGTTTTTCTTCAGTTCTTCGTACTTGGCGAGATGCGCTTCCTGCGCCTCGGGGTCGGCCTTGCCAGGGACCAGCTTGGGCTTTTTGTAGACGAAATCGAGACGATGCAGCAGCGCGGTCATGCCGCTGGCGGTGTAGAGGACGTTGAACTGGGCCTCGACCCACGCCGCCACCTCCTTGGCACTCAGGTACAGGTTGGCTTGCACATGCGCATCGAGGGCGTTCAGCTCGGCCTCGCTCAACTCACAGTCGCTGCCGCGGTAGGCCAGATGCACCAGACCCGACAGACCCTCTGCCCGATAAGCCTTGAAATGGTTGCGCACTGTATTGGGGTCGACCAGCAGGGCATCGGCAACATCGTCTGCCCCCCAGCCGCTTGCCAGCAGCACCACCGCCTTGATGCGGTCGGCCTCGCGCTTGTCGCGAGTGCGGCGATGCGCCGCACGCAACTCGGCGAGTTCTTCGGCTGGCAGGTAGTAGTCCATCATGGGCGCAATGATAGAACGTTTTCAGCTCGTTACGCCAGACTCCTCAGAGAAAAAATCAGATGAGATCAGTATAAATCCCCGTGCTCTCCATGACCACGATGTCCGGGGCCAACCCGTGGACCCACGCTGCCAGTGCCCGGCGATCCCGCTTGAAGCCACCAAACTCCCGCTGTTGCACCGCCACACTGCCATCGGCTTGCTCGATCAGGGCGCAGGCCGTGATCTTGTTCTGGTGCACATCCAGACCGATGACCCGCCGGTGAATCGGGGTGATGTCCATGCTGACCTCCTGAGGCTGACGCACGCACTATCATTGACGCTGTGCTGTCGCCACGGGCGCTGCCATTCAACGGCCTGTCGGGAATCGACGGCTCTTTTTAACGTGCGCTGTCCATGACCGGTTCAGGCCATGCCAAGCAATCCGGGGTACGAGTGAATGGTGGCGGGTCGAGTTAGGTTGCGCGGTCAGGCGCCATCAAAAAATATCGCGACCTCTGCCCAAGGCGACAGCACCCCCATTATCTTTCATCATCGGGGGTGCCTCACGACCGAGATGCATGAGAGTTAGGTAAGACGCAATGGGGCGATGGCGCCGGTATCGCGATAGGCGCGGTAATCGGCCAAGACCCGGCCGTGGTCGAAGGCGAGCGGGAAGGGCAGTGCATTCGCGGGGAATACTCCCAACGCGCGCGCGTCGTCCATGGCTTCAGGCTCTCCGCGTGCCTCGGCAATATACACGGCGGTAACGGTGTGCCCCCGAGGGTCCCGGGCTGGGTCTGAATAGATTCCGAGCAAGGTGAGAAGAGTGACCTTGAGGCCGGTCTCCTCCCGCGCCTCCCTCACCGCGGCCTGCTCCACCCACTCCCCCACATCCACGAATCCACCCGGGATGGCCCAGCCCTCGGGTGGGTTGAGGCGCTCGATCAGGACGATGGGGCGTCCCTCGCGATCCACCAGTTCGATAATGGCATCGGCGGCAAGGAGTGGTGTCACGGGTATTGGCATTGGTCGTTTGCGGAGCAGGTTAGTTTGACCTGGATGATGGTAGCGGAGAAGCGTCCCCGTTTTACCGTACTGTTCGCAGTAGTCATTGCGCCCCTCATCCTCGTCGCGTCCCGACTCGGGCACCTGAGGGCGTCGTAGGGTTCGCGGGGGACTCTGGCAGGACGGCGAGCAGTTGGGCACTTGCGGGCCGGACCGATGAGCGTCACGTCGTCTTGCGCACCGTCCCGCCGCCATCATGGGACCGATCGACCAGTTCACCATTGGTAGGCCGTGTGCGGAGCGTCCTTCTCCTGATCATCGCTTTGCACCTCTCGTTGTTACGCGGATCGGACCAGGCATCTGGGGGTCACTGGATTCCAGCGAAGAGCGCTTGGAGACGATCTTTCGCGACGGCGAGATGTCCCGGTAGTCTCCGGACGGGCGTCGGCTTGGTCCCCCAATCCTGCGGCATTCATGCTGGTCAGCCACGTTATCAAAGTTGAAGCTTCGCTGTCGCGGGCTCCGGCGTTAATGGAAGCGGTTGTTGGAGTGGGACCCGGAAAGCCGCGAGGCGCAGGGTAGCGTGACAGGCATGGTCCAGGCCGATATACTCAGCTCGCTGGGCTGAGTGGCAGAGTGGTCATGCAGCGGCCTGCAAAGCCGTGTACGCCGGTTCGATTCCGACCTCAGCCTCCACATCTCCATCGCCGCCGCTCCATCCTCTGAAAGGCAGGCTTGGCGATTGCCGGCCCCCAATTGCTCCTACACGCGCCCGGGTGGCGAAATTGGTAGACGCAAGGGACTTAAAATCCCTCGGCCTCGGTCATGCGGGTTCGAGTCCCGCCCCGGGCACCATCCCCTCGAGAACGGCTTGATCAATCCACGGTGCCAGTAGCCCGAGAGAAGTATGGCGAGCCGTGATCACTTCGCGGTGAATGTTCCTGGCTATACCGAGCCAAACGAAGTGGGCACATAGGTTTCGCGGGTGAGTGCCGTCAATCCCGCGGTTGGAACGGCCCTAATCTTGACTCTAGCAAGAGCAGTTGAGTCGCAAATAAACGCCAACAGACGTAACCGTTCAGACCCTACCCTGAAAAAGCATCTGATTACGAGACAAACTTAAACGCGTATGGCAAGATCTCGCGGCAACCGGAGCCGGCGCAAGGGCGCTGGCAGGCGCAAAGTGCCCAACGACGTGCAGCTGTCTCGTTACGATCTCTCTCAGCTCGACGAAGGCTATCTGGCGAAGCTGCCAGAGGCGCAGCTGCGTGCGTTGTCCGCGAAGTTGCTAGCCGATCTGAAGGCCGCGCACGAGCGGCTCGATCAAAATCCGAGCAACAGTTCCCGCCCACCGAGCAGCCGTGCGCCTTGGGAGGGTGAGGATCGTGGTGATCCGTCCAACCGGCCTGAGCAACCCGACGGTGCGGATGACGCATCTCGTCGCGGGGAGGAAGAAACGCAGAAGCCGCAGGAAAAGAGCGAGGGCCAACCACGTCCGTCGGATGAGTCGGCGCAGCAACGCCGTGCCGGACAACGCCCCGGCGCCCCGGGACACGGGCGTGTGCAGCAGTTACCCATCGAACAAACTCATCACCACCACCCACAGAGCTGCGCCGGCTGCGGTGCGGCGCTGTCGCGGGCGGACACCGCTCGCGCCCATGCCGGCTATCTCGTGATCGATCTGCAGCCTCCCTCGTCTGAGCGCGCCGGTCTGGAAGTCTTTCAGAGCAAGCACCTCTACTACGAGCAGGCGTGTCACTGCGGGCACCGCAGCCGCGCCGAGCCTGGCCACTGCCCGGATAACACGGCCTGGACGGTGCGCTTGAGCGAGCGCCATCTCGCCGGACCGATGCTGGTGGCGCTGATCTGTGCCCTGTCACTGCGGATGCGCCTGTCGCGTCGCCGCATCCAAGAGTTTTTCACCGATTGGTTCGGCTTGCAGCTGAGCGTGGCGACGATCAACCAGTGCCTGCATGAGGCCGGGCGTGCCCTCGAGCCGGTGGTCGAGGAGCAGCTGCTCGCCGAAATCCGCGCCAGCGATCTGCTGCATGCCGACGAGACGAGCTGGAAGGAGCACGGCCAGCTGCTGTGGCTGTGGGTGTTCACCTCGGCCACCACCACAGTCTTCGCCATCGGCCGACGCACCCAGGAGCTCCTGCACGGCCGGCTTGGCAGCGCGCTCGCCGGTTGGCTGATGAGCGACGGCTACTGGGCCTACCGCGACTATGACAACCGCCTGCGTTGTCTGACCCATCTGGTACGCAAAGCCCGCGGCCTGGAGGACAGTCTGGAGCGTCAGGCCCGGGAGTTCGGCAAGGCCTTGCGCCGTTGTCTCGAGACGGTGATGGACGCAGTGTACGCGGCCCGGGAAGGTCCCCCGCCAATCCCGCTGCGTGAGCAACACGCCCACCAGCTCAACGCCCTGTTCGATCTATGTCTGCGCCATGCCGAGGCCAAGCACGAGAAGACGCGAGCGCTCGCCCGCGAGCTGCTCAACGATTGGGACACCTTCTGGGTCGTGCTTGATCATCCCGAGCTGCCGCTGACCAACAACATCGCCGAGCGCGCCCTGCGCCATTGGGTGATCGCCCGGCGGATCAGCTACGGCACCCGCAACCCGCAGGGCTCGCGCGCCTTCACGCTGCTGGCCAGCGTCATTGAGACCTGCCGCCAACGCGGTCACTCACCCTGGTTGTACATCGCCGAGACCTTACGCGAGCGCCGCCGGGGCAATCCCGCTCCCCGTCTACCTGCCGCCGTTGCCTGAATGCGCACTACGCGATCGTGGACGAATCGGCGGGGGGGACCGAACGCTTACCAACAGACCGGCGGTGGCAGCTGCTGGTGTGCCACCGCATGGTGACTCCTCGGTCCTGGTTAACCTCATGAAGTACTGGCGGAAATTCGCGTTCATTTGCGGCCAATTTCCGTATCTAGGTTGACGGGGACGACACAACCCCGCAGTTTGTCGTCGAGCGCCCCAAGCACCATGTCTTTTTCCTTCGCTTGGTAAGTTTCGATAAGACCACCTGTAACGATCGGTCAACTCGGCCCTGTACGGAAGAGCCGCGCATCCATGAGGAGGGTCCGTTATGGTGAACCCAATCGAGTTTCATGAGGCGCAGTGTCCCTGGTGTGGAAGCCTACTGACGTTGGCCATCGATTGCTCCTCGGGCGATCAGCGCTACGTCGAGGACTGCGCGACGTGCTGTCAGCCCACGGTCATAACCGTGGAGATGGGCTCGGGGCAGGACGGGGATTTTTCCGTGCATTGTGCACGCGATGATTGAACGATTTGAGCAGATCGTACAGGCCCTGTATGCGCGTGAGGTGAGGGGCGCTCAGTTGGCAAGTGGACGCGCCGGCGCGCTGAACCGATACCTTTCACCACCTAGATCGCTAAACTGCTCGCGTTCTGAGTCCATACTGGGGGCCAATTCAGATTCGGCGCTAGGCGCGCTGTCCGTTCTTCCTGTACGCGCGTTGCCAGGGACAGTGTTCAACTCGCCTATCCCTTCGACTCAACCACTAACGCGACTGTGGCTCGGTTCCGGAGCGAGTCGAGACGGCTTTCGTGGACCACTCGATGACATACGGAACGCAAAGGATGCCGATTTCACCACGCCTGAGTTAATTTTCCTTCGCTTTTCCATGTTCGCTGAGCTTGACTTTCATTTTTAGTGGAATACATTATTAAGCGCGTTCGCAATGCAGCGCGCATGTGACGCGGGTCACGTAGATTTATAACCAAGAACTGGAGATATCGATCGTGGAATACACCAACCTTAGCGTCGAGGAGATCCAGCAGCACCTCGACGAAATCGAGCAAAGCAAGTCTGAGCTGCAGCGTGCGCTGGTGGCGCGGCGGCAAGAGGCCAGGCACGGTGTCGCACAGCAGGTCCGGGAACTAATCCTTGAACATGGGTATGACCTGGACGAGATCATTCCGTTGATCGTGCCTCGCCGGCGGCGTGGCGCCGTGGCAAAGGTCGCAAAGGTGGCCGCGACCAGCGGGCGGGAATACACCCGGTATGTCGATCCGGAGGATCCAGGGAACGTCTATGTGCGGGGCGTGCTTCCCGCCTGGATGAAGCAAAAGATGCAGGAACAGGGTTACGACCCGTCTGTCAAGGCTGATCGCGAGGCATTCAAGGCGAACTATCTGCGCGTCGTCGAGTCGTAAAAGGGTTCGGTTTAGGCAGGGTGACCCTGATTGCGGGGGCGGCAATGGCTCGGGAATCCTGCAATCAAGGTCTCCGAAGCCGGATGTCACGGCTTTGCGCTTGCTTCGACCAGCGCCAGTCGCTGCGAATTCCAGCATCATGTCATCCCCGTCATGGTGGGTTGCCAGGGATGGCGCGACCCGTCTGAGCGTGCGCTCAGCACTAATGCGATCAGGCGGCGTTTCCCTGACATACCATCTGGAAGATCCGAGCCTCCCGCACCGTAAGTGACTGAGTCGGCGTCGCGCGAACAGGACCGGTCGTGATGTGGCTCGGTAACCCCCTGATCTGGCGAAAGCCGCAAGTTGGGATACTTGGCGTTTCCCTGTCATACCGGGGTCTGGATTGGGTCAGAAGGACAGTCTCGTCAAACAGAGTCATCGGTAGAAACCGCCCCGGGGCTGAAAGGCCTTTGCTGGTCCGGAGCAATGTCTCTCAAGTGATCTCAGGTCTCAGTGCAGAGTCTCCCGGGTTCGAGACGTTGGCGCGCTTGCGGCGGCAGCATGGATGGTCCTGCTACGTGTCGCTGGCTTTTCGGCTCGGTCGCAGATAGACTCGATTTCAAGCATCGCTGGTCGGTGCGCCCGTCTCGCGGCTGACTCCTCGACATCTAGGCCTCATCCCGAACGTTCATCCATCTCCCGCCTTTGACCGGCCACCGGGTATCCCGCAGGCGGCCTGTTTAGTCCTTTGGAGCCTTCATGTCTTTCGATTCACTCCGGCTCGGCGCCGATCTGTTGCGCGCCGTCAATGCGCAGCGTTACGGCCGCCCTACACCCATCCAGGCGCAGGCTATCCCTGAAATTCTCGCGGGTCACGATCTGCTCGCGGGCGCTCAGACCGGCACCGGAAAGACGGCAGCCTTCGTACTTCCCATACTTCAACGCCTCGCGGACCAGGGTCATCCCCAGCGCCATCCCCGCGCTTTGATTCTCACCCCCACCCGAGAGCTCGCCGCCCAGGTGGGCGAGCGGGTACACGCCTACGGCATAAACTTGCCCCTTCGCTCGGGGATCATCTTCGGCGGGGTCGGCATGCAGCCTCAGATCGATCGGCTGCGCCATGGGGTAGATATACTCATTGCCACACCGGGGCGCCTGCTCGATCATGCCTCGCGCCGGACGGTGGATTTGTCTAGGGTCCAGATCCTGGTGCTCGACGAGGCCGACCGAATGCTCGACATGGGCTTCATCCACGACATCCGTCGGGTGCTGCGCCTGTTGCCGGAGCGGCGCCAGAACCTATTGTTCTCGGCCACCTATTCGGACGACATACGGCGCCTGGCGGATGGGCTCCTGCATCGGCCAAAGCTGGTCGAGGTGGCGCGCCGCAATACGCCGGCAGAGGCGGTGGATCAGTCCGCCCACCCGGTGGACAAGGGGCGTAAGCGCGATCTCCTGGCCCACCTCATCCACCGCGGAGGCTGGGAGCAGGTGCTCGTCTTCACCCGTACCAAGCATGGCGCCAACAGGCTCGCGCAGCACTTGGAACAGGACGGCATCAGTGCCGCGGCGATTCACGGCAACAAGAGTCAATCCGCGCGAACGCGTGCGCTTGACGACTTCAAGAAGGGTAAGGTGCGCGCCTTGGTGGCCACCGATATTGCGGCCCGGGGTTTGGATATCGCCAATTTGCCCCAAGTGGTCAATTTCGAGCTACCCAATGTGGCAGAGGATTACGTTCACCGCATCGGGCGTACCGGCCGGGCGGGTGCCATGGGTGCGGCTTTATCTTTGGTGAGTCACGACGAGCAGGGGCTACTCAAGGGCATACAGCGGCTTCTGCGGCGCGACATTCCGTTGACGCCCGTGGCGGGATTTGAGCCGTCCGCGGTGCCGCCGCCGGATGCCGACGAGGATGGAGAGCGGTCGCAGGGCTCGCGGAGAGGGCCGGGCGGCGGGGCCGCTCGGCCGACGCGGTGGCGCTCCGGGCCACCGCGACCTTCGCGGAGCGCCGGCGGGGGGTCGAATCATCAGGGGGGGAGGTCCACCGGGGAGGCCCATGCGGATCAAGCTGGGCAGGGGGAGATCCGGCAGCGCCGCTCCGCCCGCTCGCTCGCGCCGCGCAGTCATGTACCGCGTTGAGCCGTTCTCTGAGGCGCTATCGATGACTGGTGCCTGGGCTAGAAATAAACTACGTGACGTCGATCAATCGGCGTCCCTCGTCTGTGATGGCCGAGTGCCCGTACACAACTTCGCCCCCAACGGTTGGGGGCAAAGACTGTCGAATTATTTGTGCATTGATTTTTCGACCGTTCTCACTTGCTCTTCAATGCACATTGACGGAACTGTTGAACGATGAATATCTACGTTGGCAACCTGGCCTACTCCGTGACCCAAGACGATCTTCGCGATGCCTTCGCCGCTTATGGCGAAATCTCGAGCGTAAACCTGATCACCGATAAGTTTACCGGTGATTCGAAAGGCTTTGGCTTCGTCGAGATGCCGAACAACTCGGAGGCCGATGCCGCCATCAAGGCCCTGAACGAAACCCCGCTGAAGGGCCGCAACATTAAGGTGAACCAGGCCAAGCCACGGGGCGAGCGTCCGTCCCGCGGTCCCCGCTGGTAAACCGTCCCGGTTTTCCCGAGCCCGGGCCCTGTGCCCAGGGCTCGGGAAACGAGCTTGATTCCGACACCCGCCTGGGTGTCGTGTCATTTCTGCCTTCGTTTGCCCGATCCGCGGGGTTCTGGGTGCTGCTCGATTCGTGACGTCGCCGGGAAGCGTAGCGACAAAGCCCCTGGCCACGCCGCCTTGCGCATCTAGCCGATGCGTGCGCCGTAGATGGAACTCGCCGCTGGCGGCGCTGGGTTTGTCACCTCGCTCCCTATCTGGCCCGATTGCTGACCATGGCCATTCCTATCGACACGTCTTGCGCACTGATCTATCGAGTCCGGCCGGTCAACCCCGAGGCCCATCTATTCGAGGTTGAGCTGAGCATCCCGCACAAGGGGACTGGAGCCATTCGTCTGACGATGCCGGCCTGGATCCCTGGCAGCTACATGATCCGCGACTTCGCGCGCAACCTGGTGCGTATCACCGCCCATGACGCGGGCGGACGCCCTCTGGGGCTCGTCAAGATCGACAAACAGAGCTGGCGCTTGGACGATTCCATGGTGCGCGAACCCAGGGTCATCCATATCCGGTACCAGGTCTTCGCCTGGGAGCTATCGGTGCGTGCGGCCCACCTCGATACCACCCATGCCTATTTCAACGGGCCCAGTCTGTTCCTGCAGGTGCGTGGGTTCGAGGACGAACCCTGCCGGGTCGATCTACTTCCCCCCGAGGGGGACGGTTATGCCGGCTGGCGGGTCGCCACCAGCCTCACTCCATTGGGCGCAGAGCCCCTGGGATTCGGGACCTATCGGGCCGACGACTATGCGGACCTGATCGACCACCCGGTGGAGATGGGGCACTTCGCCCTGCTGCCATTCAAGGTGCGCGGCGTTCCCCACGCGATGGCCATCACTGGTCGCCACGGTTGTGATGAGTCACGCCTCGTCCAGGATTTGGGCCGTATCTGCGATCAGCATGCGACCCTCTTCGGCGAGCTGCCCATCGACCGCTATCTGTTCCTGACGACCGCCGTTGGGGAGGGGCACGGTGGGCTGGAGCATCGCTTTTCGAGCAGTCTCATCTGCAACCGAGAGGATCTGCCCAGGCACGATGAAGAGAGCGCATCAGAAGGCTACCGGCGCCTTCTTGGGCTGTGCAGTCACGAATACTTCCACCTCTGGCACGTCAAGCGCATCCGTCCCCAGGCCCTGATGGACGGCGGTTTGGATTCAGAGGTGCACACACGGCTGCTGTGGGCGTTCGAGGGCATCACCTCTTATTACGACGAGCTGGCCCTGGCGCGCAGCGGCTGCATTGACACGCGTGCCTATCTTCAGCTGCTGGCGGAGACCATTACCCGCGTGATGCGGAACCCCGGGCGTCTGGTCCAGACCCTGGCGGAGTCGAGCTTCGACGCCTGGACCAAGTTCTACAAGCAGGACGAAAATGCCCCCAACGCCATCGTGAGCTATTACGCGAAGGGGGCTCTAGCCGCCCTGGCGCTCGATCTCACCATCCGCCGGGAGACGGCAAGCGATATGTCGCTCGACCACCTCATGCGCGCCCTCTGGCAGCGCCACGGACGCACCGGATTGGGGGTGCCCGAGCGCGGCGTAGAACACCTGGCCGGCGAGATCACCGGCCTGGATCTTCAGAAATTTTTCGGCCGAGCCCTGGATTCCACCGAGGATCTGGACATTCAAGGGCTGCTCGCGACGGTGGGAGTCGACATGCGCCGGCGGCCCCAGAATGGCACGAAGGACCTGGGTGGTTGCGTGGATCGCTTCGACCGCTGGAAAGCGGACCCGACACTGGCGGTTCGGCTGCGTCCCGGAAGTGGCGATGCAGTGATTCAGAATGTGATCAGCGGGGGTGCCGGCGAGGCAGCCGGGCTGGCGCCGGGGGACTTGGTGGTCGCGGTGGACGGGCTCAAGGCGACGGCGGAAAACCTGGAGCGCCTGATCGCTCGCCGCACCGCCGTGGCGGCCAATGGCGGGGGAGAGGCGGCGAGCGCCTTGCGTCTCCATGTGTTCCGGCGCGACGAGCTCATCGAGCTCCAGGCCCATCCCCAACCCGCTGTCGCCGACACCTGCGAGCTCCTGCTACTCGATCCGGTCCCCGAGCCGGTCGCTCAGGCGCGGGCGGCGTGGCTTGCCAACGCCGGGTGAGGGGACATGGAGCGCGGTCTCGATCTGGTTCGTCTCCTGGCCGATGGAGCCTATCACTCCGGTGAGATCATCGCGGGGCGCCTCGGCATCAGCCGCGCCGCCGTCTGGAAGTCCGTGGTCCGGGTCCGGGAGCGGTACGGCCTGGCAATCGAATCGGTCCGTGGCCGCGGCTACCGGCTGATTGCGCCACTGGAGCTGCTCGACGCCGCGCGCATCCTGGCGGCCCTTCGGGATCAGGGGCGGGGGGACATCGTCCGCCTGGAGATCCATGACCAGATCGAGTCCACGAATTCCCGCCTGATGGCCGAGGCCGACACTGGCGCACCCTCCGGTACCGTCTGCCTGGCCGAGCGTCAGACCGCCGGGCGAGGTCGACGGGGCCGGACCTGGGTCTCCCCATTCGGTGCAAACATCTACCTTTCGGTGCTCTGGAGATATCCTCTGCCTCCGGCCGCCCTTGGTGGCGTCAGCTTGGCCGCCGGGGTCGCGGTCGCGGCGGCTCTGCGCGAAGCGGGCGTCAGGGACCTAACCCTCAAATGGCCCAACGACCTCCTGTGGCGCCGCCGCAAGCTCGGCGGTCTCTTACTCGAGGTGGCTGGCGAGGCCCAGGGACCGAGCCACCTGGTGGCAGGACTGGGACTCAACATGCAGATGCACCCGGGGCAGGGTGCCGACATCGACCAGCCCTGGACCGATCTCGCCTCCGCCCTCTCGGCTTCCATGCCGGGGCGCAATGCGCTGGCGGCGAGTCTGGTCGGCGCACTCTGTGGCGCGCTGGAGCGCTACGGTCGAGAAGGACTGACCCCCTTTTTAGAGGGCTGGGAGTCTTTTGACCGGCTGCGGGGTGAGACGGTCAGTCTGCACTTGGGCGAGCAGGTTATCACCGGCACTCATGCCGGGATCGACCCGAACGGGGGTTTGCTTCTCGAAACGGCAGAGGGCATGCGAAGCTTCCATGCAGGGGAGGTGAGTCTGCGGCCGGCGGAGGAGACGACCCCGTGAACCTGTTGATTGACATCGGCAACACGAATCTTTGCTGGGCGTCGCAGCATGGCCTCACGATGGGCCCGCCGCATTCGGTACTCCATAGTGGCGCCGCGCCGCTCGATCTGCTTGCCGCCTGGGATGCATTGGAGGCTCCTCAGCGGGTGCTGATTGGCAATGTAGGCGGCGAGTCGGTAGGGACTGCCGTAGCACGCGTGGTTCGCGCCCTGTGGCGTCTGGATCCGGAGTTCATCTCCACCCGGGCCGAATGCCTTGGAGTGCGGGTCGCCTATCGGGAGCCGTCGCGCCTCGGAGTGGATCGCTGGTTGTCGCTGCTCGCGGCCCACGGGCGTCAATCCGGGGCGGCTCTGATCGTGGATGCCGGCACGGCAGTCACCTATGACCTGCTGCTGGAGGACGGCACTCATCTGGGGGGGCTTATCCTTCCTGGCATCGAAATGATGCGTGCTGGGCTTCT
This sequence comes from uncultured Gammaproteobacteria bacterium, assembly GCA_963698355.1. Classification (GTDB taxonomy): domain Bacteria; phylum Pseudomonadota; class Gammaproteobacteria; order Chromatiales; family Chromatiaceae; genus Thiodictyon. The sequence continues at coordinate 243,493 of CAVOQO010000003.1, read as the reverse complement.
CACGGGCACTCGCATACCGCGCCCGGTTTCACATGCCTCGGGCGGTCAGGGCATGGTAGAAATTAACGTCGCGGAGCCGTGGGCGGACGATACGGAGACTGCGGTTTCCCTGGGGAGCGTCCAGGCCCTCGGCGCGCTCGCTGATCGACTCTACGACCGGCTGATGGAAAGGGCGCAGGAGTCGAGCCCCGCCCTGTTGTTGACCGGTGGCGATGCCAGCCGTCTGGCCCGCACCATCTCCCGGCCCTGCGAGTTCGTACCCGACCTCGTCCTGCGAGGGCTCGTCCGGCTGGCCGAGGAAAGCCCCTGATGTTGCGCTGGCTCGCTCTGTTGCTGCTTGGTCTGAACCTTGCCCTCTTTCTGTGGGGCTGGACCCACGACCGCCCCATCGACGAGCCGCTGCCGCCCCTGGCCGAGGCCCCGGGTGAAATCCGCCTGGTTTCCGAGCAGCCGGGCCCACCTGACCCCTCGGCCGGGCCTCGGATGAATGCTCCGACAGCGACCGGACAGGCCGGGCCCGGGTCGTCACCAGGGACCATCCCGGTATCGATTGGGGAGTCTCGCAAGGCGCCGCCACCCGAGGAACCAGTCTCGGCCTATGACCGGGGTGTCGTCCGACCGCTACCCCGGGCCTCGCTACCGGCGACCATGACCGAACGGGTCGAGCCCGGTCTGCTGCCGGACGAGCTGGATGCGGAGCCACCCGTGGTGATCCCGCCGGTTCGCGAAGAGGACCTGGGGGTGACGCACACCTGGTCCAGGGATCCTGATAAACGCTGACCAAGCCCCGATTTCGTCTTCATCTCGAATTGCTGCGAGCGCCCGGTCGGCGCTCGCGTCCTGAAACGGGCGTGACTTGGGGATCGCCTCACTGTATCCTTGCAAGTCTTTGTTTTGCCGTCGGCGCCGTCGTCGGCGTCGGTGATTGTAGGTGGCCTCTGCCTGTGGCCGAGGATTCGTAGCGAGGACGACAGACTTGGGTCATTTCTATTTTTTGCTGGGGCTTGGCGCCCTGGTGCTCCTGTTATTCGGGCTCAGCCTGACCAAGCGCATGGCTCGGCGCCACCGTCTGCCTTTCCTTGCGGAGGAGACCCTCTTCACCCCCGAGCAACGGGCCTTCCTGGCCGTGCTCGAGCGGGCCGTGGGCAAGGACTACCGGATCTACGGCATGGTCCGGGTAGCCGACGTGGTGAGCGTTCTCCCGCGTCTGGACAGTCGCACCCGGCGTCGGGCCCAAGATCAGTTGTGGGAACGGCGCTTCGATTTCCTGGTTTGCACGGCCGAAACCAGCACGATCGCCTGTGCGGTGAACCTGGCCCCGCGCTCGCGCTTGCGTAGGCGTCCGCCTCGGGACAAGTTGGATCAGATCTGCGCCGCCGCGCGGCTGCCCTTCGTGCGCTTTCGCGAGGGTGACCTGTACTCGGTCGTGGAGATCGAGGATCAGGTATTCGCCGCCATGCACGCTCGGCGCATCGAGACCCGCGATGTCGAGCCGCCCAAGGCGGACACCCAGCAGGCACTGCATGGGCTCACCGAGGCGATCCAGGAGGATGGGCGGGCGCCGCTGCTGCCGCGGTCCGCTGAGCCGATTGTGCCGCGCTCAAGTCGGGTGAAGTCCAAGACTAACGGCAGCGCCGTTCTGCAAGTGGCCGACCGGCCCAGGTCCGACCCCATTTTGGTGCATGACGGAGCGGGCGCGGACCTGGACGAGGGCCCAGCCTTCAGCATTGCCCCAGGGGTCGATGTGGACTTCGCGGAGGACGACCGCCTAGCTCGCTTCGGCCGGGTCTGAGTCGCGCCCCAGCGCCAGCCCTCGGTTCGAGGGTGCGCTGGGATCGACCCACAATCAGTCGTACCCAGTCGTACTCACCGGCCTGAACCGGGTCCACCTCGTCGGCAAGGACCGCCTAGTGGTTTTCCCCGATCAGTTCAACCCGAAGGGCGGCGCGCCCACCGGTGGAGTTGAGTACTGCAGCCCTTCAGCGCGCCGCGCCCCTGCGCTTTGCCTTTTGGGGATTGCGCAGCAAAACGTATACCGCGCCGGTTCCGCCATCCCTCGCCGTCGCCGAGCAAAAGGCCAGCACCTGCTCGTAGAGTCGCAGCCAATAGTTCACCTTTTGCTTGAGTACCGGCTGCCTGCCGGAGGAACGGGAGCCTTGCCCGTGAATGATGCGGGCGCAGCGCACGCGCCGGTGCCCGCACTCGGCGAGAAACTCGGCGAGCACACCCCGCGCGGCCTCGGCCCTGAGCCCGTGTAGGTCCACCTCCAGACCCACCTCGATGGCGCCTCGCTGGAGATCTGCAACCAGCCGCCGTTGCACGCCCGGGCGGGAAAACAACAGGAAATCGTGGGTCTCGACCTCCGATTCGGACAGAGCGGTGTCGGCGTCCTCGCCGGGCAGCTCCAGCTCGCGCGGGCGGGGAACGGGTGGCGGGCGCTCGCGGTAGGGCTCGACGCCCGGGTCCTGTAGCGGCTCTGCGTCGTGAACGTGCTCTCGAAACAATTCCAAATCAGATTGTTGGATTTGCTTCTTCATGTATAGTCACGTGTCTTTACCGGGCTGTGAAAGCCTCGGACCCGGAGTATAGCAGTGGCGTCACGGCGGTCCGGCTACCAAGATGCCGGGGGCCGGCCTTTTCAGTATGATCGTCGGGTTTTCCGGCTCGCGGCGACCCGAGGCATCCCCCAGTAGATTGCGGCATGAAGATCCTGGCCAGTAACGACGACGGTTACCAGTCACCCGGCCTACTTGCCCTGGTAGCCGCCCTGGAGACGATCGCCGAGGTGGTCGTCGTCGCCCCGGAGCGGGATCGCAGCGGCGCCAGCAATTCTTTGACTCTGGACGTGCCGTTGCGCGCCAACCGCACGGAGCGCGGATTCATCCGGGTGGACGGTACCCCCACGGACTGCGTCCATTTGGCCATCACCGGCCTGCTCGACGATGAGCCCGACCTAGTCGTGGCGGGGATCAACCATGGGCCCAATCTGGGGGACGATGTGCTTTATTCCGGCACCGTGGCGGCCGCCACCGAGGGGCGCTTCCTCGGGTTGCCGGCCATCGCGGTCTCCATAGATGCCCATGAGCCTCGCTATCTGGAGTCCGCCGCGCGGGTGGTGGTCCGGCTCGTGGAGCACCTGCGAGCGGCCCCCTTGGAGCCGAACCTGATTCTCAACGTCAATGTCCCGGACCGGCCCTTGGATGAGCTGGCGGGGTTTGCCGCGACGCGCCTCGGCCACCGCCACAAGGCGGAGCCGGTGGTGGCGTCCAAGGACCCGCGCGGGCGGACCATCTTCTGGGTGGGTACGGCTGGGCCCGAGCAGGATGCGGGTCCCGGCACCGATTTCCACGCAGTGCGCAACGGCTTTGTCTCGGTCACTCCCTTGCAGGTGGATCTCACCCGGCATGCGGCGATTGAGCCTCTTGGAAAATGGCTAGACGCATGCGGTTGATGACAGGCAGTAGCCGCCTCGGCATCGGCATGACCTCCCAGCGTACCCGGGAGCGTCTCATCCAACGCCTGAGGGAGTCGGGGATCACCCATCCGGACGTTCTGCGGGTCATGCGCGACCTGCCTCGCCATCTGTTCGTCGATGAGGCCCTGGCGACCCGCGCCTACGAGGACTCGGCCCTGCCCATTGGTCACGGTCAGACCATCTCCCAGCCCTACACGGTGGCGCGCATGACTCAGGCCCTGCTGGAGCGCGCGAGCTGCCTGACCGTGCTCGAGGTGGGAACAGGCTCCGGGTTCCAGACCGCAGTGCTTGCGTCCCTGGTGCGGCGCGTCTACACGATTGAGCGCATCCAAGACCTCCAGGAGCGTGCACAGAAGCGTTTGGGGGCCCTGGCGCTGCGCAACGTGCGATATCGGCACGGAGACGGACATTTGGGCTGGCCGGAGTACGCACCCTACGACGGCATCCTGGTGACCGCCGCACCGCGCGGCGTCCCGCGCGCCTTGGCGGAGCAACTGGCGCCCGATGGCTGCATGGTCCTGCCCATGGGTGAGGGTGACCAGCAGTTTCTGGTTCGGGTGACGCGCACCGAGGAGGGGTTCGCCCAAGAAATGCTTGAGTCGGTAAGTTTTGTTCCCTTGCTCGGAGGCGTCTCCTGATGCGGATCTTCTCCTCCCTCTACGACCGGGTGATGCAGTGGTCGCGACACCGCCATGCGCCTTACTACCTGGCGGGCCTGAGCTTTGCCGAATCGTCTTTCTTCCCCATCCCGCCGGACGTCATGCTGGCCCCCATGAGCATGGCCAATCCCAAGCGAAGCTGGTGGTTCGCTGGCCTGACCACGATCGCGTCTGTGGTTGGGGGGCTCCTGGGATACGCCATCGGCGTGTTCTTCTTCGACTTGGTCCAGCCGCTGGTAGCAGAGGGAGGGCGCTACCATGAGGTTTTCCAACAGGCCAAGGACTGGTTCGATCAGTGGGGCGTCTGGGCGGTCTTCATCGCCGGTTTCTCTCCCATCCCCTACAAGATCTTCACGATCACCGCTGGAGTCCTGTCGATGGCCCTCGGCCCCTTTGTTTTGGCGTCGGCCATCGGGCGCGGCTCGCGCTTCTTCCTGGTCGCGGCCCTGATGGCCTGGGGTGGCGAGCGCATGGAGGGCACCCTGCGCCGTTACGTAGATCGCATCGGCTGGGTCATGATTCTGCTGGTGGTGGCCGTGATCCTGGCGCACAACCTGCGGGGCTGACACTGGATCGCCGTGGAGGAAGCGCCGGATGGGAGACAGCGCAGGCCTTGACGTCCGTAACGCTCGTTGGACGGTGCGGAGGAAAATGGGGCCGCAGCGTTGGTGGTGCCAATTGCCGTGTCGCCGCCTGCCGCTCGCCTTGGTGCTCGGGCTGACCCTTGGGGGCTGCGGGACTCCGGGGCCCGCCCCGGTCGACAGTTGGAACTGGAGGGGCCCCGTTCCCAAGGGTTATTACCTGATTCGCAAAGGGGACACCCTGAGTGAGATCGCGGAGCGCAAGCGTATCAGCACGCGCAATCTGATCCGTTGGAATAACCTCAAGGTCCCTTACCCTGTCTACGCAGGCAAGTTGCTGCGTATCGCCCCGCCGGATGGCGTCGCATCCACCGGGGAAAATCGCAGGTCCAACAGGACCCGAGCGGGGTCTCGCGCGTCGACCAATTCAAGCCCCCCGGTGCGGGTTGCGGCGCCCAGCAGGCCGGGCAGCCGTGCCCCTGGATCGGGAATCGTTTGGGCCTGGCCTCTGCCTGGAACGGTCAGTCAGGGCTTCCGCGCGGGCGACCGCACCCACCAGGGACTGCGCATTGGCTGCCGGGCAGGGGAAGCGGTGCGTGCCGCCGGCGACGGACGGGTGGTCTATAGCGGCAGTGGACTCAAGGGTTACGGCAACCTTATCATCGTGAAGCACAATAAGAACTATCTCAGCGCGTACGGCTTCAACCGTCGACTGTTCGTCACGGAGGGGGACAGCGTTAAGCGCGGGCAGACTGTGGCGGAATGCGGCCAGGGAGCTGAAGGGGCCTACTTGCTGCACTTTGAGGTCCGTCGCGACGGCGCGGCGGTCGATCCCATTCTCTATCTGCCCCCGCGCACGTAACGCCGCCCAGTCGGGCGGAGGGAGATGTGGATGTCCACCTCTGAGGATCCCGAGGCAGTCGTGATCGAGTCCGACATCGAAGTCGATGCGGACAGCGAATCCCTGTTGCTCCTGAGCGAGGACTCCGAGGAGATCCTACCGGGGGCGTCCGAGGACTCGGAAACGGTCGACGAGGAGCCAAGCGAGGCCACCACCGAGCGGTTCCTATCCGGCGATGGGGACTTTGACGCCACTCGCATCTATCTGAACGAGATCGGCGAGTCCCGACTGCTCACGGCAGAAGAGGAGGTCCAGTTCTCGCGCCTTGCCCAGCGCGGGGACAACGCGGCGCGTCAGCGCATGATCGTCAGCAATCTGCGTCTCGTGGTGAAGATTTCGCGGCGGTATCTTAACCGCGGTCTACCGCTTCTGGACCTGATCGAAGAGGGAAACCTGGGCCTAATCCGGGCGGTGGAAAAGTTCGACCCGGAGCGCGGGTTCCGCTTCTCGACCTATGCGACCTGGTGGATTCGCCAGACCATCGAGCGGGCCATCATGAACCAGACCCGCACCGTGCGTCTGCCGATCCATGTGGTCAAGGAGATCAACGTCTATCTCAAGGCGGCCCGCAAGCTCGCCCAGCGACTCGACCACGAGCCCACCTCCGAGGACATCGCCAGCGTACTAGACAAGCCGATCGGCGAGGTCAAGCGGATGCTGGGCCTCAACGAGCGCATCGCGTCCGTGGACACGCCCTACAGCAAGGATGCCGATAAGCCGCTGGTCGACATGCTGCAGGACGAGTCCGTGGACGATCCCACAGACCGTATCCAGGACGAGGATATCCAGGCCAACCTGGAGAACTGGCTCGGCAAGCTCAACGATAAGCAGCGCGAGGTGGTGGAGCGTCGATTCGGGCTGCACGGGTACGAGCACTCGACGCTGGAGCGGGTCGCCCAAGAACTCGGCGTCACCCGCGAGCGGGTGCGTCAGATCCAGATGGATGCCCTTCGACGCCTGCGCGATATTCTTGAAAAGGAAGGATTCTCGGTCGACTCCTTCTTCAAGTAATCGTCTCGATCCACCTGCCGGCATCCCCGCCTCGACCTGCGCCGTGCGCCCCGCGCGACGGACGCTCTGTGAGTCTCACCACCACGGAGCGCCGGACACGACCTTAGCCGCCCTGCGATTGCGGCCTGATCCAGATCAAGAAAAGCTGCGGGAGATCACCCCAAGGGTAAGTGGGGTGGTGCCGTCAATATTGACTTTCAAGGGCTGATCCAGTGTCATTGCCGGCGCTACGCCCCAGGGAACGGAGCGCAAAATTACAGGGCTGGAACGCCGCACGTCCTTGGTGTTTTTCCTGATTTCCCGGGAGGGTCTATGGAATCCGGTTTGGAGCGGAAGTACAACTTTGACGTTGTACGCTGGTTCACCGTCATGGCGGTCGTCTACCTGGTGGTAGGTGCCTCAGTCGGTGTCTACATCGCCTCGGAGCTGGCCTGGCCGTGGCTGAACTTCGATAGCCCTTACATCTCGTTCGGACGCCTGCGTCCCCTCCATACCAATGCGGTCATCTTTGCATTTGGTGGCTGTACCCTGATGGCCACCGCCTTCTATACAGTGCAGCGCACCTGCGGCGTGCGCCTGTGGAGCGACAAACTTGCCTGGTTCGTGTTCTGGGGCTGGAACGCCATCATCGTCTTGGCCGTCATAACGCTGCCCCTCGGACTTACCTCGTCCAAGGAGTACGCGGAGCTGGAGTGGCCGGTCGACATCCTGATCGCCGTCGTCTGGCTGGCCTTCACCTTTAACTTCATCATGACCATCGCCATCCGGAAGTCCTCACACATCTATGTGTCGAACTGGTTCTTCCTCGGCATGATGGTGATGATCGTCTATCTGCACGTCGTCAACAGCCTGGCGATCCCGGTGGGGCTGTTCAAGTCCTACTCGGTCTTCTCCGGTGTGCAGGACGCCATGATCCAGTGGTGGTGGGGCCACAATGCGGTGGGCTTCTATCTCACCGCCGGCTTCCTGGGCATCATGTACTACTTCGTGCCCAAGCAGGCCGGTCGGCCCGTCTACTCCTACCGGTTGTCCGTCATCCACTTCTGGGCCCTGATGTTCGGCTATGTGTGGCTGGGTGCCCATCATCTCCAGTACACCGCCCTGCCCGACTGGACCGGCTCGCTGGGTGCCGCCGTCTCCATCGCCATGATCATCCCCTCCTGGGGCGGTGCGGTGAACGGCATGATGACCCTGTCGGGCGCCTGGGACCGCTTACGGACCGACTATGTTCTGCGCTTCATGGTCATGGCACTGGCCTTCTACGCCATGTCCACCTTCGAAGGTCCGGTCATGTCGATCAAGACGGTCAATGCCCTGTCCCACTACACCGACTGGACCGTCGGTCACGTGCACTCCGGGGCCCTGGGCTGGGTGGCCGGTATCTCCATCGCCACCATCTACCACCTCATGACCCGTCTGTTCCACACCGAGATGTTCTCCGAGAAACTGGTCAACATCCACTTCTGGACAGCCACTATCGGCACCGTCGTCTACATCGTCGCCATGTGGGTCTCCGGCATCATGCAGGGCCTGATGTGGCGCGCCTACGACGAGTACGGCACCCTGGCCTATACCTTCGTCGAGTCGGTCGACGCCATGCATCCCTATTACGCGATGCGTGCCATCGGCGGCATGATCTTCCTGGTCGGCGCCGTCGTCATGCTCTTTAATGTTCTGATGACCGTTCGCAAGTCTGTCGCTTCCGGCAGTCTGGCGAAGGCGCGGACCCTTCCGGCTGTGGCTTGATTGATTGAGGTGAATGAAAATGGCTGATCACAATGTCAAGCCGAAGAGCTTCCAGGAGCGGATGGAGATCAACATCTGGCTGCTCTTGCTGGTACTGGCGATGGTCCTGTCCGTCGGCGGTATCGTGGAGATCGTCCCACTGTTCTTCATGAAGGACACGATGGAGCACAACAAGTACCCGGAGATCGTCTGGAATCATGACAAACCTGGCTCGGTGCCCATCGTGACGGTCGACGAGGCGGGCAAACCGGTCTGGAACTGGAAGCCGGGCGAAGGTGTACGTCCTTACACCGCGCTGGAGCTGGCGGGCCGCGACATCTATCAACGCGAGGGCTGCTATCTCTGCCACTCGCAGATGGTGCGCCCATTCCGCGATGAGAAGGAGCGCTATGGCCACTACTCCCTGGCCTCCGAGTCGATGTTCGACCACCCCTTCCAGTGGGGTTCCAAGCGCACCGGTCCAGACCTAGCCCGCGTCGGCGGCAAGTATTCCGACGAGTGGCATCGGCAGCACCTGCGCGCGCCGCGCTCTGTGGTGCCGGAGTCCGTGATGCCAAACTATCCCTGGCTCGACGACGCCTATGTGGACGGCAAGCAGATGCAGGCGCACATGCGCGGCTTGCAGACCATCGGTGTGCCTTACGCGGATGCCGACATCGAGTCAGCGCCGGCCCTGGTGGAGGGCAAGACCGAGCTGGATGCGCTGGTGACTTATCTGCAGGTCCTCGGCACTATGGCAGCCTTAGACGAGAATACGGCCTACCGTGAATAGTCTTGCCGAGCACTTCCACACCGATTGGGAGGCGATGACGACCAACGACTGGATCGGCACGATCCTTACGGTCGTCATCTTCCTCCTCATGGTGGTGGCCTACTTCCAGGTTTTTCGTCCCAAGAATCGGGATCGACTCGAGTCGAAAAAGTACATCCCGTTCGATGAGGACAACGAGCTCAACGGTGATAAAGATGGCGGCAAATAACCCTTTTCCCGGTGAAAACAACACCGGTCATATCTGGGACGACAACCTGCGGGAGCTGAAGAATCCGCCGCCTAGGTGGTGGATGCTCGCGTTCTGGGCCTCGGTCGCTTGGTGGGTCGGTTACGCGATCCTCTATCCGATGTGGCCGGTGGGACAGGAACCGACCCAGGGCGTACTGGGGTGGAGCTCGATCAAGGAGTACCAGCAGGGTGTCGAGCAGGTCCAGGCGAAGCGCGCCCAATTCGAGGAGCAGATCGCGGCGATGACGCCGGATCAGATCCTTGCCGATCCCGGCCTGACCCAGTACACCCTGGCCTCCGCCAAGGTGTTGTTCGGCGACTACTGCTCCGCCTGCCATGGCAGTGGCGGGCAGGGCAACCAGGGCTTTCCGGTGCTGGCTGACGATGACTGGCTCTACGGGGGCACCACCGCCAAGCTCACCGAGACCATCACGGGCGGACGCAAGGGCGCCATGACCGCTCACAAGAACATCCTGTCCGAGTCCGAGGTCGATACCTTGGCAAATTGGGTGGTGCAGATGCACGACACAGGGGGCAAGGGCGGCAGCGAGGAGGGCTGGGCCCTGTTCAAGGCCAAGGGCTGCACCGCCTGCCACGGCGAGAAGGCGAATGGGGTGCTGGCCGAGCTACCCAATGGCGATGTCGTCACGGTAGGTGCGGCCAATCTGACGGACGGTATCTGGCGCTTCGAGCCGGGCGGCTTCGAGAGTGCGAAGCACACCATCCTCTACGGTGTGAATCAGCCCGGTGTCGCAGAGACCAGGGACGCGGTGATGCCGGTGTTCGGACCTGACGTGACCAAGGGCGGCGCCGCGAAGCTCGGTCCTCAGGAGATCAAGAAGCTGGTGGTCTACGTGCATGAGCTCGGCGGCGGCAAGTAACGCCACTCAACACGGTGTCCGCGAAGCGGACGGCCCCCTGACCGTCCGCTGATCAAAACAAGGGGGAAAGAGGAGTAAGCGCCATGAATGTGCTGAGCAACATGATGAACTGGGATCCGGTGGCCTGGATGTCGGTCCTCATGGTCGTCGTCGCGATCGTCATCGTCGTGTTCCTGTACTTCAAGGTAGCCGCGCTGATCAAGCAGGATGCCGAGGCTCACAAGAGCCAGCGCCAGTGAAGGGCGGTCGCCGTGCCCGGAAACGGGCCGAGGGGGATGCCGCATCCCCCTTTTTTTGTGCTGGGAATGTGATGAAAATCACGCGGTTATAGTTGCGAAATCGCATGGTTTCCGGGGAGTCCAACGGGATAATGTGCACGCTTTGCCGGTCGTTCTTCAGCTCACCGGCTCGCCTCTGCTCCCTGGAGACTGCCAGTGAACATGAACGAACCCATACATAAAGAGGCCACGGTAGACTCCATCTATGCGGAGTCTGATCATTGGCACGTCAACGCCGGCGGCGAGACCATCCATGCGAAACGCATCGCGGGTCGTTGGCGTACCATCAAGTGGCTGACCGCCTCGGTCTGGTTGGTCTTCTTTCTAGGGCCGTATCTGCGCTGGGACGGACGCCAGGCCGTCCTATTCGACATCCCCAACCGGCAGTACCACATCTTCGGGGCCACAGTGCTACCGCAGGACTTCTGGATGCTGTCCCTGCTGCTGCTGTTCTTCGCCATTCTCCTTGCGGTCGGGACGGCGCTCGCAGGCCGCGTCTGGTGCGGCTTCTTTTGTTTCCAGACGGTATGGACCGATATCTACACCTGGATCGAGGAGAAGTTGGAGGGGACGCCGCCTCAGCGCCGCAAGCTGGACAAGGCGCCCCTTGATTTCACCAAGTTTCGGATTAAGGCCACCAAGCACGTGCTGTGGCTGCTCGTTGGATTTGCGACCGGCTTCAGCTTCGTTGCCTGGTTCAACAACGCACCGACCCTTTGGCGTGACTTTTTCACGGGTGATTCCAATGCGGCGGTCTATGCAACGGTGGCCCTGTTCACCGTCGGCACCTATGTGCTGGCGGGCTTTCTTCGAGAGCAGACCTGCTTTTGGCTCTGTCCCTACGCCCGTATCCAGGGCGTCATGCTGGACAGTACCACTGTCATCCCCACCTATGACGTGAAGCGGGGCGAGCCCCGTGGCCGAATCAAGAGAGGTGAGAGCGAGTCCAGTCGCACCACGGGCGACTGCGTCGACTGCAAGCAGTGTGTCGCGGTCTGCCCGACGGGCATCGATATCCGTGAAGGGCCAGCAAGAGGGCTGCATCACCTGCGCCCTGTGCATCGATGCCTGCGACGAGGTCATGGAAAAGGTCGGGCGTGCGAAGGGGCTCGTTCGGTACGCGTCGTTGGACGATCTCGAGGGTAAGCCTGCGAAGGCACTGCTCAAGCGTCCGCGGGTCTGGGTCTACTCGACCATCCTGTTGGCCGCCTTGGCCGGAATCATCTACGGGCTCGGTTCCCTGGCCGCCATCGACCTCAAGGTGCTGCATGAGCGGGCACCGCTGTTCGTGACCTTGAGCGACGGCTCCATTCAGAACAAATACACCCTGAAGATGCTGAACAAGATGCCGGAGGACTTGTCAGTAAGGATCAGCGCCTCTGGACCAGAGGGACTCCGGTTGGTGGGTGCCGAGGAGCCGATACAGATCCATAATGGCGGGGTGACCCCGGCGATGGTTTTCGTCAAGGTGCCGAAGAAGAACCTGGAACACGACGATGACGATCGCGATGACGACGATGAGGACCGACATCCAGGCCACCGGATGCCCAATGAGCAGCAGGAACCGATCCGCTTCCGGGTAGAGGCGGTTCGCGGCAACGGCCAGGTGGTCAAGGCGGAGCGCGACAGCGTCTTCATCGGTCCGGGTCGCTAACTCAGTCAAACGCGGTTTTGCGGGCGGGCCAATGGGGCCCGCCCGTTTGATTTTTGGGGCCCCCTCGTGGACCGCTCCAGGAGATGAATACCGAAATGCAGGCAAGAAGCGAGATGGGAACCAAGCCCGTGTCGGCGTGGCGCAGCCCCTGGGTGATCGGGTGGGTGGGGTTGGTCGTCGCAGTGCTGGGCGTAAACCTGACGATGGTCTATCTCGCCATCGCCACCAACCCCGGGCTGGTCAACGACGACTACTACGAGCGCGGCCAAAATTACGAGCACAACCTGGTGTCACGCCTCGCCAAGGACCCGGGCTGGACCATGCGCCCGGACTTTCCCCGCGACATCCCGCTTAACAAGCCCACGACCTTCCGAGTCTTTCTCGTGGACAAGGCGGGGCAGCCGGTCACCCCCGACTCGGTTACCTTTTACGCCTACCGCGCTTCTGACAAGTCCATGGACTTTTCGGTCCCGATGACGGAGGAGGGCAAGGGGCAGTATGCGGCTCAGGTGAGCTTTCCGCTATTCGGCTTCTGGGATGGGCTAATCGCAGTCAAGCAGGGAGAGGACGAATACACCACTGGCGACCGAATCATCGTCGCGCGCCCCTGATCAGTGCCTAGCAACGCCGCGGGTTTGACTGACCAAGCTCCGGTTCCAGCCACCCCTGCTGGAGGTGTCGCCCCGCCAGACCAGGTACGCGATACCCCCACGCGCTGTTTTCATTGCGGCCTGCCACTCTCCGCCGGCGACCGGGTCGCAGCAGTGGTGGCCGGTCATGAATGCGACTTTTGCTGCACCGGCTGCAAATCGGTGTGCGAGGCGATCTACGCGGCCGGTTTGGATGGCTTCTACCGCCGTACCCCTGAAGGAGAGCCCCTGGGCCCGCCCCCAGAGCTGCCCAAGAACCTGAACCTCTACGATCTGGATGCGGTTCAGGAGGAGTTCGTCGACACGACGAATGATGCGCGGGAGATCAACCTCCTCGTAGAGGGAATCCATTGTGCCGCCTGCGTGTGGCTGATCGAGAACGGATTGCAGAGCCTGCCGGGCGTGGAGGAGGCGCGCGTCAATCTGACGGGGCGGCGCCTCAGGGTGCGCTGGGACAACGGCAGGCTCAAGCTCTCCCGCATCCTCGGGCGCCTCGGCTCAATCGGTTACGCCGCCGTGCCCTTCGACCCCGAATCCGCCGAGGGGGCGCTGCGCCGCGAGAACCGCGCCATGCTCTATCGCCTGGCCTGGGCCGGGTTCGCGATGATGAACCTGATGTGGATCTCCATCGCCCTCTACACCGGAGCGGACCGAGGTGAGTTCCGCGGACTCTTCCACTGGATCGGCTTCGCACTGGCCACCCCGACGCTCCTGTTCTCTGGCTATCCCTTTTTCAAAGGGGCCTGGAACGGGCTGCGCAGCGGGCATCTGAGCATGGATCTGCCGATCGCCATCGGTGCCTCCATCACCTATCTCTACTCCGCCTATGTGACGGTAAGCGGAACCCAAACGGGTGACGTGTACTGGGACACGGTGGTCAACTTTCTCTTCGTGATTCTGGTCGGGCGCTATCTGGAGTCGATCTCCAAGCGCGAGGCGGTGGCCTCCACCCAGCGCCTACTCGACCTCCAGCCGAGGGTCGCCACCGCGGTGCGCGACGCCGGGGAGACGGTGGTCCCGGTCCGCTCCGTGTCGCTCGGCGAGTTGGTGCTGGTGCGCCCGGGCGAGCGCGTGCCGGTGGACGGCCAGGTGGTGGATGGGTTGAGCTCGATCGATGAATCGATGCTCAGCGGCGAGTCCAGCCCGGTGACCAAGAATCCGGGTGACACCGTCTCGGCCGGGACCATCAACGGCGCTGGCGTATTGCGGGTCCGCGTCACTGCGACGCTTCGCGGTACGGCGCTTGGGCGGATCATCCGGCTGGTGGAGGACGCGCAGGCGAGCCGCGCCCCCATTCAACGACTCGCGGATCGTATTGTGCCCTGGTTTGTGGCCCTGACCCTGGGGCTCGCGACTCTGACCTTCGTCTACTGGCTCGGTGCCGGTATCGAGGTGGCTGTCATGGCCGCCACCTCAGTGCTGATCATTACGTGTCCCTGCGCCTTTGGGATGGCCACGCCCATGGCGGTGGCGGTCGCCTCCGGATTGGGTGCGTCCCGCGGTATCCTGGTCAAGAACGGGGCCGTGCTGGAGCGGCTGTCGTCCATCGACCATTTCGTTTTCGATAAAACCGGCACCGTCACCGAAGGACGCCCCTCAGTCACGGCGCTGAGTGATGGGGACGGGGACTGGCAGCACCTGCAGGCGGATGAGCCGGTGCTCAGTGACCGTCAGCGCGATGAGTTGCGTCGTATCGGGGCATTGGAACGGGTCTCTGAGCACCCGGCGGCAGCGGCGGTCCTGCATCTCTGCGATCGGGCCGGCGTCCGGGCCGGTGGCATGCAGGCGCAGGACGTGGAGGTAGCCCCCGGACTTGGCATCAAGGGTCACGTGGAAGGCGCCGAGTTGGTGATCGGTAACGCCGACTGGCTGGCCCGAAACGGGATTGCGGCCTCTGATCCCGGCGGTGCCCTACCAGAACTTGGATCGGGGCAGGGCGGGAGCGGGGCCTTTGGCTTCATCCATTGCGCCCTGGATGGACGGGAGATCATGGTGCTGGCGACCGAGGACAGGCTGAGGCCCGGAGCTGCGGAGGTGATTGCCAGGATGCGCGATCAGGGCATCCGCGTCACCCTGCTGACGGGCGATCGAAGGGCCAACGGCGAGCGGGTCGCCGCGGCGCTGGGCGGGGTTGACCTGATCGCCGAGGTGCTTCCGGAAGACAAGGATCGGGTCGTGGCCAAGCTCCAGCGGGATGGCCACCGGGTCGCCATGGTGGGTGACGGGGTCAACGATGCTCCAGCGCTGGTGCGGGCGGACGTTGGAATCGCCATGGGCAGCGGCACCGACGTCTCCATCGCGAGCGCCGACATCGTGCTCATGGGTGATGACCTGGACCGGGTGGCGGAGGCGGCGGAGCTGTCGCGTCGGACCCTCAGGACCATCCGGCAAAATATCGCGATCTCGATTACCTACAATCTGATCATGGTTCCGCTTGCCATGGCGGCGGTCGTCACCCCGCTCGTTGCGGCGGTCTCCATGCCATTGAGCTCCCTGGCGGTCATTGGCAACTCGGCACGCATTCGCGGCCTGTTCAAAAATGGGCTGGCCTTGAGGTCAGGAGCCGGGCTGCCTGCGCAGGGCCGGGAATCTGCCGATTCGGAGGTTTGACGATGGAAGTAATCTACGGCCTGATCCCAGGTATGTTGGTCCTCGGACTGGTGGCAGTGGCCGTCCTGTTCTGGGCCGCGCGAAACGGACAATTCGACGACCTGGACGGCGACGGCCGGCGCATCCTCATGGACGAGGACGCCGTCGACCCGCGCTGTGTCCCGGACGCCGATCCGGACCCCCCGGAGTCGCGCGCACGGGGCGGCTCGGGCTCGAGCGAGGTCTGATCTGGGCGGGTGCGAATCGCGTCAGTGAAACCCGAGTGTGATTCCCGCTGCCGCCAAGAGCTTCGCTTCCTCTTCCAGCTCGAGCTGGGCGAGCGGATGGTTCGATAACCAGTCGTCGGGAAAGCCGAGCGAGAGTGAATCTCCGTCGGCGTGGAGTTCGGGATACGGCTTGTTGATGGGGGAGCGTCCGCGATGGAGCAGCACCGCCAGCCGCAAAATGACGCACAGGCGCCTCGTGCAGACCTGTACCCCCTCCGGAAGGGCGAGGAAGCTCTGCACCGGAAATTTCCGTCGATGCCCGAGCACGAGCGCGGCCAAGACCGCCTGCTCCTGACGGGTGAAGCCCGCGAGGTCAGCGTTCGCAAGCAGATAGGCTCCGTGCTTTTGGTATTGGCTATGGGAGACCATGACGCCGATCTCGTGCAGGCGCGCGGCCCATGACAGCATCATCGGATGGCTCGGCTTACCGAGGGACCAGGGACCCATCACCTGGCGATAAAGCTCCATCGCGGTGGATCGAACCCGCCGGCCGTGCTCCTGGTCGATCTGGAACTGGCGTTGGAGGCTGGCGATGGTGCGCTCGCGCACGTCCTCATGACGGCTGCGTCCCATCATCTCGTAGACGACCCCTTCGCGCAGCGCGTAGTCCGAGACCTGCATATGCTGGATGCCGAGGGTCTCGAAGACCGAATGCAGCACCGCAACGCCACCGGCGAACACGGGCTTTCGGTCCTCTGTAAGGCCACGAAGGTTTAGGGCGGAGACCTTGCCGCAGTCCACCAGGGTGTCCCGCAGCCGGGTCAGAGATTCTGCCGAGATGCCGTCCTCCGCCCAGCCCTCGCTGCTGACCACGGCCGCGATAGACTTAATGCTGCCCGAGCTGCCGACCGCCTTGCTCCATCTGGCCTTACGGAAGAGCTCACGCACCGGCCGCACCTCGAGTGCCCCGGCGAGCTCGGCCTTCTGCATCGCCTTGGCGGTGAACCGACCGTCGGCGAAATAACGCTGCGTCATGCCGACACAGCCCATGTGCAGGCTCTCGCGGAGACGCGCCGAGAACCCCTGACCAACGATGATTTCGGTGCTGCCCCCGCCGATGTCCACCACGAGCCGTCGTTCGGGGCCTGCCGCGAGTCCGTTGGCCACTCCCAGATAGATGAGCCGCGCCTCCTCGCGGCCGGCGACGACCTCGATCGGGTGTCCGAGGGCCGCCTCTGCCTGCTCCACGAAATGGCTTTCCGGTCGCAGCTGGCGCAGGGTATTGGTTCCGACGGCGCGCACGCTGCCCACGGGGAATTCGCTCAGCCGCTGTCCGAAGCGCTCCAGGCAGGCAAGCGCGCGCTGGCCCACTTCGGAGTCCATGAGCTTGTTTTCGGTGAGACCCTCGCCAAGGCGCACCATCTCCTTGAGACGGTCCACTACCTGCATGTGCCCGTCGTTGATACGGGCGACGATCATGTGGAAACTGTTGGAGCCGAGATCGACCGCCGCGACCGTCTCATACTGCGGCTGATCTGAGGGAGGGGGCGCAGCTTCGGCCATGGCGACTTCCTGGCGTGAAGAGGGCGCCATGGTACCAGAAGCGGTTAGCGTGGCCGCCCGATGAATCGCAACCGCTCGCGGTCGGCCCGACGAGTCCCTCTCTCGCAAGGCCGTGGAGCAATCCGACATGAATGATCAGCGAGAACCGCAGCCCGCCTGCCCCGTACCAGCCGCCATCGACTGGAGCCGGATCGAGCGGGTCGAGCTTTCCCCAACACCGCCCCTGGTCGGTTACCGCGCAGCCATTGCAGAGGCGGCGCGGATCGCGGAGGAGCGATTGGGGGAGTGCTGTCCCGGGCTATGTGGACTACGGCATCCACCATGGGGCCACCCTGGTAGTGGATGTCGAACAGGGACGCTTCGTCTTCTTCTATCTGCCCGTCGATCTAGAGGGAAGGGTCGATTGAGGTCATCCCGACTTCGGGTAGCCTGACTCGGCGTCAACGGTCCAATCGAATCTCAAGGTGGCGGGCGCCGGCGCGGCCAGCCATTGACAATAATCATGGCTGATCGAAACGAACAAAGTTTTTTGCTGTTCCCGAGTGCCGCTCTGGGTTAGATACGCGGGATTGGATAGACACCATTCCCGAGGTGACGGAGATGTTGGACACCGAGAGCAGTTTTGGCGATGAGGCCCTGGATGCGGGGCCTCCCCCGAGCGTTGAGGACGCAAGGGGCCAGGCGCCAAATTTGGCCATTCGCCGGCGCATTGAGCGGATGCGCGAGCTCAAACGGTTGCGCGAGCTGTTGGACGACCCCGATTTCGACGATCTGAGCTGAGCCGATTCGGCCCCATGGCGGACTCGCGTTCGCCATGGTCCTGCCGTCCCTCCCATGCGCATCGTCAGCCGCGCCCGATGCGACGACTTCGTACCCGGCGCCGTTGAAAGGCCCGAAGATCCGCGAACGCACCGCGCATCCGGCACCCCGATGACTCCGACCCCCGATAGCACCTCAGAAGAGCGTGCCGCGGAGCCTTGGCGGTAGGCGAGCGCGGGACATTCAGTGTCCGGCAGGCGCAGGGGGGGCGTCCGGATCGGCCGAATCGCGTGGTCCCGCGGGCTGGCGCCGCAACCGGATGTCGATGGGCTCGCGGGCGGTCAGGTGGATGTCACGCTGGGGGAAGGCGATCACGATCCCATTGGCGGCGAAGGCCTTTTCGATCGCCCGGTGCAGCTCGCTGGTGACGCTCAATCGGTGTTCGATCGCTTCGAGATAGCAGCGCAACACCACCGTCAATGAGTTATCGCCGAAGCCCTCGAAGCTGACGACCGGGGGCGGGTCCTTCAGGACCCGCGGGTTTGCCGCTGCCACATCCGCGAGCAGCGCCAAGGCGAGATCGGTGTTGCTGCCATATTCGATGCCGACGTTGAGTACGATGCGGTTGATCTGATCGGTCAAGGTCCAGTTCAGCAGCCGTCCGGTGATGAACTCCTTGTTCGGTACCACGAGCTCCTGTCTGTCCCAATTGCGGACGGTCGTGGCACGGATCTGGATATTGGTGACCACGCCGGTGGTGTCGCCGATGGTAACGACGTCGCCCACCCGGACCGGGCGCTCGAAGAGGATGATCAACCCGCTGATGAAATTGGCGACGATCTCCTGGAGCCCGAAGCCGATCCCCACGCCCAGGGCGGCCACCAGCCATTGCACCTGGGACCAGCTCAATCCCAAGGCGCCGAAGGCCGTCAGGAAGGCGGCCGCGGTGATGCCATAACTGACCAGGGTCTTGGCCGCGTACCGGGAGCCCGCGGTGACCGAGGTGGCCTGGAGCAGAACGATCTCGATCAGCGCCGGCAGGTTCTTGGCCGCCACCACGGCGATGAAAACGATCACCAACACCAGCCCGATGTCCGCTGCCGAGACCGGGACCAGCTGCTCGGCGCCGTCGACCGTCCCCTTGTAATGCCATAGGGGGATTTTCTCCAAGAGGTTGAAGGCCGGAAGCATGTCGGACCAGATCCACCAGGTCCCGAGCACGGAGGCGAAGCCGATCAGGGCATTGACGAGCTTCCGCGTCTGCTCGTCGAGGGTCGCCAGGTCCACCTCTGGCTCCTCGACGGTGACCAGGATGGGGTTGTCCTTGGGGTGAGTCTCGGCCTTGTCCGTCCGGGCCTGGGCACGCCGCGCCGCCTGCCGGTCAAGGGCTGCCTGTAAGGCGAGGCGGCGCCGGGTCAGGATCAACCAACGCACGATCGTCTGTTGAAGCACCACTAGTGCCAGGGCCAGCCAGGCGGTCTTTACCAAGGCCTGAAACAGGGTGCCGGAGGTGTACAAATAGCCCATCAGGGTGAGTACCGCGAGCGCCAATGGGGCGCCGACGATGGCCGCAAACCAGAGGTTACGTAGACGGTTGAGCCAACCTTCGGGGTGCTCCACAAGAATGCCTTGGAGGATACCGGAGCGGGGGTTGAATAGGCGTCCGAAGAACACCGCCACGCCGATCATGGTAGCGACGAGGGTCAGTCGTCCCAGGCCATTGTTTAGGGACGGGTCATTCAGTTGGTAGATGGCGCTCGTGACAAGGCCGACCGGGATGATGTAGCTGGTGAACCAACGAAGGTTGCGCCGGATGATGGTGAGTACCCTGGTGCTCCAGCGAAAGTGCCGGTCTGCAATCCCCCCAGGGATGCACAGGAGTCGAAAGGCCCGCAGAAAGTACAGGCCCGCGGACACCTGGATGAGTCCGCGCCCCAGGGCTCTGGTAAAGGCGGTCGCCTCGATGGAGTAGGCCAGCTCACGCCCGAGCAGCAGGAAGAGCAGCGGAAGAGGCAGTGCGGCCAGTAGTGTCAGGCCGAACGCGCGAAGGGAGTAGCGGAAGCGATCGGTACGCACGCGACGTAGGGGCTCGGCGGTCGCCAGGAGTGCACGCTTGATCCGCGGGCTTCGCAGGAACAGCACCGACACCGCCATCAACCCGAGCCAGCTGATTGGCGAATGGGTGAGCTCATACGCCAGGACCAATAGGACCTCACCCCATCGCTCGGGCGACAGGATCCTGGCTAAAGCCGCCGGAAGGTCCCGTAATGTCTCGATCCCAAAGGTCAGGTCGCTGCGCACCCAGAGCAGGTGCTCGGCGAGAAAGGCGTCATAGTCCTCTACCGTCTGGATCAGCTGTTGAGCGGAGCCATTGAGCTCGCCGAGTTTACGGACATAAGCGTCCTCGGCGGCAAGGGCCTTGTCCAGCAGCGGCCTGCGTTGATCCAGCAGGGCCCGCAGCTCGGCGCGTACCGCCGGGGTCTGGGCCTGCGGATCGGCCGCAGTCAGGTCGGTAACCGCCTGGTCCAGGTCGCGGAGCCGCTGTTGCTCTTCCCGATAACGGATCTGGCTTAGGGTCGCATCCGCGATCTGGTCATCCCAGAGCGCGATGGTCTTGCGATACTGACGCAAGTCCGGAAGCCGGCTGCGCCGGTCGATCAGGACCTGGCCCAGTGCCTTGTCGAGCCCGACGACCTGGACCCGCTGCTGGGCCCCCCGGTACTCATCCTCGATACGCTCTTGCTCTTGCTCAAGTCGGGTCGACTCCGCATTGAGTCCGTCGAGCGTGTCCGCAAGGCGCCCCAGCACGGAGGTGATCGCCGCGTTCTCGTCAGCAATCTGCTGAACCAGCGGGTGCTTGCCGGCCGCCTCCCGCTGCGCCGCCTCGGTCTCCCGGCGTGCCTGCTCGGCGTCCGCCTTGCGCCTCTCCACCTGCAACGCCTCCAACTCGCCCCGGCGCCTCTTGAGACGCTCCAGATCGCTCGCGGCCTGGTCGCGACGGACCCGGTACAGGTCCTCGCGCACGGCGAGACTCGCCAACTCCTGCTCGGTGGCCCGCACCTCCGCGAGCTGGGCCTGGCGGCGCGATTCCAGGGCCCAGGCGATTGCTTGGGTCAGATCCGCGGACTGACCCTCGGAAACCGGCGGGCGCGGCTCCGCGTCGAGCTGGCTGAGGGTCTGCTTGAGCTCCAGGATGCGGGCGCGTGCTGCTGAAGGGCGGGCAGTCGCGTCGTCGATGCGCTTGTTCAGATCCGAAAGACGCGCCTCTAGGAGCGCCGATTCGGTTTGGATCTTGCCCAGACGCTGGGTGATCTCGTCCGCCTTGAGGTCCCTGGGCGGCGTACTCTTCTCGGTCGCTCCGCGGCCGGCCTGTGCCTCCAGGTCCTTGCGGATGCCTGAGGTCTCCTTGGGGGCGCCTTCCAGTGCCTGGGCGTATTCGGCCGCCTTCGCATCGAAGGCGCGTGCCGATTCCAGGTTGGCCAGTGTCCGGCGGTACTGCTCGACCAGAGCAGTCTTGCCAGCCTCGTCGGGCCCGGTGGCGGACTCCAGGTCCTTGATCTTGGCCTCCAGCTCGGCAGTGCTGGGCAAGACGACTGCGGCGTCGGTACGGAGCGGCTCGTCGGCGGTCTGGGCGGGTTCTTGATCAGCGGGTGCGGACACGCCTGCGGCCGGAAGGCTCCAGGCTGCGGCGGCAAGCATGGCAGTGATCAGATGTCTGGACCAGGAATGACCGACGCCTCGGGGTCGTGCGGCTCGAATTAGAGTGTTTGCCGGACTCAATTGGCTCACCAGTATTGCTGGGCGCGTCTTGGCTCAGGAAAAGATGCATTCCCCCGTGAACTGGAGACTGGCGTCGTCCAGTCACGAGCGAAAGGGGAGACCAGATGGACGTTAAGCGAATCGGCCTGGACTTGGCAAAGATCGCATTCGAGCTCCGCAAGCAAGCGGGCATTGGGCTCACGGTCGCGACCTGGAGCGCTGATCCGACCACAGAGCCACAGCGACAGCCACCTCGCCGATCGGGCTAACGCGCCAGCCTTGCGGTGGTGCCCGTCAGACCACACAATCCGGAGGGTGCCAGATAAGGATGAGAATTGTCTTTAGGCTTGGTCCAGCGGGCGGATAGACTAATCCGTAGTCCGACCGAGAAGGCGAACGGCTCGCGGGCGACTAATTCTGGAAGGCGACGGCCGGCACGATGGTAAGACGATATCAGGTATCGGAACGCCCGCGGCATGTCAGCGGGGACGAACGCTCCCAGCGGCTCGATGAGCTGATCACGGCCACGGGCGATTCCCCCGGCACCGACGAGCGGCGTGACCTCCTGTTCGACCTGGAGGCCCATCAGATTGAGCTTGAGATGCAGGGCCGGCAGCTGCGCGAGGCCCAGCTGGCGCTGGAGCTCTCCCGGGACCGCGCGCGGCTCTTCGACCTGGCCCCGGTGGGCTACGTCGTGTTCGACCGGCGCGGGCGAATCCTTGACGTCAATCTTATGGCGGCGCGGATGCTCGGCCGCGCCCGCTCCGATCTCGCGGACGCCCCGTTCCCCAGCATCCTGGAAGCGGGGGACATGCGCTCCTTCCTGAGTCATGTCGACCAGGTCCTCAGTCCGGACGGCCGGCAGGACCCTCAGACCACGGTGCTGCGGCTGCGGTCCGACGGCGGCGGGCGGATCCTGCGGCTGCTGTCTACCGCCCGCGTGAGCGACGCCGGCCGCGACTGCTTCTCGGTCCTCGTCGACGTCACGGCAGAGGAGGAAGCGCAGTCGGCGCAGCGTGACAGCGACCACCTCGCGCAGGCGGTGCTGGACGCACTCCCGGCACAGGTCGCCGTGCTGGATGGTAAGGGACGCATCATCGCCGTCAACGATGCCTGGCGGCGTTTCGCCGAGGCGAACGGCGCCTCGCCCGAGCTCCAGTCCGGGTTGGGCCTCGACTATGTCTCCGCCTGTCGTCAGGGGCAGGGAGATGACGCCGAGCAGGCTCGCCAGATCGCCGACGGCATCATCTCGGTCATCACCGGCGCCTGTGGCGAATTCAACCGAGAGTATCCCTGCCAGTCGCCCGATCGGAAACGCTGGTTTGCGTTTTCCGTCGTGCCTCTGAGTGGGGGCATGCAGGGCGCCGTGGTTGTGCACGAGGATATCTCGGAGCGCAAGCTTGCCGAGGAGGAGGCGCGACAGGCGCGCGAGTCCGCGGCCCAAGCCGCGCGCGTCAACGCCGTCGGGATCCTGGCCGCGTCGCTCATCCATGAGCTCACGCAGCCCCTGAGCGCCGCCAGCTTCTTCAGCGGTACCGCCAGGTCGCTCCTCGAGCAGGGGGTGGACACCGAGACCAAGCTTCGCCAGGTGCTCTCGGGGGTCGACACCCAGATCAAGCGCGCGGCACAAATTCTGGAGCGCCTGCGCGAGTTCCTGCGGCGGCGGGAGATGCATCTGCGGCCGGTGGCTATCGATGACGTGGTCGTCCAGGCCGCGGACCTGGTCCGGTGGTTCGTCTTGGACAAGCGGGTTCGTCTGCTCGTCGACCGGTCCCCGCCAACGCTGGTCGTTGAGGCTGATTTGCTGCAGCTCGAGCAGGTCCTCGTCAACCTGGTTTGCAACAGCGTTCAGGCCATCGACGGGGCGGGGATGACCCGCCGCGAGGTCTTTATCACGGTCGAGTCGCGCCCCCAGGAGATTGAGGTGACGGTGCGCGACACGGGCCCCGGAGTGGCGCCAGACGCGCGTGAGCACCTGTTTGACATCTTCGCGTCCACCAAGGCGTCGGGGCTCGGCATGGGACTGGCCATCAGCCGCGACATCGTGGAGGCGCACGGCGGCAAGCTGTGGGCCGATGCCGAGGCGTCCGAGGGCGCGATCTTCCACTTCACGCTTCCGCGCAAGGACGCGGGTGAGCGCGCGTGAGCCAGGCCCAAACCGTCTTCTTGGTGGACGACGACGCCGGTTTGCGCGAGTCGATGGCCCTGATGCTCGAACAGGCCGGCTTCCGGGTCAGGGCTTTCGACTCCGCCCGTGCCTTCCTCGACGGCTATACGGCGCAGGACCCGGGCTGCCTGGTGCTCGATCTGCGCATGCCCAACATGGGCGGGCTGGAGCTCCAGGAGGCCCTCCTGCGAAAATGCCTGGCGCCGCCCATTATCTTTCTGTCCGCCTACGCCAATGTCCCAGCGACAGTGCGCGCCATCAAGGGCGGTGCGGTGGACTTTCTCGAAAAGCCGGTGGCGATCGACGTCCTCATCAGCTGCGTCCGGCAATCACTCGAGGCGGACCGCAGACAACGGGCGGCGGCCTCCGACCAGCAGTTGATCCGGAGTCTTTTTGCCGATCTGAGCCGGCGCGAGCGCGAGGTCATGGTGTTGGCGACCCAGGGACTTTCCAACAAGGAGATCGCCCAGCAGCTGGGGATCAGCCCGCGCACGGTGGAGAATCACCGTGCCCATGTCATGCAGAAGATGCAGGCTGGCAACATCGCCGAGCTCTGTCACGTGGCCGCCGTCTGCCTGTCCCCTGGCGAGGGGTCGGCACTTTGAGGCCGTCGCGTCCCGGAGCGCGGAGTCTCGCCGTACTGCGCAACCCGCGGGTGCCTCTCGGGAGTACCTCGCGAGCGGGAAGCCATGGCCTCAAAAGTCATTGAGGACGATGCCATAACGTATTGCATGAATAAGGACCCTGCGAGTTTGAACATCCGATATGCCTGATTGAAGTGTTGCCACGACGGTGGCCTCACAATGCTCCCTCGTTCCGTTCGACACTGGTCAAGACCCCGATTGCCCCTCTCGCGCCGCTGGTCGCGTCGCGCCGTTGAGTATTCGTACGGATTCGCTTCCCCCCGTCGTTTCGGTACCCTGACGACTAGTTCCTCCGCCCCTTACCTGGCCCACCAACCTGCACCAGGTTAACGGGTTGATCCCACAGACCGAATAGCAAGGTCGAGGAGACGAATCGATGGCTTTGCCCCAGCTCGATAAAGAACAGGTCAGCCGTTCGAACAGCATGCGCCGTCGGCAGGCGGCCGCCGAGATAGCTTGGCTCGCGGGCCGCGAGGGAAGCCGCGTTGGCTGGCCGAGCCTGGTGGAACTGCGCGAGCAACGCATCCGTGAGGCGGCCTATTGCCGGGCGGAGCGCCGGGGTTTCGCCCCCGGGCACGAACTGGAGGACTGGCTGGACGCCGAACAGGAAGTGGACAGGGCCTCGAGGCCACTGCCGCAAAGGTAGGCGATCCCGAAGCCGGTTCTCAAGGGGGATCAGTGGACGAGGAGGGGCGGACGAATGGAATCGCGCGGCGCAGGGTGCGCCCCGGTTCACTCGCCGGGGGCGGCGAGTGGGATCGACCGAAACGTGAGGATCGAGGCAGGTCGGAATCCTGCCACAGGGATAGCCAATCTTCAGGGAGCACGAGCAGTAGGGAGAAGGGTGAACGGAGCCACTCGCGCGGAGCACGAATGCTCGTCGCGCCGCCGGGTACCCAAGCCGGCGGCGCGAGGAGCCCGCGAACCCAGATCGAGAGCGACTTTCTTTGAGGAATCCAGACATGATGGATCACCGTTTGAACGGGCGTGTGCCACTCAATATCCCGGTACGGATCCGTTTCCAGGACGGCACCTTTGGGTTCGGGGTCGCCACGAACGTCAGTCGGGGCGGTGTCTTTCTAAAGACCGCTGCACCCTGGCGCAGCGGCTGTGTCGATGTGCGCATGACGGTTCACACCCCGCGAGGGGAGAGCACGGCCCTGATCCATGGTTTGGTGGTGCACGGGGATGCTGGCGGGATCGGACTGATGTTTCGCAAACTCGACCAGCGGACCGAGGATGTGGTGTCCTGGCTGCTGAGTGACGAGAGGCTGAAGGCCTGGCGCGCTGAATCCTCGGTCGCCGGTCGTTCTTGCGCCTAGTCAACGCAGGAGCGTCGGGGCAGAAGCGCGCTGACCTGCGCGTTTGAGCCCCGGGAAGGCGCTGAACGAGTCGCCGCGGTGGGCCGCGTGCCAGTGGGGCTTGAACGCCGGCCTCAGTCAGGCGGGTAGCGGGCAGCCTGCCCCCTCATCGATGTCTCTAATTTGACCAAGCGTTTCCCCGGCCCTATCGGCCGGGCTTTTTTTTTTGCGCCGGGATATGGGCATTGGCCCGGTCACACGATCCTCCACATCGGCAAAGAGGCCGCTCAGCTCACGCGGCACCCTTGCCGATCCAGCCGCCTTGCATCCAGAGCCTCTCAGTCCTATCCAGGAAGTTGCGCATCTGGCCGAACATGTTGTCTCTCTCTCGCAGTTGATCCAGAGCGCCCATCGTGGGGCCACTTTGCACCGAGCTTGGCTCCGTCTCGTCAGCAGATTGAGAAATGTTGCCTCGCGTCCTTCGTGGCGCGTGATATCGAAATTGCCGATATTGGATGGCAATAAGTTTCGTTTGTCTTCTACCAAAATCACTCGATATTCTGAACTGGTCTTTCGATGAGCAGGAGAAGGCATGATGATCGCCGTTAGGGTTCGCATGAAGGTCACGAGCGAGCCGCTGAAGCGCACACCCGTGGTGCTCCAGATCGACGCGGACGGTTCAGAGACCGAGCCCGTTCTCACCGATCGTAGCGGGGTCGCCCGCTTCGAGTTGCCTCCAGCGAGCGGCAAGATCCTGGTGTCCGGCGTCGAGCGCTATCATGGACGCCTCGCCGGCGAGATCGTCGTCGATCTTTGGTCCATCACCCAGTCGGGTAACGATTCGGCAGGCATGCCCGGCGAGTTTCCGGCCGGCAGCAACGCCTATCCTGGCATGACGATCCGCGCTGTTCAGGTGGGCAACCGCGAGGTTTTGACCGACGGCGAAGGCTATCTGGTGGATCCGGGCGACTGGTCGGAAGGATTTGCCAGGGCGCAGGCGGGGCTGGAAGGTCTCGAGCTCAATGCGGAACACTGGGAAGTGATTCGCTTTCTGCGCGGGCACTACGCCACGCACGGCACCCAAATGAACGTTCGAGACATGATTCGACATTTCCGTCAGGTCTGGGGCGCCGAGAAGGGCAGCAACCGCTACCTGCACACGCTGTTTCCCCGGGGCGGTCCGCAGAAGCAGGGCAATCGGTTGGCCGGACTGTTGCGTACCAAGGGCGAGCACTAGCGCTGCACGACTGATGATTAACCCTGACACGAGCTCCGACCGGCGGATTGCTGCGCTGATGCATGGCGCAACGCGAGGTGGGCTCGGCATCGGACCTCAACCACGCGCTGCGTCTGCTGGTCGGAGTTGCATTGATTGCACCCGGTCCCGCTTCGATCGCAGCCACGCATCCCGCATCGACGAATATAGCGCCGTGAATACAAAAACCACACTCGACCCGAAAGCGATGCGCTCCGGCGACGACGATGTACCCGAGTTGGACCTCTCCGACGAGGACATCCTCGACGCGATGCGTCACATACCCGGGTACATCGACATTACCACCGTCGATTTTCGTGCCATCTATCACTTGGCGCACCGTCACGCCCGGGATCGCCTGTTCCGCCACGTCCGGGCCGGCAGTCTGATGCGTACCGGAATCGCGCCCCTGCACCCGGACACCGCACTCGACGAAGCCGCCAGACTCCTGGCTGAACATCGGCGCAAGAGCCTCCCGGTCGTCGACGGAGACGGCCTCGTGATCGGCATGCTGACGGAGACAGATTTCCTGCGCCGCCTGAAGGCGGACACCTTTCTCGAGCTCTTGCTCCGTCTGGTCGCTGACGAAGGCTCATTCACCCATCGCTGTCGTGAGACGCCGGTATCCGAGGCCATGACCGCCCCGGCCGTGAGCGTCGGAGTGGACGCGGGGTTTCGCGAGATTGTTGCCGCCTTCCACACCCATGAGGGGCGCAGCATGCCGGTGGTGGACGCTGAGGGCCGACTGCAGGGCTTGCTTCTGCGCAAAGACTTCATCAATGCCTATCACTTGGAGGACTTGCTGTGAATGTCCGCGACTATCTCGCCAAGATGCGAGGTACGACCGGAGGCAGCCCGCCGCGGGTGAGCAACAGCGAGATCCTGTGGTCGTGGATCGGCGGATTTCTCGGAATGGCGGTGTTGGCCTGGGTCAACCAGTTGTATTTCTCGGATGCGGATATGACCCTCATGATCGGCTCATTCGGGGCATCGGCGGTGTTGGTCTATGGCGCGGTGCGCAGCCCCCTGGCACAACCACGCAACTTGGTGGGCGGACACGTGGTCTCGGCTTTGGTCGGTGTCACCGCCTGGAAGCTGCTCCAGCACGACCCCTGGCTGGCGGAGGCGATGGCGGTGGCAACCGCGATCGCCGCCATGCACCTCACCCGAACCCTGCATCCACCCGGCGGAGCGACGGCCCTGATCGCGGTGATTGGCTCCGACCAAATCCACGATCTGGGGTACCTCTATGTCCTGGTCCCGGCCACGGCCGGCCCGCTGTTACTGCTTCTGGTCGCCTTAGTGACCAACAATATCCCGCAGTCTCGACGCTACCCCGAGGTTTGGTTGTAGCGGCAGCTTGAGCCGGGCGACCCTTGCTGTTAAGCGATGCCCATCCAGGACCGTCCTCAGACGTTGGTCTGTTCTTCCCGAGCCAGCTCGCGCAGGCCATGCAGGGCCTGTCGGAGCACCTCGCTGTCGGCCTCGCGCGGGAACACCATGTAGGCCGGGTGGACGAGCTCGGGCCCATTGCTCACCTGGAATAAGCGGCCCTCGTTGATGAATGGCTGGGCCATGCGGAGGGGTAGGAAACAGGAGCCGCCGTTGGCCAGGAGCAGCTGAACCCCGAGCCACCCGATGTTGACCACCTGCGCCGGCCGTTCGAGATCCGGATAATTCTCTCGGTGCTTGGCATAAAATCCAGGGCCCCACTCGACGTAGACATAGTCCTCGTTCGGCCACAGGGCGTCCGCCCGCGTACTGACCAGAACCAGGATCTCGTCGAACAGGTGCTCCACCACGAGACCGGGGGCATGATTCGGGGTGTACATCAGCCCGATGTCCAGGGTGCCCTCGATCAGACGCCGCATCAGGTCCTCCTCGAAGCCGATCTCACTTCGGATAGAGACATCCGGGGCGCTGTGCCGCATCCAGCCGACCCAACGTGGTAGAAACCCCTCCCAGAGGGCGATGCGACCGCCGATGCGAATACTGGCCCGATACCGGCTCGGCAGTCCCACATCGTGGCGGGCCTGCTCGACCGTCAACACCAAGGTCTTGGCATGCTGCAGGAACCGTCGCCCGGCCGGGGTCAGACTCGCCCCGGCACGGTTGCGCACAAAGAGCGTGGCGCCCAAATCGGCCTCCAGATTCTGGATCCGGGCGCTGACCGTGGATTGGGTCAAGTGCAGTCGTTTGGCCGCCTCGAGGAAACTGCCGTGGGCCACGATGGCGAGGAAGGTCCGGGCCTGATCAATGTCCATAGCGGCAGAGCATACATTTTGTTATCGACTATTCCGATCTGAGTTTCCCGGTTCATGGGTCTGCATTAGGCTCCTGGTCCACGCAGGTCGACGGGCAGATGCTCGACGCACAGGCACAGAAGGCGGTTGGGGGCTGCGGTTCCCAGAAGCGGCGGTTGAAGCGATAGACGAACTCGTCGAGGTACTCCCGCAGGCGATGTGGGCGAACAGCGCCTTGGAAGGTGCCGAGCAGGAAGCACTTGAGGTTGGCGACGACCACATGCACCCACGGCAGCCACTGATCGACCTGCTCGGGCGGCGTGACCTTGGTGATGTGGCGCATGCGCACCCCCAGCGCGGCCAACGAGGCGAACGCGTCAGTGTGGGCAGTGCTCTTGAGCGCGACGCGGCGACGGGCAAAGTCGCCGATGTGTTCTGTCGCCAGCGAGGGCAGTGCCTCCAGTGCAAAGAAACGCGGCTTGCTGTCGCGCGTCTCCACGGTGGCGAGCACCGGGGTGCGTCCACCCCCGCGACCGGCCTTGCCGTCTTGTTGGCGCCGACGTAAAAGTCGTCGACCTCCATCAGTCCGCAGCGCACACTCGTAGAGCTGGCGCGGACCGCGGAACCAGCCCGTGGAGTTGCCCGCAGTGCGGGCACTGAAACCCGTTCGGCCAGCGCAGCTCCCCCAGTGCAGAGAGACAGGCCGCATCGCTCGCGCAGCGCTGTTGCCGCTCGGCAGCTGGTCCGACTTAGCAGCGCACCCTTGATCTTGGGCGCGCTGGCGAAGAGAGGGGATTAACCACCGGGTCGTCCGCGGCCACGGTTCGTGTTGGCTACGGCGCGGGTCACGCGATCCAGGACGCCGGGGTGGGGCACTGAGGTCGCGCGGCGTACCCGGCGGCGAGCGGATCAGCGAGGTGGGGCCGAGGGCTCGGAGACGCGTCGTGATCTTGTGGCGATCTGCGCGGGTCACTGATCGCGCCCTGCCTGTCCAACGAGGCTTATCCGTCTGGTTGGCTGGGCTCGGCCGCCAGCCGGTCCGCGCTGTGCGCCACCTCTGCGAGGGGCACCATGCGCCGGATGACCCATTTCGCGAGTTCCAGCACCGGGACCACGGTGAAGGCGGCGGCGACGACGATCAGCCAGTCCTCGAGCGAGAGCGGGTAGGTCCCGAAGGCGTCCGCCAGGGCGGGGACATAGATGACTACCATCAACAGTCCGAGCTCCCACAAGATGGCCAGGTTGAGCCAGCGGTTGGCGAAAGGCCGGTGCAGCACCGACTCCCGGTCGGAGCGGAAGTTGTAAGCCTTGAAGAACTGGATCAGCACCAGGGACAGGAATGCCATGGTCATGGCGTGGACCAGGGTGCGGTCGGGGTCGAGCCCCAGGGCCTCGCCCTGGCGCAACTCCCAGGCAAACAGGGCAATGTTGACGATGGTGGACCAGATGCCGCCCACCAGCATCAGCGCCACCACGGGGCGCGTGAAGATGCCGGCCTGGGGATCCCGCGGCGGTCGGCGCATCAGGCCTTCCTCCGGCGGGTCGAAGGCCAGGGCGAGCGCGGGCAGGCCATCGGTGGCCAGGTTCACGTACAGGATCTGGACGGCGGACAAGGGGAGCGGCATCCCCGCCAGGGTGGCCACCGCCATGAGTCCGATCTCGCCGATGTTGGAGGAGAGCAGATACATCAAATACTTCTTGATGTTGGAGAAGATCCCCCGGCCTTCCTCCACGGCACCGACGATGCTCGCGAAGTTGTCGTCCGTGAGGGTCATGTCGGCCGCCTCGCGGCTCACGTCGGTGCCGGTAATCCCCATGGCCACGCCGATGTCGGCCTTTTTGAGCGCCGGGGCATCGTTGACCCCGTCGCCGGTCATGGCGCAGACGCGGCCACGGTTCTGCCAGGCGGTCACCACCCGCAGCTTGTGTTCCGGCGAGACCCGGGCGAAGACCTCGATCTGCTCGATCTCGCGCGCCAGCTCCGACTGGGTCATGCCGTCGAGCTCCGCCCCCACCACGACCCGGCCATCCTTCAGGATGCCGAGCTCGCGGGCGATGGCCCGGGCGGTGTCCGGGTGGTCGCCGGTGATCATCACCGCACGGATGCCTGCCTGCTCGCAGGCCTGGATGGCCGCGAAGGCCTCGGGGCGGGGCGGGTCGATCATGCCCACCAAGCCCGCGAAGATCATGGACTGCTCGGCGTCCTCCCGGGTCGTATCCGGCTTGTAAGCAACGGCGAGGACCCGCAGTGCCCGACTGGCCATCTCTTTGGCGGCAGACTCGATGCGCGTCCGGGCGGCATCGTCCAGCGTGCGCACTCCGTCGGCGGTGGCCTGGTGGGTACTCGCCGCCAGGATCAGTTCGGCGGCGCCCTTGGAGAAGGCCATGACACCGTCGGCGGTGCGGTGCAGGGTGGTCATGCGCTTGCGTTCTGAGCTGAACGGGATCTCGTCCACCCGGGGGGCGCTCGCCTCCAGCTCGGCTTTTGCGAGGCCGACCTTGGCCGCGGCGACGATCAGGGCGCCTTCGGTGGGGTCGCCAAACAGGCGCCAGGCACCGCCTTCCTGCTCGAGTCGGGCGTCGCAGGACAACGCAGCACCCGTCAGCAGGTGTTGGAGGAGCGCCCGTTGGGGGGAACCGTCCTCCCTCAGGGTGACGGTCCCCTCCGGCGCGTAGCCGCTGCCCTCAAGGGTGACGCGGTTGCCGTCGATCCAGATCTCACGCGCGGTCATCTCGTCCCGGGTCAGGGTGCCGGTCTTGTCCGAGCAGATCACCGCCGTGCCGCCAAGGGTCTCGACCGTGGGCAGCCGCCGAACCAGGGCGTGACGCTTCACCATTCGCTGCACCCCGATGGCGAGCGAGATGGTGACCACCGCCGGCAGGGCCTCTGGGACCACGGCGACCGCAAGGGCCACGCCGAAGATGAACATCTCCAGGAGCGGCTCGCCCCTCAGCACACCCAGCCCCGCGATCAGCGCCACCACGAGACCCGCGGCGATCGCGAGCACGCGTCCGACGCGGTCGAGGTTTTGCTGCAATGGGGTGCGCTGCTGCTCCACCCCGGCAAGCATTCCGGTGACCTGGCCGAATTGGGTATCGAGCCCGGTGGCCACCGCAACGCCCCGGCCGCGCCCGTAGGTCACGTCCGTGCCCGAATAGGCCAGGTTCACCCGGTCACCCACGCCGAGGTCCGGCGTGGTCAGGGTCTCCGTGGTCTTGTCGACCGGATTCGACTCACCGGTAAGTGCGGCTTCGTTGACCCGCAGGTTGGCGGCCTCGATCAGCCGCAGGTCGGCCGGGATGCGGTCCCCAGATCCGAGCAGCACCAGGTCCCCCGGCACCACCTCGCGGGACGGGACCACCAACTCACGGCTACCCCGCAGCACCCGGGCCGTGGGGGCGGCCATGCGCCGCAGGGCCTCTAGGGCGCGCTCCGCCCGGTACTCCTGGGCGAAGCCGAGCAGGATCGCGAACAGCACGATCACTGCGATGACGACGGCCTCCAGCACCTCCCCGAGGAAGGCGGAGATTCCGACGGCGATCAGCAGGATGATGATGAGCACGTTCTTGAACTGCTCCCCCAGGATGGACCAGGGGGAGATAACGTCCGCGCTCGGAAGCTCGTTGGCGCCGTGCTCGGCGAGCCGATCCACCGCCTGATCAGCGGTGAGTCCGTCCGGAGATGTGGAGAGGTCGGCGAGGACCTGGTCGATCGCTCGCTGGTGCCAGGGGGTCGGAGTGGTCATGGTCGCTTCCAAAGACAACGACCGCAAAGGAGCGTGGCGGCCTCGTTCATGGTAGCAGGGGAGGGGACGGCGCAGCGGGATCGCCCGCCCCCGACGGTGGCCGTGCGTGATCCTTGCGGACAAGGGGCGCAACCTGTTGTGCAGGCGCCCTTGGCGTCCTGCCGGGGGCGGGGTATCGCCAGCGGGAAGCAGTCCGTTGGGGCTGTGTCTCGCGGGCCTTTCGGGGCCGCCAACCCAGCCGCCACAAGGGTCTGATCGTCGCCCTGACTGGTCCCGGAACAATTTGTCGCACTTCCATTGATCGATCGTCAGGATTGAAAGCAAGAATATCGGTACAAGCTGAAATACTGATCATCAGGGAGTCGTACCGATGTTGTTTCAGTTCGTCCCCTTGGGTTTGAGCCTGCTGGTACTCAGTGCCGGGCCCACCCGGACCGCGCCGCCGATGACAACTTGGAACCCCGAGCCAACCCAGGGGTGTCCTCACAACGGGCCTTCGAGCAACCTGTCGCGCTGGAGCTCGACCCATCCAGGAACGGATCCGCAGCCTTCCTGGGACGCCGAGCCGCGGATTCGCGCGGGGCGTTAGTCCGGGCCCGGATGTTGGCGCTAGCCGATCAGGGACGGTGACATCTTGCTGAATTATCCTTTGGGCTCTACCCGGGGTTGGATCCCCATTTCGGCATCGAGGTGGAGCGGCGGATGCCGGACGGCAGCGTGCAGAAGGCCGACCCCGAGTTCGACGCGCACGACATCGACATCGCGGACTTCCAGCCAATCATCGACAACTGGCTGCCCCTGACCTTCGCCATCAACAGCCTCAACCGCAGTATGCGTCAGGGGCGGCAATCGCTGTCTCCCGGCCATTGCCTTCGGCTATCCTGTGAATCCTGGAACGACAACGACCGCCACCACCCCGACCAGCGACCGGAGGAGCCCCACATGTCCGACGCCCCGCCCGATTCCACCTCCACCATCTACAAGACACTCACCTGGATCCTGGTTGCCGCCCTGATCGGTCTTTACGCGCTCTACGACTGGTATCAGCGGACCCTCAAGCAGGGTCTGGCGAGCCAAGACGCGGAGATCAGCCAGACAGTGCAGCGGCTGTCCGCCGCCGATGCGCAGCTCCAGTCCGCGGTCGCAACCGAACAGGAGCTCAAGAAAGAGATCGCGCGGCTCCAGGCCCAGGCCAACTCCGAGGCCGAAGCCGCTGCGAGCAAAGTGGCAGCGGCGAGCGGGGAGATAGAGGCGCTCCAGGCCCGTTACGACACGGCCGCGCAGGAGATTGCGGCCCGCCAGGCTGACATCGAGCGGCTTAACCAGGAGGTCACGCAGGCCGAGTCCCGGGAGCAGGACCTCCAGGCCCAGATCGAGTCCCTGGGGGCCGAGCACGCGGCCGAGAAGCAGGCGCTCGAGGCCAAGCTAAGCACCGCCGCGGAGGCCAAAGCCGCACTCCAGGCCGACTATGACGCCCAACAAGCCCGCATCGCCGAGCTCCAACAAACCATCAGCGATCAGGAGCAGGCCATCGCCGAGGCGCAGGCAAGCCGTGCCGCCGAGCTCCAGGCCCAGGAGGCCAAGCTTAATGAGCGCATCGACTTCTACCGCACCGCCCTCGAGGGCAGCGAGCCGGACCGGGCCGCCCAGATCCTCGGGCTCACGCAACAGGCCGAGACCGAGCACGAGGCGCTCGAGAAGGCCGAAAAGGCCCTGGCTCAGGCCCAAGAGGCGATGAAGACCACTGAGGCCGATCTGACGGCGCGGCTCCAGGACGCCAAGAGCCAGGCCCAGTCCCAGACCGCGGCCCTCGTCGCCGCGGAGGAGAGCCATGCCGGAGCCATGAGCGAGGCCCGGGGCAAGATCTTCGCAATGGACGAGGAACTCAAGGCCGCCCGCACGGAGCTGGCCGCTTTGCAGGAGAAGCTCAACCTCACGGTGGCGGACCTG
Organism: uncultured Gammaproteobacteria bacterium; assembly: GCA_963698355.1. Classification (GTDB taxonomy): domain Bacteria; phylum Pseudomonadota; class Gammaproteobacteria; order Chromatiales; family Chromatiaceae; genus Thiodictyon. Next base: position 208,454 of record CAVOQO010000003.1, on the reverse strand, counting down.
AACGCCAAGCTCGAGCAGAGCCAGGAGGCCCTGGCGGCGACACGCGCGGAGATGGACGCGGCAGTGCTCGCGGCGATCGAGGAAAAGCAGGTGCTTGAGGCCCAGATCGAGGAGGCCAAGGGGCGCGTCGCCGCTCTCGAGGAGACGCTGGCGGCCGAGCGTACCCAGGCCAAGACCGCGCTCGCCGATCAGCGACAAGCGGCTGAGGAGGCCCTCGCGGAGGCGCGGCGCCAGGCCGAGGCCGCCCGCACCGCGGACCGCCTGGCCAGCGAGGAGGCGCTGGGCTATGTGCGCGGCCTCTACACACGCTTCGCCGAGTTGGGGGGGACGAAGACCGATCGCGGCATGCTGCTCAGCCTGGCAGAGGACGATCTTCGCTTCGCCAGCGGCATGGCGGTGCTGCCCTCCGGCGAGCTCCCCAGCCTCGACCGCATCGCCGCACTCCTGAGCGAGCACGCGAACCTCAGCGCCTTCATCGAGGGACACACGGACAGCGCTGGCCCGGAGGAGATCAATTTGGAGTTGTCCAAGGCCAGGGCCGAGGCCGTCAAGCAGGCACTGATCGCGCGTGGCGTCGCCCCCGAGCGCCTCACCTCTGAGGGTGTGGGTGAGTCCAGGCCCATTGCCGACAACGCCACCGCCGCCGGGCGCAGCCAAAACCGTCGGGTCGAGGTCTACGTGCTCGAGCAGGGGGACTGAAACTGGACGCAAGGCACCCGACCGGGGTCGGGTGCCTTCAAACCGCCTTGGGTCCCCGCCAGGTGTAGACGGCCGTGACCGCATAGTTCCAGACGGCGCCGACCAGGATGCCTGCGAGCGCCGACAGGAACCACCCCGAGTGACCGCCTTGGAACAGATAGTTGGCAATGCCGACGTTGGCCAATGCACCCACGCTGCAGGCCGCCACGAACGACAGCCAGCCCCACAGGAGTGCCCTCCCGCGCAGGCGCATGTCGCGGTAGGTGATGATGTTGTTGAGGAAGAAGTTGCTGGTCATGGCCACCAGTGCGGCCGCCGTCTGCCCGGCCAGGAAGGCCTCATCCCCGGCCAGCTTCAGGATCGGCCATAGCACGGCCATGTGAACGAAGACCCCGAGCCCGCCGATGAGTGAGAAGGCGATGAAGCGCACCGGGATCATGGGGCCCAGCAGCTTCTGGATCAGCATCAGCAGGTATTCCCAGAGCACCGCGTTGTCCAGCTTGCTCGCCCCCGCCTGACGCTGGCGGAAGGTGAAGGGCAGCTCGCGGAACCGCAGCGGGCGGGGGCTTGCCGAGAAGATGTCGAGCAGGATCTTGAAGCCGACCCCGGAGAGCCGCCGCACGTTCTCCTGGATCACGTCGGCACGCACCATGAAGAAACCGCTCATGGGGTCCTGTAGGTCCGCCCGGATCAGCAGTTGACCGATGCGGGTGGCGAGCCGGCTCATGGACTGGCGCCGCACGTTCCAGTCCCCGACCCCTCCGCCCGGCACGTAGCGGCTACCCACGACGATCTCCAGGTCGTCCTGCTTCAAGACATCGAGCATGCGCGGCAGCAGGGTCTCGTCATGCTGCAGATCGCCGTCCATCACGGCCAAATAGGGCGCCGAGGTGGCCAGCATGCCCTCGATGCAGGCCGACGACAGCCCCCGCCGCCCGACCCGCTGCAGCACCCGCACCCGCCGGTCGCGCCGCGCGATCTCACGCGCCCGCTCTGCGGTGCCGTCCGGGGAATCGTCATCGACGAAGATCAGCTCCCAATCGACGCCGGCGAGCACCGTGTCGACGCGCCGCATGATCTCCGCCACATTGTCCGCCTCGCGGTAAGTCGGGACCACGACGGCCAGCTCAGGCGTGGGGCAGGGGAGGGAAGGCGCGGGGGCATCCGGCATAGGTTGAGATCCTTGGGTCAGGTCGCTGGGCTCATGGGATGGGTTAGAATCAGCGGGCCCCGGCATTCGGGACCCAGAGCGCGCCTATTGTACCCAGGGGAGGCACCGGTCACCTGCCCGCGAACGAACCGGCCGGGGGATCACCCGCACCATGGACCGCACGGTCGACACTGCCCATCCCCGCGACGCCTGGTCTCTGCTAATCGCACTCGTCGCTGGCCTGACCCTGTGGCGCGTGTTGATGGCCGCCACCCTGCCGGTCACCCAGGACGAGGCCTATTACTTCGATTGGGCCCGCTCGCTGGCCTGGGGCTATTTCGACCACCCGCCGGGGGTGGCGCTGCTCGGGATCGGGACCTTGCTCGAACCCGGCTCGGCGCTCGCCGCCAGACTCGGTGGACTCCTGGCCGGCGTCCTGACCTTGCTGGTCCTCGCCCAGCTGTACCGGAACAGCGGGCTCACCGATCGAAAGGACCTGGTCCTGGCCGTGCTGCTCGCGACAACGACTCTGCCTGGACTCGCCGGCGGATTCATCCTAACGCCCGATACCCCGCTGGCACTGGCCTGGGCGCTGGCGCTGCACGAGTCTGAACGGGCCCTGGCCGGCGACCGTCGCCGCTGGATCACGGCCGGCGTCGCCACTGGGCTCGGGCTGCTCAGCAAGTACACCATGGTCGTCATCGGCCCCGTCTTTCTCTGGGCCATCCTTCGCACCGATCCACGGGTGCTGCGCACGCCGTGGCCCTACCTGGGCGGTCTGCTGGCGCTGCTGGTCTTTGCACCCAACCTGATCTGGAATGCGGATAACGACTGGCTCACCCTGCGCTTCCAGTTCGGACACGGATTCGCGACCGACACCGGGGCCTTGGTGGGGGCGGGGGAGGGCGCCGCCGCCACCATCGAGCAGTCCGGTCCCGGCACACTCGGCGAGCGGGCCGTCAGCCTCCTCGGCTATCTCGGCACCCAACTCGGCTTCTGGGGGCTGATCGCCATTCCGATCCTGCTTCTGCCCTGGATTTCCCGGCGAGCCAACAGACGTGCAGGCACGACCCTGTATGCACATGCGCGACACCTGCTGTTGGCAGCCGCCCTGTTTCCCCTGGGTTTCTTTGCCCTGGTCTCGCTCACGAGCGACGTGGAGGCCAACTGGCCGGCCATGTACCTGCTCGCCGTGCCGCCGCTCCTCGCACCCCTGTTCCGGCGGGTACGCGTCTCGGTTTGGATCGCCGCCGTGGCCAACCTGCTCCTGGTGACCCTCTACGCCATCCACGGCGCCACCGCAGCCTCCCCGCTCCCGGACAGCCAGAACCGCATACTGAGGGAGACCCATGGCTTCCGGGAGCTAGCGGCCATCGCCGCCGGACTCGATGCGCCGGTCTTTGCGGACCGCTACCAGGACACCGCCATGCTGCGTTTCTACCAGCCCGGTCTCGCCGCAACCCAGTGGCCGGGGATCACGCGTCCCTCGGAGTACCTGCGGGGTCAGATCGCCCCCAGGGTCCGACCCGACGCCGTCGCTGGACCTTTCTGGCTTCTTACGCGACGTCGGGGCCCGCCCGAGATTTACGGCTTCAAGGCGACGGCCCAACGCACCCTGTTCGATTGCGCTGGTGAACCCCTAACCGAATCCGCCGAGCCTCCGTGTCGAAAGCCTCTGCACATCTGGCACCTTCATCGGTACATTCGGGTGGTACCAGAGAATCTCGTGTTTCTGCCAAGCCGTTAGCCAGTCAATGTGGGCAACGCCGGTTCTGGGAGCATGCCATCCGCAGCGACGCTGACTACGCGAGGCACATGGACTACGTCCACTACAACCCGGTGAAACACGGCCACGTCGCCTTCGCTCGGGACTGGCCGCATTCCACATTCCACCGTCTGGTAAAGGTTGGCCTCTATCCGGCCGACTGGGGCGCGGGCGACGTTGATGACTTTCCGGCGGGCGAGGCGTAGGGCGGAAAGCGACAGCGGTTCTGCCACTTGCCGGGAGACACGGCTCAGTCGGGCGAGTCCGGCGTCTGTCGGAGGGCTTCGGCGTCGCGGAGGCGGGCATCCGCCCTACCGGTAGATCTCTCGCCGGTGGCCGATGTCCACCACCAGGATCAAGAGTCGATCGTCTTGGATCTCGAGAGGACGCGATAATCACCGACGCGAATCCGCCACGCATCCCTCCCGCTGAGTTTCTTGACTCCATGAGGTCTCGGCTCGTCGGCCAGGCAGCGGATGGCTCTGGATATCCGTTCCCGGTCCTGCGCGGAAATTCGTGACAGAGAACGTTGGGCCCGCCTCTCGATGAAGAGGGTGTAGGTCAATCGAGCTTTCCCTCATGGATTTCGCGCATAGCCTCCTCGAGCGGAACCGGCTCCGAGGGTTGCGCCTTGGCCTCGTCGTATGCGCGAATGTCGTCGAGCTCCTCCAGCTCTTCTTTGATCTGCTGCCATGCGGCCAGCGGCAGCACTACGGCCTTTCGGTTTCCCGCTTCGTCGACCAGGTACTCTTCGTGCACGGTGATCATCGCATCGTCCAACTTGTTTCATTCTTGACGGATTGTAGCCTTTGCCCCTGTGGGGCGGAACGCGACACCTGTCCCGCCGCTTGCCGGGAGATAAGGCGCCGGCCGGACAGCTCGGGGTCTGTCGGAAGGTTCCGGCATCGCGGAGGCGGTGGACTGGCGGAATCGCCCTGCGGGCTACAAGGAACCGGGGACCTGGACAGGACCCTATTTACCTGCCCTCCGCGGCAGCGGTGTGCCCCTGAATCTGAGGGAGATTGGGCCGTCGCGGTGGGCGCTGAATGGCGGATCGCCCCTCGGCAAGGAGTTCGGCTTCAGACCAGGTGGGGCGCGGGACGCGGTGCCGGGTGGACCGTCACCATGAGTGCGCATAATGTATATTATGTCAAGTTGTATCTGCATGTGGCCGGAGTGGCTTCCACACTGGCGAAACTCCAGAACGCCCACGTCTCGAATCCACCAGGCCGCCCGCCCTTCCCCTGCCTCCCGCCACCGATGAGGGCGTTTGGATCGGTGCAGCCCTGATGTGAGTGTCCTGCACGCCGGGGTCTCCTATCCTTGCTGAGTAGGCCGCAATCAACAACTCCGGTCGCAATCAGAAACCCTGGCGGACCCGTTCCCCGTGCCAACGAAACACCGCATCTTCCTCGCCATCCTGATCCTCGGCGCCTACTCGCAGATCGTGCAGGCGATGCTGATCCGCGAGGGTCTCGTGGTCTTCTACGGCAACGAGGTGAGCCTGGGGGCCTTCTACGGCAGCTGGCTGTTCTGGCTGGCCGTGGGCTCCGCGGCCGTGGTGCGCTTTCGCGAGCGGACCTGGGTGCGCGAGGCCATTCCGGGACTGCGACGGCTCTTGCTGGTGCTTCCCCCGCTGCTGCTCCTGCAGGTCCTTGCGCTTCGGACGGTTCGGACTCTCTTGGATGTCTCGTCGAGCGAGTTTGTGCCTCTGGGCGATCTCTTCCTTTCCTTGTTCGCCTTCACGCTGCCGAGCGGATTGGCCATCGGGATCAGCTTTCCGCTGGCCTGCAAGGCACTCCGCGATCAGGGCGCGCAGGACACCGCGGTCGTTGGCCTGGTGTCGCGGGTTTACGTGGCGGACGCGCTGGGGGCCCTGGCAGGCGGCCTGCTGTTCACCTTCGTGCTGATCCAATGGCTGGGATTCACCCAAACGCTGGGTGTACTGACGCTCGCCCTCGGCGTGACCGCCTGGTCACTGGATGCGGCGCCTGGTGCGGGAACCCGATCGCGAGCCTGGGTCCCGCTCCTCCTGGGCGCGGCCGGACTGGTTATGGCACTTCCGCCGGCGTCGCAACGGTTGGAGTCCGCCTTGGAGCGGCTGCGCTTCCACAGCCTGCAGCCCGGCATGGAGCTACTCGACTCCCTGGAGACCCGCTACGGGCATGTGGCGGTGGCGCGCCTGGGGGAACAGATCTCAATCGTCGGAGACGGGCAGATCCGTGAGAGCTTCCCGCAGCCGCGCGAGACGCGCCTGGAGGCGGCCTACTTCAGCGCTCAGGCCGCGGGGGCGCGACGGGTCCTGGTCTTCGGCGGGTTCGCGGGCGGACTTCCCGCGGCGCTGCTCGACTATCCGGTGGAACGTGTCACCGTGGTGGAAGAGGATCGGCGTGCCTTCGACCGGATCCGGCCCTTTCTGCCGGAGGAGAGCCGGATGGCGCTGGCGGACCCCCGGCTCGAGCTCGTCTTCCAGGACGGGCGCGGCTTCGTCAACCGCCTGCCCCCCGATGCCCGATACGACCTCGTGCTGGCACTCTCAGCGTCACCGTCCAGCGCCTACAGCAACCGCTACTTCACGCAGGAATTCTACCGGCAGGTGCACGATCACCTGAGCCGCGAGGGTGTCTTCTGCACCCAGGTGAGCGGTGCATCCAACTATCTGGGAACCGAGGTCGGGAGCTACGCCGGCTCCATCTATCAGACCCTGAAGGCCGTGATCCCCCACCTGGCGATCGCGCCCGGGGATCCGCAGGTGCTGTGCGCCTCGCCGGCTGAAGGACGGCTGAGCGAGGACCCGGAGGAGCTCGAGCGGCGTTATCTGGCGACGGACCTCGCGCAGCATGAACTTCCCTCGGGGACCTTCAGCAACCTCCTGCCCGCGGAGCAAATCGCCTATGTGCGGGATCGTCTGGAGCAGACGCGGGCGGACATCAACACCGACGAACGGCCGGTGACCTATTACCTGAACATGGTCCTGTGGGGCAAGTTCAGCGCCTCCGCGCTGGTGGAATGGCTCCAGCGCCTGCGCGGCCTCGGGACCTGGCCCTATCTGCTGCCACCGGCCTTGTTCGTGGTGCTATGGCTACTGCGCTCGAGTCTGGAAGGATTCAGTCGTCCCGCGCTTCAGCGCCAGGGCGCCGTCTTCGTGCTGGCACTGCTTGGCTTGGTGGCGATGGCCGCCCAACTGACCCTGCTCTTTGCCTATCAGTCCCACATCGGCTTCATGTTCGAGCGCATCGCCCTGCTCAACGGGCTCTTCATGACGGGACTGGCCGTGGGCGCGGGGCTGGGCGGGCGAATCGCCCGAGGTGGCCGGCCTCTCGGAGCCCTGGTGCTGGTGATGAGCCTGGTGGCAGCCGGAATGTTCGCCCTGCCCCAAACGCTGCGGCTCCTCGGCGACGAGGCGCCCAGTCTCCAGGAGCCAGGCTACCTGATGCTGGCGCTCATCATGGGGCTGCTCACGGGAACCGGCTTCCCACTGGGGGTCGAGCTCACCCACCGGGACCAACCGCAGATCCTGGTCAGCGGCGGCGCCACGGTGGCCGCGGACAACCTGGGCGGGGCCGCCGGGGGTCTGATTACGGGCGCGCTCCTGGTGCCCCTGTTGGGAGTGCAAGGTGCCTGCCAGGTTCTCGCCTTGCTCGCCCTGATCGCCCTGCTGCCGCTTCTGTTCGCCCGGCTTGCGCCAGAGTCCATCCCCGCGCTCAGACAGCGGGGATTCCGCTCCTTCCCCTGGCCGCGGATGAGCTGGGGACTGGTGTTCGCGGTGCTTCTGGTCTACGGATGGCAATTGCTCGCGGCGAACGCGGAGCCCGGGCCGAGGGTGCACTTCGATCAGCCGCGGCTGGAGGAGGTCGCTGGACCCGCCCGTTTCGAGTTGGTCGAGGCTCCCTTCGTCCACTACCTCGGGTTTTCTCCCGGATCGAGCGAGCCGCAGACGGCCGCCCTTTCCACCGCGGCCGCTGCCCCGGGTGTCAAGGGCTTCGCGGGTCCGATCAACCTGCTGATGGCCCTGGACCGCCAGGGAATCCTGCGCGGAGTGCGCTACGTCGAGTCGAACGAGACCCCCTCGTATATCGGAGGGATCGACCAATGGCTGGCCGGTCTTACGGGCTCAGACCTGGGCGCGGGCCCACTCACCCTCGACCGGGTCGATGGCCTCAGCGGGGCCACCGTCACCTGCCGTGCGGCGCTCGAGGGCATCACCGCGGCGGCCGGTCGGGTGAGTAAGGCCGCCTTTGGTACCTCCCTGCCAGGTCTGGATGTCAGCGCCACGGCTGGCCTGGACGCGGCCTTCTGGGCCACCCTGATCCTGCTTCTGGCCGCCGTGGCGGCGCATCTTTCCGGGAACGAGCGGGCGCGGCTCGGCATCCAGCTGGCGTCGATCGGGGTGCTGGGGATCTGGCTCAATGCCCTGGTCACTGAGGTGGACCTGGTCAACCTGAGCCTCGGGCATGCCGCCGGGCCGACGGAGAACCCCCAGCGCTGGCTGCTGCTCGGGTTCACGGGGCTCACGACCCTGCTATTCGGGCCGATCTGGTGCGGCTATCTGTGTCCGTTCGGCGCCCTGCAGGAGCTGCTTTCCCGGATCGGCCGACTGCTGGGGCTGAGGACCTATCCGGACCGGCCCCTGGAGCAGCGGATGCGCTATCTGAAGTTCATCCTGCTCGCGCTCATGCTGATCGTGGTCTGGATGAGCGGCGATACGCTTTGGGCCTCATTCGACCCCATGCAGCATGCGTTCGGCGCGCGCGTGCTGGGCTGGATGCTGGCGCTGGTCGTCGCGGTACTGTTCGCCTCCCTGATTTATGTGCGCTTCTGGTGCCGCTATTTCTGCCCGATCGGGGCCTTGCTCGCCCTGGGTAACAAGCTGGCGCTCGGGGACCGGTTCGCACCGAGGCGCCGTTTCGAGCACTGCGATCTGGGCGTGCGGGACGAATTCGACCTCGACTGCATCCGTTGCGGGCGGTGTCTCACGGGCTCCGATACCACGGTTCGCCATCGTCCCCATCGCGGACGTGTGCCGACCCCCGGGGCGACAGGCGGCTGACCAGCGGTTGAACGCGGCCGAGCCCGCCGTCGTCTAATGTATTTGGTATCGAACCACCCTGCCCCGTCTTCGAATGATCCAGTCACTGCGTCATCTCCACGTCCGCGAGCTCAGGTTCCTGGGTTTGATTGCTCTGACCCTGGCGCTCATTGCACTGCACCTCGGGAGTAGCCTGCGGCTCGCGGAGCTCAGCGGGATTGGCTGGCGCACCCTCGACCTTCCGACCCTGCAGCGGCGGATCGATTCGGGTGAGCTGAGCGAGCGGGAGGCGAGCTGGTATCACCGGGCCACCCCTAACGAGGCCGCGGCGGCCAGGAGTGCGCGATGAGCGCGGCCGCGGTCACCTGCGAGCTGTGCCCCCGCGGCTGCGTGATACCGGAGGGCGCTTCCGGCGACTGCCGCATCCGGGTCAACCTGGGGGGCAAGCTCAGGGCCACCACCTACGGGCGGCCGTCCGCCGTCCACATCGACCCAATGGAGAAGAAGCCCCTCTATCACTTCCACCCTGGAACGTCGGTGTTTTCCATCGGCACTGCGGGCTGCAACCTGCACTGCCTCAACTGCCAGAACTGGCAGCTCTCTCAACGGGGTGGTCAGGAGATGGAGCAGATCTACCAGGTGGATCCGCCCGAGCTGGTCCGGGTCGCGAAGGAGGAAGGCTGCCGAAGCATCGCCTATACTTACTCCGACCCCATCGTGTTCTACGAGTATGTCTACGATACCAGCGCCCTAGCCCACGGGGACGGCCTGTCCAACGTCTTCGTCACGGCCGCCTACATCAATCAGAAGCCGCTGCGGCACCTGTGCGCGGTCATGGACGCCACCAACGCGGACCTCAAGGCCTTCGATGACGGCTTCTACCGCCGCATCAACGGCGCGACCCTCAAGCCGGTGCTGGACGCGCTCGTGACCTTCCGCGAGGAAGGGGTGTGGCTCGAGGTCACCAATCTGGTGATCCCCACCCTCAATGACGACCTGGCGATGATCCGGCGGATGGCGCGCTGGATCCGGGACGAGTTGGGGGCCGACACGCCGCTGCACTTCAGCCGCTTCCAACCCCAGTACAGGATGCGCAACCTGCCCCCCACTCCATCCGAGACCCTGGACCGCGCGCGCCAGGAGGCGCGGGACGCTGGGCTCAACTATGTCTATGTGGGTAATGTCCTTGGGCATGAAGGGAACTCGACCTATTGCCCCCGCGACGACACCCTTCTGATCCAACGGGTGGGCTTTATGATTACCCAGTACAACCTGACGGCCGATGGCCGCTGCCCCACCTGCAACCAACCGATACCGGGGATCTGGCAATGACGGACGAAAGCAAGCACAACCAAGTTTCGCCGACCCAGCGCCGGCGGGTGCTGGGTCTGCTCAGCGGAATGGGCCTGTTGGGGTTCTTCCTTCACTGGCGGCGCGCCCCGGCGTCGGGAGAGGAGCCGCCGACGCAGCTCAGCCTGCGCGAGGCAGACTTCTACCGACCCCACGACCTGGCGGGTTGAGGGGCACGGACATGGGGGGAACGTCACGCTTCGCGGGGATTCTGGGCCTGTTGGTGATCACGACGATTCAGATACCGATCCCAGCCGCAGCTGAGCGGGTGCGTGAGAGCGCCCTGGCCGGCACCTGGTACCCAGGTGATGCCGCCACGCTCCAGAAGACGGTGGATGGACTCCTCGACGGTGCCCATCCGCACCCCATGGAAGGGACCGTCCGCGCCCTGATCGTCCCCCATGCGGGCTATGTCTACAGCGGCGAGACGGCAGCGGCCGCCTTCGCCCAGGTGCGCGGCGGAAAGTACCGGCGGGTGATCGTGCTCGCCCCTTCCCATCACGCGGCGTTTAACGGGCTTGCCGTGGCTGACGTGGACGCCTTCCAGACCCCGCTCGGGGAAATCCCGCTGGATACCGAGGCAGTCGCCGAGCTGCTTGGGTCCGGACTGGTACACGCCGATCCGGGGGCGCACGCCCAGGAGCACGCCATCGAAATCGAGCTGCCGTTCTTGCAGCGGGCGCTCTCACCCGGCTGGAAACTGGTCCCCATCCTGGTCGGAGACCTTAGCGAGTCGGACTACCCCGCGACTGCCGATTTGCTGCGCCCTCTCGCTGACGCCCAGACCCTGGTGGTGGTCTCCAGCGACTTCGCCCATTTCGGTGCCCGCTTCGGCTACCTGCCCTTCCCCGCGGATGGCCAGGCTGCGGAGCGCATCCGCGCACTCGACGACGGCGCCATCGGGCAGATCCTCGCCCGAGACGGGCCGGGCCTCCTGGACTACCAGGACCGCACGGGGATCACGATCTGCGGCTATCGACCCTTGGCCCTGTTGCTCTACATGCTCCCCGCGGACGCGCGGGTCGAGCGCCTCGGCTACGCGACCAGCGGCGAGCTGACCGGGGACTGGCGAAACTCCGTGAGCTATGCGGCGTTTGCCGTCAGTTCCCCGCAGCCCATCTCTAGCACACGTGTCGCTTCGGCAGCGGCCGAGACCCGAAATGGGTTTGGCAACGCGGATCTGGAACGTCTCCACGGGATCGCCGTGATCGGCATCCGGCGGGCCGTGCTCGGACAATCCGAGGTTCCAGACGGCGAGATTCGGGCGGCTGGCGACGGCCTGCCTCCCTCGTTGGAGACACACGCCGGGGCCTTCGTCACCCTCTGGAAGAACGGAGAGCTGCGCGGCTGCGTGGGCCATGTGCCGAACGATCTGCCGCTCTATCAGGCGGTGCTGGAGAGCAGCGTGAACGCGACACGGAACGACTACCGGTTCACGCCCGTCCGCGCCGAGGAACTACAAGGGCTGGAGGTCGAGGTCAGTGTGCTCACCCCGCCGCGACCCATCGCCTCGGCCGACGAGTTTCGGATCGGCGAACAGGGCATCACGCTGAGTAAGGACGGCCACTACGCCCTTTACCTGCCCGAGGTGGCGACGACCATGGGCTGGGACCGCGAGACCACACTCGGCCAATTGGCCCTCAAGGCCGGCCTGCCCGCGGATGCCTGGCGCGAGGGCGCGGATCTTGAGGTCTTCAGTACCAGTCATTACAGGGCATCGTACCCACCCGAGTCCGGCTTTACAAATGGGAAAGTCTCCGCGAAACGGGCGGAGTGATAGCGCGCTGCAACAGCGGCCCCGCGCGCCGGAGAACGGCACGCGGAAGCGGGATACACAACAGAAACTCTCTATACAATCGATACCTGCGCGTCTTTTCGCAGGTGCTATCGAATCGAACGCCAAGCGTGCATTCACTCTTCGGGTGCCGCGCCGCGGCGTTGGGTCGAGCGAGGTTGGGTCGAGCTGATTGCTGATCTACTGTGGGATCGCGCACCGCAGTCCGCCTTGCCGCTCTGGTCTGCCGGGACTAGCATCCAGGCCCCTGACCAATCCCGTGGGGTCGGTCCCGAATCCCGTCCGTGCCTGCGCCCGGAGGCCCGCATGTCGGATACCGCTATCCAGGTTTGGCTCAGCTTTGCACTCTGCGTGGCGGTGATCGGGATCGCCGGCGTCAAACTCACCGAATACGGCGATGCCATCGCCGACAAGACCGGAATGGGCGGCACATGGATCGGCTTGGTGCTGATCGCGACCGTAACCTCGCTTCCCGAGCTTGCCGCGGGTATCACGGCCGTGTCGGTGGCGCTGCTGCCCGACATTGCGGTCGGGGACGTATTGGGCAGCTGTGTCTACAACCTGTTCATCCTCGCGCTCATGGATCTGTTCAAGCGCGGCCCTCCGGTGCTGGCCGATGCCCGCCGAGAGCACGTCCTCTCCGCCGGCTTTGGGGTTCTGCTGATCGGTATCTCGGCGGTCGGCCTTGCGGCTGCGGGCGCCCTGGGTCCTTTGGGACCTGGTATCCTGAAGATGGCTCCCGGCGTTCCGATTGGCTGGACCACGCCGATCCTCATCGCCCTCTATGCCTTCTCCATTCGTACCCTCTACCGCTATCAGGAGCGCGAGGTGGCCGAGCTTACGGAAGCGGAGGCGGACCGCTACCCGGGGCTGAGCCTGAGGGCGATCGCGATTCGCTACGGCACCGCGGCGCTGTTCGTCATCGCCGCGGGGGTCTGGCTGCCCTTCGTCTCGGAGGACATTTCCATCGTGATGGGCTGGGAGCAGTCCTTCACCGGCACCCTGTTCACGGCCATGAGCACCTCCCTGCCCGAGTTGGTGGTGACCTTGGCGTGCGTCCGGATCGGCGCCATCGACCTGGCGGTCGGTAATGTATTGGGAAGTAACCTCTTCAATCTCCTGATTCTTGCCGTGGACGACCTGTTCTATCTACCAGGGCCCCTGCTCGGCGCCATCTCACGCGTCCATCTGATTTCTGCGACCACCGCTCTCACCATGACCGGGGTCGTGATCGTTGGCATCTTCTATGGCTCGCAACGACGGATCCTCGGTCTGGTTGGATGGGCAAGCCTACTGCTGTTCGGTCTCTTTGGGCTAAACTCCTGGCTCGTCTATGCACTGGGCACCGGGTAACTGGGGCCGCCCACCCCGAGCGGACCTTGGTCGCGGCGTCTTCGTTAAGGACGCTTCCCGTCCGGCCAGAGGTCGCGCCCCTGCACTTCGGGCCTTTTTCGGCCTTGTACTCGGAACCTGGCGAGACAAGTCATGGCTCACGCGCCAAAATTGACTCGCAATGAGGCCCGCAGGTTCGCCATCGGCTTCGGCGTTGATGGCATGCCCTTGACCTGGTGCGGTTCGCCGCCCAAATCGTGATGTCCGGAGTTTCAGTGATTTGGATTCCCAAGCCACCAGTCATGTCCTTTCCCAAAGCTGCGTCGATGGCAAAGCGGCTCTGGATCCTTACCCTCGCCCTCGCGTTGCCGGCCGCGGGTGACACCCTGCGCGACGCCGGCTACGGGGATGGCAGCCTGATCGACTCCAACGGGGATTACTTTTACCCCCAGTCCGACGGGACCTATCTGGACACCTACGGAAATCTTTTTATTCCAGGGGATAACGACACCATCGAAACGGGTCTCGATAACCCCATCGCCGACGACTATCTCAACGATCCGAGCAATTCCGATGATTGGGACGCGGAGAGTGGCGGTGACGGCATGACGGGCCTGACCGAGGGAGGCTTCGGCCAGCGGAGGCGCGGCCCGGAACCGACTCAAGGCGCTCCCGGGGCCCCGACCTCTTACCGTGATCTGCCAGGAATGTATATGGACACGGGTTCCGGCTATCTAGAGCTCGACGCACCGAATGACGGAACAGGCCAATCCGACGAAGACACCCTGACCCGGACTGAGGGGTTAGGCGGCGAGGCGGCTGGGATCGGTGGTGCCGAGCCGGCGGGCGCGGGGATCGTCACGGGCGACTTCAACCCTCAAGGGGCTCACTACAGGCAGAGCTATTTTGGCAACCCGACCGGTGCTCTCCCCAACGGCTTGGTCTACCCCGGCGTCCCGCCGAGCTTCGATCGCAGACACCGTCCCCAACGGTAAGCCTCTTCGGACCGGCAGACTGGCGCCTGTCGCGCGACCGGCAGCAGGTCGGCAAGCCCCCAGGGCCATTCCAGGCTGGGATTTCTGGGCAGGCGATCAGCGCCGACCCAAAGCCGACCTGCGCCAAGGTCAGGCCTAGCCAAGGGCCCTTCGGGTCCGGATCTTCGGTACGCCCCACGGCGAAAAAGAAGTCGGGCACGCGCTTCCTTGCGTAACCTTCCCGTGACATCCTCTTTGCATAGCGTCCCAGGCCGCCACCGGCAAATTCATGCAGCGCGATTCAACCAAGAACCCTGCGGCCCAAGACCAGGTCTCGGAGGTGTTCCACCTTTATGACCCGCCGCTCTGGCTGGTGACGGCCTGCCATCGCGGCTGGCGCGGCGGCTTCATCGCCACCTTCGCGGTCCGGGCATCCATCGTGCCGGCCTTGCCGCGCATGGTGATCGGCGTCGCCAAGCACCACCACACGTGGGGCCTGATCGAGGGGAGCGGGCGTTTCGCCCTGCATCTCTTGGCCGCGGACGATCTGCGCAGCGTGTGGCGATTCGGCCTTCAGAGCGGGCACGAAGTGGACAAGTTTCTGGACCTGGCGGACCGTCGCACGCCCGATGGCAACCCTCTGCACCCAGAGGCCCGGTCTTGGCTCGATTGCCGCGTTGAGGAACGTCTGGACATCGGTGACCGCACCCTCTACGTCGCCGAGGTCAGTGGCGGCGAGGTGCTGGCCCAGGGTCCCGTTCTTGGTGTGGCCGCCTTGCTCGAGGGCGCCCCGCCCGAGCGGCGCGCTGAGCTCGACCGGCTCTATGCAGCAGATCAGAGCGTCGATGCTGCCGCCATCCTCTCCTGGCGCCAATCCCGTCGTCGCGACTAGTACAGCAGCGCCAGAATCCGAGTAACAATAGGAGTAGGGAAGGCTCGCGCCTCCCCTCCCTCCGAACCGTGCAAGCGGATCTCCTGCATCTTATGTGCTGTAGCACATAAGATGCGTAATGCGGAATGTGTCAATGGAAATGAGACACCGGGGTGTCGAATTTAGAGTTTTTCGGGAGGTTCCTTGGGTTCGGCCTTGGCTGCGGCGGGCGGGTTGATCCAGACCGCGGTGGGCGGGCGCTGGGGCTGTGGATGTCGTCCTTTGAAGCGGGCTGGGTTGGCCGCGAAGGCGGCGGTGAGGGTCTGAGCGCGGATCTCCAGGATCTCGGCGGCGCGCCCTTGGTGGAGGTCGGATGGGGTCAGGAAGGCGATCCCCGAGTGGCGATGGTCATGGTTGTACCAGTGGAAGAAGGTCTGGCAGTGGGCGCGGGCGTCCTCCAGGCAGCCGAAGCGCTCGGGGAAGTCGGGTCGGTACTTCAGGGTCTTGAACTGCGCCTCGCTGAAGGGGTTGTCGTCGCTGGTGTAGGGGCGGCTGTGGGACTTGGTCACGCCCAGGTCGGCCAGCAGCAGGGCCACCGGTTTGGACTTCATGCTGGAGCCGCGGTCGGCGTGCAGGGTGAGCTGGCCGGGGGCGATGGCCTGCTTGGCGCAGGTGGCGGCGATGAACTGCTCGGCCAGGGCGGCGCTCTCGCGGGTGGCCACCATCCAGCCGACCACGTAGCGGCTGAAGACATCGAGGATCACGTAGAGGTAGAAGTAGGTCCACTTGGCCGGGCCCTTGAGCTTGGTGATGTCCCAGGACCACAGTTGGTTCGGGCCGGTGGCCAGCAGCTCGGGTTTGGCGTAGTGGGGGTGTTGGCGCAGGCGGCGGCGCTCGCGCAGTTGGTCCTCGGCGGCCAGGATGCGGTAGAGGGTGCGCACCGAGCAGGGGTACTGGCCTTCCTCCAGCAGGGTCGCGTGGAGGGTGTAGGGGGAAGCGTCCACGAAGCGCTCCGAGTGCAGGAGGTCCAGGGCGCCCTGGCGCTCCGCCGCGGTGAGCTTGAGCGGCGGTGGCGGGTGCGCCGGTGCCTCGGTGGCGGGCCCGAGGGTCCGGGCGCGCTGGCGATAGAGGGTGGCGCGTGCCACCCCCAGGCTCTGGCAGGCGCGCACCAACCCGACGTGCGCCCCCAAGGTGGCGGCGGTATCCATCAGGGCTTGTCGCTGCTCGGCACTGGGCCCGGGTCGATCCCCAGCAGCAGGGAGACTTTTTTTGGACCTCGATGATGGTCTCGGCCTGGACCAGGCGCTGGCGCAGCCGCTCGTTCTCTCGTTGCAACTCGACGACCTGCTGCCCCTGGGCATCGACTGTCTGGGCCTTACGGCCGCGTTTAACCGGTGCCAGCCCCGCCAGGGCTCCGGCCTCGCGCTGGCGCCGCCAGGTGGTCAGGTGCGAGGAATACAGGCCCTCACGGCGCAGCAAGGCGCCGATCTCCCCGGGCTGGCAGCGCTCGGCCGCATCCAGCACCCCCAGCTTGTACTTCGCCGTGAAGCGCCTGCGCCCGGCCTTCTCCACCACCTCGGGGTCGGGGAGGACCGCCGAGGTGGCGCCCGCGCTGGGGGAGGCGACTATTGGGTCAGAGGGGCCGCAGCCCCGTCACCGGGTCGCCAGAGGCGGTCACCCGCCTCCGGCTCCCACAGAACGTAGCGTGCGGATTTCCCGCACTACGCTCTTCGAAGCGTGAACGATTTACAGCACAGCGATTGCCTGTAATGCCGCAAAGGGAAGATAAAGCTTTGGTCGCTGCAACGGAAAGCGCGCCATGATCCGGTGGAAAACCTCCCACGGGACGTAGCCCTTTCGACTCCGGCTGCTCAGCATCTTGCGCCAGTAATTCACCACGAACGCATGCACTTTCTGCAAGGCTCGGATGTTCCCGGCAATGCCGTAGTAGGCATAGTGGCCGCGCAAAACACGATTGAGGTTGATCAGCTGCTCCCGGAGCGGCAAGTGCCGCGTGCGCCGCATCAGGTCGCGCAGATGGGACATACTGCGCTGAAGCCGAGATTTCTCGGTACGCATTCCCACCTTGAAATTGCCCTTACGATTACGCGTGTTGTAGAGAGTGAAGCCCAGAAAATAGATTGTCTCCGGGCGCTTTCTCCCTCGTTTGCTCGCGTGCCGTTGGGCAAAGCGACCGAATTCAACGAGCTTGGTCTTGGTCGCCTCCAGGGTCAGGCCGAATTTCCCCAACCGCTTGCGCAGTGCCTCTTGGACGCGCAAGGCATCCTCCCGATATTGGAAACACACAACAAAGTCATCGATGTACCTCACCAGATAGGCTTCGCCCTGTAGCCGGGTCTTAACCACCCGCGCGAACCACAGATCCAGCACATAGTGCAGGTACAGGTTGCTCAGCAACACGCTGATCGACCCGCCTTGCGGTGCCCCCTCCTCGTTCGGATGGATCTCTCCACCTTCCAATATGCCTGCTTTGAGCCACCGCCGGATCAGGCTGATCAGACGCGGATCTCCGACTCGGTGTTCCACGAAGCGGAGCAGCCATCCATGACAAGGCTCCCGAACAGACCACGGATGTAGTACTCGAGGACCCAGTCGCGCTGCCAGCAGCGCTGGCGGGTCACCGCGAGTGCGTCATGGGCGGATTTGCCCGGACGGTACCCGTAGGAGTCGGCGTGAAACACCGGCTCCAGCAGCGGCTCCAACACCAGAACCATCGTCGTCTGGGCGATCCGATCACCCACGGTGGGAACGGTCCCCGTTAACTGCACACACCAACAATCCCCCTTTGGGGTGGGCGACGATCACCCATCCATTCCACCCGCTGCGCAGTCAGCGCTTTGAGGTCCTCAAAACGCGACGCGTGGCGGGCATCGATACCCTCATTCTCAGGCATCCCGAGCGGGGCAGCTACAGCGTGGCGCGCGAGTGGACCGACTGGGGCCAGCCGGAGGTCTCCGCCGAGTCAAAAGGGTCGTGCGCTACAAGCGCTCCGGAACCGGCTGCACGTGCGCCCGCTCAGTAACGCCCAGCTTGTCGATCGTCTATCAGCAGTCCATGTCACCCAGTTACGTACGCGCGTCTCTGCACCGGCCTCTCACTGTGCGCGATGCCCGCCCTCTCTTCCCACTCCCGGTTCGCTTCGATCAGGCGGCGACTTCGGGCTCCGGCCTCACGCAGTGCGCATTTCGTCGGCGCCCCGGCGCGCTCACGGCCGCGTCAGCTTTCCCTTGCTTATCCACGCGCGTGCTGTTTCTTCGCGCTGCCTTTCCGCGCCTACGCGTCCTCTGCTCCAGGGGCTGCTGGTCTGTGCACGCTGCCGTCGAGCATTGCCGCCCTGCAACCGGCCGAGCTTGCGCTCGCCCTCGGCCGTGCCCGGCGCGCGATGCCGCCTTGGCCCAGCAGTGGCAGATGCGCCTGGGCGCCGAATACGAGGCGCAGCTGGCCGCGCGGCGTTACGAGGAGGTCGATCCGGCTATCGCCCAATATGCCACCTTGAGCACCGCTGGATCTGTGCGCGGATCATCCGCGGAGCTCGACGCTCAGCGATGCGCAAATTGCCGAGCAGCTCAACCAGGAAGCCGCCTCCCCGAACAGCTCACCCGGCATGCCGTACTGGTACCCCCAACCCCCAAGATCCGTGTCCCTCCCGATTTCTTCGGAATCGGCACCGCCTTGACGGCCGGCGGGAAGTAGGTCCCCGACGACAGCCGATTCCAGCTCCGGTAGAGGCTCCTGTCACGGTCCCGATCCAACTCCGCGAGCGAGACCGCATCGACTCCGGCCGCTCCTCGATTGGCCTTCACCCGCTGGTATGCCTCCAACACCAGCCGATTCGGAATCGCAAAGGGTTTCGTCGTCATCGGCGGCTCATCCTCCCGAGGGAGTTGACCACTGGCGCGACTGGAACAATCCGACCCCTTTGCTCCGCGCCCATTACAGACGCCTCGTCGCTCGTACGGGTCGGTCCGTCCTCGGTCCGTGCTTCGGTACTCTGTGCCTCGCTTTTCTTCACTTGGCAGGCTCCCTTGACATCACGGCCCCGAGTTCCCGCAGTTCCACCGAAGCGCCTGAACCGAGCTCGCGCCATCTCTATGCCGGACACCGCCCATCCTGTCGGCAGGCTCCCGATGGGCTCGTCCCAGAGGTAGTTGTGGCCTCCGGTTTCGATGTCTGCTGTCAGTTTCGACACCTCGTCGATGGTTCGCTTGCGCTCGCCTTCTCGGTTCGTACCTGACGCACCACCTGGATGCGCCTTTTCCCTCAACGCTCACGACAACGGTCTTCAGCCAATGCCGCTCGAGGGTGGTTTGGAGCCGGCCCCTGCAGGCAGACTCCCGAGGGTCGGTCCCTCCATCGCTTCGGCAGCTTCTCGTGCTGCCCGGACGGCTCCTTGCCGTCCGAAGCCGCAGTGCTGCGGCAACACCTGGGGCAGTCAGATCGCCAACCCTGAGTGGCCGTAGACGGCACATACCTGCCGCTGGTCGGCGGTCCGGATCCGGACACCAGGCGGCATCAATCGTGTGTTCATGTGATACTCCAGTTCGAACGGAGTACCCGCTCCCTCCACGGAGCGGGATGCGCGACCTTCGCACGCACGCGCCCGTAGCTCAGTCGGATAGAGCATCAGGCTTCGAACCTGAGGGTCGGGAGTTCGAATCTCTCCGGGCGCGCCATTCCCCCACCGAAGCTGGGCACCTGATCCAGCCCGGCTTCTTCTGACCGTTGCACAGCGACCGCCAGTCGGTCGTAGCTTCCCCAAATCGCCGCCTCATCCCCGTTGATGACGACCTCCTCGACGAGGATGTTCAGGTAGCGCTCGGCGAACTCGGGCCGCTGGTCCTTGAGCCGTTTCCGTAGGGAACTGCTGAAGGCGTCAAGGTGGCTGCGCAGGATCCGTGCCGTCGGTCGGTGCTGCGTCGCCCTGGCGCGCGCCAGTTCCATCAGGGTCGACTCCTTCGATGCCTTGAGCTTGTGGACCCGCTGCTACAGCGCTTCAGCGACTCGTCGTTGATGTCGATCGCGCCGACCTCGAACCCCTCGTAGAGTCGGCCCAGGCGCTCTTGCCGGTGACCAGGGTCATCTGCGCCCCACAGTGGCCGCACCGCTGCAACGGCGAACGTTGATCGGCCTGGTGCCGCGACAGCACTCCACCGGCGGGCGCGAGCGCTTGATTAGCATCGGCCGGCGCGGCGACGCCTATCTGCGCAACCTCCTTATCCACGGCGCCCGGGCGGTCCTGAACTGGGTCGAGCGCAAAGACGACACCGTCAGCCGCTGGGCCGCCGGGGTCAAGGGGCGGCGCCATTCCAATATCGCCGCCATCGCGCTCGCCAACAAGATGGCCCGCATCGCCTATGCGGTCATGACCGGGGATAAGGTCTACGACCCCGGCACGGGCAGCGTGGCGATCGCCTGAACCCAACCGGCACCGACAGCACGAAGAGACAGGAGACACCGAGCACCCACCACCACGAGTTGCGACGAGCGAACCTTTCTTCGATGGCACGAAAGGCACGTCCTGCATTCCCGAGAACCTGGCCTTCGCCCTAGCCGGCGCTTGCCGAGACTGCCGCAGTATCGAGGTCGGGGATGTCCGCGGATTCCATCGGGGCACGCAGACCGCTCGCGGTCTACACGCGCGATGCCGGATATATGACCGCAACGCCTCTTTCCGCTGTCGAACCCAGGGTTCCTCTTGCACCACGGGGCGGACCATATATGGCGAAGGGGCGATAGACCCGGAGCCAGCGGAGGCAACATGCAGAGCGCATCCGAGACGGCGTCAAGCCACCGTCGAAGGGCTGTGGCGCAGGCCGACCGCCCCCGCAGGGGGCACGTCGTGCCGAAGCCGCGGCCCGGAGCGGGGCGCACCGGGGCACCAAAGGCTGTCGCCAAGGAGCGAGTCCGTCCGGCGGCAGGAGCCCCCGGACGGATTCACGAGCGACACGCGACACTCCTACAGTCGCTGCTCACGCCGCTCCAACTCCAGGGGGATGTCCAACTGTTCTGGCAGCGGCTGGTCATCGGCCTGCTCGGCCAACGCCATCAGGTCTTTGACCTCGCCCTTGAGCTGCGCCTCGAGGCGATTGGCGTGCTCCCAGCTCAGTGCCTTGTGCTTGCTGGCATTGGCTTTGATCTTGGTGCCGTCCAGACTGACGGTGCCGAGCTTGACCAGGCCCAGGGTCTGGGCGATCAGCAGGATTTCGACGAACAACCCCTCGAGCTCCTTGAGAAAGCGCTTCCTGAAGTCGGCGATGGTGCGGTGGTCCGGATGGGTGTTGGCGCAGATGAAGCGAAACGCGATCGAGTCGTCGCTGGCCTGCGAGAGCTTGCGACTGGAGAACACCCCAGTGGAGTAGCCGTAGAACAGCAGCGCCACCAACAGCGCCGGGTGGTAGGGTTTGGAGCCAGTGCCGGCGTAGGCCGACACTAGGTGGCTGAGGTCCAGCTGATCGACGATGTCCACGACGAAGCGCGCCAGGTGCTTCTCGGGCAGGTAGTCCTGCACACTCACGGGAAACAGCTGCGGGTGTCTCGATCCAGGAGGACAAATTCAACCGCCATGCTGTCTCTCTCTGCCTTCGGAAATCTGGCCCTATTGTAACCGATCCGTCGGCTGGTAAGTCGGACAGACTGCTAGGGAACCCTGTTCCCTGCTCCCGTGTCGCCCCGGGTTCGTTGACCAGGAGCCGGTAGCGCGTCACCTGGCCGGGCCCGCCGCGCTCGCGCCGCAGCACCGCCCCGTCCAGGGCATCCAGCGCTTTGGTCACCCCGCGCCGGGTCAGGCCCGTCATCGACTCCAGGGTGCCGATGGACGGAAAGCAGCTGCCCCCGTCCTGGTTGGCGTGTTCCGCCAGCGCCAGCAGCACCAGCCGCTGGGCCGGGGTCAAGCCCCCGCGGCTCCAGGCCCAGTCGCGCGCCGCTCGGCTCACGGCCGGCTCAGGCGGCGTCGACCTTGAGCAGATCGACCGGTGTCACCCCAAACGCGTTGGCCAGCCGCTCCAGGGTCTCCAGGGTCGGATTCTCATCGCCCGCCGCGAGCCGGCTGATCCAGGTCTGGGACAGCCCGGTCAACGCCGCGAGGCGGGTCTGCGACATCCCGCTCGATCCGCGCAACGCCTTCACGTTGTGAGCGATCGCACTTGCTAACGACATCGGTCTCCTCCTAACACTGGCAGTCAGTATGAAACACCTTGCGTCCTCTTTTAACGCATGGTTCTTCGCCCGTAACACTTTCAGTCATAATGAATGCATGAACGGAACACGTCTGCGCTTTGCCCGGAGCCAGGCCGGGCTGAGCCAAACCGAGCTTGGCGAAGCCGTCGGCCTCAGCCAGAGCATGGTCGGCTATCTCGAGCGCGGCGAGCGCGAGCCCTCGATCGACACGGTCAAGGCCCTGGCCGCCACGCTCAAGGTCGGCGTCCAGTGGCTGCTCGGCGAGTCGCTGGCCGAGGAGACCCGGGCCTACGGTCCCGAGCGGCTGCTGGCCGACCACGAGACCCCGCCGGGCCTGCGTGATCTCGCGAGCGACCGCGCGCTGGTCGAGGCGCTCGCAATCACCCCCGAGGAGTGGCGGGCGCTGCGCAGCATCGATCTGCCCGGGCCCACACCCAAGGACGGCTACCTCAACCTCCTCACCACCATCCGCGCCGTATGCGGCTCCGGCGGGCCAGGTCGTCTGAGCCACGTGACGCGATCGTGACCCACCACCCGCAACAATGGCGCATGACACGGAGCACCTGGGCAGGCAAAATTCGCGTGTGCAAATCAGTGTGCTTGGCGGGAGACACAGACCGGCAATCGGAGACACGTTCAGGCACGTTTGCGGTTGGGGTGGCGATGCAGGCCGTTGTTTAAGAACGTATCGTTGCCGATTGTGTGTCTTCGGGAGGAAGAAGTCGCTGGTTCGAATCCAGTCACCAAGAGCATGTTTCCCTTATGTTTCCGACGGTTGGAGACGGCGTATTCTCCTCCTGAACGGGCTGATCGGCCCGCGTGAAACTCGAACGTGAAACCGGGTCCCCCGGCCCGTCCAGGACTTCGACCGCGGCGGCCAGGTCCCTGGGCCGCAGATGGGCGTAAACCCGGGCCGTAATCGCCACATCGCTGTGGCGCAGCAGCTCCGATACGCGCTCGATCCCAACCCCGGCCCGAACCAGCCCGTTTCCGAAGGTACGGCGCAGGTCATGCGGGTGCACATTGTCCAGACCTGCCGCCGTGACTGCCGCGTCAAACGACTTGCTCACCTTCGCAATGCGGCTCCCGTCCCTGCGGCACAACACCCAAGGGCTCGCCGGGCAGTAAAAGGCCCGGAAGCGCGCCCGTGACAGGAGGGCTTCCCTGGCCTCCCGATTGAGCGGCACCACACTGGGCTTTCCGTTTTTCTGGTCACCGCTCTCGAAGGCGATTCGGTTCGCCTTCAGATCTACACGGCGCCACTCAAGTCCCAGTATCTCCCCTGGGCGCCGTCACGCAAGTGTGGCCATGACCGAACGCTACGCCCATCTGCACCCCGAAAACGTCGAGTGCCGTGGGTCGGCTGAACGCCGAGCAGTCACGTTTGAGTCACGTTGAGGAAGGAGAGGCGGCGACAACGGGCAGCGGGACCGTTTCAACCCGTTGCTTTCGCTGGAGGTAATTGGTGGGTCGTGTAGGATTCGAACCTACGACCGATGGATTAAGAGTCCACTGCTCTACCAGCTGAGCTAACGACCCGGACTTTTAGCGCCGCGTAGTTTACGGCCTGACGACCGCTTGTCAACCGACGCGGCGGCCAAGGTGGGGTGGACGATGGGGATCGAACCCACGACCACAGGAGCCACAATCCTGTGCTCTACCAACTGAGCTACGTCCACCATTGACTGGTCGGTTCGCCGGGTCCCGGTGTAGCCGGCGACATCGATTTGGCACGCCCGGCAGGACTCGAACCTGCGACCCACGGCTTAGAAGGCCGTTGCTCTATCCGGCTGAGCTACGGGCGCAAGTGTTGGGGGCGCATGATTTGGCTTCACGCCTCCGCGGCACACGCCGCGTCCTATCCTACCTCGAGAATCCGGCGATTGGTCGGGGTAGAGGGATTCGAACCCCCGACATCCTGCTCCCAAAGCAGGCGCGCTACCAGACTGCGCTATACCCCGGATTCGGACGCGTCGGCGAAATCGAAGACGGGGGACTATACGCCCGGGCCTCAAAGACGTCAATCTGCCGACGCCAGGCCCAGGGCGAGCGCGCTTAAAACTGCTTTTTTACAAGTAGTTGTCTGATGCTACCGAGAAACAACGTTAGGAGTTTCTCATGTCAGCAGACATCCTTGAGCATTTTGCATCGCTGGAAGATCCGCGGATCGAGCGCAACAAGCTTCATGAGCTGGTCGATATCGTGCTGCTGACGATCTGTGCGGTTGTCAGCGGCGCCGATGGCTGGGAGGCGATCGAGGATTTTGGACACGAAAAGCTGGATTGGCTGCGCCGGTTCGCCCCCTTCGGCAATGGCGTTCCCTCCCACGACTGCATCGCCAACGTGGTCTCGCGCCTGTCCCCGAAAGGGTTTTAGGCCTGTTTGCTGAGCTGGACGCGGGAGGCCGCGCAGGTGACAGACGGCGAGGTGATCGCCCTCGACGGCAAGACGGCGCGCGGCTCGCGCGAGCGTAAACGCGGGCGTGCGCCCCCGCACAGGGTCAGCGCCTGGGCGAGCGCCAACCGACTTGTGCTGGGCCAGGAGGCGACGGACGCCAAGTCCAACGAAATCACGGCGATCCCCAAGCTGCTGCAATTGTTGGAGCTGCGCGGGTATCTGGTGACCATCGATGCGATGGGCTGCCAAACCGCCATCGCCGCCCGATTCCGACTCGGGACAAAAGCGGACCGCGTAGACGCCAAGCGGTCGCGCAGCAATGAAATGCCGGTTTCGCGCCGTCATCGCCTGGCCAACTCGCGACCACGCGTGACGAACAGGTATTCGAGCGACTTGTGCAGCAACCGATTATGCAGCGAGAACGCCGATACCGATTCGAGCGTGGACGCATGGCCCGTCGCTATCGCCTCCGCAGCGTGGATAGCGCTGCGCACAGCCGGACCGATGCCCTCGCATAAATCACGCGAGGCGAGGCCGGCCGCATCGCCAACGATGAACGCGTTACCGATACGCAGTGTTTGAACCCCGTCGCGCAGATAATAACTGTGCCCTTCTGGTTTTAAGGCATAGCCTTTTACCAAACCGCTTTGGGCCAGATCCTCGGTAAACGCATCCCAGTGTTCGTGAATGTCTTTCTGTCTGGACTTGAGCTGCACCGACATGCCGCCTACACCGACATTCAGATAACCATTCTCCTTGGGTACGTACCAAGAGTAGCCGGGCAGGCCATGCGCGAGGAACCAGAGGTGGCAGGCATCGTCTTGATAAGCGTATGCAAACTCCTGCTCGAGCGTTGCCACCTGCAGTTCGCGCACCCGTGGATTGCGTTCGCGGAATAACGCGCGATAGACAGGACAGCTCGTTCCCGCTGCACCCACCAGGTATCGGCACCGGTACATGTCATCGAGAACGTAGTCATCACCGTCGGTTTCGATCTTTTGCACCCTGTGGACCGCCACGTCGGCGCCCGAGCGCTGCAATAACCATTCATCGAACTCGTAGCGGCGGATGGAATGTTGTATGGCTTCGAGTCCAAACGACAGACCGGCAAGATGAACCTTGATCTTTTTGAACGTCAGAAACCGATGTGGATATGCCTGGACATCCATCTGCAGGTCAGACAGCACTTGCGGCGTGATCCATCCCGCGCAGAGCTTGGTCCGGGGAAACACCGCTTTATCGAGAACCAGGACATCGATACCCCTTTGTTTGAGCCTCCAGGCACAGCTCGAGCCCGCGGGTCCGCCACCGACGACAATGACCTCACGGGATTCCACGCACGCCTCTTGTCTAGCCGAGTCGGCAGGCGGGCTGCGGACGGCCTTCCTTGGTCATGACGATCTGGAAGAGCTGCTGATACCTGGCGCGAAAGCTTGCCGCGGCGGTGAGCAAGTAGAACCGCCACATTCGATAGAAGCGGTCGCCGTACTTGTCCTTCAGCGTCGGCCACGCCTGCTCGAAGTTCTGGTGCCAGGCCATGAGGGTGAGGTCGTAATGGGGGCCGATGTTGTGCACATCCTCAATCACGAACAGACCCTCGGCCACCCGTGTTAGCTGCGACAAAGACGGCACGACGCCGTTGGGGAAGATGTACTTGTCGTACCAGGCATTAAAGTCCTTACCCTCGAGATTGCCGGCGATGGTATGGACGACCGCCACACCGTCCTCTTTGAGACACCGGTCGGCCACCTCCATGTAGGTGCGGTAGTTCTTGTTGCCGACATGCTCCATGATACCGATCGAGACCACCGCGTCGTAGGTGCCGGTGGCCTTGCGGTAGTCCTCCAGCCTCAGCTGCACGGGAAGCCCTTCGCAGAGTTTCTCTCCCAGCTCGACCTGGGCCTTGGAGACCGTAAGACCCGTCGCAGCGACGCCGTACTTTTCGGCGGCGTACTTGGCGAAGCAGCCCCACCCGCAGCCGAGATCGAGCACCTTCATGCCCGGCTGGAGGTTCGCCTTGCGGCACACCAGGTCGAGCTTTGCCTCCTGGGCCGCGTCGAGTGTCTCGGCATCCTTCCAGTAGGCGCAGGTGTAGGCAAGCCGGCGATCAAGCATCGCCTGGTAGAGATCATTGCCGATGTCATAGTGCCGCTCGCCGACTTGGAAGGCCCGCAGCGGGCTCTGCAGGTTCAGCGCGCGCGCCCTGAGCACGTGGAACGCGTTGCCCCAGGAGGTCCGATACTTCTGTGCCAGTTTTCCCTTGATCAGCTTCACGGTCAGCTCGTCGAGCGCCTCGCAGTCCCACTGGCCATCCATATAAGCCTCGCCGAACCCGAGTGCCCCATCGCGGAGCAGCCGGGTGTAGAACGCCGGGTCGTGGACCAAGAGGTCGCACGGGCGCGAGCCGTCCACGCGGACGTCCGCCGCGGCGAGCTCTTCGAGCACGAGCTGCTCGGACCTGGTTTCCAGTGAACTCCGGACCCGACTGCGCGCCCGGGAGAGCGTCTGTGATGCGCTGTTCAACATGACCTTTGCTCCCTAGGAAACCTCTACGGGCTGAAACGTTGGCCCGCGCACATCGCGTGCAGGCGCATGCGCTCGCCTTGAGCGGTAAACCGACTTAGCCGGAAACAGCGGAATCGTTAGCGACATTCTTCAGCCCTCTTGGGGCCGGGTCACCGGGATTTGCCGCCCTATTTGTCGTGAATGCCACGGCCACGCAAATGCCGGGGTCTTTCCGTTGTCGCGTAAGGTTAGGATGAGCCGGACCTTAACGTCTGCCAACCTTGCCAGAGCGGACGTTCCTGCGCCCAACTCGTTTGACCGCAGTGGCTGGTCAGTCACATCTGATTTGACCCACACTGAGCGTTAGCAATCAGCGTGTTGCCGACGCTGACTCACCGCCTCCGCCACCCCCACGACGGCACCGGTTTCAGTGGCACCCAACAGGCCCCGATCACCTGGGAGGCTCTGTGTCTGACCGAGACCGATGCGCTCGCCGGGTGTTACCGAGCCCGGAGCAACCCGACCGGTTGAACCCACATCGTTACCCACAACTCGCCCCTTCTGCATTGCGGTGTACGTCCAGCGCAAGCACGAAATCGGCGGCTCGCTGGAGTCCGATCCAGATCGTCTGGGGTCCGGGGAAACCGTCACGTTTGCGATTGAGGAAGCCGCCGAGGCCGGCGACCATGCGGACCATCTGATCGAGCGATGGCGGCGTCTCCGGAGGCGGTTTGCGTTGGGTGACCAGATAGACCGCCTGCCATTCGGCCTGATCGAAGACGACGTCGCAAGGCATTTCGGGACAGTCACGCCCGAGCATGGTCAGCAACAGCACCCGCCAAGCGATGATCATGTAGAACGCGAGCGCCGGTTCCAGTCGTTCGAGCGTCTCCAGTTGTAGTTCTTCGATGCGACAGCCGCTTTTGAGAATTCGGAAGAAAATCTCAATTTGCCATCTGCAGAGGTACCAACTGAGCTTCTCCAGCGCTTGCTCGGGTGTTGTCACAGGCAGGTTGGTCAGCAGCAGCCAGTCGACGGGGTCCTCGCCGGGTGGCGGTTCGGGTTCGGTGGCGAGGATGGCGGTGATCTCGACATCGGCCAGCGTGCGATCGGGACGCTTGGGGGCCGGCAGCGTCAGGCGCACGACCTTGATCTGCTGGTGGACGGTGCGGGCGGTGCGCCCGTTGGTGCCGGGTTGATCGAAGGAGGTCTCGGTGAGCACCGGGGCCTTGGTCAGACGCTGGCGTAAGGTCTTGCCCAGCGCATCGGCGTCGTCGCCGAGGACGCGGTCGTGTTGGCCGCGCACCAGCCAGTCGGCGCCTGCGTCCGGGCACGGAGCCTCGACGAACAGATCGTAGATGTCGGCCTCGCGGTCGGCGATATAGGTCAGGCGCGTCTCGGTGAGTTGCTCGGCGAGTTCGTTGACACGCGCGAAGCCGTCGACCCAACGCACGCTCTCCTTCTCTTCGAGCGGGCGGGCGGCGTGTTTGGGTTCGGCGAGGCTGCCGGGCTCGCGCGCCCAGCAGTGGACATGCAGCAAGCCCAGCGCGGAGTCGCTCGCGGGGTCACGGCCAAGGTCGGGTGCAGATACAGCCCCGGCGGGTCTCGTAGTTGAGCGGCCCCAGGCCCTGGATATCGCTCTTGCCGGTGTAGTCGAGCTCGGAGGTATCCTCGAGACACAGCACCCGCGGATGCTTGCGCAGGCGCTCGACGGTGCAGGCGCGATGGCGGGGCGAGCACCTTCGCGGCGCTGACCTCGGCGTGATCGAACAGCCGGTAGGCCGCGCGGGTCTCGTCCCAGCCGCCACACGCGCTTGGAATACTCAGCGTCGGTTTCTCCCCCAGTCGTTGCAACACCCGCCGCGCCCGGCGATTCAGGCGCACGTCACCCAAGTCGATATCCGCCAACTCCGCGACCAACGCGCTCATGCCGCCACCCCCAGGGCGCGACGAAAATCCGCGCGCAGCGGGTAGACGTAGATGCCCTTGCGCGGCAACGCCGCGCGATGGGCGACATCGCACTTGCCCCGCCCTTGGGTCTCGCCCAGGTACTGCCAATTGGCCGCCTTGTAGCAGGTCCCGCGATAGCCGCGCGCACCTCGACGAACGTCTCCAACAGCACCGGTCGCTCTCCATAGCGCTCGGCAAAGTCGTCCCCCACCCGTCGTGCGGCGAGCCCCAGCACCTTGGAGGCCAGATGGCGCACGCGAATCCACGGCAACAACAGAAAGCGGGCGTTGTTCACGACACGGCCCAGATGGGCCTCGCGCCGCGCCTGGTCCCAGCCGATCCAAGCGTCGCGCGCGGCAACCTTCCAGGCCGCCGCCCCGAAGCCCAAGGCACCGAGCAGCCCCTGATCCGACTCGATCAGGTAGCGCATCTGCGCCCCGGGCAGAGGACTGTAGCCGAGGTAGTGGTAGCGATCGATCAGCCCATTCCACAACCGTGAGGCCGCCTTGTCGCGGACCGCCGAGAGACGCACATCCGATAGCGCATCCACCCTCCCTTGCAGCGGTAACGCCTGCGGCCACTGCGCCGGCGGGTACTTCAACCCTCGGCCATTGCCGTTGCCACAGCGCGGCGCCGGGAGTTCGATCAGGCCCGCTCGGTGTAGCCGCAACAGCCCCACCCGCGCGCTCATCAGCTTGGGTTCACCGAGCGCGTTCGTCCACCTCAACGCCCGGCAGACCCGCCGCGCGATTTCCGCGCGGTTCGCCGGCTCGGCGAGGCGGATCTGCTCGCGGATGACCTCGAGATCGGCGACGCTCAATGGCCGACCGCACAGCTTCTCAGGTATCTGTTCGTCCACTCGACCTTGCCCCCTTCGGTTTGCGATGGGGGGAATTTCAACAGCTCAGCGATCCTGTGTCCAGCCCCGCGCCAAGCGCAGATCTCGGGGCGCGGAGATGTGGGTAACGATGTGGGTTGAACCCCCGCCAGCAGCGGCAAGGCCCATACGCTTCCACGCGACGAGTCTTCGTCGGTGTGGTCTTGTCGAGTGCCTGCTGTTTGAGCTCGAGGCTGGCGTGAAGATAGATCTGAGTAGTCTCCATCGACTCGTGACCGAGAATCATGGCGATCACGGCAGCGTCTATGCCATTGCGCAGAAGCGTCATCGCAGCGGAGTGGCGCAGCACATGGGGTGATATCCGTTTCCCTTCCAGGGAAGGACATTGCTGACGGGCGCTTGCGACATGTTTCGCCAGGACATAGACGACCGCGTCGCGGCTCAGCGGCGTCCCGCGGGCGGTGGGAAACAGCGGTTCCGATGGATCCCGCGGTTGCTCGCGCTTCCAGGCGCGCAGCGCGCCGATGGCGTCTTTGCGCAAGGGCGTGCAGCCGCTCTTGCGTCCTTTGCCCTGACAGCAAACATAGGCGCCAGTATCGAGGCTGACGTCCTGCCAGCGCAATCCGGTAAGCTCGGATACTCGCAGGCCCGTCTGCAGCGCCACCAACAGCAGCGTTCGATCGCGCCGCCCCAACCAGGTGGACAGATCTGGGGCGGCGAGCAGCGCCTCGATTTCCGGTTCGGTCAGATAGCCGATGGGACTGCGCTCGTAGCGCTTGGAAGGGATAGCCAGTACCCGTTGGATCAGACCGCTATGGTCGGGTGCCTCAAGGGCCGCGTAGCGGAAGAACGAGTGGATCGCAGCCAGGCGGACATTGCGGCTGCGGGCACTGGAGCCTCGGTTCTCCTGCAAATGCTCGAGGAACGCACTGATCAACGGGGCGTCCAGATCCTCCAGCGCGAGTCCCGACGGCGCCTTGTGGAGTCTTTGCTCGGCAAAACGAAGCAGCAGGCAGAAGGTGTCCCGGTAGCTGGCCAGGGTATGAGCACTGGCATGCTTCTGCTGCACCAACCGCCGGGTGAAGAACGCCTCCAGGAGCGTGGGAAAGGCGGTGTTGGCGCTCATGGCCACACCCCCTGCGGCCGACCATGCTCGAGGCGGTTCATGGCCAACTGCAGCAGCTCCGGGGTAGCCGACAAATATCAGTAGGTATCGCTCACCTTCACATGTTCGAGGTAGGTCGAGAGCTCCGGGAGGTGACGCTCGACGTCGACGTCCTCCCGGTACCAGCGCAGCAGCACCTCGACAGCGAATCGGTGGCGCTTATGCCGCGCGCGGCATAATCCGGCTGTCGGCATGATGGCGAAGATCATGGATGCGAAAGTCCTCGATCCCGGCTCGCGCACAGGCAGTCGCGAACCCCCGCTTCACGTCGCCTATGGGACTACCGTCGTCGACACCCGAGCACAGGACCCGAGACCGTATCGGCCGAATCCGCAGTGACACCACCCGGTGCTCCAAACTCAGAGCAGCTCCGCAACCCCATTCCGCGCTGTCACAGGAAATCAGCCGCAGCCAGCATTGCCGCCAGAGCACGTCACGCCTACTATTCGGGCGACGGGAGTTGGGGAACACTCCCCGTCGGACCCGGCGGCAAGTTTACGGACTCGGCTCCGTCCTGGAAGCCGCGACACACTCCGCTGCCTCATCGGGCCTTGACCCGGCTCCACGTTAACAACAGCGGAACCCAGTTTCCGCGTTGGCCGGCTCCGGAACCCTTGGCCGCGCAATTTTTCGAGAAACTGGTGCATCGCCATGGCTTCAATCGACCCCGACACCCTTCTGCAGCCCATCGCCGAGGATGACCCTGGCGGCCCGGATCTGGAGTACGACCCGGCCTACCTCGCCGCCTTCCGCGCGGCCGAGGGGACTCCAGAGCGCGAGATGGGCGCCACACTGGTCGCGGCGGAGGAGCCCGACTGGCGCCAGGTGCGCGACTTGGCGGCAGAGCTGCTGACCCGCGCGAAGGATCTGCGCGTCGCCGTGCTCCTCACCCGCGCCTTGTTACACGTGCAGGGCCTCAAAGGCTTGGAGGGCGGGCTCGCATTGGTTCACGGGCTGCTCGACCAGTATTGGGACGGGGTCCACCCCCAACTCGACCCCGACGACAACAACGACCCTACCGCACGCGTCAATTGCCTTGTCGACCTGTGCGACCGCGAGCACCTGCTGGACGCCTTGCGCAGCACGCCACTGGTCCAGTCCCGCGTGTTCGGTCCCTTGGCCTATCGGGACATCGAGATCGCCGAGGGCCGATCCAGCGCGCCGGCGGATGGCAGGTCACTGGACGGGGCCGCAATCAACGGCGCCTTCCAGGACTGTGGCATCGAGGAGCTCAAGGAGGCCGCGACCGCCGCAGCCGGTGCGCTGGGAAGGATTCGAAACATCGCCACGACCCTCAGGGAACGCATCCGGGCCGATCAGGAACCGGATCTAGACCCTTTGATCGAACTCCTGTCGGGGATCGATGGGGCGCTACACACCCACCTATCGCAGCGTCTCCCCCAAGGCGCCGAATCCGCGAATGCTCAAACGGCGGCGGGACCCGATGCGACAACATCCGGCGAAGTGCAACAACAAGCCGCAAGACCCCAAGGCACACCGGGGCAGATCGGCTCGAGGGAGGACGTGGTCCGCGCGATCGACAGGATTTGCGACTACTATTCGCGCAATGAGCCGTCGAGTCCGGTCCCGCTGCTCCTGTTACGTGCGCGGCGACTCGCCACCGGGAGCTTCGTTGACATCGTGCGCGACCTCGCCCCGGATGCGCTGGCCGAGATCGAGAAGGTTTGCGGGCTAAACAACGAGCCCTGACCTACCAGAGCGGATTCGATTCAGCTAAGATCGAATCGTGGTACGAGTCGTTCTCATTACGGGTGGCATACCGCCCACCGATCGACGAAACGACCAACGCGCCGTCAGACTGACCCGGCGCCAAACCGCCCCTAAGAGGCGGATGCGCCGTCTTCCCTTAACACCTCGCAAAGGAGGACCTCCGTGGCCAAAGAGAGCAGCCAGAAGTTCATCGCCCGCAATCGTGCGCCGCGGGTCCAGATCGAGTACGACGTAGAACTCTACGGGGCCGAGAAGAAGGTCCAGCTCCCCTTCGTCATGGGGGTGATGGCGGATCTCTCGGGCAAGCCCGCCGAAGCCCTGCCCGGCGGTGGCCGACCGCAAGATGCTCGAGATCGACGTCGACAACTTCGACGACCGGCTCAAGTCCATGAAGCCGCGGGTCGCCTTCCAGGTGCCGAACACGCTGACCGGCGAGGGCAACCTCAACGTCGACCTGACCTTCGAGAGCATGGACGACTTCTCCCCGGCCGCCGTGGCGCGCAAGGTGGATTCGCTGAACAAGCTGCTGCAGGCGCGCTCCCAGCTCTCCAACCTGCTGACCTACATGGACGGCAAGAGCGGTGCGGAGGAGCTGATCGCCAACGCGCTGAAGGACCCGACACTCCTGCAGGCCCTGGCGGCCGCGCCCAAGCCCGAAGAGCAGTCCGAAGGGACTCAGGCGGAGGACAAGTAACATGGCCGAGACCGATACCCAGACAGCCGCAGCAGGCCAGGCGCAGACCGAGACCCTCGAGGCCGGCGGGTTCGCCGCCCTGCTCCAGCAGGAATTCAAGCCCAGAACCGATCGTGCCCGCGAGGCGGTGGAGTCGGCCGTCGCCACCCTGGCCGCGCAGGCGCTGGAGCAGACCGCCCTGATCTCGGACGACGCGGTCCGCACCATCGAGTCCATGATCGCCGAGATCGACCGCAAGCTCACCGAGCAGGTCAACCTGATCCTGCACCACGAGGACTTCCAGCAGCTCGAGGGCGCCTGGCGCGGCCTGCATCACCTGGTCAACAACACCGAAACCGACGAGATGCTCAAGATCCGGGTGATGAACATCTCCAAGAAGGAGCTGCACAAGACCCTGAAGAAGTTCAAGGGCACCGCCTGGGATCAGAGCCCGATCTTCAAGAAGCTCTACGAGGAGGAGTACGGCCAGTTCGGCGGCGAGCCCTTCGGCTGCCTGGTCGGCGACTACTACTTCGACCACAGCCCGCAGGACGTCGAGCTGCTCGGGGAGATGGCGAAGATCTCCGCGTCCATCCACGCACCCTTCATCGCCGCGGCCGCGCCCACGGTCATGCAGATGGATAGCCTGGCAGGAGCTGGCCAACCCGCGCGACCTGACCAAGATCTTCCAGACCCCGGAGTACGCCGCCTGGCGGTCGCTGCGCGAATCGGAAGATGCCCGCTACATCGGCCTGACCATGCCGCGCTTCCTGGCCCGCCTGCCCTACGGCGCCAAGACCGATCCGGTCGAGGAGTTCGACTTCGAGGAGGACACCGAGGGGGCCGAACACGACAAGTACACCTGGGCCAACTCGGCCTACGCCATGGCGGTCAACATCAACCGCGCCTTCAAGATGTACGGCTGGTGCTCGCGCATCCGCGGCGTGGAGTCCGGCGGCTCGGTGGAGGGCCTGCCCGCGCACACCTTCCCCACCGACGACGGCGGCGTGGACATGAAGTGCCCGACAGAGATCGCCATCAGCGACCGGCGCGAGGCGGAGCTGGCCAAGAACGGCTTCATGCCGCTGCTTCACAAGAAGAACACCGACTTTGCGGCGTTCATCGGGGCCCAGTCGCTGCAAAAGCCCTTCGAGTACGACGATCCGGACGCCACCGCCAACGCCAACCTGGCGGCCCGCCTCCCCTACCTGTTCGCGACCTGCCGCTTCGCCCACTACCTGAAGTGCATCGTCCGCGACAAGATCGGTTCCTTCAAGGAGCGCGAGGACATGGAGCGCTGGCTCAACAACTGGATCCTGAACTACGTCGACGGGGACCCCGCCCATTCCAGCGAAACGACCAAGGCGCGGCTGCCCTTGGCGGCGGCCGAGGTGGTGGTCGAGGAAGTGGAAGGGAACCCGGGCTACTACACCTCGAAGTTCTTCCTGAGACCGCACTACCAGCTCGAAGGCCTGACCGTGTCCCTGCGGCTGGTGTCGAAGCTGCCGTCCGCCAAGGGTGGTTGAGGGGGCCCTACCGAGGCGCCGGCTGGGAACGGACCACAGTTGTTCGGCCCACTGTCAGTAACTTGCCGGACAAGGCCGATCGGCTTTGTGCGGCTCGCCTTTCAACCCACCTGGGACTTGGAGGGCACCGATATTCAGGGGCCAGGGCGCCTGAACACCTGGGAGGGCAAGCGGCTCGGCGCCTTCCGAGCACGGGTGTTATGTGACGCAATCACGCAACTCTGCGAGGAGAGAAACGATGGCTGTTGACATGTTCCTAAAGCTCACCGATGTGAAGGGCGAGGCTCAAGACAAAGCGCACAAGGAGGAAATCGATGTGCTCGCCTGGTCTTGGGGAATGAGCCAATCCGGCACCATGCATGTTGCCGGCGGCGGCGGTGGCGGCAAGGTCTCGGTGCAGGACCTGTCGATCACCAAATTGATCGACAAGTCGTCTCCCGTGCTCATGAAGTACTGTTCCTCCGGCAAGCAGTTTCCCGAGGGCATCCTCACGGTGCGCAAGGCCGGCGGCGACAACCCGCTCGAATACTTGGTCATCACCATGACCGACATTATCGTGACCTCCGTGAGCACCGGCGGCTCAGGCGGCGAGGACCGCCTCACCGAGAACGTCTCCCTCAACTTCGCGGCGGTGAAAACCGAGTACCAGCCCCAGAAGCCGGACGGCTCGGCCGACGGCGGCAAGATCCCGTGGGAGATGGACATCGCGGCCAACGAGCAGAAATAGGACAGAGACGGGCAACGCCCCGCCGCAGCTCGACCCATACCGGCGCTTCCCGCGGGTATGGGTCGTCCGAGCGCCCTTGGAGAGAATCCGATGCTGCCGATCGAAGATAGCCTGCGCGAGGGCAAGCTGGAAGAGACCTTGGGCGAGCTCCAGGACCAGGTGCGCAAGGCGCCTGCAGACAGCAAGCTGCGCGTCTTTCTCTTTCAGCTGCTGGCACTCATGGGCCAATGGGAACGGGCCATGACCCAGCTCAACGTGGCGGGCGAGCTGGATGCCGGTACCCTCGCCATGGTCCAGACCTATCGCGAGGCGCTGCGCTGCGAGGTGTTGCGAGGCGAGATCTTTGCCGGGAAGCGCTCCCCATTGGTCTTCGGCGAGCCCGAGCAATGGGTTGCGCTCCTGTTGGAAGCCCAGACCCTGCTAGCACAAGGGGCGGGCGAGCAGGCAAGGGCGATGCGCGAGGCTGCCCTGGAGGCGGCGCCGACCACGCCGGGAACCATCGATGGGGCGCCATTCGAGTGGATCATGGACGGTGACAACCGCCTGGGACCGGTCGTGGAGGCCATCGTCAACGGGCGCTATTACTGGATTCCGTTCCAACGTATTCGCTCCATTCAAGTCGAAGAGCCCGAGGACCTGCGCGATCTGGTGTGGATGCCGGCCTACTTCACCTGGGCCAACGGCGGCGAATCCGCGGGTCTCATCCCGACGCGCTACCCGGGGTCGGAGACATCCGCCGATCCGGAGGTCCGCCGCAGCCGCAGGACCGAGTGGCTGGAGCAGCCGGGCGGGGCCTATATAGGCCAGGGGCAGCGCATGTTCTTCACCGATAGCGGCGAGTACGCGTTGATGGAAGTGCGCCGCATCGACTTGGCGCCCGATCGGAACGAGACCGAAGCAGTAACCACGATGGGCGAAACCCTTGGCTGAGCTGACGCCCAAGGAGCGTCTGCAACCCTCGCTACTTGACCGGCTCATCGACAACGAGCCCCAAAAGACACAGGAATCGCGCGATCAACGCGTCTTCTCCCTGAACCGATCTACGTGAGGCCGTCCTGCGCGATCTTGCCTGGTTGCTCAACACCACCAACCTGGCGGCGGGACAGGATCTCAGCGCCTACCCTGAGGTCGCCAACTCGGTGGTGAACTACGGTATTCCGGATCTGTCCGGCATGACGGTCTCCGGAATGGATGTGGGGGTGCTGGAGCGCACGCTGCGTCAGGCGATAGCCGACTTCGAGCCGCGCATCCTGCGCCACACCCTCTCGGTTCGGCTGGAGGTCAACGAGAGCCAGATGAGCCGCAACGCCATGACCTTCCTGATCGAGGGGGAGCTGTGGGCCCAGCCGGTCCCCCTGCGTCTCTATCTGAAGTCCGAGATCGACCTCGATATCGGCGACGTTAAGGTCAGCGGGCAGGCGGGATAGGAGAGCGGGCGGTGGATCCACGACTGCTCGAGTACTACAACCGTGAACTGCGCTTCGTCCGCGAGATGGGCGGAGAGTTCGCACGCGACTTCCCCAAGATCGCCGGTCGGCTCGGATTGGAGACTTTCGAGTGCGCCGACCCCTACGTCGAACGACTCCTGGAGGGTTTCGCCTTCCTCGCCGCCCGCGTCCAGCTCAAGATCGACGCCGAGTTTCCCGCATTCACCCAGCACCTGCTGGAGATGGTCTATCCGCACTATCTGGCCCCGACCCCGTCGATGGCGGTGGTCGAGTTGCAACCCGACATGGACGAAGGGGCGCTCGCCGAGGGATTCGACATTCCCCGCGACACGGTGCTGCGCGGCACCCTAGGGAAGGGCGAGCAGACCCCGTGCGAATACCGCACCGGTCATGAAGTCCGGCTCTGGCCCCTGGAAGCTGACCGAGGCCAACTATTTCAGCCACACCGGACCGATCGCCCAAGGCGGACCTCGCGGTCCTCAAGCGCAGCAAGGCGGGTATCCGGCTGCGTCTGCGCACCACGGCCAATTTAACCTTCGCCCAGATCGCTCCGGGCCGACCAGAGCGGTTCCGGCTCATGGTTTTCCTCCAAGGGGCGGATCAGCTTCCCTTCGAGCTCTATGCCCAGCTCCTGAGCAACACGGTTGGGGTCCTGGTCCAGCCCGTCGCGAGGCCGGTACCCTGGATCGAGGTTCTGCCGACAACCTCGATCAGCCCACTTGGATTCGCAGAGGAGGAGGCCCTGCTCCCCCATGCCCCGAACTCCTTCCAGGGCTACCGCAATCTCCACGAATATTTCGCCTTCCCCCAGCGGTTCCTGTTCGTCGCCGTCGACGGGCTGGGGCCGGCCCTGCAGCGTCTCGCCGCCCCGGAGGTGGACCTGATCCTGCTCCTCGGCCAGCCTGCGCCATCGCTGGAGGGGGTGCTGGATGCGGGAAACTTCAGACTCCACTGCACACCGGCGATTAACCTCTTCCCCAAACGCTTCGACCGAATCCATCTGAACGACGTTGGGCCCGACTATCACGTGGTCCCGGACCGCACCCGGCCCATGGACTTCGAGGTCTACCGGGTCGACGGCGTGACGGGCTACGGGGCAGGCACCACCGAGGCGCGGGAGTTTCGGCCCTTCTACGCACCCGCACACCTGGACCAGCGGGAACAGTCCCCCGCCTATTACAGCGTCCACCGGGTCCCTCGGCGCCCTTCGTCGCGCCAACAACGCCAGGGGCACAGATCCAGCTACGTGGGCAGCGAGGTATTCGTGAATCTGTCGGACGCGGCCCGGGCGCCCTGGTCGGCGGACCTGCGGCAGCTCGCGGTCACCGGACTCTGCACCAACCGGGACCTGCCACTGAGCATGCCGGTTGGGGCCGGCAAGACCGACTTCACCCTGGAGTCGGGGGCGCCGGTCCAGGCAGTGCGGGTACGCGCCGGACCGACCCCGCCCCGTCCCTCGCCAGCCCACGGAGACGCCGCCTGGCGCCTGATCGATCATCTGTCGCTGAACTACCTGTCAATCGCCGACACGGACGGCGGCAAAGGTGCCGCCGCCCTGCGGGAGCTGCTGACGCTCTACGGCGACCTGGCAAGCGCCAACGTGCGCAAGCAGGTCGAGGGTATCCGCCAGGTTGCGTCCCGGCCCGTCGTCCGGCGCCTGCCCGGGGTTCGGCCTGTAACCTATGCCCGGGGCCTGGAGATCACGGTCGATTGCGACGAGACGGCCTTCGAGGGGAGCGGCGCCTTCCTGCTCGGGGCAGTCCTGGAGCGCTTCTTTGCCCGCTACTGCACGATCAACGGTTTCACCGAGACGGTGCTCAGATCAGACCGCGGGGAGCTCATGCGATGGCCAGCGACCATCGGTCGCCGCCCAACCCTATGACGGAGCAGGTTCCAGGTCCGGCCAACCATGCGGCCGAGCGAGCGGCCGCGGCCGGTGAGCACAATCGGCTCACCCAGCAGCGGGACGAGCTGTTTGCGGAGCTCGCTCGCGCACCTTGGAGCTTCGGATTCTGCCATACGCTCCGTCGGCTCGACTCTCAACAGCCGGAGCGTCCCCGGATCGGCGCCTCACCTCGACCGGCGGAGGACCCAGTGCGCCTTGGTCAGCAGCCGTCCATGCGCTTCGCACCGGCGGAGCTCGCCGCCCTGGAGCGGCCTGCTGGGGGCCGGCCCGCCCGTCTGCTGGTCTATTTCCTGGGACTGCTGGGACCCAACGGCCCCCTACCCCTGCACCTCACGGAATTCGCTCGGGACAGACTGCGGCACGCCTCGGATCCCACGTTCGCCCGCTTTCTAGACCTCTTCAACCACCGGATGCTGTCCCTGCTCTATCGGGGGTGGGCCCAGGCCCAGCCGGCGGTCAGCTTTGACCGGCCGGCGCAGGACCGCTTCGGCGTCTACCTCGCGAGCCTCAGCGGAACCGGCATGCCCGCCTTCCAGAATCGGGACGCCATGCCGGATGTGGCCAAGCGCCATTATGCGGGGCACCTATCCTGCCAGACCCGCCACGCGGAGGGGCTGAAATCCATCCTGGGGGACCTCCTGGGTCTGCCGGTGCGCATCGAGGAGTTCGTCGGACACTGGCTGGTGTTACCCCCCGATTGTCGGCTGCGGCTGGGTGAGACGCCAGACAGCAGTGCGCTCGGCCAGACGACGACCCTCGGCGGTCGCGTCTGGGACCACCAGTCCAAGTTTCGGGTGCGCATCGGGCCGCTTCGCCTTGCCGACTATCAATCACTGCTGCCGGGAGGCGAGTTCCTGGCCCGCGTCAAGGCCGTGGTCCGAAACTATGTGGGGGACCAGCTCGACTGGGACCTGAGTCCAGTCCTCGCGGAACCCGAGGTGCCTGGCCTGCGGCTCGGTTCGGGCGGTCGCCTGGGCTGGACCACCTGGCTCGCGAGCGGACCCCTGGGGCGGGATGGGGACGACCTAAAGCTCGACCCGGGCCGCTAGGCCCAGAAAACCGTAGGGTCCGCTGTGCGGACCGAAGCACAGGATCAGACAAAACGGTCCGCCGAGCGGACCCTACTGGGAGCCAACCATGACCGAAATCAGCCGTGCCGCCCTGTTCGGCAAGCTCAATCCCCTGGCCTACAAGGCCATCGAGAGCGCCACCGTGTTCTGCAAAATGCGCGGCAACCCCTATGTGGAGTTGGTGCACTGGCTCAATCAGATCCTCCAGAACCAGGACTCGGACCTGCACCGCATCATCCGCCAGTTCGACCTTGACCCGGCGGGCCTCGCACGGGACTTCACCGGCGCACTCGACCGCCTGCCGCGGGGCTCCCGCTCCATCTCCGACCTGTCCTCAGACGTGGAGGAGGCCGTCGAGCGCGGCTGGACCTATGGCACCCTGATGTTCGGCGAATCCCAGGTGCGCTCCGGGCACCTGATGGTGGGCATCCTCAAGACCCGGGGCCTGCGCAGCGGGCTGCTCGGCATCTCCCGCCAGTTCGACAAGATCGTGACCGACAGCCTGACCGAGCGCTTCGCCGAGATCGTCTCCGGCTCCCCCGAGGACCGGATGATCGCAAGCGACGGGTTTCACCTGGGCAGCGGCGCCGCCCCGGGGGAGGCGAGCGACGCCATGGCCCCGGCCCAGATGGGCAAACAGGAGGCCCTCAAGCAGTTCTCCATCGACCTCACCGAGCGTGCCCGCAAGGGCGAGCTCGATCCCATCGTCGGGCGTGACGAGGAGATCCGCCAGCTGGTGGACATCCTCATGCGCCGGCGCCAAAACAACCCCATCCTGACCGGCGAGGCGGGCGTCGGCAAGACGGCGGTGGTCGAGGGCTTTGCACTGCGGATCGCCGGCGGTGACGTGCCGCCGCCCCTCAAGGACGTGACCCTACGCACCCTGGACGTGGGCCTGCTCCAGGCAGGGGCCAGCATGAAGGGCGAGTTCGAGAACCGGTTGCGGCAGGTGATCGAGGAGGTCCAGGCGTCGCCCAAGCCCATCATCCTGTTCATCGACGAGGCCCACACCCTCATCGGTGCCGGCGGCGCGGCCGGTACCGGGGACGCGGCCAACCTCCTCAAACCCGCCCTGGCCCGCGGGACCCTGCGTACCGTCGCCGCAACCACCTGGAGCGAATACAAGAAATACATCGAGAAGGACCCGGCCCTCACCCGTCGCTTCCAGGTGGTCCAGGTGGACGAGCCGAGCGAGGAGAAGGCGATCCTCATGGTGCGCGGCATCGCGTCCACCCTGGAGAACCACCACAAGGTCCAGCTCCTGGACGAGGGACTGGAGTCCGCGGTACGGCTCTCCCACCGCTACATCCCGGCCCGTCAGCTCCCGGACAAGGCCGTGAGCCTGCTGGATACCGCCTGCGCCCGGGTGGCCATCAGCCAGTCGTCGGAACCCCCGGAGGTGGAAGACTGCCGCCGCCGCATCGAGGGCCTGACCACCGAGCTCGCCATCATCGGCCGGGAGACTGCCGTCGGCGTCGAGACCGCGGAGCGTGAGCGCTCGGCCAGCGAGAAGCTCACCGCCGAGCAGGAGCACCTGGCGGGGCTCAGGGCCCGCTGGGAGTCGGAACAGGGCGTGGTGCAGCAGATCCTGGATCTCCGTGCGCAACTGCGCGGAGGCGCGGCCCCGGTTGAGGGGACCGGGAGCACCCTGGAGCAGGCCGCGAGCACCGAGGCCGGCGGCCCCGCGAGCCCGTCGGCAGCAGCCGCTGATCCCCCGGCCGCGACTCCCGAGGACCCAGCCCCCGCCGCGGGCCTGACCGAGGCGGATCGGGCCGCGGCCCTCGAGAAGCTCCGGACGTTGCAGACCGAGCTTGCGGCCCTGCAAGGCGAGCGCCCCCTGATCCTGCCGAGCGTCGATGCCCAGGCGGTCGCCTCGGTGGTCTCGGATTGGACCGGCATCCCGCTGGGCCGCATGGTCAAG
Organism: uncultured Gammaproteobacteria bacterium; assembly: GCA_963698355.1. Lineage (GTDB taxonomy): Bacteria > Pseudomonadota > Gammaproteobacteria > Chromatiales > Chromatiaceae > Thiodictyon. Next base: position 166,435 of record CAVOQO010000003.1, on the reverse strand, counting down.
GACGAGGTCAAGGCCGTCCTCGACCTGGCGGAGACCCTCAACAAGCGGGTCATCGGCCAGCACCACGCGCTCGAGGCCATTGCCGCCCGCATCCAGACCTCCCGCGCCAAGCTCGACAACCCGAACAAGCCCATCGGTGTCTTCATGCTCGCCGGCCCCTCCGGTGTCGGCAAGACCGAGACCGGCCTGGCACTCGCCGAGGCGCTCTATGGCGGCGAGCAGAACATCATCACCATCAACATGAGCGAGTTCCAGGAGGCCCATACGGTCTCCACCCTCAAGGGCGCGCCCCCCGGCTATGTGGGCTACGGTGAGGGCGGCCTGCTCACCGAAGCGGTACGGCGCAAACCCTACAGCGTGGTCCTGCTCGACGAGGTGGAAAAGGCCCACCCGGACGTCCACGAGATCTTCTTTCAGGTCTTCGACAAGGGCTGGATGGAGGACGCCGAGGGCCGCTATATCGACTTCCACAACACGGTCATCCTGCTCACCACCAACGTGGGTACGGACCTGATCATGGGACTGTGCAAGGACCCGGAGCTGCTGCCGGACGTGGAGGGGCTTGCCCAGGCCCTGCGCGCGCCGCTCTTGAAGACCTTCCCGCCCGCGCTCCTAGGGCGCATCGTCACCATCCCCTATTACCCTCTGAGCGACGAGATCCTGGGGGTCATCATCCGGCTCCAGCTCGACCGCATCGTGCGGCGGATCGCCGACAACCACCGCGCCACATTGGCCTACGACGACACAGTGGTCGACCTGATCGCCAAGCGCTGCGCCGAGGTGGAGAGTGGAGCGCGGGTGGTGGACGCGATACTGACCAATACGGTGCTGCCGGCTATCAGTCGGGAGCTCTTGAATCGCACCATGGAGGGGAAGACCATCGAGCGAGTGAGCGTTGGAGTGGATGAGGGGGGGTTCACTTACGGGTTTGATGGTTGAAGCGGACACGCTCTACATCGAGCTGCGTCCCGTCACGGCCGCCGAGACCCGTGACCTCCACGAGAACACCTTGATCGAGCTGGACCGCAATGGCGGCGTCTGTGGCATCACCGTCGAGCATGCGAGCGAACGCGCCGATTGGCCGTCGTTTTCGTTCGAGCAGATTGCGGCGTGATCGTCGTCGGGTGGTGGTCGGCGGATTGGGGTACGGGACAGGCTCGAATTAGGCCGCTGCCAAGCTTGGTCGGTCGCGGCGTCGCGGCGTTCAGTCTTGTGGGGCAGCCAGTTCTCGTCTATTGTTCGGCGTATGCTCGAAGATCGCACTGGGGCTTTTATGGGGCAAGCACAAAATCCGGGACAGTTTCGTGCTCCTGATTTCGCGGGGTCAGCTAAATGGTGATCCCCGTTCTTCTTCCCCTTTGCGCGATTACAAGACTTGCCCCCTATTCCCCCTATTCCCCCTTGACCCTTATTGCCCGACAAAGGTTTAACGAACGTGGCTGACAACGTTGAAGACCTAACCAGTGAAATGCTCCGTCGAGTCCACAGCAAGCTGGACGACATCCAAAGCGAGATGCGCCTGCGCTTCACTGGCGTCGAGACCGGCCTCGGTGCAATCGAGCATCACCTCGCGGCCTTTCACGCGGTCGATGTCGCCCGAGCGGATGATATCGCCGATCTTCGTCGCCGACTCGAGCGGGTCGAACGGCGTCTAGAGTTGGCTGACGGCGACTGATGCGTCCAGCCTAGATGCGCGGACTCAGTAGTATCCCAGCATTCGGCACCTTGCCGGTGGCGCGCCGACATGTGCGGCGGAGCAGTCTGGACGGGCGGATCGTGCTTGATTGCAAGACTTGACCCCGTTCTCTACTCGAAGCGATCTACCCGGACGATCAAGACCGTGCAGACTGGTTCGGCGTGCTAGGGGAGGTCTGCGCCCGCTTCAACTGGCGCTGCCATGCCTACTGCGAGATGACCAATCACTATCATGTCGTCGCGGAAACGCCCGACGCGAACTTGTCGAAAGGCATGCGCTAGCTCAACGGCGTCTACACCCAGCGGTTCAACCGCCGCCATGGACTGGTCGGTCACCTGTTTCAGGTCGCTTCCAGGCCATTCTCATAGAGCGCGACCCGTATCGGTTGGAGTTGGGCCGGTACGTCGTGCTCAATCCGGTGCGGGCGTGCATGGTATCGGACGCCGCGGGATGGCGCTGGAGCAGTTACCGCGCCATGGTCGGCTTATCGGCCGCTCCTTCTTGGCTGGAAACGGACTGGGTGCTTGGCCAGTTCGGCAATGACCGGCACCAATGCCAAGCCCGTTATGCCGAGTTCGTAGCCGAGGGACTGGGGCAGCCGAGTGTATGGGAAGGGCTGCGCCATCAGGTCTTCCTCGGCAGCGACCGCTTCGTCGAGCGGCCCGCCGGGGCGAGCCGGCCGCCGAAGCGTCTGCGCGAAGCCCCCAGGGCGCAACGCCGTCCGCTTGCCAAGCCGCTCGCCTTTTTCGAGCGCACTTCTCCGGACCGCCGTGAGGCCATGGCCCGCGCCTTTCTGTCCGGTGTCTACACCATGCAGGAAACCGCGGATCACTTCGGCGTGCATTACTCCACGGTCAGTCGCGCGGTGCGCAGGGTGGAGGTGGATGCCGCGTCGACGCCGGCGACGCGACAGGCTAGACGGCCGGAACCTGCGTGATTGCAAGATCCGATCCTTCCAGTATCCTCTCACACGTAGGTGCACCAGCACGCGGTGGGGCAGGAGGCAAAAGTCCTCGCTGGTGTAGGCGCAGACGCATCTGCTCACGAATCGCCTGAATCAGCGTCCGCCGAAGCGCCCTCGTCTATACTGACCCGAGTCTCCAACCAGGCACGCCCATGCCAGCTACCCAAAAGCATCGGTTCCTGTCAGTCAACACAGCCCTCGGCGAGGACGTCCTGCTACTGCGCAGCATGACGGCTGCGGAGCGCCTCAGTGCGCCCTTCGAGTATGAGCTGCGTCTCCTCAGTGAGCAGATCGATGTGAGCGCGGACGACTTGCTGGGCACACCCGCAACGGTGACGCTCGAGTTGCCAGACCAGGGGCGCCGCTACTTCAACGGCTATGTGAGCCGCTTCTCCCACGCTGGGATTGAGGGGCGCTATGCCGTCTACAGCGCGACCCTGGTTCCTTGGCTCTGGTTTCTGTCGCGCACAGCCGACTGCAGGATCTTTCAGGACAAGACGGTTCCGGACATCGTTAAGGAGATCTTCCGCGAGCACGGTTTCACCGACTTCGACGACCGCCTCTCCGGCAGCTACCGCCAGTGGACCTATTGCGTCCAGTACCGGGAGACCGACCTGAGCTTCGTCAATCGCCTGCTCGAGCACGAGGGCATCTACTACTTCTTCGAGCACACGGATGGCAAGCACACCCTGGTGCTCGGTGACGGCTACAGCGCCCACTCGACCGTCCCCGGCTACGAGGAGGTCCCCTTTTTCCCCCAAGGGGCGTCTGCCCTAAACGAGATCGATCACCTCGACGACTGGGCCCTCCACAAAGAGGTGCGCCCCGGGGCCTTCGCCCACAACGCCTACGACTTCACGGCACCGCGAAAAAACCTCCTCGCCAAGCGCAGTGACCCAAAGAAGCACGCGCTGGCGGAACTGGAGGTATTCGACTTCCAGGGCGACTATACCGAGACTGCCGACGGCGACGGCTATGCGCGTATCCGCCTGGAAGAGACCCAGGCAGACCACGAAATTGCCCGGGCAGAAGGAAACGCCCGCGGTCTCGCCTGCGGCACCCTTTTCACCCTGACCGGTTACCAGCGGGAAGACCAGAACCACGAGTACCTGATCGTCGCCGCAGACTATGAACTGCAATCGGACGAATTCGAGACCCGCGCCTCGCCGCAAGAAGGACTCGGCTTTCGATGCAGCCTAAGCGCCATCGACGCCAACATCCCCTACCGTCCGCCACGGGTAACGCCCAAACCCTTTGTCCAGGGTCCCCAGACCGCCGTTGTCACTGGCAAGGCGGGCGAAGAGATCTGGACCGACAAGTACGGTCGGGTCAAGGTCCAGTTCCACTGGGACCGCTACGGCAAGCACGACGAGAACAGCTCGTGCTGGGTGCGGGTCTCCCACCCCTGGGCCGGCAAGGGCTGGGGCGCAGTGGCATTCCGCGTATCGGCCAGGAGGTGATCGTGGAATTCCTTGAGGGCGATCCAGACCAGCCCATCATTACCGGACGGGTCTATAACGGCGACTCGATGCCGCCGTTCGGCCTACCCGCTGGCGCGGTAGTTAGCGGCATTAAGTCCAACACCCACAAGGGCAAGGGCTACAACGAGACTCACCATGGACGACACCGCAGGGAAGGAGAAGATCACCATTCATGGTCAGTACGACATGAACACCACGGTGGAGCATGATCAGACTAATACTGTCCAAAATGACTTCACCGAAACGATCAAGAATAATGCAAAGATCGAAGTCACCGAAGGAACCTACAAGCACGACGTCAAGGCCAATACGGCCGATTACCACGTCCAAGGCGCGCTGACCGAAAAATATGACACGACCCAAACCACGACAGTCAAGGGGAATATCACCATAAGGTCATCGACAGGCGAGATTCTTATTGAGGCCGCTAATAAAATTACGCTCCATACTGGCAGCAGCAAGATTGAGATGGATAGCGGGGGCAAGATTAAAATCGAGGGCGTCGATGTTTCCATCAAGGGCGCTACAATCGTAGCCGTGAAGGGCGGGATAGTGCACTCCGAAGCAGATTCAGAGCATCAAACCAAGGGGGCGATCGTCCTTTCGGAAGGCTCCGCCACCAACACGGTCAAGGGCGGCATGGTGATGCTCAACCCGTGAGCCCGGCAGCATCGCCACCGCGATTTCATAGCAATTAACACAATGAGTGACAGCGTATTCCGCATCGTGGCCGGCAAGAACGAGCGGGAAGAGCATGTCTTCTCGGTGATCGTCAAGCGAAGCTACGTCATCACCGATGCTGGACCTCTGTTACGGCGGGAATCGGACCACGAGCTGCGCGAGATCGATCTCTACTACGACGACGGCGACCCCGACTGGTCCACTGTCGAGCACGAGTACGAGCTGGCCCCCTACAAGGTCTCGACCGACGTGGTCGTCATCGGCAAGGCTTATGCGCCCAGTGGGACTCCCGTTCAGGAGATGGACATCAGCGTCCGAGTGGGTGTCAAGACCAAGACCCTGCGCGTGCGGGGCGATCGCCACTGCCTCTGGCGCGAGGGCAAGGATCCGATCTTCACCGAGCCCGAGCCATTTGCAGAGATGGAGATCCGTTACGACCGAGCCTACGGCGGGCGCGACGAACGCAGCGTCTCCGAGATCCCGTTCCACTATCCCCGCAACCCCATGGGACGCGGCGTTGCCCTCCGCAATCTGAAAGAGACGATCGAGGGCCTGGCGCTGCCCAACATCGAGGACCCCGACGACCCGCTGACTCCCGAGCGCGTGATCATCGGGGAGCCCCAACGGTGGCATCTCCAACCCCTGCCCCCAGGGCTTCGGCTGGCGCCAACGGACCTGGTACCCGCGCTGCGCCCTGCTTGGCTCCTATCCCGCATTCACCGAGGTGGGCACCGTCACCGCCGAAGAGCGCATGGGACTCCTCCCCCAAAACCACATCGCCCTGGCCAAGCAGATGAGGCTCCCGACCTTCGAGGCCCGTTTCAATAATGGGGCCTCTCTAGGGATGATCTTTTCGCGGTTAAGGGGCAACGAGACCATCGTGCTCGAAGGACTCTCCCTGGACGGAACCATGGAGTTTGCCCTGCCGGGGGAGACGCCGACAATCACCCTGGACATCGGGCGCGGCGAAGAGCGCGTCGAAAGCCGATTGCACACCTTAAGCATTCGCCCGGATGACCGCGAGGTGGACCTGATCTGGCGCGGTGCCACGGTCTATGACGGCTACTCTTGGTTTCCGAAGATGAAGCGGCTCTACGCGGAAGCGAGCTGACCATGAGCGCCGTCGCCCCCCTTCAGCCCACCAGCGCCCCGGATTCGGGGACAGACCCTGGTGCTGCCGGGACAGACACCGGCAGGCGAGCATATCCTCGCCGTCCTGCTCAAGCGGACCTATGACATCGTACCCGGCGGCGTCTGCACGCGCGCCAATTCGGATCGTCCCCTGATCGCGGGCGACATCTATTGGGGCAACCCGCTCAATACCTGCGTCCGTTACGAGAGCGACTTCGTCCCCTTCAAGCTCGCGACGGACGTGGTATTCGACGCCAAGGTCTATGCGCCCGGCGGGGTCCCAACTCCATCCTGCGCTGCGGCCATCATGGTCGCCGGCGTGCGCAAGGATCTGCGAATCTTTGGAGACCGGTCTGTCCGCTACGTCCAAGACGGCCTGCCGGTCTTCACGGACCCGACCCCCTTCGAGACCATGGAGCTGCGCTGGGAGCGCGCCTATGGCGGGATCGACGTCTATTCAGACCGGAGCACCAGCTACCCCTACCCCCCCAACCCCTTGGGCCGCGGATTCCTCGTAGCCAACACCAAGGACGCGATCGAGAACCTGGCCCTGCCCAATATCGAAGACCCCAAGAACCTCCTGACGCCCGACCGGCTCTGCGTCGGCGACTACGCGGCCTGGGAGCGCCAACCGGCCCCAGCCGGCTTGGGTTGGTACCCCAAAACCGCGCTGCCGAGGTCTGGGCTCGCCGGCATCCTGCCCGCGGATCGCGCCACCGAGCAGGAGTTGCGCCAGGCCTATGCGCAGCTCGTCCCAGCCGAGCACCGCTCCGCCTATCTGAGCCATGGTCTGCCGGACATGGACTTCCGCTACTTTAGCGGGGCCTCGCCGGGGCTCGCCCTGCCCTTTCTCCAAGGCGACGAAGAGATCGGCACCGCCAATCTCAGCCCCGAGAGCGTCATCTACTTTCGCCTCCCGAACGAATCCCCTCGCGTCGGCCTGGATATTGGCGAGGGCACGCAAGAGCCGGCAGACGATGCTGCACACGGTGATGATCCGCATGGAAGACCGCCAGTTGGACCTAGTCTGGCGCAGGAGCCGTGCCATACCCAGGCCGCGACTGGCTCCCCGGCATGCGAAAGATGGAGGTGTCGGTGCAATGAAGAGACCAGACCCATGACCGCGTTCGAGGCCAATCCCATCGCTTTTATCATCCCGGCGATTCTGCTCGGCGCCGTCGGGCTGTATTTCCTATACGGCGCTGTTGACCGGCTGGGACTGGAGGTGCGATCGACGCAGGCAGTCGTGACGGCGAAGCAGGTTTCCCAGGTACAACGACGAGTTGGACGAACATCGCCGGGGGCCGCGCCTGGGTCCAAGTCCGCGCAGAATCCGGAGAACTATGTCATCTCCCTGAACATAGGCGACGAGCCTACGGTCGCGCTGGTCACCAAGCCCGTCTTCGAAGCTCTGCGCCCAGGGGATCGGGTCACGGTCGGGTACACCCGAACCAGACTCAGTGGGGCCCTGCGAGTGGTCCAGGTCAACCGGTAATCGAGGACCGAAACGGGACAGAACCGATGCTCTGGCCGGCTCAAAGAATGGGCGACATGGTGATTCGGCTTGGATTTCCATACCGAGTCACTACATCACCCTGCCCGCGCCCTCCCCATCCCCATGATCCCGCACCCTTATTCGGGCCCATCTACCTTTGGATGACCCCGGCCTTCCCGCAGGTCAATACGCTCATCAACAGCATGCCCGCCTGTACGGCTGGGGCGATGGGCTACTCGCTGCCATACCCCTGCGGACTGCCCGCACCCCCGTCCATGCTCAACATGACCTATTGGCGGCGCTACCTGCTCAACATACCGAAGTCGCTGATGCTCGTCGCTCTCACCCTAATGGCCAACCTGGGAATCGCCGGCATCTCGGCGCTATTCGTCTCCACCCGATTCCGCCACCGGAATGTTAAGGACGTTACCGGCGTTGATACCTCCAGCTGGAGCGGCACCTGGGGGAGCATCAAGGAAAGCTTCTCCGCCTATACGCAATGGTCTACCTGGAATCAAGCTCCGACGCCTCCTGTCCCTTACCCGGGCGGCCTAGGGCTCGGCCGCCATCGGCAGCCCCAACGTCACGGTGAACGGCGGCCCGACTCGCCTTTCGTCGCACCCCTCATGGCCACCTCCTGCACCAATCTGATCATCGTCCCGAACGCCGCCACGGTCGGTTTCAGCAACGCGTTTACCACTGGCACGATTGGCAGACCACAGTCGAGAAGATGTGGTTTCGCAGATTGCCGACCGGCACGTACCTGCTCGATCGGGTGACGCTGCCTTCCGGCTTTGGGTTGCAGCTCGGATATGACCCGGCCGGTCGTCTTGTGACCGTTACGCAGATGGTGGAGAGACGCCGCATGACACTCGTCTACAACGAGCGCCATCTGCTCGGCGACCTTATCCTCTCGTCGCCTTCGACACCCGATCGACGGATCGCTTCTTACCGTTACGATGAGCATGGCCGCTTGGTGGCGGTGCGCGACGCGCTCGAAAACACGCGTGGCTACGCGTACGACGCAGCAAACCGGATGACCACCGAAAACGGACAAAGCGCTGGCGTGTTTCGCATGCGCTACGACAAACAGGGTCGCTGCGTCGAGACGCGCGGCGCCGATGGCTATCACCTGTGCCGACTGACGTACACGCCGGCAAACGTCACCCTTGTGACCGATAGCCTGGGTGCGCTCACCGCGTATGAGCTGAACGGGCGCGGCCAGGTTCTGAAAGAGACGCATGCCGACGGGGGAGTGCGATCGACTATATACGATGAGCTCGGTCGTATCGCCGAAGAGGTCGATCCGCTCGGTGGTGTCACGCGATACAGCTACGACGCCAATGGCAATACGGCTGCCATCGTGTATCCGACCGGGGTAACGATGACCTGGCAGTACAACGCTGAGCATCAGCCGATACTCTTTCGACAGGACGCGTCGATCTGGAAGCTGAAGTATTCCCGCGGCCACCTGATTTCCGTGACCGATCCCCGCGACGTGGAAACGCGCTATCTATACGATAATCGCGGTTTCATCAACGCCGTTATCGAGCCGAGCGGCAACACGCTTCGCAGCGAGGTCGATCCCGCGTGGACGCGCGTGCGCTACACGGATGATTTCGGATTCGAGCGCGAGGAGCATTACAACGATCGCATGGACATCGTTCAGCGCACGGAGCCTGACGGTGGTGTGCACCGTTTCGAGTTCGACGACGCAGGCCGCATCGTTCGCGCCCAAGCACCGGGATCGCAGCCTCGAAGTTTCAATTACGACCATGCGGGTTTCGTGTCAGCCGTAACCGACTCCGACGGCTACCTTTGGCGCTTTCGGCACAACGCCCACGGCGCCATCGAGCAAATCCTCACGCCAGCCGGGCGCAGCGCTACTTTTACATGGGATACCGAAGGTCGCTTGTGCACCTGGGTCAACCCCGCCGGCGAGTCCGCCGAATTCGCTTACGACCAGATGGGGAACCGGATCGAAGTACGGCACTTCGACGGCCGGGTGGAAAGCTCGGCGTTCGACGTAGCCGGCCGTGAGATCCGCCGAACACTACCGGACGGCAAGGTCCTCCACTTCGAGTACGACTTGGGGCTCAATCTGTGTCGTATCCATTCCGGCGGAACCGATCTGATCGCCTGCGAATACGACAGGCAGGGACGACTCCTCAACGCCAGCACGCCCGATACCCGGATCGCTTTCGAGTATGCCGACGGCCTAAGATGCGCGTCCGAAGTGCAGAACGGCCACCGGGTCGAATACAGGTACGACCGCCTTGGCGCATTGCTGTCTCGCACTCTCTCGGATTCGCCGCTGGCGCCGCTCGAATTCGAATGGGATCGGCGCCTTCGCATTGTGGCGCTACGACGCGGAAACGCTCTCGTACAGGCGTTCGCTTATGACGCGAAGGATCGATGCATCGAACGCCGTTGCGCCGATTGCATCGAGCGACTCGAGTACGATGTTCTAGGTAACACGATTGCACAGACGGTGACGCGCCGAAACCGACCGCTTGTATCCCGCTCCTGGGCGTACGACAGTCGCCGGAATGTTGTGCGCATCGACGACTACCGAACGGGCGAAAAGTGCTACGCGTTCGACGGCGATCACAGCCTCGTTCGGTCGACGAAGAACGGCGTCTTAACCGACTACGACTACGACGCCAACGGCTGCTTGACAGGGTGGCAGGGCGAAACCGCCCGTGTGCTCGCGTACACCTCTGGCAATCGCCTCACACGCAGCGGGACGCGTACGTACGAGCGCGACGCAAACGGACGCGTGACCCGCATCGTAGACGGCAGCGCCTCGACCTTGCTCATCTGGAACGTACTGGGTCAGCTCGTTCAGGTGCAGTTGCCGAACGGATCCATCGTCGAATACGCGTACGATGCGCTCGGCCGGCGCCTACGCCGGGACGTGGATGGCAAAATTACGGACTTCGTTTGGTCCGGAGAGCAGCTCTTGGCAGGGATAACGGACGATGTAGTGACAGAGACGCTGATTGGGGATTTTAACCCGAGTGTGCTGTGGCGGGGAACACGGGCGTTTTATCTCGTGAATTCTCATCTCGGCGTACCGCAGGAAGCGATCGACGAGCGGAGCGAGCTGATCTGGTGGCAACGACTAAGCGAATGGGGCGAAGTCGAGACCGGGGGCGGCGACGCCGATGGCGCGGTAGATTTCCGGTTTCCCGGCCAATACGCCGACGATGGGCTCTACTACAACCGGTTCCGCTATTACGACCCAGTCGCCTGCCAGTACCTCAGCGCCGACCCGATCGGTCTGGCAGGGGGTGCGAACGAATACCAGTACTGTCCGAACCCTGTCAACTGGATCGATCCATACGGGTTGAACTGTGGCGCTAAAGCCGGCGACCAGACCGTTTACGTGCTGGAAAAAGGAAGGCACCCGCCACCGGCCCCTGGCATACAACCCATTCCACCGCAAGTCATTTATGTGGGAATTACGAGACAAAGCCCACACGACCGATTCAGTCAGCATCAAGGGAAGCCGCCGGGGGGCGTCACTGCGGATAACATGCGCATCATAGCGTCCGGTCCACCCACGGTTCCCGACCGTACGGCGGCCCGCCTGCTTGAAGCCTCCATACTGAATAATTGGCCGATTCAGCCGCCGACGGGACAGGGAAGCGGCGCGAATCCGGCGGGCTCGCTCAATAACGCCGGGCGACCCGTAAACGGCGGCTACTACCATTCGAACATCCCATCGTCGGCGCCGCCTGGGACAACGTATCATCCCCCGTCGACAACGAATCCGATGGTTAATAACAGCGGACCCGGAGCCAGCCGGGTTCTATAGCGGGAGGCGAAGCGCGATGAAAGAGGCTCTACCCGCGGAAGGCGTGGTCGATGCAGCGCTTGCGCTGCTCGGCGCCGGGAAGGTCGATGACGCTAGAGAATTCCTTCTGGACGAAGGCTACATCAAACGGCTGGTTCCGGAGATTCAAGCGGCGTACATGGAGCTCATTCCGATCCATCCGACGTTGCGCGCGATGCTCGAGGAAGTGTACCCCGGTCTCGACGACCCCGATCCCAAGGTTCGCTTCGATACCGCATCCAGGCTGTCGCGGGATTTCAGCAAGGCGACGCTGCGCGACAATGTGCGGTGGATGCGAGACCCGCGCGCTTCCCAACCGCTCATCGATGCGGCGCTCGCACCGGATCCCAAGGTGGCAGGGCGCGCCGTGCTGGCACTGGCTCGACTCGTCACTAAGTATTTCCCCGACCAACGAGCACTGCCGGCGTTCCGCTCCGCGCTCAGCCGTCCCGAGCAACTAATCCGCAGTAACGCGATCGCGGGAATTGGCGGATTGCGGCAAGAGAAGGCGCTCGGGCTTCTGGCTGACGTTTTTGATCAAGGCACCGCGGACGACCGCGGTAACATCGCAGCGACAATCGCCGGGCTCGCCTTCGAAACACCGTACAGTCAGCTTCAGCATCCGCTGGAGTGGAGCGAAGCGGGCAAGAAGCTGTGGAGGAGCAAGATGATCGCCTTGCTCGGCGATCCGTCGGCGGCCTTGCGCCGACAGGCCGCCAACGCGCTCAATTTTCTGGGAGACCCCGAGGCCATTCCCGCTCTGCAAGCAGCGAGACGCGTCGAGCCCGAGGACGACACGAAGTACTACGCGGCGTATTACATGGACGAAGCGATTGCCGCGCTCCAGAAGAAACTCCCTCAAGCCGGTGGGGGTAGGGTCAAGGGGAGGCCTTTCGGGGCCAGACCACGATAACTGGAGGGAGGACGATTCGGCGCTACCGCTCCGAAAAAGACCAAAGCCGCTTCCGCGATGCGCGGAAGCGCTGGGACGATGCGAGTCTTGTCCTCGCGCTGCCGGTGCGGCCGACTCTGTCCTTAGGTCCTCGACGCTTGGGTTTCGCGCGCTTATGTCAGGTTACCGTTTCGCCCTCGAGCGGACTTCGCACGCGTTGATACGTCGGGCGCAGGGCTTCCGCAATCTCGTCTTCGCCTTTGGAGTCACGGGGCTCGCCTCGGTCGGCGGTTCAATGGGGCTATTTGACCTGAGGCCAGCGCTGACCCTGCTGCTGCTTGCCCCGCTCTTTGGCGTCTTTCTGTGGCGCGACGGCATCATTCTGCGACGCTGGCGCACCCAATTGGGCGAGGCATGGATGCGTCGCGAGATTGACTTCACCGCCCTTCGTCACGCGCTTACTGCCAATCCAACCCTGCCGCAATCGACAGTGCAGGGAATACTTGAGACGCTACCAGCCGCAAGAGACTTGTTCTCTGAACAGGCCGTTTCGGTGAGTACGCGCGAGGCGATCATCCACGCGGTTACGGCACGCGATGGAATCGAAAGCGCGAAATTGGCTTCTCTCATGGTAGCTGTGGTTGATTGGATTGACAGTCGGCTATCTGCAACACGGCCTATCAGCTCGGCGAGTATTGCCTTGCGATTACGCCGGCCGTCTAGTAAGCCCACAAGCTCTCGTCCGAGTGCATCGAGGGCCACGGTCTCGTGGCGGGCATTGACGACCAGCGGACCCATGGCCGCCTGGTGGGCGATCAGTGCATCGACCCGCGGACGCTCGCTGATCTCCGTGACGAAGTCCCCGCTCCAACTGTGTAGCTCCACCGCACCAGAAAGTGCGCATTGGAAGAGGTCTTCCGCCAACGAGCGCCGTGCCGCCTCGGCTGGCACGTCCAGATGGGTCGCCGCCCGCTCCAGGGCCAGCGCCGCGAGATCGCTCATCGGAACGGCCGCCGGCCAGCGCTCGCCGAGTATGGCCAGCGCCGCCTTGGTGGCAGGCCGCTCGCTCTCCAGACGCTGACCTGCGCCTGCTTGAAAGCCCGCCCTGAGCCCGAGGGAAAGGCTCGGCGGACCGCCTTCACGCTGGATGGGGGCGGCAAGCCATAGGCCCTCGATTAACTGAGGAGTGAGTGCGCGCCCGAGGCGATGGCCGGCGCCGCACAGCAGGGTCTGGCGGAAACACCGGTTGCGGACGAAGTCCATATACTGCTCCAGATGGAGCAGGTCCGGGCTGATCCGCTCCAGGGTCTCGGCAACGGGGGCGGGGAAGCGGCCGGCGAGCATGGAGGCGAGCTCCGCCTCCGCTAGGAACTGCAGGCCGTGGCGCGCGGCGCGCTCGACGAACTGGTGGAAATAGAGCGGGCTGTTGGTCCGCTCCAGGTGCTCGTGATAGACGTACCAGTCGGCGCAACGGCGAAGCAGATCCAGTTCCTCCTGCAGGAGTTGGCCGTAGGCCCCACTCTCTTTGGGCACGGCCCCGGCCAGGAAATCGAGCAGGGCGCGGGCTTGAGCGATGCGCTCGGCGGGCTCGGGGATGGGCTCGGCGTGATAGCGCATCATGTGCCGGATCGATTCGCGCATGTGCCAGCCCGGGTAGGTGTTGTAGCTGACATAGGCGATGCCGTTGGGGGCGAGCAGGTTACCCGCAATCTCTAGGATCTTGTCTTGGACCTTTGGCTCCACCCAGGAATAGACGCCGTGGCAGAGCATATAGTCGTATTCGCCCCAGTCCCGGCCCAAATCCATGATCGACGCGTGCTCGACACGGATGTTGTCTAAACTCAAGGCCGAGATCATGTGGCGCGCCTCTTGGACCTCCCGAAGCGAGAAGTCCACCCCGACAAAGGTGCCGCCGGGGATGTGAAAGGCCATGGGTATCAGGTTTCCGCCGCCAGCGCAGCCAAGCTCCAGGACTCGGCTCGTTGCGACCGGAGGAGGCCTGAGCCCAAACAGCGTCGCTATGGTGGCGAGTCGGTCGGGGTGTGTCTGCGTGAATGCGCGGCTCTCGTAGGGGACTTGATCGTAACTGTTGAGGGCATTCGTCATCGGACCGTCGGATCGAAGAAATCCTGCTTTCAGTGCCTAATCCTGTTCATCTTGTTCGTTCGGCGGGGCCTTGCCCACGAGCGATCAAGCTGCAAGATCAAAGACCTAGCGCCTTGCCGAGATCGCCGCCATGCTCGGCCACCAGGGCAAACACACCTTCTCTAACGGGATCGCTGAGCTGCGCGATGCGCTCGGCGTCGACCACCTCCTCGAAGGTCGAGGTCCCGGAGACCTGGGTGGTTTGCAGGATCAGCAAGTCGGGCGGGCGTACGCAGGGCAAGGGGGCCGAAAGATAGACGAAGGGAATCCCCGAGAGATCGGACTGGGGAGCGGAGGAGAGCGGAAAACGCAGTGCATCGAGGAGCGGCGCTGGGCCGGGGCGACGCTCGGCAAGCAGATGCATGGCCAAGTAGTGCAACACACAAGCCTGCAGGTCGTTGCCGCCGCTGCGGGCGTGCATGGCGACAAGGTCCCGCAGTCGCTGGGGGCCAAGGTCCTTGAATCCGAGCACCCATTTGAGTGGACTGACGATGGTGACTGGCTTTGACGCACCCTCGGGTGTGTAGGGGTAGGTGGCAGGGAAGAGGTCGGGCGCGCCACCATAGACATCGAGCGGTGGCTTCAGCTCCGCCTGCACGTTCAGCGCACTGACGCGCGTGAAGGGCTGGTAGAGTTTGAGCAGCTCCTGAAACGCCAGGTCCTGCCCCTTCACCGGACACTTCTCATAGCGGATCAGGTCACCGAGCAGGATCCGCGGCTGAAAGAGCAGGTTTAGATTGGCCAGGTACTCACGGGCCTGACGGGCGAAGTGCTCGGACAGAGTGTTGGTGAGCGTGCGCAGCGCCAACAGTCGCGAGAGGTCCATGGGGCGTCTCCACGGTGCGGTGAGCGGAAATCGGTTGGTTCCGACGAATATCGAGTTGACGATAAGGTGGCTATGTTGGAGTGTCAACGCGGCGAGATCGCGATGCGCATATTCCGCCATCGAAGGACCCCTAACCCCAGGCTCTGGTCCTATTCACACCGAACCGACGTTCCCATAGTGCGGAGCCAGAGAAAATGGAGCCAAACGATCTCGACATCGACCTCAGCCAGCCCCTGTCCATCGCAGACGCTCTGCGGCTCGCGACCGCCCTGCACCGAGCCGGCCATCACGCTGAGGCCCTGGAGGTGTACCAGCGGGTGCTCGACCTGGAGCCTGAGCATCCGGATGCGCTTCACTTCATGGGCATGCTGGCGCACGATCAGGGCCGAAGGGGTGATGCGCTGAGGCTCATCTGCCGCTCGGTGGAGCTGGTTCCCAACCATGCCGGATTCCGCAGCAATCTGGGCAACCTACTGCTCGACAGCGAGCGGTTCGAGGAGGCGGAGAAGGAATATCGCGAGGCACTCGAACTAGACCCCGACCGACCGGACGCACTGAACAACTACGGGGTGCTATGCAAGGCCCTGCGCCGCTACGAGGAGGCCGAGCACAGCTTGCTGCGAGCGATCGAGCTGGCGCCGGACTTCGTCGATGCGAGGAACAACCTGGCCCACGTCTATTTCCGGACGGGCCGGCCCAAAGAGGCGTTAGAGCAGTCTGCCGAGGCCCTGAGCCGCAAGCCCCGCGACGCCCGAACCCGCGAGATGCTGGGCTACGCCTATTCCCGTCTCAAGCGCTTCGAAGACGCCGCCCAGGTCTACCGGGAGTGGCTCGCGGACGAGCCGGGGAATCCCAAAGCGATCCATCACCTCGCCGCCTGCACGGGCGAGGCGATCCCCCCCCGCGCTTCGGACGCCTACGTGCAGACTGTGTTCGACCTGTTCGCACGGAGCTTCGAGTCCAGGCTGGCGTCACTTGAGTACCGCGCTCCCGCGCTGGTCGCTGAGGCCATCGCCCGCTGCCTGGGCCCCGCGGCAGCCGACCGGGCGGTGCTGGATGCGGGCTGTGGCACTGGGTTGTGCGGCCCCCTGCTCAAGCCCTTCTCCCGCCGGCTGACCGGGGTTGACCTGTCGAGCGGGATGCTCGAGAAGGCCCGTGGTCGCGAGCTCTACGAAGCGCTCCACCAGGCCGAGCTCACCGCCTTCATGGCTGAGCGGCGGGGCGCCTTCGATGTCATCGTCTCCGCGGACACCCTGGTGTACTTTGGTGAGCTAGGCGAGGCGCTCGTCGCGGCCGCCCGTGCCCTCAAGCCCCGCGGCTGGCTGTGCTTCACTGTGGAGGCCCTGGGGGATGACGAGACCGGGTATCGCTTGCAACATCATGGCCGTTACACCCACTCCAGGCCTTACTTGGAAATGGTGTTGGGGCAAGCGGGCCTCAAAGCCATGGAGGTCGAACGGGTGACCCTTCGGCTCGAGGGCGGAGAGCCGGTCGCCGGCTGGCTTGTGTTGGCCTGCAAGCCGGACACCGCGCAATGAGCCGCCGTTCACAAGTCGGGAAGATTCCCTGGCTACGCAGTTGTCGCGCTCACCGGTCTCCGGCGGACGGCGACCGGGATGCCAGGAGCATTGGGATCGACACTGTGACGCTCACCACTCGGTGCGGTTTGAGAGAGTTGGGGTCAGTGAAAAGCCGAAGCTGGCAGAGGTGGAGTCTGGCGAAGCACCCCACTTTCGGGCACAACTCCAGCGCACCCGGTCTCATCACAAGTGGCGTTTCTGCTGATCGGCCCTACGCTAAACTGAAGTGCGATGCTCGGACAAAGGCGAGCTCAGACAGTCTCTACGTTATTTATCGGAGGTTGGTCACAGTGAAAATAGCTGGCACTTTGCGGTCGATGCGGCCGATTCATGGAGCCGTCCTTTCCGGGCTTGTGGGTCTTTTGTCGGCGTGTGCAACCGGTGTTGATGACTCGGATATTGCGCTAACTGGAGCCGGCGCCGGCGCAACGTCCGGGTCGAGTATCGATCAGTTCGTGCTGGTGGACTGTCTGTTACCAGGCCAGATCCGGCGGCTCGGCACCTCGACGACCTTTGTCGCCCCGCGCCGCGCTGTCAAGGCGACCCAGAGCGATTGCGGAATTCGCGGGGGCGAGTACGTGCTCTTCGACCGCTCCGATTACACGTCCGCCCTTGCAGCCCTGCTGCCCAAGGCCCAGGCCGGTGATCCGGTGGCACAGACCTACGTTGGGGAGATCTACGAAAAGGGCCTGGGGCTAGCCGCTCCCGACTATACCAACGCCGCCCGGTGGTACCAGCGGGCTGCGGACAACAACTACCGGCCGGCGCAGACCAGTCTCGGGGCACTGTACGAGCGTGGCGTCGGAGTGCCGAAAAATGAGCTGAAGGCACTGGACCTGTACCGTCGCGCCGGCGGGATCACGGAGGACAGTCTCGTCTTCCAGTCGACCCTGGACGCGGAGCGCTCGGCGTTCCGCCAGGAGCTTGCGCTGCGGAACCAGGTCGCTACATCCCTGAAGCAGCAGCTGCGCTCCACCCGCAACCAGCTCGCTCAGGCCTCCAAGACTCCCAAGAGCACAGCTCAGGTCGCGGGCCTCAAGGCGAGCCTAGAGCGCCAGCAGCAGGTGCTGGTCAGCCAGCAACGGGATGCGAAGAGCGAGGCCGAGCGCCTGCGTCAGGAGGCCGAGGCAGCGGCCAAGGTGAAGGCCGCCGAGCAGGCCAAGACGGGTGGGACAGACAATCCAAAGGCTGCGCAGGCTGGCAAGCTGGAGTTGGTGCGCAACGAGCAATATCGGGCGACCTTGGACATTGCGAACCGCTTGGCGGGCAGCTGAGTCAACGGTGATCGAGTCGGGGTTGCACACCCCCGACTCGGCGGCTTTCTCGGGCTCGGTGAATTCAGGTTAGAAGGCCGCCCGTACTCCCAGTGTGAAGATGTTATCGGTGAGATACTCCTGCGCTAGCAGGGTCTGATAGTCGAGAAATGCCTGCAGCCCCCCCGGCATCACGGCCGACACCCCGATCCCGAGCTCCATATAGTCCCGGTCCGGGTCGTCGGTGAGCGCCAACAATGGATTTTGCTGAGGATCGACGGTGTAGAAGGCCGTGAAGGTCTGGGAATCGTTCTTGAATTCATGGACCCAGCCCAGGCGCGCCTGCGGGACCAGCACCCCCCAACTCTGACTCAATGCGGCGCTGATGCGGGCGCCAAGGACCGAGGTGAGGGATTCCCAGTTCTGATCGTCCACTGTCAGGTTGAGCCCGAAGGCGCCGCTCTCACTGTATCCGTCGACATCGGCCTGTGCATAGGTCAGACGCGCGAAGGGACCGTAGCTAAGGTTGTCCCGATTGAAGTCCATGCCGGCGCCAAGGCTGGCGGTCCAGTCCGAGCTGTCGGTGCTGCCCTTGGCCATGCGGTCGGTTTCCTGGACTGCGACGGTGCCAGGATCAGCACCGATCGGCAGATAGATGCGCCGGTCGATGTCGTAACTGGTCTGGTTCCAGCTCACCAGGCCATCGACGTAGAAGTTGTCGATGTAATAGGTGCCGTAGAGTCCGAGGCCCCAGGCGTCCGCGTCAACGCCGCCTCCGGCGACGGTGGGGGTGGTGTCGAAGTCGCTGTTGATGTTGCTGTAGCCCACCATGCCGCCTAGCACCAGGTTGTCGGTCACTCGGTAGTCTGCGCCGGCGGTGAGGCCCCAACGGTCGTAGTCGAAGGCGTCCTCTCGGGGAGTACCGTCGCGATTGCCGAAACCGTAATTGCCGGTGATGAAGAAACCCCACTTACCGTCCAGTGAGTCTCCGGCTGCGCCGCCGGTACCACCCGCCTGCCCCTGAAGACGAGGGTCGAGGGCCGCGTAGGCATCGAAGTCGTCGATCGCAAGCCCCGCAACGCTGAAGCGGACGCCCGAGCGAATCGAGCTGAGACGGGCGATCGCGCTGTTGACCTGAGCGGCCGAGATGTCAGTGGCCATGGTCTTGGTCGAGGCGAGCTCCTCATTGGCCACGGTCTGCACTGCCGCGGCTAGCTGGTCGGGGGTAAGGCCAAGCGACTTGGCGAGGGGGGCGCGGTTGATGCCCTCGATCTGGAAGGCATTACCGACCATGTTGCCGCAGCGGTCGAACAGGTCCTGCTGTGCGGCGCTGCGCGAGGGCAGCGCTCCAAGCTGCGGGCACACAATGTTGACGGCATCGCCGGTCTGCTGCTGCAGTGCGGTTTGTCCGATCCGTCCGAGTGGGGTCTGTGGGTCGTAAGCAAAAACGAAGGTCGGCGCGACGACCGCGGCAGCCAAGGCTGCCATGGCGACCGACGGATGCCGGGGCGTCGCTCGTTGCAGGGCGGGCTCGGCGTAGTCAATGCAATCAGTGCGGCGCATAATCCTGGTCTCCGTAGGTCGTTATCGAGATTCAACGGTGGGGCATCTTGATCTCTCACAATCGCGGGGATGCCTGTCCCGCCGAGCTGAATTAAAACTGCGTAATCATTTTCGAGTCAACTGGAAATACGAGCGATGGCCGCACATGGCCGAAATGCCCCTGCCTCATTTACGGCCAATATTGCCGAACATGAATCCCGCTTAACGGCGTCGGGCCGGTACGCGGCGGGTCCCCGACCTCAATCACGTGCCAGCCTAAAGCCGAGAAAGCTGTAGCGAGATTCGGGGAAGGCCCGGTCGCGGTAGGCGGCGCGCACAGGCTTGGTACCGCTGTACCAGGAGCCCCCGCGTAGCGTGCGCGGGGCATCGGAGCCGGGGGCCGCGCAGCGGGCCTCGGCGCCTCCATAGTCCGCGTCATACGCCGAGCAGGTCCACTCGAAGACATTGCCCAGAATGTCATATAGGCCCAAGGAATTCGGAGTGAAACGGCCGATTGGTGCGGCCCATTCATAGCCGTCATCACAGCTAAATCCCTCCTTCCACTCATGACCCTCATCCGCGACGTTAGCGTTGCGGCAAGCCGCCGGGCCGGCTTCATTGCCCCACCAGCGCGCCGTATCAGTCCCGGCGCGGGCTGCATATTCCCACTCCGCCTCAGTTGGTAGACGAAAGTGCTCTTGTGTCTGCTCATTCAGCCATTCGATGTAGGCGTGGGCATCATTCCAGCTCACGCAGGCGGCAGGCTCGTCCTCCTGGGCCCGGCGGGAATGGACCGGGACTTGCCAGTCGGCGCCATGCTGATGGCCCCAAGTGGTCTTTTCGTCGCCATTGCGACCCAGAGACCAGCAACCGATGTCGCCGCCGGCGTCGCGCTCGGCGTCGGTCCGGTAGCCAGTCGCATCGATGAACCTGCGGAAGTCCCGCACCGAGACCTCGTAGCGGGCCACTTCAAAGGCGTCCAGGCAGACCTTATGAGGGTGCTCATCGGCCTCCCGTTCCGCTTCGTCCGCCGGGCTGCCCATGCGGTAGCAGCCGCCCCCCACAGGGACCATCTCCGGCAAAAGGGCGTTTCGCCGCTGTGCCGTCGCGATCGCGTCACGCATGCGAGACAATTCGGCGTGATCCGGGGCGAGGGACGCCAATTGCCCAATTAGCCGCTGCGCTTCCAGGATCTTTCCCGCTGCGAGCGCCGCGTCAGTCCAGGCGGGCATTCGGTCTGCGATGCCTGCAAGGGCTGTCTTGGCGTCCGCGTTATCGCGGTAGGTCTCGAGCAATTGCTGCCAGCAGGTTATCGCAGCCTCAGGGTCCGGAACCGGATCCAGGGGCTCACTGGCCGGAGTCCGCGACCGGCAGTCCTGGATCCGACCGGCGACGCGCCGCTGCTCGTCGATCTCTCCGGTCAGCGCATTGCGCAGGGCAATTGCATTCGGATGCACCGGTGCACGAGCAAGAACCTGATCGACAACACTAAGGCTCTCGTCCAGGTTGCCTGCGTCCTCAAGCTTTCGGGCCTGCGCCAGCAGGGCCTCGACTTGACGACGTTGCTCGAGTCCCCGCGCGAGCTCGGCCCGCAGGGCCAGTAGCGTCTGATCTCCGGGGAGCTGGCGCAGGCCCGCCTCCACCACCTCCAAGCCGGCCTCGAACTCATCCTTATTCAGGTGCGCGCGACCCTGTTCGAGAAAGGCCGAGGCCAGCGACTGCCTGCGCTTCGCGATGTCCGCGTTCAATGCTGCCCGGAGCGCTTTGATGGACGCGTCGTCTGGATCCAGCTTCAAGGCCTCCTCGACGCGTGCGATAGCGTCATCCAGCGCGCCCTTGGCCTGAAGCTTCCGGGCCTCTGCCAGCAAGGGCTCCAGTTTGCTCCGAACGGCCACCGTCGACGCGATGGTTTTGCGCAACTCCAGCAGCTGCGGATGCCCGGGGATGATGCCCAGGCCGGCATCGACCTGCTCCAGACTGCCCTGATAGTCCCCGCGGTCGAACAACTCCTGCGCCTGTGCGAGCAACTGCTCCGCCCGCGCCTGCTGGGTTTCGCGAATCTGCTCCTTCAGCTTCGAACGTAGGGCCAGCAAGCGCGCTTCGTCGGGGATCTGGGTCAGACCCTGGTCCACAAGGCCGATCGCGCCGTTCGGATCTCCCTGACGTGCCAGCGCCTGCGCCCGCTCCAAAAGCTCCTGCGCCTTGGCGTGGGTCTCTATCCGCTCCTTGAGCGCCAGCAGCTGCGGATGCCCGGGGATGATGCCCAGGCCGGCATCGACCTGCTCCAGACTGCCCTGATAATCCCCGCGGTCAAACAACTCCTGCGCCTGTGCGAGCAACTGCTCCGCCCGCGCCTGCTGGGTTTTGCGAATCTGCTCCTCCAGCTTCGAGCTTAGGGCCAGCAAGCGCGCTTCGTCGGGGACCTGGGTCAGACCCTGGTTTACCAGGCCGAGCGCGCCGCTCGGATCTCCCTGCCGTTCCAGCACCTGTGCCCGATCCAAGAGCTCCTGCGCCTTCGCGTGAGTCTGGATCCGCTCCTTGAGCGCCAGCAGCTGCGGGTGCGCGGGGATGATGCCCAGGCCGGCATCGACCTGCTCCAGACTGCCCTGATAGTCCCCGCGGTCGAACAACTCCTGCGCCTGTGCGAGCAACTGCTCCGCCCGCGCCTGCTGGGTTTCGCGAATCTGCTCCTTCAGCTTCGAACGTAGGGCCAGCAAGCGCGCTTCGTCGGGGATCTGGGTCAGACCCTGGTCCACAAGGCCGATCGCGCCGTTCGGATCTCCCTGACGTGCCAGCGCCTGCGCCCGCTCCAAAAGCTCCTGCGCCTTGGCGTGGGTCTCTATCCGCTCCTTGAGCGCCAGCAGCTGCGGATGCCCGGGGATGATGCCCAGGCCGGCATCGACCTGCTCCAGACTGCCCTGATAATCCCCGCGGTCAAACAACTCCTGCGCCTGTGCGAGCAACTGCTCCGCCCGCGCCTGCTGGGTTTTGCGAATCTGCTCCTCCAGCTTCGAACTTAGGGCCAGCAAGCGCGCTTCGTCGGGGACCTGGGTCAGACCCTGGTTTACCAGGCCGAGCGCGCCGCTCGGATCTCCCTGCCGTTCCAGCACCTGTGCCCGATCCAAGAGCTCCTGCGCCTTCGCGTGAGTCTGGATCCGCTCTTTGAGCGCCAGCAGCTGCGGGTGCGCGGGGATGATGCCCAGCCCGGCATCGACCTGCTTCAGACTGCCTGGATAGTCGCCACCGTCAAACAAGTCCTGCGCCTGGCTGAGCAACTGCTCCGCCCGCGCCTGCTGGACCACGCGAATCTGCTCCTTCAGCTTGGAGCGCAGGGCCGCCAACGGCTGTTCTTTAGGGACCTGGGCCAGTGCCTGGTCCAAAAGGTCCGACGCGCCTTCCAGGTCTCCCTGCTGTGCAAGCACACGGGCCCGCGCCAGGAGCCCTTGAGCATTCAAGTGGACCTGGACACGCTGTTTTAGCGCCAGCAGGCGGGCGTCACTCGGGGTGGCCTCCAGTCCCAGATTGATCAGCGCCAGGCTGCGGCCCATGTCACCTTGTTCGAAGTCCAGGACGGCGAGCTGCTCATAGTTGCTCGCGGCCGGGGGCCGGCCGGTCGCTGCCGGCGGCAGACCGGTGAGGATCTCGGGACCAGGCGGTGGCCCATTATTCCGTTGACTCAACAGCAACAGCACGCCGGCGACGATGCCGGTCAGCAAGATGGACCCGATGACCATGGCCCTTGAAGACCTTCCGGCCGGTCGTTCGGCGCGGACTTGGGGCGGGTAGCTCCCTGGTGGGACGATCCGTGTTGCCGCGGCGTCGTCCTGGATTGCCGTATGCCTGTCGGTGGTCAGTTCCGCGAGTGCCTGCACCAGATGCTCGGCACGGTCGAAGCGGTCTTCGGGCTTTTTCGCCAACAGTCGATCCAGGATCGGCTGAAATCGCCCGAGCTGCCCGGAGAGGCGCGGCATCGGCTCCGTGCAATGCTTCATTGCGAGTGCCATCACGTCACTCGCTTCAAATGGCGCCGAGCCTGTCAACGCTTCATAAAAGACGACTCCGAGGCTGTAGAGGTCCGAGCGCTGATCGAGCGGCTGGCCCATGATTTGTTCCGGGCTCATGTAGCTCGGACTCCCGATCATCATGTCCATCCGCGTCAAGCGCGTCGCTTCGGAATCGAGGGACGTCACGCGGGCGATGCCGAAATCCGTCAGAACCGGTGTGTCGTCACTCCGGAAGAGGATATTCTGGGGCTTGATATCCCGGTGAATGATGCTTTCCCGATGGGCGCAGGCGAGGGCCTCTGCGATGCCCTTGATAATCTCCAGGGTACAGTCGCTGTCGAGTCCAGACTTGATGCGTTCCGCAAGCGTGCCGCCGGAGAGGTGCTCCATCGAGAACCAGTGGTAGCCCTCGTAGGACCCGAAGTCGTAGATCGTGACGATCTGCCGGTGCTGAAGCCTGGCGACGATCCGGCTCTCTTTGATGAAGCGCGCTGCGAAGTGATGGATATCGGTCGTAAACGGCTTCAGGACCTTCAATGCCACTTCGCGCTCGAGACGATCCTGCCGCGCAAGATAGACCGTCGCCATGCCGCCGGCGCCCAGCTCACGGATAATCGTGTAGCCCGATATGATCATGACAACGACGGTGGTTCGTATTCGCTACAGCGGGCGCAGATGCTTGATTATGAGATGGGTACGGCGCCTTCTGGTCATGATCCGTTTTCTGCAGGGGGTTGCCGGTGGTGCACGCCTAGTGTCGGCTGCGGCACTGGTGTCTGTAGTGATCGGCCTGGGTGCCTGCGCGTCGGACAGGGCTGCGGACGATCGACTCACGGCCGGTCGGGACCTTGGTCGTCACACCCTGCGGGGCATCGGATTCGACCATGTCGCCATCCACCAGACGGGGTCGTCGCCAAGCCGGAATCTGCACATTTATCTCGAAGGGGACGGACTGCCTTGGGTCACCCGCACCCAGATTAGCCGAGATCCAACACCGCACCACCCGATGGCATTGCGTCTGATGGTCCAGGATCCCAATCCCTCGCTCTTCCTTGGGCGGCCATGCTACCACGGGACATCTACCCGGCCGCCTTGCAGTCCATGGCTGTGGACGTCTGGCCGCTATTCGGAACAGGTCGTGGGCTCGATGGCCGTCGCGATCGAACGGTTTCTGGCCAGACACGGCTACGACAGCATCACGCTGATCGGCTTCAGTGGCGGCGGGGTGTTGGCGATGCTGCTTGCGGAGCGGCTGAAGCAGACCGAGACTGTACTCACGATCGCGGCAAATCTGGACATCGCCGCCTGGGCGGATCACCACGGATACACCCGGCTGCGTGGCTCCCTAAACCCAGCGACACAGCCCGCGCTTCCGCCTCAAATCCGACAAATCCACATTGCAGGTGGGCGGGACCTGCAGGTGCCCGCCCACTTATCTCAGTCCACTGCGCTCCGCGGGCCAAACGCACAGTTTGTCGTCGTGCCCGAGTTTGACCACCACTGCTGCTGGGAGCGCGCCTGGCCGACGATGATGACCGTTCTGAAGGAGTCTGAATATGCGTTGGACGCGAATTCCATCCGGCTCGCACCAACAGCGACGAGCGGAGGGCCTTAGGCCGCGAGTCCGCATGGCACATCGCTCGGATGATTCGCGAAAAAGCCGATACCTGCATCGTGCCGCCGTCAAACTCGCGCGCCCGTTCCAGCCATCACTGGGCAGGGCCGGAGTCACATTGCACTGATGCGTTGCCTGACTCGCCAGCCGGCCCCTCAGCTCCACCAAGGCCCTGCCAGCGCCGCAGACGGTTCGGCGATGGACTGCCATCGCATTAGCCGCGCCGCCGGGCGGTCGCGGCGGCTGAGAAGGGGCATCAGACCTCGCTCGAGCAGCACCTGGCCGGCGCGCTCGCCGAGCCACGCCTCGGCGCAGGGATACATCCGTCGCTCGCCGTCTTCGGTGTAGACCCAGGCGGGCAGATCCTCCACGTCGAGTTGAACGTCCCGGTCCACCTGCCAACCCAAATCCCGGAACGCGAGACCGGCCAGCAGCGCGCATGCCGCGCCAGGGTGACCCCAGAGCAGCGCCTGCGCCGGGTCGGTACCGGCCATCTCGTCGAACGCGAAGTGCTCCAGCGGATCGGTCGTCTTACCGTATGGCAGCCGCAACAGCATGCGGGGCGCGACCAGCCCGATCCATGGGGCCAGCACGCCGTGGCGCAGCGCCTGCCAGCGCGCCTGGCTATCTGCATCGAGCGGTTGCCAGTCATGGTGATCGGGGGTCAGGGACAGTGCCTCGCAACCGAACAGGCTCGGCGCGGCGGTCGCCACGATGGGCGCGCCGCCAGCCGCGGCCATCGTGGCCAAGGATGCCAGCAGCGAGACATCCGCGCGCGACGGACCGAACGCCTCGAGGGCGACGACCATCGACCAGCCGGGCCCGCCTCCGGCGTCGCGTTGGCGGTCGACCAGCGCCTTCCACAGGCCAGTGCGCTCGAGCTCGGGTTCGGCCGCTACCGCGTCCAGCTCGGCGCGCGTCACGTCGAACAGGTGTAGCTGGAGGTCTTCGTCAAGCTCAAGCCGCGTCACCAGAAACTGCACCGTCCGCCAGGCCGCCTCCACCGCCTGGAAACGCGGGTGGTGCAAGATTGCACGCATCTGTTCGGCGATCGCCAGGTCGACGGCGCTGACGAGCTGCGCCTGACGCAGCCCCGTGTCTGGTACCACATCCGGGGCGACGACTTGTCGCAACAGGGCTTCCACGGCCGAGGCGGGGGTTCGGGGCCGTGCTGCGCCGTCGCGGACGTCACCGGTGGTGCAGAACGGCCGAAGAGCCGCTGCATCGTCACATCGTCGGATTCGGCGTCGGCACCCAACAGCTCCGCCTGGGCCTGCTCGAAGTTGGCCGGGTCCAGCAGCCGCTGGCGCAGCTCACGCGGATGTCGGAAAACGTCGAGGCGATCGAACAACCGATCGGGATGGAAGTCGTCGAGCGTGCCAAACGCAATCGTAACGGTCTCGCCGCCGGCCGACAGCTCGACCGTTGGGGCCAGCCTCGTGATGATAGCGTCGAAGTTGTCGACGTCGACCCGCTGCACCGAACGGTTCGCCAGCGCCGCGGGGTCGTCGAGCCCGCGGCCAGCGCGCCCCGTGAAGTCGCCGCACAGCAGGATGCGCATCGGTGCGTCGCCGTCGCGCCGGGGAGCTGAAGGCGGACGAGATCCCGCACCGAACTCGATCTCCAGACGTCCAGGCATTTTCGGGACTCACTCAGTTGGGCTAGCGGGCGACTCTGCGACAACGCCGATGGGAAGGCAAGCCACAACGCCGTCCCATCATGCTCGCTCGTCCTCCCGCACAGCGCAGGAATCGCTGCAAGTCCCTCCGCCAACGAGGGTAAACGAGTCGTTTGAATCCGCGGCTTGGCGTACCGGCTAGAACCGGGATCCGGAGACGACTCCAACCATGGTGTCGATCTGGTCCAGCTCCTTGTTGATGTCCTGGGTTCTCGTCCTGACGTCGGTGACTGGTTGCTCCTCGGGCCTCACCGAATGCAGCTGGCCTTTGGCGCTGACCAGCTGCGCCTGTGCTTGGTCAAGGCGGCGAAGGCGCGCCTGGTCAGCCGCGGAGCGGTTACGCGCGACGCTGAGCCGGGCACGCTCGGCGGCGATCCGTCGTTCCTGACCCGCCAGTCGGGCCTGGGCCCGCGAGAGATCGCCCTTCACTTGCGCCCGTTCCTCCTCCAGTGCTCGGGCCTGCGCCGTCAGCCGCTGCTGGGCGTCCATCTCGCCCTGGTAGGTTCCCTCCCGCTCGTCGATACGCCGTTGGTAGCCGCCGCCGGCGAGTCCCACCACGCCACTGACGAAACCGCCCTCGTGGGGATCGGCGCTGGTTGCGCAGCCCGCGAGCCAAACAGGCGGGCACACGAACAGCAACAACAAGCCCCAACGTCGTTCACCGCCAGCCCGGACACAACGGCCGGCACTCACGTCGTTTTCAGACTCCACTCTGCTCATCGCGTCGTACCCGTTACGCCACCGAGATCGTGTCCGCAAGCCCGTCGAGGGTCTCGATTTGCCGGTTATAGGCCTTGAGCTCGGTCTGCAGACCTTTGGTATCCGTGCCGGGATTCTGTTGACGGTACTCCCGCTCGGCCCCCTCGAACATGGAGTACTTTTCCCGCGCGCCCTTGCCCGCCTGGGCGACGACGGTCTTGTTCTCGGAAACTCGGGCGCGCACCTCTTTGAGCTCCGCTTCGGTCGCCTGCCCCGTCTTGTAACGCTTCTCGACGGAGGCGAGACGGCGTTTGTCCTCGGCCACGACCTCCCGCACGCTGACGATCAGCTCCTCGGTCTTTCGGTTGGAATCGCGCACGTCCGCGATCATGGAGTCGAGCTGGTCCTCCTTGCTCGAGTACTGCTTCTGCTTATGAGCGATATAAGCGCCGGCCAACCCGCCCACTGCGCCGCCAATCAAGGCCTTCTTGAGGACATCCTTGGCATCCTCGCGCGCAATAACCCCCCACAAGGCGCCGGCGCTGGCACCGATCAGCACACCCTCCCAAACCGTGCGCTGAAAGGCGCGACTTTGCTCGCGCATGCGCCGCTCGGCCGGCGTCAAATCAGCGGTCGATTCTGCCCCGGTGGATGTTCCGCCGGTCACGCCGCTCAACCAGGACGCCGCGCCCGAGAGTGGATCACTGACCGTATCCCCCGTACTGACACACCCCCCCATCAAGATGGCCGAAACCGCGAACGCGGCGACGATGCGGTCAAGGATCCGACGCTTCAGCGTTTGATCAGGCATGAATTCCCCCTTTGCTCCGATAGACGCAGGATTTGAAGGCTTCGTACGATCTGATTAACGGGTTAGACTCTCCAACGCTCAGGCAGGGGCTCAGGAGGGAATTCGAGCACCATCCCCCAGCGTCAGATTGCCCATGCCAAGCATCGGATGAAACGTGCATTTAGGCAACAGGAGCGACAATGACCAAGCCTTCTCTGGCGTCTTTTTGGCCGAAGACCCTCGCGGTGGTGTTGCTTGGCTCCTTCGCGCAGGGAAGCGGCCTCCACGCCCAGACCTGTCCAGCCCCGTCGAACAACGACATCTTCAATCTGAGCCTGTGCGTCGACGGTCAGGTCGCCAGCATCGGCTCCAATTCACTCACAGACATCATCGATCAGATCGACGAGAGTCGGCTGCAGGCCCAGTTTCCGAGCTACGAGGGAGGCGTCTCCGCGGGCGAGTTCCGTCTGGACGTACGTGGACTTCCGGTAACGCTCAGCTACAGTCGAGACTCCACCGCCCTAGTCTTCATGGTACCCAGCCTGGGCATCAACGAGTCCTTCAATGGGGCCACCCGCAACATCAGTCGGGACCTCTTCGAAGACTACATCAAGCAGAACGGCAACGACATCCTGCGCGAGCTGTTGCGCGTGTCCGCTATCGACCCCTTGGCGGGCAACCCGGCCAGCGTGCAGAGCCAGATGGCCACGGGCGACTTCGCCGCTGGTGTCGACCCCGTCTACGACACGCTCAAGCCCGGCAGCTCATTCGGTCTCGGTGCCCGCTTCGGCAACTACAGCGCCGGCCAGTTCACCCAGAACGTCTTCACCCTGCCGCTTTCCTACGTCTACACGTTCTCCAATTACGACAGGCTGATCGTCCGCCTCCCGCTCACCTACATGGACGTGGAGGGCGCTACCGCTTACCGAGGCAATCTGGGCCTTGCATACAAAAAGAATCTGACTCAGCGCTGGGCGCTCACCCCCGCCCTCGGCTACGGTGTCGCTGGGTCCACGGATCTGGGCTCGCTCGGACACATCTTCTCCGGCTCGCTCACCAGTGACCTGATGTTGTACGACGACAGCAAATATCAGCTGAGCATGGGAAACATGGCCGGCTATTACCTGACCCTACCCGTCCGACTGGGCGACTACAGTGTCGATTACGACCTGAAGAACACGATCATCCGCAATGGACTACTCTTCTCGACGCCGTTGCCGCACAGCTTGTGGGGTCGCGAATTCAGCGTCGACCTCTACCTGACGGACACTCGGTTCTTCGGCGATGCCCTGTACAGCGACAACTTCCAGGAGATCGGCATCAGCCTCGGACCCCGGAGATCGGCCGACAAATTGGCGCCGAACCTGTCCAGCCACCCGATCGGCCTCGGCCTGAAATACCTGTTTGGCGAGGGGGATATCGACGGGTTCGAGATGAACTTCGGGTACCGTTTCTAGTGTTGGGTCGGTCGCCGAGCTGCGCCGCTCCAACGGCGCCGCGCTCAATTCATGACCGGATCCTGCCAGCTTTTCGACGCAAATGACTCGCCTTTTCATCAGTCATTCCAACAAAGACGTCGACTTCGTTCGCGATCGCCTCAAACCATTGCTCGACGCACAGGGCATGGTCGCCTGGTGCTCGGCAACCGACATCCGGATGGGGAAGGATTGGCAACGACAGATCCGTGCGGCCCTTGAGCGTGCGGACTGGTTCCTCGTCGTGATCTCACCGGATGCCCAGAGATCCGAATGGGTGCGGGCTGAGACACACTGGGCGATTGAGCACATGCCGGGGCGAGTCGTGCCGCTCATGGCCAGAGGCTGCGAGCCCGCCGAGGTTCATCTTCGGCTGGGCACGATCCAGTACATCGATTTTCGTATCGATCCCGAGGGCGCAGGTCAGCGCCTGTTGGCGCTGGTTACGGGAGGAGCCTCGGGCGAGGGTCCAGGGCCCCCGGACGACGACTCGGTCTCCAGCTACGATCGCACCGCCATCATCGCCGCAGCGCGTCAGGCCACCGTCTCGTTCGCCATCGAGCCCACCTCCGGGCGAGCCTACGAGCAACGGCTGCATATCCGCAATTGGGCCGTCATCGGACGCGCGGAAGACGCGGATCTGCGGATCCTCGACGACTGCGTCTCACGCAGGCACGCCAAGATCGCTGTCGGCCCATCGCTGGACAAACCCTTGCTGACCTTGACGGATCTGGACAGCGCAAACGGAACCTTCATCAACAAAGAGGAGGTTGTGGGAAGCCGCCCTATCGCCGTCGGGGACGTCGTTGAAATCGGCAACGTGCGGCTACGCGTACAGGCGATCGACGGGGTCTGATCACGTGCGAGTGGTGCCGAAAATTCCGGTGACGCCGAGCAGGATCTTCCCCGCACGTCAGAGGATTTCGCGCGCTGCCGGCCAGGGAGAGCGAACGCGAAGGCCGGTAGTCCCCGGTAGCCGTCGGCGCGGGCGTGGGCCCGGAGTGGCGAAGGGGCGCGAGACCCGAAGCTGCGTAGGGAACATGCAAAGCGCATCCGACACGGCGTCAAGCCACCGTCGAAGGGCTGTGGCGCAGGCCGACCGCCCCCGCAGGGGGCAGGTCGTGCCGAAGCCGCGGCCCGGAGCGGGGCGCACCGGGGCACCAAAGGTTGTCGCCAAGGAGCGAGTCCGTCCGGCGGCAGGAGCCCCCGGACGGATTCACGAGCGACACGCGACACTCCTATGCATGAAGCGGCCTCGCTCGGCAGGCGGATCCTGGCCTCGTAGGCCAGCCGCTTTGGCTCGAACCGACCGGGAGGGAGATCAGGCCTTGGCCATGCTCGCCGCGACACTGTCGAGCAGATCCACGCTCCTCTGATAGGCGCCGAGCTCCTGGTCGAACGAGCGCGTCGTGGTCCCTGGGTTCTGTTTTTCGAAGCTGCGCTTGGCGCCCTCGAACATTCGATATTGATCCCTGGCGCCCACGGCGGCCGTCTCCACCACCTTTTTGTTCCCCCAGACGCGCGCCCGCTCCTGTTCCAGCTCGCGCTCCGTCACCTGACCCTTTTGGTAATGGTCCTGAACCGCCGCCAAGCGGCGTTTGTCCTCGCCCAGGACCATCTTGGCGTCGGCGATCAAGGCCTCGGCGTCGCGGTTGGAGGCACGAACATCGACGATCATCGAGTCGAGCTGGTCCTCGGCACTCGCATAGAGCTTCTGCTTGTGGGCGACGTACATGCCAGCCAGCGCCCCGATGCTGCCGCCGACGATGGCGCCTCCCACCGCGTCCTCGGCGTCGCCGCCGGCGACGGCTCCGATCAAGGTTCCCGCCACAGCACCGATCAGGACGCCCTCCCAAACGGTCTTGTCGAACTTGCGGCCCTGTTCGCGAAGCTTCTCCTCCGAAGCGCTCAGATTGCCCTTGTAGCCATAGGGCTCGCCTTGCGGCCCGAGGGAAAAGCCGCCGATCGAGAAGCGGCCTCCAACCTCGGCGGGTGGCCGATCGGGTCTGGCGGGCTCCTCGGCAATGCAGCCCGCCACCAGCATCGCCACGCTCAGCGCAACCGGTACCCCGAATCGCTTCATTGAACTCGCCCTGTCGCTCGGTCAGCGGGACCCTGATCGGCATCAATCGTATCCAGATCCTTGAGCCAGGTTGGCTTGTCTGCCTGGCCATCGCGCCGGTAGGCCGCCATGTGATCCACGAAAAGCCCCGCATAGGGGATCAGGTAGGCGTTCTGCTTGAGGCGAAACTCCTCGTTTACCACCTGAACTGCGGGCCCCACCTCCTCGTCCCCATAGTCCCGACCCACGCCGATCACCATGTCCCCGTAGTAGGACAGGCTGCTGTCCAGACTCGCGCGGATCTCATCGAGCTGGGCCTGCCACTTGGCCATCTTCGCCTTGAGTGACCCGCGGGCCTCGTCGATCGCCGCCTCGGACCCGGGCTTGCCCGAAACCTCAGCGGCGAAACGCTGGAAACGGTCATCGGCAAGCGCCATGAGCTGCTCGATGGCCCGGGCCCGCTGCTGGTCCGTGACCACCCGCTTGGCCAAAAAGGCGCCCATGCGCAATAGGGCGCGCAGGGTCCGGGTACGCGCCTCTTTGACCTCGGATTGACCCTTCTCCATGTTGCGCTGGATGAGCTCCAGACGGGCGCGCAGGGCGTCGTCGCGCGACTGATCGGCCAGCTTCTGGAGGTCCTGCAGGGCCTGGTCCGCGTCACCCCCCGCGTCCCCTGTCAAGGTCGGCAGCTCCGACCAGGCCTGTTTGATGGCGTCCAGGCGTTGGGACGAAACGATCACGGGGGCCGTCAGCACCAGCCGGAACCCCAAGCTGTCTAGCGTTTTTGCCGTTCCCGTCGCCGCGTTGAAGTAGTTGTGCTCCTGGCGGACGGCGCTTCCAAGTTGTCCCTCGGGGGTAAAAAGGTCACCGCCGCGGCTGACAAAGCCACCGGCCTGGCCATGGGGCCGGCCCCGTCGATCCAGATGGAACGGGATTAGGGTCATCTCCGCTGCATTGCCGAGTATGTCGTACAACCCCAGCGGATTGGCCTTGAGCAGACCGACCGGGTGCAGTTCCCCCTCGGCGGAGCGGGTGCTCTCGAACCACGCGTAGAGCGCGAGATCCCCCTCCGGCATTGGAAACACCGGGGCGAGAAAATCCGCCTCGTCAACGGCCAGCCCACCCCTCGCGGCGAATTCCCACTCTTCTTCCGTGGGCAGGCGAAGGAAACCCGGCTCGCGGTCCTCATGAGGCAGAGCCCCGGGCGCATTGCCCAGCAGCCACTCCGTATAGCGACGGGAGTAGTCGACCGCATCGAACCAGCTCACCTCAGTGACCGGCAGGCGCCCCTGCATCGAGGCCGACGGACAGCTCTTTGCGGTCAGGGCCGCGTACTGGTCCCGAGTGGTTTCGTATTTGGCGATGTAGTAGCGGCGGGCGGCGGAAGCGGGGTCCGTGAATGCCCCGGCCAAGTGACTCAGGCGCCGACCCTCCTTGTAACCGCGTTCCGCATCCGTTTGCCCGAGTTCCACCGGGCGGTCGTCCAACAGATCCCCGGACGGGATCTCCACCGGACGGAAGACCATGGCACCACCGCAGGCCAAGGGCAGGACCAGGTCTCCGGGGGCGGGCGCTGGATTGTAGAGCTTCTCCGGCCAAGTGATGGCGGGCGCGGGCGAGTCGGCGAAGGCTTGAGGCAGGCCCAGGACCAAGCCCAGCACTAGGGGCAAGACCGAGAGGACCCGGTTTCGGCGATGGAAACGCTCAGGTTCAGCGGCCGCGGAGTCCCCCTGACGGGTCCGATTCGGTCGCCAAGTGTCCTGCCGTTCGCGGACGCAGGGCTTAATTGAGGAGAAGGTCTCAGACATCCCGAAGTCCCTCTGCTGGCTCGATTCGAGCGGCGCGCCAGCCGGCCCAGGCGGCGGAAACCGCGGCCCCGACCAGGGTCGCGCCGAGCGCGATCGAGACGTGAATCGGCAGCAGCCGGCAGATCGACTCTCCCGGCTGCAGGCTCTCGGCAAACCAACCGTTGAGTGCGGAGGCGACCGGCAGATAGACGGCAAGCGCCGCCAATGCGCCCAAGACCGCCACCAGCACCGCCTGGGCCACGGGGAACAGGACCAGGCTCAAGGTGGGAAACCCGATCAGCCGAACGATACTGAGCTCGCGGCGCTTGCGCTCCACGTTGGCCAGCAAATTGGCCGCGAGCGAGGCCAGGAACCCCAGGGTACCGATCAGGGCGATCAGCCAGAAGACCCGCGTGAGGTTACGGTCCAGGGCCTGCATGGCCGCGATCTCAGCCACCTGGGTGCGCACCTCGACGCCCTCCGCCGTCAGGTCCGATTCCAGACCCGCGACCTTGTAGATACTGGTGGCGTAGAGTCGGAAGCGGGCATAGCTCCGCGGCCCCGCTGTCGGCGGATCACCCTCCCATCCGAGCTCCGGCACCGCCACACCATCCCGATAGTCCTCCGTGGCCACCAGCAGGGTCAGGGGCACCAGTGCGGCATCGTCCGGCAATGCCTCGGGGGCGGTCACCCCGCTCACGGTCAGCTCCCAAACCACCCCCTCGTCGCGTCCGTTGCGGTGGCGGTCGATTCGGGCCACCAACCGGTCACCCTTCCCTGCCTCCAGCTTGCGGGCCGCCGACGCGGACAGGACCAGCTCGGCGACACCGTTCGGCGTCTCAACGGCCTCTCCGAGCAGCGGGTCGCCCGGTCCGGTTGGGATCATCTGCAAGGCCCGCAGGTCCACGCCCTTTGCAGGGTTCAGGAGCCGACTCAGGCTCGCGGCGATGCGCCTGGTGTTGGGAATCACGAAAGCCACGTCCGGCCGTCCTACCATCCGGTCGAACCAGGCCTGCTCGAAGCGGCGGCTGCCGACCGCCAGGATCTCCCGGTTGGCCGGTGATTCAACCAGCCGCTGGCCCAGGGTGTCCACCAATCCGAACTTGAGTCCGAATAGCACGAGCAGGGGGGCCAGCACGGCCATCAAGGCCAGCACGTAACACAGAGAGATGCGCTGCTCGTGGGCGAAGTCCCTGAACGCAAGCCGGAGAATCTCCCGATTGGAGTGCATGGTGGCATCAGCTCCAGAACAGGGACCGCGTGGTCCCGCCGTCGCGCTCGATGCGGTGCCCGAGCACCTGGACCCCAGGCATGCCTTCTGGCTCCCAGTCGTGACTGGCGATGATCGCGGTCACCCCCGCTTGGCGCACGAGCTCCAGGAGCAGATCCAGAATGGTCGCCGCGTTGATTGGATCCACCGAGGCGGTTGGCTCGTCCGCCAGCACCACGCTCGGCTGATGGGCCATGGCGCGGGCGATGGCGACCCGCTGGCGCTCGCCCACCGACAGCTGGCCTGGGAGCTTGTCCAGCTGCGGACCTATGCCCAGCCGCTCGGCGAGGCGCTCGATGAGCCCCCCCGGATCCCGCCCCAAGAGTCGGCAGGCGAGTGCAATGTTCTCCCGTGCGGTGAGAAACGACAGCAGCCCTCCGGTCTGAAGCACGTAGCCGATGTTGGCACCCCTCAGCCGCCCCAGACCGTCCAGGTCGCCGCGCCTCCATAGACCCATGAGATCCGTGGGCTCGCGGTTCTCCGGACGGAAGTTGAAGGCAGCGGCGCTGTCCGGCCGCAGCGCCAGGGCGAGTATGTCGAGCAAAGTGCTCTTGCCGCAGCCGCTTTCGCCGCGCAGCACCACCACCTCACCGGGACGGACGCGCAGTTCGGGCACTGATAGCTCGAACCCCGCGCCGCCCGCCTGGCGGCGCTTGACCAGGTCGCGGCACAAATAAACCGGCGGCGACGGGCCCATCAGGGCAAGGCGTCGAGCGGCATGGTCGTGACGGACTCGCCCTTGGAGCCCCGCCCGCTCAGGTCGACCCAGCGGTCCGCGTCGTCATGAATGCGACGGTAGAGCAGGATCTTTTCCTCGATCACGTCCAGCACCTCCTGCTGCTCGGCGTAGGAGCGGGACAGCCAGCGCAACTCCGTCAGGTTCATGATCTGACTGGTGTAGGGCAGATCATCCAGCCATTCACCGACCAGCCCCACATCCGCCAGGCGCTTGACCTGCAGCGCGCTGACCTTGTCCGGGTCCCGGGCCAAGGCCGCCGCGGCGCCCCGCAGCTGGCCGAAGAAGTCCTTGGCGCTCATCGTGGTGCGCTCGCCCGCGGCGAAGATCGCCTCCAGGGTCTCCTGAAGGTTGCTCAGCTGGTTCTTGCTGATCAGTACCCGCACGTCCAGGGCCTTTTGGGCCGGGTCCGTGAGGTCCCGGTCGCTCACCCAGGCATCGATCAGACGCGGTGCCCGACTGCCGGTCTCTCGTCCCAGATAGGCGAGTTGCATGGCACGCCCGACCAGGGCCGTCTTGCGCTCCACGTCGCTCGCCTGCGGCCCCTCGGGGACCTGGAGCAGCCGCCCCGCCCGTATTCCCTCGAGCTGCGTCACCAGGGCGTCGGCCAGGGCATCCACCTGGGCGCCGAAGGCATCCACCGATCCGCCCTCCACGGGGAAGTAAAGGTCGCCCGCGTCGCCCCAGCGCGCCAGGGCCCGGTACTGGGTCGCGGCGAGCTGGTGAGTCTGACGCCCTTCGCGCGTCAGCAGGTGCAGAACTGCAATGGCGATCTTGCCGCCTCCGGCGGCCTGGTCCTTCTCCTGCGCCAGCAGCCGCAGGCGCTCGGCCCCCAAATGGGTGCGGGCAAGCGGGTCGTTGGCCTCGCGGGCCCCGGCGTCCGTGATCAGCACGACGAAACGCCCGGAGTAGCCGCGCCAGTCGATGGACTCGATGGCGTCATAGACCCCGGCGAATGCGTCCTCGTTGAATCCGCGGCTGGAGGCCTTGGCCGCCTCCACCCCGTTCACCTTCGCAAAGAAGCCGGAGGGATCCCGGCCGTCCTCGAGGGTCGCCGCCACCCGGCTCACATACTCCAGTCCGGGCGACACGTCCGTGTTGTCCCGGAAGGCCACCACCCCGAAACTCAGCGCGTCGCCCATGGGCGAGCCCTTGAGCCGATCATAGATGCGGCGAATGGCCGCGCGGGTGCGGTCGATGTATGGGCCCATGGAGGACGTGCTGTCGATGACGAACACCACCCCGGCACGATAATCCGCGGGTGTCCGCTCCGGCGCCTTTGCGGTCTTCGTGTCCGCGGCGCCGGCCAGGAGGTCCTCCTCGCCGGCCTGCAGCGTTACCGCCGCCACGTTGAGCACCGTGGCCCGCAACCCGCTCTCCAGGTACACCTGCTCGTGGCCCAGGATAGGCAAAAGATAGAACTGGCGGTTCGGGTCCACGTAGGTGTCCGGCTCCTTGGCGACCACCGGGAACCCCTCCGGGATCCGGCCCTCCCGGATCAGGTCGCGAAAGCGCTCTGTCTCCCGAACGAGGCTCTCGGACTCGAGAAGACCCACCAGGCCCGCCCGGTCCCGGAAGAACAGGGCGGGCTCCCGGTTCCCCGTGCGGATGAAGGCCACCGTCAAGGTCTGGCGCCAATCGATGGCCTGGGCCGCCGGAATCCAGCCAGCGGCGGCGTCCTCTGGGGTGGCACCCAGCTCGACCCAGTCGCTGCCGCCAACGCTGCGCCGGTCGTAGACATAGAAGACGCTCAGGGGAGGAAGCTCGACGCCGCGCGGGGCGGTCTCGGCGGGTGAATCCCGAAGGGCGGCACCGGGGCGGGTCAACATGCGCTGGTAGAGCTCGGTCTTCCCCGGCATCAGAAGGGCCTGGCGCTCCGCCGCCAAGGCGTCGATCGCGCCAGACCCGAACAGGATCGCAAGCGAGACCAAGAGCCTCCCGGCCAACCCACGAGGCTGTTTGAATGTCATCGACCCTCCACCTCAGCGTCCAGGGCCCTGAGCCGATCATCGGCCCCTGCGGCCCCCGACTCGGCGGCCCGCCCGTACCAGTCTCGCGCCTTCGCGGCATTTGGCCGCGAGAAGGGCGACTTGTCCTTTGACCAATGCAGCGGATCGTACATCTCGGCAAGCATGAAGGCGGCGGGGCCAAACCCGGCGTTCGCCAATTCGCGAACCAGCGCGAAGCCCTGATCGAGCCGACCGCCAGTTCGCAGCGCCTGGACAAGGGCCCACGTGTCCTCGACTGGCGGTGGTTGGCCCGAGCCGAGCAGCGATTGAGCGAGGGCGAAGGCCTCGTCCAGCCGGCCGGTCCGGATCAGTTCAGGCAGGTCGCCAGGGGCCGTCTCCGACTGGGGCTTGACCGGCGGGGATACTGGCTCTGGTTCCGAATGAGACTCCTGAGGTCCGGGCTTGGGCACAGGCAGCGGACGGAGCAGCCAGTACAGACCACCGGCGGCAACGATGATCAAGGCGAGCACGACGGCGAGCATTTGTCTGCCGCGGCTGCCCGCTCCTGCTCCCACCCGGTCGGGGGGCTCTTCGGATATTCGTCCGGGCGGTCGTTGTGAGCCACCCGAAGTGACCGCCGGCCAGTGCTCCACGAGCGCATCCAAGGTGGCGGGCCGCTTGGAGGGATCGGGCTGGAGCATGGCCGAAAGCCAGTCCCGCAGGCTGGCCGGAACACCGCTCAGATCCGGCACACTCTGGCGGCTGCGCAGTGCCGCCTCGAAGGTGTCACCCATCTCCAGGGAGCGCCCCTGGGCGGCCGCGCCCAGGATCAGGCCCAGACTGTAAATATCCGAGCGCGCATCGACGGCGCCGCCGAAGAGCCCGAACTGCTCGGGCGATGCATAGCGGTACTTGCCCGCGAAGGATGAGCCGATGATGGTCTGCTGGGTCGGGTCCGTGAGCTTACAGACCCCGAAGTCAATGAGCTTGGCCGCCTCGATCCGGTCCCCGGGAAGGATCACGTTGTCCGGTGCGATGTCGCGATGCACGGCGCCCTTCCGGTGCGCCTCGGCAAGCCCTGCGGCAAGCCGATCCCGCAGGGTCAGCACCTCGGCCGGCGAGAGCGGTCCGCGGCGCAGCCGGTCCCTCAGGGAAGGACCCTCCACATATTCCATGACCAGATAGTCGCGCCCCTGATCGTCCCGGACGAAGCCGTCATAGCTCACGACCGCGTCGTGACGCACACCACGCAGCACCTTGGCCTCGCGATAGAAGAGGTCCATCACCTGGCGGTCCATGGCCATGGCCGGTCGGATCACCTTGATGGCGTGCTGGGTGCCAAGTCCTGCGTGGCGGGCCAGGTAGACCTCGCCCATGCCCCCGCCGCCAAGCAGCCGCTCCACGCGATAGGTATTGACCAGCAGCGTGCCAGGTGGAATTCCGTAGTACGCCCCGCGGTCCGGCTGCAGCACAGTGGCCGCCCTTTCATCGGAGCCGCTGGACGTCTTGACCCGGGTCTGTTCTGAACTCATCAAATGGCTCCGACCCTGGGTATCCAGGGGCGCTGACCGGCCCTGCGCCGAAGACCGAAAGAGACAACGATCCCAGTGTAATCAACCCCCGGCGACGGTGGGCTCACGTCGACCGTTCCGGGGAGGCACAGCTTATGGACATGGTGCGCGACTTTCACGTCAAGCTCACCAACGCGATCAGTCAGGGCACAAAGTGTGTCGGAATGTTGTGGCCTCTTCATTAGGCTTCGAGTCCGCCGCGAACTGGGGTCCGACTCGAAGCTCAAGCTCCAGAGGACCCAGTATCCTCTGGTCGACTCCCCTTCCATCGTGCGGGTATTCACGAAGCCCACCGCCATTTTCGCGTCGGATCAGAAGCAGCGGGCCTCGCCGAATTCGCGGAGCCCGGCGAGGGGCGCGGGCATGCTGGCGCAATTGGTGGCGGGTTGCACGTCAAACACCGGGGGCCAAGGAGTCCCGGCGCAACCCGGGCTGGTCTATTTCGACGAGGATATCCTCGCCCCTTCCGCTCCAATTCAGCCAAGCCGGCCCCTCGGTGATACTCTATCAGCGCGTTGCCTGGGAGGCGCGGTCAGCCACACCGGCTGCCTCGGGTCCCCGGCCCGGGATAAATTGCTGGTCGAAGCAACCGTGCCCGCGTGGGCCAATTGCACTGGACCCATCCTTTTCGAGCGCCTTATCACGGTTCCGACCTACTAACCTCGCACAGAAGTGCCTGACGCGTAGATGACTGGCCCCCGACCTTCGCTATACTCTCAGCGGTCCGGCCGGATCGCGGCCGGCGAGGGGTAGGCTTGCCGGCGCCTGAACCGCCTCAGGCGCCATCTCGAGGCTCCGTTAACAGGGAGTCAGGCTCTTTCGATTCCCGGCCCATTGGTTCGGGGGCCGCCATATGGCAAAGAGAGGGAAATGACGAGGATGGTGCTTCATCTCGAGGTCACCCGCTACGGTGGACTGCCCCCTGAGCAGCCTCTGGCGCTGGACCTCGATGCCGGCTCCTGCACCCTTGGGCGCAACCCGGACAACGACTTGGTGCTGAGTGACCCGGAACGCATGGTCTCCGGCCGTCACGCCCGCATCGAGCTCCGAGACCGGGAGTTCTGGCTAACCGACCAGAGCACAAACGGCACCTTCCTCAACCAGTCGCAGCAGCGTCTGGCGCAGAATCAACCCGTCGCCCTCCACGACGGCGACGCAGTCGTTGTTGGACCCTACGAGATTGCCGTCTCCATCGATTCGGATGCCGCAATGGCGTCGACCGACCCCTTCCTGTCGGGTAAGTCAGCCCCGCAAGAGAGGGAGCTTCCGGGGATGGAAAGGCCGGGCGGGGCGCCGGACATCATGAACCTCCTTGGGGGCAGCGGAGAGCAACCCGCGGAGGGAGGCCGCAAAACCGTCGAGGACCCATTCGCCGACGCTCTGCCGCTGGATCCCTTCCTCTCGGGTCCAGCTCCCGTCGACGAGGAATCCCGAGCCGCGGAGCCGCGCCGGACCCCGGTGGAGCACGTCCATTTCCGTCCGCCCGAGACCAGCCCCATTCCCGAGGGATACGACCTCCTGTCCGACGAGCTGGTTCGCGAGCCACGGCCGCGGGAGGAGCCCCCTGAGCCGCAGATCGGACCCGGCGTTGAGCCCGAACCTCAGCCTGGGCCCATCGGGGCGGCGGAGCCGCTCTCAGACGCGGATCTGGACTGGCATCTCGATCTCGAGCCGAGCGAGCCCCCGGCGCGCGCAGATGTCGGACTGGCGGGCTTCGAGGCTCAGCCCGGGACGCCACTCCCAGGACTGCCGACCGAGCCAGCTGAGCAACCGGGGTCAACCCCGCCATCAGGCCCTGTCGTCGAGCAACCGCCCGCGCCCACTCCGAAACGCACCGGCCAGCCGCGGTCAGGTGGCGAGGCACTGGCGGCGCTGTTCGCTGGGCTTGGCGCCGGGGATGCCGACCAGGAGAAAGACCCGGACGCGCTGCTCCACGACGCCGGGGCCCTGCTGCGGACCCTGACCGCCGGGCTCACCTCGACCATGATGGCCCGCGCCCAGTTCAAGAGCGAGCTGCGTCTGGGGGTCACTACGATCCGGCGCGCGGAGAACAACCCGTTCAAGTTCTCGGTGAGTCCCGAAGAGGCGCTGGACCGACTGCTGCTGCACCCGAATCCGGCCTTCCTGCCGGCCCTCGAAGCGGCGCAGCAGGCCTTCGAGGATATACAGGCCCACGAGATGGCCATGATCGCCGGTCTGCGGGCCGCCCTGCGGGCACTCCTGGCACGCTTCGAGCCGAGCGCGCTCGAGGCCCGCCTGAAGAGCGCATCGGGGCTCGACAGGCTATTGCCGATGGCGCGAAAGTCCCGTTATTGGGAGCTGTTTACGGAGACCTACGGACAGGTGGCCGCGGACGCGTCGGAAGACTTCATGCAGCTGTTTGGCGAGGCCTTCGCCCGCGCCTATGAGGACCAGATTCTGCGCCTGGCCCAGGCCCGACGCTCCAATCGTGAGAGCGGACCACGCTGAGCCGCCCTTGCGAACCCGGCGCCTCGACCGCGATTCAGGAAGCGCAACAGCGTCGAACGAAGCGCGCCGGGATAAGGTCCGGAACGATGACGACGAACACCGAGGAGACAACCGAATGGGACCATCGATTCGAGTCGGAAGGACCTTGACCCGCGTGCTGATCGCGGCGTCCCTGATGACCTTGGCCGCGTGCGGCGGCAAGCCACCCAAAGAGGACAAGCCGCCGCCACCGCCACCAGTTCTCCAGATCGACGTGGCTGCTGCGTCGAGCGCCAACCGCGGACCCGCGGGCCAAGCCCTCCCAATCGTGGTCCGTCTTTACGAGCTCAAGGCGCAGGGGGCCTTCAGCGGAGCCGACTTTTTCAGCCTCTACGACCGGGAGTCAGAGACCCTAGGCGGAGAGCTGGTCGCCCGAGAGGAGCTGACCCTGGCACCCGGTCAATCCAGTCAGGTCCGCAAGCCCTTGAACCCGGAGGCCCGCTACCTGGGCGTGCTCGGGGCCTTCCGGGATATCGATCGCGCCAGTTGGCGAGGCCTGGTGCCGCTCATCAGTGGCAAGGACAACAATCTGGATGTCGCGGTGGACGCCACCGCGATTCGCGTCCAGCCGCGCTGAGGCATCAAATCCATGTCGTGGGACAACCGGGTACTGTGGTCCGAGGGGCTCTTCCTTCAGCCCCACCACTTCCAGCAGCATGACCGATATCTGGAGCGGCTGACCCGCGCTCAGGCCGGGATCGGTACGCCCTATCCCTGGGGATTCAGGCGGCTCACCATCGACCAGGATCTGCTCGGCCT
Source organism: uncultured Gammaproteobacteria bacterium (assembly GCA_963698355.1). Lineage (GTDB taxonomy): Bacteria > Pseudomonadota > Gammaproteobacteria > Chromatiales > Chromatiaceae > Thiodictyon. The sequence continues at coordinate 124,008 of CAVOQO010000003.1, read as the reverse complement.
TGGCAAGCTGTCCATCACCGAGTGCGCCGGGATACTCCCCGACGGCACACCCTTCGACGCACCGGCCAGCGACCCCCTGCCCCCGCCCCTGGACCTTGGCGATGACGCAGCGGGCCAGACCCTCTACCTCGCCTTACCCATGGGCCGCCCCGGTGCCCCAGAAAGTGGCGGGGCCGAGGCCCGCGAGAGCATGCTTCGCTATCGCGCTGGCGAGCTCACGGTGCGTGACAACACCCTGGGGCCAGGTACCGAGACCCTGATGGAGGTCGGCCGCATGGACCTGCGCCTGCTGCGTGAGCACGACGCCCGGGACGGCTTCGCCTGCTGCGGGGCGGTCAGAGTCCTGGAATGCCGCGCGGACCGCCAGGTGGTGCTCGATCCCGGCTACATCGCACCCTGCATCGACTACCGGGCCTCGACCCGGCTGGCGGATTTCGTCGAGGAGCTCCAGGGGCTGCTGCACCGCCAGGCCGAGTCCAGGGCCTCGCGGGTGCGCGGCGCGGGTCGGGGCGGCGTCTCCGACTGGGCGGATTTCCTGCTCCTGCAGCTGATCAACCGTGCCGAGCCCCTGGTGATCCACCTGGCGCGGGTCCAGGGCCTGCACCCTGAGGCCCTTTACCGCACGCTGCTAACCCTGGCCGGCGATCTCGCAACCTTCTCGAGCGATGCCAAGCGTCCGCCGGACTTCCCCCCCTACCGGCACGACGACCTGGAATCGAGCTTCACGCCCCTGATCGAGCGGCTGCGCGACTATCTCAGCCGCGAGACCGTGGAACGGGCCATCCCGATCCCGATCCAGGAGCGCAAGTTCGGCTTTCGCGTCGCCCTGGTGTCGGACCCATCCCTTCTCGCCGGCGCCCGCTTCGTGCTGGCCGCCCAGGCGCAGGTGGACTCCCAGGTACTGCGCAATCGGTTCCCGACCCAGATCAAGATCGGTCCCCTCGACAAGATCCAGGAGCTGGTCAAGCTCGCACTGCCGGGGATCGCCCTGCGTCCCATGCCGACCGCCCCCCTGGAGATCCCCTACCACGCCGGGTTCGACTACTTCGAGCTGGACCGCACCAGCGAATTCTGGAAGCAACTCGCCGGAGGGGGCGGCTTCGGCCTGCACATCGGCGGTGAGTTTCCGGGCCTTCAGCTCGAGCTCTGGGCCGTTCGGGAGTAGTCAGTGACTGAAGACGATCCATTCTTCCAGCCAGCCGACGGGGGTCCCACCGTCATCCGGCCTATGCCTGGGGGGCGTCGCCTACCCGGGGCAACACCCGCCAGTCCGGCAACGCGGCCACCGCCAGCCGCCACGCTGCCCCCGGGCGGCCCCTTGCCAGGTGCGGTCACGGACAACCCGCTGGTGGCCTGCGCCACGGACCTGCTTACGGTTGCCGCCCAGCTGCGCGGCTCCGCTTCACACCCGGATCCGGATGGCCTGCGAGAGCAGTTGATTGGCCAGATCCGGGACTTCGAGCAGTGTGCCCGGGCCAAGGGCCTCACCGACCCGGTGGTCCTTCCGGCCCGTTACGTGCTGTGCGCCCTGGTGGACGAGTCAGTGCTCGATACCCCCTGGGGAAGCCAGAGCGTCTGGGCCAAGCGCGGCTTGTTGATCAGCTTCCACAACGAGGCCTGGGGCGGCGAGAAGTTCTACGACGCGCTCGAGCGCCTGCTCGCATTCCCCAGCGGCAATCTGCACCTGCTGGAGCTCATGTATCTGTGCCTCGCCCTCGGTTTCGAGGGACGCTATCGGGTACGCGACGGCGGGCGCGAGCAGCTGGATCGGGTGCGTGAAAACCTATTCCAGACCATACGCACCCAGCGCGGGGATCCGGAGCGGGAGCTCTCGCCCCGTTGGCGAGGGATCCGGGAGCAACGGGACCCGCTGATCCACCAGCTCCCGCTGTGGGTCTTCGCTGGCCTGGCCGCATTGCTGCTCTTGGGACTCTTTGCCGCATTCACCTTCGCCCTCAGCCGAGACTCCGACCCTGTTTTCCTGTCATTGAGCGCCCTGGACAAGCGTCTTCCGCCCATGCCGGAGCGCCAGGCGACGCCCATCCCCCGACCCGAGCCGCCACCGCTGCCGGAAACGTCGCCCGAACCCTCGGCACCCGTGGTCACCCTGCGTACCCTACTCGCCGACGACATCGCGGCGAATCGGGTGGAGGTCCTGGACCGCCCAGACGGCCAAACGGTGATCATCCGTGGCGACGGTCTTTTCGGCTCCGCGCGCGCCACACTCCAGCCCGCCTTCGTACCCGTGGTTCGACGCATCGGCGAGGCTCTGGGACAACTCCCTGGCCGTGTGCTGGTCACCGGGCACTCCGATAGCGCGCCCATCAAGACACTGCGCTTCCCGTCCAACTGGCATCTGTCCCAGGCCCGGGCCGAATCCGTCACCGCCATGCTCGCGGAGGTTACCGGTGAGCCTGGGCGATTCACCGCGGAAGGCCGCGCGGACACCGAGCTGCGGGTCTCGGAAAACCCCAGGGATGCCCGCAACCGACGTGTGGAGATTACCCTTTCCCTGGTTCGGTCCGCGACGGCCGCAGGGGCATCCAGGCCATGAAACGACTGCTCGGCTTTCTTGGCGCGCGTTGGTTCCTGACCCTGCTCGGCACCGCCGCCCTGGCAGCCCTGGTGTGGTTCGTCGGCCCCCTGCTCGGCTTCGCGGGCCGCGAGCCCCTGGCCCCCGAAGCTGTTCGCTGGTGGGTCATCGGCGTTCTGTTCGCGATCTGGGCCTTGGTCCAGATTGTCTCGGCGGTTACCGCGCGGCTCCGCAACCGCCGGCTCATGGACCAGCTCGCCGCCGCACCGGAGGCGCCCCCCGACCCCGCCCGGGTCGCCTCCGAGGAGGAGGTCGATGCCCTGCGCGGGCGCTTCGACGAGGCCATGGCGGTGCTCAAGCGCAGTGATGGGCGCCGCCGCCTCGGCGGACACTGGGTCTATCAGCTTCCTTGGTATCTGATTATCGGCCCGCCCGGGTGTGGCAAGACCACCGCCTTGGTCAACTCGGGGCTGCGCTTTCCGCTGGCGGAGCAATTCGGCCAGGACGCCATCCACGGCATCGGCGGCACCCGTAACTGCGACTGGTGGTTCACTGACGAGGCCGTGCTCCTGGACACCGCCGGGCGCTACACCACCCAGGACAGCTACGCCGAGGTGGACAGCGCCGCCTGGGGCGGCTTCCTCGCACTGCTGAAGCAGCATCGGCCACGCCGTCCCATCAATGGGGTTCTGGTCGCCGTGAGTCTGTCGGACCTGCTGCAGCAGTCCCAGGGCGAGCGGGACGCCCATGCCCGGGCCATCCGCGCGCGAGTCCAGGAGCTCTACACGACCTTCAAGATCCGCTGCCCAATCTATGTGATCTTCATGAAGGCGGACCTGGTGGCCGGCTTCACGGAGTTCTTCGCGGACCTCGGCCAGGAGGGCCGCGAGCAGGTCTGGGGCACCACCTTCGCCTACGACTCCGAGAAAGACTCCAAGCCGCCGCTGGATGCCTTCCCGCCCGAGCATCGGGCCCTGGTGGAGCGCCTGGATCAGCGGCTGCTCGGGCGCATGCAGCAGGAGCGCGACGCCGGCAAGCGGGCGCTGGTGTTCAGCTTCCCGCGCCAATTCGGCTCTCTGGGCGAGACCATCACCCGTTTTCTGGGCGACGTCTTCGCGCCCACCCGATACGAGCAGCGGCCCCTGGTACGGGGCGTCTACTTCACCAGCGGCACCCAGACCGGAACCCCGATCGACCGAATTCTGAGCGGCATCGCCGCGAGCTTCGGTCTGGGCCGGCAAGGCGCCGCACCCTTCAGCGGCACCGCCAAGAGTTACTTCGTCAACCGGTTACTCAAGGAGGTCGTGTTTCCCGAGGCCGGACTCGCCGGACTCGACCCGCGCCTGGAGCGTCGCCGCCTGTGGCTGCGCCGGGGGGCCTACGCCACCGCCGCCGGGATTGCCCTGCTCGCCGCCGCCGCATGGACCACCAGCTACACGCGAAACCGGGCCTACGTGGCGGACGTGGCGGGAGACGTGACCGAGATCGAGCGCCAGATCGAGGCCCTGGCACCGGAAGACCGCAACCCACTGGGCGTTCTGCCTCTCCTGGACCAGGTCCGGGCCATCCCGGGCGGGTACGCGGAACGGGACGCCGGCACACCCTGGTCCAGGGGGCTGGGACTCGATCAGGGGAAGAAGCTCGGCTCCCAGGCCACGCTGACGTACCGCCGACTCCTCCATAAGGCCCTCCTCCCCCGTGTCATGCTGAGGCTGGAGGATCAGATCCGCCAGCGGGGCGCCGACCCGGACTATCTCCACGACGCGCTGCGAATCTATCTGATGCTGGACGACCCAGACCGCTACGATCCCGCCGAGGTCCAGCTTTGGGTAACCCGGGACTGGGAGCACAACCTCCCACGCGGCACCACCACCGAGCAGCTGGACGCGCTCAAGGCGCATCTGTCCGCCCTGCTGGAGGAGCCCCCGGTTCCGCTGCCGATTCCCCTGGACGGCCGGCTGGTGGGGGACGCCAGGGAGATCCTCAATGACCAGCCCCTAGCCGCCCGCATCTACGGCCAGCTTCAGCGTCAAGGCGTCGGCGACGCCATTCCCGACTTCACCATCGCCGGCGCAGCCGGCGATCTGGCCATGCTTGTCCTGACCCGCCCCAGCGGCAAACCTCTGAATCAGGGCATCCCGGCCCTCTACACCTTTGCCGGCTACCATCAGGGCTTCGACGCCGCCACCGGTCGGATCCTCGGCGCTGCCGCCGAGGAGGCCTGGGTGCTTGGGCCCCCGGCCCAGGTGCAGCCCGGCACCCCGGAGGCGAACCGCCTGATCGCCGAGGTCCGCGATCGCTATCTGCAAGACTATGTCGAACAGTGGGACGCGCTGCTGAAGGACATTGGTCTGGTGCCGGCACGGGACATCCAGCACGCATCCGAGATCGCCCGCATCCTCGCCGACCCCAAGGCATCGCCGCTGCGCCGTTTGCTCGAGGCCGCCGCAGACGAAACCGAGCTTGACCGTCCCCCGGAAGCGGACGCGGCCGCGACGGGTGAAGCGGTGCGCGGTGCGGTGACCCGCGCCCTGGACCGGGCGGGGGGCACCATCGGCGGTCTGCGCCGGCGGGTGGAGCGCTACTTCGGTGACCAACAGGGCGACGCCACCCGAGTGCGGGAGGCCCCAGAGGCCTATGTAAGCCGACGCTTCGCCTGGCTGCGGGATCTGGTCCGTGGCGGAGAGGACAGGCCCGCGCCCATCGACGGGCTCCAGCAACAGCTGGCGCAGCTACAGCTTCACCTGAGCTCCATCGCGGCCGCCGAGTCCAGCGGACGCAGTACCCTCGCCGCCGGCGAGAGCAAGGAGATCCAGGAGGCCAAGCAGGCCGCCGCCCGTTTGCCGGCGCCCGTGGGCGGACTGGTGGCAACGCTTGCCCAGGACAGTGCCACCCTGATCGCGGGCGGGGCCAGGGCCAGGCTCAACAACCTATGGACATCACAGGTCCTGCCCTTCTGTCGGGAGGCGATCGGCGACCGCTACCCCTTCCAGCGCGGCAGCCGCCGGGAGACCACCCTGCATGACTTCGGCCGGCTGTTTGGCCCCGGCGGGCTGCTTGACACCTTTTTCTCCGAGAACCTAAGCCAGATCGCAGACACCTCGCGACCGACCTGGCGCTGGGCCGGAGGTGGGATCGGCATTCCGGACTCGGTGCTCACCCAGTTCCAGCGCGCCGCCGAGATTCGCGAGGCATTCTTCATGGGGGGCGGCAAGATCCCCGACGTCAACTTTGAACTCACGCCCACCAGCATGGACGCTGGGGTGAGCCAGTTCATCCTCGACATCGGAGGCCAGATCGTCGACTACCGGCACGGGCCGCCCAAGGCCCAGGCCCTGCAATGGCCGTCACCCGACGGGATCGGCCGCGCCCGACTGGTGTTCGCCGGGCTGGACGGCCGCCAGACCAGCACCACCGAAGAGGGAGCCTGGGCCTGGTTCCGGGTGCTCGACAGCGCGCGCATGCAGTCCACCCGCCAAGAGGAGCTGTTCCGGGTCACCTTCTCCTTGTCCGGGATGTCGGCTCGCTTCGATCTGCAGGCAGCGAGCGTGCGCAACCCCTTTCAACTCGATGCGCTGCGGGGCTTCCGCTGCCCCGAGCGCCTGTGAGTCACACCCCATGCGCCAAGCCGATACCCGAACCGATGCGGAAGCAGCGGGGTTCTATGGCAAGCTGCCCGTCCTGGGGGACTTCGTCACCCGCCGACTGCCGGCCCAGTTCGTCCAGGTCTGGGATCAGTGGCTGCGCGAGTCGTTGGCCGCCAGCCAGGCGGAGCTTGCTGAGGATTGGCTCGATACCTACCTGACCAGCCCCTTGTGGCGCTTCACGCTGAGCCCAGGAATCGTCGGCCAGTCGGGCTGGGCCGGCGTGCTGATGCCCAGCGTCGACCGGGTGGGTCGCTATTTCCCGCTAACCCTGGCCCGGGCGCTGGAGAAGGACAGCGATCCCTTTCAGCAGCTGTGCAGCCCCGGCTGGTTCGAGCGGGCCGAGCACACCGTACTCTCCAGCCTGGACGACGGACTCACCCTCGAGGCATTCGAGGACTCGGTGCTCCAGCTTCCGGCTCCCGCCACGGCTGCGGCTGCCCGGCCCCAGGATTCGTCTGGACCGACCAGGGGGGACGCCTGGCAGATCGAGGTCGCGACGCCGGCCGATCTTCCGAAGGCATGCCCGGTGCTTCTTGCGCGCGCACTGGAGGACGTGTTCTTCGCCTACAGCCTGTGGTGGACCTCCGGCTCCGAGCGAGTCGCCCCCACCCTGCTTGCCTGCCAGGGCCTACCCGCCCCCGATGCTTATACGGCCCTGCTCGCGGGCGACTGGGCTAGCCGTGGCTGGCTGCAGCTCGGAGGGACCTGATGGCCGCGTTGGGTCGCCCGGCGCCGATTCCGCTGCGTTGGAAATCGGGGGCAGCGACGGATCGGGGTCGGGTCCGCGCCGTCAACCAGGACGCCTTCCTGGACCGCTCAGACCTGGGCCTGTGGGCCGTCGCGGACGGCATGGGCGGGCACAGCGACGGCGCACTGGCGAGCCAGTCCATTGTCGAGGCCCTCGGCGGCTTGACCCACCCCCGCCTGCTCGGCTCCGGGGCGGCGGCAGTTCGGGAGAAGCTGCAGGCAGTGAACCAGCGGCTGCTGGATCGGGGGGCGCTCCTCGGCGGCGATCTCACAGGCAGCACCGTGGTCGTCTTGCTGGCCGTCGGCGGCCGCTGTGCCGTTCTCTGGGTGGGCGACAGCAGGGCCTATCGGCTGCGCGGTGGCGAGCTCACCCAGCTCACCTCCGACCACAGTCAGGTTCAGGTCATGGTCGACTCCGGCGTGATCACCTCCGAGCAGGCGGACGATCACCCGTCCTCCAACGTCCTGCTGCGTGCCGTGGGAAGCGACACGCCGCTGGAAGTGGACGGTCGGATCGAGCGGCCTCAGAACGGTGACCGGTATCTATTGTGCAGCGACGGACTCTTCCGAGAGCTCAATGCTCGAGAGATCGCCGGCGCACTTGACGCCCAGGAACCGGACGCCGCCGCCCAGTCACTCGTTCAACAGGCCTGCGAGCACGGCGGACGGGACAACGTCACCGCCTTGGTCGTCACGTGCTTGGCCGCTGACTATTGAATGAGTCAGCCGTTAGAGGCGTTGGCGTCGAGCAGGGAGCGCCAGGCCGGATGGTCACCGATCAGCGCCAGTGCCTGGGGTAAGAGTCGCTTTCCCGGTTCCATCTTGAACCAGGTGGAGGCTCCGGAGGGGTGCGGCAGTGGGATCAGGTCCGCCTCGATACCGGTCTCAGACCGATAGGGCCATTGCTGTCCAACCAGGTCGTTGAGACGGCCTCCGTCCTTGAGGTGCTCGGGAAACTGCGCGATTGCGAGCTTGCCCACCGGGATGATCAGCCGCGGGCGGCAAAGCTCTAGCTCACCGCGCCACCAGCCCGAGCATGTCTCCACCTCCAACCGATCCGGCACCCGGTCCCCGCCCTTGGGATTCTTGCCAGGAAAGCAGTGGCACACCGCGCTCATCAGGACCCGGGAGCGAACGGCCGGCTCGTCGAGCCCGATGGAGGCGAGCCACCGGAACAGGGTCTTACCGGCGGTCCAGCAGAAGGGCCGGCCCTGCTCGATCTCCTTGGTCCCGGGGGCCTGACCGATGAGCATGACCGGTGAGATCACCGATTCGCCATGGACCGGCGGTCCATTCATGGCCGGATATTGCCTGTTGCCCCCGCAGCTCAATGTGACGCGTCCAACCGCCGGCACCAGCCACGCCGCACGCCTTGCACGCCGCCGTTGTGCCGTGATCACGGCACAGCCGTGATCTCGATTGGATAGCCCGGTTCGGACCCAGCGCCTGTCAGCCAGGTCGCCCGTCCGCGCGGGGTCTCACCAGCATGGGACCGTGGACCCAAAGGAAGGCCCCGAAGGCGAGCACCCAGAGGATGCCCGAGAGTAGTAGCCAGTCTGCATAGGCCCGGGGCCATAACAAGGGGGCCACCACCCGAGCCAAGGCCGCCAGATTCAGCGCCGCAAAGGCGCCAACCATGAGGGGCGGGGCCCGCAACGGCCGCCCCGTATGACCAAGGGTCACGCGGGACATCATCCCCAGGGTGAATACGCCGATGGTCCCGACGGTCAGGGCGTGCAGCGCGGGAAAGGCGGGGACGAGGCCGAGGTGCGCCAGTCCGTTCAGGGCGAATCCCAAAACCAGCCACAGGTAGCCGCCAAAAAGTACCGCGAGCATCGCGTCGCCCCATACTCGGCGGTCGTGCCAACCGAGCAGACGGATGCACTGCACCGCCGCGACCGCGAGTGCGAGCACGCCGGTGAGGGGGCTCGTGTGGCTCACCGCGTCACTCAGGACCCACAGGGCGGAGAGACCGAAGGTCAGGCCCTCGACCCAGGGGCGCACGACCGGCGCCGCGGCTGGGACCGCCGAGCGGGTGAAGAACGGCATGATGCGTCCGGCGACGATCAACAGCGTCATCAGGATCAGGCCCAACATCAGCTTGTCGCCGATGATGGCGCCGGACTGGGTGATGCCCAACACCTGCAGATGGACCAGCAGCGAGGCACCGCTCATGCCGACCAAGAGGCCCAGGAAGACCCGATTGACTGAATTGGGGCCAAACCAGAGGGGCCTGATCAGAGTCAAGGCCAGGACCAGCGGAAAAGACAGGTCAATCACTGCGGTCAAGTGGCCGGGCAGGGGCAGCCAGGGAGCAAGCCTCCCGGCGAGCCAAAGCGCCACCAAGGCCCCCAGCTCGGTCCCTGAGGCCGTTGCCATCCCGGTCCAGTTGCGGCTGGCGGTGAGCAGAAACCCAGCGATCACCGCCGTTGCGTAACCGAACAGCATCGCGTGGGCATGCCAGGCAGCGCCCTGGTAGTACGACTGGGCCGGCAGCCAGCCCCGCAGGGCCATGAGCCAAAGTGGCAGCGCGATCAGGGCCCAGAGCCCGGCGGCGAGGAAGAAGGGCCGAAAGCCGAGCGCGAGGATGGACGGGGTCGCGCGGACGACGGGGACTGGAATCTCGGGCATGGGTATTCTCCGGTCTTTTGGGGCAACCTTAAGGCCGGGGCCGCCCTGGACACTTGACTGCCGTCAAACCCGAGCATCCTGGGAACGCCGATCCTGTGTCGGCGCCTGATCCGCGCGCGCAGCTGATCTGGATCAACAAGACCTGCGCGTAATGACGCAGCGCCCAGCGGGTCTTAACCTAGATCAAGTCGAAGGCAGGCCTCTCCTCCTAGCCTCCGCCTGTTCCCGACTCAGGGATCACGTTGCGTTTTGACTAATCGGAGGGCGGAGCGAATGCGAACCCACATCAATCGTCTGGCCTTCGCGGCCGGGCTGATTCTGGCGGCGGGGGCCGCGACCAGCGCCTGGTCCGCGGAGGACCTCAAGTCAGTCATGGAGCGGCGCGGACTCACCGAGAAGGACCTCCTTGCGGCGGCCAAGACCTATACGCCAACCGGCGGGCGAGACGAGTATCTGGCCTTCTCCTCCGGCGGTCAGTCCGGGCAGGTCATCGTCTACGGCATCCCGTCCATGCGCATCCTGAAGTACATCGGCGTCTTCACCCCCGAGCCCTGGCAGGGCTATGGGTTTGACGACGAGTCAAAGGCGGTGCTGGCCCAGGGACGCATCCGCGGCAAGGACATCAACTACGGCGACACCCACCACCCCGCCTTCTCCGAGACCGAGGGCGACTATGACGGACGCTACCTGTTCATCAACGACAAGGCCAACCCGCGGGTGGCGGTCATCGACCTGCACGACTTCGAGACCAAGCAGATTGTCGTCAACCCCTTCTTCAAGTCCGAGCACGGCGGTGCCTTCGTCACCCCCAACACCGAGTACGTGATGGAGGCGACCCAGTATGCCGCCCCGCTGCTAGAAGACGGATTCGTGCCGCTCGAGGAATTCAACGACAAGTACCGCGGCGGCCTCACCTACTGGTCCTTCGATAAGGAAAAGGGCCGGCTGGTACCCGAGAAGTCCATGGTCTTCGAGCTGCCCCCTTACAGCCAGGACCTCTCCGACGCCGGCAAGGGCCCGAGCTACGGCTGGGGTTTCACCAACTCCTTCTGCACCGAGCGTTACGTGGGCGGCATCGAGCGTGGGCGCCCGCCCTTCGAAGCCGGTTGCTCCTCCAAGGACACGGACTTCCTGCATGTCACCAACTGGAAAAAGGCCGAAGAACTGGTCAAGGCCGGTAAGGTGCGCCAGGAGCGCGGGATGTATTACATCCCCATGGAGCAGGCGGTCGCCGAGGGTCTGCTCTATCTCATTCCGGAGCCCAAGAGCCCCCACGGCGTGGACGTGACCCCGGACGGCAAGTACCTCATCGTCTCGGGCAAGCTGGACAGCCACGTATCCGTGTTCAGCTTCGAGAAGATCCAGAAGGCCATCGCAGAGGGCAAGTTCGAGGGTAAGGATCCCTACGGCATCCCGATCATCGCCATCGCCGATGCCCTCGAGCATCAGATCAACCTGGGTCTAGGGCCTCTGCACACCCAGTTCGACTCGAAGCCCTGTATCGCCTACACCTCGCTGTATGTGGACTCCATGGTCGCAAAGTACGACTACTGCGAGGGCAAGGTCCTGGACAAGCTGGCCATCCACTACAACATCGGCCACCTCGTGACCATGGAGGGCGACAGCGTCAATCCGGACGGCAAGTACCTGGTGGCATTGAACAAGCTGGCCATCGACCGCTTCAACCCGGTGGGCCCGCTGCACCCCCAGAACCATCAGCTGATCGACATCAGCAACGACAAGATGCAGCTTCTCTATGACATGCCGCTGCCACTCGGCGAGCCCCATTACGTGGTCGCCATCAAGGCCGACAAGCTCAAGCCCGAGGTGCGTTACAAGTCCGGCTGGAATAGCCGTACCGACGAGAAGTCCCCGTTTGCCACCCGCGCGGGACGCGAGTCCACCGAGCGTAGCTGCGACGCCGAGGGCAAGTGCACCGTCACCGTCAAGGGCACGGTGATCCGCTCCCACATCAACCCGGAGATCATCGAGGCACAGGAGGGCGACACCGTCGCCATCCACCTGACCAACCTGGAGCGAGCGGAGGACGAGGTCCACGGCTTCGCCATGTATGGTGAGAACGTCCAGCTCTCCATCGAGCCCGGCAAGACCGCGAGTGTCACCTTCGTCGCCGAGAAGCCCGGCGTCCACCCCTACTACTGCACCGAGTTCTGCTCGGCGCTGCACCTGGAGATGCAGGGCTACCTGCTGGTCCAGCCCAAGGGCTATCAGGCCACAGAGGCCAAGATGGTGGAGGGCACGCTCTACACCCAGGCGGACTATGACACCCAGGTCAAGACCAACCTCGACACCCAGGGGGTCATCGATCAGGTGGTGGCCTACATCACGAGCAAGGACTTCAAGTCCAACCCGACGGTCCTGGCCCTGGTGGAGGACGCCACCGACCAGCTCGGCTTCGCCAAGGAGGCCCGCGCCAAGGCCGAGGCGGCCGCCGGCACCCAGGACTGGCAGAACGCCATGCTGTGGGCCAACCAGTGGTGGCAGTACCAGGTGAAGGCCGCGGATCTCGGTCTGCGCGCCAAGAACCTGCTGGACGAGGCCGCGGCCCCAACCAAGTGAGGTCCAGCGGCTGGGGTGGCAACTGCCGCCCCTACCTTCCACCAAGACCCGATCCCGGGGGCGCCATGCGCCCCCGACTTTTGCGAGGTGTCCCATGAAATTCATCACGCTGACCGCGCCGCTGATGGTGGCGCTCCTTGCCGCCCCGTTCGCCCTCCCCGCCGCCGACCTCGACGGAGCCGAGGTCTTCGTAAAGAAGACCTGCATCGCCTGCCACGGTAAGGACGCCAAGACGCCGATCCTGCCCATTTATCCGAAGCTCGCCGGCCAGAACCCCGACTACGCCTACAACCAGATGCAGGACATCAAGAGCGGCGCCCGTTCCAACGGTCAGACCGCGGCCATGAAGGGGATCATGCACTTGGTGAGCGACGAGGAGATGCGGGCCGTCGCCAACTGGCTCGGGACCCTGGACTAGGGTCCCGCCCGTCCGCCGATGCCCGGTTTCTCCTACGATGCAGGTCTCCCGACACAGCGGCACGCACCAGACCTGACCATATTCCCGGACAAATGGCCGTTTTTTCAGTGAATTAACCGCTTGACCACGGTCAAGGAGTGAACGCTGGGGCTAGCCTATCCTGTGCGTACCAGGGCAACCATCGGGTCGCTCGACTCCATCCCACCCAAACTTGGAGCACCAACATGAAGCACTCCACACGCACCGTTGCGGCCCTTGCGGCAGCCCTCTCCTTGAGCGGCGCCGCATTGGCCTGGAACGAGGCCGGCGGCGAAAAAGATGAGGCGATGCACCTCGTGGGCGATCCCGAGAACGGGCGCGACGTCTACGAGGTCTGCTCCGCCTGTCATCTGCCCGAGGGCTGGGGCACCAAGGACGGGACCTTTCCGCAGCTGGCCGGGCAGCATGGAACCGTCATCATCAAGCAGCTCGCCGACATCCGCGCTCTCAACCGCAACAACCCCACCATGTACCCCTTCGCCCTGCCCAGCTCCATCGGCGGCCCCCAGGCCCTGGCGGACGTGGTCGCCTACATGGCCAAGCTGCCCATGACCCCGGATAACGGCGTGGGTCCCGGCACGGACCTGGAGCTGGGCAAACAGCTCTACGCGGACAACTGCGTGCGCTGCCACGGCGACAACGGCCAAGGCGACGCGGAGAAGTTCTATCCCAAGCTCCAGGGCCAGCATTACGAGTACATCCTGCGCCAGTTTCGCGAGATCAAGGCGGGCCAGCGCAAGAACGCCAATCCGGACATGGTCAAGCAGGTGCACGAGTTCACCGAGCAGCAGCTGCTGGCGGTATGCGATTACGCCTCGCGCATCAAGCCCCCGGCGGACAAGATGGCCCCGTCGGCGGACTGGAAGAATCCGGACTTCGACTGATTGCCGTCTCCCACCGGTCGGCCGCCGTGGGATGCGTCTATCCTGCGCGGCCGTGCCCAAACCCCAGTCCGTCAAGCGGTACCCAACATGAAAGTGCAAGCGAGCGGGCGACACGATCTCGTCATCGGGCTGCTGTCACTCATCGCGGTCGGCCTACTCGCGATTATCTATTTCACGCCTGTATGGTGGGTATCGCTCACCGCGCCCAACTACCCTCCCGAGGCATTCCCCGACGGTGTGCGCATCCACTTCCACATGAACGGCGTCTTCAACGGCTGTCAAAAGGTGGAAAACGCCGAGATTCAAGAGGAGGAGGCCCTGGATTGCGTCCATGAGATGGACACGATCAATCACTATGTGGGCATGTACCCCATTGCCGCGGGCGGTGTCATCGAAAAGACCTTCTCGCCCTTTCTGATCGCCATGCTGGGAGTGATGCTGATTGGTTTCGCGGTACCCTGGTCCGTGGCTCGAGTCGCGGTCATGGGTCTCGGGTTCGCCGTTATCCTCACGTGGATGTTCGCCGCCTATTACGCACCCGAGGGGCTGCACTGGCAGAGCACCGGCTTCGTGCGCGCCCTGGTGACCTCCCTCGATCAGGAGGCGGGTAAGGGCGAGGAGTCCGAGGTAAAGATGTCCGCCGGCGAGGCCCTCATCGCCCAGCTCAAGGCGGAGTTGGCCAAGACTGCACCCGGCGCCGAGCCTTCTGCGCCCGCAGCGCCCACGCACGCGGCCGGCAAGTCAGAGAAGGCGGCACTGATGGACAGCCTGAGGGTCACCTACCAGCAGGATCTGCAGCGCTCGCGGCAAACAGATACGGCGCCCTGGACCGGTAGCGGCTCCCAGATCATGGCGTGGCATTACGGCAAGAGCCTGGGCCGCTACTTCAACAACCCGGAGGAGATTCGCCCCATGGTGGCAACCATGTCTGCCGTGGGTCATGCGTTGCCCTGGCTGCTCCTGGGCGCCATGCTGCTCCTGCTGTGGGGGGCGCGGCGCACCGGCGGTCCGCTCTATTGGCTGCTGATCCTGGTGCCCATGGCCCTGCCGCTGTTCTTCCTCATCGATTATTCAGCCTGGCTCTGGTGGTACGGTCACAGCCTGAACGCCATGGGGGCCTTCACCGTCAAGCCCTTCATGCCCACTGTTTTCGGTGACGGCAAGGTGGCGCAGTTCGCCACCCACTCCTACCCCTCCTGGGGATTCGGACTCATGCTCCTGACCTCGGCCCTGCTGGCGGTCGCGGCCCTGCTGCGGCGCAAGGAATTGAGGGGATAGTCCGTCCGCAGACGCACGGGGGTCGTCGCGAATGAAGAACCTGAAGCATGATGCGCGCTCACGTGACGTGGATCTGAAGTCATCGGGAAAGGGCAGGTTCCCGCGCCCCGACGACGATGCCGGCCTTGTTCTCCTCGGAGCTCATGTGCGTTCAGCTGGGGACCGTCTTGCCGCTCGCCCTATCCGCTCAGCCCTCCTGGTTTGGACGCTCCTGTTCTTCCCCGCCCTGGCCTGGGCCGGCTACCCGCCTTTTCAGCCGCTGGTCGACGCAGCGGCCGCGGGTGCGGCGCTGACACCGGAGCCCGGCATCTATGCCGGGCCGGTCGTGGTGGACAAGCCGCTGACCATCGACGGCGGCGGCAAGGTCACCATCGACGGCGGGGGCAAGGGCACCGTGGTCGTCCTCCAGACCAGCGGGGCCACACTCAAGGGGCTACACCTGACCAACTCCGGAGACTCCCACAACGACATCGACTCCGGCGTGCAGGTGCGCGGCAACTTCAACGTCATCAAGGACAACCTCATCGACGACTGCCTCTTCGGCATCGACCTGCAGCAGTCCGAGGACAACATCGTCCGGCGCAACCGAATCTCCTCCAAGCGCGTGGACCTCGGGGTGCGGGGGGACGCCGTCCGCCTCTGGTACAGCTTCCGGAACAAGGTAACGGACAACGTGATCCGCGACTCCAGAGACACCGTGGTCTGGTATTCGCGCGACAACCTGATTGCCCGCAACGATGCCCGCGGCGGGCGCTATTCGCTGCACTTCATGTACGCCCAGACCAATCACGTGGAGGACAACCACTACGAGGGCAACACGGTTGGCATCTTCCTCATGTACAGCGACGGTGTGACCATCCGCAACAATTACATCGCCAATGCCGCTGGGCCGACCGGCATCGGCATCGGGTTCAAGGAGACCTCGGACGTCACCATCGACAACAACCGCGTCCTCTATTGCGCCGTCGGTCTCTACCTGGATGTTTCGCCCTATCAACCCGGGACCACCAACCGCATCCGCGACAACCTCATCGCCTACAACGGCGTGGCGGTGCGCTTCCTCAACGACTGGCAGGGCAACGCCTTCATCGGCAACAAGTTCCAGGGGAACATCACACAGGTGGTGGTGGAGGGCGGAAAGACGGCGAATCGCAATCACTGGGAGGGCAATTATTGGGACGACTATGAGGGCTTCGACCGCGACGGCGACGGCGTCGGCGACACCCCCTACGCGCTCTACAGCTACTCCGACCGACTCTGGATGGACGTACCCCCGGCGCAGTTCTTCAAGGGGTCTCCGATGCTCGAGGTCATCGACTTCCTGGAGCGACTCGCGCCCCTGACGGCCCCCGACCTGCTAGTGCGCGACGTCCGTCCGCTGTTGGACGCTGGGGTCAAGATCGCCGTCGCCGAATCCAACGTCGCCCTGCCCGGTGGCACCGGCGACGAGGAGGCCGAGCCGCCGAAACCTGCACCCGCCCAGGGTTCAGGCGGATTCGACGCCCTGGGTGCCCTGCGCGAGTCCCTGGGCAGGGATTAGACGTCGCCGCGTGGTCAGTCGGGCCCTAGTTCAACGAACGCCTAGCCGATACCACCAGGCGTCGTGGTCGGACTGAAGCCCGACCCACATGAAGGTGAACAGTGTCATGAGCCAACAATCGATCGGCAAGCCGGCGAAGCCCCCCCTGAGCAAGGTCCGGCGGGAACAAAACCGCCGCGAGTTTCTGCGTACTGCGGGTCTCGCCGTCGGCATGGTCGGCATCTCCCTGGCGGGACTGACCCCGCTCATCGGGGCGGCCAATGCGCGGTTGCGCCCACCCGGGGCCATCAAGGACCTGCTCGACGAGCAACGATTCCTGGCCGCCTGCATCAAGTGCGGCCAGTGTGTGCAGGTATGCCCGGTGGAGGCGATCCGGCTTGCTGACCTGATCGACGGGGTCGGGGTGGGCGTGCCCCATATCGAGCCACGCGACCAGGCCTGCGACTTCTCCTGCGACGGGCTGCAATGCGTTCTCGCCTGCCCCACCGGGGCCTTGACCCATGACCTCGACTTCCCGGCAGACGCCCGCATGGGATTTGCCCGCCTGGACCGCCCGCACGCCTGTCTAGCCATGCAGGGCAAGGGATTCAAGAGCCTCGCCCGGGGGCCTGACTTCCGGGGCAAATTGCGCTACGCGGAGTTGGACCGCTGGACGCCCATTCCGGTGGCGGAACACCCCTACGACCTGGACCTGTGCGACCTGTGCGTGCGCCAATGTCCCATCGAGATTCGGATCGCGGAGTGCGCCGAGCGGACGGCCCCGGAACCCGGCGAGGTGGCCCGGGTGGCGGAGAAGGTGGGAAACGCGTGTCCGCCGCGCCACGCCATCGCCCTGGAGCCCAGGCCCGGCGGCCGGGGGATGATGCCGGTGGTCAAGGACGGCTGCGTGGGCTGCGGGGTGTGCGAGATGATCTGTCCGGTGGGACCCACCGCCATCGTGGTCGATGTCGACCGGGATGCGGACCGCCAGACCGAGTCCGGGGGGACGGCCCTATGAGCTATTTCATCGGCTCGCTGCGCCAACTGATCGGCGCCCGGCCCGTCAAGCCCGCACCGCAACAGATTCCGGTGGAGGTGCGTAACATCTATGCGGAGAAGCGCAAGGAGAAGCTCACGGAAGAGGCACTGCGCGCGGTAGAGCACAAGCACGAGCACTCCCCCGGACGCCACAAGTGGCGTAACCGCCGTTGGGCGACGCTGATCCTGGTCAACCTGTTGTTCGCCATCTCCTACCACCTGGACGTCCAGCTCGTCGAGGGCGCCCTGACCGCCTCCCGCGTCCTCGGCTTCCACTTGGCGGACCTGAATTCCGCCCTCCAGGTCATGCTGGCCTACAAGCATGTGGTCCTGAACCTGTTGATCGGCACCACCACCGTCTTCGTGCTCTGGTGGTTGCTTGGGGGGCGGACCTTCTGCTCCTGGGTCTGCCCCTACCACCTCATCGCCGAGTGGGCAGAGTCCCTGCACCTGAAGCTCGCCGCCCGCGGCTGGGCCCGAGATTTCCAGTTTCACCGCGGAGTCCGGGCGGTCTTCTTCGTCATCTTCGCCCTCCTTGCGCTCGTGACCGGCTACACGGTCTTCGAGACCATCTCACCCACCGGCATCCTGAGCCGGGCCCTGATCTACGGACCTGGCCTCGTCCTGCTGTGGGTGCTCGCCCTCCTCGCCTTCGAGGTCTTCGTCTCCCGCCGGGCCTGGTGCCGTTATGTGTGCCCGATTGGAATCACGTACGGACTGGTGGGCAGCCTTGGGGCACCCATACGGGTCCAATACAACGTTCGGGGTTGCCACCACGAGGGTGACTGCCGCAAGGTATGCTTGGTGCCCCATGCGCTGGATGTCACCATCCGCGGGCGCGCACAGGCCGTGGATACCGATATCGCAGCGGACTGCACGCGCTGCGGTCTCTGCGTGGATGTCTGCCCCACCTCGTCGCTCAATTTCAAGATCAAGGGCCTCGGCGGCCTAGTGTGACACCATGATCCAGTTCGAGGCCGTCGAGAAGCGCTTTCGCCGCCAACGGGTCCTGGCGGGGATCGATCTCACCATCGAGCGCGGCCATCGGGTCGCCCTAGTCGGCTCCAATGGCGCTGGGAAGACCACCCTGATCCGCTGTCTGTTGGGGGAATATCTCCACGAGGGGCGCGTCCTCGTGGATGGGCTGAGCCCCCGGGAGCATCGTCGCGAGGTCCTGGCCCGGATCGGTTTCGTCCCCCAGCTCCCACCACCGCTCCGGATGCCCGTGGGGCGACTGGTGCGCTTTGCCGCCAGCCTGTGCGATGCGGACCCGGAACATATCGACGCCGTGGCCGCCCGCCTGGGGCTCGACCTCGACGGCTTCCGCAACCAGCCCTTCGTCAAGCTCTCGGGTGGCCAAAAGCAAAAGCTCCTGATTGCCGTCGCACTTGGCCGGGCCGCGGACATCCTGGTGCTCGACGAGCCGGCCGCAAACCTGGACCCGGAAGCAAGACGGGTCTTCTTCGAGATGTTGGCGGAGCGCCAGTCGAGCGCCGCCATGCTGATCTCCAGCCACCGGCTGGACGAGGTGGCCGCCCTGGTGAATCGGGTCATCGAGCTGGATCAAGGCCGGGTGGTGCTGGACGACCGGGTGGCCGACCTGGTGGATCTGGCGAGCCGGTTGGCCTGCACCCTCAGGCTCACCCGCCCCGACGAGGCTTTCGCACGCGCCATCGCCGCCTGGGGCTTCACCCCGGGCCAAGGGGGCATCGACTGGCGCGGATCGGTGGCGGGGCCAGACCGGCTCCGCTTCCTGGGGCTCCTCTCCCGTTACGCGGCCCTGCTCTCCTCCATTCACTGGGACGAGATCACCGAGGGGCGTCAGCGTGCACTGGCCTGAGCGGATCGCTTCCTGGGCCTTGGCCCTCCTGCTCGCCTCCTGCGGCGACCCCGGCACCGGTCCGGTGGATGTCAAGTGGGACCGCGTCACCTGCGAACGCTGCCGTATGGTCCTCAGCGACCGCCGTCATGCCACCGAGATCAGGGTCAGAGAGTCGGCGGGGCGCTCGCGCGTCCACGCCTTCGACGACCTGGGCTGTGCGCTCGCCTGGCTCGAGGACAAGCCCGCGAAGGACGACCCCGCCACCGAGATCTGGGTGAACGACTGGCGCACCGGCGACTGGATCGACGCCCGAAGCGCGTCTTATGTCCCCAACCAGGTCACCCCCATGGAGTACGGCCTCGGCGCCCAACCCGACCCGGCCCCGAATACCCTGACCTTCGAGCAGGCCCGCGCCCACGTCTTCGAAGTCGAGCGCAGGTACAACGTCCACGGCGCACACCTCGATGCCGTCCCCGCCCAAGGCGAGCGCCGCTGAGCGCAGAAGCGCGCCGTTGACGAGATCAAAGCGGAAGCCCGGTGTCGGCCGGACCAGCAGCAGGGCGCGGTCTGATCCAGGACGATGGACGTCGTGCGCCGCGAAGGCGGGGGACAAGCCGACCGGCGAGCCGGCTCTACACCTCTGCCGCTTGGCACGTACCTCCGCCCTCAGCTGCGGTGGGGCAGGTTTGTAAGCCCGCTTAGAACTCGTTGTAGTCAGTCGACCTGCCCTTGAGCGGCAGGTCAGTCCCAGGTACCTGCCAGCCGTGGTCCGGCATCGCATCCAGTGCCGACACACGCATGGGTTCTGCCACCTGGCGGAGACGCGCGGCCAGACCTCCAACGGAGCCGTCCTATCCGGCCAGTTGGCAGCTATTCTACTGACTGACGCCCTTGTCTTATTCTCGTAACATGCGACTTGGCGGACTCGACACGGGTGGAACCCGAGGACCGGGCAGTGAATCGCGTCGCGGGACGGGCGCGGGTATCGCATGCCGCCGCCAGCCTGCACGGACGGAATATCCGCTCGGCGGACCCCTGCATTCAGTCGCTCCTCTTGCACGTGCGGGTCAGCCGCACGCCGATGCTGACACGCCAGCATTACAGACAAACCTTGCCATACGTGGGTGGAAGAGATGGATACGAGTCTGCTGGCCAGTTTGGCCGCCATTATTCTCCTGGTGATCGGAAACGCCTTTTTTGTCGGCTCGGAGATCGCCTTGACATCGGCCCGGCGTAGCAGAATCAAACAATTGGCCGATATGGGGAACAAATCGGCCAGGATCGTGCAGCTCTTGCACAATGAGCCGGAGCGTTTTTACTCCGTCACCCAGATCGGCATCACCCTGGTATCCCTGGCTTTGGGCGCCATCGGCATTACCACCATGGAACGGCTCATCGATCCGGTATTCGAGGCGTTGGCCCACACCATCGGCGACGGTACGGCGGTGGTTAACGTCGCCCACACGGCGGCCTATGCCTTCGGCTTCATCATCATCTCGTTTTTGCACGTGGTGGGTGGCGAACTGGCGCCCAAGGTACTGGCCTTCCACAAGGCGGAGCCTTTGAGCCTGGCGGTCGCCTGGACCATCAACACCCTCTACCGCACCTTTTCCGCCCTCATCTGGGTGATGAACAAGTCCTCCGAGGGCCTGTTGTGGTTATTCGGTCAGCGCGACCTGGCCAAGGATGGGGCCGGGCATTTCTCCATCTCGGAAGAGGAGATCCGCACCATATTGACCGCGAGCGAACGGGAAGGCGTTCTGAATCCGGAAGAGACCAAGATGATCCGGGGAGTGTTCGACCTGGACGAACAACGGGTTCTCGACGCCATGGTCCCTCGGACCGATGTCACGGCCATTAGCCAGAATGCTACGGTGGGGGACGCACTGGAGCTGTTCAAGGAAGGCCGGCATGCCCGTTACCCCGTCTACGAGGACAGCCTAGACAACATGGTGGGCATGGTGGCCATAAAGGAGCTGCTCAAGTGCCTGGCGGATACGGACGATGTACTCTCCGTCAAACAAAGGCCCGTCAGCGACATCATGCTGCCGCTGTACATCATCCCTGAGACCAAGCCGCTGAGCGACCTATTGAAGGAATTCAAGCGATCCGGGCAGCAACTGGCGGTTGTGCTCGACGAATACGGCGGAACCGCCGGCATGATCACGCTGGAGGACATCCTCGAGGAGATCGTTGGCGAATATGCCGACGAGTTCACCAAGCACCAACACCGCTACGTCAAGAAGCTCACCGGCAGCCAGTACATCATCGATGCGGGTATCCGCACCTCGGACCTCGAGCCGCTGGTAAACTTTCCCTTCCCGGAAGGCGATTTCGTCACCTTGGGTGGATTGATATACCACGAGCTTGGACGCATCCCGTCGATCAACGACGAGGTGCTCATGGACGGCGGGCGCCTGGAAGTGTTGGAAATGGACAAGCACCGCATCACCAAGGTGCTATTCCAGGATACCACCACGGCTGCGGACGGCACCGTCAGGCTGGCCGAAGAGGATTCAGTTGCCAGCGATACGCCCGTAGGGGAGGAGCCGGAGCCGGATAGTTACGCGGCGGCGGGGGATTCCCTCGAAAACAGTGCGGAACCCCAACCGGTTAGGTGAGGGCCGCCGGTAGTCGAAGACGACAGACCAACCGCGGCGCAGATCTCACGTCGATCGTCCCGTGCATGCGTCTATCCCGGGAACCGGTGCGGCGTCAGGGCCCGGGCACAACGGGAGAGCCGCCATTGAGACGGGCTACCCGTCCCTGGTCGAGCACCACGATCTGGTCGGCCCAGTTGAGCCCCAGGGGCCTATGGGTGATGAGTACGACGCTGCGCCCGGCCATGAGCCGGCCCAGGGCGCCCATGAGGGCCCGCTCGGTCTCGCCGTCCAGGCCCTCGGTCGGCTCGTCCAGCAGCAGGATGGGCGCGTCCCGCAGCAGGGCGCGGGCGATGGCGATGCGCCGGGCCTGGCCGCCGGAGAGGCGCACACCGGTTTCCCCCACCCAGGTGTCATAGCTCTCCGGCAGTGCGGCGACGAAGTCATGGATCTGGGCGACGCGGCAGGCCTGCTCCAGCGCTGCCTGGGTGGCTTCCGGGTTGGCGACGAGCAGGTTGGCGCGGATGCTGGCATCGAACAAGTGTGTGTGCTGGCTGACCAGGGTGACGTGGCGACGGAGGTCGTCACCGCGGAAGAGGGCGATGTCCTCGCCGCCAATGCGGATGGTCCCCTGGTCCGGTTCCCAGAAGCGCAGGATTAAATTGAGCAGGGTGCTTTTTCCGGAGCCACTGGTCCCTACCACCGCCAGTCGTCCCCCTTGAGGGACCTGGAGGCTGAGACCGTCCAGAGCAGGCTGCGCCGAGCCCGGGTAGGCGAAGCCGAGGTCTCGGATCTCCAGGTCGAATCGCTGCGGCACCGGGGAGGGCTCGGCGGGCTCGCGTACCGCCGGCTTGGCGTCCGCCAGGGCGAAAAGCCGGCGGGCGGCGGCTAGGGCGCGGCCGAGCTGCTGGAAGGCGAGCGGTAATGGGGCGACGGACTCGAAGCTCGCCAGCGTGAACAGCGCCAGCATGGCGAGTTGGGGCGGGAGCAGGCGTCCGTCCTGAACCAGTGGGATGGCGAGCCAGAGTAATGCCCAGAGGCTGAGGTCGGCGCAAAGTCCCACGGCCCCCTGGGCGATGCCGGCGTAACCGGCGAGCCGCACCTGGTCCGCCGCCAAGACCCCGCTCAGTTGGTCGATGCGGGCCGCCTGCTGCTCGCCCGCCCCGCACACCTGGAGCTCTGCCAGGCCCTGGAGCCCGTCGATGCAGGCGGTGCGCAGCTCACCCTGGACGCGGGCAATCCGCGACCCCGGCTCGGCCCCGAGACGCTGGGACCAAAGGGGCACCAGAACGCCTGCCACAACCAGGAAGCCGAGACCCAAGGTCGCGATCCGCCAGTCGTACAGAAGCAGGAAGCCGAGGGACAGCAGGGCCCCCAGCACCGCCACCAGCACCGGCACCAGCACGCGGATATACAGGTTGTCCAGGGCGTCCACGTCCGAGCGGATGCGGCTCATGATGTCGCCGCTGTGGAAGCGCTGGAGCACGGCCGGGGCCAGGGGCTCCAGATGGCCATAGAACCAGACCCGCAGGCCGGAGAGCAGTCGCAGCGTCGCCTCATGGGTGGCGAGCCGCTCCCCATAGCGGCCGGCGGTGCGCAGCATGGCCCCGGCGCGGATCAGCGCGGCGGGGGTGAAATAGTTCATGGTCACTCCCGCCGCACCGGCCACCGCCATGGCGGTGATGAACCAGCCGGAGACCGCCATCAGCATCACGTTCGCGAGTAGGGTCACCAGGGCCGCACCGACCCCAAGCCACATCCAGGACCGATAGGGCGCGAACAGCCTCCAGAGACGCAGCAGCTCCCTCACAACACGGCCTCGGCGACGCCGCTCGCAACGGTTTCCGGCCGGTCGCCGAGCAGCCGACTGTAGAGTCCCCCGGCGGCGAGCAGGCTGTCGTGGGTGCCGGACTCGGCGAGCCGCCCCTCGTCCAGCACGAGGGTGCGGTCCGCCTTGCGGACGGTCTCCAGGCGGTGCGCGATGGCGATCAGGGTGCGCCCCTGGGCCAGATCGTCGATGCCCGCCTGGACCAGGCGCTCGCTTTCCGGGTCCAGGTTGGCGGTGGCCTCGTCCAGAATCACGAAAGGGGCGTCGCGCAGGAAGGCGCGGGCGAGCGCGATGCGCTGGATCTGCCCGCCCGAGAGCCCTGCCCCACGCTCGCCGACCTGCGTGTCGAGGCCCCTGGGTAGGGCCCCGATGAAGGCGTCGGCCCGCGCACGGCGGGCGGCGGCGAGGATGGACTCCGAGCGGGACCTAGGGTCGGACTCGGGAATGCCGAGCCGAATGTTGTCGCCGATGCTGCCCTGGAAAAGCCGCGGGGACTGGGGCACCCAGGCGAGCCGGCGCCGCCAGTCGGTGAGGTCGATTCCAGTGAGGTCCTCGCCGTTGACGTGGATGGTCCCCTCGGTGGGCCGGATGAAGCCGAGCAGCAGGTTGATGAAGGTGGTCTTGCCGGCACCGCTCGGACCCACCAGGGCCAGGCGCTCCCCTGGCTGGATCTCAACGGACAGACCGCGCAGGGCCTCGCGCCCCGCCTCGTAGCTGAATTGGACGTCCTTGAAGCGGATGGTCAGCGGTGTTGCCCGGGCGGGAGGCGGCGCCCGGTGAAGGACTTGGGTGTGCCCGGGCGCCGGCTGGATCTGTGTGTGGTCTCCCAGGATCTCCATCAGCCGCTCCGCGGCGGCCGTGGCCTCCATGCGCCCGTGGTAGTGGGTGCCGAGACTGCGCAGCGGCTGGTAAAACTCCGGGGCCAGCAGCAGGATGAAGAAACCGTGCAGGAAGCCGATGTCCGGGACCCCCATCCAGTCGGGCACCGGAAGCTCCAGCCGGTAGAGCCGGAAGCCGATGAAGACCGCGATGATGGCGATGCTCACGGTGGCGAAGAACTCCAGCACCGCCGAGGACAGGAAGGCCACCCGCAGCACCCGCATGGTCCCCACCCGGTAGGCCTCCGAGTCCCGGGCCAGTGACTCGGCCTCGCGCCCGCTGGCCCCAAAGAGCTTGAGGGTGGGCAGACCCTGTATGGCGTCGAGGAAGTGGGCGCCCAGGCGGCTGAGCTGGGTCCATTGCTGCCGGTTGAGGTGCTCCGCACCCTTGCCGATCAGGATCATGAAGAACGGGATCAGCGGGGCCGTAACCAGCATCACCAGGGCGGAGAGCCAGTCGAGCGGCAGCACCAGCAGCAGGATGCCGAGCGGCAGGGCCAGCGCCAGCGCTACGGCGGGCAGATAGCGCGCGTAGAAGGCATCCAGGTCGTCGACCCCTTTGGTGAGACTCTCCACCAGGGCGCCGCTGCGCTCGCCCGAGAGATAGGCCGGTCCCAGTGCCTGGATTCGGCGATAGACCCGGTCCCGCACGGCCACCTTGACCTTGGCCGCGGCGTGCACAGCAGTCTGCTCGGCGGACCACGCGGTGACGGCTCGCGCGGCGAAGAGGGCGAGCAGGGCCCAGAGCCAGGGCCGCACCTGCTCGAGCCCAGCGCCATGGAAGGTCACGGCGTTCAGGACCAGGGCGATCAGCCAGGCCTGGGCCACGATCAGGCCGCCATTGACGATCTGGAGTCCGATCGCAAGCGGCAGGGTGCGACCGGCCAGCCGGGTCTGGGCCTTGAGCCAGGCGTCAGGGGTCATCGGGTGGGGGAGGCGGGCCGGTGACGAACGAGCGGGGAGCATAGGGAACTGGAGTCCCTACCGGCAAGGTGAAATCGCGGACGGCGCCCACTTACCCGCGGGCGTCCTTGTGGAGGGGTATTGGTGAGTTCGGTGCGCTTACCGACCCTGGGATACGCCTCTTTGGATTACGCGATCCTGTGGTGGGTCCGGCGCACAGGAGCGATTTCCTGGTTGCCGGGGCGACTTGCTGCGCCACACCCGCGGGAGAGCGTGGCTCAACCCGGCCAGTGCTGGGGGACCTGCTGGATCTTGGTGGTGTCGTATCCGACGCGGTTTAGGAAGGCCAGGATTTCTGCGTACTTTGCCTCCGGGATCTGTGGCGCGCGGGCCATGATCCAGACGTAGTCCCGCTTCTGCCGACCGATGACGGTGATGCTGAAGTCGGGCTCCAGCCAGATGATGCGGAAGTCCCCCTTGAAGGGCCAGATGAACTGCATGCCCCAGCGGGCGTTGCCGGTGCCGGGGACCACGAATCCCTTGGGGTGGTAGACCTTCTCGGGGCCGTCGAAGGTGTCCTTGCGGAACCGGAAGGTGGTGGCGACTGTGCCGTCCTGGTTCAGGGCGTAGGACTCGACGGCGTTGTGGGCGCCCTTCTCGACGAAGGTCGGGATGTTGGCGATCACGTACCAGTCGCCCATGAAACGCTGCAGGTCGACCTGAGGGACGGTCTCCATGGGGGTTTCCTCCAGAGCGGTGCAGGCGGACATGGTGGCCCCTATCAGGGCCGCGAGCCAAAGACGGGAGACGAGGGTACGGGTCTTCACAGCCGCTCGTACCTCAGGGTGCGGCCCTTGCCGGTGTCGCTTTCGAGTCCGATCCAGTCGCCGTTGCTGGTGTACCAGAGTGTGATGTCCAACTCGTCGGCCTTGAGCCGGTAGCGATCCGCTTGGACCTCGCGCCCCCGATAGACCCGCCGGTCCTTGCCTTCCGGCTCCAGCCGGGCTTTGACGAGCTCCCCGGTCTGGGGGTTGAGCAGGCGCGGACGCTCCAGCAAGTCCCGGTCCCAGTAAGCAAAGGTGGAGACACAGGCAGGCAGGCGTTCGGGTTGTCCGTTGATCTCGACGGCCAGCGCACCACCGACCCGCCGCCCGTCGACGGCGAAGTCCGTGCCGTTGTCGTCGGTGCTGGCCTGGATGCGCTCCAGACAGCCGTCGCGCCACAGCTCACGGCTCTCGTGACGGTAGCGGTAGGCGGTGAAGATCAGCACCTCCACGTCGAAGCGCGCACGGGAAAGCACCTGCTCCTCCTGGCCCCTGGGTGAGACCTGGAAGCTGTGCTCGCCGATGGGGTCATCGTCGAGGTAGACCTTGAATCGCAGGGTCTCGGCCGAGGCGCTGGCGGCCCCGGACATAGTCACAACGAGTCCGAAGAGGATTAGGTCGATCAAGCGGCTACGCATCTCGCTGGGCTCCTGTGGTCAGGCCCGGGCGCCCCGTGGGGGGCCGGGGATGAAGGCGTTGGTTCGGGCGATGTAGTCTCGGTAGGCGGGGCGGCGCTCGGCGATGTCCTTCTCCAGCAGGGCGACGCCCGAGATCCGCAGCAGGAGCCAGGTCATCAGGACCGGCGAGACGATGGACCACCAGCCGCCGGCGGCCAGCGCGAACAGGTAGAAGCCCCACCAGATGCAGGCCTCGCCGAAATAGTTCGGGTGGCGGGTGTAGCGCCAGAGTCCCTGGTCCATGACCCGACCACGGTTCTCGGGTCGGGCCTTGAAATCGGCGAGCTGCTGATCGCCAACCGCCTCGAAGAAGAGACCGAGGAGCCACAGGCCGAGTGCCGCGTAGTCCACCCAGCCAAGCGGTGCCGGGCTCAGGATGGCGGCGTGCAGTGACAGCGAAAGGATCCACGCCAGGATGGCCTGGAGGGCGAAGACCAGATAGAGGCTCTTCCACCAGAATTCCGGCTCGTGATCGGCGCGCATCGCGGCATAACGGCGATCCTCTCCCTGGCCCCAGTTGCGTCGGGTGACAAAGGCGCTGAGTCGCGCTCCCCACAGGGTGACCAGGAAAAGGACCAGATAGGAGCGGTCCCCGACCTCCGGGGCGGTCATGAGATAGACACCGCCCGATGCGATGAAGAATAGGGCCCAGAAGGAATCCGCCACGCCGGCATTGCGCAGCGGAATGTGGACCAGCCAGGCGATCAGTCCGAGGAACAAGGCCGCGGCCAGACCTGTCGAGTAGATGCCCAGGTCAAACATCGTCGGTTTCGAGGTCGAAGTACCGGCGCGGCCGTCCAGTCACCGCACCCGCAGACGGGTCGGAGCCCTCCCGACGGCGTGGGATCAGGATCCAGGGGCGCGATGAGGCGGTTCCGGTCGCCCGCCGATCCCCTGGGTTGTCAGGTCGGCGCAGCGCATCGCGGGCGGGCGACGGGTAAAGGTTGGAGAGTGAGTTGGACATGAACGCTCGCTGGACGGAATCACGTTTGCCATGACGTCCAGCTAATGTCCGGTCGGCGCGAATACAAGCCTACGATGGGTGGGCCTAATGGGTATCGCCCGGGTGGGGCCGGGCCGTCCCGCCCATCAACTGCCGACTGCCGTCATGGGTTGGAATTGGGGGTTCAGCCGTGTCCAGTCGGATGCTTTCGGCCGCAAGGTCTTCCCCGCGCTGGCCTGGTCAGAGATGTCAGCGTAGTAGGCGCCGCTGAACCGAAAAATAGGTTCCCACGTCCATGTGCGCCAATCGCCGTGTTTGGGTCAGCGCTGCGAAACGGCTGGCCCCTTTGGTAGGGATATTGAGCCCTGCCCGGGACTCCAGCTCCCGCGCCCCCGCAGCGGGCTCAACGGGGGCGCGGATCTAGGGGCCAGGATCGATTCGGTCTCCAGAGGCCTTCGGCCGTGGATCAGTTCGTGGCCTTTGGCTGGGCGCTGTCAGGGCTCTTGGTTGCGGGCTGGACCGCGGCCAACGCCGGCTGCACCAGGACCGTGGTCTCGCGCACCAGGCCGTCCAGGGCCTTCTTGAGCTCGAGGTTGGCCTCGTAGAGCTTGTCACCGGCGATGAGTTTGAGCGTCTGGTCCACGCGGGCCATGGTGTCGGATAGCGGCAGGCTCAAATCCTGGGAGACCAGGCCTACGTCGGCCGCCTTGAGCACCTCAACGGCCTTGTCACGGGCGCCCTTACCCAAGTGCTCCTTCGCCTTGCTCACCGCCTCCGACTTCTCGGGCGAGGCGGTGAAGTCCTCCACCACCTGCAGCTCCGAGAGGATCGGAATCGTGTCGGGGACGACGGTGTTCTTCTCGGAATGGGTATCCTTGTCGCCGATCTTGACCTGCTCGGTCACCGTCATCGGCCGGTCCTCGCTCTTGACCTTTTCGAGCAGGCCGTGGGCCTCGTCGAGCAGCTTCTTGGCATTGTCCTTGTAGCCGTCGTTGATGGCCACCCGCGCCATGTGGATGTCGCGAACGGCCTCAAGCCCCTCGCGCGACATCTCCGTGGCCTGGTGCGCCGTCGGCCCGCCGGAAACGGTCTCACTAATTTGCAACGGCCCCTCCTCGCCTCCCTTGGCCGTCTGGGCAGCCTGCCCGGCCGCTGACCGAGTCTCGGGGGCCGCGGCGCCAGCAACGCTGTAGGCGATCCCCGCGCCGGACAGCACCAACGCAACTGCGACCGCAGTGGCACGATTCGTCTTGGTCATATCTGCTCTCCTCGATCTGGATTTTGTTTCACCGATTCGCGCCGGCCTCGTGACCAGCGCATGAGAAGACTATGGTCCAGACTGGGTTGCGAAGGACTTGCCGACCGGTTAATTCTCAGTCACCCGGCCGACGGGCCTCGGCTTTAAGACGAAGCGTCTCCCCAAAGGCGTAGCCGCTCATCCCGAGATTGCCGTACATGAACCCCTCGCCAAACCGGCTGCCGGGCCGGTCTCGCCCGCCGGCCGCCCAGGCGACCACCAGCGGGGCGAAGTGCTCGACACTCGGGTGAGCCCGCGCGAAATCCTCCGGGTGAGCCGCCGGGTCGACCAGGGCATCGAAGGCGCCGCCCTCGATGGTGTCCCGCAGCCAGCGCTCAAATGCCAGGGCCCAGGGATCGGGCGGACCCTGGCGCTTGAGCAGACGCAGGTTGTGCACCGAGCCGCCGGAACCGATCACCAGCACGCCCCGGGCCGGCAGCGACGCCAGCGCCTGTCCGAGCCGAGCACAGGCATGCAAGTCGCCAACCGGCAGGGCAACCTGAAGGACCGGGATCTCGGCCGTGGGAAAGATCAGCTTCAGCGGGACCCAGGCCCCGTGATCCAGGCCGCGGTCGTGGTGAGTCCGGTACGGGATCGCCGCGGCATCCAGCAGGCCCCCGACCTCCGTGCAGAGCGCCTTGCTTCCGCTGGCCGCGTAGCGCTGGGCATAGAGGGCGCCCGGGAAGCCCCCGAAGTCGTGGACGGTCGGCAGCGGCCCCGGACCAGTGATACCCACTGGACCGCTGACCCAATGGGCAGAGATGACAACGATGGCACGCGGTCGCGGCAGGCGCGCCGCGAGGCTGCGAAAGACCCCCACCGAGTGGTGATCAGACAACAGGATGTCGGGCGCACCGTGGGACAGGAACAGGGTCGGCAGGAGTGGCTGCACAATGGCCTCGTCAGACAGTCGTGGTCGAGGCGAAGAACAATCGATCATCGAGCGCAACGCGCGCGCCATACATTTTGGACCAGGGCGCGCCAACCCGTGGAGACCGGCGGTTTTTCCCGATCTGCGCCATGCTCAGCCGGGCACTGCCAGCAAAGCCCGGGGCAATCGGTGGATCCCGCTCCCCTGCCATATTCGCGATCCGAACCCCAGCAGGGTCGAACCAGGACCCAAGAGACCGCACAATGCGCGGCTGGCACGCCCGGTGAGATACCTCTCCCATGCCCTTGTTCGACATCATCGCAATCCTGATCACCCTCTCGGCCTTGTTCAGCTGGGTCAATTACCGCTTTCTCAAGCTCCCGACCACCATCGGGTTGATGCTGATATCGCTCCTGATGTCGCTGTTTCTGCTGGCGCCGATCCCTTACACGGACGGCTTGAAGCACGACGTGGAGGTCATGTTGGCGAGCGTCGATTTCGACGAGACGCTTTTGCACGGGATGTTGAGCTTTCTGCTATTTGCCGGCGCGTTACACGTGAACCTGCACGACCTGGCGAGGCAGAAGTGGGTCATCGGCATCCTGGCGACCGCGGGCGTGGTCGGATCGACTTTCCTGGTGGGCGGCGGCGCCTACCTCCTATTCGGCTGGCTGGGCCTGAATATACCGCTGATCGATTGTCTGCTGTTCGGCTCCCTCATCTCGCCCACCGATCCGATCGCGGTCATGGGCATCCTCAAGAGTGCCGGCGCGCCCAAGTCCCTGGAGACCAAGATCGCCGGCGAGTCCCTGTTCAACGACGGCGTGGCGGTCGTGGTCTTCCTGGTGCTGCTGCGGATCGCCGCCGGCGGTGAAGAGGTGAGCGCCGCGGGCGTGCTGGAGCTGTTCCTGCACGAGGCCGTCGGCGGCCTGATCTTCGGGCTGGTGGCCGGCTGGCTCGCGCTCAAGATGCTGTGCCGGGTCGACAACTACCAGGTGGAGGTGCTGATCACCCTGGCGCTCGCCGGCGGCGGCTATGCCCTGGCGGAGCACCTGCACTTGTCCGCGCCCATCGCGATCGTCATCGCGGGACTGTTAATCGGCAACACCGGACGCGAACAGGCCATGTCCGACAAGACCATCGAGCATCTCGACACCTTCTGGGAGCTGGTGGACGAGATCCTCAATGCCGTCCTGTTCGTGATCATCGGCCTGGAGGTGATGGTGGTCTCCCTGGCGGGCGACTACCTGATCGCGGGGCTGCTGGCGATCCCTTTGGTGCTGATCGCACGCGTCATCAGCGTCGGGCTGCCGATCGGCATCATGCGCCGTTTCCGCAGCTTCTCACCGGGGGTCGTGACCATCCTTACCTGGGGCGGCCTGCGCGGCGGCATCTCGGTGGCCATGGCGCTGTCGCTCCCGGAGGGCGAGCCCCGCGACATCCTGGTGACCGTGACCTACGTGATCGTGGTGTTCTCGATTCTGGTCCAGGGGCTGACGCTGGGCCCCGTGGTCCGGCACCAGGCGGCGCGCGCGCAGAAGGAGCTGTCCCGGACGCACCTCGTGGAAGATGCCGACGGCGCCGGGACCGCGTGAGGTCGGTCGCCAGGCGGAGGGCCACACCATCCGGCGCTGCCTCGGGCAACGCGATCGGGTTGCACAGACTCGGCGGGTGAGGCTACTGCGGCTGCACCCGTGATCCGGCGATCTCAGCTAGCCCCTCGGCGAGAGTCGGGTAACGCAATGTCACGCCGAGCTCCCCGAGCAGCTTGCGGTTACTGAGCCGCCTGGATTCGCTCAGGTAGGACAGCATGCCTTCGGAGAGCTGATCCGCGGCATCGGCCAGGGAGATCAGCGGCGGACGCGGGAGCCCGAGGGCGTCGGCGACCCTCAGGAAGTAGTCGGTCATGGTGGTGGGATTGCTGTCGCAGGCGTTGTAGACGGCACCCGAGACGCCCCGATCCATGGCCGCCTCCAAGGCGGTCACCAGATCCAGCACGTGGATCCGGTTGCTGAAGGGGGCATCCGCCTCCTGCACCAGGGGCAGCCCCTGGCGGATGCGATCCAGGGGCAGGCGGTCCGGGCCGTAGATGCCTGCCACCCGCAGAATCACCAGCTCCGCGCCGCTTTCCAGACTCCAGCGCCTCAGGGTCTCTTCAGCGTCCCAACGTCTGCATGCCCGGTCGACCGACGGTTGGGCCGGCCAGGTCTCGTCCACCCAGGCGCCCTGGCAGTCACCGTAGACACCGGTGGTGCTCACATACACCAGCCGGCTCGGGCTGCCGGCGCGACTGAAGGCGTCGACGAGCCGGCGGGTGTGCAGGTCATGGATTCCCCGTCCCGGAGGCGGGGCCAGGTGGAAAAGCCGGGAGCCTTCCAGCGGAAGATCATCGAGTCCCTCCGAGGACAGATCGCGCCTCACAGCGGGCACGTTGGCGGCTGCAAGACGTGCGAGCCCCGCCTGCGAGCGGACCAGCCCGCGCACCCGCTCGCCGCGCATTTGGTATTTATGGGCAAGCCGGATGCCCACATATCCGCAGCCAACGATCAGTAATTCGGTCATCATAGTCAGTCCGTCCGCACGAGCGGCACTATCAGGGCCGCCCGCCACCTTGGCAAGTCCAACACCGCCGTAGGGTCCAATGAGCTTTGAAATCCGCACCGAACCCGACAATCACCAATTCAGCGTCGAGCCCGGTGAGACCCTGCTCGCTGCCGCCCTGCGACAGGGGGTCGGCCTCCCCTACGGCTGCCGCAACGGCCACTGCGGCTCATGCGCCGCCCAGCTGGTCTCCGGCTCCGTCAGCTACCCGAGCGGCAGGACCGAGGGGCTCGAGGGCCGGCCGGCCGGGACCTGCCTCCCCTGCCAGGCAGTGCCCGACTCCGACCTGGTGATCGCCGTGGCCGAGGTACGCAGCGCCGCCCAGATCGAGGTGCGGACCCTGCCCTGCCGGGTGGTGCGCAAGGAGTCGCTGAGCCATGACGTGGTTCGGCTCTTTCTCAAGCTCCCCGAGGGCCAACGGCTTCAGTTCTTCGCCGGCCAGT
The DNA here is from genome assembly GCA_963698355.1 of uncultured Gammaproteobacteria bacterium. Lineage (GTDB taxonomy): Bacteria > Pseudomonadota > Gammaproteobacteria > Chromatiales > Chromatiaceae > Thiodictyon. The sequence continues at coordinate 91,007 of CAVOQO010000003.1, read as the reverse complement.
ATCTCAACTTCATCCTGCGGGACGGCCGCAAGCGTGCCTTCTCCATCGCCAACGCCCCCCACGACGACGAGACCATCGAGCTTCACGTGCGGCACGTGCCCCGAGGTGAGTTCACGGATTATGTCTTCGAGAGCATGACGGAGAAGACCATCCTGCGAATCGAGGCGCCGCTCGGCACCTTCTTCCTACGGGAGGATTCGGACCGACCCATGATCCTGATGGGCGGCGGCACCGGATTTGCGCCTCTGAAGGGCATGGTCGAGCACGCCTTCTTCGCGGGGCTGGACCGCCCCATGCACCTCTACTGGGGGGTACGCTCTCGCCGCGACCTCTATCTGCCCGAGCTGCCAGCGGCCTGGGTCAGGGCTCATCCCGGCTTCAGCTTCGTCCCGGTCCTCTCGGAACCGGACGCGGACTGGACCGGACGCACCGGCTTCGTCCACGAGGCGGTGGTCGAAGACCATCCGGACATGAGCGGCTTCGACGTCTATATGAGCGGACCTCCTGTGATGGTGGAGGCCGGCCGAGTCACCTTCGAGGCACGCGGGCTCACGCTGGAGCACATGTTCTCCGACGCCTTCGAGTACGCCGCCGACACCCGCGCCAAGCTGAGCGGCGCCGGCTGAGGCGGGACGTCAACGGCTCGGGGTGCTCGGAGACGCGTTGCCCCCATCCTTGCCGCGCCGCACCCAAGGCGTCAAACTCCCGCACTGCTCGGAAGGGCCCGCCAGTCCCAGACCCTCAGCCCGAGTCAGAGTAGTTGAACCGCGAATAAGCACAGACAAATGCCAAAGCTCCTGCGGTTGCCGGCCGCCGGTGGAACATCTCCTGGGCAACTCCTCGGCCGAAGTTGACCTATTGAGTTATCGCCGTAAATTCGCATTCATCTGCGCCTGATCGCCGTATTTAGGTCAACCGATGCGTCCAGCCCTGCGCGCCGCCGTCGTTTTCCTGCTCGCGCTGCTCGCCGCGTCCTGCGCTACGTCCCAGCTCACCTCCACCTGGACCGAGCCCGGGCGGACCCCCAAGCCCTTCAAGGACCTGGTGGTGTTCGGAGTCGCCGCCAACGAGACGGTACGCCACGTTTATGAGGACAGCTTCGTGGCTGCACTCAAGGCACGTGGGGTGCGCGTCAGGCCCGGCTACAGTCTGCTCCCCGAGGGTGGCCTCGGCGACGTGAAGACGGTGAGAAAGGCGGTGGAGTTCTCCGGCGCGGACGGCGTCATCGTCACCTACCTGGCGGGGCAGAACACCGAGACCGTCCACGTGCCCGCTCGCAACTATGTCACCCCGAGCCTCTATGGAGGTCTCTACCCCTACTACGGTCTGGTCTACGACAATGTGACCGAGCCCGGCTACTACGCGCGATTCAAGCTCCTGCAGCTCGAGACCAACGTCTACGACGTCGCCCGGCAGAAGCTGGTGTGGTCCGGGCGCTCCCAGACCTTGGACCCGCGCTCCGAGCAAACCACCATCAATGAGGTGGTCGAGCTGATCACCGGCGCCCTCGCCCAAGCCGGCTTCCTGCCCCGGTAGGCGCCCTCCCCCGTGTGGCCCCGAACGCCCCTCCTGCTGGCCCTCGCCGCCTGGACGGCGGTAGGGCTCGCGGCCGTCTGGCTGCCAGGTGCCGCCCCCGCCTGGCAGGTGTTTGGCGTCCTGATCGGCGGTCTCGCACTCGCCGATCTGTGGCAACTGGTCGGCCTGCCCGACCCGCGCCTGACCCGCCGCATGGGTCGCACGCTCCCCCTTGGGGTGTGGAGCCCGGTGACCCTTGAGCTCACGAATCCCGGCTCGCGGGGCTTGAGGCTCTCGATTCATGACCTGCATCCGCCGGAATTCGCCGTCCAGGGACTGCCCCGCGATCTGCATTTGCGGCCCGGTGGATCTTTGAGTCTCCGCTACCGCCTGCGCCCGCCGAGCCGCGGCGACTTCGCGCTGGCCGGCTGCGCCGCAAACATCCGCTCACCCTTCGGCCTGTGGAGCCGATCCCGGGTGCTGCCGCCCGCCGAGACCCTGCGCGTCTTCCCGAACTTTGCGGAGATCAGCCGCTATACCCTGCTGGCCGCCAACGACCAGCTCGCCCAGCTCGGGGTTCGCCAGTTCCAGCGGCGCGGCGCCGGGGGCGAGTTCCACCAGCTGCGGGAATACCGGGAGGGGGACGCACTGCGCCAGGTCGACTGGAAGGCCACGTCGCGGGTTCGCAAGCTGATCTCGCGGGAGTACCAGGATGAGCGCGATCAACGGCTCTTATTCCTGCTGGATTGCGGACGGCGCATGCGCCACCGCGACAGCCGGCCGCAGCCGGGGGGCGAGCTAGGCCGCGGCCATCTGGACGAGGCGCTGAACGCCCTGCTACTGCTCGCCTACGTCGCCGTGCGCCAGGGCGATGCGGTGGGACTCATGACCTACGGCGGGCCGCGCCGCTGGTTGGCGCCCCGCAAGGAGCCCGAGACCGTCAACCGGCTCCTGGAGGCGGTCTACGACATCCAGCCGAGCCTAGATGCCGCCGATCCCCTGGGGGCCGCCGGCGAACTGCTGCACGTCGCGCCGCGCCGGGCCCTGGTGGTGATCCTCACCAACAGCCGCGATGAGGACCAGGCGGGCCTGGAGCAGGCCACCCGGCTGCTGCGCCGCCGCCATCTGGTGGTGGTGGCGGACCTGCGCGAGCGTGCACTTGACCAGGCCCTCGAGACACCCATCGAGGACCTGGACGGCGCCCTGCGCTTCCATGCCGTCCACGGCTGGCTCGCGGAGCGCCGCTCCCACCAGGAGCGGCTGCGCCACCTGGGGATCCAGGTGCTGGATCTGCTGCCGGAACAGCTCCCGGCGGCCCTGGTGAACCGCTATTTCGCCATCAAGCGGGCGGGGACGCTCTAAGGAAAACGCGAGGGCCGAGGACCGTGGAGCGGGTAATCCGCCAGCCGGGTGATTCCGGTACCATGCTCCGCCAGACTCCCATAAGGCTTAACGGCACACAGGAACCGAATCATGCGCAAGCTTCTCGGCGCACTCGCGCTGCTCGCCGCCGCCCAGGTCCAGGGCGCCATCCCAGCCACCCCCGTCATGACCGTCTACGAGTTCAACGGCCCGCTCTCGGTCCCCTATTACCGGGCAGACGCGGTCGGCGGCTCGCCCGCCGGGTCCCTGACCCAGGGCACCTCCGTGATCCCCTGCCTGGTTATACGGGGCGGCGAGCCGGTAACGGACTCCAAGGGCACCCCCTACGTGGGATTCGAGGTGGTCGTTGACCCGCGCAAGGCGGACCGCTCGTCGACCGACCGATTCAAGCGCGCCGTGGCGGAGCGCAAGCGGCTCAAGGTGCAGAACCACCACTGCGAACCCGGGGTGAGGAACGTGATCAACGTACGTGAACTCTACGCACTGGAGAAGGCACCCTTTTTTGACCCGCCGCCCAAGGGTCGCGGCAGTCCGGGCGGCAAGACCGAGCTGGACCGAATTGTGCGCGCCTTCCACGCCTCACCCCAGTGCGAGCAGGCCAATCGATCCCTGGTCGGCCGCCGCAGCGCTCTGGAGCGGGCCTGGGACAGCTTCATCGGAGCCAACGGCCGGTTGGGCTCCAAGACCACCCTCGCCCGTGCCAAGCATCTGGACTACGTGATGCGCACCGCACTCTACGAGGGCCACATCGGGCGCGGCTGCAGCGCTTACGGCGGCTGCGAGCGCAACATCATCGCGCTCTCCATCCGCAATCGGGCCGTCGGCCAGTGCCTGAGCCGTCAGGGCTGCCGCTTCCCCGGAGACTTTCAGGGGGCCGCTTCGTCCGTCTCCCAGTACAACATCTGGGACGAGTACCTGACCCAGATCTCCGGACTCACCTCCTGCTTCCTGCGACCTGACCTGGGCGACTCCGAGTACTACGGGAAGATACAGGCCATGTACGAGCAGAACGCGGGTGACGTGGAGCGCATCCTCTACGGCAGCGATGCGGACCTGCGGGACATCTTCCCTGGCAGCTCCCTGTCCAGTCTCAATGAGATGCGCCACTACTACCACGCCCCTGCCATGGGCAAGTGCTTCCCCAACCACGCCCGGGTGGAATACATGTCCGGCGCCGTGGCCGAGCGCGGCAGGGACTACGCCCTGATCGCCAACACCCGCATCCAGGTGGGCTCCGCGAGCGGCAGCGGCTATACGTTCAAGGAGTTTCTGTTCGACGAGAACGAGCGCGGCGACGACATCCGTATCCTGGACAACTATCCCAGCTTCGTGGTGGACGGGCGCAAGGTCTCCCTGCGCAAGCCGTCCGACTGCCCCGCCTATGGCATTCCGGGGGGCTGCCGTTTCAAGTCCGTCGGCCGCTACCGCAAGACCCCGAACTGGATCAATTCCGGCAGGCCCGTGGAGATCCAATGCCGGATCAAAGACCGTGGCGAGTCCTGCCGTGGCCCGGGCTCCATGAAAACGGCCCGGGTAGGCGGTACCTGCGACGTGGAGATGCGCCCGGTGTCCGGCGTGCACTGATCGAGTCGCGGCGAGAACCCGCGTCGACGCGCAGAGGCCGTGAGCGAGCAGTCCCCGCCCTATGCCAAGGCCGAGCCAGCGGAGCACCTCTCAGGCTCGATCGAGCGGGTCACCTTCCATAGCGAGCAGAGCGGGTTCTGCGTCCTGCGGGTCAAGGTCAAGGGACAACGCGACCTGGTGACGGTGATCGGCTCCGCGGCCAGTGTGACCCCGGGCGAGTTCATCGAGTGCCAGGGCCAGTGGGTCAATGACCGCCAGCACGGGCTCCAGTTCAAGGCGGCTACGCTGAGGTCGATCCCGCCCTCCACACTGGAGGGCATCGAGCGCTATCTCGGCTCCGGCATGGTCAAGGGCATCGGCCCCCACTTCGCCCGCACCCTGGTGCGGGCCTTCGGGGAGCGCGTCTTCGACGTCATCGAGGACAACCCGGACGCCCTCCTGACACTCCCCGGCATCGGCCCCAAGCGCAAGGAGCGGGTCACCTCCGCCTGGGCGGAGCAGAAGGTGATCCGCGAGATCATGGTCTTCCTCCAGTCCCACGGGGTGGGCACCGCGCGCGCCGTACGCATTTACAAGACCTATGGGGACGAGGCGATCGCCCGGGTCACGGAGAATCCCTACCGGCTGGCGCTGGACATCCACGGCATCGGCTTCAAGACCGCAGACGCCATCGCCCAGCGGCTCGGGATCGCCAAGGACTCGCTGATCCGGGCTCAGGCCGGCGTGCGCCACGTGCTGCAGGAGATCGCGGGCCAGGGGCACTGTGCCGCTCACCGGGAGCCGCTGGCGGAGAAGGCCGCGGCCCTCCTTGAGATCCCGCCGCCCGTCATCGAAGAGGCCATCGCCGCCGAGTTGAGGGAGGAGAACCTGGTCGAGGAGGCCATCGACGGCCGACCCGCCCTGTTCCTGACCCCTCTGCAGCGGGCCGAGCTCGGCATCGTCGCCAGCCTGCGGCGGCTCATGGGCGCACCCGTCCCGTGGGGCGCGATCGATGCCCAGCGGGCCGTCCCCTGGGTGGAGTCGCAGACCGGCCTCCGGCTCTCGGAGTCTCAACGCGCGGCGGTGGCGACCGCAGTGAACGGCAAGGTCACCGTCATCACCGGCGGACCTGGGGTGGGCAAGACCACCATCGTGCGCAGCATCCTCAACATCCTGGCCGCCAAGGGCGCCGCCATACGCTTGTGCGCACCGACGGGGCGAGCCGCCAAGCGGCTGGCCGAGTCCACCGGCCGGGAGGCGCGCACCATCCACCGGCTGCTGGAATTCGATCCCCAGACGATGGGATTCAAGAGGGACCAGTACTCGCCCCTGGACACCCACCTGGTGGTCGTGGACGAGTGCTCCATGGTGGACGTCGCGCTCATGAACCAGCTCCTGCGGGCGGTGCCGGCCCAGGCGGCGGTGCTGTTGGTGGGCGACGTGGACCAGCTCCCCTCCGTGGGCCCCGGCGCGGTGCTGGCTGACCTCATCGCCTCCGGGGCCGTCCCGACAGTTCGGCTCACGCAAGTGTTCCGCCAGGCGGCCCAGTCGCGAATCATCGTCAACGCCCACCGGATCAACCGGGGCCAGATGCCGGAGGCGCCGGACACGACGGGGGCGGACAGCGACTTCTACCTGATCCACTGCGAGGGGCCGGAGCAGGTCCAGGACCGCCTGATGCGGGTGGTGACCGAGCGCATCCCGAGCCGGTTTGGTCTCGACCCGGTGAGCGAAGTGCAGGTCCTAACCCCCATGAACCGGGGCGGCCTGGGCGCCCGCTCGCTCAACGTCGCCCTCCAGGAGCGGCTGAACCCGAGCGCCCAGCCACGCATCACCCGCTTCGGCTGGACTTATGCCCCCGGCGACAAGGTGATCCAGCTCATCAACGATTACGACAAGGAGGTTTTCAATGGGGACATTGGGCGCATCTCCGCCATCGACCCCGAAGAGGGGTTGGTACGCATCGACTTCGACGGGCGGCCGGTGGAATACGAGCTGGGCGAGCTGGACGCCCTGTCGCTCGCCTACGCCACCACGGTCCACAAGGCGCAGGGGTCCGAATACCCGGCAGTGGTCATCCCGCTCGCCGCCCAGCATTACACCCTGCTGGAGCGTAATCTGCTTTACACCGCCGTCACCCGCGGCCGGCGCCTGGTGGTTCTGATCGCCGAACCCAAGGCCCTCTCCATGGCCGTGAAGCGTGTGGGTTCCCACAAGCGGCTCACCAAGCTCCGGGAGCGTCTCGCAAATACCGATTGCGGGTCTTGATCTCGCTAGTGCAGCGCACCAAACGGGCGGCTACCCGGGTGGGACTCCCGGCGGGTATTAGAGCTTAATGTCCCCATAACCTCGCCCGTAACTCTACGCCCTCCCGACCGGTACTGCGGGGTCCGGACGAGAGGACGGGACCGTTAGGTCCAACCGGAGCGGAGGGGTGAGTTCACTCGGGCAGGTGGACCGAGGCGAGCTTGGTCGATTCGTCGGAGGACTCGCCCGGGACCACGATCACGGTCTGGGACCGGCCGTAGCCCGGGTATCCCCAGGGACCGTTCCAGCCGTAAGGCCCGCCCCATCCGTAGGGGCCACCCCATCCGTAAGGACCGTACCGGTGATCCCGGTAATAGTAGTCGTCCCGGTCCCGGCCGAAGAACCAGTTAATCGGGTTCATGTCGCTGAAGATGCCGTCGGCGCGGACAACGTTCGTTACCGCAACGCCGCTCAGGCCCATCGCCGCCGCCATCGCCGCGGCCACAATCGCGTGCTTCGTCATGGTGTTGCCTCTCTTGCCAAGAGTACATGCAGGACCTCTAATATCTTAATATGCTGATGCGCTCTCGACAAGACGGATCGAATGAGGCGTGCTGGCGGCACGAGACCAGCGCGGGATTTAGAGTCGGCGGGAGCCTCGTTCGGGCGCAACCGGCGCAAGAACCGATGACCTCCACCACCGGCCGCAGGGATAGAATTGGCTGGCATAGGGATGGGCCAGGTGCCGCACGGCTGCCGCCCTGCGGCGGTTCCCCTGGCGTAAGATAACGAATCTCGGCCAGCCACCAACACGCGGAGTCCCGATCCATGGAGACCTTTCACGGAACCACCATCCTCTCGGTGCGCCGCAAGGGCAAGGTCGTGATCGGTGGCGACGGCCAGGTGTCGCTCGGCCAGACGGTCATGAAGGGCAATGCCCGCAAGGTCCGCCGGCTCTACAAGGACCGGGTGCTGGCGGGATTCGCCGGCGCGACCGCGGACGCCTTCACCCTATTCGAACGCTTCGAGGCCAAGCTGGAGAAGCACCAGGGCAACCTCACCCGCTCCGCCGTGGAGCTGGCCAAGGACTGGCGCACCGACCGCATGCTGCGCCGGCTGGAGGCACTGCTGTGTATCGCGGACTCCACCACCTCCCTGATCATCTCCGGCACCGGGGACGTGGTGGAACCGGAGCAAGACCTGATGGCCATCGGCTCAGGCGGGGCCTTCGCCCAAGCGGCGGCGAGGGCCCTGCTGGAGAACACGGAGCTGGCCGCCCGGGACATCGTGGAGCGGGGGTTGCACATCGCCGCGGACATCTGCGTCTACACCAATCACAACCTGGTGATCGAGGAATTGGACGCGGCCACCTGACCCTGTCGATCGGACTTCAATGCGACCGGGCCGCCTGCGGAGTTTGCATCTGCCGTCGCCGTCGGGCTGAAGCCCAATCTACGGCGCGCACACCCGCACCTTGCGGAACCCTCAGGCTACCCGCACCTTCCGCGAGTGAGTCAGAGCGCCGCCGCCGGAGCGGCCCATTCCCCGGACCCAAGGACCATGTCTGCCAAATCGGAAATCACCCCCCAAGAGATCGTCGCCGAGCTCGACAAGCACATCGTCGGCCAGGACGACGCCAAGCGCTCGGTCGCCATCGCCCTGCGAAACCGTTGGCGGCGTATGCAGATCGACGAGCCCCTGCGCTCCGAGATCACGCCCAAGAACATCCTGATGATCGGCCCCACGGGGGTCGGAAAGACCGAGATCGCCCGCCGTCTGGCGCGCCTCGCCAACGCCCCCTTCCTCAAGGTGGAGGCGACCAAGTTCACCGAGGTCGGCTATGTGGGCCGGGACGTGGAGTCCATCATTCGCGACCTGGCGGACATCGCCGTGAAGATGTCCCGCGAGCAGGAGATGTCCCGGCTCGGCGATCAGGCGGAGGCGGCCGCCGAGGAGCGCCTGCTCGACGCCCTGCTGCCGCCGCCCTCGGGCTTCGAGGAGGAGAGCCGGTCAACGGTGGCGAGCGGCACCCGGGAGAAATTCCGGGAGAAGCTGCGTGCCGGCGAGCTGGACGACCGAGAGGTCGAGATCCAGGTGTCCGCCTCACCCCTTGGCGTGGAGATCATGGCGCCGCCGGGCATGGAGGAGATGACGAGCCAGCTCCAGGGCCTGTTCCAGAATCTGGGTCAGGGTCGTACCAAGCGCCGAAAGCTGCGCATCCGTGACGCCAGGAAGCTGCTGCGCGACGAGGAGGCGGCCAAGCGGGTCAACGAGGAAGACCTGAAGCTGCGTGCCATCGAGAACGTGGAGCAGAACGGGATCGTCTTTCTCGACGAGATCGACAAGGTCACCCGCCGCGGGGAGGGCGTCGCCGGGGCCGATGTGTCCCGCGAGGGCGTCCAGAGAGACCTCCTGCCCCTGGTGGAAGGGAGCACGGTCTCGACCAAGCACGGCTCGGTGCGGACGGACCACATCCTGTTCATCGCCTCCGGCGCCTTCCATCTGGCGCGTCCCTCAGACCTGATCCCCGAGCTGCAGGGCCGCCTGCCCATCCGGGTGGAGCTCAAGGCACTTTCCAGCGAGGATTTCGTGCGCATTCTCACCGAGCCGGATGCCTCGCTGACCGACCAGTACAAGGCCCTGCTGGCGACCGAGGGGGTCAAACTCGAATTCACCGAGGACGGCATCCGGCGCATCGCCGAGATTGCCTGGCAGGTCAACGAACGAACCGAGAACATCGGCGCGCGTCGACTGCACACGGTGCTGGAGCGCCTCCTGGAGGACATCTCCTACAACGCCTCAGACCTCGACCGGGTGACCGTCACAGTCAACGCCGCTTATGTGGACCGAAGCCTCTCCGAGCTGGCCGCGGACGAGGACCTGTCCCGTTACATCCTGTAGGGCTGGCGCGCCGGCCGCAACTAACCCCCGAAGCCCTGAATCGACGAGCCGCTAACCCAAGATGCGTCGGGCCTCGCAGGCCCGGCCCAGGAGAGACCCATGCCCACACCCACAGAGCTCAACCTGCACCAGCAATCCCGGGTGCTCGAAGTCAGTTATGACGACGGCAGCCAGTTCACCCTGCCCTGCGAATTCTTGAGGGTCTACTCCCCCTCTGCGGAGGTCCAGGGGCACGGTCCGGGTCAAGGGGTGCTGCAGGTCGGCAAGGAGGACGTCGGCATCGACAAGATCGAGCCGGTCGGCAACTACGCCATCTGTCTGCACTTTGACGACGGACACAACACCGGCATCTACTCCTGGGAGTACCTGTACAACCTGGGGCGAGACCAGGACAGACTATGGCAGGAGTACACGGACGCGTTGGAAGAGGCGGGTCATCAGCGCAGGAAACCCTCCTAAGAGCGGCGATGGTCTTAATCCGTTACCCGACGTCGGCGCCTCAGAACCCTGGGGCAGTGGCGGTCTTCGGCCACTTGGCGGAGAGATCGCCGGCCTGAGTGACCGTCCCGGCTGATCGGGTCGGGTTGCGAGGGCCTCACGCCATCGGCCCTTGCATCGACACCCGGATGACTGGCGGAAAATGGGGACCCACCCCGATCCCCGGGCAAGGGGCGATAGTCCCACGCCGCCTCAGACCGCTGCTTCGTTCTCTTCGCCCGTACGGATGCGCACCACGCGGGAGACCTCGGAGACGAAGATCTTGCCGTCGCCGATCTTGCCGGTGCGGGCGGCCGAGGTAATGGCGTTGATGCAGGACTCCACGTTGTCGTCCGCTACCACCAGCTCGAGCTTCACCTTGGGCAGGAAGTCCACGACATACTCGGCACCGCGGTACAGCTCGGTGTGGCCCTTCTGACGGCCGAAGCCCTTGACCTCGATCGCGGTCATGCCGGTGATCCCCGCCGCGGACAGGGCCTCCCGGACATCGTCGAGCTTGAAGGGTTTGATGATGGCTTCGACCTTTTTCATGCGTCTCTCCGGTTCCAGGTCAGGGCTGTGTAAAGCTCCGAGTATATGTTCGGCTCCGAAAGAAGAACAGGCGCGGAGGCCCCGGCGACCGGTCAGGCGCGCAGGATCAATGGCGGATGGCGGCGTAGACAGGGCGACCGTTGAGGGGTTGCACGGGACGGGCGTTGGCGCCGGTTGCCCGAGCGATGGCTCGAATCTGCTCGGCGTCCAGCTCGAGCGGGTGCACCATCACGTACCAGAGCACGGGCTCGCTGCATGGCGGCGATCCCAGGGAGCCCGTATAGGTGTAGTAGTCCCGCTCCCTGGGCAGGAGGAACACCGGGTTGACCCCCACATGCCGATACAACACCCGCTCCCCAGGCACGAGCGGAAGGCGGTCGATAATCCGCGCCACCGAACTGTTGACGCGCCGGCCGGCGCTTACCGGCACGGCCACGATGACCTGGAGACCCTGGGCGTCGCGGTGGATGAAATGGATCTCGGCGGCGGCGGCCCGGCCGTTGACCCGGTGCTCCCCGGGGACATGGAAGTGCACCTCAGTGAGGACGTGAGCGTCACCGCGAACATGAAGCTCGCTTCCGGGCGGAGCCAGCAGATGGACCCCATAACCGTCGTTCACCGCCTCAAGGGACTGAGATCGGTACTGGAACATGAGCGGCGTATAGGGAATGCGCTGGACCGTTCGGATGTCGATCGGGGATTGGAGCTGACCCTTGGCACAGCGTTCGTACGCCGGGGAGAGCTCCCCCCAGTGCTCGGGGCCGCGCTCGCCCGCATAGGACCAGGGTACCGGGACCTCTGGCTCACCTCCCCCGCGGCCCTGGGCCAGGGGCGCCGCGCTCCCCGTTAGGACCAGCAGCGCGGCCGCCAAGCCAAGAGCCCGAGCCCGGCTGCTGTGGGCGTTCTCGACTTGGGACACGGCATCAGTCCTTTTTGCGGCTGAGCCCGCCGATGGGCACCACTTGAGCCGCCTGGGGCTCGTCGGCATAGTAGGGGCGCTCACCCCCGCGACCTTGGGCATCCGCCAGCTCCTTCTCCCTGGCGGAGATCAGGGCCAGGCACTGACGCACGTCCTCAATGGTCGGCTGGGAGAGCGGATGACGCATCCCGGGCGGCGGGGTCACGTCCTTGATGATCGCCGAGAGCGTCTTGCGCATGGCGATCAGGATCTGCTGTTCTTGGGTCAGGTCGTTCATTGGGTTTCCGTGGTTGTTTAGCGGCGGTGCTCGCGCCCGCTCGAACCCGTGACATAGAGTCCGGTGTGCCGTTAATCCAGGGCAGGATCCAGGTTGCCGCCGAGTAGGCCTGCGAGCTCAGACTCTCCGACCACCCGCACCCCGAGGGCCCGCGCCTTCTCCAGCTTGGAGCCAGCCTCCTCCCCCGCGAGCACCAAGTCCGTGTTCTTGGACACGCTGCCGGTGACCTTGGCGCCCAGGGACTCGAGCTCGGCCTTGATCGCGTCCCTGGACCGACTCAGGGTACCGGTGATGACGATGGTCTTGCCCGCGAGTGGCTGGACCTTGGGTGTGTCAGCCGCGACTTGCGCATGCCAGTGCACGCCAGCCGCGATGAGCCGCTCGATCGCTTCGCGGTTATGGGCCTGGGCAAAGAAGCCGACGATGTGGGCAGAGACGACGGGTCCGACCCCTTCGACCAGGCTGGTGGTATTGGCGTAGAGGTCCTCCGGCTTGGCGGCCCTCAGGGCGTCGACTCCGTCGAATGCGGCGCCGACCGCGGCCGCCGCGGATCGCGTCAGGCCGGGGATCTTGAGCCCGGCGAGCCACTCGCCAAGATCCGAGGATTCGGGCCCAGGCGCGGCGTCGGGGTTCTCCCGTAGCCAATCGACCAGGGCTGCCGCGGCCTTGGGCCCCACGCCCGGCAGGCCACGGACACGCACGAAGTCATCCGCCTTGGCCCCCATCAGGTCGTCGATACCGTGGAAGCGCTTGGCCAGGGCGGCCGCTGTGGCCTCCCCCACCTCTCGAATCCCCAGGGCAAAGATGAATCGGGCAAGGGTCGTTTCCTTACTGCGCTCCAGGGCCTCGATGAGGTTGGCGGCCGACTTCTCGCCCATCCGCTCCAGGCCCGCGAGCCGCTCCGCCGTGAGTCCGTAGAGGTCCGCCGGCTCCCGGACAGGGTCCTGCTCCAGGTCCACGAGTTGGTCGATCAGCTTCTCGCCGAGACCCTCGATATCCATTGCCTTGCGGGACGCGAAATGCCGGATGGCCTCCTTGCGCTGGGCCGGGCAGTAGAGCCCGCCGGTGCAGCGGGCGACGGCCTCACCCGCCGGGCGGATCACGTCCGAGCCGCAGACCGGACATGTGGCCGGCAGCTCGACCCGAGCGGCGCCCGGCGGGCGTCGCTCGGGCAGGACCCTCACAATCTCCGGAATCACGTCGCCAGCGCGGCGCACATAGACGGTGTCGCCGATACGAACGTCCTTGCGCTCCACCTCGTCCATGTTGTGCAAGGTCGCGTTGGAGACGGTCACTCCGCCCACCTGGACGGGACGCAAGCGCGCCACCGGGGTGACCGCGCCGGTGCGCCCCACCTGGAACTCCACCGCCTCCAGCACCGTCAGGGCCTCCTGGGGCGGGAATTTGCGGGCGATGGCCCAGCGCGGGTGATGGGCGGTGAAGCCCAGGGCCACCTGGTCCGCAATCCGGTCCACCTTGAAGACGACCCCATCGATCTCGTAGCCCAGGGCGTCGCGTCGCCGGCCCAAATCCTCGAAATAGTCCCGGCATTCGGCGAGACCCTGGACCTGGCGCAGCTCGCGGGAGATCGGAAGACCCCAGCCGGCGATGCGCTGGAGCATGGCGAACTGGCTGTCTCCCGGATCGGCCGTGACCTCCCCCCAACCATAGCTGCAGAAGCTCAGGGGCCGGGAAGCGGTGATGCGAGGGTCGAGCTGGCGCAGGCTGCCCGCGGCGGCATTCCGGGGATTGGCAAAGGTCTTGTCGTCGGTGCGGCGGGCCCCGGCATTGAGTCGCTCGAATCCGGCGGTGGTCATGTAGACCTCGCCCCGCACCTCCAACACCTCAGGCCAGTGTTTGCCGATCAGCCGCAGGGGGACGCTCGAGATGGTGCGGACGTTGAGGGTGATGTCCTCACCGGTGGTGCCGTCGCCCCGGGTGGCGGCCTGGACCAGCACACTATCCTCGTAGCGGATGCTCACGGCCAAGCCGTCGAGCTTCGGCTCGGCGGTATAGGCGACCGCATCGCCGCCACGGAGGGCGCTGATGACACGTCGGTGGAACTCGCTTAGATCCCCGTCGCTCATGGCGTTGTCCAGCGACATCATGGGCAGGCGGTGGCGGACCTCCGCAAACTCGGGACGCGGCGCCGCACCCACCCGTTGGGTGGGCGAGTCGGGTGTGACGAGCGCGGGATACTCCGCCTCCAGGGCCTTGAGCTCCTCCAGCAGGGCGTCGTACTCGGTATCCGGGATCTCCGGATCGTCGAGGACGTAGTAGCGATGGTTGTGGTAGCGGATCGCCGAGCGCAGGGACTCGGCGCGGGCCCTGGCCTGGGCCGGGACCGGATCAGCCCCGCTCACCGCCCCTGCGCCCTCGCACGGCGGGCCTCGTTAGCGAGCACCGCATTGCGCATCGCCTCCTCCTTGCGCACCGTCAGTGGCCGGCGCGTGTCGTCCAGCACGTCTCCGCCCAAGGTGTTGGCGAGCTTGCGGGCGGTGGCGATCATCTCCTCCAGCACCGTCAGATCCTCCGGGTAGCCCTCCAACTGGGCGAACAGCATCATCCCGGGGGTGCTGAAGCCCTCCAAGTCGTCGAATGGGAAGGTCCCGGGCTTCACCATGTTGGCCATGCTGAAGTAGATGCGGGTGCCGTCGTCGAACTCGTCCAGGCAATGGAAGATGTCCATGTCGCCGGGACGCAGGCCGCAGGATTCGGCCACCTCCAGTAAGTCCTCACCGTCGAACTCGCCCTGGCGCTTGGCGACGCTGAGCTGGATGAGGAGCGGGGCGTCGTCCGCAGACCCGGCGAGCGCCGCGTCATCGCCTTTCAGGTCCAGTCTGCGCTGGCCGCCCGCACGCACCTCCAGGTCCGACCCATCGACAGATCCCAGGTTGGGTTCGTGCTTGGCGTGCACCGCACCGTAAGTTGTGTCGTCTATGCCGTACTCACCGTCCTCGTCCCGATCTGCGGAGTCGCGACTGCGCTCCCACAGATACAGGGCCAGGATCAGGATGGCACCAACAACGATCAGGATCAGGCGTACGGTATCGGCGTCCATTCGTGAATTTCGCGGTCTGTCTAGGGTACAGGAGGCCGTCGGAGTATAACCCGTGAGCCCTCGGTGGTGGATCGCCCGCCCTGCGCGGGATCTACCCGGTCCCTCAGGAGACCGCGGCGAGGCGCACGGCCTCTTCGACGTCCACTGAGACCAGGCGCGAGACGCCCGGCTCGTGCATGGTGACGCCCACCAGGTGGTGGGCAATCTCCATCGTGACCTTGTTGTGGCTGATGAAGATGAACTGGACCTTGTCCGACATGGAGCGAACCAACTCGCAGAAGCGCCCGACGTTGGCGTCGTCCAGCGGCGCGTCCACCTCGTCCAGCATGCAGAAGGGGGCGGGGTTAAGCTGGAAGATGGAGAACACCAGGGCGACTGCCGTGAGGGCCTTTTCGCCGCCGGAGAGCAGATGGATACTGGAGTTGCGCTTGCCGGGTGGGCGCGCCATGACACTGATGCCGGTCTCCAGCAGGTCCTCGGCGGTCAGCTCCAGATAGGCATGGCCGCCGCCGAAGAGTCGGGGAAAAAGTTGCTGGAAGCCGTGGTTGACCTGGTCGTAGGTGTCCTTGAAACGCCCGCGGGTCTCGCGGTCGATCTTGCGGATGGCCTGTTCCAGGGTGTCCAGGGCTCGGGCAATGTCTGCGTGCTGCTCGTCCAGATAGGCCTTGCGCTTGGACTGCTCCTGGAACTCCTCGATCGCCGCCAGGTTGATGGCACCCAGACGCTGGATGCGCGCGCCGATCTTGGCGAGCCGATCTTGCCAGACGGCCTCTTCGGCGGCCGGGTCCAGTGTCGCGAGGACCTGGCCAGGCGAGCTCCCGGCCTCAGCGAGCTGCTCCTCCAGAGTGCGGCGGCGCACCAGCCGTTCCTGTCGGTCGAGACGCAGGGCATCGAGCTCCCGCTGACTTGACTGGCCCTCCTGCTCCACCCGCTGGCGCTCCTGCTCCAGCTCCCGAACTTCCGCGTCCAGGGCCTCCAGGTGTTCCCGGGCCGCGCCCAGTTCCTCTTCCACCTCCACGCGCAGCACCAGTTGCGCGTCCAATCGGGCGCGCTGCTCGGCAAGGGGCTCGACGGCCTCCTCCAGTGCCTCCTCCAGCTCGTCGCGCCGCTCCTTCAGCTGGCCCTGCTGGTTCTGGGCGCGGGACAGGCTGCGCTCGGTAGCGTCGCGGGCGGCGCGGTTGGACTCCACCGCCACCCGCAGCTCCTGGGTACCCTCACGGGCCAGTCGCTCGGCGTCGCGCCCACGCGCCACCGCGGCCCGTAGGCGCTCGCGCTCGCCCATCAAGGCTTGGCGCCGCTCCGCGAGGCGGTCGATCTCGTCCAGGAGCTCATGCAGGCGCTCGCGGCCCTCCTCCATCTCGCTCAGGGCGTCCGCTTCCTGTTCGGTGAGCTCCGTGCGCTCGGCCTCCAATGCCTCACGGCGCTCCAACAAGTGGTCGCGACGGGCGCGCAGGCCGGTCAGGTCAGCCCGGATGCCGGCCAGCTCCCGGTTGAGCGCAGCGGTTGACTGGTCTGCGGCATCTCGCAGCCGTCCGGAGTCCACTCGGGCGGAGGAGAGCGACTCACCCTCTGCGGTGAGGCCCTGCTCCCGTTCCGTCAGGACCGCGATCTCCGCATCCACGGCCTTGATGGTCTCCGCTCGCTCCAGGATCCCGCCCGCGGCCTCGGCGGGGGGGGTGCGCAGCCAGTTGGTCCCAACCTGGGTGCCGTCTCGGGCGACCAAGCGCTCCCCTGGGGCCAGATCGCCGCGACGCGCCAGGGCGTCCGCCGCATCCTCGGCGACACGGACCGGGCCGATGAGGTCCTCCAAAGGCCAGGGGGCCTGCAAGCGGGCGGCCAGATCGTCAGGGTGGGGATTGCGCGGGCCGCCGGGATGGCTGGCCTGAGAGTCGATCAGAACCAGCCCGGGCTGGAGCCCCTGGGCCGCCAGGTCGGCCAGCCCCGCCACGGGAACGGCGCGCAGGGCATCCCCCAGCACGGTCTCAACGGCCGTCTCCCAACCGGGCTCCACCCGCAGCGCGTCCACCAGGCGGGGGGTCCCGTCCAGTCGATGGCGCAACAACCAGGCACCACGATCAACGTCCTCGTCCGCGAGGGCGGCGTCCTGAAGCGCCTGCAGTGAGGCGCGACGGCCCTTGGCCTGCTGCAGCTCGGTGCGCACCCGATCCAGTGCGGTACCCAGCTCTCGGGCCGCCGACTCCTGGGCGGCGGCGGAATCGGCGAGGGACACTCTCTCTGCCTCGGCAAGCCCGATGCGGCCCTCTAGACCCGCCTCCTGGCCCTCAAGCAACACGATCCGCTCGTCCGCGGCAGCGGCGTCCAAGCGCTGGAGCTCGTCGTCGATCCGCCGCTGCCGCTCGCGATCCCGGCCCAGGCGCTGCTCCAGGTGGTTGATTCGGGCGCGCTCCAGCTGGGCCTGTTCCGAAGGGCGGGAGGCCTCCTGGTTGAAGCGGTCCCACTCCGCCTCCCACGCCTTCTGTTGATCCTCGGCGGTGCTCACCAAGGCCACGGCATCGCTGAGCTCGGACTCCGCCTGGAACAGCCGAGGCTCGTCTCGGGCCAAATCCTGGGCGATCTGGACTAGTTGGACCCGGTCACGTTCCAGGTGATGCTCGGACTCGGCGAGCTCCTGGTCCAGACGGACAAGCTCCGCCTCCCGGCGGCCCCGATTCTCGTTGGCGAACTGGATGGCCTGTTCGGCACGGGCGATCTCGGAGCCTACCGCGTAGAAGCGGCCCTGGACCTGGTTGAAGTGCTCGGAGGCAGCGCCGTAGGCCGCGCGACGGTCTTCGATGTCCGCCTCGATGCGGCGCTGACGGGCGGTGGCGGACTCCTGGTCGGTCTCCACGGCAGCGATGCGCCGATCCTGCTCCTGGATCTCGCCGTCCAGGGCGCGCCATCGCAGGGCCTTGAGCTCCAGCTCCAGGCTGCGCTCCTCGTCCTTGAGCTCGGTGTAGCGGGCGGCGGTGTCCGCTTGCCGCTCCAGGTGAAGCAGCTGCTTGCCCACCTCCTCGCGCAAGTCCTCGAGGCGCTCCAGGTTTTCCCGGGTAGCTCGCATGCGCCCCTCAGTCTCCTTGCGCCGCTCCTTGTACTTGGAGATGCCGGCGGCCTCCTCCAGGAACAGGCGCAGGTCTTCGGGCCGGGCCTCGATGATGCGCGAGATCATGCCCTGCTCGATGATGGCGTAGGAGCGGGGGCCAAGCCCCGTGCCGAGGAAGAGATCCTGGATATCGCGGCGGCGGCAGCGACTGCCGTTCAGGAAGTAGTTGGACTGGCCGTCGCGGGAGACCTGGCGCTTGACCGAGATCTGGTTGAAGCGGGCGTACTCGCCCCCAGCGCTTCCGTCGGCGTTGTCGAAGATGAGCTCGATGCTGGCCATGCCGACCGGCTTGCGGCCGGTGCTGCCGTTGAAGATGACGTCCGCCATGGACTCGCCCCGCAGCATCTTGGCGGAGCTTTCACCCATGACCCAACGAACCGCGTCGATGACGTTGGACTTGCCGCAGCCGTTGGGCCCGACCACCCCCACCAGATTGCTCGGCAACGGCACCGTGGTTGGATCCACGAAGGACTTGAAGCCGGCGAGCTTGATCTTCTCCAGACGCATGGGGGTCAGGCCAACGAATGCCGAATCACCAATCGCGGGAAAGACCGGAGCACCCGTCTTGCGGGTGCCTCAGCCCAGCCTGCCGCCCCCACCCCGGATCGGCGTTCTCTAGCGTCGGGCGCTGGCGGTCCGGATGGCGGGCACCCCCTCCTCGTCGGCGAGGGCCTGATAGGCCCGGTCGACCCTGTCCCGGAGCTCCTTGCCAGGCTTGAAATGGGGGACGTGCTTGCCGGCGAGCGCGACTGCATCACCAGTCTTGGGGTTACGTCCAATGCGCGGAGGCCGGTAGTGCAAGGAGAAGCTCCCGAAACCCCGGATCTCGATACGCTCCCCCGACGCCAGGGAGGCACTCATGCGATCGATGATCTTGCGCACCGCCTCCTCGATGTCCTTGTAGGCCAGATGATCCTGCTCGGCGGCCAGAACGTCGATCAGCTCTGATTTCGTCATGGTAGCGGTTCCTCAGAGGGAGTTTTTCGGGGGGTCGACCGACCCCCCGAAAGGGATGACACGGGGTCCAGCGGAATCAGTCCCGTTGCGCCTCTTCCATCTGCTCGCGCAGGAGGTCGCCCAGGGTCGTCGCACCCGTGGACGCGTCGCGGGCATAACCTTTCATGGCCACCTGTTCTTCGTCCTGATCCTTGGCCTTGATGGAGAGTGAGATCGTGCGGTTCTTGCGGTCCACGCCGACGAACTTGGCCTCCACCTCTTCGCCCACCTTGAGCACCGCACGGGCGTCCTCCACCCGGTCGCGGGAGATCTCGGAGGCGCGCAGATAGCCCTCCACCCCATCGCCCAGGGCGATGGTGGCACCCTTGGCATCGACCTCGGTCACGTTGCCGGTAACGAAGCTGCCCTTCTCATGGATGGCCACGAAGCTGGAGAAGGGGTCCCGATCCAGCTGCTTGACACCGAGCGAGATACGCTCGCGCTCCGGGTCCACGGAGAGGACAACGGTCTCCAGATCGTCGCCCTTCTTATAGCGGCGCAGGGCCTGCTCGCCGGGCTCGTCCCAGGAGATATCGGACAGGTGCACCAGTCCGTCGATGCCGCCGTCCAGGCCGATGAAGATGCCGAAGTCGGTGATCGACTTGATCTTGCCGCTGACGTGGTCGCCCTTCTTGTGGGTGACACCGAACTCTTCCCAGGGGTTCATGGCGCACTGCTTGATGCCGAGCGAGATGCGGCGGCGCTCCTCGTCGATGTCGAGCACCATGACCTCCACCTCGTCGCCTAGGTTGACGAGCTTGCTCGGGTGGACGTTCTTGTTGGTCCAGTCCATCTCGGAGACATGGACCAGGCCCTCGACGCCCTCTTCGATCTCCACGAAGCAGCCGTAGTCGGCGATGTTGGTGACCTTGCCGAAGACGCGGGTGGCCTCAGGATAGCGGCGGGAAATGTTGACCCAGGGGTCCTCGCCCATCTGCTTCAGCCCGAGGGAGACGCGCTGGCGGTCACGGTCGAACTTGAGCACCTTAACCATAACCTCGTCGCCGATCTCCACCACCTCGGAGGGGTGCTTGACCCGGCGCCAGGCCATGTCGGTGATGTGCAGCAGGCCGTCGATGCCGCCCAGGTCCAGGAAGGCGCCATAGTCGGTCAGGTTCTTGACGACACCCTTGACCTCCTGGCCTTCCTCCAGATTGGCGAGCAGGGCATCCCGCTCGGCGCTGTACTCCTCCTCCACGACCGCGCGGCGGGAGACCACCACGTTGTTGCGCTTGCGGTCCAGCTTGATGACCTTGAACTCCTGCTCCTTGCCTTCCAGGTAAGCGGTATCGCGCACCGGGCGCACGTCCACCAGAGAGCCGGGAAGGAAGGCGCGCACCGTGCCGAGCTCCACCGTGAAGCCGCCCTTGACCTTGCCGTTGATCAGGCCCTTGACAGTGTCGCCGGCCTCGAAGGCCTTCTCCAGGTAGTCCCAGGCAGCGAAACGCTTGGCCTTCTCGCGGGACAACCGGGTGACGCCGAAACCGTCCTCGACGGCATCCAATGCAACCGCCACCTCATCGCCGACGGCCACCTCCAGCTCGCCCTCGGGGCTGATGAACTGGTTCTTGGGGATGACGCCTTCCGACTTGAGCCCGGCATTGACGATCACGCTGTCATTGGTGATCTCAACCACGGTGCCGGTCACGATGGCCCCGGTCTGGAGCTGGGTGGTGTTTAGACTCTGTTCAAAAAGTTCAGCAAAGCTTTCGGTCATGGGAACCTGTTTAACCTGGGTCGGGCGCACTCTCGCACCTTCCGGGGCGAGCGGTTGTTGAAGTAAACACAAGGCCGGCGCATTCGGCGCCGGCCCATCCGAGGTCCTGGCCGAGGGGTCAGGTCGATCGACCCGATCCCGCAGCCTTGGCCCCAATTACCAAATCCGGGAAGACGCGCCTCACCTCTTCCAGAACCCGGTCGAGCACCTCATCGATGGACAGCCGCGTGGAATCCACGATCAACGCATCCTGCGCCGGGCGAAGCGGCGCCACGGAGCGATTGCGATCTCGGGAGTCCCGTTCACGGATATCCGATACGAGGCTGGCGAGATTAGCATCCAACCCCTTTTCTTTCAACTGTTTATACCGACGTACCGCACGTTCCTCGGCGCTCGCGTCCAAGAACACCTTGAGCGGGGCTTGCGGAAACACCACGGTACCCATGTCGCGCCCGTCCGCGACCAGCCCCGGGGAGCGAGCGTGGCGGTGTTGCCAGTCGAGCAGCGCCGCGCGCACCGGCGGATGGGCCGCCACCCGGGAAGCCGCCATGCCGGCTGACTCGGAGCGGATGGCGTCGCTGACATCCTCGCCCGCGAGCAATACCCGGCCACCCTCAAAATCGACCGGGAGCTCGGCCGCCAGCGCGGCGATGGCGTCTCCGTCATCCAGGTCCAGACCCTGCCGCCCAGCGGCCAGGCCCAGCACCCGGTAGAGCGCACCGCTGTCCAGGCAGTGCCAGCCGAGGCGCCGGGCGAGCAGATCCGCGATGGTCCCTTTGCCCGTCCCGGATGGGCCGTCGATGGTGATGACCCTGGGCTTGAACCCGCTCAAGCGCTGAGCTCCCGGATCGTCAGCCCGGCGCCGGCAGCCAGGGCCGCGAATCCCGGAAAGGAGGTCTCCACGTTGGCGCAGTCACGCACCTCGATGGGCCCCGCGGCGCGAAGCCCCACCATGGCGAAGGACATGGCAATGCGGTGGTCGCCGTGGGCGTCAACGGTGCCGGAGCCGATAGGACCGCCGACGATGCGGATCCCGTCCGCGCGAGGCTCGGCGTCCACACCCAGGGCGACGAGCCCATCCGCCATGACCTGAATCCGGTCACTCTCCTTCACGCGCAGCTCCTCGGCCCCGGTCAGGACGGTCTCGCCTCGGGCACAAGCGGCGGCGATGAAGATGGCTGGAAACTCGTCGATGGCCAGTGGCACCTGGTCCACCGGGATGCGGATGCCCTTGAGAGGGGCCGAGCGCACCCGAACGTCGGCCACCGGCTCGCCGCCGGCAGTACGCCGATCCAGCAGCTCGATGTCGGCCCCCATGGCGCGCAGGATGTTGATGACGCCGACGCGAGTCGGGTTGATGCCCACCCCGTCCAGGGTCAAGTCCGAGCCGGGCGCAATGCTCGCCCCCACCAGAAAGAACGCGGCCGATGAGATGTCCGCGGGGACCTGCAGCCGGCACGCAGTGAGACGCCCGCCGCCAGTGAGACAGACCCGGTTGGCCTTGCGCCGCACGGAGTAGCCGAAGCCGGTCAGCATGCGCTCCGTGTGGTCTCGGGTCGGGGCGGGCTCGCTGACACAGGTCTCACCCTGGGCATAGAGGCCGGCGAGCAGCAGGCAGGACTTGACCTGGGCGCTGGCCACGGGCATCGCGTAGTCGATCCCCGTCAGGCCGGGCGCCGGCTCGATGATGAGGGGTGCCGTGCCCTCCCCGGCGGCAGCGATTCTCGCCCCCATGAGTGCAAGGGGCTCGGTGACCCGGCGCATGGGCCTGCGGGTCAGCGAGGCATCGCCGATCAGGGTGCAGCCAAAGGACTGGCCGGCGAGCAGCCCGGCGAGCAGCCGCATGGAGGTGCCGGAGTTGCCCACGTCCAGGGGACCCTCCGGGGACCTGAGACCACGCACACCCACCCCGCGCACCCGCACCTCACCGCGCTCCGGCCCGTCGATCTCCACCCCCATGCGCCGGAAGGCGGACAGGGTCGCCAGGGCATCCGCCCCCTCGAGGAATCCCGAGATGTGCGTCTCGCCCTCGGCGATGGCCCCCAGCACGATGGAACGATGCGAGATGGACTTATCCCCGGGCACCCGCACGCGGCCGCGCAGGACGCGCCCCTCGCTGTCGGGAGAAACCAGGAATCGAAGGTCGGGGGCGTTGGACAAAAGGCGCTCTCGGGGCCGGTTGGGCGGGGACTTGGCAAAGCGCGCGATTCTATCCCCCTGTGGAATGGAGGTAAACCGCGTCGCACGAGGCGTAACGACGACGCTGATCATGGAAAGCCTGTCACGGGGCGGCCATCCCGATACCGGGGGTGGCGGCCCGGGCACGACTCCAACCGATACAGGATAGAATGGCCGCCCTCCGACCCAAGAGTTTCTTGAGGAGTCAGTCGTGGAAGAACGCAACGTCGACGTGGCCATCATCGGATCCGGTACCGCCGGTCTCAACGCCCTGAGCCAGGTGCGCCGGGCGGGAAAGACCTTCGTACTCATCAACGGCGGCGAGCCCGGAACCACCTGCGCCCGGGTGGGCTGCATGCCCTCCAAGGCCATGATCCAGGTCGCCGAGGACTATCACCGCCGCACCCATCTGGGCAAATACGGCATCGACGGACACGCGGCCCTGACCCTGGACGTGCCGGAGGCACTCGAGCACGTCCAGGAGCTGCGCGACACCTTCGTGGACCGGGTGCTTGGAAACAGCACGGACGACATGCCGCCGGACCTCTTCATCCAGGACTATGCCCGCCTCATCGAGCCCACCCTGATCGAGGTGGCAGGACAGCGAATCCGCGCCGAGGCAGTGGTGATCGCGACTGGATCCACCCCCCTGGTACCCGAGCCCTGGCGCCGGTTCGGCGACCGGATCCTCACCACCGACGAGCTGTTCGAGCTCAACGACCTGCCATCGAGCATGGCGGTGATCGGGCTCGGAACCATCGGACTGGAGCTGGGCCAAAGCCTGTCACGCCTTGGGGTGGCGGTGACCGGCTTCGATCAGCTCACGACTATCGCCGGCGCCCAGGACCCGGAGGTCGCCCAATGCGCGATCGAGATCCTGGGCAGCGAGTTCCCCATCCACCTGGGTCAGGCGGCCCAGATCACCGAGGAGGCGGACGACCGGCTGCGGGTCAGCGCGGGCGAGCACAGCGTGATCGTCGACAAGGTGCTGTGCAGCATCGGACGGGTGCCTAACGTGCGCGGGCTCCATCTCGAGAGCCTCGGTGTGCCGCTGGACGCCCGCGGTCTGCCCGAGGTGGACCGAAACAGCATGCAGGTGGGGGGCCTACCCGTCTATCTGGCCGGGGACGTGACCAGCTACCGTCCGATCCTCCACGAGGCCGGAGACGAGGGCAAGATCGCGGGCTACAACGCCGCCCACGGGGAACATGTCCGCTTCCGCCGCAAGACCCCGCTCTTCATCAATTTCTGCGACCCCAACATCTGCGCCGTGGGCGAGCGCTGGAACGACCTGGATCAGGAGCGCATCGCCGTGGGCCAGATCCGCTTCGCCCCGGTGGGACGGGCACTCATCATGGGCAAGAACAAGGGCGTGCTGCGGGTCTACGGAGACAAGGCCAACGGCCGCATCCTGGGTGCCGAGATGATCGGGCCCAAGGGCGAGAACCTGGCCCACCTGCTGTGCTGGTGTATCGAGCAGAGCCTGGCCGTTGGGGATCTGCTGCGCATGCCCTTCTACCACCCGGTCATCGAAGAGGCCCTGCAAGCGGCCCTCTACGACCTCTACGCCAAGGTGGACGCCAAGAACCCGGGCGGCCTCACCGAGCTAGAGCGGCTGCCAGAGTGAGCTCGGCCCCCGTGATGTCCATCACCCAAAGGCAGCGACGCTGGCTCAAGGCCGAGGCCCACCATCGCAAGGTCGTCGTCACCATCGGTCAGGCCGGCCTCACCGAGCGGGTCCTGGCCGAGATCGAGGGGGCGCTGGCCCACCACGAGTTGCTCAAGGTGAAGGTGGCAGCCGGAGACCGGGAGCTGCGCGACGCCATGATCGCCGAGATGTTGAAGGCCACAGGAGCCGAGTTCGTCAACCGCATCGGCAACGTGGCGGTGCTCTACCGGGCCAACCCCAAGAAGCGCTCGCAGATGGTGCTGCCGCCGGACTGAAAACGGGGCATCTGGCCAGGAGCGACCGCACGTCGAGACCTTCCCGGGGCCAACATCGGTATCAGCTACCGTCGGGTGGCCCTGGCGCGGGCCTTCGTCGCCAAGGCGGTACTGAACCTGCTGCCCGAGCATTATGGGAGACCGCAATTGGCCGAATGCGGGCGCTAAGATCACCAACCCTGACTGACCGCCATTGGGCTCAATCCGAGAGGAAGGCTGAGCGCCTTGGCGCCGACAAGGGTCGCGACCAGATCGACCTGCAATCCAGGGAGGGTGGGAAACTGCCTAGCCGGCAAAGCAGGGTGAATCGTCCGGTTGAGGTTTCGTCAAACTGGAGCTGGCCTTCATCCTCGGCCGCAGCCAAAACCGATTCAGCTGGCAGGTCCCGTTGTGGCGCGGGCAGGTGCTGGGGAAGAGCCCGCCGAGATGCTGGAGCGGGAGCTGGCGACGTCCCGGCCAGGCAGGCGTTAGGGGTGCGGAATTGCGGTCCACCCCCTACTCAACGAGATCGCGTATCAATGCATTTCGGTGGTCGTGACCCCTCTAACCCCGCGCTGAGGGCTGTGACCGGGGCCAGCGGATTGACTGCGGACGCGACCAACTAAGAAGGGGCGCAACGCGCCCCTTCGTGCCTACCGCGAGTGTCTGGCGTGGTGATCAGTTCACCTTTGGGTCCAGCTCGCCCTTGGCGTAGCGGGCGGTCATGACCTCCAGGGACAGCGCCTTGATCTTGCTCGCATTGCCGGCGGTGCCGAAGGCCTCGTAGCGGTCCTTGACGATCCCCTTCATCGCCTTGGTGGCGGCGGCGAAGTACTTGCGGGGATCGAACTCCTTGGGGTTGTCCGCCAGGAACTTGCGGATGGCCCCGGTGGAAGACATGCGCAGGTCGGTGTCGATGTTGACCTTGCGCACCCCGTGCTTGATGCCCTCGACGATCTCCTCCACGGGCACACCGTAGGTTTCGCCCATGGCGCCGCCATACTGGTTGATGATCGCCAGCCAGTCCTGGGGCACGGACGAGGAGCCGTGCATCACCAGATGGGTATTGGGGATGCGGGCGTTGATCTCCTTGATACGCTCGATGGCCAGGATGTCACCGGTGGGCGGACGGGTGAACTTGTAGGCGCCGTGGGAGGTGCCGATGGCGATGGCCAGGGCATCCACGCCGGTCTTCTTGACGAAGTCGGCGGCCTCCTCGGGATCGGTCAGGAGCTGGCTGTGGTCAAGCACGCCCTCGGCTCCGATACCATCCTCTTCGCCGGCCATGCCGGTCTCGAGCGACCCCAGGCAACCCAGTTCGCCCTCGACGGAGACGCCGCAGGCGTGAGACATCTCCACGACGGTCCGAGTGACGTCCACGTTGTACTCGTAAGAGGTCGGGGTCTTGCCGTCCTCGCCCAGCGAGCCGTCCATCATGACGGAGCTGAAGCCGAGCTGGATGGAGCGCTGGCAGACGGCCGCCGAGGTGCCGTGGTCCTGGTGCATGCACACCGGAATGTGCGGCCATTCCTCGATGGCGGCCAGGATCAGGTGGCGCAGGAAAGGAGCACCGGCATATTTACGCGCGCCAGCGGATGCCTGCACGATGACCGGGGAGTCGGTCTCGTCGGCGGCCTCCATGATGGCGCGCATCTGCTCCAGGTTGTTGACGTTGAAGGCGGGGACGCCGTAGCCATGCTCGGCGGCGTGGTCCAGCATTTGACGCAATGAAATCAGGGCCATGTGGGTTCTCCTCGTGTTTGCTTCGAGCTAGGGGCGTGGTTCTTTGCCTCGGACCGGGCGCAATAGGCACGGTCGGGACAAGTTGGGAAATTGGCCGGGCCGAGCCTCGGCATCAGTCTTCGCTGCGGACCCGATGCTCCCCGGCCCGCATAATCTTGAGGATATTGGTCTGGCCTTCCACTCCGGAGCGGTCGCCCTTGGTAACGATCACCAAGTCGCCCTCGCGCACCGTTCCGCGCCGCATCAACTCCTCGATCACCTCCTGATTGATCTCGTGGATGTCGGTACTGGCCGCGTCGAATGCTACCGGATAGACGCCCCGGAATAGACGCACTTTTCGACGGGTCTCCGCGATGCGGGTCATGGCGTAGATCGGGATGCCCGAGCTGATGCGCGACATCCATTTGACCGTGGAGCCGGTCTCGGTCAGGGCCGCGATGGCCTTCACGCCCAGATGGTTGGCGGTGTACATGGCGGACATGGCGATCGCCTCGTCCACGCGCCCGAACACCGAGTTCAGCCGATGACTGGAACGGGTGACGTTCTTCTCGGCCTCGATGCAGATTCGGTCCAGGGCCTCGACCACCTTGGCGGGGTTCTTTCCGATGGAGCTCTCGGCGGACAGCATAACGGCATCGGTGCCATCGAGCACCGCGTTGGCCACGTCGAAGACCTCGGCCCGGGTCGGGATGGGGTTCTCGATCATGGACTGCATCATCTGGGTGGCCGTGATGACGACCGCGTTTAGCTCCCGCGCGCGGTGGATGAGACGCTTTTGAACAGCCGGCAGCTCTGCATCGCCAATCTCCACTCCCAGATCGCCGCGAGCGACCATGATGACGTCGGACGCCTCGATGATGTCGTCGACCGCCTGTAGCGCCTCGGCGCGCTCGATCTTGGCCACGATGCCGCCCTTGCCACCGGCGTCCTGGAACAGCTCGCGGGCAAGCCGGATATCGTCCCCGTTGCGCACAAACGAGACGGCCAGATAGTCGGCCTCGATCTCGGCGGCAAAACGGATGTCTTCCTTGTCCTTCTCGGTCAGGGCCGGGGCCGAAAGACCTCCGCCCTTCTTGTTGATGCCCTTGCTGTTCGACAGCTTGCCCCCGGTCACGACGCGGCAATCGATCCGGCCGCCGGCCACAGAGTCAACCGTGAGCTCGAAGGCCCCGTCGTCGAGCAGCAGGGTGTCGCCCGCACGTACATCGCTCGCCAGTTGCGGGTAGGTGGTTCCGACCCGGGTCTGGTCACCCCCCCCCAGCGGGCAGGCCGCATCGATCGCAAAGGGGTCACCGACCGCGAGAACGATGGGCCCCGCAACGAATCGGCCAATCCGGATCTTCGGACCCTGCAGATCCATGAGCAACGCGACCTGGCGATTGTTGCCGGCCGCGGCGGCGCGCGCGCGAATGCGCTGGATGCGCTCGCGATGGCGCTCGTGCGTGTCATGGGAGAGATTCAGACGAACGACGTCGACACCCGCCGCGATCATGCCATCCATGACCTGGGTGTCATCCGTGGCCGGCCCAAGGGTGGCGACGATCTTGGTGCGTCTGGGCATGATGAATGGCGAGTGGCGAGGGCCGAGGCTGGGTTTCCCTCGGCCCTGGGTCCGCGTGCTCAGTCCTTCGCGCGCGCCTCGAGCATGGCGACGGCGGGCAGGGTCTTGCCCTCCAGGTACTCGAGGAAGGCACCGCCAGCGGTCGAGATGTAAGACACCTTGTCGTAGATGTCGTATTTCTGGATGGCGGCGATGGTGTCACCGCCGCCGGCCAGGCTGAAGCCGGCGGCATTGGCAATGGCCATGGAGACGGTCTTGGTGCCGTCGCCAAACTGATCGAACTCGAAGACGCCCACCGGGCCGTTCCAGACGATGGTGCCGGCCTTGGCGATGATGTCGGCCAGCTCCTGAGCGGACTTGGGACCGATGTCGAAGATCATGTCGTCATCGTCCACGTCGCCGGCATCCTTGAGGACCGCCGGCTCGTTTTCGGCGAAATTCTTGCCGCATACCACGTCCACCGCGATCGGAATGGTGGCGCCGCGCGCGGTCATCTTCTCCATCAGGGCCTTGGCCGTCGGGATGAGGTCGTGCTCGCACAGTGACTTGCCGACGTTGTAGCCAGACGCGGCCAGGAAGGTGTTGGCGATTCCGCCGCCCACCACTAACTGGTCGACCTTCTCGGACAGGGCCTCGAGCACGGTCAGCTTGGTGGAGACCTTGGAGCCGCCGACGATGGCGACCATGGGCCGTGCCGGCTTGGCCAGGGCCTTTTGCAACGCGTCCAGCTCCTCCGCCAGCAACAGACCGGCGCAAGCGGTGGGCGCAAACTTGCCCGCACCGTGAGTGGAAGCCTGGGCGCGGTGGGCGGTGCCGAATGCATCCATCACGAAGACGTCGCACAGGGCGGCATACTTCTTCGACAGCTCTTCGTTATCTTTCTTCTCGCCCTTGTTGAAGCGCACGTTCTCGAGCAGCACCAGCTCGCCGTCAGCGACCTGTGGGGCGGTCTCCAGATAGTCCTTCACCAGACGCACCGGCTTGCCCATCTTGGCGCTCAGCTCCGCCACCACGGGGGCGAGCGAGTTCTCCTCCGAGTAGATGCCCTCCTCCGGGCGGCCCAGGTGGGACATGACCATCACCTTGGCACCGGCCTTGATGCAATGCTCGAAGGTCGGCATGGAGGCCGTGATACGCGCGTCGGAGGTGACCTTGCCGTCCTTGACCGGGACGTTCAGGTCCGAGCGGATCAGCACGCGCTTGCCCGCAAGATCGAGATCGGTGAGCTTGATGAAGGACATAGACGGGGACCCTCTCTCGTTCGTGTGAAAAAAACGATCTGGAAAACCCATCGGGCTTTCCGCATCGCTTCCCTTGAGCTGCGAGCATCGGGTGACGACGCCGAGAAAGCGGCGCCGTCACCCGATCACTATCAACGGCTACTCGCCACTCACTTGGCGACGTATTCCACCATGCGCAGCATGTTGCAGGTGTAGCCGTACTCGTTGTCGTACCAGGCGACGACCTTGACGAAGGTCGGATCCAGGGCGATGCCGGCCTCGGCATCGAAGATCGACGGGGTACCGCGACCGCGGAAGTCGGTGGAGACCACCTTCTCGTCGGTGTAGGCCAGCACGCCGGCCAGGTCGCCGGACTCGGAGGCGGCCTTCATGGCCGCGCAGACGTCCTTGTAAGCGGCGTCCTTGCTCAGCTCCACGGTCAGGTCGACGACGGAGACGTCGGAGGTCGGCACGCGGAAGGCCATCCCGGTCAGCTTGCCGTTGAGCTCCGGCAGGACCTTGCCGACCGCCTTCGCCGCGCCGGTCGAGGACGGGATGATGTTCTCCAGGATGCCGCGTCCACCGCGCCAATCCTTCATGGAGGGGCCGTCGACGGTCTTCTGCGTGGCGGTGGCGGCGTGGACCGTGGTCATGAGGCCGCGCTTGATGCCCCAGTTGTCGTGCAGGACCTTGGCCACAGGCGCCAGGCAGTTCGTGGTGCAGGAGGCGGCGGAGATGATGGCCTGGCCCGCATAGGTCTTGTGGTTGACGCCATAGACGAACATCGGGGTGGCGTCCTTGGAGGGGGCGGACTGCACGACCTTCTTGGCGCCGGCGTCGATGTGCTTCTGACAGGTCTCCTCGGTGAGGAAGAAGCCGGTGCATTCGATGACCAGGTCGGCACCGACGTCGGCCCACTTGAGGTTGGCAGGGTCGCGTTCGGCCGTGAGCCGGATGCGGTTACCGTTGACGATCATGGTGTTGCCGTCGACGGCGATCTCACCGGGGAAGTTGCCGTGGACCGAGTCGTACTTGAGCATGTAGGCCAGGTAGTCGGGGTCCAGCAGGTCGTTGATGCCGACGACTTGGATGTTGGGAAAGTCCTTGGAGATGGCGCGGAAGGCCATGCGACCGATACGACCGAACCCGTTGATACCTACTTTGATCGTCATTTTGGGAATGCTCCTGTCAGAGAAAGAAAGGTCTGGTGGGACCTGTCGCGAGGGGGGAGCGCCGGCCAACCCGGCATGCGGCGCAATCCGCCCTCACCGACCCCTCGAATGGCGTTACAGGACGCCCTGGACCGCGGCAACCACGTTGTCGACGGTGAAGCCGAACTCCTTGAACAGCGCACCGGCGGGCGCGGACTCGCCGAAACGGTCGATGCCGACCACGGCGCCGCTGCTGCCGACGTACTTCCACCAGCCTGCGGTAACCGCGGCCTCAACGGCGACGCGTGCGGTGACGGCCTTGGGCAGCACGGACTCCTTGTAGGCCTCGTCCTGGGCGTCGAAGGCGTCGGTGGAGGGCATGGAGACCACACGAATGGCTTTATCCGTCAGGGCCTCGGCCGCCTTTACCGCCAGCTCCACCTCGGAGCCGGTGGCGATGATGATGGCGTCCGGCGCGCCGGCGCAATCACGCAGGATATAGCCGCCGCGCGCGATGGCCGCGATCTGCTCGGCGTCGCGCACCATATGCGCGAGGTTCTGGCGCGAGAAGATCAGGCAGGACGGTCCGTCCTTGCGCTCGATGGCCAGCTTCCAGGAAACGGCGGACTCCACCGCGTCGCAGGGCCGCCACACGCTCATGTTCGGAATCATGCGAAGCGTTGGGATCTGCTCCACCGGCTGATGGGTGGGGCCGTCTTCGCCCAGCCCGACCGAGTCGTGGGTGTAGACGAAGATCGACGGGATCTTCATCAGTGCAGCCATGCGCAGGGCGTTGCGGGCGTACTCGGAGAACATCAGGAAGGTGGCGCCATACGGGATGAACCCGCCATGCAGCGCGATGCCGTTCATGATGGCGGACATGCCGAACTCGCGCACGCCGTAGTAGATGTAGTTGCCGGAGGCGTCGTCCTTGCCGACGCCTTTGCAGCCCTTCCAGATGGTCAGGTTGGACCCGGCCAGGTCAGCCGATCCGCCCAGGAACTCAGGCAACAGGGGACCGAAGCCGTTCAGTGCGTTCTGAGAGGCCTTGCGGGAGGCGATGGTCTCGGCCTTCTCCACCACGGAGGCGATGAATGCCTCCGCCTGCTCGGACCAGTTGGCGGGCAGGTCGCCGGCCATGCGGCGCTTAAGCTCGGCGGCCTCGCTCGGGTAGGCGGCGGCGTAGGCGTCGAAGCGCGAATTCCATTCGGCCTCGGCCTGGGCGCCGGTGTCCTTGGCGGACCAACCGGCATAGATCTCGGACGGGATCTCGAAGGCTGCATGGGTCCAGCCCAGCGCCTCGCGGGTCAGGGCAACCTCGTCGTTGCCCAGCGCCGCGCCGTGACACTCTTCCTTGCCCTGCTTGTTGGGCGAGCCGAAGCCGATGATGGTCTGGCAGCAAATCAGCGACGGCCGATCGGTGACCGCGCGGGCCTCCTCGATCGCGCCCTTGACGGCCTCCGCGCTGTGGCCGTCCACCTTGGGGATGACATGCCAGCCATAGGCCTCGAAGCGCTTGGGGGTGTCGTCCAGGAACCAGGCGGGGGTGTCGCCATGGCCGCGCACCTCGCCATCGATGGAGATGTTGTTGTCGTCGTAGACGGCGATCAGTTTACCCAGACCAAGGGCGCCAGCGAGCGAGCAGGCCTCGTGCGAGATGCCTTCCATCAGACAGCCGTCACCCAAGAACACGTAAGTGTGGTGGTCGACGATCTCGTGGCCCGGCTTGTTGAACTGACCGGCGAGCACCTTCTCCGAGATCGCCATGCCGACCGCGTTGGTGATGCCCTGACCCAAAGGTCCAGTGGTGGTCTCAACGCCTGGGGCATAGCCGTACTCGGGGTGGCCCGGGGTCTTGGAGTGGAGCTGGCGAAACTGCATCAGGTCCTCGATGCCGAGCCCATATCCCGTCAGATGCAGCAGGGAATAGAGCAGCATGGAGCCATGACCGTTGGACAGCACGAAGCGATCCCGATCCGCCCACTTCGGGTTGGCCGGATTGTGCTTCATGAAGTCGTTCCACAGGACCTCGGCAATATCCGCCATGCCCATGGGCGCACCGGGGTGGCCGGAATTGGCCTTCTGGACCGCATCCATGCTGAGGGCACGGATGGCGTTGGCGAGTTCTCTGCGTGAGGACATGGCCCCTCCTGAAGTTCTGTTGTGACCCGAGAAAGATGTTTCGCCGTCCGCTTGGCCTGGCCGGCGCTACGCGGGGGGAACCGTGAACGGCACGGTATCGGAAACGAGGTACAGGGAGCTGGCGGTCTGTCGAATCAAGGGGCGTACCCGCACCCGACCGGAGACGGGCCCGGAGGCTACCCGGGATACGACGTCCCCATGCGTCCCCCCCAAAAGGGCCGCTATTGTGGCTGAAAGGCTAGTGCCCGGGAATCAAAACAAACTTATGCCGTCAAAAAACGATTTATAAGATGCGAATATTCAAAATTGACGACATAACGTTGGGAGGCCGGGGTTCGAGCATCCAGCGACGCCGGACCCCGCCGCCCACCATCCGCTTAGGCCACTTTCCACTTGATCGAGCAACCCATGCTGGGGATCTGCTCGCGGGGGCCCTGTCCGGTCTCGGCGACCTCACGCATGGCCTCGAACAGGTCCCGACGGACCCCGGCGGGAGCGGTCTCCTTGCGGCTCTCGTCCAGCCGGCCACGATACTGGAGACCCAGGTTGGCGTTGTATCCGAAGAAATCCGGTGTGCACACGGCCCCGTAGGCCCGGGCGACCTCCTGGGTCTCGTCAAGCAGATATGGGAAGGGGTAGCTGTACTCGGCGGCGATGCGCTTCATGCGCTCGAAGGAGTCGTCCGGGTACTCGACGGTATCGTTCGACATGATGCCCACGCAGCCGATTCCGAGCGCCGTCAACTCGCGGACGTCTCGGATGATGCGCTCGCGCACCGCCTTGACGTAGGGGCAGTGGTTACAGATGAACATCACCAGCAGCCCTCGCTCGCCCTTGCAGTCGTCGCGCGTCCAGATGCGGCCGTCGACGCCGGGGAGCGAGAAGTCCGGGGCGTGGGCGCCGAAATCGCAGACGGGGGTTTCCAACGATGCCATGAATGTTCTCCGGAAGAGTGGGCAGATCGGTTCGGCTGCCATGGTACCCAATCCGACCTGCATTCCAAGTCCGCAGGACCGACAGTGCGATCGGGGACTGGGCTTGCATGTCGCGAGACAGTATCCTACGCCGCTTTGTTTTCCCCGCTAAGTCATAGTGCCGGCCGCCGACAACCATGAGCAAAGACTACATTTTCACCTCCGAATCCGTTTCTGAGGGCCACCCGGACAAGATGGCCGATCAGATCTCCGATGCCGTCCTGGATGAGATTTATCAGCGCGATCCGAACCACACCAAGGCGCGGGTGGCCTGCGAGACCCTGGTGAAGACCGGCTTCGTCATGCTGGCGGGCGAGATTACCCTGACGAACTCCGACCTCAAGATCGACTACGAGAAGGTGGCACGCCGGGTGGTGAACGAGATCGGTTACGACAACTCTGAGGTGGGTTTCGACGGCCACAGCTGCGGCGTGCTGATCGCACTGGGCGAGCAGTCCAAGGACATCAACCAGGGCGTGGACCGGGAGACCGAAGAGGCCCAGGGAGCCGGCGACCAGGGTCTGATGTTCGGCTATGCCACCAACGAGACCGATCAGCTCATGCCTGCCCCCATCGACTACGCCCATCGGTTGGTGAAACGCCAGGCCGAGGTGCGGAAAAACGGCACCCTGCCCTGGCTGCGGCCGGACGCCAAGTCCCAGGTCACCTTCCGCTACGTAGACGGAAAACCGGTCGAGGTCCGGGCGGTGGTGATCTCCACCCAGCACAGCCCGGAGGTGAGTCAGGAGACGCTGCGTGAGGCGGTGATGGAGGAGATCATCAAGCCCGTTCTTTCCAGCACCGGTTGGCTCTCCGCCGAGACCCGGTACCATATCAACCCCACGGGAAAGTTCGTGATCGGCGGGCCCGTCGGTGATTGCGGGCTCACCGGACGCAAGATCATCGTCGACACCTACGGCGGCATGGCCCGCCACGGCGGCGGGGCCTTCTCCGGGAAGGATCCGTCCAAGGTGGACCGCTCGGCGGCCTATGCAGGCCGCTACGTCGCCAAGAACATCGTCGCCGCAGGCCTGGCGGACCGCTGCGAGATTCAAATCTCCTACGCCATCGGCGTGGCCGAGCCCACCTCGGTCTCGATCGACACCTTCGGCACCGCCAACATCAGCGAGCATCGCATCATCGAGCTGATCCGTGACCACTTCGATCTGCGCCCCTACGGTCTCATGAAGATGCTCGACCTGGGCAATAAAGAGCTGATCAAGTACCGCGACACGGCGGCCTACGGCCACTTCGGGCGGTCCGATCCGAGCTTTACCTGGGAGCGCACCGACAAGGCGGACGCCCTGCGCAGTACAGCGGGCATCTAAGATTTTCCGTAAACGCGTAAGGAGGAATTTACGATAGCGCTTTGATCGGGACGTGAGCATTCGCCTGTGCCACGAGTCGATTCTCGTGGATCAGGTTGCTCATTCTTGATTTGCGTCGATTGGCGTTCATTTGCGGCTAACGATTTCTCTAAAACCTCGCCACCGAGGAGCGTTGCGACCAGGAACACCTGGCCAGGCTTGGTAGCGGGGTCGACCCTCACAACGGCGCTCACTCAACGTTTAACACTGGAGCTTAAACCCATGAGTGAGTTCACCGACTACAAGGTTGCAGACCTGTCTTTGGCCGACTGGGGCCGGAAAGAGATCCGCATCGCCGAGACCGAGATGCCCGGCCTGATGGCGCTGCGCCAGAAGTATGGGCAGTCCAAGCCGCTCACGGGCGCGCGCGTCACCGGCAGCCTTCACATGACCATCCAGACTGCCGTGCTGATCGAGACCTTGGTGGAGCTCGGGGCCCAGGTCCGCTGGTGTTCGTGCAACATCTTCTCCACCCAGGACCATGCCGCCGCCGCCATCGCGGCCTCCGGTATCCCGGTCTACGCGTGGAAGGGCGAGACCCTGGAGGAGTACTGGTGGTGCACGGAGCGGGTGCTGAACTGGCCCGATGGCGGCGGTCCCAACATGATCCTGGACGACGGGGGCGACGCGACACTGTTGGTCCACAAGGGGGTCGAGTATGAAAAGGCAGGAAAGGTGCCCGCCCCCACCGCCGACGACAATGAGGAATGGACGGCCATCCTAGGGGTGCTCGCCCGCACCTTCGAGCGCGACCCGCGCCACTGGCACAACATGGCCGAGTCCATTAAGGGCGTGACCGAGGAGACCACCACTGGGGTGCATCGGCTCTACGAAATGGCCAAGGCCGGAACCCTGCTTTTCCCCGCCATGAACGTCAACGACTCGGTCACCAAGTCCAAGTTCGACAACCTCTACGGCTGCCGCGAGTCACTGGTGGACGGTATCAAGCGCGCCACCGACGTCATGATTGCCGGCAAGATCGCCATGGTCTGCGGCTACGGCGACGTGGGCAAGGGCTGCGCCCAGTCTCTACGCGGTCTCGGGGCCACTGTCTGGGTCTCCGAGATCGATCCCATCTGCGCGCTACAGGCGGCGATGGAGGGCTTCCGGGTGGTGACCATGGAGGATGCGGCTCCGGCCGCGGACATCTTCGTCACCGCCACCGGCAACCTGGGGATCGTCACCCACGACCACATGGCGGCCATGAAGGACCAAGCCATCGTGTGCAACATCGGGCACTTCGACAACGAGATCGACGTGGCCGGTATCGCCAAGTACGAGTGGGAGGAGATCAAGCCCCAAGTGGACCATGTCATCTTCCCTGACGGGAAGCGGATCATCCTGCTGGCTCAGGGCCGGCTGGTGAACCTGGGCTGCGCCACCGGGCACCCGAGCTTCGTCATGTCCAACAGCTTCACCAACCAGGTGCTGGCCCAGATCGAGATCTTCGCCCACACGGAGAATTACCCGGTCGGGGTCTATGTCCTGCCGAAGAAGCTGGACGAGGAGGTGGCGCGTTTGCATCTCTCCAAGATCGGAGCCAGGCTGACCGCCCTGTCCCAGGCTCAGGCGGAATACATCGGGGTGAAGGTGGAGGGGCCCTACAAGCCGGAGCATTACCGGTATTAGGCTTCGCCAGGCCGCGGCCGGCACGACGCAGGAGCCGCCCTCGCGTTTCTCCCGGTTACATGGAAAAGCTGGCGGAACCGCTCTCGCGTTCCGCCCTACGACCCGGCGAGGTCACGAGGGGACGTCGGGCCGCCGACCCCTCTTTGGAGTCTAGGATGAGCACCAGCGACGCCAACCACCGAAGCTTCAGCCTTGAGCTGTTCCCTCCGAAGACACCCGAGGGCATGGAAAAGCTCAAGGCGACCGTCCAAGCCCTCAATGCCCTCGGGCCCGAGTATTTTTCAGTTACCTATGGGGCCGGCGGCTCCACCCGCGAGCGCACCTTCGAGACCGTGAACTGGCTGCGCGGACAGGGCATCGACACCGCCCCTCATCTGGCCTGCATCGGATCCAAGCGAGACGAGGTCGCGGAGATCCTGCGGCACTATCGGGAACAGTCCATCCGCCGCCTCGTCGCCCTGCGCGGCGACCTGCCCTCGGGTATGGGTGCCGGCACGGCGGGCGCCTTCCGCTATGCCAGCGAGCTGGTGGAATTTATCCGAGCCGAACACGGCCGCCATTTCCGCATTGAAGTGGCAGCCTACCCCGAGTACCACCCTCAGGCGGCGAACCCGGCCAAGGACCTGGAGAACTTCCGCCACAAGGTGGGGGCGGGGGCGGACGCCGCCATCACCCAATACTTCTACAACGCCGACGCCTATTTCGGCTTCCTCGACCGCTGCCGGGCCATTAGGATCAACATCCCGATCGTCCCAGGCATCATGCCCATCACCAATTACACCCAACTCGCCCGCTTCTCCGACGCCTGCGGGGCCGAGATCCCCCGCTGGGTACGACGCCGGCTGGAGGGATACGGGGACGACGTCGCGTCCATCCGCGCCTTCGGCCAGGAAGTGGTGCTGCGGCTGTGTCGGCACCTGCTCGAGGGGGGCGCCCCCGGGCTGCACTTCTACACCATGAATCAGTCCGGGCCGACCACCGCACTCTGGCACGACCTGGGCCTGACCGCCCACGCTCACCGGTGAGACAAAGAGAAGGAAGGGCCCCGCTCCCATTGCGAATTCGCAAGTACAGAAGGTGACGAGGCTGATAGCCTCTCTCCCCGGAACCATCCACTCCTCCTTCGACGGGCCGCTCCCACCTCCTTTGGGGCGGCCTTTTGTTTTCTGCGGGTCACGCACGCCGGCCCGCGACCCTCGAGTACAACCAGCCCAGCCCTCCCGGCGAGCCCCGGCATCAGCTCGCTTCGGGCGACGGCGATCGAGCCGATCCCGTGCTGAACGGCCCTCGGCACGCGACTTTCACCCGAGGAAGTCCCATACTCAATCCGAGGAAACAAGCCGCCCAGCCAAGACAACATGCCCGCGAATCGCACCATCCGACGCTACGCGGCCTATTTTCGCGGTTGGGCACAAGCGTTCGGAGAGCACCAGCGCGTCGACGACCACGATCACGGGCTGCGCTGGCTGCTCGGCGAGAACCAGGTCGGCATCATCCTCGAGGCGGATCTCCGACGGCGTCTCTTTGCGGAGATCCTGGTCCTGCACGGGCAGGAGCCGCCGGTTATCACCCTGGGAGCCGACGCCATCGAGGTCGGAAGCAGCCGCTTGGCCCTCGCGGAGGACTCAACGCCGGCCAAGGCACGGGTCCTGAGGCTACTGACGGGAGCCGCCGCGTTGCACCTCTTCCAGACCTATCACCTGATCTACCCCTCCGGCACCCGAATACTCACCCTGAGCGAGCGGGCGCCCCTGTCGATCCTCTACCGCGAAATCCCCCCTCTCACCCTGCACATTGCCGGTCCTGCGCAGCGGTAGCGATCGGACAAACCGATCCGGCCAAGGCGAACACGGCAACGGGGCATTGAACCGCGGGCGACTGTGTGACCGGGCCGGCTCGTGCTAACGTTCGAGCAACGCACGCGATGAGACGGCCCATGGCAGATAACCATCCACTGGTCCTGGTCGACGGCTCCGGCTACCTGTTCCGCGCCTACCACGCGCTCCCCAAGCTCACCAACTCCAAGGGCGAAGCCACCGGCGCCCTGGTGGGTGTGCTCGCGATGCTGCGCAAGCTGATCGACACCCACCACCCGGACTACATCGCCGTGGTCTTCGACGCACCCGGCAAAACCTTCCGCGATGCCATCTACCCGGCCTACAAGGCCAACCGGCCGCCCATGCCCGAGGATCTGCGCGAGCAGATCGCACCCCTCCAGGAGATCATCCGTGCCATGGGCCTGCCGCTCTTGGCGGTCCCGGACGTGGAGGCAGACGACGTGATTGGCACCCTGGCCACCCGCGCCGCCAGCGAGGGACTGCGCACCCTCGTTTCCACCGGCGACAAGGACATGGCCCAATTGGTCGACGAGCATGTCACCTTGGTCAACACCATGACCGACACGGTGTTTGACCGAGACGGCGTCATCGCCAAGTTTGGGGTGCCGCCGGAGCGCATCGTCGACTACCTGAGCCTGATTGGCGACTCGGTGGATAACGTGCCGGGGGTGCCCAAATGCGGGCCCAAGACGGCGGTCAAGTGGCTCGCCGACCATGGCGACCTGGACGGGGTCATGGCCAATGCAGACCAGATCGGCGGCAAGGTGGGTGAGAATCTGCGCGCGGTCTTGGGGCAGCTCCCCTTGTCTCGCGAGCTGACCACGATCCGCCGAGACGTGGAGCTGGGATTCGGCCCCACAGACCTCAGACCCAGCCCGCCCGACATCGAGACATTGCGCGGCTGGTATCAGCGCATCGAGTCAAGGCGGCTCCTGGCGACCCTTGACGGGGCGGAAAGCGGCGCCGACACCGCGGCAAATCAGGCCGAACCCAGGGTCGCAGTACACTATGAGCTGATCCTGACGGAGGATGCCCTCGATGCCTGGATCCGCCGACTCCAGTCCGCTGACCTGTTCGCCTTCGACACCGAGACCACCGATCTCGACTACATGCGCGCGGATCTGGTGGGACTCTCGTTCGCGTTTGAGCCCGGACAAGCCGCCTATGTTCCGGTGGCCCACACGTACCCTGGGGCGCCCGAGCAGCTCAGCAGACAGCGGGTGTTCGAGCGGCTGCGCCACCTGCTGGAGGACGTCCACCGGCGCAAGGTTGGCCAGAACCTCAAGTACGACATGAGCGTGCTTGCCCGCAGCGGGATCACGCTGCGCGGAATCGCCCACGACACCATGCTGGAGAGCTATGTGCTCGATAGCACCGCAACCCGCCACGATATGGACTCCCTGGCCAAAAAGTATCTGGATTACAACACGGTCCACTTCGAGGACATCGCGGGCAAGGGAGCCAAGCAGCTCACCTTCGACCAGATCGATGTAGAGCCGGCGGGCCACTACGCCGCCGAGGACGCGGACGTCACCCTGCGGCTGCACCGCACCCTGTGGCCCCGGCTGGAGCAGACCGGGCGCCTCGCCAGCCTCTATCGCGAGATCGAGATCCCCCTGGTGCCGGTCCTTTCGCGCATGGAACGTATCGGGGTGCGTATCGACCCGGGCCTTCTGGCCGAGCAGAGTCGCCGGTTGGCACAGCGAATCCACGATCTGGAACAGCAGGCCTATGAGACGGCGGGGCGGCGATTCAACATGGGATCGCCCAAACAGATCGGCGAGATCTTCTTCACCGAGCTCGGCCTGCCGGTCGTTGCCAAAACCCCCACCGGGGCGCCCTCCACCTCCGAGTCGGTGCTGGAACGGCTCGCCGAAGATGGCCATGCCCTGCCCCGCCTCATCCTGGAGCACCGGGGGCTCGCCAAGCTGCGCTCCACTTACACGGACAGGCTGCCGCAGATGGTCAACCCCGACACGGGGCGCGTCCACACGTCCTACCACCAGGCCGTGGCCGCTACCGGTCGGCTGTCCTCCTCCGACCCCAATCTGCAGAACATCCCGGTGCGCACCGAGGAGGGGCGGCGCATCCGGCGCGCCTTCGTCGCCGAGCCCGGACACCGCATGCTGGCGGCAGACTACTCCCAGATCGAGTTGCGGATCATGGCCCACCTGTCCGGCGACGAGCGACTGCTGGCCGCCTTTGCCGGCGGCCAGGACATCCATCGGGCCACGGCCGCAGAGATCCTGGGCCTGCCGCCGGAGGAAGTCACTGCCGAGCAGCGTCGCTCCGCCAAGGCGATCAACTTCGGCCTGATCTACGGCATGTCGGCCTTCGGATTGGCGCGCCAGCTCGGCGTCCAGCGCGGGGCCGCCCAGGAGTATGTCAACCTCTATTTCGCCCGTTACCCAGGGGTGCGCGCCTTCATGGACCGAATCCGCGCCCAGGCCCGCTCCGACAGATACGTCGAGACACTGTTCGGCCGGCGGCTCTATCTCACCGA
Source organism: uncultured Gammaproteobacteria bacterium (assembly GCA_963698355.1). Lineage (GTDB taxonomy): Bacteria > Pseudomonadota > Gammaproteobacteria > Chromatiales > Chromatiaceae > Thiodictyon. The sequence goes on along the minus strand of CAVOQO010000003.1, from coordinate 50,070 downwards.
CATCGACCACAGCAACCAGGGTCGCCGCGCTGGGGCGGAGCGAACCGCCATCAACGCCCCCATGCAGGGCACAGCGGCGGACATCATCAAGCACGCCATGATCGCAGTGGATCGTTGGATCGAGGACGAGCAACCGCCCGTGCGCATGATCATGCAGGTCCACGACGAGCTGGTTTTCGAGGTCGCGGAGGACGCCGTGGAGGCGGCGACTGGGCGCATCCGCGCCCATATGGAGTCCGCGGCCGAGCTCGCCGTTCCGCTGGTCGTGGACATCGGCGTGGGCGAGAACTGGGACCAGGCACACTGACAAGAGTCCGACGGTCGTCCTGGGAACTTTGTCCCGATGCGGACGTCTCACCGATTGAGCAAAACACTGCTCGGAGCCGCCAACCCCCCCTTGGCACGGCTCCTCATCTCCGGCAGCCCCAAGCCGGGGAAGCGATTGCCCCGAAGCTCCTCCCCCCGGACTTCGGGGTTTCTTTTTCCGGCATTGCACGGACGGCGCTCAGTAGAAATTGCTTGGACCGAGGGCGGAGCCCGATCCGCGCCCACTCGCAAACGCCCGCTGGACCAACCCAGCCCGGCGCGCTAGTCTCTGGCCTACCGTGCCGGACCACTCGGCCCTCGGGCTCGGCGCGCCACAACCGCACCCCTTGGATGCCCCACGCCGCGCCTGAAGGAGGGGACATGGCCTTGCAGCAATCCAGGCCTGCGCTGCCCAGCAACGACAAGCGCTGGAAGCTGGTCAACGCCACCATGCGTCGCAACGGTTATGCCGGGCACGCACTCATCGAGACCCTGCATAGCCTGCAAGACGCCTTCGGCTGCCTGGACGAGCCCTCCCTGCGCTTTGTCGCGTCATCTCTGGACCTGCCCCTTTCGAAGGTGTTCGGGGTCGCGACCTTCTATCACCTCTTCATGCTCAAGCCCAAGGGCCGACACGCCTGCGTGGTGTGCACGGGTACGGCCTGCTACATCAAAGGGGCCGGAGGTCTCGTTGAGGCGGTGGAGCAGCGCTTCGGGGTGAACCCTGGGGAGACGACGGAAGACGACCGCCTGTCCGTGCTGACCGCCCGTTGCGTGGGCGCCTGCGGACTCGCACCCGCGGTGGTGGTCGACGGGAACGTACTGGGCAAACAGAGTGCCGATGACCTGGTCGCCAAGCTCGAGGAGCTGCCATGAACCTGGACGAGCTCGCAGAGAAGGCCGAGGAGTACCGTGCCGAGGATGCCGCCATCGAGCGTGAGGTGCGGGTCTGCATGGCGGCGAGCTGCCAGTCATCCGGCGCCCTGCCCGTCTTGGAGTCCCTCGCCAAGGAATGCGGCGACGGGGACGGCACCTGCAAGGTCAAAGGGGTTGGATGCATGGGCCTGTGCTCCGCCGGCCCCTTGGTGGCGGTGGCGGGTAAGGGCTGCGACCTGGCAGACTCGGTGCTCTACCGGGACGTGACTCCCGATGATGCCGCCGACCTCATGGCGAGTGTCTGCGGCGCGCCGGTGGAGCGTCTGCGCTGCCCCACGGACCAACCCTTCTTCTCGCGCCAGCAGCGCGTCGTCTTGGAAAACTCCGGGATCATCGACCCCGACAGCTTCAAGGGCTACGTGGCGGCGGGCGGTTACTCGGCGTTGGTGCAAGCGCTTAGTGAAATGACCCCGTCGGACGTGCTGCGTGAGGTGACCGCGAGCGGCCTGCGCGGACGCGGGGGCGGCGGCTATCCCACCGGACTCAAGTGGTCCACCGTGGCCAAGATGCCGGCGGACCAGAAATATGTCATCTGCAATGCGGACGAGGGTGACCCCGGCGCCTTCATGGACCGCGCCATCCTCGAGTCCGACCCCCACCGGGTGCTCGAGGGCATGGCCATCGCCGCCTACGCGATCGGTGCCAGCAAGGGCTATGTCTACGTCCGCGCCGAGTACCCGCTGGCGGTGGAGCGACTCACCACCGCCATCCGCAAGGCCAAGCGCTCGGGGTTCATGGGCAGCAAGATCGCCGAGACCCAATTCAGCTTCGAGGTGGAAATTCGGCTCGGTGCCGGTGCCTTCGTGTGCGGCGAGGAGACCGCACTCATGGCCAGCATCGAGGGACTGCGGGGCCAGCCGCGCCCGCGCCCGCCCTACCCGGCCGAGTCCGGACTCTGGGGCTACCCGACCCTGATCAACAACGTGGAGACCTTCGCCAACATCGCCCCCATCATCCGCGAGGGCGGCGAGTCGTTCGCCTCCATCGGCACCGAGAAATCCAGAGGCACCAAGGTCTTTGCCCTGGCCGGCACCATCCAGAACACCGGTCTGATCGAGGTCCCCATGGGCACCACCCTGCGGGATATCATCGAGGTCATCGGCGGTGGCATCCCCGGCGGCAAGGCATTCAAGGCGGTGCAGACCGGCGGTCCCTCGGGAGGCTGCGTGCCGGAACGGCACCTGGACATCCCGGTGGACTACGACAGCCTCAAGACCATCGGCACCATGATGGGTTCCGGCGGCATGATCGTCATGGACGAGACCTCGGACATGGTGGACGTCGCGCGCTATTTCATGGAGTTCTGCATGACCGAGTCCTGCGGCAAATGCATCCCCTGCCGCGCCGGGACCCAGCAGATGCACGGGCTTCTGGACAAGATCGCCAAGTGTCAGGGCAGCCACAAGGACCTGGCCCTGCTGGAAGAGCTCTGCGAGGTGGTCCAGGCCACCAGTCTGTGCGGCCTGGGACAAACGGCGCCCAATCCCGTGCTTTCCACGCTCCGCTACTTCCGGGACGAATACGAATCCAAGCTGTCGCCTGGATGAGGACCCCGAATAGGATTTGGAGAAGCGGCTGGAGAGAAACCTAGCTCGGACCTTCTGGCGGACCGAGAAGATCTGGTCACGACCGAATCGACCCGCCGGGAGCCTGCCCTGCAATCGGAGCCACCATGCCCCTACCCGCCCCCCAGCCCAATGTCCGCGTCGTCACCCTCAAGATCGACGGACAGGATCTCTCCGCCCGCGAGGATGAGACCATCATTGAGGTGTGCCGGGAGAACCGGATCCCGATCCCGAGTCTCTGTTACCTGGACGGCCTGAGCATCTGGGGCGCCTGCCGGCTGTGCATGGTGGAGGTGGCGGGTCAGGGTCGGCTGCTGGCCGCCTGCTCCACCCGGGTGGCGGAGGGGATGCAGGTCCAGACCAACACCGCGCGGCTCGAGCGCTATCGGCGCACCATCGTCGAGCTGCTGTTCGCCGAGCGCAATCACGTCTGCTCCGTCTGCGTCTCCAACGGTCACTGTGAGCTCCAAACCCTGGCCCAGAAGTGCGGCGTGGACCACGTGCGGGTGCCCTATCGCCAGGTCGGTTACGAGGTGGACAGCTCCCATGAGATGTTCCGGCTGGACCACAACCGCTGCGTGCTCTGCACCCGCTGCGTGCGCGTCTGCGACGAGATCGAGGGGGCCCATACCTGGGACGTCATGGGCCGCGGCAGCGACTGCCGGGTGATCACAGACCTGGCCGGCCCCTGGGGCGACAGCGACACCTGCACCAGTTGCGGCAAATGCGTCCAGGTCTGCCCCACCGGCGCCCTGGTGCGGCAGGGCACTTCCGTGGGCGAGATGGTCAAAGACCAGCATTTCCTTCCCATTCTGGCCCGGCGGAGGCACGCCCAATGAGCACAGCCGTCCCAAGCCCCGCGCGAATCACGGTCGCCACCGCCTGGCTGGACGGCTGCTCCGGCTGCCACATGTCCTTCCTCGACATGGACGAGCGGCTGGTAGAGCTCGCCCAGAAGGTGGACATCGTCTACAGCCCGCTGGTGGACGCCAAGTCCCTGCCGGAGCAGGTCGACGTGGGCATCCTCGAGGGTTCCATCAGCACCGACGACGATCTGCACAAGGCCAAGGAGTTCCGCGAACACTGCACCCTGCTGATCAGTCTGGGGGATTGCGCGGTGAACGGAAACGTCCCGGCCATGCGCAATCAGTTCAAGCTGGATGCGGTGATGGACCGAGCCTATCGGGAGAACGTGACCGTGCACCCGGTGATCCCGACGGTCAGCGTGCCGGCGTTGTTCCCACAGGTGCGCCCCATTCACGGATGCGTGGAGGTGGACGTCTTCGTTCCCGGCTGCCCGCCCTCGGCGGACGCCATCTGGTACGTGCTCAGTGAGCTGATCGAGGGGCGCACCCCGGACCCGAGCGAGGTCACCCGCTTTGGCGCCTGACTGTCTCTCCCCCGTATCGCGTCTTGCCCCGCTGGTCTTGATTACGGTGCTGGCGCCGGGCGCGTCGAGCCCGGCGCTAGCGATCGACCTGGACACCCGTGTCGATGGACTCGAGGCGCGCTTGGAGTCTCTCACCCGGCGGGTGGCGGCCATCGAGACCCTGCTCAAGGAAGGTGGGCAAGCGTCGGCCCCGTCGGCGGGCGCGAAGGGGGAGCCGGCGTGGGACTTCGACGATTACACCCAAGCGTCACCCTTTCGCGTCCTTCAGCGGAGCTTCGACCGAACCAATGGGCGGGTCGATCTGCTTTTGGACGTGGTTGAGCCCATTCCTGACGCCGAAACCTGGGCAGCCGCATCGCGAGACCAAGCCGTCCCGCTGCATCTGATCGCGGATATCGGGGACGGAGCCACCGCACGACCCGTTCCACTGAAACTGGAGCGGGCAACCCGGATCACGCCAGGCGCACGACTGCATGTCACAGTCCAGTTGAACCCGCAGAGTGCCAAGCTGGTCCGGCGAATCCGAATCGCTCACGCACCGGGGAGCGGGCCAAACGCAACGGACACGAGCCAGTGAAGTGCCGGCGCAGCCTCCTCGAGGGAGCGGGTCTTTGAGAGTGTGCGCGTCGGAATCACCCCATTCTGAGGGCAAAGAGGGAACGATCAATGACTCAGCCTGACAATGACACCGGCGTGATCGTCGCACTGCTCGACCGCATGCGCACCCAGCAACTGCCGCGTGCCCTGGACATCAAGGAGAAGGTCGACGCGGGCGGCAGTCTTGATGATTTCGATCTAGCCTTTCTCGAAGAGGTGGCAAGAGACGCCGAAGACGTGGAGCCCCTTTGGGATCGCCACCCAGAGTTTCAGGAGATCGCGGCCAAGATGATCCACCTCTATCACGAGATCACCGCGAAGGCCTTGGCCAACGAGGAAGGGGCCAAGCCGGCCGCGGACGACAGCTAGGGCCGGTCACCGAACCCACGATCCCAACCGCCATCCAAAGGGTACCGACACCATGAGCCGCACTGTCACCATCGAGCCGGTCACCCGCATCGAGGGCCATGCCCGCATCACCCTGGAGCTGGGTGACGACGGCGAGGTGAAGGACGCGAAGTTCCACCTCACCCAGTTCCGCGGATTTGAGAAGTTCTGCGAGGGCCGCCCCTACCGGGAGATGCCGGCACTCACCGCCCGCACCTGCGGAATCTGCCCCGTGAGCCACATCCTGGCCTCCAACAAGGCCTGCGACCACCTGCTCTCGGTGAGCATCCCACCCACGGCCGAGAAGCTGCGGCGGATCATGAACCTGGCCCAGCTCACCCAGTCCCACGCACTGTCCTTCTTCCATCTGTCCTCGCCGGACTTGCTGCTCGGCTGGGACGCAGACCCCGCCACCCGAAACATCTTCGGGGTCATGCGCCAGGACCCGGCCCTGGCGAAGGACGGGATCCGGTTGCGCCAGATCGGCCAGACCATCATCGAGACCCTGGGCGGCAAAAAGATCCACCCCACCTGGGTGGTCCCCGGCGGGGTCAACGAGGCCCTGACGCCTGAGAAGCGCGAAGCCATGCTCAAGATGCTCCCTGAGGGACTGGAGATCGCGAAGCGCACCTACGCCTTTTTCAAGACCCTGGTCCCCAAGTTCAAGGACGAGGCCGACCACTTCGGCAGCCAGCCGACCCTATTCCTCAGCCTGGTGACGCCCAAGGGAAACCTGGAGCATTACGATGGCTTTCTGCGCATCAAGGACGCCCAGGGCCGCATCGTCGAGGACATGGTGCCTGCCGTGGAGTACGAGCGCCTGGTGGGCGAGGCGGCCGAGAACTGGAGCTACATGAAGTTCCCCTACTTCAGACCCATGGGCTATCCGAATGGGATCTATCGGGTCGGACCCCTCGCCAGGCTCAACAACGTGGAGGCCTGCGGGACGCCCTTCGCCGACGTGGCGCTCGCCGAGTTTCGCATGCTGCAGGAGTCGGGCCCCATCGCCAGCAGCTTCCACTACCACTATGCGCGGCTGGTCGAGATGATCTTCGCGCTCGAAATGATGGAGCGCCTACTCAAGGACCTGCAGATCCTGGATGCCCGGGTCCGCGCTCGGGCCCGCAGCAACCGCTATGAGGGCATTGGGGTCGCCGAGGCCCCGCGCGGCACCCTGATGCACCACTACCGGATCGACGACGACGGGCTCATCACCTGGGTCAACCTCATCATCGCCACCGGCCACAACAACCTGGCCATGAACCAGTCCATCCGCCAGGTTGCGGATGCCTACGTGGACGGTAACAACCTCCAGGAAGGCATGCTGAACCGGGTGGAGGCGGTGATCCGCTGCTACGACCCCTGTCTCTCCTGCGCCTCACACGCCTTCGGGCAGATGCCCATGCTGATCGAGCTCAAGGACTCGTCCGGCCAGGTGGTGGACCGCCTGAGCCGCCACTAACTTGGATGCAGGAGACGGACCCCTGTAGCTTGGGCTTCAGCCCGACCATGCCGCCGGAAGGGACCGATGGGTCAGCAGTCGGACTCAAGTCCGACCTACCGGGGCCAAGCACCCTGATCATCGGCTACGGCAGCCCCATCCGGGGCGACGACGCAATCGGACCCCTGGCCGCGGACGCCCTGTCCGGCGGGCCCCTACCCAGAGGGACCCGGGTGATCGCGCGACACGTGCTAACCGCCGAGTTGGTGGAGGACATCGCCGCCGCCGACCGGGTGATCTTCCTCGACGCCGCGGCGGATGGAGCACCCGGCGAGGTACAGGTGCGGGAGCTGCACCCCGACGAGACGGCCGTTTCCACCATGGCCCACTTCCTGGACCCTCGGGAGCTGCTGGCCTGGTGCCAAACCCTCTACCAGCACGTGCCCAGGACTTGGCTGGTCTCCGCGGCCGGGCTCAACTTCGACTACGCCCACTACCGCCTAAGCCCCACCGCCGCCGCGGCCCTCCCAACCATGCTGGAGCAGGTGCGTGCGCTGCTCAGCCACACGCCCGCCTAGAACCGTATTTCAGCGATCCTTGCGGGTACAGGTACTGGAGTTTGATGCGCGCCTGGTCGTTGGTGAACTGCCAGTCGACCCCGGTCTGGGCAGCGTTGCGGGTGTCGGCCCAAGTCTTGGCTTCGCGTCGCAGTGTCTCGATATCGCCGATGCGACGAGAGAGGCACTGTTTGGTGAAGACGTCAGTTCGATCTCGGCGACGTCGAGCCTACTGCCGTGCTTGGGGGGTGTAATGGATTTCCAGGCGATCGAGCAGGCGGCGTGCCTCGGCGGTGCGAAGGCCGCGTACAAGGACGCTGGGGTGTGGGTGTTGAGGTTGTCCCAGACCACCACGACAGTCTCCGCGTCGGGGTAGTCGCCGTCGAGCAACTCTTTGATCTCGTGGGCCAAGTCGACTGCGGTCTTGGTCTCGCGCACGTTGACCTTGCGCCAGCCGCGCAACGGCTCGGTGAGCCCCCAGGTGTCAGGCTAGCGCCCCCGCCCCTGTGGAGGCTCGCAGGGCATGGCGCCCAGCTCTGCGGTGTCGGTCAGCTCGGCGAGGCTGATCAGGGCAGCACGGTCCAGAATGGTGATATGGGCCCCATGGACCGAGATGACGCCATCGTCGGTCAGCTGCTTGAAGACGCGGGAAAAGGTCTCGGGCTTCACCGACAGGCGCGAGGCCAGGATACCCTTGCGCACGTCCAGCTCGAGCGCCCGCCGGTCCTCCGCGCAATGGGCGAGAAGGTAGCGGGCGACCCGGCTCTTGGCCGTATGCAGGGTCAGGTTGTCGATCTCGCCGATCAGTCCCCTGAGCCGCTGACTCAGTGCGCCCAGCACCACAAAGCAGGTGTCCACCGATTCCCGCAGCATGGCGGCGAAGTCCCGCGCGTCGATGGCGATCACCTCCGCGGGCTCCAGGGCGGCCGCGCACACCGGGTAGCGAGGTGCGTTGAGAAACGTCAGGGCCTCGGCGAAGGTCTGGCTCGGGGAGACGATCTCGATGACCTTCTCTGCACCCTCAGGCGAGAGCCGGAACAACCGGATCTGCCCCTTGCGCACCAGGTAGAAGCGCCGAGCCGGGTCCCCCTGGCTGAATAGCCACTGACCTTCCTCCAGGATCTGCCTGACCGCATGGGTCGCGACGCGCTCCAGCTGCAGATCGCTGAGCCCTGAGAGCAATGGCGTGGTGCGCAGGTCATCGATCATGGGTGTTTCCGGCGTTGTTACTGGGTCAGGAACAGACGCAAGCCTACACCAGCGACCGGCACCATGGGGCCGTGCCCGAGGTCGGCGCCAGCGCCGCCCCGCGGCAGGATCAGCTAGCGCGAGGGGTCAGCCGACCCCCGGGCAATCCAGTGCCGTCATCGGACAGGCTGAGCAGGGCACCCGCGGGTCCGCCGCGCTGCTTGAGGACCCTGACCCAGTAACCGGCCTCGCCGGGCCACACCTGAAGACGCAGGGGTGCGGGGGAAGGGTTGCGGGCGGCGGTCGAGCCACGGAACAGGAAGGCCAGGGCGCCGCCGGACTCAGCGGCCAGTTGCAGCCGGCGCAGGGCGGCGGTGTCCCAGCGCCCACCCCACACCAGCACCACCGCGCAGGCGCCAGAGCGCAGACTCTGCTCCGCGGCCCAGGCACAACCCTCGCCGGAGCTCACCACCACCAGCCGTTCCAGGGCCAGCCCCCGGGCCGCCATGGCGGGGGCGAAGGGGTGCCAGGGCGGGTCCACCAAGAGCAGCCAGCGGGAATCGGCACCGAGCCGGACCAGGGCCGGCAGAACCAGGCCGAAGCCGTCCCCTGGCCCCTCGCCGAGCAGCTCGCACAGCCCCACCGGCGGCCAGCCGCCCCAGGGGAGCTCGGCGTCCAGGGCCGCGAATCCGGTGGGCACCCCTGCCGGAAGCGTCCGGCGCGCCGCCCGTCCCCGCCACAGGTCGGGCCTCTGATCGAGTAGGTCTTGGAGAAGGGCCGAGGGCCGAGGGCCGAGGGCCGAGGGGGCTTGGCGTGGGGGACGAGTCATCTTGAACGCATGTTTGTCGCAAATGAACGCCAATGACCGAGAGCCGAGGCCGAGGCCGAGGGTCAAGGACCGAGGAGGAGGGGTTCGAGGTCCATGGAGAGGGGCACTTCCCAAGCATCTCGGCGCCGCGGTCTAGTCCTCTTGGTCCTTTGGCCCTCGGCCCTGCCCCCCTAGATCCGCCGCGGCTCCGCCAATCCCAGGCGCAGCACTCCGACGGCGATGCCTTCGATGACCAGTTCCTGCTCCCGGAGGTCCACGGCGATGGGCTCGAAGGCGGGGTTCTCGGGCAGGAGCTGCACCCGATGGGTCCAGTGGGCGTGGCGGCGCAGGCGTTTGACCGTGACCTCGTCGCCGAGGCGGGCCACCACGATCTGGCCGTTTTCCGCCTCTCGGCAGGCATGCACGGCGAGCAGGTCACCGTCCAGGATGCCGGCGTCGCGCATGCTGCTGCCGCGCACCCGCAGCAGATAGTCGGCACGGGGCCGGAACAGATCCGGGTCGACGGGGTGGCGGTCCTCCACGTGCTCGGCGGCCAGGATGGGACTGCCGGCGGCGACCCGGCCGATGACCGGCAGTCCGCCCTCCCCGGCTGCCCCGGCGTCCTCGCCCTCCACGCCGCTGCCCTCGACGAGTCGGATGCCCCGGGAGCGTCCGCGGGTCAGCTCGATGACCCCACGCCTGGCCAGGGCCCGCAGGTGATCTTCTGCCGCATTGGCAGAGCGGAAGCCGAGTGCCTCCGCGATCTCGGCCCGGGTGGGGGGCACCCCGGTGGCGCGGATATGACGCCGGATCAGCTCCAGGATCTGGCGTTGGCGATCCGTGAGGTTGGCGGTCATGATGCTCACTCGGGGCCGGGAATCAGATAACTGAATTTTTATCCAGTAATGACCCGATTTCAAGGGACGTGCAGGCCTATTTGTGGAAGGGTGGAAGTCCCCGCTGCCAGTCCTTGGCTCTTGGCCCTTCTCCGCCTATCCTTCCCGCCTCATGAATGACAACAAGCGCCGCCAGATCTTTGAGCGCCTGCGCGCCGCCAACCCCTCACCCACCACCGAGCTTTCCTACTCCACACCGTTCGAGCTGCTGGTGGCGGTCATCCTCTCTGCGCAGGCCACGGACAAGGGGGTCAACAAGGCCACCGCCCGGCTGTTCCCGGCCGCCAACACCCCGGAGGCGATCCTCGGGCTCGGCGAGGAAGGGCTCAAAGCGCACGTCCGCACCATCGGGCTCTTCAACAGCAAGGCCAGGAACATCATCAATGCCTGCCAGATCCTGGTGGACCAACACGGGGGGAAGGTCCCGCGCGAACGCAAGGCCCTGGAGGCTCTCCCCGGAGTGGGCCGCAAGACCGCCAACGTGGTGCTCAACACCGCCTTCGGGGAGCCCACCATGGCGGTGGACACCCACATCTTCCGAGTCGGGAACCGCACGCGCATCGCCCAGGGCAAGACGCCGCTCGCGGTGGAGCAGCGACTGCTGCTCCACACGCCCAAGGAGTTCCTGAAGGACGCCCATCACTGGCTGATCCTGCACGGGCGCTACGTGTGCACCGCCCGTATGCCGAAGTGCCCGGGGTGCCCCATCGCCGACCTATGCGAGTACCCGGACAAGACCCCCGCTCCGGATCCGGCATTTCCCCTCGCAAAGGACACAGAGGAAATGGAGACCTAAATCAAACGTTGAGTCACGCCTCACTGGCTACTATTTACCGACCACCGAGCTACACGCAGCGCAAGTCGATGTTCTCCTCCGACCGCCAAACCCATCGCCAGACCTTCATCGATGCCTGGAGCAAGTCCCGGTCAAACCAGCCGCTGGAGCCGTTGGAGGCTCAGATCGTCCAGATTCTCGAGATGCATCCGGAGTACCACGGGTTGCTCGAGGATCCGGACTCGGTCCTGGACCGAGACTGGCTGCCCGACGGGGACGAGACCAACCCCTTCCTGCACCTGGGACTACACATGGCCGTCCTGGAACAGATCAGCATGGACCGCCCCGAGGGCATCTGCCGGCTCCACAAGAACCTGGTGGCCGCGGCCGGAGACGTCCACGAGGCGGACCACCGAGTCATGGATTGCCTGCTCGAGGCCCTGTGGCGAGTCCAGCACGAGGACAGATCGTTCAACGACAACGCCTACCTCAAGTGCGTGGGGCGCGCGGGCGGGGGCTTGCGCCCGGTCACTTGACGTACCGTCGATAGACCGCACATCGCGCTCTTGCATGGGCGCTGTCGCCTGGTTGGGCCAAGCAATCCCTAAGGTTTGCATCCCTGCCAACCTGTGCTATCAATGCGTCGCCCGAGCGAGGCACTGGGAAATTGCGACCAGGCCGAGACGACGCCGGGACTGCTAGATGTCCACACCAAATTTTCGATTTCCTGAGGAAACCACCATGTCCAAGAAGATCATTACCCCCGCCGCCGCCATCGTTGGCGCTGCCCTCGCCGGCAGCCTAACCGCGATCAACGTCGCCAGCGCTGCCGACAACCCATTCGCGGCCAAGCCCCTGAGCTCCGGCTACATGCAACTCGCCGAGGACGACACCAGCGGCGAAAAGCAGGAGGCCGAGGGCAAGGGTGACGAGGGCAAGGAGAACGGCGAAGGCACCTCCGCCGAGGGCAAGGAAAAGATGGAAGGTAAGTGCGGCGAGGGCAAGTGCGGCAGCAAGATGTAGGCGGCGCGGCGCATTCCCTCAGCCATGACTCCCGGCCGCTATCCGGTTCATGGCGCCGGTCTCGGTCTGCGGCGCTCCTTTTTGGGCGCTGCGGCCGAGCAGCCCCCGGCCTCGGTCGGATTCTGGGAGGTCGCCCCCGAGAATTGGATCGGGGTGGGCGGGCGCTTGGGACGCCAGTTCCGGTCGCTGACCGATCGTCACCCCTTCGTCTGTCACGGCCTTTCCCTGTCGATCGGCTCGCCGGCTCCCCTGGATGTGGAGTTCGTGCGGCGCCTGAAGGGCTTTCTGGACGAGCACGGCATCCGCGCCTACACCGAGCACCTGAGCTACTGCTCGGATGAGGGGCATCTCTACGATCTGCTGCCGATCCCATTCACCGAGGAGGCCGTTCGCTATGTGGCCGCTCGGGTGCGTCAGGTCCAGGACATCCTGGAGCGGCGAATCGCGCTGGAGAACGTCTCCTACTACGCGGCACCCGGTCAGGAGATGGCGGAGATCGACTTCGTCAACGCCGTGCTCGCGGAGGCCGACTGCGGCCTGCTGCTCGACGTGAACAACATTTTCGTCAACGCGGTCAACCACCGCTATGACCCCCAGGATTTCCTGGCTCGGCTGCCGGGCGAGCGCATTCTCTACGCCCATGTCGCCGGCCATTACCTGGAGGCGCAGGACCTGCGCGTGGACACCCACGGGGCCGATGTGATCGACCCGGTATGGGACCTGCTCGACGCGGCCTATGACCGCTTCGGCGTTTTCCCCACGTTATTGGAGCGGGACTTCAACATCCCGCCGATGGCCGAGCTGCTGCGCGAGGTGGAGCGCATCGCCGAGCCCCAAAGGCGGGCGGAACGATCCAACCGGGAACACGCGCGGGCGGTCCATGGCTGAGACTGTCGCCGCGGACTTCCAGGCACGCCAGCTCGCTTTTGCCGCGCACCTGCGGGACCCGGACAAATGCCCGGCCCCGGCCGGGTTGGAAGACTGCCGGCTCGGCATCTACCGGGAGCTGATCTTCAACAACGTGGAGTCGCTGCTCTCGGCCAATTTCCCGGTGGTCCGTCGCCTGCTGCCCGAAGACCATTGGAGGGCCCTGGTGCGGGACTTCTTCATCCGCCACCGCGCCCGCACGCCCCTCTTCACCGAGCTGCCCCAGGAATTCCTGGACTTCTTGCTCAATGAGCGGGCCACTGACCCTGCCGATCCGCCCTTCCTCCTGGAGCTGGCCCATTACGAATGGGTGGAGCTGGCCCTGCTGGTCAGCGATGAGGAACCGGACCTGACGCGGGTGGACCCGAACGGCGACCTGCTCTCCGGCTGCCCGGTGCTGTCGCCGTTGGCCTGGCCTTTGACGTACCGTTTCCCGGTCCACCGCATCGCACCGGAGCTCCAGCCCGTCGAGGCCCCGGCCGAGCCCACCTATCTAGTGGTCTACCGCAACCGCACCGAAGATGTCGATTTCATGGAGACCAACGCAGTCACCCAGCGACTGCTCGCGCTCCTGCAAGAGACCCCGGAATCATCGGGTCGCGAGCAGCTGACGCGGGTTGCCGCCGAGCTGCGCCATCCGTCGCCTGAGCAGGTGCTGGCGTTTGGCGCCAAGCTGTTAGACGACCTCCACGCCCGGGGTGTCGTCCTCGGCACGCGTCGCGCCGCACCCTGAATCCGAGCAACGCCGCCCAATCTCCATTCTCAGGCGCCGATCCATGGACTCGCCGCGCCGAGTGCGCCACGGACTGGCATAATTCGCCGGTCGCCAGCATCGCCCGGCCCGACCGCTGGTCGACTAGGATTGGAGCGTCCGGGCACCGGCGCCCCGATGCGCAAAGCCAAGCACCACACCACCGGAGCCAGCTAGAACCATGAGCGAGACGACCCCAGCACAGACCCAAACTCAGGAACTCAGCGCCGAGGTGGTCGTCCTCGGTGCCGGGCCCGGGGGATACACCGCGGCCTTCCGCGCAGCGGACCTCGGCAAACGGGTGGTGTTGATCGAGCGCTATCCGTCCCTGGGGGGAGTCTGTCTCAACGTCGGCTGCATCCCCTCGAAGGCCCTGCTCCACACGGCGGCCATCATCGAAGAGGCCAAGCACATGGGCGAGATGGGCGTGACCTTTGCGCCGCCTGAGATCAATCTCGACAAGATGCGCGCGGGCAAGGACAAGGTGGTGGCCAAGCTGACCGGCGGGCTGGCGGCGCTCGCCAAGCAACGCAAGGTGCAGGTGGTGACGGGAACCGGCCGCTTCGAAGGCCCCAACCGAATCGGGGTGGAAACCCGAGAGGGAAAGGTGACTGTCACCTTCGATCACTGCATCATCGCCTGCGGCTCCAGCCCGGTGAAGATCCCGGGTTTCCCCCACGATGACCCACGCGTGATGGACTCCACCGATGCCCTGGAGATCGAGGGTATCCCCGAGCGCCTGTTGATCGTCGGGGGCGGCATCATCGGTCTTGAGATGGCGAGCGTCTACAGCGCACTGGGCGCCAAGATCGACGTGGTTGAGCTTCAGGATCAGCTCATGCCCGGCTGCGACCCGGACCTGGTGCGCGCCTTCGAGAAGGTCATCAAGCAACGCTACGACCGGATCATGCTGGAGACCCGGGTGGCGAATATGAGCGCGGGCTCCGAAGGCATCAAGGTCGTCTTCGACGGCAAGCACCCGGGTGAGGCGACCTACGACAAGGTACTGGTGGCGGTGGGCCGCCGCCCCAACGGGAAGCTGATCAATGCGGAGGCCGCGGGCGTCACCGTGGACGAGCGCGGTTTCATCGCCGTGGACGGCCACATGCGCACCAACGTGCCCAACATCTTCGCCATCGGCGACGTCGTGGGTAACCCCATGCTGGCCCACAAGGCCACGCACGAGGCCAAGACCGCGGCCGAGGTGATCGCCGGACTGCCCGCCCTGTTCGACCCCCTCACCATCCCGTCGGTGGCCTACACAGACCCAGAGGTGGCCTGGATGGGCCTCACTGAGACAGAGGCCAAGGTCAAAGGAATACCCTACGAGAAGGGCGTCTTCCCCTGGGCCGCGAGCGGGCGGGCGCTCGGCATCCACCGCGACGAGGGCATGACCAAGCTTCTGTTCGACCCGGAGACCCACCGCCTCCTCGGCGCTGGGATCGTTGGCGTCAATGCCGGCGAGCTGATCGGCGAGACGGTGCTGGCCCTGGAGATGGGGGCCGACTACGAGGACATCGGGCTCACCATCCACCCGCACCCGACCCTAAACGAGTCCATCTGCTTCGCCGCCGAGATGGCCCACGGCTCCATCACGGACCTGATGCCGCCAAAGAAACGCTGAAGGTGCGAGCAGCACTCCTTAGCTTCAACGAAGTCTGCCCGGCTTCGCATCTACCGGGTTTCCCAGACGCGGCCGACGTAAGGGTGTAGTCAGCTCCGCGCCTCCCGCGCGTCGATATAGGCCAGCGCCTTGTCGATCCTCCTCAAGGTCGCCTCCTTGCCCACCAACTCCAAGGTCACGTCGATGCCAGGCGAGGCGGCTCGACCAACGATGGCGACTCGCAGGGGCTGGGCCACCTTGCCCATCTTCTCCCCCAAATCCTCCGCCACCCTATCCACCGCGCGGTGCAGAGCCTCCGGGGTCCAATCCTCCAGGGCCATCAGCTCGAAGGCGGCCTTGAGCCGGGTCAGAGGCTCCCGGGCCACCGGGCGCAGGTGCTTCTTGGCCGCGTCCGGGTCGTAGTCGTCGAAGTCCTGGTAGCAGAATGCGCTGATCTCGGCCAGCTCCAACAGGGTCTTGGCGCGGGCGGCCTGGACCTCAACCACGGCCACCGGGTCCGGGCCCTGGGACGGGTCGATCCCCAGGCGCCCCAGGTGCGGGCTAAGCAGCCGGGCGATTCGCGCCGGGTCGCCGTTGGCGATGTACTGCTGATTCAGCCAGTCCAGCTTGTCGGTGTTGAAGCTGGAAGCGGCCTTGTTGACGGCCTCGATATCGAACAGCCGGACCATCTCCTCCAGGGAGAAGACCTCCTGATCCCCGTGGGACCAGCCCAACCGGACCAGGTAGTTGAGCAGTGCCTCGGGCAGGTAGCCCGCGTCCCGGTAGGAAACCACGCTCACGGCACCGTGGCGCTTGGACAGGCGGGCACCATCGTCACCCAGGATCATGGGCACATGGGCGTAGTGAGGAGGCTGGTGCCCCAGGGCACGCAGGATATTGATCTGGCGCGGTGTGTTGTTGATGTGATCGTCGCCGCGGATGACGTGGGTGATGCCCATGTCCGCGTCGTCCACCACGACCGTCAGGTTGTAGGTGGGTGAGCCGTCGCTGCGGCGGATGATGAGGTCGTCCAGCTCGGTGTTGCTGAACACCATCGACCCACGGATCAGGTCATCCACCACGACGTCCCCGTCGTCCGGGTTGCGGAAGCGGATGACGTGGGGCTGCGCCGGGTCCACATGGCGGTGTCGGCAATGCCCATCGTAACGGGGCTTGATCTTGGCCGCCATCTGCTCCTCGCGCAGCCGCTCCAGGCGGTCCCTGGGACAGTCGCAGCGGTAGGCCAGCCCCCGACCAAGGAGCTCGTCGATCGCGACGTTGTAGCGGTCGAATCGGTCGGTCTGGTAGAAGGGCCCCTCGTCGTAGTCCAGACCCAGCCAAGTCATGCCTTCCAGAATCGCGTTCACCGACTCGGCGGTGGATCGCTCCAGGTCCGTGTCCTCGATGCGCAGCAGGAACTGGCCCCCGTGCTTGCGGGCATAGAGGTAGCTGAAGAGCGCGGTGCGGGCGCCCCCCACGTGGAGATAGCCGGTGGGAGAAGGCGCGAATCGGGTGCGAACGGTCATGGTCGCTCGTCAATGGGGCTGTAAATGAGGGGCGGATTCTACCAGACGCCCGGATCCGGACCGCGGCCCGCCTCGAACCCGGACATCACAGGCGGTTGCGGGGCAGCGCCTTGTCGCTGGCAGGACCATCCGGTATGGTGCCGCGATGCGATTCGCGGAGCTGGACAACAGCGGCGGCTACCTGATCGAGGCCTACGGTCCGGAGGGTATTCGCGTAGGCGGTCGCCTGCTCACCACCGGGCTCATCGTGACCCCGGAGCGACTGATCGAGGACTGGGGCCCGTCGGATCCGGCAGGGCTGGACGGCGGCCACCTCCAGGCACTGATCGATCTTGAGCCGGAGGTCATCGTACTCGGCACCGGCCCAGCCCAGTTGTTCCCCGAGGGCTCCGTCTACTTTCGGGTGCTGCAACTCGGTATCGGGTTCGAGGTCATGGATACGGGAGCGGCTTGCCGCACCTACAACATCCTGATGGCCGAGGGGCGCCGGGTGGCCGCCGCCCTGCTCCCACTCTAAACCCTACCTCCGGTTGACCCCGGCCTCTCTACCACAGAAACCATCAGTCCTGACCCCATGGACCGCAAGATCGTCCTCACCATCCTGGGCTCGGCCCTCCTGGGCTTCTTCGCCGTTATGCTCCTGATGCCCCCAACCATTAACGACGGCACCGTGCGGCTGCCCTGGCGCACCCAGGCCAATGCCGCCGGCCAAAGGCAGGCGTTCGGCTTCACCCTCGGCGAGACCACCCTGGCCGAGGTCCGCGAGGTGTTCGGGGACGAGGGCACCATCAACCTCTTCGAGACCACCGGCCGAGCCGAGCGCTACGGGGTCGAGGTCTACTTCGAGCAGATCTATCTCCAGAGCCTGAGGGCCAACTTCGTCATAAGCCTGGACGTGGATCAGGCCACCCTGGCCCCAATGTACGAGCGGGGTCTGCGCATCAGCAAGGTCGAAAGCGGCGCCAAAAAGATCAAACTGGATCCGGCGGACGTCGAAACCCTTCTCCGGCGCGCCATCCGCAGCATCACCTACCTCCCCCAGGCGCGCCTCGACGAGGAACTGATCGCCAAGCGCTTCGGTACGCCCGAGGAGACCCGCACCGAACCCGAGACCGGAATCGTCCATTGGCTCTATCCTGAGCGCGGCATGGACATCGCCCGGGACCCAAAGGGCAAGGTCGTCATCCAATACGCAAACCCCGCAGACTTTGCCGCCCTGGTCGAACCGCTTCCCGCACCCTCCACTCCCGCGGAGACGGCCACAGCGGGCGGATAAAACCGGCGACCGTGCACACGCAGGCATCATCTTTGCCCATCGGACGCGAGTTGCGCGAACAAATCGAGATTGCGCAGGTGACACGGCGCGAAGGAGGCTGAAGCCGTGCCTACGCCAGAAAGATCGTCCTCCACTGCCCGAATGGCTACGAGAAGCGCCTTGACGCCCTCGTCGCGGAGCTCATCCGTGACGGAGTCATCTTTGTCGGTGTCGTTGGTCGGGACTGTTCGCGTGTCAAGGACATCATCGACGAGTTCGTCGTTGGCGACGGCGGCCGGGGCTACGATCTACTCACGTCCAGTCATCCCGACGAGTCGATCGAGGAGGCGGTCGCATTCGCCAGATCGTTGACGCGGGACTTCGAAGGCTCCGAGGTAGAGGTTGTTGGACTCTAGCCCTACGTGCCGTCTGACGCGCCCGTTCTCTGGCGATGCCAGCGAACGGGTAGTGAAACCATCGAGCATGGAGATAAGACGCCTCGACGGCACGGTCGACGTCCAGCCCCATGGCTCGCACCATGTGCCCCGGGAGCGAGCGTACTGCACCCAGTATCCCCAGGTAGCCGCGCCGCACGCGGTTGTCCGGAATCTCGCCTCCACCCGAATAGCCATGCGCCGCGCATCCTCTGCACGGCGCTCCCCTACTCCCTATCTACGTTTACCAGGGCAGGTAGGCGTGGGCGAACCGCAGCACTTCATAGAACTCCCGGCGGTCCAGCTGCTGCATTTGCGATACGAATTGCCTGATTTCCGCCTGGCCGCGAGAGGGCTGCAACCCGGGCCTGTAGGCGTTTCGCATGGCGTCGCGATAGAGCCTCAGGGTATCGCGGTGCACTCGATTTGCCGCCCGCATACTGTCCCGATAACCGTCCATCATGTCCTCGCGGGCCGTGATCCAGGCCGGCTGGTAGAGCCGCCTTCCGCTGACCACGTCCAGGGCCTCGCTCCGTCGGCGGTTGATGGCATCGCGCCGCTCGTCCACCAGCGTCTGCAGGCTCTGCGGCGGCCTGAACGAGACCGCTTGCGGCAACACCTCGGCGCCAGCCGCGTCGGCGCTCTCAGGCGAACTGTCTTTGGACAGATCCTCGGCCGCTTTGGCCAGTGAAACGATGGGGTGGGATCCGGCCACCTTGCCCCACGCATGCATCGATCCGTCATAGAGCCGCGTGTCCTGATTGCCCAGCAGCTCATGGAGCGCGAACCACCCGAGACTGGCGCTCACCCCCGTGTTGCAGTAGGTGATCGTCGGGGCGCCGAGGTCCACGCCCTTGAGCACGGCAACATCCCGCAATTCCTGCGACGAGAACAACCTCGCCGGCGCCGAGTTGCTGCCAACCAGGATAAAGGGCAGGGTCTTGGCACCGGGAAGGTGACCCTTCTGCTCAGGGGTAACGAATCCCCGTTTGTAGTTCAGACCGAGATAGAAGTCCTCCGGCCGGCAGTCCACCAGCTGCACCTGACCCGAAGCCACGGCGTCCTCCACATCCCTGGTGCTGGCGATCAGACCCGCGCGGGTCTCGCCAATGACGAAGTCACCCTTGGCCGCGGACTCGGGCGCGAAGGCAAGGGGCCTCCCGTCGATGGCCCACTGGGCGGTTCCGCCGTCGATCAAGGCGACGTTGTCGTGCCCAAAATACTTCAGGGTGAAGTACAGCCGCGCCGCATGGGCCTGATCCTTGGCACTCGTGCCGCGTCCGGCAATCACGACGGCACTGTCGGCGTCGACCCCGCTCGCCTGCATGAGGGCGGCGAACACCTCCGGCGCGGGCAGCATGGCCTTCAGGTCAACGCCTTGCTCGGCGCCCTTGGCGACCACCTGCCTCCATGGAACGGAGATCGCACCGGGAATATGCCCGTTCAGCTTCTTGAGGTCGGGTTTCTCGCCCGGGCCCGGGGGCGTTCCGAGATAGCTCGCGACGTCCTCCCGCACGTCAAGCACCACCACCTCCCGCTGGTGGTCCGCCAACCACCCGGTCTCCACCAGCGGGCCGGGGACGTGGATCGCTGCGGCGCCACCCGCCGCCAACGCGAGTGCCACGGCCATTGCCATCCGGAACAGCCGTTCAACAAAACTTTCCGATTTCACGATAGACCTCCTCGCTCGCAGACTTCAGTTATGCGACAGGAAGCCGGTGCCTCGTCTAGGGGGGACCGCAACGCGCTTCGGACGCAAGAGGGCGGTATGAGACAACCGCCTCGGGTTGGCAGGTGATTTCCCCGGATCGCTCGACTTGGCGACGACCCCGGCGTCCACGCAGCCGGCTCGAAGCCTCCCCTGACGCCCTGAGCTCCGCTCACCGCCCGGACGATCCAACGCCGGTCTCCAGCTTCCAGTTTAGCCCCTTCTTGTCGTTGGTCACGGGGACTGCCCGCCCGATGCCGGCCGTGACCCCTATTCGTGACGCTGCGGCCACCGCGAGGCCCAGGTTCCCGGTCGGCGATTGGTTGGTGCGGACCAAGCGCCGACGTTTGTGTAGCGAGTGCGCAATCATCGGGTCCGGCCCTTGGGAACGAGAGACCGCAGCGCGGCGTCAGCCACATGCGTGCGCTCCGCGCCCTGTGATCGGCTACTCGGCAGCGTCCGAAGCGGGCTGGGCCACGGTCAATGCCCGGAGCTTCTCCAGCAGGGCCCGGTCGCAGCCGTGGAGCTTGCCGGCCTGCTCCACACCGGAGCCGGCTGAGCCTAGCCCCCCGCCGCCGTCCCGACCTTGCCCTCGGTGAGCAGCTTGTAGGCCACGTAGTACTTGTAGATGTTGCGCACGTAGGCGACCGGCTCGCGGCTCACCACCTTGGCCGCCGCGATCTCCACGTTGTCGAGCCAGACGTTCGGGTCGAGCCCGAGCTTCGCCGCCCGCTTGCGCGCCTTGGAGACGTTACCCGGCCCGGCGTTGTATGCCGCGAAGCTGAACAGGGTCTGGTCGAGATCCGACAGGGCTGGATCGCTGTAATAGCGGTCGCGCAGGAAGCGCAGGTACTTCACGCCGGCATGGATGTTGGGCCCCAAGACGTGGATGTCCGGGATGGCCACATTGGGGTCCCCTGCCGTCGCAGGCATCACCTGCATCACACCGATGGCGCCGACGGGGCTGCGCTTGCTCTGGTCGAGGCGCGACTCCTGATAACCCTGGGCAGCGATCATGAGCCAGTCAAACTCGTATTTCCCGGCGTAGGTCTTGAGCAGGTCCACGATGTCCTCGAATCGCCCCCGGTCTTCGGCGGCCAGAGCGTTCTTCGCCCACTCGGCGCTCTTCAGATACTTGGTGAGGAGCATGTTTCCGAGCAGGCTCCCCTTGCGCGCCTCCGCTGCGTAGGCGTCCATGAGCGCCTTGAGCTTGGGACTGTCCTCGCACATGGCCCAGGCGATGTGTTGCTCGGATGCCAGCACCAGGTCGTCGCGAACGCGGACGTTCTCGAACACTTGGGCAAAGAGCTTCGCCACCGGCTCGTCGGAGATCGTGGCGGGGATGATCCCCGCGCCGACCATCTCGATCAGGTCGTCATCGGTGAGGTTCTCGTCCGCCCCCACCACCGGGAAGGGCGCCTTGCCCGCTGCAATACGCTTCGCGTTGAGGGCGGCGAGGTGCTCGAAGAAGCTGCTGGAGCGGCGCACGTGCACCGCGGAGGCGAGCATGTCCTCCGCCGCCTTGACCTTGGGCGCTGCGGGACCAACGACCAGGACCTCGCGGATCTCGGTGTGGAAGGGGTTGCTGAAATCCACCAGTGCGCGGCGCCCTTCGGTGACCGTAATGGTGCCCGCGGCCACGTCGGCGAGACCTTCCGTCAACATCGGCAGCAGCCGGGCGCGGTTGGTGGGCAGGATCACCAGGGTGAGGTTGGCGGCCTCCTTGCCGAGCTTCTTCTTCACCGCCCGCTCGAAGGCCATGACGTTGTCATAGGTCAAGCCCCTTTGATCCGGCCCATCCATGAAATAGGTGCTCAGGCCATAAGGGATGGCGACGCGGAGCATGCCCCGCTCCAGGATCCCGTCCAGATCCCCGGTCCACGGCGTGAGGGCCTGAGCGAGGATGGGGTCATCCAGCTCCTCGGCGGATTCAGCCAGGGATTCCGGTTCCTGCGCCGCGAGCACGGGTGCGAGCGCGATGGCGATCAGGAGACAGGACCACCGCGATGGCGATCAGGAGACAGGACCACCGGAGGGCGAAGGCGCAGGAATGGGAGCGCAACATGGACCTACCTCGGGAGCGGAAGCATCCGGGATCGGACCTGAAGAAGAATAGAATGGAAAGCCCCAGGGCGAGGTTATCCCTGTCCGATCCGATTTCGGTCTGGGCGCGATTGGCGACATAGGCGATCCGGACGCTCCATCGCCGGTTGATGGTCAACTCGGCAGCGACGCCGTAGAGGAGGTCCTGCCGATAATCGCCTCTCGCGACGCCGTCGACCGTGGATATCCCGCCCCGGTCGTAGGCGGCGCCGAGGGAGCCGCGCGGGACAGGCAAAAAAAAAGCGCGACGGGGGGTCGCGCTTTAAAGTTACCACCAAAGGAGGATGGAGGAGTGTACTGAAGCGGGGGCGCTTCAGTACATAAGCAGTTTCTAACATATTGCTCGACTTGTCAACCTCCAACGGAGCAGATGATGCCCAACACCGTCCGATTTCACCGCGTGCTGCGTGCGACGCCCGAGAGGGTCTATCGGGCGTTCCTCGACGCCGACGCGATGGCCAAGTGGCTGCCGCCCTACGGCTTCACCGGCAAGGTACACCACATGGAAGCCAAGGTTGGCGGCTCCTTCAAGATGTCGTTCACGAACTTCACCACCGGCAAGAGCCACTCCTTCGGCGGCGAATTCCTGGAGCTCGTCCCGCACGAGCGAATCCGCTATACGGACAAATTCGACGATCCGAACCTGCCGGGCGAGATACAGGTCACGGTGACATTGAAGAAGGTCTCGGTCGGGACCGACGTGAACATCGTGCAAGAAGGGCTGCCCGAGGTGATCCCAGCCGAGGCTTGCTGTCTCGGCTGGCAGGAGTCGCTCACGCTGCTCGCGAAGCTGGTCGAGGCGGAGATTCCGGACTAGCCAGGGGGGAGCGCAGTCCGCAGTAGGCTTCACATGAGGTACGCCCTGTTGCTTTGAGGACTGCCCGAGACGACCGAGGATTGCGGAGCGTTGCACGCAGTAACGGCGACAGTGGATTAGCGAGGCGGGACAGCCGCGCTCTTGCGTCGGATTATGCGTGCCTCAACGGGAGCGCTTGCCGCATAGGAGCGCCGCGCCCTTGCCGGGTACGTCCAGGGTCAGGATGTCTGACCCTATGGTCCGGTGCTGGCCGCCGAGCACGTCATCCATGGTCTCGGGGCGCCATGGGACGCGGCTGAGGTCGACCGTGAGGCCGGGTTCCGGCTGCTCGGAGCGGTTGATCGCAAGGATCACCACTTCGTCCCCGTCGAAGCGGGCGAAGGCGAAGCATTCCCCCTCGGCCAGCAGGGTCTGGTAGGCCCCTCGGCGCAGTGCCCGTTGAGTGCGTCGCAGCCCGGCAAGGCGCTGGACCAGTCCGCGTAGCCCCTGGTCCCAATTGTTCGGGTCCCAGTCGAAGCAGGCGCGGTTGTAAGGATCGTTGGCTCCGGTCATGCCGATCTCGTCGCCATAGTAGATGCAGGGCACGCCCGGGTAGGCGAAGAGCAAGAGCAACGCCAGCACCATCAGGTCCCGATCCTCTCTTACCAGGGTGAGGAAGCGGATGGTATCGTGGGAGCCCAGCAGGTTCAGCTGACAGAGCTGGTTGGCGTAGGGGATGCGCGAGCGCGCATCGGTGAGCCAAGCGTCCAACTCGGCGGCGTCTATCCGGACCGGGTGGTAGTTCACGTCTTGCTCCGCCAGGAATGCACGTACCGGATGGGAGAATCCGTAGTAGTTCATGGCCCCGTCCTCCAGGTCCCCCTGGAGCCAGCGCGTGGCCTCGAAGAAGTGCTCGCCGAGCACGTAGGCGTTTGGGTTCTCCTCCTTGATGGCCTGGCGCAGGGCGGCGAGCACCGCGGCGTTGTTCCGCGCACCGGTACCCTCCCCCATCATGTGGGCGACGTCGAAGCGCCACCCGTCCGCGGCGTAGGGCGAGCGCAGCCAGCGGCGGACGATGGAATCCGGGTTCCGGTAGAAATAGTCCTGGATCAGGGGGTGGCCGAAGTCCAAGACGGGCAGGACCTTGGAGCCCTGCCAGCAGAAATAGCTCTCGGGATCGGCCGGGTTGGAGAAGCTGTAGACGCTCCGGTAGGGTGCGTGCTCGCCTTGGTAGGCGCCGTCCTGGGGGTGCGTCCCCCAGCGGTTGAACCAGGGATGGGTGTCCGACGTGTGGTTGAAGACGGCATCCAGCACATAGCGCATCCCGCGCTCGGCGGTGGCGGTACGCAGCTCGGCCAGTGCCTGGTTGCCCCCCAGGTGGGGATCTACCTGCTCGTAGTCCTCCGTGTCGTATTTGTGGACGCTTGGGGAGGTGAAGACCGGGTTGAGATAGAGCGAGGTGACGCCGAGGTCCTGGAGATAGTCCAGTGACTGGCGCACGCCGATCAGGTCCCCGCCGAAGAACTCGGTGTTGGGCCGCTTGGGATCGACGGACTCGCCCCAGGGTTTGACGCGGACGGCACCGTGCCCGCGCCTGGGTTCAGTCCCCTGACGGTAGTGGGGCACCTGGTCCCCGTCGCGGAAGCGCTCCGGAAAGATCTGGTAGAAGACCTGGTCCGGCACCCAGTCGGGCGGGGCCTCGCCGAAGCGCCACCGGAAGAATCGCTCGCGCAGGGGCATGCGCGGGGACTGGCCGGCGGCGTCGAGCCAACCCTGGCGGTCGGTCCACAAGGCCTTGAAGGCATAGACCGTGAGGGCGTCCGCCGGATTGGGGATGAGCCCCGCCTCGTAGACCCGCCAGGGTCCGAAATCCGCAAGGCGGCGCATGGGCAGGAGCCGCTCCTCGTTGTCGGGTTCGATCCGAAGCCACAACTCGGCGGGTGCGTCGGGGCCGCGCAACCAGAGCTGCACACAGACCTCGCCGTTCCGCGCCGTCAAGAAGGGCGCGACCTGGTGGTGGATCAGCAGGGTATCGGTCATTGGTAGGATTTCAGATCGAGGATTTGCGGACTTAGGTGATGCCCGACACTGGGAGGGCTCGGCCCCCTGGGTCGACGTTGGGTCAAACCTTGAGCCCCGGTGCCGGGCTCGTCGGGCTGAAGCTCGACCTTGTATGTTCTGTTCCGAGGGATTGACAGGGAGGACTGATAAAAGGACTTTATGGAGAGTGCCCGGGAAGCCGTCCCGACCTGAAGTCTTGAGCTTGTACGTAGATTGGCTCCCCGCCCTCTTCGCCGATACCGAAGAGTATCCGAGGCCTTGGGCCAAGCCCGTGAGCCTGCATACACAAGGTCGGTAGGCGAGGGTGCAGGGTCGGGGAACCGGGACACGATGTTACAGCGATCAGCCTTGGAGACCCAGCAGCGATGAAGGTGGCAGGAATCGATGTGGCCCACAAGACCCTTGGGGTCGTCCTTCGGAGCGAGGAGAAGGCCGGCAAGGCACAGGAGTTTGCCAACACCGCCAGCGGTCACCTGGCGCTGGTGAAGGTGCTGAAGGCGGCGCGGGTCGAGCGCGTCTGTCTGGAGGCGACGGGTTCCTACCACCTGGACCTGGCGCTCGCCTTGGACACGGCCGGGTTGGCGCTGATGGTGGTCAACCCCAAGGCGGCCAAGCGCTTCACCGAGGCCCTGCTCACCCGCACCAAGACCGATGCGGTGGATGCCGCGGTGCTGGCGCAGTTCGCCCTGCGCATGCCCTTCGAGCCTTGGAAACGACCGGACGCCCAAGCCTTGGCGCTGCGCGCCTGTGCCCGGCGTCTGGCGGCCCTCAACCGGGCCAAGACCGAGGCGAAGAACCAGCTCCATGCGCTGATCCAGACCCAGACCACCCCAGAGGTTGTACTCGCCGATGTGCGCCTGAGCATCCGCCAGTGCGAGGACCAGATCGAGGACTTGCGCACCTGGGCCGAGGGGCTGATCCAGACCGACGCGGGCCTCAAGGAGGTCTTTGACTTGCTCATCAGCGTCAAGGGTATCGCCGCCGCCAGCGCCATCCAGCTTATGGGCGAGATCCTGGTCCTGCCCGCCGACATGCGTGCCAAGCAGTGGGTCGCCCTGGCCGGGCTCGACCCCCGCCAGAGTATCTCCGGCACCAGTGTCCACAAGAAGCCGCGCCTGAGCAAAGCGGGCAACCGCTACCTGCGCCTAGCCCTGTTTATGCCGGCCTTGAGTGCCGCGCGCCACGACCGCCATGTCAACGGCTACTACCGCCACCTCATCGAGGGCCGGGGCCTGAAGAAGATCCAGGCCGTCTGCGCGGTGATGCGCAAGCTCCTGCATGCCATCCACGGCATGCTCAAGTCCCGCCAGCCCTTCGACGGCCGCCGCTTCTACACTCTGGCCGCGACCCCGACCTGAGCGCACACCCAGCGAGAATCCGTTGATCAATGCCTTAAAAAACTTGATTGTTGTTGCGCCGCAGGCGTGCGCACCAACCGCTTTCCTCGCCGCGGCGCAGTGTGGGCAAAGGGTGAATGAGTGGGGGCAAGCGGGGGGCAACGCGCCTGCCTCGCTCCCCACCCCAGGGATGAGGTCCGCGGCGCGCTGTCCCCGGCTTGTCCCCACGTTCGCTCGCGACATTCACGCTTTGTCCACACGGAGTCCGCCCGCTCGGACCCCGCAAGCCGCTCCAACAGGCCGCCCCACCAGGTGTCAACGGGGTCAGAAGCCTCGGCTCGGACGCCGCTCGTGAGCCCAACGAACTGATAACACTGGCTTATGGAACGGAGGCAAATCGGACTTGCAACGGAACAGAGTATCTACAGAGCCGCGGGGCAGTCGGGCTTCAGGCAGCAGCCGGAGCAGCGGGGACGGCTGCGGCACACATCCTTGCCGTGGCGGACGATCAGGGCATGGTACTCGTTGTAGAGCGGAACGTCGGCGCCGAGGGCCGACTCGAAGGCCGCCCGGATCGTCTCGTAGCCCTCGGTGCCGGAGAGCAGGCCCAGGCGCCCAAAGACGCGGCGCGTGTAGGCGTCCACCACGAATACCGGTCGATCGAAGGCGTAGAGCAGAATGTCGTCCGCGGTCTCCGGACCGATTCCTTGGATAGCGAGGAGCCGGCGACGCAGCTCGCCGGTCTCCAGGGCGGCGAGTCCCTCCCTGCCGCCGGCGGCGAGAAAGCCCTCGCAGAAAGCCCGCAGCCGCCGCGCCTTGACGTTGAAATAGCCGGAGGGCTGAAGGGCGTCCGCAAGCTCGTCCGGCGGCAGGGCCAGGATCGCCCCGGCGTCGAGCGGGACACATTGGACGAGACGGGCGAGGGCCCGCTCCACGTTGGTCCAGGCGGTGTTCTGGGTGAGCACGGCGCCGACCATGACCTCGAACGGGGTCTCGGCCGGCCACCATTGCTGGGGGCCGTAGGACGCATGGAGGGTCGCGAAGACCGCGCGCAGACGCTTCGCCTTCATGGTCGGGGCCAGACAGACGGGCGCAACCTTTGGCCCTCGCCACTCACGTAAACAGGGTCAGGACCCCCGTGTAACCGTAAAGCCGATCCTGGGAGATCTCGCCGTTGGCGTAGAAGCCCACCAGCGGGAAGTCACCCAGGACATCGCGAATCTGCTTGAGCTCCGCCGAGTCGGGTCCGAACAGGTTGACGCCGCGACCGAGACAGGTGCAGTAGACGGCCCCGCGGGGCGGTCCGGACAGCCGTCTCTTGAGCGCCAGCAGCATGCGGTCCAGATCTTCGCGGGCCGTAGCCGCGTCACGCCGGCAAAACATCAACTCCCTACCGGGCTCCACCAGGTCACCCACCGCCACCAGCCCCTCGTTGGGGTCGATGCCGACCAGGTTGCGCACCAGATAGTCGCCGGTATCGGAGCCGGCGATGGGCAGGCCCACAAAGATGTAGCCGCCGATGCGCATCAGGTCCCGCGCCAGGATCTCGCCGATGTCGCTTTTAAGGACGTCCAGGGCAGGCTGACCATCCAACGTGATCAGAATATTGCGCTGGGCATCGGTGATGGTCCGATGGGGTCCGATCGGTGAACAGCCCTGGCTGAGCCGGGTGATCAGCCCAACCTCCTCGCCGAACAGCACCCCCGACACCCCGCCCTGGGTGACCCCGTTGGCGATGGTGTAGCTGTCCCCGCGTGAGCTGGCGAGTCCGCCAACCAGAAATCCGGCGGAGGTGCGGCCCGCGAGCTGTTTCACCAGCGCCTCGGTCAATGGGTTGACGGGGTCACCGTGGACCAGCCCCAGCATCGGTCTGTGGTCAGCGATCCACTCCCGGTTACCCGCATCAAAGCCATCCAGATCCTTGACCAAGCTCGGAAAGACGCGAAAGGCCCCGGGTGGAAGCTGCGCCAGCATCACCGCCGCGGCCGGGGCCTCGTAATACTCGACGCCAGTGGCGCAGATGCCGACCCCGATCGCACCGACCCACTCGTCCACGCCCGTTGACTCGACCAGTGCGTCAAGCAGCTCGCTCAAGTCGTCGGCGAGCGCGTCGGTGGCATAGAGAAAACCCAGGTTGGCGCCTTCCGGAACCGGGTCGAGCTGGAGCACGCAGGACTCGGCAATCGCGCGCCAGTCATCGCCTGCGGCATGGGCGTAGCGGAATGGGCTCATGCGGTCTTCCTCTGCGGTCTGGTGCGGAAAGACCCGTCTCCATGACGCTGCGATCCGCGGCGAGGGGGCGCGGCGTACGCACTGACCGCCGGCCCAAGCCAAGAGTCGGGGGGGCCGCGGCACCTGGCCCCGGATATTCAGGAGACCTCCGCCAAATGACCGCGCTCCTGCAGCCAGCCGCGCCGGTCCGCGGCGCGCTTCTTGGCGAGCAGCATGTCCAGCAGGTTGTTGCTCTCATCCTCCGCTTCAACCGTGAGCTGGACCAGGCGGCGGGTATCGGGGTGAATGGTGGTCTCCCGAAGCTGGGCCGGGTTCATCTCGCCCAGCCCCTTGAAGCGCTGCACGTTGACCTTGCCCTTGATCTTCTCCGCGTCGATACGATCCACGATGCCCTTTCGCTCCCCGTCGTCCAGGGCATAGAAGACCTGCTTACCCACGTCGATGCGGTAAAGCGGCGGCATCGCGACATAGACATGTCCCTCTGACACCAGGCGGCGGAAGTGTCTGAGAAACAGCGCACACAAGAGGGTGGCGATATGGGCGCCGTCGGAGTCCGCGTCCGCCAGGATACAGACCTTGCCGAAACGCAGCCGGGAGAGGTCATCGCTGCCCGGATCCACCCCGATGGCGACTGCGATATCGTGCACCTCCTGGGAGCCCAGGACCTCGGACGGATCCACCTCCCAAGTGTTCAGGATCTTGCCCCGCAGGGGCAGGATGGCCTGAAACTCCCGGTCCCGGGCCTGCTTGGCCGAGCCACCGGCGGAGTCGCCCTCCACCAGGAAGAGCTCGCTGCGCTCCGGGTCCGTCGAGGTGCAGTCCGCGAGCTTTCCCGGCAGGGCTGGCCCCTGGGTGACCTTCTTACGGGTGACGGTGCGTCCGGCACGCAGCCGGGCCTGGGCGGCGCCGATGGCGAGCTCCGCGATCCGCTCGCCTTCGCCCACGTGCTGATTGAGCCACAGGCTGAAGGCATCCTTGACGACACCGGAGACGAAGGCCGCGCACTCCCGGGAGGACAGCCGCTCCTTCGTCTGGCCGGAGAACTGGGGATCGATGAGCTTGACCGACAGGATGTACGCCAACCGGCTCCACACGTCCTCGGGGGCCAGCTTCACCCCCCGGGGCAGGAGATTCCTGAACTCGCAGAACTCCCGCACCGCCTCCGTCAGCCCGGTGCGCAGCCCGTTGACGTGGGTCCCGCCCTGCACCGTGGGGATCAGGTTCACATAGGCCTCGGCCACCGGCTCGCCACCCTCGGGCAGCCAGGCCAGGGCCCAGCTCGCCGCCTCCGCCTTACCCTCCATGTCGCCCACGAAGGGCTCGGCCGGCACCAGCTCGGCGAGGCCGACCGCCTGGGTCAGGTAGTCCTTGAGGCCGTCCTCGTAGCACCACTCCTGTTCCTCCCCCGCCGCCTCGTCGCGGAAGCGCACGGTGAGCCCCGGGCACAACACCGCCTTGGCCCGCAACAGGTGGATCAGCGGCTTCGAGGCAAAGCGGGGGCTGTCGAAGTATTTCGGGTCCGGCCAGAACCGGAGCCGGGTGCCGGTGCGATTGCGGGGGACGGTGCCGACCTCCTCGAGATCGCTGACCTTGTCGCCGTTGGCGAAGGCCATGTTGTACTCGTGCCCGCCCCGACGAACCCAAACCTCCAGGTGTCTGGAGAGCGCGTTGACCACAGAGACGCCGACGCCATGCAGGCCGCCTGAGTAGGTGTAGCTGCCGCCGCCGAACTTGCCCCCCGCATGGAGCTTGGTAAGGATCACCTCCACCCCGGGCATCCCCTGCTCCGGGTGGATGTCCACCGGCATACCGCGGCCGTCGTCGCTGACCTCCAGGGATCCGTCGGCAAAGACCATCACCTCGATGGTGCGGGCGTGTCGCGCCAAGGCCTCGTCCACGCTGTTGTCGATCACCTCCTGGGCCAGATGGTTGGGGCGCGTCGTGTCGGTGTACATCCCCGGTCGCTTGCGCACCGGGTCGAGGCCACTCAGGACCTCGATGGCTGAGGCGTCGTAATTGCCTGACATGGGTGGATCTGGGGACTTCCTGAAGGGGTGGGCGCCGGGTACAGCCCACTGGTTGACCGCGAGTTTGACCACAGAAGGGGCGGTAAGCTACCGTAGCTCGAAACCTCGACGCAAACCCCATGACACGAGCCCGAGACGCGTCTCCCACCCCTTGCTCGCCGTCCTTCGAGCAGTCCCTCATGGAGCTCGAATCGCTCGTCGATGCCTTGGAGCGCGGCGACATGACCCTGGAGGAGTCTCTCAACGCCTTTGAGCGCGGGGTCGGGTTGACCCGAACCTGCCAGAAGGCCCTGGAGGCAGCGGAGCAACGGGTGCGCATCCTCACCGAGACCCGGCCTGGCGCCGAGCCGGAACCCTTCCCAGTCTCCAACGGCACCGCTGCCAAGGGCGACACCCCTTGAACCCGTCCACGAGGTACGCCGACCTGGACGCCTTCCGGGCGGACTGCCGCGCCCGCTGCGAGGCAACCCTCGAGTCCATCCTGCCCGATCCCGCGATCGAGCCAGCGCGCCTGCACGAGGCCATGCGTTACGCCGCCCTTGGCGCGGGCAAGCGCATCCGCCCCCTCCTGTGCTACGCGGCCGGCGAGGCACTGGGGGTCGCCCGCACCCTGCTAGACAGGCCCGCCGCGGCCGTTGAGCTCATCCACGCCTATTCCCTGGTCCACGACGACCTGCCGGCCATGGATGACGACGACCTGCGCCGCGGTCGCCCTACCTGTCACAAGGCCTTCGATGAGGCCACCGCCATCCTCGCCGGCGACGCCCTGCAAACGCTGGCGTTCCAGACCCTGTCCGAGTCCTACGGCCTCGCCGCCCCCACGCGAATCGCCATGGTGGAGGCCCTGGCGCGGGCCAGCGGCTCACGCGGAATGGCGGGCGGACAGGCCCTGGACCTGGCGGCCGAGGGCCAGCACCTGGACCGGGCCATGCTGGAGCACATCCACATCCACAAGACCGGGGCCCTGATCCGAGCTGCGGTGCAGATGGCCATCCTGGCGGACGGCCCCCTGGACGCGGGGCTGGCCGAGGGCCTGGACCGCTATGCCAAGTGCATCGGCCTGGCCTTCCAGATCCAGGACGACGTGCTCGACGTGGAGGGCGACGCCGCCAACACCGGCAAGACGGGCGGTCGCGATCGGGACTTGGATAAGGCCACCTATCCCGCCATCGTGGGGCTTGCCGAGGCCAAGGAGTTGGCCGCCACCCTCATCGCCGACGCACTCTCCGCGCTCTCTGCGTTCCCCAACCGCGCCGACCCCCTGCGCTGGATCGCGCAGTACCTCGCGGCACGCACTGGCTAACGGGCCGACGAAGACCGAGCGAACTCGCTGGACGCCTTATCAGGCGCCGCCAGGAGTCGGACACCCGTACGGATCGGGACCGCCGGGCGCCGCGCGTTTGCGTGATCGCAACCATGCGCCGATAATTAGCAGTTCGCTATATACCGATCCTGACCATAACCTGGCGCTTGGTCCTGTTGTCTTGCAGCCGCGGGACACTAGATTGTCTGAATCCAAGATCGTGCAGATCCCCTGAGGACCCCACCCCATGGAGCAAGCGCTAGAATCCACCTGCTGCGACGACACCGGCATCGCCGATGTCCAGGGCAGCGCGGACACCCGCCGCATCGCCATCGACAAGGTTGGGATCAAGGACATCCGCCACCCGGTCCGGGTGAAGGACCGGGGCGGCGTGGAGCAGCACACGGTCGCGACCTTCAACATGTACGTGTACCTGCCGCACAACTTCAAGGGTACGCACATGTCGCGCTTCGTGCAGATCCTGAATCACCACGAGCGGGAGCTGAGCGTCGGATCCTTCAAGGAGATGCTGAGCGAGATGTCTCAGCGGCTCGAGTCCGAGGCCGGGCATATCGAGATGCGCTTCCCCTTCTTCGTCAACAAGTGCGCCCCGGTAACCGGCGTGGCGAGCCTGCTCGACTATGAGGTGACCTTCATCGGCGAGATCCGCCACGGCCATCCCACCCTGGACATCAAGGTGCTGGTGCCGGTCACGAGCCTCTGTCCCTGCTCCAAGGAGATCTCCGCCTACGGCGCCCACAACCAGCGCTCCCACGTCACGGTTCAGGTCCGCACCCGCGGCTTCATGTGGATCGAGGAGATCATCGACCTGGTTGAGCGGGAGGCTTCCTCGGAGCTGTTCGGTCTGCTCAAGCGCCCGGACGAGAAATTCGTGACCGAGCGCGCCTACAACAACCCCAAGTTCGTGGAAGACGTGGTGCGCGACGTGGCGGGCCGCCTGAATCAGGATGAGCGCGTCGCCGCCTACGTGGTGGAGGCCGAAAACTTCGAGTCCATCCACAACCACTCCGCCTATGCCCTGATCGAGCGGGACAAGGAGGCCGAGGCACGGATCGCCGAGGCGTCGCTCTGACCGCGTCGGCGGCCCGCCGTCCCCAGTCTTTCGCCCGCGCTCCACTGGTCGGACAACAGACGCGGGGACCCGCGTCGACAAAGACGCTGCCGGTCCGAGGTACGCCCTAACCGGCCTGCCCGCGGCGCAGCTGCTCGGTGAGCTTATCGAACTCCCGTCGCATCTCCAGGTTCTCGAAGGGGCGCAGGGCGGGAACCTGGCGGTTCATCAGTGCCTCGAGGAGGCGCTGACTGGAACGTACCAGGCCCACCAGCTCTCCGGAGACGCGCACCGTCTCGTAGGTGTTCCAGGCGGCGGCGATGTCCTTGTCCAGCTCAGCCCGCGCCTTGCCCACCTGCGCGGCCTGCTCACCCAGGTACTGCCGATAGACTGCGGCGGCCTCGATCGTGAGCTGCTGGGCCTCCCGGTTGGCCGCCAGCAGCTCGCGCTTGCCGGGGGACTGGCGCTCCAGGCGCCGGGTCTCGGCCATGAGCGATTGGGCGCGCGCAATGATGCTGTCAATCCGGGGGACATACTGCTCGCCAATGGTCTCCTCGATCTGCACGTGCATGCGCCGCAGGGCCCGCAGCAGCACCACGTACATGCCGTAGTAGCGCCGCGCGCTGGCCAGGTCCTCACCGCTCTGGGCCACGAGCTTCTCTAGCTGGTCGGTGACCGACTTGACGTTGTCGAACAGGACGCCGAGATCCACCATGTTGTCGCCAACGATGGTCGAGAGCAGGAACTCCACCTGCTCGTCGCTGAGCTCCACCCCGAGATCACGCACCGCCCGCGCGAACTCCCTTTTGACCTTGGCCTGCTCCTTGGTCAGCCGCTCGATATCGGCCTCCCGCGCCTCGATCAGACGGTCATAGTCCGCGACCGTGCGTTTGAGGGCGGCATCGGCGGGGGCAGAGACGCGCCGCTGGCGGTAATCAGCGATATCGGCCCGGGCGCGCACGATCTCGCCCTGGATCTGCCGGATGCGGTCGCGGAATCGCTGCACCGGCGAGGTGGAGAGGATCTCAACGGCATCGTCCAGCAGTGCGTCGATCTCCGCCTGATTGGAGACCTTGTCCGACCCGAACCAGGCGCTGTCCGGCAGCGCCTCGTGACGCTCCTCCAGCACCAGGGTCTCATTCAGCTTGGGGACGACGTCCTCCCAGACGGCACCGAACCCCTGCTCCTCCGACATCATTTCGCGTGCGTCCTGCACCGCCTGGCGCCCCAGGTCCCAGGAGCGCCGCCACCAGGTCCACGCGGTCTCCCGGGTGCGGTCCCAGAGATCGGGCTCGCCGGCGGAGGCCGCGGGCGAGCCCGCTGCGGTTTCGGGCACGGCGGCCGTTGGTGCGACCTCGGTCTCGGAGATCGATTGCGCCGGGGGGCCGGTGGACAAGAGTGCCAGGGCGATCAGGGCTGCACCGATTCGGCGGCGGTACTTCATGCGTGCAAGACCTTTAACATGGCCCGGAAATGGCGTTGGCCGAGGCCCGCTGCAAGACGGGTTGTCCGGGCCGTTCCGACGGCGGGATCAGGCGTGACCGGACCGCCGATGCCCCGGAGCCAGCAGTTTACCGGATCGGCCGGGTCGCAAAACTGCCATACGCCGGTTTGTGCGGCCCCGCCCTCTTTGTTACTCTCTCGCGGCGGGTTCCGGTCGGAACCCGTTCATTATGGTGGTCGGCGTCGGTCCCCCCGCGACGCGAAACCGTGAACCCGGTCAGGCCCGGAAGGGAGCAGCCGCAGCGGTGGATGCGGGCGCCGGGGTGCGGCTGGCGCAGGCCGCCGCCCTCCCCCGCGACGCACGGTGCCTCGGCCCTCCAGCCAGTCGCCGGGTCCCCTGCCCCGGCAAGCCGCATCGGTTAAACTCTCGGGCGCCCCGGTTTCCCACCCAAGAAACAACAGACCCGACCTCGGCCTCAGATCCGCGCATGACCTACCAGGTGCTCGCCCGCAAATGGCGCCCCAAGTCCTTCGCCGACATGGTGGGACAGCAGCATGTGGTGAAGGCGCTGAGCAATGCCCTCGACCGGAACCAGCTTCATCACGCCTATCTCTTCACCGGCACGCGTGGTGTCGGCAAGACCACCCTGGCGCGCATCCTGTCCAAGGCGCTCAACTGCGAGCAAGGCGTCAGCTCAACCCCCTGCGGCGAGTGCTCTGCCTGCCGGGAGATCGACAGCGGACGCTTTGTCGATCTGTTGGAGGTGGACGCGGCCTCCCGGACCAAAGTGGATCAGACCCGGGAGCTACTCGACAACGTGCCCTATGCCCCGGCCCGGGCGCGTTTCAAGGTGTACCTGATCGACGAGGTGCACATGTTCTCCACCCACAGCTTCAACGCACTGCTGAAGACGCTGGAGGAGCCGCCGCCCCACGTCAAGTTCCTGCTGGCCACCACCGATCCCCAAAAGGTCCCCGTGACGGTGCTCTCGCGCTGTCTGCAGTTCAACCTTCGCCGGCTCCTGCCGGAGGAGATCCGGGCCCGGCTCCAGCACGTCATGGAAACCGAGGGCCTGGACCACGAGCCAGCGGCCCTGGGGCTCCTGGCCCGCGCGGCCGACGGCAGCATGCGCGATGCACTGAGCCTACTGGACCAGGCCATTGCCTTCGGCGGCGGCCGGGTGGCAGAAGCCGAGGTGCGGTCCATGCTGGGCAGCGTAAGCGGCGACATCGGATTCGATCTGGCGGCTGCCCTGGTTGCCGGCGACGGGGCGCGGCTGCTCGCCGAAGTGGACCGGATCAGTGCACTGACCCCCGATTACGGCGAGCTCCTGAAGGAGCTGATCGGCCTCCTGCACCGCCTCGCCCTGTTCCAGCAAGTGCCGGAAACGGTCCCGCCGGACGATCCGGACCGGGAACGGATCGCGGATCTGGCCGGGCGCCTGGCACCCGAGGACCTTCAGCTCTATTACCAGATCGGACTCACCGGCCAGCAGGATCTCCCGCTGGCCCCGGACCCCCGGGCGGGATTCGAGATGGTGCTCCTGCGCGCCCTGGCCTTCCGACCCGCGGAAACCGGCTCCTCCCTAACCAGAACCGCGACCTCGGACACGGCCGTATCGGCCACCCCTTCCGGAGCCGTTGCCAGCCAGGGATCGCCCGCCAAAGCCGGCACTCGGAGCGCCCAAGGTGCCCGGATGAACCAAACGGGCGACCCTCGGCCCGCCCAGACAAGCGCCAGGGCGACGCCGGCCCCCGAGCAATCCCCCAGCGGTGTCCGCGACGACGCCGCGCCCCAGCTCAACTCCACCGCCGACTGGCACCGTTTGGTAGACCGTCTCGGTGTCGGCGGGATCGCGAGCCAGCTCGCCCACAACTGCGCCCTGGTGGGATGCACCGATGGGCGCCTGATCCTCAGCCTTGACCCGGCGGCGGAGCAGCTGCGCTCGGCGGGGACGGAGCAGCGCCTGCGCGAGGCCCTGGAGGGCGTGCTCGGCGGACCGCTCAAGATCGAGATCGAGGTCTCCAACCCCGAGCAGGAGACCCCGGCCCAGCGCCGTGTGCGCGAGCAGGCGGAGCGCCAGCGGGCGGCAGTGCAGTCCATGGACGACGACCCGGTGGTCCTGCGCCTGCGCGAGCAGCTCGACGCACACTGGGTACCGGGCTCCGTGGAGCCAACTGATTGAACCCACCCACCCGGCGCCCGGGCGACGGTCCGGCGCCAAGCCAAGTAGGTAGCAAGACCATGAAAGGCGGACTCGGCAATCTGTTGAAACAGGCTCAGAAGATGCAGGAGGAGCTGGCCCGCACCCAGGAGCGGCTGGCCCAGGAGGAGGTGATCGGAGAATCCGGCGGCGGCATGGTACGGGTGACCATGAACGGCAAGCACGAGGTCAAGCGGGTGGAGATCGACCCCTCACTGATGGGTGATGACAAGGAGATGCTGGAGGACCTCATGGCCGCCGCCTTCAATGGCGCCTCCCAACGCATCGCCGAGCACATGCAGCAGAACATGGCGGACCTCACCGCCGGGATGCCGCTGCCCCCCGGTTTCAAGCTGCCCTTCTAACACCTGGTTCACGACCTTGGCCGAGCGCTCGCTCCTCAACCAACTCATCGACGCCCTCCGCTGCCTGCCGGGCGTGGGGCCCAAATCTGCCCAGCGTATCGCCTTCCATCTGCTGGAGCGCGATCGCGAGGGGGGCACCCGGCTGGCACGAGTCCTGGGCGAGGCCATGGGGCGAATCCAGCGCTGCGCCCGCTGCCGCACGCTGAGCGAGCATGAGCTGTGCGCCCTCTGCGCCAGTCCCAACCGAGACTCAGGCCTCCTGTGCGTGGTGGAGCAGCCCTCCGAGATCGTCGCGATCGAGCAGGCCACCGACTACCGGGGGCTCTATTTCGTGCTGGGCGGACGACTCTCACCCATCGACGGCATCGGCCCCCAAGAGCTGGGGATGGACCAGCTGGAGGCGCGCCTGCGCGAGGGCGGCGTCCGCGAGGTGATCCTCGCCATCAGCCCCACGGTCGAGGGTAGCGTCACCGCCCAATACATCGCCGAGTGCGCCCAGGCAACCGGGACCCAGGTCACCCGCATCGCCCACGGCGTGCCGCTTGGCGGGGAGCTCGAACACGTGGACGGCGGCACCCTGGCGCTGGCCTTCGCCGGCCGCCGCGGACTTTAGAAGGCCCGCAGGGCGCAGCGCGTCCACCGTGGACCCAGCATACTCGTTGATCGATCCGAGCCCCGATCGACGATGCGCACAGCGCATCCGACACATTGAACCAGACGGACCGGCCCAAGGCCGCTCGCCTTGATCAGCCAACAGGAGCCCACCATGCCCGACACCATTTTCGGCAAGATCGCCCGGGGGGAGATCCCGGCAGACCTGGTCTATGAGGACGAAGACGTGGTCGCCTTCCGCGACCTGAGTCCCCAGGCCCCGACCCACGTCCTCGTGATACCGCGCAAGCCCATCCCGACCCTCAACGACGCGGGCCCGGAGGATGCAGAGCTCATCGGCAAGCTGTTCCTGGCGGCGGCCCGGGTGGCGCAGGAGGCCGGCATCGCCGAGCGCGGATACCGAACCGTGGTCAACTGCAACGCTGCGGCCGGCCAGACCGTATTTCACTTACATGTGCATCTTCTGGGCGGGCGTCCGATGCAATGGCCCCCGGGCTGACCGGATCTAGACGGCAACGACACTATGCCGGCGCGCGGTCTGCGGTTAGCATTGCGCGTCACCAATCCGCCCGACTCCGTCAGCGGCTCGCGGCGCCCTTGACGGGGCCCGCACAAACACAAGAACGGCTCGGGCGCCCCGCTTGAGCGCTCAGGCGATCAGCGGCCGCGACAGCGGACCTGAGGCCATGCCACCTAGACAGGAGAGCCTGGGGCGAGATGCCCCGTGTCCACGCCCATGGTAGCGAACCCATCTACGCCCGCCGCTAACGGGCCTGCCGCGTTCGAGCTCAAGGCGGCCGGTTTCACCCTGCCTGTCATCCGCCTGCTTGTTGGGGATATGGAGGCAGTCGCCGAACAGCTCGGCTCCAAGGTGGAGCAGGCCCCCGACTTCTTTCGCAACACCCCGGTCGTGATCGACCTGGCCGCCTTCCCCGAAGGTGCCGCCGAGGTGGAGTTCCCCCTGCTGGTGGGGCTGCTGCGGGGCTACGGCATGATTCCATTCGGCGTCCGCGGCGGCACCAAGACGCAGAATTCGGCGGCAGAGGCCATGGAGCTGGCGATCCTGGGCGACGCCTTCGCGCGTTCGGGAAAACCCGCCCCCAGCCCGGAGGCGAGGCCTGCTGAACCACCGCGAGACGCCGGCGAGGCGCCGCGCAAGGCACCCTCGCGATTCACCCTGGTCACGCGCCCGGTACGCTCGGGCCAGCGCGTCTATGCGGCGGGGGGCGACCTCTCCGTGGTGGCGCCGGTGAGCTCCGGCGCCGAGCTCATGGCCGACGGCAACATCCATGTCTACGGCCCCCTGCGCGGGCGGGCACTGGCAGGAATGAAGGGCGACACCGACGCTCGCATCTTCTGTCAGGACCTCCAGGCCGAGCTGGTCTCGGTGGCCGGACACTATCGGGTGAGCGAGAACATTCCGATCGAGCTGCGCGGGGTGCCGGTGCAGATCTATCTGGACCAGAAGGTTTTGCGGATCGAAAAGCTGTGACCGCGGACGGCGGGCCTTCAACACCCGCCGGAGCCGCGACATACCCGTTAGGAGGGTCGTAAGTTGGCGAGAATCATCGTAATCACATCGGGCAAAGGCGGGGTCGGCAAGACCACCACCTCCGCCGCGCTGGCCATGGGCCTGGCCCAGCGAGGGAATCGGACCGCGGTGATCGACTTCGACGTCGGCCTGCGCAACCTGGATCTCATCATGGGGTGCGAGCGGCGGGTGGTCTACGACTTCGTCAACGTCATCAATCAGGAGGCCAACCTCAACCAGGCCCTGATCCGGGACAAGCGCTGCGACAACCTCTACGTGCTGCCCGCCTCCCAGACCCGCGACAAGCAGGCACTGACCAAGGAAGGCGTGGGCCGCGTCCTCGATGAGATGTCCCAGGGGTTCGACTTCATCGTCTGCGACTCACCCGCCGGCATCGAGCATGGGGCCACCATGGCCATGTATTACGCGGACGACGCCGTGGTCGTGACCAACCCGGAGGTCTCCTCCGTGCGCGACTCGGACCGCATGCTCGGCATCCTTTCCAGCAAGTCACGCCGCGCCGAGACCAACGTCGAACCCATCCGCGAGTATCTGCTGCTCACCCGCTACGATCCCGCTCGGGTCGAAAACGGCGAGATGCTGAGCGTCAAGGACGTGCAGGAGATCCTTTCGCTCAACCTGCTCGGCGTCATCCCCGAATCCAAGTCGGTGCTCAACGCATCTAACTCGGGCGTGCCGGTGATCCTGGACCGCGAGGCGGATGCCGGCCAGGCCTACGCCGATGCCGTGGCCCGTTATCTGGGAGAGGACGTTCCCCACCGCTTCATCGAGGCGCAAAAAAAGGGCTTCTTCAGCCGCCTGTTCGGAGGATAAGCCATGGGTCTTCTCGACTACTTCCGCAGCACAAGGGCCAAAGGCACGGCCAATGTCGCCAAGGAGCGGCTGCAGATCCTGGTGGCCCACGACCGCGCCGCACGCCACCGCCCCTCCTATCTGCCCAAGCTCCAGCGCGAGATCCTGGAGGTCATCCGTAAGTACGTGGACATCGACATGAACGCCGTGTCGGTCAATTACGAGCAGGAAGACGCCCACGAGGTGCTCGAGCTCAACATCGTGCTTCCGGAGACGGCGCGCAATCGAGCCTAAGCGAAACACGCAGAGCGGATGAGGCATGCCCTGAAGTGGCTTCCGTCCGCGTCGGCGCCCGAGTGCGCCGCATCCACCACTCGGTCCTACCCGCGGGCAACCGCGACCAAAGCACGGGCTGATATGTTTTGACCTGTCAACTATTGGCACGACGTTTGGTAGTACTCCTCTTCGATTCTCTTTAAAAACCACAACGGTGTCCGCGTCGAATTTGCCGGTAGGCGGAAAAGCCGCTGCGTCAGCGGGCTCAGCGGGCACTGGGCGGCGAACGGAGACAGTTCGGATTTTGACTGCCGAGCAATTGGCGCCAGCGTGTGAGGCGTCATGCGCTGCAGCCATTGATTTTACATTTTCTGCGACGTTCCCCACCGCTTCATCGAGGCGCAAAAAAAGGGCTTCTTCAGCCGCCTGTTCGGAGGATAAGCCATGGGTCTTCTCGACTACTTCCGCAGCACAAGGGCCAAAGGCACGGCCAATGTCGCCAAGGAGCGGCTGCAGATCCTGGTGGCCCACGACCGCGCCGCACGCCACCGCCCCTCCTATCTGCCCAAGCTCCAGCGCGAGATCCTGGAGGTCATCCGTAAGTACGTGGACATCGACATGAACGCCGTGTCGGTCAATTACGAGCAGGAAGACGCCCACGAGGTGCTCGAGCTCAACATCGTGCTTCCGGAGACGGCGCGCAATCGAGCCTAAGCGAAACACGCAGAGCGGATGAGGCATGCCCTGAAGTGGCTTCCGTCCGCGTCGGCGCCCGAGTGCGCCGCATCCACCACTCGGTCCTACCCGCGGGCAACCGCGACCAAAGCACGGGCTGATATGTTTTGACCTGTCAACTATTGGCACGACGTTTGGTAGTACTCCTTTTCGATTCTCTTTAAAAACCACAACGGTGTCCGCGTCGAATTTGCCGGTAGGCGGAAAAGCCGCTGCGTCAGCGGGCTCAGCGGGCACTGGGCGGCGAACGGAGACAGTTCGGATTTTGACTGCCGAGCAATTGGCGCCAGCGTGTGAGGCGTCATGCGCTGCAGCCATTGATTTTACATTTTCTGCAAGAAACCGCTTGACATGGGCTGGCGAAAATGGTCGCGATATGTTGTTAGTAAACAACAACTTATCGAGGCCCTACGATGATCCGCGATCGCTTGACACAACTGATGGTGCACCTGACCGACAACACCGTGCTCGGGGAGTTGCTGACTCCGGTGCAGCATGCGCTTTCCTCAGTGCGTGGGGCCGCCGCGCTTGGGCGGGTGTTGAGCATGGCCGATTTCATTGCGCTGGGGGTGTTGCGTCACCTGCGAGGTATGACGACGCTGCGCGAGCAGGTGCAGACGTTGTTGCATCTCGACCCGGCGCAGGCGGCGCATGTGCCTCTGCCACGCTCGACCTGGTCGGATGCGCTGGCGGCAGGCTCGCGCTTGGCGATCCTCAAGCAGACGGTGGCGGGGCTCAATGCCCAGGCCGGTGCGACGCTGCCCGATCG
This sequence comes from uncultured Gammaproteobacteria bacterium, assembly GCA_963698355.1. Lineage (GTDB taxonomy): Bacteria > Pseudomonadota > Gammaproteobacteria > Chromatiales > Chromatiaceae > Thiodictyon. The sequence goes on along the minus strand of CAVOQO010000003.1, from coordinate 8,318 downwards.
CTTGGCCGGCATCCCCGGCTTGGGTGCGCGGGCAGTGGGCGCCATCGACGGGACCTATCAGCACGAGAGCGCGCACTTCAAACGGCGCACGCCCAAGCAGGGCGGCGAGGACAACGCCAAGGGACATGCGTTGTTGACCTTCTACAACCTGCGCACGGGCCTGCCCCAGGATGTCTTCGTGGAGACGCGTTCGCGCCACGAGACGCGACTGCTGCGCGATTATGATCGCGGCGCGCAGGCCATGACCCAGGTCAAGGGCATGCTGTGGCTGGTCGATCGCGCCTTCATCGACGCGTCCTTCTGGGATGCGAAGAAGGCCAAGCTCGCGAGCACCATGATCACGCGCATGAAGTCGAGTCTGCGCATCGACTCGACTGAAGGCCTGCCGATTGCCTCCGACCCCGCCAATGCCGGCGTGATGAAGGATCTGCGCATCACGCTCTCCAGCTCCCCCGAGCCGTGGCGCTTGATCACCTACCGCACGCGACGTGGTCATCGGGTGGAGTTCCTCACCAACGACTTCGATCTCCTGCCCGGTGTGATCGCCTTCCTGTACGCGCGGCGCTGGGACGAAGAGAAGTGCTTTGACACCTGGAAAAACGATTTCAGCCAAGCCAAAGCCTGGGGTAAGGGACCGGTGGCGATCGACAATCAGGTACGCCTGGCCATCGTGACCAGTGTCCTGGTCGCCCTGGCGCTGCACGCAACCCTCGGGCTCGACGGCTTCAACGACGTGAAGGCGTTGCGCAAACAGGACAAGCGCCAAGCCGCGCCCACCGATCAACCCGATGGCACCGATCGCCCCGACTGGACCGTGCCGCTGTTTCGCTACACCTCCAAGGTGAGCCGCCAAGTCTTGCGCTTCTTTAAACACTGTTTTCTCAAACCGGCTTCATCAGCGCTCTATGAATGCGAGCTGCGGCCCATGTTGATGGCCTACCTGTGAAATGGACCGGACACCGTTGAAAAACCATTTGTTGTTGAGCCCGTGGGTATGTGGGCGAGAGGCCCGCGAGTGTGGGCAACCTGTGGGCCGCGCCTGCGCAGTGCTGGCGTTTTGCGCCGAGGCTTCGGCGCGGTCCATAGGTTGCCCACACGGCTCTGCTCGGCCCGGTCCGCAGGGATGCGGACTCGTCCACATATCCACAGGCCGATCGCGGCCTTGGTACAAACACATTGGCTCAGGGCACCCGGGGCAGATTGCGACGGTGGATCATGCTGATATGCGTGGATTGAGTACCACCTGACTTCACTGCGTCGCGGAGCTGGCCTTTCTCTAGAAGCAGGGATCGCCTGGAATGCCCGTTGAGGGATTCTCCCGTGCACCACCGGTATAGCCCGAACAAGGGTTCTCCACATCGCCGCGGATGCCCTGAGTCAATGTGTCTGTCTCTCTTTCCGACTGCCCGATCAATACCGCTGTAATAGGTGCTGCTAAGCCACCGCCTCAGCCCTCCTGCGGCGCCAGACGTGGCATCTCCTGGCGCACGATGTCCCAGATGAAGCCGGCCAGCTCGCGGGCGATGGCGACGCATACCAGCTTGGTGTTCTTACCCGCACGGGTGAGGGTCCGATAACGCCCACACAGGCGTGTCTGGGCCTTCCCGGCGATCTTCTTGGCCTCTGGCGAGGCGTTGCGCGCCTTGCCCTTGAGGTGCTTGGTCTGGCGCGCCGGGAAGCGATAGCTCCACGCCGACTCCACCAGCATGCGCCGGGCATGCCCATTGCCCGTGAGCGTGATCGCCCCCTGGCGCCGGCGCCCGCCGGAGGAATGCTCGCTGGGCACCAGCCCGAGGAAGCCCATCAATTGCCTCGGCGACTCAAAACGGCTGATGTCCCCGAGCTCGGCGAGCAAGACGATCGCCGCAAGCTTGTCGACCCCGCGCACGGCGATCAGGGCGTCGACCACTGGGGCCAGCGACCACTCGGGTAGTGCGCGCATCAGGTGGTCGGTGAGCTGTGCCACCCGCTCACCGGCGGCGCGCTCGGCATCGATGTACTCCTGCAAGACCACCTGCTGCCAGGGATGGTCCATCTTCAACCCCGCCAGCCAGTTCTCGTGCGCCGGTGTCCAGCGGCTCTTGCCCCGCGGCCAGTGATGACCGTGGCGCAGCAAGAAGGCATTGAGCTGCTGGCGCGCCTTGCGCTCTTGGGACTTCATGTCATCACGGGCACGGCTGAGGTCGCGCATCATCTCCTGCTCCTGATCGGGGACCCATACCGCCGTGAGGTCCCCCGAGCGCAGCCGCCGCGGCAGCTGCAAGGCATCGCGCCGGTCGGTCTTGATCCGCTCCCCCGGCGTCTTGGGGATCTTCGATGGTGCGACCACCTGGCAGTCGTGACCGCTGGCGAGGATCTGGCGCTAGAGCACATAGCCGCATGGACCGGCCTCGTAGCACAACCGCAGCAGCCCCCCACCGTAGGCCTCGCTGAGCTTGCCCAGCAGCTTCTCCGCCGTCTTGGGCTTGTTGGCGATCTCCCCCCAGTACACCGGCTCGCCTCGCCCCGGCTCCGCCACCGCAACCGTGATCGTCTCTTTGTGCACGTCCAGTCCCACATAGGCCGCGTAGCGCTCCTCCTGCCCCGCGTTGCCGACTCGCTCCAACGCCGACCCCGTCTCAATCCAATGCTGCTCTGGGCTAAACTTGTTCATGACCTGCCCCCCTCAATGTCGCTCTGTGTTGATGGAACATTCCGTCCCCAACATAACCCACGAGCGTTGAGGACGGGCAGGTCAAAACATCATGTCTAAGCAATCCAGCCCCTGCCAGCCCAGAAAATGAGGCACTCTGACGGGACAGTCGCGCCCCTCCGCCAGACTGCCGCAAAGTTGTAGGGAAACAGGGCAGCAGCCCGGCCTGCTCCTCCTGACTTAGCTCACTCCTTGTGGAATCTACGCTGATGTAGCATCCCGCAGCGTGGGTCAGCGGCAACCATCCCCGTCCGTCCGCAAACTTCGACTAGGCGGCATGGCCCGTACCCTCGGCGGCGCTGGAACGACACGAATAGGCAAGCAGGAGCACGAAGAACGGCCCGCACAACTGCCGGGCTATCGGCTGAAATACCTCGACGGCAACTGTCTGGCCGCCAGCGAGCATCGCCTGAAAGCACTGCGCACCACCGCCGCGGGCGCCCTGCCCGGGAAATCCCTGGTGGTCTTCGATCCCCAGTTGGGCTTGGCTGTCGATGTCTTCCCCTGCGCCGACGGGCATGCCCAGGAGCGGTCGTTGTTGGAGGCAGTCGCCGACACCGTCGCGCCGGGCGAGGTCTGGGCGGCCGACCGCAACTTCTGTGTCGCGGGGTTTCTGCACGCGATCGAGCGCCGAGCGGCATGCTTCATCATCCGTCAGCACGGCAGCCTCACCACCAAGCCGTTGGAGCCGATGCGGCGGGTGGGCAGCAGCGACACCGGCGAGGTGTACAAGCAAGCCGTGCAGCTGCGCACGGATGCAGGGACGCTGTGGACCCTACGCCGCATCACCGTGAGCTTGAAGAGCAAGACCCGCAACGGCGACACCGCCCTGGCGATCCTGACGAATCTGCCGTCCGACGTCGCCGACGCCATCACCATCGCCGCTTGCTACCGCTCCCGCTGGGGGATCGAGACCGCCTTTCAGAAACTGGAGCGGCACCTCCACTCGGAAATCGAGACCTTGGGTTACCCCCAGGCCGCGCTGTTCGCGTTCTGCCTGGCGCTGGTGGCGTTCAACCTCTATGCCGTGGTCATCGCCGCGCTGCGCGCCGCTCACCCCACCCGGGCGATCGACGACACCGTCTCGGAGCACTACCTGGCGGGCGAGATCGCCACCACCATGACCGGTCTCGGCATCGCCGTCCCCGAGCAGGAATGGGCCTTGCTCGCACAGGCCAGCCCGCAGCGATTCGCCGCCTGGCTGCTCCGCCAGCCAAGTGGATCTGCGCAAGCTCCGCAAGACGACGCGAGGCCCAAAGAAACCCCCAATCCCGCGCACTCGGTATAAAGGCCAACCCCATGTCTCAACCGCCAGGTTGCTCGCCGCATCTAGGCGGTCGGCGGGGTGAGACCTTAAAAGGGCTGGTGGCAGGGATACAGAGCGCCTTCGGAAAGAGGGGAAGGTGAAGGTCCGAAACCCATGAATAGCGGCCCCGAATTCACCGAGGTCGAGCAGCCCCACATCGACCAGCTCCTCCTGATGGGCTGGGAGCACACCGCGGGCAGCCTCGAAGACCCGACCATCTCCGGCCGGGAAAGCTTCCGCGAGGTCCTGCTCCTCGGCGACCTGAAGGAAGCCCTTTACCGGATAAATCTGGATCCGGACGGTAACCCCTGGCTCGATGAGGGCCGCATCACCCAGGCCCTGAACGCCCTGCAGCGCCTCGGCACGGCCAAGCTGCTGGAGGCCAACCAGACCGCCACCGAGCTGCTGCTCAAGGGCACCGTGGTGGACGGCGTCGAGGGCTGGGACCAGCGCCGCGGGCGCACCGTCCACTTCATCGACTGGGACAACCCGGAGAACAACCGCTTCCGGGTCATCAACCAGTTCCAGGCCGTAGGTCGGGTTAGGCGCGCCCGGCACGGCGCACGAATCGCGCGGAACGCTCACGCGCGCCGTAACCCGACGCCTCGCTGCCGCGGGGATGCGTGGCAGGAGTTCAGGACCGCGAGCTAATCGACGTCCTCAACCACGACGAGCCCAGTCACGCCCGCCACGAGGTCGAGCGCTACGGCCATGACTTCCTGGGCTCGGCGGCGCTGAGCCACAAGCGTGGTCAGCGGTTCATTGTGGTCGGGCAGCAGCGCCTGTCCCGACATTGACGCGAACGATGGCCGCAACCAGAATGGTTGCAGGCTCAATCGAGTCGGTAATCGAACATGCCTTCATTGACCATCAAAGACATCCCCCCGCCACTGATGGAACGTCTGCGCGCCAGCGCCGCGCGTGATCGGCGCAGCCTGAATCGGGAGGCCATCTTTCTGCTGGAGCAGGCGCTGGTGGCCGGCGTCGGGCCGGCCACTCAGCTCCAGCAGGAACGCGATGCGCAGCTGGCCGTCTGGGAGGGCCTGGCCGGCCGGTGGGCCGGTGACGATCGGGAGATCGACGCCATGATCGAGGACATCTATCAGGCGCGGACGGACGGGCGAGAGGTCACCCTGTGAAGGTGCTGGACACGGATGTCTGCATCGAGATCCTCCGCGGTAATCGTCGGGTGCTGGGGGTCCGCCGGCAGACGCAGATGCGGGTCGGAACGACCTGGATCACCGCCTGCGAGCTGAGCTACGGCGCCGCAAACTCCCGCGAGCCGGAGCGGAACCAGACGCTGGTGACCGAGCTGCTTGCCTCGCTGCCGATCCTCGACTTCAATCTCACGGCGAGCCAGCTCTACGGTACCCACAAGGCCCGGCTGCGTCGGGCCGGCACGGCACCGGCCGATGCGGACCTGATGATCGCCGCGATCACGCTCGCCCACGGAGCGGCATTGGTGACCGGCAACCGGCGGCACTTCGAGCGCATCGACGGGCTGCGGATCGAGGACTGGATTCGCTGAGCCCGCGGACGCTTGCCGCGCGCAGCGTATTTTTCTGGCTCCCAGTCTCCGGAGCGTGGAAACGAGAAACCGACATGCCTGAGATGACTCAATGATCTGGACACTGCAAATCAGGCTCTTGTCAGGACGCTGGGCGGACAAGCCCTGGGCGGTGACCATCGCCCTCGATGCCTCGTCGACCCTGGAGGACCTGCACCACATCATCCAGCAGGCCGTCGATTTCGATAACGATCACCTGTACGGCTTCTATGTTGCCCGGACGCCTTGGAGCCGGGACCGCGTCCGCTACGACGACGAGGACGAGGATGGCCGAGAGAGCGATGCCCTGTTTACAACGACCCTGGAAGACCTGTTCCCGCTGCCGAAGGATCGAAGGCTGTTCTACCTGTTCGATTACGGGGACTACTGGATTTTCCAGATCAGCCAGACCAGGAAGAAACCGTTTGTGGCGGAACCCGGTATCGATTACCCGTGCCTGATCGGTGAGAGCGGCGAGAAGCCGCCCCAGTACCCCGAACCCGATTTCACCATACAGTTCCAACCTGGATGAGCCCGAATGACCAGGGCCCCAGTATTCCGGATTGGAGCATGACTCGATTGGCGCCGTTACGATGAGCGACCTATTCCGCAGCGACCGATTCGGAAAGGATGTCTGGCTCACCAATCACGCCATCGAGCTAGGCGTTGGACAAAGGTGTTGCGACACTCATGAAGTTTTCTTTGGAATCAAAGGGTTGGGATACCAAATCGCCCGGAAAATATCTCCCGGCGCATTTGCACGAATAAGTGCCTGATTTTCCCAACGAAGACTGGCACTCATCAACACCTTTATCCAACGCCTAGGCCATCGAGTCGATGGCGAAACGCCGTGTTACGCTGGACGAAGTCAAGACCCTGATTGAGCAGAGCACCTACTTGCCGAAGGCGGATAACCACGGCTGGATCAGTCATCGCTTTGACGCGCGCAACGACAACTTGATTTGCGCGGCGGTCGTTACCGGCGAGGCGTTGATCGTAAAGACCGTCATGGTCAACTGGACAGTACGGAGCATTCCATGAAGATTGTGTGTTACGAAGAGGATGACATCCTGTTCATCGAGTTCGCGAAGGGCGAGATCGTTCGCGATGAGTCCGTGGATTGGAACGTCAACATTGGTTACACGGCGAGCGGAATCGGTGAGATCACGGTCCTGGACGCCAAGAAGAGCGGCATCTACCCGCTGCAGATCGAGCGTGTGGTGGCCGACGCCGCTTGATGTTGGGACGCTCTTGGGTCGCCGACAACCGATGCTTCGTGACACTGTAGGGTCGGGACTGGGCTCCCAAGCGGGAGCATGGGAGCCGATGTTCCTTCTGGCTCCCAAGCGGGAGCATGGGAGCCAGGTGTGACCGGCATGTTCGTCGGCTAACTGGTGCAAATCCAGTCATGGCCCCTGGAAGAGGGGAACATGTAGGCGAAGGCAAGGGTGCCCGAAGAAACTCCCCCCGCGCCTTAAGGAAGAGGAAGCTGGCAAGGCCGCTACTGGACGGGAGCCAATGAGGGATCTGAAAGAAGCCGGAGTCCAAATTCGCCACCTGAGCGAGAGCGAACCTTTGGTTAGGCAGACAGGGGCGGGCGAGGTGCCCTGGACCACCGAAGCCCGAAACTCTTCCCGTAAGTCCCTGTAGGTATAGAAGGCAGGTGGGCGAAGACAGAGGCGACTGACTTACCCGGTGAAAGGCCGCCGATTCCGGGTCGGTGTAACTACGACACCTTAAGCCCTAAGCGACGCGGAGACGTGATCCGTGATGGGACGGGGGCCTGCAGACGAAGCCGTAGTAATCGTAAAGCTCGGTGCCTGTGATCCGGCGGTGACGTCGGTGAGGGTAAACCATCGGGTCAGCGCCAAGGAAGGCGGAGGTGAAGGGCGGAACACGTAAGCGGTTTTGGACGTTTGTTAAAGACCGTGGGTCTGAGACCAGCCCGAGCGGGAGCCGGCGAGTGACCGAGACGTAGACATCGGTTTGATCGTGGGTGCGATGGTCGCGGAAAGGCCCGTGCAAAGATCGGGGTGAAATGAACGAAAGAGACCTATTGACCGACGAGAGCAGACTTTTCGAGGACCTGTGTACGACCGCCTGGTTGGACGCGGGATTCCGGCGTGTGAAGAAGAACAAAGGATCGCCCGGCGTCGACGGCGTGAGCATCGAGCAGTTCGAGACGCGACTGGACGAAGAGCGCGCTCGGCTTCAAGGGGACCTTGAGAGCTGGAGCTACAAACCCTCACCGGTGCGGCGGGTGGAGATCCCGAAGCCCGGTGGGAAAGGCATTCGCTTACTCGGAGTGCCGACGGTGCGGGACAGGGTGGTTCACGCCACCCTGAAACTGCTGCTGGAACCGATCTTCGAGCCGTTGTTCTCGGCGCACAGCTACGGTTTTCGCCCCGGGCGGAACCAAGGCCAAGCGGTGGAGGCGGCGCGCAAGATCGTGGCCGGGGGAAAGCCCTACGTGGTGGATCTTGATTTGTCGAAATTCTTGGATCGCTGTTCATACTACCCCCCGGCTGATTCAGGTTCGTCAAAGAGGTCTGGCAGGGTGTCTGGGAGCTGTATTTTCAATCCTTTACGATTGCCTTGGGAGACATGGATGGCATTGAGCTCACCGCGCTTGACACGCTGCAACACGGTTTGGCGCGACACGCCGAGGATGCGCATGGCGTCGACGATTGGAACATATCCGGCGGGTGCATCGCCGGCAAAGCGCGCGCGTAGCGTATCGGTGACAATGACGCGCCAGGGTGCGCCTGGTGTGA
>CAVOQO010000002.1:0-32665 GCA_963698355.1 uncultured Gammaproteobacteria bacterium | reverse complement strand
GGGGTGCGGCCTTGGAATAATGTGATCAGCAGCAGCATTCAGCCCCGAACTGATCGATTTTCTGCCAGAACTGCGTCCAACGTCCGACGGTGTGGGTAAGGGCGCGGAGGCTGAGCACGATTCTGGCGCCTTTGTTCTTCCAGCGCATGCCGGAGGCGCACAGCCGTTGCTTGACCAGGGTCTTGCAGGCCGCCTCGGTGACCCCCGAGCCGATTGACAGGCCCTCGGCGGTGAAGCCGGCATAGTCCATCTGGTGGCGATGGTTGGTGAGGTACGTCCAAGCGCTGAGGACGTCGTCGCGGACCTTCGGCGCGAGGGAACGCCGATGCGAGAGGCGTGCGGCCTCGCCGATGAGCACGTCGAGGGCGTCGGGGTCGTGCTTGAGCTTCTTGCAGTGCTCATGTTGCCAGTGCCCCCGCTTACCCTCAGCGCGGCGGTGCGGATAGAGCGCTTGGGCGATCTTGCCAACGTACTCTGTGGTATGCAAAAAGTCGATCAGCTGGCGATCCGTGTGCTGCTCGAGGAAGCGCCAATTGCTGGCTGCCCCGTCTGCGATGCCCAGGTAGAGGGCGTCGGGAAACTGTTGCTTGGCGCGCGCAATCTCGCGCTCCATGCGCTGCAGGAACTTCCCTTTGCCGTACTCGGGCGCGGCAGCGAGGTAGATGGTATGTTGGCGCTCGCCCTCCTGGTCGTAGAACGACAGGGTTCCCACCATCGCTTCGCGATACCCCTCACTGTCGGCCATCGGGACCATGGCCCCGTCGAGGCTGACCACGATGGTCGCGATGGGGCGCTCAAGCGCCGGCATCGCGTACGCCCAGTCTTCTTCTTTGGCCGTGGCGATGGTGCCCACCCATTCGGCAACATTCTGAATGTAGGAGGCGGCCACTTTCCGGCCGTGGTTCTGCTCGAGGTCGGCTTGCACCGCGCGCACGTTGAGGTGCGCATATTTGTGGCTGATCTGGCTGGCAAATAGCGGGGTGGCCCCGCGCACGATCCGCGCCTGGTGCTCGAGCGGGCAGTAGATGCGCCCGCCGCGGGAGCTCTGGTAGACGTAGCGCTCCACCTGTACCTCCCCGTACGGGCTCTGGTACGCCTTCGGGTCGCGCCCGCGCGCGGTCAGCTTGATCGCACCAACACGCATCGCTCTGCCGTCGGTGTCGAACCGCTTGAGCGCCTCCTCGGTAACACAACGACCGACCGCGTTGGTCGCCTCCTGGATCGCTCCTTCCATCTCCAGCAGACTGCCGCTGAGCCGCACCGTCACCTCGACCGTCACCTCCTCACCCGATCTCTTGACCACCGCCGCCACAACCGCACCTTCTCTCGTCACTACAGAAGGTTACAAGATACTCCTCAACATCACATCATGTCGAGGCCGCACCCGATCCAGGGTCTCGATGTCACCACGCGCCAGAGTGGTGAGCATGGTTTCGATGGTGTCCCGATCCATGCACTCGGTGGGGTTCGGCCCTGCCGCGACGTGGCAATGCAGACAGGACTGATTGCAGCGGTAGCCCAGATTGGCCTGGAGGGTCTTCGGGCTGCCGCGACGGATGGCGGGAAAGTCGCTATCGCGCAAACGGGGGAGTGTGGCATGCATGGTCGATTGGCCTGGCTCGACTGGTATGGAATGGATTCACCGGTTGTGCCCGGTGCAAGTATGACCGGTGGCGCCTGCTGTTCGATGCACCCTGGCCATTGGCCGGGGGAAATCCTGGCTGCTCCGCCGGGTAGATGGGGTCAGTTGGCCCCGCCGGTGGATCCGCCAGGGTATCCGCCTGCCGACTGCGCGCGACAGACGCCGCGCACCAGCCCGATCAGCTCATTCAGGTCGCGGCAGTCCTGAAGGCGCTGTGCGTCGATGCACAGGGTCGGCTGGCCGTCCACCAGACACAGAACCGCGGGCAGGGCCATGTCGAGGTCCGTGAAGCGGGCGCGCAGCTCATCGCGGTGCAGAAACTCGCAGTCGGCGTCGAGGGTATCGAGAAAGTCCCGCCAGGCGCGCCGCTCCTGAAGCCAGCCGTAGGTCACCTTGCACAGCGCGCACTGGTAGGTCTGGGGCGAGAGGATCTTGTGTGCCGCATCGGCCAAAGTGTTGAACAGGCCGGTGTCGGCGTTGTAGACGAAGAGGAGCCGCGGGCGTGCGTTCATGGCCGGTTCGCCGGTGCCGGTGCGGCCTTTGTCCCAGGCGGCGGTCCCGGCGGCAACTCCGCCAAGAAGGGGATGGCGAGCAGCCGCAGCGGACCCTGCCAGGCGTCGCCCTCGAAGCGGCCGATGCCGAAACGGATCGCCTGGGTGTCCTCGCGCAACCGCAGCGAGCCGAACAGCCGGTCCCAGAAGGAGAAGATGGTCCCATAGTTGGAATCCGTCTCGGCCCGGATCTCCGAGTGGTGCACGCGATGCATGGATGGAGGGACGATGAGCCGCCGCAGTCCCCGGTCGATGCGCGCCGGCACTGCCAGATTGCCGTGATGGAAGAGGATCACGGCGACCATGACGGCCTTGTAAAGTATGAAGGTCTGAAGGCTCATGCCGAGGGCGACGATCACGGGCAGGTTCGCCAGGCCCGACAGCAGGATCTCGCCGGGATGAAAGCGCAGCGCCGTGGTGCAGTCCATGGCCGGGTCCGTGTGATGGACGCGATGGAAGCGCCACAGGAAGGGGATCCGGTGATTGGCGCGGTGCCAGGCATACATCCAGAGATCGAAGAGCAGGAAGGTGATCAGGCCGCAGCCGACCCCGCCGAGGTCGAGGCGCGGGCACAGCCCCCAACCCTGCTCGCTGCCGAGACTGAAGGCCCCAAACAGGAGCGGTGCCAGCGCCGCACCGACCACGCCGCTCGCGATGGCCAGACCAAGATTGCGGGCGCCGTGGACATAGCGCCGATCTCGGCCCTGATAGTAGGGCAGGGCGCCCTCAAGCATGAACACCCCCGCCAATACGGCCAGGCCGATCCAGGTGTCGAGACTCATGCCGCATCACCCCGCGCAATCGCGCCGCGTTGCCGTTCGTAGAGGGCCGCGAGCCGTTCGGGCGGGGCGCCAAGCAGGAAGCGTGCGAGCAAGAGGCCGTTGGCAATCTGCTGTCGCGCCGGCCCGTTGGCAAGGAAGCGGCTGGCCGAGGTGGTCACCGCGCTCGGCAGCTTGGCGATGCGACTGCACCGCCGCACGCGGCGGGCCAGCTCCACATCCTCGAACAGCGGCCAGTCGGGGAAGCCGCCGACGGCATCGAAGAGGTCGCGCCGGATGGTCAAGGCCTGATCGCCGAAGGTCGTCAGCCGCGACTCGAACCGCGAGCCCCAGGCGTAGGCGCCGAGCAGCCAGTGGCGCTGGCCGAAGGCCAGCCGGAAGCAGGCCATGCCGATGCCGGGGTCGCGAAAGGCCGCCTCGAGGACTGATCCAGCATCGAGCGGCAGGTCCGTGTCGTCGTGCAGGAACATCAGGAGCTCGCCCGAGGCGGCGCGGGCACCGGCATTGCACTGGGTCCCGCGACCGCGCGGCGCCCTGACTAGGCGCCAGCCAGCAGGCAGGTCGGGTCGCGCCCCGATCGGGCCCAGGTCGTCGGGCTCGCAGAGGATGATCTCAGCGCCAGGGAGGCACGTGGAGGTCCTCGTACAACGCGCGCTGAGCACCGTGTCGAGGCGACGGGTCGGAACGACGATGGAGACTGGCCGCATGAGGAAGACACGTCAAAGTCGGGGCGGTTAAGTCCTTAGGTTAGGCGCACCGGGATCTGATGGAACCCCTCAGCATCCCGGTCCTTCGGCTCGGCGCTCTGCATCCGGCTCTTCTCGCGGCGTGCTGTGGCTATTGGGCAATACGCAAGGCTAAGAATCGACACCGCCACGGACAGTGCTGCGAGCCGGGGTCTTTGGTCAGAGGAGGACGCGCTGGTTGCTATACCCAACTAATACCGGATTTTCGGTTTTTCATCGACCGGTAATTTCGAAGTTCTCCGTCAACAATAAGCGCAGCTCTGTTTGGTATTGCTGCGGATTGCTGAAAAATTCTTCGCAAGCCTTTCGGAATGTGTCGAACGACTCGTAGTATCGGTTGTACAGAACCTTTTTCTTAAAGAACTTCCACAACCGTTCAATGAGATTCAGATTCGGTGCATAAGGCGGCAGAGGAACGAGCTTGATGCGGGAATTCTCAAGATACGCTTGGACAGCGCGCGAGTGATCTTAACGCGCGTTGTCGCAGATGACGTAAATGTAGGTGGCAACGGCATAAAACTGTTCGAGTTGCTCAAACAGCGCGATGGTCGAGTCGGCGTTGATGGTGTCGTCGAAGCGCACCACCGGCTCCAAACGCTCCACGTCGATCACACCGTTGATGTTGACGCGCCGCCGTCCGGTGTTGGAGCGCACCGCGTAGTCCTCGCCGCGCTTGATCCAGCCGTAGCCGAGCACCGGGTTGTGCTGCGGGTGGACCGCGTCCATGAAGCAAATGACGTCGTTCTCGCCTTTGGTTTTCTTCAGTTCTTCGTACTTGGCGAGATGCGCTTCCTGCGCCTCGGGGTCGGCCTTGCCAGGGACCAGCGTGGGCTTTTTATAGACGAAGCCGAGGCGATGCAGCAGCGCGGTCATGCCGCTGGCGGTGTAGACGACGTCGAACTGGGCCGCGACCCACGCCGCCACCTCCTTGGCACTCAGGTACAGGTTGGCTTGCACATGCACATCGAGCGCGCTCAGCGCGGCCTCGCTCAACTCACAGTCGCTGCCACGGTAGGCCAGATGCAGCAGACCCGACAGACCCTCTGCCTGATAGGTCTTGAAATGGTTGCGCACGGTATTGGGGTCGACCAGCAGGGCATCGGCAACATCTTCGGCCCGCCAGCCGCTTGCCAGCAGCACCACCGCCTTGATGCGGTCGGCCTCGCGCTTGTCGCGGGTACGGCGATGCGCCGCACGCAACTCGGCGAGTTCTTTGGCTGGCAGGCTGTAGTCCATCATGGCAACGATGATAGAACGCTTTCAGTCCGTTACGCCAGACTCCTCAGAACAAAAATGAGATGAGATCACTATATATCTGCGTCGCACGGCTCTCTACACCGCGTTGCCTGCCCGCGACGGCCAGCGATGGAGACCCAGCAGGGGGTTTACCGGTCGAGGTTCAGCCCGCGGCGCTGGTCGCCGATAGGACAGTGGACGACTTCGCCCGCCTACCCTGGGACGATGGCTCGTGGCGGGTGAGGGCTGAAGCTCAGGTTCAGCCTTGCCCTCCCCTGCCCATTGGAGGAATCGCCCGAGGGGTTGCCCGGGTTGTTCAGCCAGCGTAAGCCGGCCAATCGGTGTACCCGGACGTCTGAGGCGTGTACCAAGTCGCCATCTCGGCCTCTGGCGCCAAGGGCCAAAGGTTCGCGAACCGCTCGACCAGATCCGGGTTGGCGATGTAGGGGCGGCCGAAGGCAATCATATCCCCTTGACCCGCGGCGATCCGCTCCTCGGCGGTCTCCCGCGTATAGCCCACGTTGCCGATCAGGATGCCGGCGAAGAGTGGGCGGATCTCCGCCAAGGTCATGGGCTCGCCGAGCTGATGGAAACCAAAGCCCAGACCGTCCATCACGTGCAGGAAACCGATGCCGGCGCCGGCCAGTTGCTCGACCACGTAGGTGAAGAGCTCCCTGTACTCGGGTGTGCCCATGTCGTTGAAGACACCGTTCGGCGACAGACGGACACTGATGCGCTCGGCGGGAAAAGCGGTCTTCACGGCCTCGATCACCTCCCCAAGCAGCCGGTAGCGGTTGGGGATGCTGCCGCCGGAGGCGTCCTTCCGCCGATTGGTCTTGGCCTGCAGGAACTGGTCGAGCAGGTAGCCATTGGCCGAGTGGATGTCCACGCCATCGAAGCCGGCCGCCCGGGCGCGTCGTGCCGCTTGACGGTAGTCCTCGACGATCAGAGGGATCTCCTCCGTCTCCAGTGACCGCGGCGTCTCGTACGGCGCCTTTCCCTTCGGGGTGTGGCTGTGGTCGTTGGCGATGCCGATGGCGGAAGGTGCCACCGGCAGGCGCTCGTCATCGAAGAAATAGCGGTGCGACGCCCGCAGTGCCAGAGCTGCAGGAAGATCTTTCCGCCCTTCGCGTGGACCGTGTTGACGACGTGGCGCCAGCCCTCGGTCTGGGCATCGTTGTAGATGCCGGGGGAATCCAGCCAGCCGATGCCCTGCTCGGAGATCACGGTGGCCTCCGTGATGATGAGGCCGGCAGCGGCCCGCTGCTCGTAGCAGCTGGTCATGGCCTGGTTGGGGATCCGCGCCTCGCTGGCGCGGGCGCGCGTCATCGGTGCCATCACCACCCGGTTGGCGAGTTGCAGCCCGTCGGCGGTGGTGATGGGGGAGAGAAGCCTTTGTGTGCGCATGGTTTCGTGTCTCGCAGTGCTGTTGAAATGGGTCTCGCCAAAGTTGGTCGGACTCGCTCGGTGGATCTGAGGCGCAGGAGCCCGCTTGCAGCGGATGGCCGGTATCGGCTCCGGTCTGTCCTGCGCCCTTGCGGCGTTCAAGGCGTCTGTATCGGAGCGGCATGCGTCAGGTTCGGCGCAGTTATGCGCCGGGACGGGGAGCTTGAAGTTGCGGTCCCCGTTGTAGGCCGGGATGTCGATGCCCAGACCCTGATAAATGGGCCGCAGGTGGGCGGGCAGCTCGAGGACCAGGCCCAAGCGCTCCGCAGTCGGTCTCTTTCGTCCTCTCCATGACTCTGATTGCGGCCCTGGCCGCCCGTTACGCGCTGCCCCGATCGGGCGATGGCTCGCACGATGGCGCGGACAGCGAGCCGCCAACCCGGACGCGCTGGTGGCGTCAAGGCTGGTCCAGCCCGGCGCTCACTAGCCTGTATCGCGCTTTACTTGATAGCGCCCTTGCACGGCCCGCCCTGACGGTGCTCGCCTGTCTGGCACTCCCGGTCGCCGGGTTCTGGGCCGTCAGCCAGCTTGGCAACCAGTTCTTTCCCGTGGCGGACCGGGACCAGTTCGAGGTCCAGGTGTGGACGGGACCGGACACCGAGGTGCGCGGAACGGCAGCGTCGGTCCGCGCCATGGAGGGGCTGATCCGGGCCGCGGGCGAGGTGCGCTCGGTCACCTGGGTCGCCGGGGCCAGCTCCCCGCCTGTCTACTACAACCAGCTCCGCGATCAGGACGACAACCCGGCATACGCACGCGGCACCGTCCTCGCCGCGAGCCCGGCGGCGGCCAAGCGGCTGGTCGTCGTCCTCCAGGACCGGCTGTCGGACGCCTTCCCCCAGGCGCGGGTGGTGGTCAATGCCTTCGGTCAGGGCCCACCCATCCCGGCGCCGGTCAGCCTGCGCCTGGTGGGTCCGGACACGAACGTGCTCAGGCGGCTGGGCGAGGAGCTGCGCCTGGTCCTGTCCCAGGATCCCGCGATCACCCAATCGCTCGCGAGCATCCAGGGCGGCACCCCCAAGCTCTGGCTGGAGGCCGACGAGGAGGACGCCCGCCTGGCGGGCTTGAGCCTGGGCGAGATCGCCGGGCAGTTTCAGACCGCCCTGGAGGGGGCCGTGGGCGGGCGGGTGCTGGAGGACTTGGAGGACTTGCCGGTGCGGGTGCGTCTGGGGGATGCGGAACGCAGCGACGGCGCCCGGGTCGCAACCCTGAGCCTGGTGGCCCCGCGCTCGGAGCCGGGCAGCGCGCCGGTCTTCATCCCCGCCGAGGCCCTGGGGCAGCTGCGCCTCGCCCCCGAGGTGAGCGCGGTCACCCGCCGCAACGGGGAGCGGGTCAATACCGTCCAGGCCTGGATCCGCCCTGAGGTCCTGCCGATCGAGGTGACCACCAGGATCCAGCAGCGCCTCGCCGCGGGTGCACTGGAGCTTCCGCCCGGCTACCGGTTGGAGGTCGCCGGCGACAGCGAGGAGTCCGGCGAGGCCGTGGGGCTCCTGCTGGCCTACGCACCGCTGCTCGGGACCCTGATGCTCGCCACCCTGGTCCTGACCTTCCGCAGCTTCCCCCTGGCGGGGATCGTGGGTCTGGTGGGGGTGCTCTCCATCGGGCTCGGCTTCCTGTCCCCGTGGGTCGGCGGCTACGCGCTGGGATTCTACCCCCTGATCGGGAGCGCCGGGCTGCTCGGGGTGGCGATCAACGCGAGCATCGTGGTCCTTGCGGCCATTCGGGACAACCCGGCGGCCAGCGCCGGTGACCCCGCGGCCATCGCCCGTGAGGTGATGCACGCGACCCGCCATATCGTGTCCACCACCCTGACCACGGTGGGCGGCTTCCTGCCGCTGGTGCTCGCGGGCGGCGACTTCTGGCCGCCGCTCGCGGTGGTGATCGCGGGCGGCGTGGGCTTGAGCATCGTGCTGGGGATCCTGTTCACTCCCGCGCTGTATCGACTGACGGTTGCCCGCCGCGGGTGCGCAGAACCCTGCCGACGGCAGCCGAGCCCGCCGAAGGGCAACGAAACGCAATGGCTCCGTGGGGTCGGATAGGCGATACCAGTCGTTTAGCCTGAATTGTCCAATTCGCCGACGCTGAACACCGATCGTTGCTTGTGCCCGGCATGTACCCGCTGCCCAGCCCGCTAGTCCACTTGCTCCCCCATGGCCCTGAGCCTGGCGTTGAGCCGGCGCAGTTCCTCTTCTGCCTCGACCTTGTCCGTCACGTCGTACTGGATCCCCAGGTAGTAGACCAGCCGCCCCTGGCGGTCGAGCAGCGGGCGTATGGAGAAACGGTTGTAGAACAGGGTGCCGTCCTTGCGATAGTTGCGCAGGGTGACCGTCACCGGTTTCTGGTCGCGCAGGGCCTCGCGGATGCGCTCGATCTCCGGCTGGTCCCGGTCCGTCCCCTGGAGGAAGCGGCAGTTGTGACCGACGATCTCCTCGCGGTCGTACCCGGTGATGAGCTCGAAGGCCTCGTTGGCATAGACGATGGGGTTGTCCGGCTGGTCCGGGTCGGACAGGGTGATGCCGTTGACGCAGGTGTCGAGGATCTGGGAGAGCACGAAGGGGATGGTGCCCTCGTCTTTTTCGGCCATGAACTCCATGGGGGTGCTCCTGTCGATTGATTCGCCGCCGCGGCGGCATGGTGGCTGAGACGCATTGCGTGGCCGCGACGGCGGCCAGCGCCTGTCAAGGTACTTCGGCAGCGTTGCTCGGGGGTGCCGACTCACGTTCCACCAATCCCTTGATGTTGCGGACCACCCGCTCGGCCCCGTCTTGGACCGTGACCCGGATCAGCTTCTCGAAGGGGCGCATGTAAAACTCCAGGCGGGTCAGCTCGAAGGAGAAGGCGAGGCGGGTGTGCGCCCCTACCGGGGTGAGCCGGTAGCTGATCCGGAACAGGTCCGAGCCCTCGGCGAAGTCCAGCTGGAGCGGCTCCTCCAGGGCTGTCACCCGGAACGTGGACTCGCTCTGGCGCCCTTGGTCGACGCGCACCTGGCGGGCCCGGCTCCCCACCCGGACCGGGCCCGGGGTCAGCACGTCCAGCCGTATGACCTCCGGAGACCAGCGAGGGTAGTTTGCGAAGAAATCCCGCGCGACGAAGCCGTAGACCAGCCCCGGCGACCTTTGGATCAGGATCTCGGCTCGAGCCTTGACCAAGGTCTTTAGTCCTCCGTTGGGTAGATCGACGCAGGGCGCGATGGCACGCCCTCGCTGGGCGTCGCCCGCCGGTTCAACAGATCGCGTGCCGGATTCCCCGACATGCATGGGAACGGTAGCGTACCTCATCCCAGCAGCGCGCCCAACGTCGCCGCCACGCGAAGGGCAGCCCGCAGCTGGCACAGGTCCTGTCAGACAGATGCGGCTTACGATGGCTCATGAGGTCTACCGCGGCGTCTGAGCGCCGGCCCGCCGCCGCGCCCCGGTGCCGCGCCGCCGGTGCCGCGCCGCCGGTGCCGCGCCGCCGGTGCCGCGCCGCCGGCTGCCGTGCTTGCGCAGTACGTCGCGGCTCTGTGCGCGCGCCTCGGATGTGCGGCGCATTGACCCGAGGCGCTGCCGTTGGCCGAGACGGGACGCGGCGTGGTCTCTGCTTTCGTTCGCTCCCCGGCCTTCGGGGGCAGTTCCTGGCTCGCCCACGCCAGCCTCCTCTTCGGTGCGGAGGTGGCGGAGGGCGGCGACTAAGACCGCCTTCTCGCCCAGCGGCGCGAGACCTACACTCAGCGATCGACCGCAATTGTTAAGGGTTATCAGACGCCTACCGCCGCTCGCGTTAACTCGCCAGCCTCGCCAGACGCGCCCACCTCGGTGCCACTTCCAAGCGCTTCCCCGCGGCGGCAGGCATCTGATAACCCTTAACAAGATGAGTCGCTTACTCGGTTGCTGTAACCGTCCGCTTAGCGCGTCTAGCCGCCGCTGACTCACCGGCGACGCCACTCCCAAGGAGCACCGGGTCGGGGTCCTGACCACAGTCCACGCCGTGCCCTCCGAGTCCCTACCTGCGCCTCCTCGTGTAGCACCCGATCGACGTGCGCTTACGCATCGGCCTGGCGACGGACACCAACACGTCCTAAAGGCTCAAGAAGGGCGCCCCGAGTCGCTGCCGCGATGGTATCACTGACAGATCCAAGACCACCTCGAGGCCGTCGGGTCAGCGGCGGCACGCGAAACTTCCGTTGCCCTGTAACCAAAACGGGGTCCCGGGCGACTTCATGACTGAACCGTAGCGACGGCGGGAAGCCTCGAGCCATCCCGTCAGCGCAAGCGTGTTACAGGCCCCAACCACCGGCCCATGGCCTCCGTGCCAATGCGTTTCTGGAGTGTTCAGCAGTAATTCCCGCCGAAAATAATTCGGCTTATAAAACAGTGGGTTGCCTCGGATTCAAAAAAAGCTTTTCGTAAACTTTTAGCGCTAAATCAGTATACTGGCGCGCACACTTGAAGTTGCGAGGCAGGTGCTGATGAGCGCTCCGTTTTCACGCAAACACCTCAGTGCCGCAGGGCTGCTGAGCGAGGCGCGGCGGTTGTTTGCCAAGATCCCCGAGCAGTCCGGTTGCGATATTGCGCTGGTCGATCATCTGATGTCGGGCCTGGCGTTGTTCGGGCTGAAGTATCCCTCGCTGCTGCAGTTCGAGAACGACCGTCGGGAAGAGACGACGCGCGCCAATCTCAAGGCGCTCTACGGGATCGAGCGCGCGCCGAGCGACACCCGCTTTCGCGAACGTCTCGATGAACTTGACCCGCGCCACCTGCGCCCGCTGTACAAAGCACTGTTGGCACAGCTGCAGCGCGGCAAGGGGCTGGAGGGATTCGCCTACCTCGATGGGCATTACCTGCTCTCGCTCGACGGCACGGGATATTTCTCTTCCTCAACGATCCATTGCCCGCAGTGCGGGGAGAAGCACCACCGCAACGCCACCATCACCTACTATCACCAGATGCTCGGGGCGGTGCTAGTGCACCCCGATCGCAGCGAGGTGTTCCCGCTGGCGCCCGAGCCCATCCTCAAGCGAGACGGTGCACGCAAGAACGACTGCGAGCGCAACGCCGCCAAGCGCCTGCTGACGGACCTGCGCCGAGAACATCCGCATCTGAAGTTGATCGTCATCGAAGACGGGCTCGCCTCCAATGCCCCGCACATCCGTCAGCTCCAGGCCCTGGATCTGCGCTTTATCCTCGGCGCCAAGCAGAGCGACCACACGCTCTTGTTCGATTGGGTGGCGGCCACGCCGGAAACCGCCGAGGCCACGTTCACCAACGAGAAGGGATTCCGCCACCGTTTCCGCTATCTCAACGGTGCGCCGCTCAACGACGCCAACTTCGACCTCGAGGTCAATTTCCTCGAGTACTGGGAGCACGCCCCCGACGGCACGGTGACCCACTTCTCTTGGGTCACGGATATCCCCATCCATGAAAACAACCTCATGACCTTCATGCGAGGAGCCCGCGCACGCTGGAAAATCGAGAACGAAACCTTCAACACCCTCAAAAACCAAGGCTACCACTTCGAGCACAACTTCGGTCACGGCAACAACCACCTCAGCACCGTGCTCATGCACCTCATGATGCTGGCGTTTCTGATCGATCAAATCCAACAACATGGCTGCCGGCTGTTTCAGGCCGCCGTAACGGCGGCGCAGGGCAAGACCCGCTTGTGGCGAAAGCTGCGCAGTCGTTTCGACCTCTGTCTGATCCCCGATTGGGAGACGCTCTACCGCTCCATTATCCAACCGCCACTGCTCCCCTTGCCGCACGACACCTCCTAGCCGACGGCCGTGAACGCATGTGCTTGACGCGAGTTTTGAGGGTCACCGACAACCAGCCAGTGCAACAGCGCCGCTTCGCGGCGAGGGTTTCGCTATGCCTGTCCGTGATCGAGGGGCGTCCGCGCCGGCCTCGATCTACCTCGGGCCCACACAGCGGGAATTGCTGAGTTTTCAGTCATGTTCTTTTTCGCAAAGCGTCCTGTCCTGCCGTTTCCTCGATCGGCGCTGGCGCACGAGGGCGGATTCGGCGGCGTGTGCAGGCGTCTCGCCATGGTGCCCTTGGCGTGGGTGGCGATGTTGGTCGTCCTGACACCCGCTGTTCAGGCAGCAGGGAAGACCCCCCTCTCGCAAGCGCCGTCCCGAACCCACGACGCCGATGACAGCATCGTGCTTGGCATGGGGTGCTTCTGGGGTGCCGAGAAGCGCATGGCGGCGCTGCCGGGCGTCGTGGATGTCGAAAGCGCCTATGCCAACGGCGATATCGAAGGCAGCTACGAAGCCATCATCGCCCACGAAGCGGCCCGCCGCCGCGGCGAAGCAAGCGGACGCAACCATGCCGAAGTCGTGCGGGTGGTCTTCGACCCGGCTCGGATCAGCCTCGAAGCGGTGCTGATGCACTTCTGGGAAAGCCATGGCCCGACGCAGGGCGATCGCCAGGGCAACGACGTGGGCAGCAACTATCGCAGCGCGATCTACACGCGCAACGACGCCCAAAGGGCGGTGGCGCTGAAATCCCGCGATGTCTATCAGGCCGCGCTCACCCGTCACGCGCGGGGCGCCATTACGACCGAAATCGCGCCGCTGAAGAACTACCACCCGGCCGAGGAATATCATCAGGACTATCTGAGCAAGAATCCGCGCGGCTACTGCGGGCTCGGCGGCACCGGCATCCCCTATCCGCGCAGCCAGGGGGCGGACCAGGCGGAAGCGCCCGGCTTAACGGCGCTGGATGCCAAGGCGCTCAATTTCAGCCGCCAGCTCATCGTCTTCGAGGCGGCGGACTGCGCCTACTGCAAGCGCTTCAAGGCCGAGGTGCTCGCCCGCTGGCAGGGCGATGTCGCGGTCGCGCGCACCCTGAGCACCAGCCCGCCCGAGGGATGGACATTGGATCGGGCGTTGTTTGCGACCCCGACCGTCGTGCTCTTCGAGCGGGGGCGCGAGGTATCGCGCTTCACGGGTTATAACGGCGAGCGACAACGCTTCTGGAAATGGCTGGGCGTTCAGTTGCTGACGCCCGAGCAGCGAAGCATCGCCTTTGAACGCGGGACCGAACCCGCCTTCAGCGGCTCCCACCTCGACGAGAAGCGTCCCGGCACCTTCGTGGATCCGATCACCGGGGCGGCACTGTTCCGCAGCGACACCAAGTTCGACAGCGGCACCGGCTGGCCGAGCTTTTTCGATCCGGTGGAGGGGGCAATCACCGTGCATGTGGACGATTCGCATGGCATGCGACGGGTCGAGGTGAGCAGCACCAGCTCTGGCATCCATCTGGGCCACGTCTTCGACGACGGCCCGCCGCCAACCCACAAGCGATACTGCATCAATGGGAATGTGCTCAAGTTCGTGCCGGACCAGTAAGGAGTGCGCGTCGGCCGCGCCGAGGGCTTCTGGCGACACGTGTCCCTCTTGGTCGAATTGTCCCCGCAAGACTTGAGCAATTGCGCCGGTTGGGTGCGGACATGCAGAAGGACCGCTTCGCCGATGCGCCTCGGCCCTGAGCGACCGTCGCTGTCCTGCCGCTATCGGGGCGCTGGAACGGCGCGGTGGATCGGGGCCGTCCATACCGATAGGGCCGGTCAACCCGGCGGGTGCTCATCCCAAAGTGCGCAGCACCGCAGGAACTCATCGCTCGAACCGCCGGACTTGATCAGCGCCGCGCGGCTCTCGATCAGGTGGGAGAGGAGGTCCGCAACCGCCGCACGCTGGGCTGGGTAAAGTACTGGTAGAAGGCACGCTCGTGGTGGCCGGAATACAGATGGACCAGCAGTACCCACGAGGTTTACGAGGAGTTCATGGAGCGCTTGCCGGGAGCGGCGACGGACTGCCCGCTGAACTCCCGATCGCACTCAGCGACACGGGATTTTCGGCTGTCGCGCAGGTTGTCTAACGGAGTCGTCAGTGACCACGTCTATCCCAGGTTTCCGCAGCGACAAGGCGCCCCACCTGTTCACGGTGGCCGGCATAGTGAACGCGGGGCTGGCGGCAGCGGCGATGTGGGTGCAGACATGAGCGGAAAATGGCGCGCCATCGCGCTGATCGCCGCCTGTGAGGTGATGACGCTGTCGATGTGGTTTTCGGCCACCGCCGTGCTGCCGGCGCTGAAGGCCGAGGGCGGGTTGGACGGCTTCCATGCGTCCCTGTTCACCAGTCTGGTCGCCATCGGCTTCGTTTGCGGAACCCTGACCAGCGCCCTGCTGGGGTTGGCCGACCGCTGGGAGCTGCACCGCTTCTTCCGCGCCTCCGCCGCGGTGGCGGCGCTGGCCAATCTGGGCCTGTTGGCCTTCGCCCCCGCCTCCGGCTGGGTGCTGGCCTGCCGCTTCGCCACCGGCTTCTGCATGGCCGGGATCCTTCAGCCGCTGCGGGCGCGGGACGACAGACAGCAATCCCCTGATTTCCGCCGCCCAAGCCTTGGCTTTAGCTGCCCGCAAAGCAGACGCTCGTAAGCTGCCCTTTTGGGCAGCTGTGATGCCCGAGGCGGGGCATATGAGATTGAAGAAGGTCGAGCAGCGGGACCGCAGGGTCACCACGACGCGTCAATCCTTCTGGTCATATTGAGTTTCGGCTTCTTGCTGCAGACCTTTCGAAAAGGATCGCCAAGATCCGCGGTCTCCGCCTGGTCGACGTCGGCTGCACAGTCGATCGCTCCAGCGGTGTCGCTACAGGCTCGGCACATTCCTAGAATCAGCGAGCGGGGTTAGCCGGAGGCGACGCCTGGAGTCCGGTAACGCCGCCCCGTGACACTGCGGTCTACAGATACTTGATCCGTCCGCGCAGATCGTCGATGCCGATGACGACGTCCTGAAACGCCGCTCCCTTCTCGCTCGTCCCGACCACAACCCCCTTGCCCGACACTGGGACCAGGGCGTCGATCTGGAAGCGTCCAGGGGCGCCCCTGAGGAAGCACTCCTCGTCAAAGTAGAGCCGGTCGCCGTTGGCGCCGATCTCATCGGATGCGAGGGTGTCGTAGCCGATCAGGACCTTAAGATCGTCCAGGTCGGCGAACTCGACGATCTCAATGGATTGGGTGTCGGGTGTGATCAGATAGGCCTTCATGTCGTACTGCCCGTTCGACTGGAAAGGTGTGCGGGACGCAGGCGGAGGTGTCCCGGGCCTGTGTCAGTGCTTGTGGCTCGTCGGTCCGCCGCCTCGACCAGATTCTAACAACTCAATGCCCGGTCGAGGCGGCGTTCCGGAATCCCTCGAAGGAAGACCGTTCAGCCAAGATCAGGCAAGGTCGAAGCGGTCCGCGTTCATGACCTTGTTCCAGGCCGCCACGAAGTCCTGCACGAACTTCTCTTGCGCATCGTCCTGCCCGTAGACCTCTGCGATCGCGCGGAGCTGCGAGTTCGAGCCGAAGACGAGGTCGACGCGGGTGGCGGTCCACTTCAGCTCGCCGGTTGCGCGGTCGCGTCCTTCGAACGCATCCTCGTCTTCCGAGGTCGCCTTCCACTCGGTGCTCATGTCGAGCAGGTTGACGAAGAAGTCGTTGGTGAGTGTCTCGGGGCGCTTGGTGAAGACGCCGTGTTGCGACTGTCCGACATTGGCGTTCAGCACGCGCATGCCACCGACGAGCACCGTCATCTCAGGCGCGGTCAGCGTCAGGAGCTGCGCCTTGTCGACCAGCAGCTCCTCGGCCGACACGGTGTACTTGGCCTTCTGGTAATTGCGGAACCCGTCCGCGATCGGTTCGAGCACGGCGAAGGCGTCCACATCGGTCTGCTCCTGCGTGGCATCCGTGCGCCCCGGCGCGAAGGGCACCTCCACGTCCTGTCCGGCGTTCTTCGCCGCCTGCTCGATGGCTGCGCAACCGCCAAGGACGATCAGGTCGGCGAGCGAGACCTTCTTGCCGCCGGTCTGCGCGGCGTTGAAGTGCCTTCTGGACGCCCTCGAGGGTCTTCAGCACCTTCGCCAACTGGGCAGGCTGGTTGACCTCCCAGTCCCTCTGCGGCGCGAGACGGATGCGCGCCCCGTTCGCCCCGCCGCGCTTGTCGGAGCCGCGGAAGGTGGCCGCCGAGGCCCAGGCGGTCGAGACCAGCTCGGAGACGGACAGCCCCGAGGCGAGGATCTTGGCCTTGAGGTCGGCGATGTCGGCCGCGTCGATCAGCGCGTGATCGACCTGCGGCACGGGGTCTTGCCAGATCAACTCCTCTGCCGGGACCTCCGGGCCGAGATAGCGCGAGCGCGGGCCCATGTCGCGGTGGGTCAGCTTGAACCAGGCCCGGGCGAAGGCGTCCGCGAGCTCCTCCGGGTGCTCGTGGAAGTGCCGCGCGATCGGCTCGTAGATCGGGTCCATCCGCATCGCCATGTCCGCGTCGGTCATGATGATCGGGACCCGCTTCGACGGATCGTCGGCGGCCGGCGCCATGTTCTTGTCGGTCGCCTCCTTCGGCGTCCACTGCCAAGCGCCCGCCGGGCTCTTGGTCAGCTCCCACTCGTTGCCGAACAGCATGTCCAGATAGCTGTTGTCCCACTGCGTCGGGGTCGGCGTCCAGCCGCCTTCCAGTCCGCTGCCGATCTGATCGCCACCCTTGCCGCTGCCATGGCTGCACTTCCAGCCGAGGCCCTGCTCCTCGATGCCGGCCGCCTCGGGTGCAGGCCCGACCAGCGCCGCATCGCCGGCGCCATGGCACTTGCCGAAGGTGTGGCCGCCGACGGTGAGCGCGACGGTCTCGTAATCGTTCATCGCCATGCGCGCGAAGGTCTCGCGGACGTCCCGGCCGGAGGCGAGCGGATCCGGTTTGCCGCCCGGCCCTTCCGGGTTCACGTAGATCAGACCCATCTGAACGGCGGCGAGCGGATTCTCGAGATCCCGCTCACCTATGTGGCGCTTGTCGGCGAGCCACTCGGTCTCGGATCCCCAGTAGGTGTCTTCCTCGGGCTCATAGACGTCCGCGCGCCCGCCGCCGAAGCCGAAGGTCTTGAGGCCCATCGACTCGATGGCGCAGTTGCCGGCGAGGATCATGAGGTCGGCCCAGGAGAGCTTGTTGCCGTACTTCTGCTTGATCGGCCAGAGCAGCCGGCGCGCCTTGTCGAGATTCACGTTGTCGGGCCAGCTGTTGAGCGGCGCGAAGCGTTGCTGGCCCGAGCCTGCCCCGCCGCGGCCGTCCCCGATGCGGTAGGTGCCCGCGCCGTGCCACGCCATCCGGATGAACAGCGGCCCATAGTGACCGTAGTCCGCCGGCCACCAGTCCTGCGAGTCGGTCATCAGCGCGTAGAGGTCCTTCTTCACGGCCGCGAGGTCGAGCTTCTTGAACTCCTCGGCGTAGTTGAACGCCTCGCCCAAGGGATTGGACTGGGGGCAGTTTTGCTGGAGAAGCTTCAGGTTCAACTGGTTTGGCCACCAGTCCCGATTCGACTTCACTCCAATCGTCGTGTGCATGACCGGGCACTTGCCCGCGTTCGTGTCAGTTTTTTCGCTCATCTTTTCCTCCGATCGTGGCTGCGATTTTCTTCAGGTTGTTCCGTATGGAACTTTCGTGATTCCTGAGCGTTGCTATCGACCAGGTCTTACGTGCCTTCCTCGGCGTGAAACGTCAGCGCGAAGTCGCGCTCGGCACCGGCGACGGTGAAGAAGTGCCGCAACGCCTCGACCTTGTTGCCGGCCTTCGGTTTCCTCCTCCCAGATACCTGCTCAGAGTCTGGACCCGGCTGAGTGATCCTTCTAATCGATTCTTTGGATTCCATTGATCGTCTATCACTATCTACAGCGTCGGCTATCGTAACGCTGCCCCATTGCGGTAAATGGTTCTTGCGCCCCTCGAAGCGCCTATCGACGATCAGCTTGAGATGCGACGTTTGCTTTTCCAGCTCGGCCAGCAAAGGCGGAAACGGAGCCGTCTGCCGGACGATCCGTTCGATGACCCCGCCGGCAGATCTGCAGACTGATGGCGAGCCCGGCGTGAACGTCAAGTGTGGATTGTGACAAATCTGACAGCACCCTGATTGTGGGTGCCCCGTTTCAGCATTGAGCAGCCGTTGCTGTAGCCAATCCTGGGAGTCGGCTCCGCGCGTTCAGGAGACGCTCGCCGTCTCCCTTGAGACTGGCAGCACTTGGGACAGACCCGCCGCCCAAGTGGTCGTGGGGGCCTCCCGCGCCTCTGCAACTCTCCCGCACGCAGTGTCCAGCACTGCGCGAAAAGCCTACGCTAGCCGGGAAACGACCGCGCGCCGTCGCACCGACTTGTTACTCTGGACTACTGATCCCCGTCTAGCGCAAGACGGCACTGGTCTGGCGTGCGGTTAAGCGGCCGCGGCGACAGCCAGCGCAGGCTCGGGCGGTCGAGAGCAGTGGGAGGGGACGATGAGAGGAAGCGCGAACCAGCCGATCGGTCTTGCAACTGCCGGCTGGCTCCTAGGCATCGCTCTGGTGTCGGTGCTGCCACCCACCCTCGCCGAGGAGCGGGGGCTGCCCCTCTGGGAGCTTGGCATCGGTGGTGCGCTTTACAGCCAGCCGAGCTATCCGGGATCAGACGTACGCACCATCGCGGCCTTCCCCTTCCCCTACGTGATTTATCGGGGGGAATGGCTTCGCATCGACCGCAGCCTGCAGGGTATCTTGTACGAGACCCGGCGCACTAAGTTGGACTTCAGCGCCGGTGCCACGGCATTGGTGGAGAGCGACGAAAGCGACGCGCGGGACGGGATGCCCGACCTGGATCGCACCATCGACCTCGGCCCAGCCCTGAGCCTCTTACTGACCGACCCCGAGCGAGCGGACAGCATCTGGACGCGGGTCGCAGTGCGCACGGCGGTGAGCTGGGATACGGATGACTGGAACCTGACCCAGCGCGGCTGGAACCTGGACGCTCGGCTGCGCTATCAGCGTCCTATCCGCGGCGAGGCATTCAAGGCCAGTCTGGAGGTTGGGGCGAGTTTCGCGGACCGGGCCTATCTGGGCTACTTCTACGATGTGCCGGCGGCCTACGCCAACGCGCAGCGACCCGAGTACCGCTCCGACGCGGGATACGCCGGGGGACGCCTGGGCGCGGGTCTTTCCGGGGTGCATGGCAGGTGGCGGTGGTCGCTCTACGGCGCCTATCTGAACCTGCAGCAGACGGCCTTCGTCGACAGCCCTCTCCTGACTTCCGAGCACGATTTCACTGTCGGCGCCACCCTGGGCTGGATCTTCTGGCAGAGTGGGCGCCGGGTGACGCCCACGAACACCAGCCCCGGCGGCGAGTTTGACACGCCCCTGTTTGGGCCCTGACCGATACCGCCGCGCGACGCGAAGCCGGCCCCTGTGGTCGGTGCGGCGGACCGCTGCCCGTTGATCGCCTGAGGAAAGCGGCCATGCAGGGGGCTGACGTGTGTTGTGCCTCACGGTAACCCGCGATTCGCGGGCTCCTTTGGGCGACGCGTTGCCGGGCATCGATGGGGTGACACTGCCTGACCGCGTGCCATCCTAACGGGAGATGGACCACCAGCCGAGGAGGAAACAATGAAGATCGCCGTTCTTTCCAGAAACCCCAAGCTCTACTCGACGCAGCGTCTGGCGGAGGCCGCCAAGTCGAGGGGTCACGAGGTCGTGGTGCTCGACGTGCTGCGCTGCTACATGAACATCACGTCGATGCGCCCGGAGATGCACTACAAGGGCGAGAAGCTGGAGGGGTTCGACGCCGTGATCCCGCGCATCGGTGCCTCGGTCACCTTCTACGGCACCGCCGTCCTGCGCCAGTTCGAGATGATGGGGGTGTTCCCGCTCAACGAATCGGTGGCCATCACCCGTTCCCGCGACAAGCTGCGTTCCCTGCAGCTGCTCTCGCGCAAGGGCATCGGGCTCCCGGTGACCGGATTCGCCCACAAGCCGGACGATATTCAGGACCTGATCAAGATGGTGGGCGGCGCACCGCTGGTGATCAAGCTCCTGGAGGGCACCCAGGGCATTGGCGTGGTGCTCGCCGAGACCCACAAGGCGGCCGAAAGCGTCATCGAGGCATTCATGGGGCTACACGCCAACATCCTGGTCCAGGAGTTCATCAAGGAGGCGGGCGGCGCAGACCTGCGTTGCTTCGTGATTGGCGACAAGGTAGTGGCCGCGATGAAGCGTCAGGGCAAGGAGGGCGAATTTCGCTCGAACCTGCACCGAGGTGGTTCGGCAAGCGTCGTGCGCATCACCCCGGAGGAGCGCTCCACGGCCGTGCGCGCCGCCCAGACCATGGGATTGAACGTCGCCGGCGTCGACTTGCTCCGCTCCAACCATGGCGCAGTGGTCATGGAGGTCAACTCCTCGCCGGGCCTTGAAGGGATCGAGCGCTCCACCGGCAAGGACATCGCGGGCATGATGCTCGCTTTCATCGAGCGTAACGCGGCGCTCGAGCGAACGGCCCTGAGCCGAACGCGGACCCGCGGCAGGGGTTGAGGGATGCGCCCGCCCTTTGTCATTCAGGAGCAGGCGGTCGCCGCCGGACACCGTGCGGTCATCGATTTTGCACTGCCCAAGCTCAACTCGCACACGCGCCTGTCGATGCCGGTGCATGTGGTGCACGGCAAGCGCGACGGCCCCCGGCTGTTCGTGTGCGCGGCCGTGCACGGCGACGAGCTCAACGGGGTGGAGATCATCCGACGGCTGCTGGAGGCGAAGTCCCTGCGCAGACTCAAGGGCACCTTGGTGGCGGTGCCGGTGGTCAACGTCTACGGCGTGATCCACCAGTCCCGCTATCTGCCGGACCGGCGCGATCTCAACCGCAGCTTTCCCGGCTCCGCCGCGGGCTCGTTAACCGCGCGGGTCGCACATCTGTTCGTCGACGAGATCGTGCGCCACTGTACCCATGGGATCGACCTGCACACCGGTGCCGTGCACCGCACCAACCTGCCGCAGATCCGCGCCAATCTCGACGACCCGGAGACCGAGCGCCTCGCCGAGGCGTTCGGCGTGCCTGTGTTGCTCAACTCAACACTGCGTGACGGCTCCCTGCGCGAGGCGGCGGCAGAGCTCGGCATCCCGATGCTCCTCTACGAGGCGGGTGAAGGGTTGCGCTTCGACGAGGTGTCGATTCGCGCCGGGCTGTCGGGCATCCTCAACGTAATGCGCAGCCTCGGCATGATCCGCTCGACCGGCCAGCGCCCGCGTCCGGCCGCCCCCTTCATCGCGCGCTCGAGCAGCTGGACCCGCGCGCCCGAGAGCGGCCTCCTGCGAACCCTGGCTGCCCTTGGGGCAAGGGTCGAGCGAGGGGATGTCCTCGGCTACATCAGCGACCCCTACAGCGGCACCCAGCACCCGGTGACCGCCCAGGCGCGTGGGATCGTGATCGGCCGCGTCCAGATCCCGTCGGTGCACGAGGGGGAAGCACTCTTCCACATCGCCCGCTTCCTCGACGATACGGGCGAGGTCGCCGACGGGGTCGAGGCCTTTCAGCAGATCCACCTCGACGACGAAGAGGCGGTCGACCCGCCGATTGTCTGAGGCTACGTCGATCAGACCGTCCCCGTGTGCACTGCCCTCGGTCGCAGCACGGTCTATGACACCCGTTGCCTTCAAGAAAGCGTAGGGGCTTTTGCACAATGAGAAGACGGATTCGATTCGCCGACATGCTCTGCTGGCTCTGGCTGGTGCTGGCGCCCCTCTGCGCTCACGCCCAGACACAAAGCCCCACCGGCGAGCCAGCGAGCGCCGATGGCGGCGCGCCGTCGCAACAGACCGAGGGCGACACGCTGGCCTCGTTCGTGCACTTGCGCGATTCCATCTCGTTGGATATCAAAGGGTTGAACGAGAAAATCCGAGCATCCCAGTCCGACGCCGAGAAGCAGCGCCTGACCGCACAGCTCGACAAGCTGGAAGCGGACCTGCGCACCGTCACCCAAAACTTCGAGAACGTCGCCGCCGGTGTGGATATCACCAGTCTGCGTACCGAGCCGTCGGAGGAGTTCAACTTCCAGCAGGAGCTGTTTGCACTCCTGAAGCCGGCGCTCGACGAGATGAAGGAGATGACGTCGCACGTGCGCCAAAAGTCCGATCTGAAAGAGAAGATCGCCTATTACCAGGAAAAACTGGCCGTCATCGAGCGGGCCATCGCCCACGTCGACCAGTTGCTGGCCGAGACGAAGGAAAAGCCCGTTCGCCAGACCCTGAAGACGACGCTCGACAACTGGCAGAAGCAGCAGACCTTCATGCAGAGCGAGCTACAAGCGGCACAAGTGCAGCTCGAGAAGCTGGTCGCGGCGGAGGTGTCCATCACGGAGGCGTCTCAGAGCTATCTCAAGTCCTTCTTCCAGCAGCGCGGGCTCTATCTCACGGTGGCGCTGCTCGTGGTGCTCGGCATTCTGCTCATCTCTCGGCTGAGCCGCCGGGCGATGCAGCGCTACGTGCCGGGATTTCGGAAGCTGCACCGCAGCTTCCGCGTCCGACTGACCGAGCTGATTCACCGGGTGGTGACCGTCCTGCTCGTGGTCATCGGCCCGACGATCGTCTTCTATGCGGTGGAGGACTGGGTGCTCTTCAGTCTCAGCCTCCTCCTGCTGTTCGGGATCGCTTGGACGATCAGGCAGACCCTGCCTCGCTACCTGCGCCAGATCCAGATCTTTCTCAACATCGGTGCGGTGCGCGAGGGGGAGCGCCTGCTCCTTGACGGGCTCCCCTGGCAGGTCAAGCAGATCAACGTCTTCTGTACCCTGGTCAACCCGGTGGCCGAGCTGACCCAGCGGGTGCCCATCGATGCCCTGGTCGACCTCAAGTCGCGGCCGGCGCGGCACGACGAGCCGTGGTTTCCCTGCAAGAAGGGTGACTGGGTCATACTCGGCGATGGGGTCCGCGGCAAGGTCATCGGCGTCTCACCCGAGCTGGTTCAACTGGTCGAGCGGGGCGGCGCCGTGCTGACCTACCAGACGGGCGACTTCCTCGCCAAATCGCCGCGCAACCTGGCCAAGAACTTTCGCATCAAGGAAACCCTGGGCATCAGCTACCGGCTGCAGAAGGAGAGCACCACCAGCATTCCGGAGACGCTGCACGGATACATACAGCAGCGCGCGGAGCAGGAAGGCTACGGTGACCAGCTGCTGAGCCTGCGCGTTGAGTTCGCACTGGCGAACAGCTCCTCGCTGGACCTGGCGGTGATCGCGGACTTCGACGGCGAGCTCGGCGACCTCTACAACCGTCTGCGGCGCGCCATCCAGCGCTGGTGCGTCGATGCGTGCACGGAATACGGGTGGGAAATCCCCTTCCCGCAGCTCACGCTGCACGGCGCACTCGCACGGGTCGATTGAGGCGTGGCGCGGCGGGAGCCAGTCGCCACGAATCGATGCAACCGCCGATTACAGTGCCTGCGAGGAACAAGCGCCATGACCGAGACCACCGAGCGCCGGGCGCGGGCTCATGCAGCCCCATCAACTCGACGTTGCGGGGGCTCTCACGCTTCAGGCGTCGGCGACCAGGACCACGTCGCGGTGATGCTCGACCGCCTGGGGCGCATCGGCAACCGCACGTGGCGATCGACGCCTCGTTTAGCGCCGCCCGCCGGCCAGCCTGAGTGCCTCGGGCCGGGCGCGCAGTGTCGCCATCGCCCACACGCCCAGAAATGGCCCCGGCGCCAGGACCGAGAACGCCCACCGCCAGCCAAGTGCATCGACCAGGACCGGCACCAGGTGAATGGTCGCCAGGGTCAGCAGGAAGCCGATACAGGTCTGGGTGGTCAGCATGGTGCCCACATGAGCGCGGTCGGACAGCTCGATGACGCTGGACGAGAATTGCGCGGAATCGGCGACCACCGTCACCCCCCACAGCAGGCAGACCACCACCGTCAGCCATGCAGGGGCGCCGAAGGTGAGGCCAGCCAGGATCGCCAGGGTGCCGCTGCAGCCCATGGCCGTCATGGTCACGGCCGTGCGGCCCCAGCGGTCCGCCAGCAGACCGCCGCCCAGGCAGCCCACCGCGCCGCCGAGCCCGACCACAGCGAACGTGGCAGCGCCGGCCCATTCGCCGGCGATGCCGCGCTGGGCGAAGCTGGCGGTGAGGAAGGCGCCGATCCACGTCCACATGGCGTAAAGCTCCCACTGGTGGCCGAAATAGCCGAAGTTGGCCAGCCGCAGGGCCTTGTTCCGCCAGGCATTGAGCACGTAACCGGGCTGGAACGGCGGCGCCTTGGCCAGATTGGGCCCCAGGCGCGCCCAGCCGATGGCCACCCCGGCCACGCCCGCCGAGACCGAGGCCAGCACCACGGTCAGCCGCCAGTGGAGCCCGCCCAAGGCGTTGAACAGATGCGGCGAGCCCGAGCCCAGGGTCAGCGCCCCCACCAGCAGTCCGACCAGCAGCCCCATGTCGCCCTTCGCCCAGGTCGACACCATCTTCATCCCCACCGGATAGACCCCGGCCATGCAGAAGCCGGTGGCGAAGCGGCAGGCCAGCACCCAGCCGGAGGCGGGGTCGAAGGCTAACAGGCCCAGATTGGCCAGCGCCGCCACCCAGGCCGAGGCGCGGAAGAAGCGGTGCAGCTCCCAGCGGTCGGCCAACCCCAGCAGGGCGCTGGTCAGGGTTCCGCAAACGAAGCCGATGGCGACCAGACTGGCGAACAGGGACGCATGGAAGCCGTCCAACCCGCCCTCGGCCTTCAGCGCCGGCAGCACGGCGGTGGCCGAAAACCACACCGACAGCGTCATCACCTCACAGGCGGCGATCAGCGCGATGGCGCGCCATTTTCCGCTCATGTCTGCACCTCGGCGTTTACCACGCAGGCCACCGTAAACAGGTGGGGTGCCTTGTCGATGAGGAAACCACCGGGAGCTCGAAGGCCCGCTCACCCCAGGGCGCGATCGTCCAGCGCTGCGTGCGCGGCTCAAAATCTCTCGTCACTGGCGTTACTAGCCATCGGTCCCGGATTCACATTTGAGGGTGCTGGGGGTCGACAGATCCCTGACGGGCGCCATCTTTGGCATGATCGCCGGCGCTCTCTATGCTCCCAAGGCTATCCCCAACCACTGGCTCAGCGCCCTGGAGCGGGCCAAAGCCGACGCGTGCGGCGAACAGGCAATCCGGCTGCTGAGCCTATCGCCTCACTGCCGGGGCACCCCGTGGCCGTCACTGGCACCAACGGGTGCGCGGACCCAGCGGCGTCTAGTCCCGCGTCTCGGTTAACCTGCCGCTACGGCACAGGGGTCACGGCCGGATCGGCGTCCGTATCCCACCCTTCCTAGCACTCGTCCTGCGTGAACCAGCGCCGGGGACGTCCGGCGGCGGCTCGCGCGTTGCGCGAGCGGCAAATGGAGTGCCGAGGATCTCGGCCTCTCGGCCCCAGTATGGGCTCGATACAAGACCGGACGCTTGGCGGCTTCTTTGAATCCTCCAGCGTACGGTCGTCATTCCGGCGATGCGGTTGCTGCGGCGAGCTCCTGGCGAACCATCGCGACCACCCGGTGTGGCACGTCCGTCCGGGATGAGGTGAGGCGCTCGAAGCAGTCCAGGAACAGTTCCGTGCCGGCGAGGAATGGCTGTTCCGATGCGGGCGGTCCGCCGTCGCAAGCGCATGCGTCAACCGGACGAGCTCCTGCAGGGCGAACTCGCGAAGAAACCGGAAGGCGCTCAAGCGTTCGCCACGCTGATAGCGCCATAGACCCACGAGCAGGTGCGTAAGGAACTGACCGCTCTGGTAAGGGACATCAACTTCCGGCGAAGAGGCCTCCCGCGCGGCCAGCTGCTCCAGCGTGGCGCTCAGGTCGGCGCGATCGAACAAGACGCGGTAACGGTTGATGCGTGCCTGGTGCAGTTCGTCCGGGTCGAACACCGCGAACTCCAGCATGTGGCGGTCATCGTAGAGCACCTTCATGCCGTGAGCGGTTTCCTGAAACGCAAAGGCAATGCGATCGTGCTCGGGAAGCCATTGCAGGTTCTCGCGGTACCAGCTCTGGGTGCCAGGGCGCACGATCACGAAGAAATCGTGATCCGAAAAGCGGTCGGGAAGATGGTCGCGGGCCGCCATGGACCCCAGCGCAACCAGTGCCAGGACGTCGCCGTAATGGCTTAGCTGGTGGGTCAGAGTCTCGGTGAATCGCTGGTAGCTTGCCGGGTCCACGAGGTACTCCACGCTGGATCGTGACGATCGGGATCGCGGACCGACCCCAACGATTGCCAGGTTGCGGGAAAAACTCGGGGCCGGTGCGCCTTCGCAACGGAAAGATCCACTGCTGCGCTCAAGAAGGCAACATCTCGCGGTCGAAGGGCAGCTCCGAAGCTCGTCGCCTCAGTTGATTGGGCGCAAGACCACTCAGATCGGGACAGGGACCGTACGCTGAACTGGGATTACCGGATGTCCGTGGCGATTCGGCCGCCAGGTCACCTTGCCCAGAGGACCCCGTAGAGCCCAAGCGCGGCCAGGTCCACCGCCAAGACGAACAGCCCGAAGCGCCAGTGCCACAGGAGGAAGCGATGGGAGTCGACGCCGTAGCGTCCCTGCATGGCCAGGTGCAGCCCCGAGAAGGGTGAGAGGGTGACCCCCAGGGCCCAGCCCATGAGGAACACCAGGGCGAGCAGATTGGGGTCCGCCCCCAAGGGGGCGAGAAGCCCGCCGGCCGTGGCGATGGTGATCACCGGGTGAATCCCCAGGATCGAAAGGACGACGATGGCGGTCAGGAGTCCGAAGGCCTCCAGGGTGGCGACGTGGCCCGCGCCGATCCCGAGCCCGATCCCGGCGGCCGCGGACGCCGCGGCGATCCCACTGGCCAGGACGCCAGCCGCCAGGAACAGCGCCAGCTCGCTCGACATCCGCGGGAGACCGGTGTGGACGAAGGCCACGAAACGCGTCAGGCCCTCGCGGCCACGGCGGACCCACAGCACCGTCAGGGTCCCGGCGAGCGACAGGGCGGAGACCAGGGTCAAGATCGGAATCGACGGACGCAGCGCGTGGATGAGCAGCACCGCCGTTGCCAGGCAGGCAGGGAGCCACAGGGCTCCGAAATGCATGGGATAGCCCTCGAATTCGCGGGCCTCGTCCCGTCGGCCCAGATCGAGCGCCGTATAGCCGAGGGCCAACGCGGCCACCGGCATGCCAAAGAGGATTAACACCGACAACGCCGCGGCGTGGGCGTTGGTCAAGGCCACGCCCATGGCCGCGAAGAAGGGCGACCAGTTGGCGGCCATGGCGAAGCCGCGGGACAGGACCTGGGCCTGGAGCGGGGTGAGCGGCCGGTGCGCGGACAGCCGGTCCCCCATGATCATGACGACGGAAAGGTTGATGATCGCCCCGAACAGGTGGACCCCAAGCAGGGTGGCGCCCAGGGCGCGGGGTCCACGGGAGACTGGTGCTGCGCACCGCGGACCGGGAGCGGGCGACGAGGGTAGGGCGATGAGCCGGAGGAAGCTCACCGCGGCGAGCATGGCGAGCAGGGCCTGGTTGCTGGCGATGACCGGCTCCCAGTCGGTCGGTCGCCCCTGCGACGCGGACCATACCAAAGCGGCGGACCCCAAGAGCAGTATCGCAATGAACTGGATCCGGGCCAGTCCCCGCACCCGTGGAAGCAGGATCAGTCCGGCCGCCCAGGCCGCGATGCCGGCGCAGAGCCGCGGAACATCCGGGACCAGCCCATGGGCGATCGACAGCATCACCAGGGCCAGCAGCAGCGACCCGGTCAGCCGCGATTGCACGGTCGGCGCGGAGGACGGCATTCGCACTGGTGGGGGTGTTAGGGGTTGCAGCCCACAGGATAGGGCAAACATCCTCCGCAGCCGATGCCTTCCAATTTTTCTCCATCCCTCTCTCAAGCGCGCGGGGTCAATGGATCCATCCGTTACGTCCGACTGCTGCATCCAGGCGCACAGGAGCCAGCGCAGGGACTGAGGTTCCGTCATGATCGGACCACATGTATCCCCTGACGCGCCCCCCTGGCATGCGTCGCGTCCCCTGCGCGGAGCTATGAGCCACGGGCACACGCCCCGCGCCCCAACTGGACCCTGCCGATGACGACAGCACCACAAGACCCCATCACCACCGAAATCGATACCCTGCGCGAGGCCCTTGCCAAGCGCAAGCGCAAGCGCGCGCGCCGCATCCTGCGCGGCATGCACCCGGCGAAGGTGGCGAGCCTGCTGGAGTCCCTGACACCCGAGCAGCGCATCGCCGCCTGGCAACAGATCGAAGAGCAGGCCGAGCAGAAGGTCCTGGCGTACCTGCCGGACGGCCTGCACCAGCAGATGACCCGCGACGTCGGAGCCGACGAACACCCAGCTACGGCGCCGCCCGAGACCCCGGACGGTGAGACCCCGTTGCAGGCAGCCTACGACGAGCCCGAGACCCAGCTGAGGCTCGTCCTGGACGCGCTGGAGCAGGGCAAGCTCAAGCGCATCGCGCGGCTGTTCCGCGAGCTCCACCCCGCGCGCATCGCCGGACTCTTGGAGTCGCTGCCAGCGGCCGAGCGCGCCGCGGCCTGGGACATGATCGACAACGAGCGCACGGGCAAGGTGCTGCGCCACCTGCACGACGAGGTGCGCCGCCGCCTGGCCCGCGAGATGGAACTGGACGACCTGGTTGACGCCGCCCGCGCTCTGGAGCCGGACGACCTGGTGGACTTGATCCAGGACCTGCCCGAGGCGCTCGGCCGGCAGATCCTGGCGGCCCTGAACCAGCGCGAGCGCGAGCGTCTGGAGTCCATGCTGTCCTACCCGGAGGACAGCGCCGGCGGCCTGATGAACCTGGACCAGATCGCGGTCCGGGCCAGCGTCAAGGTTGGGAGCCTGCTGCGCTGGCTGCGGCTGCTCGAAGACCTGCCGCCGAACACCGACAAGCTCTTCGTCGTCGACCGCAAGAACCATTATCAGGCCATCCTGCGGGTGCGACGGGTGCTGACCGCACGACCCGAGGTCCCGGTCTCCGAGCTGATGGAGAGCGACTTCGAGCCCATCTCGGCGGACGCGCCCAGCCTCGACGTGGCGCGCCGTTTTGAGGACCAGGACCTGGTCTCGGCACCGGTGGTGGACGCCAACGGCCAGCTGCTCGGGCGCATCACCATCGATGACGTGGTCGACGTCATCCGCGAGCAGGCTGAGCACTCGATGATGGGCCTGGCCGGCCTGGACGAGGAGACCGACATGTTCGCGCCGGTGCTGGCCAGCAGCCGGCGCCGTGCCGTGTGGCTCGGCATCAACCTGGTCACCGCCTTCCTCGCTGCCTGGGTGATCGGGCTGTTCGAGGGCACGCTGCAGCAGGTGGTCGCGTTGGCCGTGCTGATGCCCATCGTCGCCAGCATGGGCGGCATCGCTGGCAGTCAGACCCTGACCCTGGTCATCCGCGGCCTGGCCACCGGCCAACTGGAACGTGGCAACACCCGCATCCTGCTGCTCAAGGAGGCAGGAATCGGGTTGCTGAACGGCATCCTCTGGGCCCTGGTTGTCGCGGCGCTCGCCATCCTCTGGTTCGGCAACTGGATGATCGGCGGCATCATCGCCGTCGCGATCCTGCTCAATCTGCTGTGCGCGGCCTTCGCCGGCGTCACCATCCCGCTGGTCATGCGCCGCGTCGGCATCGACCCGGCCCTCGCCGGCAGCGTGGTGCTGACCACCGTCACGGATGTGGTCGGGTTCTTTGCCTTTCTGGGGCTCGCGACGTTGCTCCTGCTCTAAGTGGAGAGCAACGAAAGCGACGCGCGGGGCGGGATGCCCGACCTGGATCGCACCATCGACCTAGGCCTTGCCCTGAACCTGTTGCTGGGCGACCCCGAGCACTTGGGATCGTGATCGGCCGCGTCCAGTTCCCCTCGGTGCACGAGGGGGAAGCACTCTTCCACATCGCCCGCTTCCTCGACGATACGGGCGGGGTCGCCGACGGGGTCGAGGCCTTTCAGCAGCTCCACCTCGACGACGAAGAGGCAATCGACCCGCCGATTGTCTGAAGCGGCACCCCTCGAAACGCGGTGACGACCGGCTCCACCCCGGAGTGGGTCGGACCGGGAACCTCAGCCGTGTACGACCGCCCGGAGCCGTCGGATCGTCAGTCTTAGACCAGGCCGGCGACCCTCCGCGGTTACCGCTAGCCAAACCCAACGCCGATCAGAACAGCCATGGGGGGCGAAAAGAGGCTGATACACTGCAGCCGTCGGATGCCAAGACATATCGGCGTTGGTTCCGCTGCGCGAACCTGTCGGCGCGGGCAACACGGCTCTCACTGACGTCGCTTGCGGTCAGCCACTGACCCGCAGTCGAATGATCCAAGCCTAATCGGACCGGTGCGGAGACCCGGGTGAATCAACACGCAATCGTTGCGGCCGCGGCAATCGTCGTGCTCGGTGCCGCCTGCCAATGGCTCGCCTGGCGAGTGCGGCTGCCTGCCATCTTGTTTCTCCTGCTGACCGGCATCCTGATCGGCCCTGTCGCGGGTTGGCTGGATCCGGACGAGCTGTTGGGCCCTTGGCTCTTTCCCTTCGTGTCGCTTGCGGTCGCGGTGATCCTGTTTGAAGGCAGTCTGACACTGCGTTTTTCCGAGATCCGGGGGTTGGAGCAGGTGGTGCGCCGGTTCGTCACCGGCGGCGTGCTGCTGACCTGGGCCGTCGCTGCCCTGGCCGCGCGTCTCCTCACCGGCCTGCAGTGGGAGCTGGCTACGCTCTTCGGAGCCGTTATGGTGGTGACGGGACCGACCGTGATCGTACCCATGTTACGCACGGTGCGCCCCACCGCCCGCATCGCCGGCATCCTGCGCTGGGAGGGCATCGTCGTCGACCCCATCGGCGCATTGCTCGCGGTCCTGGTGTTGGAGCTGGTGGTCTCCCTGCAGCCCGGCAGCGCTCTGGGTGCCGCGGCGCTTACCTTCCTGGAGACCATTGCGGTAGGCACGGCAGCAGGTCTCGCGACCGGATATGCAGTGGGGGAGGCGCTCAAGCGCGACTGGCTTCCCACCTATCTCTTCAACGCGACGACTCTGGCCGCGGTGTTCTTCGCCTTCGCCTTGGCCGACGCGGTTGCGGAAGAGTCGGGGCTGCTCGCGGTGACCGTGATGGGTATCTATCTCGGCAACCGCAAAGGGGTGCCCATCGAGGAGGTTCTCGAGTTCAAGGAGAGCCTGTCACTGTTACTGATCTCGGTGCTATTCATCCTGCTCGCCGCGCGCCTCGACTTGGCAGGATTACAGGTCCTCGGCTGGGGAGCGGTTGGCGTTTTCCTGGCCATCCAGTTCGTCGCCCGCCCCCTCACGGTGCTCTACGGCGCCTGGGGATCGACCCTGTCCTGGCGTGAGCGAGCCCTCCTTTCATGGATCGCACCACGCGGCATCGTCGCAGCTGCGGTTAGCGCGCTTTTTGCCCTCAAACTCGAACAGCGGGGCTTCGATCAGGCCGGCCTGCTGGTGCCTCTCGCCTTCGGGGTCATCATCGGCACGGTCGTCCTGCAAAGTCTGAGTGCGGGGCCGCTGGCCCGCCTCCTAAAGGTCTCGGAGCCCGAGGCAGAAGGCTTCCTGATCGTGGGGGCCAATCCGATCGCCCGTGCGGTGGCCCAAGCGCTTGACCGAGAGAAGATCGCGGTCCTGCTGTGCGATACGTCGTGGGATAACGTAAGCCGCGCCCGGATGGCAGGGCTGCGAACCTATTACGGCAACCCCCTATCGGAGCACGCGGAAACTTATCTTGATACGACGGGCCTTGGACGGCTATTGGCGGTGACGCCCGATGCCCACCTCAACGCCTTGGCTTGCAGCCGCTATAGAGGCGTGTTCGGGCCGAAGGGGGTATTCGCCCTGCGGGTCTCAGGATCCAAGTCCGGCAACGGTCGACAGGAAACGGCGCCTGCGGGGCGAACCGTGTTCGCAGAGGAGGCTGGCTACCCGGACCTATCTCGGCGCCTCTACCAGGGCGCCGAGATTCGACGCACCACGCTTTCGGAGAGCTTCACACTTGAGGATTTCCAAGCCCTGCACGGCACGCGCGCGATCCCGCTCTTTGCCCTCGACCCGAAGGGCCGCCTGGAGGTCTTCACCACCGAAGGATCCCTTGAGCCTGCCGCGGGCTGGACCATTCTGGCTCTGATCGATCCCGGTTCTACTGGGTAGATCAACCAAAGAAACGAGACCGCGCCAAAGCGCGATCGCGGATGTCCTGCATCGCGTACACCTCCGCGCAACAATGGTTGTGTGCCATAGAGTTGAAGTGCGCGTTCTACGTCCGACCGAGCTGCGGGCGCATTTTCGGTAATGCCCGGCGAGCGTGGAATTTCAGGCGTTCGTTGAAGGCTGAGCGGCAGGTAACGGCAGCAATGGTGCCACTCGGGGCCGCAGGGTCTGGGGCTGCATTGCCCCGAGTCCGGGAGCCGACCTATCGCAACTTTGAGGGACCGCTTGTGGGTACGGATTCAACCGGTGGATGCAACACCCTAAGCTCGATGACGAGAGAGTCCGGAA
>CAVOQO010000001.1:0-19894 GCA_963698355.1 uncultured Gammaproteobacteria bacterium | reverse complement strand
TGTTTCGCATAGGCGGAATGAATGGGCTTGCCGTTTTTCGTGGCGGACTTGCATTTGCCGAATCACCTCCTCAACACCAACGTCACGCCGCGGTAAGAAGTGAGCCAACAGGGTTTCGATATCCGCGCAACTGAGTAACGGATGGTCTTCCTGATGGTTCATGCGCTCCTTGAGCATGAATAGCATCGCCATCATCACCAGCGCCATGTGGTGATGCCAAGCCTTCCAGCCGCGAGCCTGGTAATGATCCAGCCCGGCCTGGCTCTTGCCATCCTGGAACGAGCGCTCGACCCAATAACGCTGGCCCTGCATCTGCGCCAGGCGTGGTAACAGGGTGTGCTCCGGTGCATTGCTCAGGCTGTATTTCAGCTCATCGCGCGCCTTGACTTCCCGGCGTACGATCAGGTGCCAGTGTCGCGCCTGGGCTTCCGCCCCGTCCCACAACCAGACCCGTTGGTGCAGTACCTCTACCTGCAAGGCACCTTTGGTGCTCTCACGCAACGTGACCCGTGTCCAGGCCGAGTCCGGTTGGGCCTGGGTCCACTCATCGACCCGCACCTTCTCACTCTGAGCCACTGCCCTGATACGCTTGCGACCACGGCCGGGGACTGAAGTGGGAGCTACGGGCCGCGGGTCCTCCAGATAGATGTATTGGTCTTTGTGCACATCCGCCGTGAAGGTTTCACCCTCGCCCTCCAAGGCACGCAGCAACGCTGGATCTTTGCCGTACAGACCATCCATTCCGACCCAGCCGAAACGCACCCCCAGGCGCCGGTTATGGCGCACCATCTCCAGCGCCAGTTCCGGTTTGCTCTTGGCTCGGCGGGCCGCGCTTGGCACCCCGGCGACGTCGCACCGCCCCTTGTCCTGCACCCAAGAGGCGGGCAGGTAAAGCCGCGTATCGATCAACGTCGACAGGCTGCCCCGGCTCAGCGCCGCATACACGCCCACCTGGCAGTTGTCCGGCATTATGTAGCAAATGCACATGATTCCGCCTGCCCGGTTCGGCGGGGTGAAGTAACCTCTTGAGAATGGAGCACGCCTCCCCCGTAGCTCAGGCGATCTACCATTCGTAAGCTGTTGATCCGAAAGCTATGTGCATTTGCTACATAATGCCGCAGTTGTCGACCTTTCCCAGACGCCCATTCCATTGCCGCGCTACCCCAACCGACTTGTTGCCCTTCTTGGTGATCCCGCTCTCATCGATCAGCAACGCACTCTCGTGCGTGCCACCTAACAAGGCATCGGCTTCCATCGCTACTTGGTCCAGCACGCCTCGCTCATCCCAGGCGGAATTGGACAGAAAATGCTGCAGCGCCTGCTCGTCGCTCTCCGGTACTACTTCGGCCATCCGCTCCATGTTCTTCTTGCGCGCTTGCATCAATCCACTCAGGTATTGCTTGGACTGCGTGAGCACATCTCGGGTTCGCAGCCGAAAGTGATGGGCAAATTCATCGCACAATGCCACAAACCGTATACCCACCGATTGCAGTGGGGGTGCATCGGGAATCCTCTTACTTGGTGTTAGTTTACGGTGGAGCTCGGCTCATCCTCTTCGCCAATTTTTCTCGCCTTTCCATGCGTGCCATTATAAACTATTATCCTTACCAATCAATGGATTAAATGTGACAAAGGTAACTTCTCATTTTCCCCAGGCAAAGGGGCTAGACAACCCACGCCCGAAGAGCTAAGCTACGGGCATGGAAAAGGGTATCGAGTTACCACAGCTATCCAAGGCGGAGTTGACGCCGGGGGTTGTGAAACTGCTGGAAATGGTCCAGTACTTGGCGGAAAGAGTTCAGCTACAAGAGGAAGAGATAGGGCGTCTGAAAGATGAGATCGCGGTGCTGAAGAAGCAACAGAAGCGACCGAAGATCAGGCCCAGCAAGATGGATGACAGCACGGGAGGTGGTGGTACCGGCAACGCGGGGTCACCGAGGCCTCGACGCTCAAAGACGAAAAGCAAGAACACGCAAGATCTCGAGATTCATCATCGCGAAGTGGTAAAAGCAGAAGGTGTTCAAGAGGATTGGACCTTCAAAGGCTATGCGAACTATGTGGTGCAGG
Source organism: uncultured Gammaproteobacteria bacterium (assembly GCA_963698355.1). Lineage (GTDB taxonomy): Bacteria > Pseudomonadota > Gammaproteobacteria > Chromatiales > Chromatiaceae > Thiodictyon. The sequence goes on along the minus strand of CAVOQO010000001.1, from coordinate 17,827 downwards.
ATCTGCGCATCGAGCCGGACAACACCTGTTATCTACTCGAGCAGTGGCAGAAGCCGGACGGCACGTATGTCAGCGCACAGGCGCCGGCGGGGGGGCACTATCGAGCGACGTTGGTCAGCTACATTCTGCACCAGTATCACCATCAACATGTCACCCAGCCATTGCTGTTGCAGCAACTCAAAGAATTGGGATTCAAGATCTCGGCGGGGAAGTTGAGTGAACTGCTGATTGAAGGCAAGGAGGATTTCCATCGGGAGAAGGATGAGCTGTTGGCGGTGGGTAAAGAAGTATCCCGCTATCTACAGACCGATGACACGGGGGCTCGCCATAAGGGCAAGAATGGCTATTGCACCTACATTGGCAATGACCTGTTTGCCTGGTTCGAGAGTACCGAGAGTAAGAGCCGGGTCAATTTTCTCCGTCTGTTGGGTGCAGAGCACACCGACTACGTGGTCAACGCGGGGGCCTTGGAGTACATGCAGCGACAAGGATTGGCGAGGGCGAAGCTGGCCGTGCTTGAAGCGCATGGCGGGCAGTTTGCCGACCACAAGGCCTGGGCGGAACAGCTGTCAACACTGGGTATTGAAGGCAAGCGCCATGTCGCCATCGCCACGGAAGGCGCCCTGATGGGCAGTTTATTGGCCCATGGATTCCCCACGGAGATGGCGATCGTCAGTGACGACGCTGGGCAGTTCAATGTATTTCGTCACGGGTTGTGCTGGATCCACGCCGAACGCGTCATTGTGCGGCTGATTCCCCTCAATGAGACCCATCGCAAAGAGCAGCAGTGGGTACGGGAACAGATTTGGGACCTCTACGCCGATTTAAAGATCTACAAGGCGGCGCCGAATGATGAGTTGAAACAAGATATCGATGCGCGCTTCGAAGAACTCTGTGCCACGCGCACGCGTTTTGCGACGCTCGGCCAAGCACTGAAACGGTTTCATAGGAATAAGGGCGAACTGCTATTGGTTTTGGAAAAGCCATGGCTTCCTCTCCACAACAACCTAGGTGAAAGTGATATCCGGGAGTATGTGAAGAAAAGGAAAATCAGCGGCAGTACTCGCAGTGATCCTGGGCGACGATGTCGTGATACCTTTACGAGCCTGAAAAAGACCTGCCGCAAACACGGTATCTCCTTTTGGGAGTACCTGAAAGATCGTGTTTCCGGGAACAGCGTCATTCCACCGTTAACCGAATATATTCGACAGGCGGCGTATTCCAGAACCTGACTACCTGGGAAAAATGAGAAGTTACTGACAAAGTAGAACTAAACGTCTAAGTACCCTACATCCATGTAGGGCAATGTAACGGCACAGCCGTTCCAGCTTCTGGCGTTGATGGGCCTTGGCGGCGACGCCGGCATGCAGCGAAAACCCGGCCACCTGGCCCACCGGGTCGTCGAACGGCTCCTCGCTGGCCGGCAGGGTTTGCAGGGTGAACACCTTGCGGCCCGCCTGGGCCCGCGATGCGGTAGGTGGCCGCTCTTGCGCATCCCTGCGCTCCGCGGCATTCGTGCTTCCCTGCACATCATCGAGTGGGCCAACAGCGGATCCATCGTCCCCTCGTCCATCGCCTCCCCGGCCAGGAAGCTCTGCTCGCCGTCGCGCTCCAGCAGTCCCTGGCGCTGCAGAAAGTGTCCGACACGCTCCGCGATCGTGTGGGTCAGTTCGGTGAGCTCGGTGGTGGTCGGCGCCCTCACCCAGCGAAACCACTCGACCTTTCCATTGGCCCCCACGACATAGACCCCATCCAGGAACAGCATGTGGGCCGCTCCTGCGCCTCCTTGCGCCCGCGGCATTCGTGCGTCCATGCACATCAAGTGGAGGTTCAAGTTCAGCGCACTGCCGAAGCGCTGGATCAGCGTCACCGCGCCGGTGCGTGCCGTCTGGCGAGTGAACCCGGCCTTCTTGATCAGATGGCCGGCGATGACTCGATAGACGATGCCGAGCACCTGGCCCATGATTGCTGGACGGCTGGCGAACAGGAAACGCAACGGATACGGAAAGCTCAGCACCCTCGGCAATTGCTCCTGCATTGCCCTACTACACGCCATCCCTGGCGCTAATTGGCGCACCGGCTGCTCGGGAAACACCTCATCGACCAACAGCGCCGCGCTCTCGACCATGCGCCGCGCCCCGCAGCTGGGGCAAAAGCCGCGCCGTCGACAACTGAACGCCACCAGGTGCTCAGCGTGGCAGGTGTCGCAGCGCACCCGCAAGAAGCCATGCTCCAGGCGCCCGCAGCGCAGGTAGTCCTCGAATTCCCGCTGCACGTAGTCCGGCAGGGGACGTTCCTGCTCGGCCATCAGGGCGGCGAACGCCGGGTAGTATTGCTCGACGATCTGGTAGAGGAGCGTGTGCTCGGGCCGGTGGCGCTGGTAAGGGGCCGCGCCGCCGGCCCGCTCGGCAGTCGCGCCTGCCGGCGTGGGTGACATGATCGGCGTCCCCGGAAGACTGTATATCTATACAGTCTACCGGTAGACGCCTGGCTGTGGAGACCCCCAAATCGGTATACGATGACTCAAACCCCGAAGTCGCGCAGCTCTATCACAAGCGGTTCATCAGCGCTCCCTCCCACCCGCGGCACGCCGTCCATCGGTGCCCAGCCGTTGGCGCTCGGACTCGGCTGGCCGCACCGGCTCCGGCCGTTGGGCCTCGATGACCTCTACCTCCTTTGCGGCTGGCACCCGCCCCTTCTCCAACTCCAGCACATAGTGGGCAATCTTGTCGGCGTCCCGAGCAGGGCGAATCCGTTCTAGCCCAGATCCTGCGGTTGGTCGGGAAGTTTTCCCGGATTCTGGACAATCTTTCTTTGCAGGGGTATAAAGCACGCTGACACCCAACTGACTGAGGTGCTGTGCTTGAACCTGCGCGAGATCACTGTCCAACCCATCGCGGCAGCGGATGAAGCACGCTTTCAAGCGTTGCTGCAGGCCCATCATTACCTGGGAGCCTCTGCCCAAGATCGGCCACACCCTGTGGTATGTGGCCACCTGGGGCGGCCAGTGGCTGGCCCTGCTGAGCTTCTCCGCCCCCGCCTGGAAGTGTGCAGCCCGGGACCGCTGGATCGGCTGGGATTTCCGCCATCAATACGACCGCCTGCACCTGATCGCCAACAACTCTCGGTTCCTGATCCTACCCGGACGGCAGGTTCCGAACCTTGCCTCACGCATCCTCGCGTTGTGCGAGCGCCGCTTGGCACAAGATTGGTGTGAACGCTTCGGTCATCCGCTTTGGCTGCTCGAGACGTTCGTCGATCCGCGTTATTTCCACGGCACTGTCTACCGGGCCGCTAATTGGCTGTATGTGGGCGATACCCGCGGATATCGGCGTACCCGCGAAGGCTACAGCACCACGGCGCAGGCGCCCAAGCGGGTGTTCGTCCGTCCCTTGGTGGCCCGGGCCCAGGCCCGTTTGTCCCAGCCTGTACTCGATCCTGCCTACCACCACGGAGCCCCGAAACTGATGTTGAGTGCCGAGCACATGCGGTCCCTACCGGCGTTCTTCGCCGAAATCCCCGACCCACGCCGCCCTCAGGGAAGGCGCCATCCCTTGCCGGTGGTGTTGGCCCTCTCTACCGCCGCCGTGCTGTGTGGGGCGCGCGGCTATAAGGCCATCAGCCAATGGGCACGCGACTTGGGCCAGAAGGCCCGCGCGCGCTTTCGCTGCCGCTACCGCAAGGGCCGCTACGAGGTCCCCAGTCGCACCCTCATCCGCGATGTGCTCACCCGGGTCGACCCGCTGTGGCTCGACCGCGCCCTGCAAGGCTGGAACGCGCAGTATGCTGCCACCGACCAGGCCCTCGCCGTCGACGGCAAGACGATGTGCAACGCCATCGATGAGGAGGGTCGCCAGACCCACATCCTGAGCGCCGTCGGCCACCAAACCCAGACCTGTTACACCCAAAAAAAGTCGCCTCCCTACCCGTAGAGGGCACCGACGAGGCCAAACAGACCAATGAGATCGGGATGTTCATCCCGCTGCTCGAGGGCTTGGACATCGCCGGCAAGACCATCACTGCCGATGCCTTGCTTACCCAGCGCAAGCTCGCCCGCTACCTGGTCGAAGAGCGCGCCGCCCACTACCTGTTCACCGCCAAAGACAACCAGCCGACCCTGTTGGTCGACATCCGTCTGATCTTCAACGACCGCGGCCAGCCGGACTTTCGCGAACCCCTGACGCTGGAGCACGGACGCCTGGAGTCGCGCTCGATCTGGACCACCACCCGGCTCAACCACTATCTGGATTTCCCCGCCGTCGGACAGGCCTTCGTCATCGAGCGGATGAGCATCGAGAAAAAGACCGGCAAGGTCTCCACCGAAACCGTCTACGGCCTGACCAGCCATAGCCCCGAGAGCGCCGATCCCGCTCAAGTGTTGGCGTTCAATCGCGGCCACTGGAGCGTGGAAGCTCACCATTACATCCTCGACTGGAACTGGGACGAGGACCGCTGCACCCTGCGCACCGGCCACGGGCCGGCGAACATCACACGCCTGCGTCGCTTCGCCACCGGCTTGATCAAATCCAAGAGCCGCGACAGCGTCGCCGCTACCATCGCCAAGCTCGCCCGCAATGTCCGACCCGTCTTCGACTACCTGCGCTTGACCGACAATTCCATCCCTCGAGCACAACGCTCACGCGCTCGGGCGGGCTAGAACAGATTTGCCGTGGCGTCCCGAGCCGCGCGCAGGATCTCCTTCGGGTCCTCGCGCAGCACCTTGACCCAGCTCTTGACGTAGGCGCCGTGCTGGCCCGGGTCGTGGCCGATGCCGAGCTGGTCGCCGATCATCAGCGAGGCGATCTCGGCGCGCAGCTCCTCCTTGGCGTAGCCCTCGCTGCCGAAGGGGTGCGCGAGGTCCCGGTTCAGCCGGGAGCTGGCGCCTGTCCAGTGACCCAGCTCATGCAGCGCGGTGCTGTAATACGTGTCGGCGCTCTGGAAGCTCTCGCGCCCCGGCAGATGAATCCGGTCGGTGCTCGGGCGGTAGAAGGCCCGGTCGTCCTGGTCGTGGCGGATCTCGGCGCCGGAGGCCTGGAGCACCGCCTCGGCCCGCTCGTGGCGGTCCCAGGCGGGGGCCTTCACCTCCAGGGGCGGCAGGCCGTCGATCTGCTCGGCGTTGAACACCACGGCCGAGAAGACCTTGGGCTTGGCGAGCTCCACGCTGCGGTAGCGCCGGTTGCCGTCCTGATCCAGCAGGGGCTTGCCCCGCTCGTCCTTCAGCGGGACCTGGTCGGTGAACTTCCAGTACTGCACCAGGGTCCCCTTCTCGCCCTTGCGCACCTGGGCATCGATGCCCTGGGCCTGCTTGTAGGTAACCCAACGGGGGTCCGCCCGGCCCTGGATCTCCAGCCAGATGGCGTTGGAGCCCTTGTAGCGGGTGCCGCTGACCGGGTTGTGGGGCAGCCGAATCGAGCCCGGCTCCCAGGGCTTCTGCCAAGGGGCGGTGCCGGCCTCCAGCTGCTCGATGAGCTTGGTGGCGACCTGCTCGTAGTAGGGGGTCTTCTCGGTGCGCTCGGCCATGCTCACTGGGCTCCTTCCGGCTCGTCGTAGTCGACGCCCGAGGCCAAGGCCTCGGCCTCGCTCAGGGCGTCCTCCGCGAAGGCGCCCAGCGCCTCGGCGGTGCGGCGGTCCACCTCGATGACTACACCCGGGGTGTTGAGGCGGAGGATCTGCGGATCGGTCTTTTCGTTGCTCATGCGTTGGTCCTCACAAGCTTCAGCACCCCGCCGGAGCGGGTCTGCCGGCGCTCCTTGCGCAGCCGGTACAGGGTGCTCTTGAAGCTCTTCTTGGTCATGGTGAAGCCGTGCGTCGTGCAGGGTCCTCAAGACCTCGGCGTGGCTCGCGCCGGCATCGAGGGCGTGCTCCACGTCGTCCAGGATCTCGCGGAGCTGGGAGGTCTCGGAGCGCGGGCCCTCGGTCGCCTCGACGGCCAGCTTCCGCAGGGCCCGGGACGCGCGGGGCTTCTCCGCGGGTTGCTCCGCGGCGGGTCGAAGCCCTTGGCGGCTGGATGTCGTTTGGCTCGTTCACTGTCTCGTCTCCTGCTCCGGTCGGCACTGCCGGTCCCGGAGGATGCTCCCGTTGTTCCTGGCGTCGCAGGCTGCCTCTCGGCGGTGCCGCCAACCGCGGCACCGCCAGGCACACCGCACCACCCGCTGCTATTCCCTTCCCTACTGTCCATCTTCGTTTCTCCCAGGTGAGAAATCCGCTTGCTTGAACCTGCTGTGGAGCCCCGCAACGGCCCTCAGTTCACCAAGCGCTCGCTACATCCCAAAGGCCCGGCCGGGCGCGCCGCCGGACACCCGCTGCCGACCACGTAGCTCGCCGGCACCCACCGGTAGCTGCAGGACAGGGACCAGGCCCCGTCGGAGCCCGACCCGCTGCCGCAGCGCTCGATCAGCTTGGGCGGCTCGTAGATCGTGTACTCATGGGCGTAGAAGCCCGCGCAGACCCGCCAGGCGTCCGGATTCGGTTCCGGACAGCTGCCGCTCTCATCCATTTCATTGCCGCTGCACAGCTGGCTGTTGAGGTAGACCAGCAGCCGGTCCGGCTGACACAGCTCCCCGTAGCGGGCGAGCATCGGGCGCACCTCGGGCGGCAGCTCGTCGGTGGGGCAGAGATTCGAGGAAGTCGAGGCGCAGCTTGAGCTGGCGGTCCCAGTCCCGGTGGGTGATGCCGAAGTAGCGGGCGAGATAGGGCACGCAGGCCGGCTCCCCGGCGCCGCCGGCGAGGCACAGGATGGCGCCGCAGGCGGCCTCCTCGTCGCCGGTCAGGGCGCTGGCGGGTCCCGCCGCGGTGAGCAGCAGGCTGGCCGCGAGGGCATGGCGCAGGGTCTGGCTCATGGGGCTTTCTCCTTATATATAGGTCGACATGGCTACCGACCCGCTCACCCCGGCAGCCCGGCCAGGGCCTCGCGCGGGGCATGGAGCGTGATCGCGGCCAGCTCCCGGGCCATGCGCTGCAGCTCCGCCTCCGAGGGCAGCCCCTCCGGGCCCTCGATGGCCTCGATGGCGCCCTGCAGGTCGTCACTGGTCAGGATCGGAGCGTCGATGCGCTCGATGCCGGCGGGTGTCCCCTCCCCTGCCCCTTCGACGGCGACCCGGGGCGCGTCCGGCAGCGCCATGGCGAGCGGCTCCGGCAAGGGTACGGCGGGGTGCAGGCGTCGCTTGAAGTCGCGGTCCCGGTAGTAGCGCAGCTTGCGCCCGACGAGCGGGCGCAGGCCGTCGACCAGGACGATGGTCTCGTCCTCCTTCAGGTGGGCGATCTCGTCGGCATCCAGCAGGTACTGCCCGGTCTTCCCGACCTGGCGCGAGCGCCGCCCTCCGGCGTAGCTGTAGCTCGCCTGGTCGACGGTCTTCTGGCCGACGATCCGGGCGATCTGCTCGGCGAGGTCCCGGCGGTGCAGCGGGGGCCGGTAGTAGACCCGGGCGCGGTGGTTGTCGACGAAGGCCTCGGCGAGCTCCCGGCCGTAGAGGGCCTGGAGCTGGGCCTCCGACTGGATAACTGTAGCAATACGGATGCCCCAGCCTCGGACGTAGGCGAGCGCATGCACGAGCTTGTCCATGCGCCCGAGGCTCAGAAACTCATCGAGCAGCACCAGCACCGGGACCCGCAGGCCCGGGTCGTCCTGGGGGGTCTCGCCGGCCTTGGTGTTGACGGTGAGGAACAGCTCGATCAGGAGGCGCACCAGCGGCGCCAGGCGCTGCAGGTCGTCCGGGGCGATGGCGATGTAGAGCGAGATCGGCTCGCGGCGGAGCTGGCGCAGGTCGAAGTCGTTGCGCGCGGTGGCGCGGTCGACCAGCGGGTTGGCCCACAGGGTCAGCTTGGTCGCGAGCGCGGACTTGATCGAGCCGCGGGGCTTCTCCGGCTCGTGGCAGAAGCCGAGCAGATAGCGCCGGCAGAGCGAGGACACCGGGACCCCGCGCCGGGCGAGGTCCTCGAGGAGCGCCTGCAGGTACTCCCCGGATTCTTCCTCGGAGCGCAGCAGCCGGTGCACCTGGCCGATGGTCACCGGCCAGCCCAGGGCGGGCCCGGCCTCCAGCACCAGCAGGGCGAGGCCCACGAAGAGGTCCCGCGCCACGTTGTCCCAGTAGGGGTCCTGGCTCTCGCCGGGGACCAGGATCGCGGCGATGGTCTGCACGTCGCTCACCCGCAGGTCCCCTTCGCGGACGTAGGCCAGGGGGTTGAAGGCGTGGGTCCGACCGTCCTGCTGCAGCGGGTCGAAGCGGAACACCCGCTGGCCGAGGCCTGCGGCGCGGTAGCCCGAGGTCAGCGCGTAGTTCTCGCCCTTGATGTCGAGCACCAGCACCGAGCCGCGCCACTGCAGCAGGTTCGGCACCACGAAGCCGACCCCCTTGCCGGTGCCGGTGGCCGCCGCCAGGAAGGGGTGCAGATCGCCGTTGAAGGCGAGCAGCCGGCCGCGGTGGCGCCCCAGCAGGATGGAGTGATCGCCGACCCGGTAGAGCCGGGCCCGGGCGATCTCGCCGCGGCGGGCGAGCCGCGCCGCGCCGTGCAGCGGCTTCGGCGGCAGCAGGGCCCAGGCGACGAAGGCCGGCAGCCCCAGGGCCGCGGCGGCGCCGCCGAGGCCTGCGAGCAGCAGTGCGTCCGGGTTCATCCGGTATTGGAGCCCGGCGAGCCAGACCCAGGGGGTGAAGCCGTAACCACCCAGCTCGGCGTAGAGCCAGGAGGCGGCGGGCAGCCAGGCCGCCAGGCCCAATAGGACCGCCAGGGCGATGACCCATTTGATGGCCGCGCTCGGGCGCTTCAGCATGGCCGCTTCACCATGATTCGGGGGCCTCGGGCAGGAAGTGGATCTCGGTGACCCGCTTGCGCTCCATCTGGATGATCACGTCCACCAGGGAGGCGACCAGGCCGCGGATGTCCTCGCGGGTGAGCCCGGCGCCGGCGCTGGACTGGCGCACCATGAGCATGAGCTGCTCCACGGCGCTCGCGGCGCTGTTGGCGTGCAGCGTGGTGATCGAGCCCGGGTGGCCCGAGTTGACGTTGCGCAGGTAGTAGTAGGCCTCGTCGTCGCGCAGCTCGGCGAGCAGGATGCGGTCGGGCTTCATGCGCAGGCAGGCGACCAGCAGGTCCCGCACCGACACCGGGGAGACGCCGGCGCCGTCGCGGTTGTAGTAGAGCCGCGCCACGTTCTCGTGGGGGAAGCTAAGCTCCCGGGCGTCCTCGATGGCGATCAGGCGCTCCTCGCGCGGGATCTCGGCGATCATGGCCTTGGAGAGCGTGGTCTTGCCCGAGCCGGTGGGGCCGGAGACGATGACGTTGAGCCGGTGGGCGACGATCTCGCGCAGCAGGGCGGGGACGCTCAGCTGGCCGTCGGCGTGCCGGCCGGCGAGGCGGCTTCTCGCCGTGGCGCGGTGCCGGGCCGGGCTCGCGTCCCCGCCGGTGACGGGCGCGAAGGTGCCCCGCGCGGCCAGCTCCTCGAGGCCGAAGGTCACGGTGGCGGGCCGGCGGAGGGTGATCGAGGGGGCCTCGGCCGCCGGCGGCAGCACGATCTGGATGCGCTCGCCGCTCGGCAGGTGGCCGCTCAGGATCGGCGAGCGCTCGTTGATCTTGGCGGACCTGTAGGAGGCCACGGCGAGCGCGAAGCGCTGCAGCCAGTCGCCGGTGAGGTTCTCCGCGCGCAGGCGCTCCCAGCCGTGGGCGCCCTCGACGAACAGCAGTCCCGGGCCCGTTGATGCAGAGATCGGTCACGTCCTCGCGGGCGAGGATCGGGCGCAGCGGCCCCAGGATGTCGTGGAGCAGCTCCTGGGCGGCGCTAGCGGCGGCCATGGCTGCTCCTCAGCGCATAGACCGGCGAGAGGTCGACGTCGCGCGCGACCAGGATGCTCACCGGGTCGCCCTGGTTCTTGTGCAGGGTCGGCTTGATCCGGGCCATCTCGCCGAGCACCCCCGAGAGGGTGTTGTTGGTGGTCTGCTGCAGGTAGCGCGACTCGTCGGGGGTGAGCGCCTCGCGGGCATAGGACTCGACCCCGAAGGAGACCGCCGACATCAGCACCGGGATGCCGACCCGCTCCCAGTAGTGGTTGTCGATGTGCCCGCCCATGCCGGCGCGCCCCAGCGGCCCGGTGCCGGGGGAGTCGATGTCGACGATCACCCCGCCCGGGGTGCGCACCCGGCTCCACACCACGAAGATGCGGCGCTTGCCGTAGGTCAGGGTCGCGGTGCGGTACTCGCCGAGCACCTGGGAGCCGCGATCGAGCAGGACCACGGTGCCGTCGGCGCCGTAGACGTCCCGCGGCAGGGTGCAGGACACCAGCCCCGCCTGGTCGCTCTGGATCGCGGTGTCGAGGATGCAGTTGATGTAGCTGCCCTTGGGCAGGACGAAGGTCAGCTCCTCCAGGCGCCGCGCCACCGCGGTGGCGGTGCGGGTCGCCGAGAGGTCGAGGCCGCCTCGGGCGTACTGGCCGAGATCGCCTTCCCTGCCCTCCCCCGCCGGGACGCTCGGTGCGCCGCCGGTGGTCTTGCTGAGCGGCGCGCGCAGGCGCCGCTGCTGGTCCAGATCCTCGGGCGGTGCCGCGGCGGCGCCGGCGCGGCGGGCACCGGCGGCGGCAGCCGGAAGCTGGCCGGGATCTCCGGCGGGGGTGGCGGAACCGCCGGGACAGCTGGAGGGACGGGCGGGGCCACGGGCTCCGGGACCGGCTCGGGCACCGGCTCGGGCGTTTCTGCCGGGCGCCGGCTCAGGACAGCTCCGGCAGCTCGTAGGCCGCGAGGTTGAAGCGCAGCCGCGGCCTGCCCTCCTCCTCGGCCGGGGGCTCGGGAGGCTCCAGGCCGCTCAGCAGCACCGCGGCCATGCTCCCCATCCCCAGGGTCATCAGGGTGACGAGGAAGGCCCACTTCCAGAGCGGGCTCTGGGCGCGGCCGGCCGGGGCCTCGGTGCGGGGCTCGATGATCGGTTCCTCGCTCATTGCGCCTCCCGGGTGATCGCGGGGTCGGTGGTCTCCGCCGGGTTGTCGCGCCCGTCGGGGGCGAAGGCGTCGTTGCGCACGCAGAGCACCTCGCGTCCGTCGCGCAGGCGCCATTCGCGCCCGACCCGGGGGACGATCAGCCAGTTGCCGCGCACGGTGCGGTTGACCAGGGTCTCGCCGTCGGCGCCGACCGCGAAGATCGCCGGGAAGGTCTGGTTCTCGGCGAACTTCATGAAGGTGTGGCTGCCGTTGTCGAAGATCTCGACGGGCTGCAGCGCGGGCGAGCCCGCGCCGGCGTAGCGGTAGTTGCGCAGGCTCTGGCGCTCCGGGTCCAGGGAGGCGGCAAGCTCGCGCTTGGCGCGCTCGGTCTCGGCGCGCTTTCGCTCCTCCTCCGGGTAGGAGAAGCGGATGCCGTACATCGGGGCGCGCTTGCTGAGCGACAGGTCGAAGGTGTAGACCCGGCCCGCGGTGGTCGCGATGATCAGGTTGGTGTTGGGGGTCGCCGCGGTGGGCTTGATGGCCACCAGGTTGGCGTGCTTGCCGACCTCCCAGGCCTCGGAGTCCCCGGTGTAGTAGCGCTCCATCTCCTCGCCCTCGGCGAACTGGATGAAGCAGGCGCGGCCGATGGCGGCCTTCAGGATGTAGACCTGGTCCGGGTCGTAGCTGGTGTAGCGCAGCCGTTTGTCGACCTCGCTCGGCTTCGGGTAGGTCGCGGCGAGGCCGCTCGCCGGCAGCAGCAGAGGCGATCAGCAGCGGGGCGGCGAGGATCTTGAGAGGGAAGCGGCTCACAGGGCGTCCTCCGGCTCGGTGCGGTACTCGGTGGCGGCGAACCCGAGCGCATTGTCGGCGAGCACCGACAGCGGGATCGTGGCGTCCGGCTCGTACTCGTAGGCGATGGTGGCGATCCAGTGCTGGCGCTTAGTGGACTCGCCGTCTGTCAGGGCGGCGACATAGCGCACCTGTGCCAGGCCCCGGCCGATGAAGGAGATCGACTTGATGGTGATGTCGATGGACTCACGATCCCGGTAGCGGTTGACCGGGGCCTCGGGGTTGTCCTTGGAGAACGCTCCGCTCGAAGGAGGCGCGGGCCTCGCCCACCGACAGGCGCATGACCCGGCGGTACTGCTCCTGCAGCGTCGGGTAGAAGTAGCCTTCGCGGGCGTGGACGTAGCGGGCGAGGTATCCCTTGTCCAGCAGGTCCTGGCGGGAGATCCCGGTCTGCTCGTCGATGCGGTGCAGCACATCGACCGCGCCGCTCGCGTTGTCGACCCGCACGAAGATGGGCTCCACCGTCTTGAGCGGGGCGAGTGCCGCGACCGCGATCACCGAGACGATCGAGAGCGTCAGGCTCAGCCCGTGATGATCCAGGCGATCCGGGCGCGGCGGCGGGGCGCCTCGTAGAGGTCGTAGTCCCAGTCGAAGAAGCGCTCCATCGCCTGCCGGGCGGGCGCCGTCTGGTCACTGGCCGAAGAGGCTCGAAACATCCGCACGGGCGGTCTCCTTCACGGGGTCGTAGTGGTCGGGGTTGAGGCTCCGGTAGGGGCCTTCGCAGCTCGGGGCCTGGGGCACGCCGGCGCAGCCGGCGAGCAGCAGGACCAGGGGAATGATCAACAGTCGCATTGCATTAGCCTCCTGAGCGCCGACGCCGGCGCGCTTCGACGTGTTCTCGGGCTTGCTGTTGCAGGCTCTTGGTGCCCGCGGTCGCTGTGGCCGTCACCTCGTTGCGGCCGTGCAGCACCCGGTCCTGAATCCTGCGGCGCAGGGCGACGGCGGACTCGTGCAGCGCCTCGGCGCGGCGCACCCGGCGCCAGCGCGCGGCGTCGCGCCAGGCGTCGAGGTGCTTGCCGCCGGCATGATGCAGGGTCCCGGCGGTGGCCCTGCGGATGCCGTTCCAGGCGGTGTTGCCGACCGCGAGCCCGATGCCGCCGGAGAGGCTGGAGGCCATGTTCGGCAGCTGCCCGAAGATCCAGGCGAGGATCAGGAGGATGATCACCGGCGCCAGCAGGGCGTTCAGGTCCACGGTGTCGCCCGGGGTCTCGAGGGTGGCGATGTAGTGATCCAGGATGCCGCTCGGTGATGCCGGTCACGCCCCCGACGAACATCGCCAGCACGGCGAACTGGACCGCGTAGCTGACCCACTTGGTGAAGTACTCCTGGGTGGCGCGGAACAGGATGCCCAGGACCATCAGCGGGCCGACGGCGACCACCAGGGAGAGGCCGATCTTGGCGATCCCGAGCGCGATGGACGCGGCGACGCCGAACAGGGCGAAGATGACGAACAGCACGACGGCCAGGAACTTCCAGCCCAGGTTCCACCCCATGCCCCCGCCGGACCAGATGGCGTTGATGCCGGTCAGGGCCTTGTCTGCGCGGTATTGGTCGAGAATCTGGCCGACGTCGTTGCTCGTTCCGGCCGCACCGCCGACGGCGAAGGTTGCCAGCAGCTCATCCGGCAGTGCCCTCAGGTGGTCGCCCAGGTAGGTATTGAAGTGCGCCGCGGTTCCGGCCACGGCGAACACCAGCGCGAGCGTTCCCGATACCTGGAGGAAGCGGCGCAGCGGGAACTCCGACAAGCCGAGCAGCAGGGTCAGCCCCATCAGCAGGAACGTGATCGTACCCAGGGTCGCGATGGGGCCATCGACGTAGTTGGCCGCGGCCACCACGGCCTCGTTGACGTAGTTGTTCAGCACCGCGTCGAGCTCGCTGAACAGGTTCTTGAAGATGTCCATCTCGCGTTACTTCCTTCCCACCAGCCACGGCCCGAAGTAGCGGGCACGCCAGTCTTCCAACGGCTCGTTGTACCGTTCCGGGTATCGGGCGCGCCGCATCAGGGACTTTCTGAACGCCTGCCTCACAGATCCCTGGACCCCGCGCGTAGTTGTCGAAGTGCTGCGCCAACTGCTCGCAGTCCCAATCCGGCTCCGGCTTGTTGCGGCCTGTCATGTCGTGCCACTGCTCCCACTGGCTCGCCGTGGGATGGACCTTGGGGCACACGTGCCCCTGCTCGGTCCGGTACTCCAGCGGCTGCACCGAGGCGCACAGCCGCTCCCAGTCCACGGCGTCCCAGCGCACGCCGTGCAGCTCCCGGGCCCCCGTCAGGCTCGGGGCCAGCGCCAACCCCAGTGCCAGCCCCGCGAGGCCGGGCACCCGTAGTCTCTGCATCCGTAGTCGCTTTCTCACGTTTCCTTCTCCTACTGCCTTTTTCACTTTGCTTATGAAGACCTGTCCCGCCTCAGCGGCTCAGGTCGATGTCGTCGGGGCTGGTCGGCCGCACCGCATGAATCCCCGCGTCGTTGTGCGCCAGGCTCTGCTGCTGCATGGTGGCCATGAGCTGCAGGGCCTGCAGCTGCACCAGGTCGTTCAGCAGCAGGCTGTTCTCGGCCGCGATTCGTGTATTGAGGTCGAGGATCGCCTTCTGGGTGGTCGCGGTGGTGGTGGCCGCGGCGAAGGTCTCCAGGGTCGCCCGGCGGGCCGCGGTGCTCTCGTAGGCGGCCTTCGCCAGCGCCATGTAGGAGTAGATGAAGTCCGAGCGGGCCTGGTACTGCTCGGCGGACCGGGTGAGGGTGGTGCCGCCGGAAAGCTCCGCGGCGCTGAAGCGCTCGTTGGCGTCGCGCAGGTCGTTGGCGACGCCGCCCAGCGGTCCGGAGAGCAGGCTCGCCGGGTCGAGGTCCGCCGCCGGGAGGAAGTCGTGCAGGGTGGCGACGGGATTCGGCAGCATGCGCGCGTGCTCGGTGGTGCCGCGCATCTCGTTGTACATCTTGAGGATGGTCGCGTACTGGTTGCGCAGGGTGTCGAGCTGCTCGTTCATCGTGTTGAGCTGCTCGCCGAGCATGGTGAGCTGCTCGATGGCCTGGGCCAGGTTCGAGGCGTCGATCACCGGGACACCGCCGGCCTGGGCGCGGCGACCGGCGGCGAGGGCCGCCAGCAGCCCGAGGGCGAGGATGGATCGCTTCATGGGGTACGTCTCCTGCGTTCGAACAAGGAAAGCCAGTCGTCGGGGAGCGCGCCGCCGTGCTCGTCGGCTGATGCCCTCGGCCAGGCGGATCAGGCGCTCGGTGCCGGAGAGCACGGCCAGCTCCGGGTCCATGCCGGCGAGGTCGAAGTCCACCAGGGCGGAGGCCCCGCCCTGCTTCAAGAGGAACTGGCGGGTGCTCTTGGTGAGCGGGCGCAGCAGGTCCCACTCCGCCGGGGTGAGCTTGAAGCCGTTGCGGTAGTCGTCCTCGTCGGCGTACTCGTTGGGCAGGAAGATCTTGGTCGGGGTCTGCTCCAGCAGCGCCGCGGAGATCTTCGCAGTCGAGGGCGTCGCTCGGGCTCTGGGTGCTGGTGATGACGATGCCGTCCTTCTTGCGGATGGTCTTGAGCTTGTCGCGCACGAAGTCCTCGAAGTAGGGGTCGTCGAGCAGCCGCCAGAACTCGTCGATCCAGAGCGCGAACGGGGTGCCGTCGATCAGCGGCTCGGTGCGGTAGAGCAGATAGGAGGTGATCGGGGTGCGCAGATCCGGGTGGTCGAGGAACTCGGTCACGTCGAAGCCGCTCAGGCGCCCGAGTTGGAGGCGATCCTCGCGGTTGTCGAAGGCCCAGGCGAGACGCCCCTCCCCCACCCAGGGGCGCAGCCGCTCGGCCACGCCGCCGACCTCGGTCTGGTCGAGGAAGTGCACCAGGGAGGCGAGGCGGCGGTGCTCGGCGCTCACCCCGTAGAGGGCCTTGATCGCGGCCTCGACCTCGCGCGAGGCCTTGGCGTCCCAGGCCCCGCCGGCGAGCAGGCGCACCAGGTCGTGCAGGTAGCTCGCATGCCGCGCGCTGTAGGGCAGCGCGAACGGGTTGAAGCCGGTGGGCTCGCCGCTCTTGAGGCTCAGGTACTCGCCGCCGAGGGCGTGCACCGCGAGCTTGAGGCCCTGGTCCTTGTCGAGGATGACGTGGCGCGCGGGGAAGCGCTGCATCTGCGCGAGCAGAAACGCCAGCAGCGCGGTCTTGCCCGCACCGGTCATGCCGATCACCGAGACATGGCCCACGTCGCCCACGTGGGGGGTGAACCAGAGCGGGGTGTCGGCCGTGGAGCGAAACAGGGTCAGCGCCTCGCCCCAGTGATGGCCGTCGGGCCTGCCGGTGGGGAAGGCGTAGAACGGGCTCATGGCGGCGAAGTTGAGCGAGGTGATCGGCGCCTTGCGCGGGCGGTACTTGGTGTTGCCCGGCAGGGTGGCGTAGAGCTGCCCCTCCAGGGCCATGTCCTCGCGCACCACCACGTTGCCGGGGTCGGCCAGCGTGGCATGGCCGAAGGCGACGTTGCGGGTGAGCGAGTCGATGTCGTCGCCGTAGACGATCAGCGCGGCGTTGTGCTCGCCGACCACGAAGCGGTTGGAGACCAGCTGATCCAGGGCCTCCTCGAGGGCCTGGATCTGCGAGAGCGCCGCGTCGCCGGCGGAGACCAGGCGCCGGCGCTGGGTCGCGAACAGGCCCTTGGCCCGGTCCTTGTCGAGGAAGGCGAAGGACTGGACCCAGTTCAGCTCGTAGGGCTCTTCCAGCAGCCCGGTGAACATCTCCGGGTAGGTGGCCGGGACGTACTCCTTGAGGGCGAGCGCGGCGCCGAACCGGCTCTCGCCCGGGCGGCGGACCTCGAAGATCTCGCGGCCGAACAGGATGCGGTTGCAGCCGATGGCCTGGCTGAGGTCGTAGGGGCCGACGGGCACCCGCTCGGGGGTGTGGTTGAGCAGCAGGCCGTAGACCTCGGCGATCTCGGAGAAGCGGTTGCCGGCGTGCGCGTAGGTCCCGAGGCGGCGGGGGCCGTAGTCGACCAGGGCGGAGCCGAGATTCGAGGCGATCTCCTCCAGCTCGCCGAGGCCGGCCAGCAGGGTCTCGCGCACCAGGCGCTTGTCGGCGGCCTTGGAGAACGCCACCTCGGTGCGCAAGGCGGTGGCCCGGTACACCAGCACCAGCAGCAGGCGGTTCTGGTACAGGGTGCGCGCCTCCTGCAGGGCCGCGTAGCGTATCGCCCAGGCGCTGGGCGAAGGCGTTGGGGTAGCGCCGCGCGAGGTTCGGGTGGACCCGGCGGCGCGCCAGCACCGACCAGAGCGCGAGGCGCGGCGTGGCGACGTTGCGCAGCGCGACGTTGAGCTGCTCCTTGTAGAGGTCGCGCTGCTCGGGGGTCTTGGCCTCGAACGCCGTGCCCGCCAGCTCGAAGGCGGCCACCAGGGCGCCCTCGCGGGTCTTGGCGATGGTGTCGGTGAGGTGCGCCTGCAGCGGCACCAGGGAGGCCGCCAGGCGTTCCTCGCGGTGGAGCTTCAGTGCCTTCATGGCCGGTAGGTCGAGCCCTTCCACAGATGACGGTGGCGCGCGTTGGCCCCGGTCTGCAGCCACACCAGCAGCAGGTCGAAGAACCGGGGGTCCAGCCGGCACACCAGCCACATGATCCCGTGGATCGGGAGCGCCGCGAGCAAGCGGCCAGAAGCGGTTCAGCAGGACGAACGGCGTGACGACCAGCATCAGGTTGAGGATCACCCCCGAGTAGGTGACCCCGGCCAGCATCGCCGGCCGGGTCATGCCCTGGAACAGGGGTCAGACGACATGCCCGAAGACCTGGGCCACGCCGAGGGCGGCGGTCGCCGAGTTGTCGCGGATGTAGTCGACGATGCCGGCCGAGCCGAAGATGATCACCACGGCGAGCATCACCACGATGAAGGCCATCCACTGGATGCGCCCGGAGAGCGCCATCAGGCCCGGAGCCGATCACCGCGACGATGGCGATGCGCGCGCAGGAAGGTGTTGTTGAGGATGCCGAGGATGGCGTTGCCGAAGTTGTCGAGGACGTTGGCGGCGGCGATCTCGGGGGCCAGCGCCAGGCCCAAGAGGACCGATAGGGCGACGAGGTTGCGGGTGGTCGAGTCGTAATGGGCGGCACGGGTCACGGG